>CAWDJS010000011.1:0-760189 GCA_963802585.1 uncultured Alphaproteobacteria bacterium | reverse complement strand
AGGGCATGTTAATAAATAACTTAGTCACTTTTTGATACGCTTCTTATTGGGAGCTATGGTGTAGTTCCATTCCCCGTGAAAGTCATGAGGAAACATGTTCACGGTGGCGAGTTGCGCATCGGAGACTTTGAGTCCCTTGGGATATTTCTTTTCATCGAGTTCAGCACGTACGGTGAGACCTGTCTCGGTCGTCGTAGCGGCAATGAGCTCGACGATTGTGCGAAAACTGCGCAGGGGTTTGCCGCGCCAGTTGATGCTGATGAAAGAGAAAAGCCGGTGCTCGATTTTATTCCACTTGCTGGTTCCGGGCGGCAAGTGGCACACCGTGATCGGGAACCTAAGCTCATCGGCCAGTTTCTGCAGCTCGATTTTCCACAGACGGACGCGATAGCCGTTCGATCCACCGCCGTCAGCGGTCACCAACAGACCTTTGGGTTTCGGATAACGTTTCATTCCCATGGCCTTCCACCAGCGGCGAATGGCGTTGACCGCAAAGGCGGCGGTGTCGTGATCCGTTCCGACGCTGACCCAACCGGTGTTGTTGTTGATGTCATAAACGCCGTATGGCACCGCGCGTTTCAGCCTGGGATCAATGAAGTCATGCACATTGACCTCTTCGGGTCTACCTGTGGGTCTCCATTCGCGGCCCGCATTCTTGAAATTGCCCACCAATTCCTTTTTTTTCGTATCGACCGAGATGACCGGCTGGCCGTCCGTCAAGAAACTGCCAGCCTTTTTGCTGATGTATTCAAACTGAGCATTCCGGTCCATATGCTCGCTGCCTTCGTGGACTTTCCGATTGGCCTGTAGGCTATAGTGCAGCTTGTGCAGGCAATCTCCAACGACAGGATGGCTGATGTCGTGCCCCTTTCGCTTCAACTTCGCGCGTAACTTCCGCAGGCTGAGCGACGTCCACAATCGCCGTCGCATCGGATCACCTCGCGTCACCGGTTCAAGCAACGACTTAAGGTCGGAAAGTAAAGTTGGGTCCTCGGTTATTCTCGATTTACGTCCGCCACCCCGCCGCCGTACCCGGTCATTCCCAACCGAGGCACGATCCTCGAGATCTTCAAGTCCTCGATATATTGTCCGTCGCGCCAGACCCGTCGCCGCAGCCGCGGCGCTCACGCCGCCGTGTCCAATCATACGTGCTTCCGACGCCGCCCAGCGTCGGCGGCTCCTCTCATCCAGCAGAGGAGCCATCGACTTCCAACGTTTCCGAAGAGCTCTGATGTCCGAAGCGCTTATCACGCGACGATTCTACCGCCGCCGATTCCCATCAGGGAATCCCCAAGTAATAAATTCTCGCAGAACGTGATAATTATGACTCAGTTATTTCTTAACTGACCCTTAGGAACCGACCCTCGACGAGGCCGTTATCCGGCGTTCGTCGACCATCCCTCCTCGAAGAGCAGCGCATAGGGTCGTCGTCGTTCCAAACTAGTTAAAGACCCACCGCCCAAAAAACTGCATCCGGACACCGCACCATGAAAATTGAAATCTCGGGCGGACCCTTCGATGGCCGTTGGATAAGCCCTCCAAAAGTTTCGAACGTAGCCCTTCCGATCCCGGTCCAGGGCGGATGGAGCCGGAAGCAATACACGCTACGTCGGTGCCGCGATCGAGCCGGCAATGTCGTCGAGGTACTCGCGCAAGCTGGCCGAGACATCGATCCGGATTGGTTGGGGGAGCGCGGCCTTAGCAATTGAAACTTGGCCTACAATGGATTGTTTGCCTGGCGCTGGCTGTCGGGCTACGCTATGGCGGCCTCCTTCATGAGCGCCGATGTTTCCGACGTTTTGAAATCTTCCGAGGCACCAAGCACGCACCGCCGCCGCTCCGATCGCGCTGACTCATCCCGGAATGATCATTTGCCGCCGCGCGGTGGCCGCGCCGGTGCGTTATTCCCGTCGGGCACGGTGAGAGTATGGCTAGCGGTGGGAGCGCTTCCACGGGGCCACCACGCGCAGTAGCCAGCCGCCGTTCCGCGCCGCAAGATCAGCCTCGCTGGCTGCCCATGTCTCTCTTTGTTTGCGCGACTCAGTTGAAGATGGTGTTCTGGCGTCAGGGGTAGGTCAAAGCGAGTTTCGCAATGACCCGAAAAGAAATTGCCGTAGAGTTTGTCATTCCCACGGTGTTCGCGATCGCGGTGGCTCTGGTGCTGGGGCTGGCAGTCTCGGCTGCCGCCTTCTCCGGTTGAGCTACGCGCCAAGCCCTCACGGGCGGCTTTCGCTCCTAGCTGCGATACGGTATCTTTAGATCAGCCAACCCGATGCAACGCGTGCAGCCGAGGGTTATTGTTTCGGTCCGGTCGGTGCCCGACTTTTCCGTTTCGCCCACTCCGAGGATGATCGATGACCTGGGAACAGTTGCGCGCAATGCGCGCGGCCGGCTTTCCGCCCGCAGAATGCTGGAAGGTTTGGCTCGAGCTAATGCGCAAAGCTCAATCCAAAACCTAATCAAATAGCCCGCCGGCTAAGAACCGGCGGGCTTTCCCAATGAAGTCACCCACGACGCGCAGTAGCCCGCCGCCGTTCCGCATCACCTAACATTACAGTTGCCGTTTATGAGGACTTCTGAATCCATGGGCAACCATGATTCGAAGGTCGTGGACGCAGGCAGCGTCGATTGAAGAGACGCTTGCGTTATGGGCGGCGTCGCTTCGTGAGATCAAGAAGCGGATACGTCCGTTGTTCAATCAAGACCGCGTTGCGAGGAACGCGGGCTTATTCCTGGAAGGCCTGCTCGGCGCGGAGCAACGCAAGACCGGCTGGATGCGGGCGGAGGCGGCTGGCGATCCCGGCCCTTGGCGGCAACAGGCGATCCTGGGTCGCAGGGATTGGGATGCGGATGGCTTGCGCGATATTGTTCGCGACTACGTCATCGAGCATTTGGCGGACGACGATGCGGTCCTCGTCATCGACGAAACCGGTTTTCTCAAGCAGGGCAAGGCGTCGTGCGGCGTGGCGCGGCAATACACCGGTTCGGCAGGCAAGATCACGAACTGCCAGATCGGCGTCTTCGCCAGCTACGTTTCGCGCCACGGTCATGCATTCATCGATCGCGCGCTATATCTTCCGAAGGAATGGACCGAAGATCCCGATCGTCTGGAGGCCACATACGTGCCCGCCAACACAGGTTTTGCGACCAAACCGAAGCTTGCGACGGGAATGATCGCGCGCGCGATAGCCGCGTCCGTCCCGTTCAAGTGGGTTGCCGGCGATACGGTCTACGGTGTTGGCAACATCGAACAGCAACTACGCCAGGCGGCCAAAGGCTATGTACTCGGGGTCAGCAGCGCTCATGTGTTCCATTCCTGGGGCAAGCGGCGATCGGTCTCCGGCACCGCCGCGGACATCGCCGCGACGCGGCGCCCGTCCGACTGGAAACGCCTGTCCGCAGGGGACGGAACCAAAGGACCGCGGCTGCATGACTGGTGCTATCTCGAACTGGCCGATCTTGATGCCGGGCAGTTTAGCAGCGCCAATGACGGTTTGTGGACACGCGGCCTGCTGATCCGTCGCCGCATCGCCGATGGCGATCTTGCCTTCTTCACCACCTGGTGCCCGGCAGGAACAACCATCGAAACGCTGGTCACGGTCGAGGGCCATCGCTGGGCGATCGAGGACAGTTTTGAGACCGCAAAAAACGAGTTCGGGCTCGATCACAATGAGAGCCGATCCTGGCATGGCTGGCATCGCCACGTTTCCATGGCCATGCTCGCCTTCGCCATGATGGCGGTGATCCGCCATCATGCCAATCCGCCGCAGCCCAAAAAAACTCAACGCCGGACCATGGCAAAAACAAAACCATCGCGGCCTCGTCGCTGATCCGATGGTCAATCCAGGAAATTCGGCGCATTGCCATCAGGCTCGCTCGAAAGCGGATCAAGCCAGCACACATCATCGCATGGTCACTCTGGCGCAGAGCTCACCAGGCAATCGCAAGGCGCGCCCACCTCAAAGTGAAACGGCAACTGTAATGCTAAGGTATTGACAATTTGCGCGACCACAGGACCGTTCGCTGAGTAACCAGCTCCCGAGCATTTCATGGCTAAAAGCACATTTGTACGTCTCTTTTGAACTTCCAACAGGAATGCAACCGCACCTGAATGCGACCGAAACGTTTCCGAGCGAGAGAGAAGCCCGGAAATTCGCGAGAATGAAGTTGGCTGAAACCCCAAATGTCAGCGCGGGCACGATCAATCTTCATCAGCCTCAACGCACGGTCGGCTCAACGCAGATGCATGAATGGCTTGAAGAACTGGATGAAGGCGATTGAGATGTTCGTGCAAATGAGGGACCGCACGCGAACAGCTGGTGAATGCCGCGTTCAATCGCTGTTGGACTTGGAAACGTATAATTGGACCGTGCGGAACTTCAGCTATTGAAGGACGTTCGTTAATCGGCAGGGATATGGAGGCTTAGGGATGATAGTCACAATCGCTGCTGCGGCACTCGCCGCTCACCTTGGCGCAGCTCCCGCGGGCGACACCAACAACTTGGTGCACCGGGTTCAGCAGTGCGGGAACGGATACGATATCGATATCCACGGCCGTTGCTATCCAAACGGCGTGATCCCCCCGCCATATCAGGCCGCTCGGCAAGGTTATTACGGCGGCGGCCGATATCCTGTGCAATGCGGCAATGGCGCGGATCTCGATGTCCGAGACGGCCAATGCTATCCGAACGGGACGGTGCCATACCGGTATCAGCAGGGCCAACTCTATCAGCGTCGCCCCTACTACTATTGAGCGTGCTGGACCAACGTCAGGTAGCTCGGCGTTTGTACCCGGTGCGGATCTATTTGCTTAGCACTACAGTTGCATTTTTTGCTTAAGGTGCGCTCGCTTTGCTTCGGCCTGGTGAGCGCGTCGCCAGAGCGACCATGCGATGATGCGAGCGGGCTGGATACGCCGTTGCGCGAGCTTGAGGGTGATACGACGGATTTCCTGGATCGACCAGCGGATCAGGAGCGACGTTTGATCGATCGGCGCGGCAACGTTTTTTTGGGCCCCACAACGGCGGCGTTAGCTCGATGACGGATCGCCGCCATCATGGCGAAGGCCAGCATGACCAGCGAGACATGACGGTGCCACCCGTGCCAGGATCGGGTCTCATTGTGATCGAGACCAAATTCGTTTTTGGCGGTTTCGAAGCCATCTTCGATGGACCAGCGGCAGCCTTCCACTGCAACCAGCTTCTTCGCCGACGTGCCTTTCGGACACCAAGTGGAGAAGAAGGCGAGTTCGCTGTCCCCGATGTTGCGGCGGATCAGCAGGCCTCGCGTCCAGGTTCCGGTCAACGTGCTGTTGTAGTCTCCAGCCTCGAGGTCGGCCAATTCGAGATAGGCCCAATCATACAGCCGCGGCCCTTTGGTGCCGTCGCCCGCTGACAGTCGTCGCCAGGCCTTGCCAGGAAGGCTCTGCGCAACGTTGCCAGCGGTGTCGACAAAGACCTGCGCCTTGCCCCAAGAGCGGATCTGATGGTTAGACGCAATGCCCAGGACGTAGCCCTTGCCGGCCTTTCGCAGCATGGCTTCGATGTCGCCCGTTCCATACACGCTATCCGCTGCAACGAAGGAGAACGGCACCTTGGCTACGATCGCCCGCGCGATCATCTTCCGTGCAAGCTGCGGCTTCGTTGCGAAGCACATGTCCTTGGGAACGCGCGCCGCCTTCATCCGAGCGGGAGCGTCCGTCCACTCCTTCGGCAAGTAAAGCCGGCGATCGATGAAGGCGTGGCCGTGACGCGACGCATAGCAGGCAAACACGCCAATCTGACAATTGGTGATCTTGCCTGCCGAGCCGGTGTACTGCCGCGCAACCCCGCACGATGCTTTGCCTTGCTTCAGAAACCCGGTCTCGTCGATCACCAGAACCGCGTCATCGTCTGCCAGAGTTTCCAGCGCATAGTCCCGCACCAGTTCACAAAAGGCGTCAGCATCCCAGCTCCCGCGGCCCAGAATCGCCTGTTGACGCCACGGGCCAGGATCGCCAGCTGCTTCCGCCCGCATCCAACCAGTCTTGCGCGGCTCATTGCCTAGCAACCCGTCGAGAAATTGCCCTGCCGACGCCGCTACCCGATCCTGACTAAACAGCGGGCGCATCCGCTGCTTCACATCCCGTAATGACGATGCCCACAGTTCAAGCGTCGTCTCAATCGATGCTCCAGTCATCCATGATCTCCCGAATCATGGTTGCCCATCGATTCAGAAGTCACTCAAAAATGCAACTGTAGTGTTAGAGTCTGTCCGGAGAGATTATGCAGGATTGCATAGTTTTCTCAGCATGAGCCTGATTGAAGCGAGGCGGAGAAAAGCGAGCGCCTTACGATTGAGATTCTCCCAATCTTTGGCGAGACGCCTGCAACGCCCGAGCCATGCAAACATTCGTTCGACGACCCACCGCTTCGGGAGGACGACAAATGCCTTTGCGTGATCGGAACGCTTGACGATCTCTATGTTCACCTGCGCCATTATTTTCGCCACAGCGCGGCGAAACAGCGGGCCTTGATAGCCGCCATCGGCGTAGAGTTTCATCAGGAACGGGTACATGCCGAACATGGTCGCCATGACGAATGCGCCGCCGTCCCGATCCTGAATGTCAGCGGCATGAACGATGGCATGAATCAACAGGCCTTGTGTATCGACGAGAATATGCCGCTTCTTGCCCTTGATCTTCTTTCCCGCATCGTAGCCCGGCGGATCAATCGAAGCCCCCCTTATATGGGACGTTTGAAGTCAAGTGCTAATTTCATGGTGCTTCCTTTTTTCGTGCCATTCGTATTGGCGATTGGTGGTGATCGGCCGACGCCGATCGACCCCCACGAGTTCAGGCGGCGGCGGCCGATCACTTGACTTAAAGACAACAAAGCGACACGAGGCGGAGCCCGCTTCAAGTTGACGATGGTTGTAAAAAAAACCGACCGCCACATCCTTATATACGGTGGATCCGTTGGATCCGAACCATGATGCAACTATGCGCATCGAAGGCGAGGCTCCGAAGCAGCAGCAGCCCATTCTTTTTCCCGGTGCAGAAACCATGGGGGGACGGCGGGCTACCGCTACCTCGGATCGCTTTTTGGCCGTTTCGTCGCTATGCGCGCCGAGGTGCCAAAATTTCTTCTTCCTTCCTGTTGCCGATTACGCCGCTGAATGCAGCCTGAAGCCTTCCGGTATGACGCCGTCATTCGCATAGCGCCACAGGGCAATGATGAGCTTGCGGGCAAGCGCTACAATCATCGGCTTGCGTGATCCCTTTGCATTCTCGGTGCGTTGTTTGAACCATTGTACCAGAGCACTGTCGGGCTGGAACTTCACCATGCGCCAGGCCAGCTGGATCATGATTTTACGTACCCGCGCGTTGCCCGAGCGGGAAAGGCCCTTTTCTCGTCGCTTTGAGCCGCTTTCATCCGGTGAGCCGGTCAATCCGGCATAACGGGCTACAGCTTTGCGGTCGCGTAATGTTCGGGACAGAAGCTCATGCACCAAAAGATCGGCCGTCTCCCAACCAAGCCCGTAAATCCGTACCAGCAGATAAACCATCCTGTTCGCAAGAGCCTCCGGCTTTTGTTCAAACTGCTGCAGCCGGGTCTGCTCGATTGCCTTGATTTGTTCCTTGATGATCTTCAACCGCTCCATGTCCCGTCGAAGGGCGGCGATCGTGTTGGGCGGCAAGGACTTGCCCTCTGGTGTGCGAACAGTTTCCAGCTTCGCCCTTGCCTTGCGTAGCTTGGGATTGAAGTTACGGACGCCAAACTGGATCAAAGCTGATTTCATGCGATTGACCACACGGGTTTGTTCATGGACCAATCCCTCGCGCTCACGATGCGGGCGTTTGGCATCCTCTTCCTCCATAGTCGGGACAATCGCCACGGTGCAATGGCCACGCTCACCACGTAGCCAACCAAGGAAGCCGCGCTTCAACATCGCCGTATCGAGCCGATCCGTCTTAGCTCGCCGATGTTCGCGGGATACGGCCACGCTGGTGGCGTGGATGACATGCGCATCTATGCCGCGTTCCCGCAGCCAGCGAGCCAGCCAGAAGCTATCGCGCCCAGTCTCGTACGCCACGGCAATTCGGGTGATCGGCCTTCCGGCCTTAATTCCTTCGTCCCGCCAGCCATGCAGCAGTTTCAGCAGGTCTTCCGGGTTCGGCTCCAATTTCTTCAGCGGTTCCCGGCTAACACCAGGTATCAGCCCGGCGACCAGCCAGTTTGATAGACCGAGTTCAATGACCGCGATCAGCGTGTTATCCTGCATGAAGGCGGCGGGACTGGCTTTACTGTTGTCGTGGGGTTTCTGCATTGGGAGCTCCGTCAATTGCAAGTTGATCGAAGCGACGATTTTACAGCTGTCTCGCCGCTTGCCCCATAGCATCTTTTTCTGCGCTTTTCACGCTCTGGCTGTCGATGATGGCGGCGGTCGGACTGGCTTCTCGCTGCTCTCGTTCGCGGCACCGTTCATAGAGCGCGTGGTGGATTCGTTCCAACGTGCCGTCATATGTCCACAGATCGAAGTAGCCGTAGACTGAGCTTCTCGGCGGCAGGTCTTTCGGGATCGCGCGCCACTGACAGCCGGTCGAGAGAACGTACATCAGGCCGTTCACCACTTCCCGCATGATCACCGTGCGCTTGCCACCGCCAGTCTTGCCTGGCGGAATCAACGGTTCGACCAGCCCCCATTCGTCGTCGGTCAGATCACTTGGATATCGCAACTTGCTGCGGTCGTAACGGACGCGGCTCTTGCTCGTCCACATCGGTGACCCCTCCTCGAATCAGGCCACCTCTCTTGAATCACAGGTGATTCATATGATTCAAGAACCTTTCGGACAGACACTCAGAACCCCACCTGCACCCGGCGTCCACTCACCGGAGCCGCGTGCCGTCGGGACGTTCTGCGCATTGAGTCCAGCCGCGATTGTAGCGAAAAACTGCATGCGGCACGACGGTTGTCTGCTCAGAATTGCTCACTTTTTCGCCGAGGTCCGCGCAAATGCCCAACCGACATTCGTTTTCATCATTCTCGATGGCTTTATCGGTTCGACCTTGGTGACCCATTCAGCGGCCGAAGCGGCCTCTGCTTCCTTTGCCAATCTTAACTCACGAAGGCGCGCCATATTCTTGCGAATGACGACATCCGCGTCAACGGCATCTTCCATTGCGCGTACGCCATCTGGCCGGGAAACGCGCAGTCTATTTTCCTTGGCTATCTGGTCGTCAGTTTTGCTGGCCATATCACGTCTTCATCCTATCTCGGCGACAGCAACGCCGACGAGTTAAGCCACTCCTCTACGTATGAAGCGTTTTCGCTTTCTCTGGCTAGCGCGAGAAGGCTTTCCCGTTCCTTGCCGGGCGGAAGCAGCTTGGCGCGCTCTCCCGCTTCTACAGCCAGTTGAGCCATGCTATTCAACGGTATGCTTTGCTTGATGCGGGTTTGGCGCATAGCGTTGCTCCCTGCGTGTGGGGCGGGCCCTAACTTCCCGGTCGCAATTGCCTTTGGACTGGCGCGCCAGTTCCTCCATGGCAATGACTAAGATCGCGTTCGTCGCTCCGCCGACTATAGTTTAAGCGAAACAGTCCACTACTGGCCAATGGGTGTCCGCCGGCCGATTGCAGGCTTCGCAATAGAAGGCTTCACCAAATTCCACGCGCACAACCTTGAAGCCTGCTGGAACGGCTTCCACGCTAAAATCATAGGCCCGCTCTGCAGGCCGTGAAAGACGGGCTGACCCCGACATCCCGCAGTTCGAGCATGTAAGCAACTCGGTCCACTTATCGTGGGCTATTATCATGTGCGTACCCGATAAGGACAACCATTCCTGCAACCATGACAACAAAGAACAATCTAGCCATTCCAACCAACGCCGGGATGGCTAGATTTGTTTGTTACGCAGGCGGCTTTAGACCCGGCGATGATAGCCACAGACTGATCTCGGAAGCGGTGTGTAACTGACTGGCCTTTCGCAGCAGTTGCTCCTTGAGTCTCCCGGAAGGAAGCTTGGTGGCTTCATCCTTTGTTGCCTCAGATTGCTCGTGCCATTTTTGCTCAGTAGTTTTTCTCTTGCTCATGATGCAGTCCCTTGCATCAGACGGGAGCGCGATACTCTCGGTCACCGGTAGATGCCGTGACGGGCCGGTGATGCGAATAGTCTTTCACGCACTCGCCCCGACATACTGGTCAATACAGACCACCTCTCGGAAAAGTTCGGTCCGGAGCCGGTGGTCAATATTGCTCACATTCGCCGAACTTCCTGATATGCGATGAAGTTAGTCTGCGTTTGGAACGTTACACTACACAGCATGTTGTCGCTGCGCACGAATGACCGTTGTGGTCGCCCAATCATCCCTTGGAGTATCAGATGAGCAAACGTAAAACGGCGACGTCAAAGCACGCCCATAGCACGAAAATAGCCGCCCAACAGGCCGATCAGGCGATTATCGGAAGCCCGAAAGACAGCCCCCCGCGCTCGGTTGCGGCAAGCTCGACTGAATCGCCTCCTGAGAGTCATAACGACTCAAAACAAGAGGCCTCCCTTGAGAAACCGGAGGCCCCCCTTGTTGAGAAACTGGAGGCTCCCCTTGTTGAGAAACCGGCGACAACCTTACAAAATGACCCCAAACAGACGATGACGGATAACGATTCAAAGAAGGGGTCTGTTTTTTCACCCACGGCAAACGTGCGGGCTTATCAAGCAAAGCTGCTGGAAATGGCACAAGCCAACATGCAATTGGCTTTTGAATTCGCCCAGAGGCTTGCGACGATTAGGTCGCCCGTTGAAATTCTCAGCGTCATTGCAGAATTCACAAGCAAGCGGATCGCCATGTTCCAGAAGTATTCGATAGAAATGGCTGAATTAGGTACCAAGCGGTGAAAAAGCATCCGTGACGGATCCAGCGAGTTGATGTCAGCAAACAAGCGCGGCGCTGCCGGCATCTTCCGAGATGGTTCGCCTTCGACCAAATTGGGCTGGGGCGCGGGCGATTCTGTCCCCGTCTTCCTGTCGCGTTTTATTGAGTGTCTTTTCGATCTTTAAGTCGGCGAACCTTTATTGAACAGCTGAGATACCGTCGTAACCAGTTGCGCTGGAGCAAACGGCTCTTGCAGCAGAATGCTGTTGGGCACGCGCCCAATCGTCGGCGGCAGCGCCGGTCATATAGACGATCGGAAATGCAGAATCGATTTGCCTGACCAAGCGCGCAATCTCCCAACCCTTCATCGGCCCCTTGAGGTTGACGTCGGTTACGAGCGCCGAATACTTGACCACGCACTTTCGGTCAGGCCGGCGCTGAGCTGTTCGCCTAATAAGGAACCTTCGGATAGACGAGGAATTGGTCTCGGCGCGGCTCCTCACACCCCCGTCGGGCCGCGTAGGAAATGGCCCCAGGCTTCGCCGGTGCGGAGCTTGGGGCTTCCGGGATTCGTAATTCCGGCTTCGCGCCGCTATATTCGGCTCATGCCCCGCAAGCCAATCGAACTAGCTCCAGCAGTTGCTCGTAACTTCCTCAAGGACATGCGCGCCTTCTTTGCCGAGCCAAACCTCATCAAGCGTGACGAGATCGCGGCGTGGCGTTGGAGTATGCGGTGACAGCTAAGACGGGTCTAACCGACGGCCGCCATTTCAATGGAGATTGTATCGCCAAGCGCGAGGTAAACTACCCGAATCCTCGCGGCTTCGCCGATGCCAGAAACCAACAAGAGAACGCCTCACGCCCCGAGCGACAATCAAAATCGGTATGGTGGGCGAGATCATCTCGGAATCTTGGGCGAGATCAAATCGGTACACCCGGGCGAGATCATCGGAATCAGCAAACCACCAAGGGATTGCAGGCTACCCAGCAGCAGGCCGTGGATCAATTGCAGGTCGTGCAGGATCAACTCGTCGCTCAGCGGGCGGAGACGAAAAGGCTTTCAGAGCAGATCGCGAAGCTAACCGAAAGGCTCGACGCCTCGCAACAATCAGGCGCCAATTTACCGGCGCGCCCCGGGGCGCTGCCGAAATCACGCTAAGATCCGCTCTCCCACGACTTCAGGAAGGCCGCTGATGCGGGTTTGGTCGGCGGCCTCCCGAGCGAGGATCGATCGGCGCCAGCGAATCCACGGGCTATTTCTGAGTCCGCGCAGAGACTGCTCGCTGAAGCGGAGGCCGGCCCTTCCACCAAGCATAAAGCATTGGACTGCCATAGGCGCGCGCCGGCACCTCCCATGCGGGATAGGGCGAGTTCGGATTTTTCATCGGCCAGAAGATGAAGTCCTGCACGTTTTCGTCTGCCCACTCATCGGGAATGCCGGCAATGAAGTCTTGTTCATCATTCTCATAAACGACCACGAGGTGACGCATTCCCGATACATGCATCTCGTCGATATAAAACTTCGCCTGGCTCTGATATTGGCTGCAGAACACCGAGCCGATGAACTTCAGTTTTGAAACGTCGCGCATTCCCGCCCCCGGCGCTGCCGCGTTAACACCCCGGTGCAAGGTACACTTCTACGTTGAGTCGGTACACAGGTTTGAGCGCGGACCGAAGCCCGGCGGCCGCGGTGCGGCCGAGTCTATTGAGAGAGGTGATATGCTCAGTCGTGCTGGGTGATTCCCCGACCCAATTCATTGTTCGCTGCGCTGAGCTGAACAGAGATCTGGAAGATGTACGCCGAGCCGGAGATCTCTCGCGCATGCGATCTATCCTTGCCGAGAAGACTTCGCTCCTTAGGGCGATGTATGGCCAGCCGCCAGAGTAAAAGCGCGGGACCGGAGCCCCGGGCCCTTTCCGCCTAAAGAAAAGCCCGCCGGTTGGTAAGGCCGGCGGGTTCTGTGGGTTCTCTATGACCGGTGCCGCGGTACGCGATACAAATCCGCGACACCGACGACGATAGCGCTGCAACTGCGAATCGCGCAGGGCGACCACGACCACAATTTCAATTGTCCGACCTTGGGCCGCCGGTGATTTTGAGGTGCCGGCGGCCCTGTTTCCCTAATTTTCGATTCGATGGGGAGGCATTGATGAAGGCCATTGCTGCCGCATTTATCGCTGCGGTCGTTCTTTACGCTGTCGACTATCAATACAATGATGGTCGTTATACGCAGGTCGTAGAGCAAGCGGTGACAAGCGTGATTTCGCGTTAGAATCGCGTGTAGCATGCTCAGCTTACAGCCGTCTTACGGCATAGCCGCCTGCGATGGCTCGCCAGCCGCTGCCGGTTACGCTTCCGGAATCGGTGCCGGCGCTTCGTTGGTCGTGCTCGGTTGTTAGATTTAGAACAAGTTCTCCTAAGTCAGTGACGGTGGCCGAGGTTGGCTGCGCTTATCAGGGGCGTTCATTTCCGCTTCATTTCCGCCAGGCGTCGGGCGAGAGCCCGCTAAACCGGTGACCATAATTTTAAATTGCCAATTCCCCAACTCGGCGGAAGGTGGTCATCTGGCTTGGGGTAAGTCAAAGCGAGTGGCCGCAATGACCCACAAAGTGATCACGTTTGAATTTGTCGTCCCGACGGTGTTAGCCGCCGTGCTGGCGATTGTATTGTCGATCGGTGCGTTCTATTTGACGAACCGCTACCTCGGCCCCGTCAATCAGCCGGGATCCAATCACTCCGTCGCGGGCAGCGGCGGAATTGCTGAGTTGCCGAAACCTAATGGGCGGCTTTCGCGCGTTCATCTGTTGCTCGCTGGTATGTGGTGAGACACCGGCGCCATCGCCTATCCATGCGGGACCGACTGCGTCGCCGTCGCCGCCTGGTCGCGATTCGGCTGAGGACAAAGCGATGATGGCCAGAGCCATTGTAATCCCCGCACTGCTCATGTTCGCAGCGCCAGCTGCTGCCGCAGATTACTTTTACTCCGGACCGGTCATTAAGGTGACCGATGGCGATACCTTTACGGTCAGTCATGAAGGCCAAAGCGTCAGGGTTCGCTTCTGCGGTGTCGATAGTCCCGAACGCAGCCAGCCCGGTTATTCCGAAGCCTCAAAAGAGCTCGGACGGCTAACCGAAGGAAAGGATGTTCGTTGCGTGCAGGTTGGAGGGGGCACGCCGTGCGATGGGAGATCCCATGCAACGAGTTCGGGATAGGATCGTCGCGCAATGCTTTGTTAGCGATCGCGACATCGCCATGGAGATGATTTGCTCCGGCAATGCTAAAGACTGGCCCAAATTTTCAGGCGGCTATTACGCAAGCTGCAAAAGATAGACGATCAATTTCCCGGAAGCGGCGCAATCTGTATGATAGATTTTCCCACACCCACGACGCGCTGTAGCCCGCCGCCTTCCGCGCCCCCCAAGCTCGGCCGCTCCGGGCTTGGGGTTTCCGCGCGATAGCACATGCGAAAACCGAAGTGCGTTCAATGTGATGGTAAGAGGTGGGTCTGCGAGGCACACCCTGAGAAACCTTGGGCCGGTAATCGTATGTGTCATTGTGGCGCGGCCGGCATGCCTTGCCCTGGCTGCAATACATCCGACGGCTTGACCGTGCCGCGCCTGCCGGCCGGCTTCGTCGACGAAGAAGATACCGGCACGCGGCATTGATACTACGCCCGAGACTTTTTCGTGCGCAGGGGAACTGATTCCCCGTCGACCGCATATTAGGATCGTGAAATTCAAACCCACGGTTAGGACCCGTAAGCTACGAGGTTGTGTCATGCGGCGTCGCCACCGATTCAAGCAGAGCATCTCATTTCACGACAGGCTGACCACATGGGCTAATCAGGTTCGCGAGCAGGCCAATAGCCTGCCACCTGGCCCGGAGCGCGAAGCGCTACTCAAGAAAGCACGGCAAGCCGACACCGCATCCCATCTAGAGGATTGGGCCAACTCGCCCGGCTTGCAGCCGTCGAAATAAAAGCCCGGATGTCCTAAATTGCTCAGCCGCCTTGTCATCGTGGTGCGACAATCGCCCCATGAGGACAACGCAGCTTTTCCTCGCGGTTACTGTTTCGAGCACCCTTTTGCTGCTGACGGCTTTTGTCTTGATGGCACTTAGGTAAGGCTGCCTTAGTTGGCGGCCTTCTAGCTACTTTCCGGCGCAAAATTGATGCTTTGGGAAGAGTGGTCAAGGGCGCGCAGCAACGCAAGATCCGCCGGAGACGACCGGCGGGGGTTTTACAGAAGCTGATGGTGAGGGCGGGCGGATCTACCGGGCGGTCCACTTTTCGATTGCGCGGCCGATGTTGATGAGGTTGTCGGCAATGACGCCGAGGCCAACCCAACGCTTCATCCCGGCATCGCCTTTGTAACGGCAACGGTTAAGCCCATGCCGCCGCTTGGTCACACTGATGCGTCCCTCGCATCCGGTCCGCCATTTCTGGCCGTCGCGGAACCAACGCTTCTTCTGCTCGCGGCGGCGTTCAAGGCTCTTGGTCGAGCGGTTGGGAATGCAAACGCGCTTGACGCCTTTTGCTTTCGCGGCTGCCTCGTTCTTTGCAGAGTAGAAGGCGGCGTCTGCCGCTACGAGGCGCGGTGCGCGTCCGAGCATCGCTTGATGCGTTTCGATGGCTGCGATCAGCAACTCCGAATCGTGCGGTCGCTGAGCGTAGACTTCATAGTCGATCACAATCTGGTTTTCGGCCTCCTGCAGTTTTACCATCTTGCCGAATTCGTTGGGCTTGCCCGCCTTGCCCTTACGGATGATTTCTGTCGACGGCTCGAACAGGCTGAGGATCTTGCCCTCGGCGCGCGTATCGCCGCGGAAGATGCGCGCTCTGGTCTGCTTCATCACCTGCTTGATCAGCGGCACCATCGCATCGAGTTCCTGACGCAGGCCCTCCAGCACCAACTGCCTGCGAATGCTCGAAGCGCGCTTCACTCCTGCGGCGATCTCTTTGGAGAACCGCTTCGCCTGTCCCACCACCCGGCTGGTCGAGTTGAGCAATTTGCCGTACGCCTGCGTGAGCTTCTCCCGGCTCTGCTTGGCTTTGGAGCGCGCCGCGCGCGCGATGTCCAGCACCCGCAGCTTCACCGTCCGACTACGGTCGCACAGTCTGGCTCCAGTCTCGCCGGCGATCGTTGTGATCTTCTTCATGGTACGGATCAGCACCCGAACCCCGTCTCCCAACAAGCTCGAGTCGGTCGGATAATGGATGTTGGTCTCTACCACCGTCGTATCCACGCGCATTCTGCGCCCTTCCATCGCTCCCTTGTCCCGTGCGAGCCTTACAAGTCTTTCATGAATTTGTTTGACCACGTCCGGCCCCACCGCCACTCCCCAGCGGCCCATCGTCTTGGCATCGGGCGTCTTGGCGGCGCCTACGCGGGTGAAGTCGCGGTACACCAGGTTGGCGCGCACTTCGCGCTCCAGCACGCCATAGCTCCAGTTACGGATGTGCTTGAGGATCAACAAACGCAGCACCACCTCGGCCGGAGCACTTGGCCGGCCGCGGCTGCGGCTCTTGGGATGCCGCTTCGCCAGCGCTTCGTACACGGCCGCTACGATTTGTTCGTCCGCCAGCACCTGATCGGCGTGCGTCATCCAGCTTTCGCGGAGATCGCTCACTTCCTCGGCGATCAATCCATCGCCGAAGCTGAGCTGCGCGCGTCGCATCTTAATCACGGCTCCTCCCCCCGCGCTTTGCCGCGGTTTTCTCCGGACGCAGCAAATCGTGGTTGATCTCGCAGATCGTCTCGATCGTCTCCTTCAGTTTCTGATAATTATCGAGCCAACGGCGAACCTCGGGAACCCGTTCGCGACGCACGCTGATTTGCCGGGTGCGTCCGCCGGCATAGCTCACCGTTAGAACGAAGACCCGGTGCCCTTCGCCGCGCGCGCATTTCGGGCAATCTTTGGTATGTCGGACCGTGCGCTCCAACAGCGAGCCACGCAGTATCTCGCCGGTGATCGGCAATTTACTGACCAGCTTTTGACGCGCTCGCAGCGCTTGCTCTCGAATCATTCACAAGAATGAATCAACCAAAGTAGCCTACGTCAATTACATTCCCGTCCGACCTTGCAGTTTTCCGCACGCAGCGCGATTCTTCCGCAATGCCAACCAGAACGTATTTTGCGCCGGAAAGTAGCTACCCCGCACAAGCAGTCTCGCACCCGTTCCGCGCCCCAAGGGATTCATGATTTGCACGCGCCGGAGAAGCGCCCATGGGCTGCGGCCGGCATCTAAGACGTTTCACGCATTTGCCGGAATAGGCCTGCGCGGCGGGATGGGCTATACGAGCATCTCTCTCAATCGTCGAAATCGTCGTCTTTATCACCCTTCGGCGTCGCGGCTGTAGGCCCGCGCTGCAGAAATTGGGGCGTGTGATGGCGCGGTTCGCGCGGAGCCGGTCGCTCGGACGGATCGCGGCCGATCTTGGACTTGAATTCCACGAGGTCGGTGAAGACATCGGCCTCGCGCCGCAGTTCATCGGCAATCATTGGCGGCTGGCTAGAAATGGTCGAGACCACGGTGACGCGGACGCCCCGGCGCTGTATCGCCTCGACCAGCGAGCGGAAGTCGCCGTCGCCGGAAAACAGCACCATCTCATCGATATGTTCTGCGAGCTCCATGGCATCGACGGCGAGCTCAACGTCCATGTTGCCCTTCACCTTGCGCCGGCCGCTGGCGTCGATGAATTCCTTGGTCGCCTTGGTAACGACGGTATAACCGTTGTAGTCCAGCCAGTCGATCAACGGGCGGATCGATGAGAATTCCTGATCTTCAATGATTGCTGTGTAGTAGAAAGCCCGCAACAGCGTTCCGCGACTTTGGAATTCCTTGAGCAGGCGCTTGTAATCGATGTCGAAGCCGAGCGTCTTAGCTGTCGCATAGAGATTGGCGCCATCGATGAACAACGCAATCTTGTTGGAGGAAGATGGCATTCGAGTACTGACCTTTTGCAAAAGTTACCGCAGGCAAGGCCCGCTAATTCACACTCTGCTTGGATATTGGCAGAGGCAAAAAAGTTGCGATCGACGCGGCCTCCCCAAGCAATGCTCGACAATCAATCGCAAGTTGAGATTTGAGTGTCGGAAATGCGAGCGAGTGAAGGCAAAAAGGCTAACTTAGCAAAAAGGTTAACCTAAGCGCCCAGGTCCGTTCGTCCGGGTACTCCAATTTGATCCGAGGTCCCGGTTTCAAGATCGGAGCCGGTCTACATCTAAATATTTCAAGTTTCAAATAATTTTTTTACAGGAAAAGATTACATAATGGACAGATCAAAGCTCTAGGTTGCTACACCTTGGCGAGACAAAATCTTTTCGATAGTGGCGGATGCATATCTTTTTGCACTAATCTATCTCAAGTTCCTGCTTTCGTTTTTGTGCTAGAAACCAACCAAGCTCTGACAAGATGGAAGTTCCCTTGGATCACAACGTCAATCAGTTCCCGGTTTTTGAATTGGTGCTGAAGAAGCGCGGCCGAACATGGCAGTGGAGCGTTTGCACCAGCGAAGGGGCTGCCGTCATGGTGGGTTCGGAGAGCAGCCGACCCGCTGCCAAATACCAAGCTAACAAGGCACTCTTCCTGCTATTGCTATCTGCGCCGTATCAATCGATCCGGATGAGCCGGGCCGACGACGTTCGCCCGCATAGCCGTGATGGGTGCGCTGAACCACTGCAGCCGCTAACGGCTAGAAGATGGCCTAGAGGCGTCGCTCGCTAGGCCGCGCGCTCCGATCCCGGCTTCCCCGGAAGGCGGCTAGGAGCATTCGTCGAGACAGCGAGGCGCGGCCTTCCCAGGGCGATCCCGGAAGTCGGTTAGGGTTTGCGGAAACGTGCTGCCGGCGCGTCGGAACGGCTCGGCCTTCCCGGACTACCGGGACGGCAGCAAGCCTCTCTACGGCCTTGCCTGCTTGCTGGCCCTCTCGATACCCCAACGCAGAAATCGGCCAGCGACGCGCAAAAAAATCCCCGCCGAAGCGGGGTCAAAGGGCTTTTTGTTGTCGGCTAGTGCGGTTGAAGCGTCTTGATTGCTTTTTCCAGCGTATCAATCGCGCGGCGAAAGTTTACAGAAGGCTGTTCCTGATTAATCAGCATCAACTGGACCTGCGCATCACGAAGTTTGGCGATGATAATTTCCGTGTCGTTGTCGCCGTTCCGCTTCGCGTCCAGCCGGACGCCCCTGGCTGACTCAGAAACGGCCGCTGGTGCGTTTTGGTTTGTATCCGCACTCATCCCCACCCCGAGGCGCGACTGGGGAACGCGGGGGCACTAAAGGAACATGCCGCTTCCTGCGCAACCTTCCCGCTTTTTTAATTCGTCGCAGCGCTGGTGCTCGCAGCGTCAGCTCCCGCGTGCCTGCTCAGTGGCTAAACGGGTTCTGCAATGATTGGCTTCTCAGGGGCTATAAGCGGACTTTCAGCCCATTTCACCCCGGGGTCGTCACAGCTTATGCATTGGAGGTCGGTGCGGCCGGACAAGGTGATAACCGGGACCAGTCGTTTTCCGCATTTAGGGCAGTGCGTTATCCGATCCATGAGAATCCCTCCCGATTTTTTCACGCATAACTCGGAACTGTAACTTTTGTTCCCGGCTCGATTTGACCATGGGGCGGGCCGGAATTTCGCCTCGGCGCAGGTGTTGTTCCGAAACGTCAATGCGATTGCAGTAAGCGAGCCCCGAAGTGGAGCCGCCATGCCAAATCGCGCTCGCCTGATCTATCGGTGCTTAAAACTCTTGACCTTCCTCGCGGTCCTGATCGCGTTGGTGCGGTCTGTTTGGCGATTGTTGTCTTTAGGCAATGGGCGAGCGCAGGCGCCCGCGGCGCGGCCGGGTCCAGCGGACGATGGGGCCGCTATTCGGCTGCCACAAAATGGCCACGGCCACGAAACCACTTCGGCGGCCCGACGAAGCAGTCCTGAAACAAAACGACGCCAAAAACGTATTGTTCGCAGGAGTAGTGTTCATGACCTTCGTTGTTGCGTTTCTGATCTGCTGTAGCGCCGCTGTTTTTCTCGCCCACGCGTTCGACGCGTATCAAACCAACTAAGCCATCCCTTTTGGCTGGCGGGTTCTATGACCGGGCTTCCTCCCTGTTCCGCAAGGCGCTTGCAGGGATTCCAGCTTTTTTCGCAGCATTTGGCGGCGGACCGACTGCACGAGAACTATCAGACGCGGACTTTCGCAACCTCGCCCGCCTCGTCTCAGCTTGCACGCTAGGGCTCTGGGCGTTCGGGGCGGGTCTGCTGATCGGGACTTTTTTGTTTTCGTGATCTTCAAGCGTGGGATCGAAGCCCCGCGCCCCCCATTTGGGAGATCGATCATGCGAACGCTGATCACGACCATAGCGTTGCTTGCCGTGATCGACACTTCGGTGGCGATTGGGCAGACGGTTGGTCCGCGAAATCGATGCCTAGAACGCGATATGCGATACGAGTTGTCCCGGCCGGCAAGCAGCTGTGATGCTGGTGATTGTCGCGGTCGGCAGCTTTAGAGCCGCTTTAATTCTTTCGCCCATTGCTGGCCGAAGGATGCCCCCTTTGACGTTCTGCATCTTCCGACATTCAAGACAAAACCTAAATGGAAAGCCGTTTTTCCCGTAGATCGGGGCGCCCTCCAACGAATGGCCACGCATGCATTGCATTGCGCCTCGATAGATCCGCGATTTACGGCGGCGTGCGGCCAAAGCGTTTGCCTCGATCAGCGGCCGAGCCGCTTGCGCATAATCGGGATGAGCTTTGAAGTAGGCCTCGAAGCGATGCGCCTTCACCCCGAAAGTCCGAAGTGTTTTGCCTTCGCGAAGCGCGATCATCATCCGGCCTGCCTTCTCATCCGAGAGTGGGCATGTAGCTGCTGCCATTATTGGCCTCCATCTGAGCGCGTGATTGCGCCCGGCAGATGCCGAACCTGAGTCGCGGCACGTCGACGGCTCAACAAAGACGATCCCCGTCCATTGCGAAGGTTTTGGTCTAGCGCACGCCTTCAGGGATCGAGCGGAACGATGTAGATGCCAGCGCCATTCTCGTCTGTGACAGAGATGGAGCAGTGCCGACCTAATAATTCCGGGCGGCTTTCACGAACGATCGCGCCAGATCGCTAGCCGCGATCCGAGCAGCCCTATCATCCGGTAAGTCGTGGACCCCGTAATCAGTGACAATAGTGGTATCGACCAGCTTGAAATAGTAGTTCGGCATAAAGTTAAAGGCTGCAAAATCAGTGCCAAGGAACGTCTATGCCGAGCGCTGGTTGACTCTTTGGGACGGCGGTGACCGGTATCAACAACCGACCCAAAGGGTGAATTGTCGGGCCGTCCGTCCCACTTGATCCCCTGCGATGCCCTTGAGTTAGCTAATGGAAAAAATGCTCGCCTTTGCAATCTCAACCCCGATTGTCGGCTTTGGCGTTTGGATCTTTGTTGCAGGCCTGAGCTTTCACGCGCCCGCGTTATTAGTCGCTGCCCCGATCCCCGTCGCCATTGGTCTCCTGAGTGCTTTCGGGGATTGCTAAGCACCGGTAGAGCACGAGCCGCCTGCGCGACTTCGAGGCGATGAACCATTGCCCTGAAACACGATTTCAAGGGGGGCGTGCTCTTTCAAGCCACGGCCTCGAGGCCATTTCGCTCAGCTGTGAATTTCTTGTAATCCGCGATCGCCTTGTTCGAGAGCATCAGTCTACGCCTCTCACCTCGGGAGACTTGGTGTTCCATGGACTTCAGGAGAACTCGGCTCGCGACCTCAGGGTCACCAATCTCGCCCGTCTGCTCAAGGTAATCCCAGGCAATCTGGATCGAGATTTCGATAAGGTGTGACAGGGGTTGTGACATGTAGGGGAAACGCTTCCCTGCAGCGTCAGTTCCTATGGAAACTCGGTTGCTGCGTGCACGTTGGTCTGTCAAAGGTGACCCAGCCCATGTCGAAAAACAAAGAAGGCCATGAGGTTGTTCTGGACGACAAGGGCCAAGAACAGCCCAAGGATAAAGACAGGGCTCAGACGGCAACCAGGACCAAACCCGGCCATATGCCAATGCAGCCCGTCAAGAAGGATGATGAGTTGCAGCCGTTGCGCGAAAAGAGCGGATTTTAGGTTTTGCGGGATAGGCCTTTGAGTGGTTTATGCGCGAAATCCCTCTGGACCTTCATAGAAGGTTCGAACGGCGATGGGCCGCCAGATTTGCGCGCCCGGTCCCTCCGAAAAGAGCGAAAACTTGAAGGGCAAGATCAGCCCGCCGGCACCGCCGCCGAATCCAAAACAAAAACCCGCCGGGTTGAAGCGGCGGGCTCGAGGCCTTTATCGGCGGCGTTTCCCGCTCGCCCCGTCCTCAGCCGTGCCAACCTTCCTCCGGTGCCGCAGCTGAGTTTTCCCCGCGGGGAACTGATCGTTCCTCGGACTTGCTTGGCTTCTGCAAGCGTAACGAGAGCTTGAGCTTGCAGGCTTCTACAGCGGTCGCTCCGCGACTACGGCCCAGCTGGTCAGCTATCTGCCGGACGGGCATGGTTCCAGCGAGATCTTTGAGTTTGGCAATATCGTCATCAGTCCAGGCGCGGTTAAGGTCGGGCATACTAAATACTCCTGTCAAAAACAGCCTAAATCGGCATTTTAGCTAAGGTTCCTTCCGCGATCTCGAAACGGCGGCCCGATAGAGCCCGTCGGCAGTGTCCCAAGAAGGCCGCTGGTGCGGGCAGCGCGATAATCCGCGGCCATGGCGCCGCCTTGCCCTCTGGCATCAAACACTCCTCAGCCTGCTCCAGGCAAACTCGCTCGAGCCGGGATCGTTGCCCATGCCGGCGATCAGAACTCCCGGCCGCTCCTGAAATCAAGTTAGATTGCCATCGCGTGGAAGGGAGCCTCGACCATGGCGATCAAATGGATGAGCACCGATCATAGGCCGCCCGCCAAGGAACGCTTGTTATTGATCGTCTCCGCAGCCGGCCAGCCGCCGGACGGACGATTGATCGGCAAAAATGAAGTCAAGATTGGGTTCTGGACCGGAGACTCGTTCCGCCTGATGGACGATGGCGAGCAGCCGCTCGTTACCCGCTGGGCAAGACTTGCTGATTTTCTGCCGACAGGCGTGAACCTCATTCGCCTACGGCGGTTTGGCGCCGACGTCCGGGATTGAGATCGCAACGGCCGCTGCCTCGATAGGCCCTCCATGACTCCGGGAAGTCCGCTGGTGCGGGTTTGGCTGGCGGGCTCCAGAGCGGGCCGGGCCTGGAAACGAATCGGAGCCCGCCCGCTGCCCGCGTGCGGCCGAGTCTGTTATTTCTGATCACCGCTGGTCTGATGAACCGTCCGGAGCAACCTGCATGTTTGGCGGTGTGCCACCTTGAGGATTGGCGGCTGAACCGCCGCCACTGCCTGTGGTGAGCGGACCTGGGCCCGGCGACTGAGATTGCCCCTTGTTGTTGTCGTCAGGCGCTGCAGCACCGCCATTGATGGGCTGAGAGGCGCTCAATCGATCTAGGTTGGGCTGGGTCTGAGCCCATGCCATCGAGCCGGAGGCTGCGATGCAGAGCGCGGCGAATAGGAGGCGCATGTTCGGATATCCCAGATGTTCGATCCCTTTCTCAACTTGGCGGGCCTAACGGTGGTTCCGTCCGTTCCGAAAGCATTCCCGCGGAAAATGAAAGCGCGGGACCGAAGCCCCGCCTGGATCGCCGGCTACGACTGGCGCGTTAGTCTCTGCACGAACTCTGGGAAGGCCGTTGGCGCCGGTTCCACCCTTCCTTAGCGCCGCCATCTTTTCGCTGTTAGCTTGTTCCCAACGGCTGATTGGGTATTGCGTGGAGCAGCGTGATGATTGATCTCGAAACAAAGGTCGAGAAGTACGAAAGCAAGACCCGCTGGCTTCCCTTCCCGCCAGATCGGCGGAATCATGAGGCACGCCCGCCCTCAACAGCTGCGTTGTCGAAGCGCCCCTTCTGTTCCACAATTCCTATTCTGTTCTTATTGGAGATGGCGCGCTGGCCCTTTTCGATCCCTAGCTTAAGCCACTGGTTCCCTTTGATTTTTTCTGTGATCCCTTTTGATACCGCGCAACTCACACAACCCGATATTCCGAAATACAACCCATCAACGGTAAGTTGATGAGCGTCATGCGTATGAGCCACTAGCCACGCGCCCCGACACGATCGATTGTTGCAGTGCAACAGCCGATTGGAACTAGCGCGTGTCATACTGGGATTGGACCAAGCTCATCGCGATCTCAATCGCGATATCGGTAGCTATGACCGCTATAGGAGGGGCAGCCGTTTGGCTCATCGTGAAGTAGGGAGAGCCCCGTCCCTCCCCGCCAGATCGGCGGGATCATGGGGAATGGCCCTTCCCTCTTCCGCACGCTACGGTTTTCGTGTGGCTTGTTGCACACTTCCAATTCCAACATATTAGGCGAGCAGATGCGAATTATAGTCGGTCTCACTGCACTGTTGTTGCCGCTGGACCCGCGCAGGCCGCCCCAATCACGCTTATTTGCAACGGCTCCATAACCCTTGAGGGCCATGGCACGACAAAGATCGAAAACGAAACTTCGATTTTGGACTATGAAAAAAAGATTGTTAAACCGCCTCTTTATACAGCGTTCCCGATAACGAGAGTGGATGAATCCACGGTCGTTTTTGGTTCTGAAACATCCGAGCTTTCGACGTTGGGTAACTTGATCGAGTGTCCGGCAATTTATTTATGCAGGCCATGAGGCCCAGCGAGCGACAAAAACTCCAGAGCGGCGGAACTGCTCACTTCCTCGCATATATTTCCGCTAAATGTGCGCCCGCTCAAAAGATGTTCTGATCCAACATCGCCGCAGCCTCACCCGCCGAACATCTTTATCAGCACTTGAGCGATTGAAGTTCCGGCGACTTTGATCCCCACATCACCGCACATCTGCACAAAGCGATCTCCCCACCGTTTTAGCTTTCCGGGATCGGGGGCGTTCTTTGACGCCTCCGCCTTCAACACCTCGGCCACATCAGTCAAACTCGCCTGCTTGTCACCGCTTAGCGCTTTAAACTCGGATGATGACAGCGCTTGATCTATTGCGCTTATTAGCTCGGTATTCCGCTGGACGAACACCGATTGGGAGAAATTCCCCACGCCAACCTGCTGAATGGACCCGGGGCTGTTGTTGTTTACGACATTCACAAGAGGGTCTTTCTTCATAAGTTCACTCCCCAGCATTCCGTGCGCAAAGTCGTCGGTCAAACGTACACGTCTTTCGTCCAGCTTAAGGCGGATCACGCCAATCTGTTGGGGGACGATTGTTCCCTGTATCCCGAGCCGATTTGCCCGTTCTGTGACCTGCTCCATGATGGCAGTTATCATGCCCAAAGCATAAAGGTTCAGTTGTCGAACCGTATCCTCTTCGTGGTTGCCTGTGACATTGAATGCGAATTGTTGGGCATCGATATAGGCTCGCTCAAGAGCGGCGACTGCTTCGTCTGCGAACATTTTCAGGGTAACGCCACTAGCAAGACGCCCAGCCGCAGCGTTTTTCGCCATTATCGCATCTAGCGTTCCTGCGACGGATGCACGTGTATCGCCAACTCTGGCGGTGAGACCTCTTTCAAGATAACTCATCGATTGCCTTTAGGTTGCGGTCCCTACCAAGAGCTATCACCAGCGGGCTTCCCTCCCCGCCAGATTCGCGTTGTGGACCGGCCGCGACTGCGCTTACCCTACAGGGGGTTGTGTTGCGGGAGTTTTGTCATGCGTACCTCGCCATCGATTGTGCCCCATGGGGCCGACCAAGATACCTATCTCGTGCTGGATGACTTTGGCCCAATGGGGTGTTCTTGGCGAGAAACCGACGCGGAAAGCACTGACCGAGAGACACTGATCCGCGACCTAGTGGATGGTCAGTATGGTTATCCAGTCCGCATCGTGGCCTTCAACACCGCCGAAGGCTGGTCCCGTGACGTGACCAAGGACATCGCCGACGAGTTGCGCCGACGGTATGTTGAGTTCGGCGAGGTGCCGCAATCGGTACTCGACTTCTTGGACGCTCACCGGCGCTGATGACAATCCGCCTAATCAAACATGAGGCCGTCCCGAGGTGCGGGAGCTATGAAGTCCGTTTCCCGGATGGGAGGCCGTCGCAGTATTTCTATTGGGATGACATCCCCGGCCGTCGCCTGAGGCAGGAACAGACAACCAGCGAGGTGGCCTTGGAGCAGGCCAAGGCTTTCGCGAGGCGCTGTAGCTCGCCGCCGTTCCGCGCTCCAAGGGTGGGCCTAGCTTCTCAAACGCCGTACGAGTTCCCGGGTCCGAGGATTAAGCTCCGCGGACTGCGCAAGCTTCGCCCAATCCGCAGCAAGCCGCAGCCATGCCTCTCGATCAGTCGCTCTCATCGCTCTCTTCGCGTTGCGCTGACATTCCTCGGCTTCACGGCGATATCTCTGCGTTGGAGTTTCTGACTTCATGGCTGGATCATCCTGCGACGGTCTTTCGTCGCCCTCTGCGGTTGGTTTGGTTCACGTTGTGCGCAGAAAGTCGGGTTGGATGGTCGTCTCCACCATGCCATGTTTATGGTGGTGGTTGTGCCTCGGGCACCTACCATGTCTCTGTATAGGCCCTCCTTTTGGATATCTGGCGTCGGCCCATGCCCCGCAAACCAATCGGACTACCTCCCGAGGTCGCCGAAGCCTTCGTCGCCGACATGCGCGCCTACTTCGCCGAGAAGAACGCCATCAAGCGTGACGAGATCGCCGGCCGACAGATGTCTGTGCTCAGGCGGTATCAAGGACCGCGGGAAAAGCCGGTCCGTATCCCCGACATCAAGGACATGTTCCGGCAGATGATGGACGAGCATGACCGTCTGGTGGCCTTGCAACCTTTGGTTTGGCGGCTATCTTGCGTCCCGTGTCATTGGGGCGCGGGAGGCTTTTCAATGAAGCACTTACTTTTTGCACTTGCAGCGCTGTCCCATTTTTCGGCCTGCAAGGCGGGCTGATGACATGACCGAAGGGACAGAGGGACACTCGAATGTGAGCGTCGTTGTGGTCCAGCCTAGTACGCCGGACCCTAAGGCAGTGAGAAGATGGAAATTATTCTGGACCTTCGCTGATTTGATCGCGATCCTGTTTTGGTCATACGCACTAATCAAAATCTTCGTATTCGACGTTGACGTCTATCTCATCTCCGTCGCGAACCCAGAACTCGTCTGGGTGGTGAATTATAAGCTCCTGATCTTCTTAGGCTCGATTACGGTCGCCATGCTGGTGACCAGGAGCCTCATCCTTCGCTAAGGCGACGTACTGCGCGCCGCATTCGAGATTTGGACAGCGGAAGCTGTAATGCGCGAGGTCCTGTTTCATGGGCCTCGATTATGGGTGAGTCGGCCGTCCCGGCCTATGCCGTTTCCCGGCCTTGGCGAATTCGCCTGTGTGGGCCGGCGGCCATCTGCTGCCCGGCACGGGGAAACGCGCCCAGCGCCAAGCCGGGGCGGCCTACGTTGGTGGTCTTTGGGCCAAGTCGACCCAGCCGGTCGACTCGCCCATACTGAGCCCCTAGGAAGCATGAGGAACTCCGGCCACCTTCGAGCGCTGGCCATTCGCCGGCGCGTCTCCGTGGAGACGGCAAGATGCGGATTCTGATCGATGTCCTAGTCGGGTGGGTCGTGCTGAGCTGCACGGTCGGCCCAGTCCTGACGTGGATGTTCTTCTGGGGCGTGCGTCGCGCTAGAGCGATAGAAACCGCCGGCCAGCGGTCTGTACCATCTTACAAATCACCATCGTCGAAGTGGCGCCTTACGCCAACCGTCGTCGTGCTCGTTCTCGCCATTATTGGGTCGCTCGGCGTAATCCTTGTGCGAAACGGCGCCGCAGCCGATGCCGATATTGTCGACATGAGGCGGCCCTAGCCACAGCTTTAGGAACGTTAAGAGCCGTCCCTGGTTCTAGGGACATGCGCGATCTGTCGCCCGAGCAAGTGCTGGTGAAATGTCCGCAGTGCGGCACTTGGCCGATGTCGCTTGCTCCGCAGGATGACCGGGCACCGTTTGGCGTTAGCCGGCTCAGCTTCAAGTGCCCGAAGTGTCGGCGTCTCGAGGTCTACAGGGTCGGCGTGGCGGGAACGCTCATTCCGGCTACCGCGGCTATTCGAACAGCTTGGTGAGGATGTGCCGTTTCCCGCCCCAGCCGAATTCACCAGTGCGTTTGCGTGGCCGACGGTACTGCATGCCCGGGCACACGAGGAAACGCGCCCATCGCCACTCCTGCGGGTGCCCTTACGGATCATGACCCGTCGCCCAAGTGGTCGGCTTTAACGGCGAGCGCCATAAACCTTCGTTTCGTTCCGTGACCACTTCGGATCGCCTGACGACTACCTGGGTTCAATTGAGCCGGCGATCGCGCGAACCTATGTCAGGCATGAAATTGTGCCGATCTGCGCCACGTTCAAGAATGGAAAACGGAGCATGCAAGAGACCGCTGCCTTTCAAGAACTCCTGATCAAGCACGAACAGTGCCGAAGGCGACTGCATGCCTTCCAGTTCTACGGCGACAATCAAAACCTGCCGTCGCAGGATCGTTACTTCGCCGTCGTCATGGCCGAGCAGGAGCAGGAGAATATCGACGACCTGAGACTGTTCCTCGAACGAGCGGAGGCGAACTCCTATCGCCAGAAGTCCTTGAACCGATCGGGCGACAGCTCGGCGTAGCGCGTGGTGTGTTCTGCTGGCCGCGACGGGATCGCGATCACCCGCCCAATGCCCTCAGGAGCGCAACGAGGGCGGCAAAGACCAGCGTGGTGACGCCGGCGAAGGTAATGATCACGTACACAGGCTGCATCAAGCAGCTCCCGTATTGCCCCGCCATGACAACGGGCGGTCGAGCTATTCCGTCCAACTATGCCATGAGCTACAGTCTGGCGAGAGACACTGCAGCTTGGTTCTCTGCCCATTTCTGACCGTCGTGCAAATCGCCAAGCGGCTGGTTCCGGCGAGCTGGCCGGCCCGAAATCCTTCCCGGAATCCGGCCCGAAATCCGCGCCCACGAACCGCCGCGCCACGAAACTGGCCGCCATTAAATCTAGCGGCGTGAGAACCGCCTCTACCAAAGCCGCCACCTCCATGGAAACCACCGCCGCCGAAGCCACCGTGGAAACCACCCCCAAAGCCGCCGCCCCCACCGCGCGCCGACACCAGGTCGGGTGTAAGCAGTGCAAGTGCTGCAGTCGCAAACAACGCGATCGTGACTTTACGGAACATGACTACCCCCTCGTCCAAGAAGATGGCGCCTAGGGAAGCGTAGGCCGCCCGGCGCCGCTTATCGTAATGGTGCCGAGCAATTGCCTAATTAATTCCCGCTGGCGTCCGGAAATTCCCGGCCTAATTTCCAGCAATTCAGTTACATCCGCCTTTTAGGGTTGGGTTATTCCCCACCACAATTCTGGGAATTGGTTGCGTCGGTTCCGACGCGCCAAAACTCCGTCCCCCATTTTTCGCCTTGCGGCTTTCCCGAATCCCTGTTGACAACCATTGGCTGGAGACGTTTCCTAGGGATCAGTTTCAATTCTAAATCGATTTTGCGCGGTGAGTGAGTTGGTAAGTCCGCAGCTCGGAATCGCAGGTGGAATTTTGGCGGGAAACACCGTCGCAAAACGACTCGTGTTTCATATTGGCGGCTACGATCCAATCACGTCACCCGACTTCGCGCGACAGCGCTTTGTGCGCGAAATCGCTAGGTTCCAAAGCACGTGGTCGGTAAGAGCTCTCGTCGACGACTTCCGTGACGGGGCGGATCAGAGACAGTGGAGCGTAACTACGACTGGACCAAATTGGCGAGTCCAAACGGACTATCATCTTATTCGGTGGGACGACGTAATTGACAGCGTTAGAGATCGAGCCACCGGCACCCGGATCGCTCTCGGCATCGTTGCTTTTTGGGATTTCGTTTTTGCCGGAGCTCTTTGGGCCTACTTTCGTGCCAATTGGGGGTATGCAGCTTTCTTTCTATACCCGTATGTCACGTTCGGCCTCCTCATTCTGACCACGCTTTCGATTTGTATCCTCACGTTCAAAATCAGCGGATCAGTCCTGGTCGCCATCGGCATTGGCTTGCTCGGATTCACAGCGGTTATGGCCGGCCCGTGGCGCTGGCTGCACATAGGCAGCCTTTTCGACGATTGGATCTTTTCGCGCGAGTACGTTCGATGGGGTAATTCGACCATCGAAAAGAGATTGGATAAATTGGCTGCTGAAATCGTCGCTGCTGCTTGCAACTCTGACGCCGATGAAATTCTGATTGTTGGCCATAGTCTGGGCGCTGCACTTGCGGTTGATCTGCTCCATCGCGCGCTGAAATTGGACAATGCGCTCGGTCGACGCAAAATTCCCGTGACGCTTATCACGGTTGGTTCGTCCATCCTCAAGATCGGGTTGCACCGAGGGGCAACACGATTTCGCGCGATGGTGGAGTGCGTTGCCATATCGCCAGGTATCTTCTGGGGCGATTATCAGGCTCGCATCGATTTAATGAACTTCTACAACTGCCAGCCTATGGCAGAGATGGGGTTGTCGGTAGAAAACGAGCCTGTTGTCAGGCTCGTCGAAATTGGTCGAATGCTTGAACACGCGACGTATCGACGTTTCCGCCTTGATTTCTTCAGGTTGCACTGCCAGTTCGTCAGCGGAAACGACAAACGAGCATTTTACGACTACTTCATGCTCGTATGCGGTCCGGTTTCAGCAAGATCTCAAACACTCGATCCGAAGGGCGCCGTTTCTATGATTGGGGAAGACGGAGCGTTGATCGCGGCTCCGCTTTCCGTCGTCGAGCCGCTACGGCGGCTCGATCGAAAGTGACGCCAGTTTTCCCGCCACTTCGCCAATGCTGATTTTCTGATCGCCGCCGTCAGAAGCCCAACGGCTCGAACCCGTGCCATTTCTGCAACATCCGGTAAAAATCGTTTCAGTGTTAGTTTTGGGTAATTGGATTCCGCTATAGAAGGCGAAGGTCAGCTTCAAACTCATGCCTACTCACTGCGGGAGATTCCGATGTTGAAATGCGTGGTCGCTAGCACTGCCCTTTTGGCTCTAATGGGAACAGCAGTTGCTGCGGACCTCCCGCACCCCCAGCCAGTCGTCTCCACGGCGCCGATCGGCAAGTATCCCATTGGAAAAAGCCCGGTGGGCAAATACCCCGTCGGTAAAACTCCTGTTGTGACAACCAAGGGCTGAGCCGAGCCGCGTGTTGGTGTTTAGGGCGCCTGGGCGCCCTTGGCCCCGTGCGGCGGGGATACCTGTTCGTTCAGCCTATCTGGCACCGAGCCTTGCCGCGCCATGTGATTGAAGTCCAACGGCAACGGGAGTTCAGCACGGAATCGTCGACCTCAGTTAGTCGCTCTATTCCCATAGGGGATTGGAGTCGCCTCAGCGCCAGAAGTCCTTAAAGCGCGCCGGGCTCAGCGTGTGGGTGATTGAAACATGCCCAAGCCAGTCCTGAATCGCCCTGGTGTCGATCAGTTTTTCGGGCGATGGCGCGCAAGTGGCGAGCATCGTTGCCAGCGCGGATTTCCACTCGCAAGGCGTCAGCGAACGGCTTCTGCCGGTTCACGGAGCCAATCGGCCTGCCCATGTTTCCCGCCTTCTGGACGTTTGAAGCTTCAAGCAAATCCTTGACGGAACTATGATGCCTTGTCGCTAGCTTAGGGGCTGCGGACTGCCTGACACGAGCCTGCTCATAGTTTTTGGATCGGGCTATCGTCCGATGCCCTACCGCCTTGGCACCGCTTGTCGCCGGTCCGTCACATTTTAAAAATGGACTGTTGCCCATGGGTTACGCCTTTTCCGGGGAAATCGTGCAAATTCTGAGTTGCAGTCGGGGGTACCATTTACAACCACTTGGGGTCGCGACAAGGCGACGGGATGGAGAAACTACGATGAAGAAATTTCTGTTGGCTACCGTCGGATCGGTAGCTTTATTGGGCATGGCCGTCCCTGCGTTGGCCGCTGACATGGCCGTCAAGGCACCGCCACCTGCCCCGCTTCCGGTGATCTACAATTGGAGCGGCTTCTACATCGGCGCCAATGGCGGCTGGGGCCAGAGCCATAGTTGCGTGGATCTCTTTAATGCAGTAGGGACAGATTTCATCGGCGGTTGCGGTGATCGTTCCGGTGGCCTCATCGGTGGGCAAATCGGGTATCGCTGGCAAGCCAATCAGTTTGTGTTCGGATTGGAAGCACAAGGCGATTGGGCCGACCTCAGCAGCAGTCGCGTCAGCGTGTTCAACCCGGCGCTCTCAACCAACGTGAAAACTGACGGCATTGGCCTCTTCACGGGCCAAATCGGTTGGGCGGCGTGGAATGCGGCGCTGTTCTACATCAAGGGCGGCGCAGCGGTGACGGACAGTCGCTTTACCGTAAGCGACAACCTCACCGGCATCGGTCTGGTCACGGCAAGTGCGACGCGCTGGGGCGGCACCTTGGGTGTCGGATTTGAATACGGCTTTGCGCCGAACTGGTCGTTCGGTGTCGAATACGACCATCTGTGGATGGGAAATGCAAACAACTCCTTCTCCGTGGCCGACCCGCGCCTCGCAGGCATCCTCAACGACCGGATCAGCCAGGACGTGGACATGGTCACCTTGCGCGTCAACTACCGCTTCGGCGGTTACGGCGCCGGTTACGGCGGGCATTACTGACCTCGATTTACATGTTCGAGCAAAACAAAGGCCGACAGAAATGTCGGCCTTTTTGTTGAGCGAAAATGTTTCAAAAATCCGTCTGCTAACGATTCGGGTCGCGAGCCCGTTTTTCCTTTTCCTTAATCCATTGATAGATTTCCGACGCTGTAACAGTACGTCGTATCGGCTGATGGGGGCTCAAGGTGCCCGCAGTGACCTTTCGTCCATCTGACAACATCGCCTTCGCAAATCGTTTGGCCTCCATTTCAGTCGGAAATGATCTTGTCTCTCTCGCGTGACGAGAAGAGCGCACGTGTTTCGGCGTTTCAACCGAAACGAACCAGCGGTTGGTGATCGGGCTATATCTGGCCAAAGTGGTTGCCGTGGCGGCTTACGACACACAAAAGAATATCACGCAGCATGAATGAAATGGTGGGTCCCAAATCGAAATTTTTCCCCTCCCCCGGAGGCTGGTGCAGATTGCTTCGACTGCTAGAAAACGTTCGCGTCACTTTCGCGCTCTAACCGCGTTCAAGGACGTTGCTGACAGACTTCGCGTGCCACTGCCCACCGCGCGCCGTCGCCACGCCTCGGGCATTCAGTGCCGCCGCAATCTCCCTCAGTGTGGTTGCGCCAGCCTTCTGAGCCTCTCGAATGATGGGCAGAACATTGGCAGCACCTATTTGCCTCGGCTGACACAGCTTCCGCGGCGTTCCTGCGGGCCAGGTGAAGCGTGGGACTGCCGAGTGACGCCCCTCGCGCCTTCGCCGCTGCTAGTGCCTGCCGGGTTCGGGTGCTTCCGAGCAGCGGCAACACGCCCGGCATCGGTGCGAGGTTGCCGACATACCGGTTGACGGCACGGAACAGCGCGATGATCGCGGCTTGGTTCGTGGTGATGCTGTAGAGGTTGCACACGCGCTTCGCCGACTAACGCTTCTTTAAGTCCGTTAGCTTCCGCATGTAGTAACCCTGCCTTTGAACGGCGAGCTTAATGTCCTCGCTGACGCTCGCTACTTTTTTCTTCTTACGCCACCTGCCTGACGTGTCAGGAAGAAGAATTGGCAAACCATTGCGCACAACCAACAGATCGCGCTTAGTGTTCAGATACACATCGAACATTCTAAGGCCCCCTAGCCGATTGTCAGAATATCGCGGGGAGCAGAAATAGCAAACAACTCCGCCCGGCCACGATGGACAAGGCAAGCCGCTGGAGATTGCGGCTGTTGACGGGCCGGACACAACGGAGGCGGACGCGGGCCCCGGCGCCATCGTAGGCTTCGTTGAGGGACTGTTGATTGGCGTGGCACGCCTGACCAGCAATTGTCCTTCGGGACAATTGCACGCTTCTATTTTGTCGCCTTTTATGAGCGTGTGTATCACCCAAGGTCCGATACGCCCTCGGCAATGGTCCCGTAGCTGCCGCCCAGTTGTGGGACTGTTGTTTAGGCGCGACTACATGCGCATCAAAATCATGAATGGCGTCGCGCAGGGACAGGGAGGCGCTCATGGGGTCGATGGAAGAGTTCGTCCACTATGCGAACCTGATCTTCGTCAAGCGACAGCTTGCCGATCCGAGCATCACCGACGAACACCGGCGGATACTCGCAAGGCTGGTCGCGCTGGAGCAAGCGAAACGCTTTGACGAAAAGGACGACGGTCACGCTGAACGCAAGCCCGACTTGGTCAAAGCGGGATTGGAGCGGGCGTCGGCTCCATTGCCGGTCAGCCGGTCCAGCAGCGCAATCGCGACGACCACCGTCGCTACGAAGATCAGCGCCTGAGCGTTCGACAGTTGCCACATGCTGCGCCTGTACGTCGATGCCCTGCCGCCGCGCATTGTTTCACCAGCGCCACCGGTGGTCAACGCCAGCCAGCAGCAGCAGCGACACCGCGACCGCAACCGCGACCAGCGCGATATGAAGATCACCTCGACGCTCAACATGCGCCACATCCTGCACAGCCAATGTCCCAGCCCCCATAGATCGCCCCCCTCATTGCAGCCGCCGCCTGCTATATGCCCGATACGATGCCCACTCGAGGACCGGGGGCAGACATGAGGCGGCGACAATTCCTCGGTGTTGTGGGGGACTGCAATGCGGATTAGTGTTTGGTCGGTGAGGCAAGACCGCGTACGGACAATGGCGGCTGATGATCGACACGCGCTAGCCTATTCCTCGGCTGGCGCGGGGACCGGGGCACGGACGCCCGAGTTTCGGCTGCTCTATGAGACAGCTCCTGTCGGTCTCGCATTTCTCACCCCTGATTGCCGCTATCAACTGATCAATCAGCATTTGTGCGAAATTTGCGGACTTTCTGCCGGTGATCATATTGTCCGGTCGGTGCGAGAGACGGTTCCGCAAGTTGCCGAACAGGTCGAAAATATTGTTCAGACGATTTTATGGTCTGGAAATTCAATCACAGGCATAGAAATCAGCGGCCAGCGGCCGGACGGCGGAAACGCAGACCGCGTTTGGACTACCAACTGGATTCCTCTTATTGCGACAGACGGCAGCATCCTCGGTATCAACGTCGCATCCGAGGAGATTACTGAACGTAAACGAATGGAAGTTGCACTGGCTCAAGCGAGGCCAAGTCTCGCGAACTCGCCGACAGTTTGCGCAATTTGAATGAATTACTGGAGCAGCGCGTCGTGGCAGAGGCGCAGGAGCGCGTCCGTATCTGGAACGCTGCACGCCGAGAAATTTCCGAGATAGGTCGGCACCTGACAATGGGGTCGATGGTTGCCTCAATCGCGCATGAGGTCAGCCAACCGCTGGAGGCAGTTATACTGAACGCAGATGCTGGCTTGCAATTACTCGCCACAGCAAAGCCCGATATGGACGACGTGCGTGCCGTATTGAAAGATATTGTCGATGACGGACAACGTGCCCGTGCGGTGCTCGATGGTGTCCGCTCAATGTTCCGAAACGATCATGGAGCAAGGATTACTGTGGCGGTGAACGACCTCATCGGCGAGGTTCTCGCGGTCGTTCGTGGGGAACTGGACGCTCATCAGGTATCACTGCGGAGCGAGTTAAGTGACGGTCTCCCAACTGTGTTGGCCGCGCCAACGCAACTGCAGCAGGTACTTCTCAACCTCGTCATGAATGCCATCGAGGCTATGGGTCCAGTCACCACTCAAGAACGCGTGTTAATCGTTAAATCCGAAATTGGAGAAACCGGTAACGTGCAAATCACAGTAGAAGATACTGGCTGTGGAATTGACGCGGTCCCGTCGCGGAGTTGGTTGGAATTAGGGTTGGCGTAGTCTCCGGGGTGATCAACCTCGAATCGTCCGGCGTTGAAGCGTCGGACTGGAGACTACGCCATGAGGCAACCTACCACGAAGTCTGATTCCCAGCAGCCTGCGACCGAACTGCCTGTTGATCTTTTCGACAGCTGGTTTGACCCGATAGAGGCCGAGGTACGGGCTCGGTCGCGCCAGTTCATCGAAGAACTGATCCGCGGCGAGCTCGACGATGCACTGGCACGGCCGCGCTACGGACGAAGCCGGATGGCCGGCAATGAAGCAAAAGATGGCGTGTCGGGCTATCGCCACGGCAGCCGGACGCGGTCACTGACGGGCACGTTCGGGCCGATCGAGATAGCGGTGCCGCGTGCCCGGCTGACCACGCCCGAGGGCAACACGACGGAATGGAAGAGCCAGGCATTGCGGGCCTATCAGCGGCGCACGCTTGCCGCCGACGCGCTGATCGCGAGCAGCTATCTGGCTGGCACCAATACGCGGAGGGTACGTCGCGCGCTGGCGGCGCTGTTCGGCGGGACGGTCGGCAAGGACACGGTGAGCCGGACCTGGCGCAAAGTCAAAAGCGACTGGGAGGCCTGGAATAGTCGCTCGCTTGCCGAGGAGCCGATCGTGCGGCTGATCCTCGACGGCACCGTCGTTCGCGTCCGGCTTGACCGCAAGGCGACCTCGATCTCGCTGCTCGTTGTGCTTGGCGTGCGCGCGGACGGCCAGAAGGTGCTGCTCGCGATCAGAAGCATGGGCGACCATCAACAATTTTTCCGATGGCCAGATCATCGGCGCCCATCACGGCATCACCGGCAAGTTCGGCATCACCGTCAGCAATGACGGCACGATCCAGGGCCAGCTCGGCTCCGGCATCAACATGGACACCGTCAGCACGTCGGGGCCGTTGACGTTCTTCGGCACCACCACCGTCGTCAACCACGGCACCATCGAAGGCAACGCCGGCGGCAGCACCGACGGCGACGGCATCGATGTTGATTACCTGCTCAACCTCGACAATTACGGCAGCGTGCTCGCCACCGGCACCTCGACCGCCGGACTGTCGGAAGCGGTGACCATCGGCGGCGGCACCGTCAACAACTATGCCGGCGGCCTCATCCAGAGCAACCAGCGGGCGATCACCGTCGACGACAGCAACGGCGGCAACGCCTTCGGCGCCACCACGATCTACAACGAGGGCACGATCAACGGCGGCAATGGCGAGGCGATCTCCATCACCGACACCTTCGCCGATACCGTCACCAACAAGGGCACGATCAACGGCGGCGTCGCGCTTGGCGGCGGCGATGACACCTTCGTCGCCTACACCGGCTCAACTCTCAACGGTACGCTCGATGGCGGAGACGGCAGCGACGTGCTGTTTCTGATGCTTGGCTCGGGCCAGACGTTTGGCGGGATCGGCAGCGCCGCCTTTGACACGATCTTCAACATCACCAATTTCGAGCAAGTGAATGTCGAGGGCGGCACCTGGACGATGGCGAGCGCCACGTCCTTCGTCCAGGTCAATCTGGCCGACGGCATCCTCGATGTCGACGCGGTCAACGGCGCCGGCATTGGTACCGTGGACTTCCTGGATGGCGCGCAGACGCTGAAGCTCGAGAACGCGGCATTCCAGAATGGCGATTTCGGCAACATCATCTATACTTTCGGAACCGACGACAAGATCGACCTCGCCCAGATCAGCGACGCCACCCACGCCGACATCGGCGCCGATGGCCACTCCGTGATCGTTTCCGGCGGCGCCGGCGGCCCGGTCACCCTGCACTTCGATCCCAACCAGTCCCTTGCGGGGATGTATTTCCATCTTGGTTCGGACGGCGGCTCGGGTCTGTATCTCACCGACAGCGACGTCGCCTGCTACTGCCGCGGCACGCTGATCCTGACCGACCAGGGCGAGCGGCCGGTCGAGAACCTGGAGATCGGCGACCGCGTCGTCACCGCGGCGGGAGGGCTGCGGCCGATCAAATGGATCGGCCGGCGGGCTTACGGCGGCCGGCTCATTCTCGGCCGCAAGGACATGCTGCCGATTTGCATCACAGCCGGCGCCCTCGACCCGGGCGTGCCGCGCCGCGACCTCTGGATTTCGCCGCACCATGCGATGTTCATCGACGGCGTGCTGATCGAAGCACGCGATCTCGTCAACGGCGCCTCGGTCGTGCAGGCCGAGCAGGTCGAAGCGGTCGAATATTTCCACATCGAGCTGGAAGACCACGACATCATTATCGCGGAAGGCGCGCCGTCGGAGACTTTTGTCGACGACGACAGCCGCGGCATGTTCCACAATGCCGATGAATACGCCCTGCTCTATCCCAAGATGCCCAAGACGCCGCCATGCAGGTGGCGCGTTACTGCGCGCCGCGGCCGAATACGGGCTTCGAGGTCGAGGCGATACGGCTGCGCCTGGCCTCCCGCGCCGGGCTTGTATTCGGCGCACCGGCGCGCGGCGCGCTCCGCGGCCACGTCGATGTCGCCGACACGCAGTTGATCGCCGGCTGGGCCCAGCACACCGACCATCCCGAAGCGCCGGTCTGCCTCGACATCTACGCCGACGGACATCTGGTCGGGCAGACGCTCGCCAACCTCTATCGAGAAGACCTCCGGGCAGCCAGGCTCGGCAGCGGCAACCACGCTTTCGCGTTTCCGCCACCGGAAGACATTTCGGTCCGCCATGACGGCATTGAAGTGCGCCGCTCGTCGGACGGCGCGGTGTTGGCGAAGTCGATCGTGCGGCTGCGCGCGGCGTAGCCTGCCGTCCGCAGGTTCCGATCCCGGGAAGAACGCCGTTTTTTGGTTTCGAGACAAACCAGCTTTGGGCTATGTTGCGCCCAGATCGATGGAGCCGACCATGCGCGTTCTTCTGGCCGCTTTTATTGTCGCTGCCTTGGCCACGCCTGCATTCGCACAGCAGCCGCACATGCAGGAATATGGCCAGCCCGATAAGGACAAAACCGCCTCGCAAAAGGCCGCCGACAAGGCAGCCGCCGATGCCTACCAGCGCTCGCTCGGCGCCATCCCCGACAAGGGCCCGCAGGATCCCTGGGGCGCCGTGCGCAGTGACACGCCGAAGGCGGCCGCCACCAAGACGGCGAAAACCAAGACCAAGACCGGCAGCACCGACGCCAAGCCGCAGTGAAGCGGCTGCCTGCGGATATTTACGCGATGCGATCGTATTGACGGCGTCCCCAGGGGATGACCGCCCAGATCCGCTCGTGCAGATAATACCAGACGATCTTGGTGACGATCTCCATGCCCGCGATCGAGCCGGCGATCGCGATCCTTCCGGTCAGGAACCAGCTGATCGCAAACGTGTCGAGCGTTCCCAGGGTGCGCCAGCTCACGGCCTTGAGAACCGATCTCGTATGCGTTTCCGCCCCACGAAAAAGCGTCACCCGGCGCCTCCCTGCTCGACTACGGTGGATTCTATCACGCGCAAACCGCCGTTCTGGTTCCCGTGCCGTCACAAATCCGCTTATGGACAGGGCGCGCGAATGCATGCATTTTAATCTTGAGAAACTTGGCAAAAGCCGTTGATTTGACTGATCAATCGCGAGATTCGGCCGAATTTGGCCGTGAACCGCGCTTTTCTCCTGCGAAAAGAAGGGCCTGAGATGAGATTCCTTGCCGCGTTGGCAGCGCTTGGCGCGCTGAGTGGGGCCGCTTACGCGCAAACGCAGGACTGCAAGACGCTCACCGATCCCGCGGCCCGACTGACCTGCTATGACAAGGTCAATCCGCCGGTCGCCACCTATCCGATCCCGTTGCCGAAGCCATCGCGTCCCATTCCCCTGACCCGGCCCGACGGCACCTCCGGCACCGCGGAGACGTCTGACAACGCCGAGGACTCGACGCTTCACGCGAAGATGAACTCTATCTGCCGCGGCTGTTGAAGGCTGCCGAGGCGCATTATTTGCTTTGATCGTGGCGCCCGGCGTATGCGACGAAAAGTCGTCGGGCACGAGATGTAGCGTGGTCCGGAAAATGGGTTATCTGCCATCCAGATGAGCCTGCTCGAATCCCTCCCCACCGTGATCGGTACCGCCGCGGTCGCCCCCGCGCTGCTGATCCTGTGGCTCGTGGTGGCGGCAGGCGAGCGTCCCGGCCCGCCGCTCAAAATCTGGACCGCCTTTGCGCTCGGCGCGGCCAGCATCCTCCTGCTCGGCCTCATTCGCGCGCCGTTTTCGCATTTCGGCTACGTCCCTGAAAATCCCTGGGCCGCGCAGGCGCTGCATTCGGTGCTGGGGGTGGCGCTGCCGGAAGAAGCAGTGAAGATCCTGGTCATTGCCGCGGTGTCGCTCCGGCGGCGGCCTTTCGCCGATCCCATGGACACGGTGGTTTATGGCGCGGCCGCAGGTCTCGGCTTTGCCGCTTACGAAAACCTCGCCTATCTGGTGCAGCATGCGGAGATGTGGCGCTCGCTCGCTGCACTTCGCAGCATACTGACCGTGCCCTTCCACGGCGCGCTCGGCGTCATCGCGGGCGCCTATCTCGCGATCGCACGCAGCGGCACCGCGCTCGGCGCCCACCGCTTTCACCGCGACTGGGCGCGCATCTCCAGCTACGTGCTGATGCTGGCGGGACCGGTCGCGCTGCATTCCGGTTTCGATTTTCCGCTGCTGATGCTGCAGAAGGACCCGGGCCTCGATGCTTCGGCCCGGCTCTGGCTGGGCCTGGCCAGCATCCTGATCGGCTTCTCCTCGATCGGATTTGCGATGCGGCTGGTGCGCCGCGTCGCCCGCCATCACGCCCCGCGCACCGAGCTCGACCGCGAGCGGCTGAGCCAGCTTCGCAAGATGTGGGCGGTGCTGGTCGGCGGCGGCGGCGCCGGTTTCATCGGGCTGGTGTTCGTCCTGACCTCGGTACACCACTGGCTGCTCAATCCCGACCGCAATCTCGCCTTTGTCCTGATCCCGATCGGACTCGCCTCGATCGGTCTCGGCTGCGCGCTGCTGGTTGTCACAACCGCGATCTATGTTGCCGGCCGCAACCGGATGCGGACCACGGCCGAGGGCTTTTCGTCGGCGCCCGGCGGCTAAAGAACGGATAGCGCCGGGTTGACCCACCTCAAGCGCGAGGCACGGTTTTTCAATATCATGCGGCAAGATCGGGCTATTGTGAAAGCATCCGGCGTACCGGCGTAGTAGGGAGACCTCCCATGACCCTTCCTGATGAACTCAACAAGCTGCAGTCGAAAATGAACGCCGCCGTGCGCGAGCATTGGAAGGCCTTCCTGTTCGAAGGCATCCTCCTTGCCGTTCTCGGCCTCGCCGCGATGATCGTGCCGCCGCTCGCAAGCCTTGCGGTCACGATCTTCCTCGGGTGGATGTTCCTGGTCACCGGCGTTGCGGGGCTGGTGATAACCTACTGGGCGCGCAACATGCCGGGCTTCTGGTGGTCGCTGATCTCGGCGGCGCTGGCGGTGCTGGCCGGCGGAATCCTGCTGGCGCGGCCGATGCAGGGCGTGCTGACGCTGACCATCGTGGTCGGTGCCTATTTCTTCGCCGAAGGCATCGCCACCATCATGTATGCGCTGGAGCACCGCCGGGAATTGTCGGGGCGCTGGTCGTGGCTGCTGATCGCGGGGTTGATGGATCTCCTAATCGCCTTCTTCGTCATCGCCGGCCTGCCGGGTTCTGCGGAATGGGCGATCGGCCTTCTGGTCGGCATCAATCTCTTGTTCGGCGGCGCCACCCTGATCGGCATGGCGCTCGCCGCGCGCAACGCCGCGTCGTGATCTCTTTTGGGGGGTGACAAGCCCAAGGGCCTGCGCTAAGAGAGCGCACCATGATCAACCGCGCCACCAGCTATTTTTGGTATTTTGGCTACGACAGCTCGCTGGCGGTGGGAGGATCGCGCGCAATCTAGAGAAAATTGCAGCACCAGTCCGAACAAGCCGCCAGACCCTGGCGGCTTTTTTGTTTGGCCGGCAGGTGATCAAACCAGGAGCCTGCCATGCTGAGCACCACCGACGACCTTCGCATCATCGAATTGAAGGAACTGAGTACGCCTGAAGAGGTGATGGGCGAAATCCCGCGCACGCTGACCGCCACGCGCGTGGTGATGGGCGCCCGCAACGCCATCCACGCCATCCTCAACGGGACCGACGACCGCCTGCTCGTCATCGTCGGGCCCTGCTCGATCCACGATCCCGCGGCTGCAGTCGACTATGCCACGCGCCTCACCTCGCTGCGCGAGCGGCTCGCCGACCGGCTGGAAATCGTGATGCGGGTCTATTTCGAGAAGCCGCGCACCATCGTCGGCTGGAAAGGCCTGATCAACGATCCCGATCTCGACGGCAGCTTCGACATCAACAAGGGCCTGCGGCTCGCACGCAACGTGCTTTCGGCCGTCAACAATCTCGGCCTGCCCGCCGGTGCCGAATTCCTGGACATGACCACGCCGCAATACATCGCCGATCTCGTCGGCTGGGCCGCGATCGGCGCGCGCACCACCGAGAGCCAGATCCATCGCGAGCTGGCATCCGGCCTGTCATGCCCGGTCGGCTTCAAGAACGGCACCGACGGCGATGTGCGCATTGCCGCCGAAGCGGTGAAATCGGCCTCGCATCCGCACCATTTCATGGCGGTCACCAAGGGCGGACGTTCGGCGATCGCGGCAACCTCAGGCAACGAGGATTGCCACATCATCCTGCGTGGCGGACGCGCGCCGAACTATGACGCTGCAAGCGTCGAGGCGACCGCCGCCGAGTTGCATCGGGCCGGCGCTTGCACGCGCCTGATGATCGATGCGAGCCACGCCAACAGCGGCAAGAAGCCGGAGAACCAGCCGAAGGTGATCGCCGACATCGCCCGCCAGGTGTCAGAAGGCGACAAGCGCATCATCGGCCTGATGATCGAAAGCCATCTGGTCGCGGGACGGCAGGACGTGGTGCCCGGCATGGCGCTGACCTACGGCCAGAGCATCACCGACGGCTGCATCGACTGGGAGACGACCGTGCCCGCGCTCGAGTTGCTGGCGGATGCGGTCGAGGCAAGACGGCGTGCCAAACGCGGGGCGTTCCGCGAAGTCTCGGCCTAAGCGGTGCTGCGATGCATCACACATTTTGGAAGGAGGGCGCACGGCCGCCTTGTGTCGCCTTCCTCCCAAAGTTATTCGAACCGCGGCGCGTGTTCCCCTTGTCATGCCGAAGGCGCGTGACATACTGCCACACGCGATTGACACGACAACGTGCAGCGTCTGGATGCCGCAAATGAAGCGGCACGGACTTTGAACATGGCGCAAGTCTCGCCGCCATCAAGGCGGAGCGTCATCGCCTCTTTTTGAATTTGGAATCACGGCTGCCGGCTGCGCGCGTCCCGACGTCTTGGGGCGACGAAGACGGCTGTCCGCTTGCAGCACATGGAGAATGAATACGACTTAAACCGACCAACGGAGCAACGCAGATGACGATGACGGCTGAAATGCCCGGTCAAGTGCCGTGGTGGAAAGAGCCTACCAAGGACCAGTGGGTCGCATGGATCGCGGCCTGGCTCGGATGGACTCTCGATGCGTTCGATTTCACCATCTTCCTCCTGATCATGGTGCCGATTGCGGAATCGTTCCAGGTGCCGCTGATCGAAGTGACCGCCGTCTTCACTGTCACCCTGTGGCTGCGGCTGGTCGGCGCTGTCGGCTCCGGCTGGCTTGCCGATCGCGTCGGTCGCAAGACGCCGTTGATGATCTCGATCCTGTGGTACTCGGTCTGCAACCTGCTCGCCGGCATTGCGCCGAGTTTCGCGTTCCTGTTCCTGTTCCGCGCACTGCTCGGCATCGGCATGGGGGCGGAGTGGCCGGCCGGCGCGGCACTTGCCATGGAATCCTGGCCGACCCGCTCGCGCGGCCTCATGAGCGGCGTGCTGCAGGGCTCCTGGAGCATCGGCTTCCTGTTGTCGAGTCTCGCCTACGGACTGCTCTACGACAAGATCGGCTGGCGCGGCCTCTTGATCCTCGGCGTTCTGCCGGCTTTGGCGGTCGTGTGGATCCGCGTCTACGTCAAGGAACCGAAGGTCTGGGTGGAGAACCGCCGCATTCAGCGCGAGCAGAAGCAGGAATTTCGCGCGCCGCTGCTCGATATCTTCCGCCGGCGCCTGCTCGGCAACACCATCATGGCGTGCCTGTGGATGGCAAGCGGCTTCGTGATCTACTATTCGGTGTACGGAATGTTCGCCACCCACCTGCAGAAGGACCTGCATCTGAGCCCAGCACTGGTGGCCATGCCGATCGCGCTGGCGAATCTGGTGGCCTTCCTCGCGAGCGGCTTCTGGGGTTTTGTGGCCGACGTGTTCGGCCGCAGATGGGCGATGATCATCCCGGCGGCGATCGGCGCGCTGGTCACGCCGTTCTACCTGTTCTCTGATTCCTATGCGCTGGTGGCCGGGGCCTTCATCCTGCAGGGCGCTTTCCTCGGCGCGATCTATGGACAGAATCCGGCTTACTTGAGCGAGCGCTTCCCGACCGAGGTGCGGGCGACCGCATCGGGCTTCTGCTACCACCAGGGAGCGATCTGGGCCGGCTTCACCGGGCCAATACTCACCTACTTTGCCGCCAGCCAGCCGCTCGGCTTCACCATTCCGATGCTGATCGCAACGACGGGGGCTGCGATCGTGTTCGTGATCACCCTGCTCTACAGCCCGGAGACCAGGGGTAAGGAACTGGTGCCGCAGCTAACGCTGGTGGAGACGGCCGCCTGAATAAAAATGGCCGCGGCCGTCTTCGGGCGGCCGCAGCCAAACCACACTAAAAACTATTTTGACTGGCGACGCGCTAACAGCCGCGGCAGATGCTCTTGATCTTCTTGTCGAGCGCCGCGTCTTCCTTGTTCACGGGATTGTTCGGGTCGGAGAGATTTTTCTCGCTCGGAACGTCGCCGGCGCGCGGCTGACGGTGTCCGACCGGCGCGTCCGGAATGGCGCCGCCCTTGGTCGTTCCAGGGCCTCCCGGGTTGTTGCTCTGCGCCATGGCCACGGGTGCTGCGATCAGCAGCAGGAGCGCCATCGAGATAATTGTCTTTTTCATGTTGCTCCTCCGTCCGAAAACCCGCCCCGCTCACGCCGGCGGGTAAAGATGCACGTCGCCGCAATAGTCGGTCACACGATAGCGCGTTTCTTCGCCGACTTCACCAAGGCCTGCAAGAGATTCTTGTGGCGAAAGGTAGTTTGGGCCGACCGGCGACTTTCCGGCACCACCGGGGATATCGAGCACATAATGCGGCTGACATAATCCGGACACCCTGCCCCGCAAGGCCCGCATCAATTCCTGGCCATGCGCCAGCGTGGTGCGCAGATGCGTCGTGCCCGGCGCCAGATCGCCGTGGTGCAGATAATAAGGTTTTATGCGGCATTCGACGAAAAGGCGCATCAAAGCCTCCAGCGCGGCCGGATTGTCGTTGACGCCTTTGAGCAAGACCGACTGGCTGACCATGGGAATGCCGGCGTCAATCAGCCGCGCGACCGCGGCGCGCGCCTCGTCGGAGAATTCGCGGGCGTGGTTGGCATGCAGCGCCACCCAGGTGGTGGCGCCCTCCACTTTCAACGCGGCGACCATCTCGGCGCTGACGCGCGCGGGATCGGCCACGGGCACGCGGGTGTGAAGGCGGATGATCTTGACATGCTCGATCGCGGCGAGATCGGCCATGATCTCAGCCAGCCGCCGCGGCGACAGCATCAGGGGATCGCCGCCGGTCAGGATCACTTCCCAGATTTCGCCGTGGCTGCGGATGTAGTCGAGCGCCGCCGCATAGGCCTTTTCCGGCAGCGCGCTGTCCTTGCCGGGACCTACCATCTCGCGTCGGAAGCAGAACCGGCAATAGACCGCGCAGACATGAACGAGCTTGAACAGCACGCGATCGGGATAGCGGTGCACGATGCCGGCAACCGGCGAATGCGCGTCGTCGCCGATCGGGTCGGCGCGCTCGATGGGCTGCGCCACCAGCTCATCGGCGCTCGGGACGAATTGCCGCGCGATGGGATCGCTGCGATCGTCGCGGTCGATCAGCGCAGCGATGGCCGGCGTCACCGCGATCGCGTAGCGCGCGGCGACCTTCTCGAGATCGGCAAGATCGGCTGCGCGCGCAAGGCCATGAGCCACGAGCTCATTGGGCTCGCGCAGCGTCCGCGCCAGGTTGGTTCTGTTCATCTCTCTCCTGCCGGTGGCGTCCACACCACCTGATCGATCCTGAGCGCGCCGCTTGCCAGCATCACCAGCCGGTCGAAACCGAGCGCAACGCCGCTGGCCTCCGGCATCTTTGCGACCGCCGCCAGAAATTCCTCGTCCAGCGGATAGCGCTCGCCATAGCGCCGCGCCTTCTCCTCCATCGCAGCCGCAAAGCGGCGCCGCTGCTCGCCGGCATCCGTCAGCTCGCCAAAGCCGTTAGCAAGCTCCACGCCGCAGGCATAGACCTCAAAGCGCTCGGCAACGCGGGGATCAGAGGCTTTTACCCGCGCCAAAGCCGCTTCGGGGCTCGGATATTCGAACAAAACAGTCAAGCGCCCTTGCCCCAGATGGGGCTCGACATGCTCGACCAGGATTTTGCTGAAGATATCGGACCAGGTGTCGTCACTGGCCATCCGCACCTTGCCCTGGGCGGCAGCCGCCAGCGCTGCGCGGTCGCCCTCGCCGCCTTCAATTGTGGCGAGCAGGTCGACACCGGCGAAACGCGCGAAGGCGGCTCCGACCGTGATCAGCTCCGGCTCGGCAAAGGGATCGCAGACCTTGCCGCGGAAAGAAAATTGCCGGGTGCCGGTCGCCTGCGCCGCATGGGCCACCACCACGATGGTATCGGCCATGATGGCATCATAAGCACTGTCCGCCCGGTACCATTCCAGCATGGTGAACTCGGGCAGATGCAGGTCGCCGCGCTCGCGGTCGCGAAACACCTTTGCGAATTCGAAGATCTTGCTCTCGCCGGCGGCCAGGAGCTTCTTGCAGGCAAATTCGGGCGAAGTCCGCAAATAGCGTGTGGCGCGCGTGCCGTCGGCGCGCAAAAGCTCGGTCCGCGGCGCATGCAAATGGGTCTCATTACCGGGCGAAACCTGCAAAACTCCGGTTTCGACCTCGGTAAATCCCTGTTCGGCGAACCAGGCCCGCACGGCGCGGGTTATCGCGCCCCGCGCGTTGAGAAATGGCCTGATATCGGCGTGCCGTTCGGCCGACCACCAGGGCGAATGGGCGTCGTCGCCAGACATTAACGGGCCGCCCCAACCGAGCGCAAAAGGCTGGCGCGGGGAGCCAAAATCAGTATGTTGCGCCCCGAAACCGCCTCTGGCGTCCCCGGGCGCCCCCGCACCCCGGGGGGCAGGGCCAAACCATCAGGAAAAACCGCTTTGAGAGTCATCGCCAGTTCTATTCGCAAGGGCAACATTATCGAGCAAGACGGCAAGCTTTACGTCGTTGTCAGCGCCGAGAACATCCATCCCGGCAAGGGAACGCCCGTCAGCCAGATCGAAATGCGTCGAATCAGCGACGGGGTAAAGATCTCCGAGCGCTACAAGACCACCGACCAGGTCGAGAAGGCCACGGTGGAAGAGCGCAATTTCAACTATCTGTATGAAGATGGCGACGGCTACCACTTCATGAATCCGGAGAACTACGACCAGGTCCAGGTATCCAAGGATATCGTCGGCGACTCCGCAGCTTATCTGCAAGAGAACATGGTCGTGAAACTCTCGCTGCACGACATGAACCCGATCTCCATCGCGCTGCCACAGCGCGCCACCCTGGAAGTCGTGGAGACCGAGCCGGTCACCAAGGGGCAGACCGCCTCCTCCTCCTACAAGCCCGCGGTACTCTCCAACGGCGTCCGGACGACGGTACCGCCGCACATCAACGTCGGCACGCGCATTGTTGTGATGACCGAAGATGGGTCTTACGTCGAGCGCGCAAAAGATTAAACTGTCCTCTTGGGGATGTTTGCGCCGAAGGGGCGACGCAGTGACTGGGAGAGCTTTGCGGATCGTTGCGCGCGTGCTGGCGGCGCTTTCCTTGGCTCCGGCGTGCGCGGCATCGCTTTCGGCGCAGGAGTTCCAGACCCCTTCCGTCTCCGCGGTACGTGTCGAATGGCGCGCGGTGCTGGATCAGCTCCGCTCCGAGCTTGATGCGGCGCCGGTTGCCGCTTCCAATTTCACCTTTGCCGGCCAGCGCCGCGTCAGCGCCTCCGATCCGAGGTCGATGCCGGCGCTGGTGCAGCTCAATGGCGTGACCTCGCAGATTTTCAACGGCATCGCGCGCAGTGCGGTGCCGGTGCTGCTGCCGTTCGACACCGCCTCCTATCTCGACGCACGGCTGAGCAGCGCGACGGCTGATCGTCCGCTGTCGCGCTATCAGGCCGACTTCCGTCCCGTCGACCTCTTCGATGCCGGCCCCGCCGGCTATGATGCCGTGTTCTCGCTCGAGCCCGGCGCCGGCCTTGGCCTGCCGTCGCGGACCTTTGCCAGACCGGTCGAGGTGCAGATCACGGGCTCGCTCCTGACCTATGACATCGCCGATCCGCAGGGCGGCAAGGGCGAGCCGGTGAAGGCATTGGCCGCGCAATATCCGGACATGCGCCGCTTCATCCGCGAAGGTTATGTGCGCTATGCCTTCACCCGCTTCGGCGTGCCCTATGTGGTGTCGATCCAGTGCCTCGACTCCGCGCCGCGCTCAAAACGGCTCGCCTGCCGCGAGGCCTATCCGGTCGCCGAACGCTTCCTGAAGGCGCTGCGGATCGCCGGTGGCCTGCCGGCGCGGCCGCGCCCCGACATCCCGTCGCAAACCGCCGAACGGCCGGCCGAGCGCTCCGCCGATTTCACCTATCGTCCGCCCGGCGACATCATCGCGGGCACCGGCTACCACCGCCAGACCGGCCGACCCGATTTCAACGCCTATTCGCAAATCCGCTTTCCGCTGGAAGCGCCCGCTTTCATTCACTCGCAAAAGCGCCGGTCCGGCGACAAGACCGATGCGCCGAATGCCGGCTATCCCTGGCGCGACAATTTCTGCGAGGCGCGCAGCTTTTCCGTCGGCCAATGCGCCAACGGCTATGGCCACCAGGGCGAGGATGTGCGCCCCGGCGCCTGCCCCGCCCGCACCGAGGGCGGCTGCGATCCCAGGAGGCAGCCGATCTTCGCCGTGCGCGACGGCATCGTGATCCGCTCGCCCAAGCAGCAGGCGGCGACGCTGCAGATCAACGGCCGCACCGAGCACATCCGCTTCCGTTACATGCACATGAACCCGTCGGTGATGGACGCCGACGGCCTGCTGAACGGACGGATGGTTGCCGAGGGTGAGAAGATCGGCGTGGTCTCGAACTATCTCGACCATCCCAACGGCACCACGCGCCATCTGCATTTCGACGTGCAGGTGTTCACCCGCGACGGCTGGATCTGGGTCAATCCCTACGTCACCCTGGTCTCCGCCTATGAGCGGCTGATCCGCGGCCGCGGCCGCGAGATCGGTCCCGAGATCGCCGCCGCGCCGTCGGTCGCGCATGCCATGCCGGAAGAGACTGTGCATCCCGCCGACATGCAGGAGGGCGCGGAGAACTAGCCTGGGATTTTCGCGCGGCAGAACGATAAGAAATCGGGGGGAAGATGTTTGGTTGGTACAGCGAGTGTTCGCCGGTCGAGCGCCGTACATTCTGGGCGAGCTTCGGCGGCTGGGCCCTCGACGCGCTCGACGTCCAGATGTTCAGCCTGGCCATCCCTGCCCTGATCGTGGCTTTCGGCATCAGCAAGGCGCAGGCCGGCCTGCTCGGCTCGGTCACGCTGTTCTTCGGAGCGTTCGGCGGCTGGATCGGCGGCGCGCTCGGTGACCGCTTCGGCCGCGTCAAGGCACTGCAGATCACGGTAGCGACCTTTGCGCTCGCGACCTTTGCCTGCGCCTTTGTCAGCGATTATTCGCAACTGGTCGTGCTGAAAGCGATCCAGGGCCTTGGCTTCGGCGCCGAATGGGCCTGCGGCGCGGTGCTGATGGCGGAAATCATCCGTGCCGAGCATCGCGGCAAGGCGCTTGGCGCCGTGCAGAGCGCCTGGGCGGTCGGCTGGGGCGCCGCAGTCCTGCTGTCGGCTTTGATCTTCAGCTATGCGCCGACGGAGTACGCCTGGCGCATCCTGTTTGCCGTCGGCTTGCTGCCGGCGTTGCTGATCCTCTACATCCGCCGCGGCATAAGCGAGCCGCCGCGCGCGACGAAGGAAGCGCCGCCTCCCTTCTTCGCAACACTCGCCGGCATCTTCCAGCCCGACGTGCTGCGTTCGACCCTGATCGGCGGCCTGTTCGGCACCGGCGCCCATGGCGGCTATGCCGCGCTCACGACCTTCCTGCCGACCTTCCTGCGCGAGGAGCGGCATCTGTCGGTGCTGGGTTCGAGCGGCTATCTCGCCGTCATCATCCTCGCCTTCTTCTGCGGCTGTGTCGCGAGCGGCATCATCAGCGACCGCATCGGCCGCCGCGCCAACGTCGCGTTCTTCGCGGCGACCTGCGTGGCGACCGTGCTGGTCTATATCTTCGTGCCGCTGACCAATACGGAAATGCTGTTCCTCGGATTTCCCTTAGGCTTTTTCTCCGCCGGCATTCCCGCCAGCATGGCCGCGCTGTTCAGCGAGCTCTATCCCGCGGGCGTGCGCGGCACCGGCGTCGGCTTCTGCTACAATTTCGGCCGCGTGGTCTCGGCCGCGTTTCCGGTCATGGTGGGCTACGTCGCCGACCGCATCGGGCTCGGACCAGCCATCGGCATCTATGCGGCATTCGCCTATTCGCTGGTGCTGATCGCGGTAGTCATGCTGCCGGAAACCCGCGGCAAGACCTTTGAGCAGACGGCGGCACAGCGGGCCGCCGCCTGATCGCGTCAGGATGCCGCCGCGCTCACAGCCTTCTGCCGCGCCGGCGGGGTCCAGCGATAGGCGACGCCATAGCGATTCCAGACATTGATGACGGCCACCGCCGAGGTGAGATAGGCTAGCTCCTTTTCGGAGAATTCGGCGCTCGCCTCGGCATAGATCTCGTCGCGGACGCCACTGCCAAGCTCAGTCAACGCTTCCGTCCAGGCCAGCGCCGCGCGCTCGCGTTTGGAGAATTGCGGCGCCTCGCGCCAGACCACCACGAGATTGAGCTTGTCCATGGGCGCGCCGAGAGCTTCGGCTTGCAGGATGTGATATTGCACGCAGAAAGCACAGCCATTGATCTGGGAAGCGCGTATCTTCACCAGTTCCAGGAGCTGCTTGTCGAGACCGGCCTTGCCGGCAAGCTGGCTCAGCGCCAGCACGGCGTTGTAGATATCCGGTGCGATCTCCTTCAGCCGGCCGTTTTCCTGGCGGGCATGTGACATGTCGATACTCCTGCATTATAAGAACCCTGATTTATTATAAGAGCCCTTATATCATGCGCAAGATTCGGCAACCGATCACATCGCAACGACCCGCGGGAGCAACCGGCAAGCCCGCGCAAACCGCGAAACGGAAAAGAGCCGCTTCGGCGGCGGGATCGCCGGGCAGCGGCGTCCGCCCGCCCCCGCCGGGCGTAGGCAAGCGCGGCGAACAGGGCTATTTCGGCTATCTGTTGCGGCAGGCCGCCGCCGCCTCGCGGCTGACGCTGGAACGCGCGCTGGCCGAACTCGGCGCCACGGCGCCGCAATTCGTGATGCTGACCATGCTCAAGGCCTATCCGGGGCTGTCGGGGGCCGATCTTGCCCGGGTCGCGCTGCTCACGCCGCAGACCGTCGGCGTGATCATCCGGAACCTGGAGCGCGACGGCGCCATCGGGATGACGCCGCATCCCGTGCACGGCCGGGTGCTGCAATGGACCCTGACCAAACGTGGCGAGAGGCTGCTCGAAAAATGCCGCCGGCATGCGATCGCGCTGGAGCGGCGGCTCGCCGCGGGCCTGAGTTCAAAGGAGCAGGCGACCGTGCGCCGCTGGCTTGCCGGCGTCGCGGCGCGTCTCGCGCAGGAGATTTAGTTCCGCCGCACGCCCGTATCACACCTTTAAGTTGCGTCGGCGCGAGCGCGGCCGAATGCCGCCCTTCCCCACAGATTGCTTTATTCAATTGACAATCGTTTTGGTTGATCCAATGTCTTCGTCTTATTGACGTAAGTACCGGTTCAAACTTCGGGAGCGCTCCATGGAGAAACCCGCAAGCTTCACCGCAGATATTTTACCGCTACTTACCGCCGTAGACATTGAGGGCGGCGACGGTCGCTGGACCGCCGACAACATCGCGCTGTACGCAGCCCGGATCGGCGACGGCCGCCCAGCCTGAAAGATTCTCGTTTCTTCATTGCCAGAGGAGACTTTTCATGAACGCGACTCTTTCTTTTTCTTTCGCAAAAATCACGGTGATCGCCGCCGCCACTGCGCTTGCCACCGAGGCTCTGGCACAAACGCCGACACCACCACCCGGCTATTTCGACATTCCCGCGGGTTTCGATTTTCCCGCCGACAAGCAGACGCTTGAAGCCTATCGAAAGGCCGGCAATCTCGGTGCGCAGCGCACGCACGTCTGGAACGTGTTCGCGGGCATAACCCAACCAACGCCGGACAACAAATTCGCGATCTTCGAGACCTGGTATTCAGAAAACGAAGCTTTCGCCGCCGGCGCGGCGCCGCAAGCTCTCGGCCCGCGGCGCGTCGTGAGACAATTCCAGGTGCCGCAGCAATTCCTCGGCATCCCGGGTCAGGCGGCGCCTCAGGCGGCGGGCGATGCGCTGCTCTCCGAGGTGATGTTCAATTTCGCCAACTACAATCACATACGCAGCAAGAAGCTGTTCTCGCAGGCCGAGTTGGAAAGGCTGCAGCAGAGCGGCGACAAGGACCCGGAGATCGCCAACAACACGACCATTCCGGCCTTTCCGGCTGAATCGATTTCGCTCAAGACGGTCTGGTGGCCGGTTGCGAAAGACAAGCCGACGCCGATGCCGATCTTTGATCCCGAGAATGACTCGACGATCCCGCCGCCCAGTCACGGTTACCCGAGCTGGAAGCGCGTCGTCGTCATCGATCCCACTCGCACCAATATCCCCCCGAACGAAACCATGACCATCCAATTCCACGGTCCGAAACCGAACTCGCATGTCGTGGGTCTCGACAAGTTTCATTATGTTACGGTCGACGCGCAGACCGCAGCCAACATCATGGGTAACGGCAGATTGGGCAGATATATTCAGGACGTTTTCAGCGACACCAGCGTTTTCGGCGAAGGCCGTCAACTGCAGGAGGGCGACTACATCGTTTTCGCCGGCAGTCATCTGACCACCAAGGAAATCGATGATTGGGTGTGGGCCACCTTCTGGTGGCATGATCGTCCCGACCAGGGCCCCTTCGCCGCCGACCGGACCGACAACGTCAAGGGCGTCTGGCGCAATTACCTCATGAGCACAAGCTATGACCTTAACCTGCCGCTCGAAGGCGACGGAAAGCCGCACATTGCCTTCAATCCGTGGCTCGAAGCGGGATTTTCCAACGGCATCCTCAGCAACTGCATGAACTGTCACCATCGCGCTGCTGCCCGTCCGCTGCCCCGGCTCGAGTTCCTTCCGATCGCTCGCGGAAATCCCGATCCCTCTGACCCCAACTACACCGCGGGGCTGGTGCGCACGGATTACCTGTGGTCGATCATCTTCAGGGCGAACTAGCTGATGGCGAAAGCACCGCGAAAGCCGCGGCGGGCGGCGCCGCGAAAAGCCCCGCCGTCGAACATCGACGCGGCGCTGCTCGAGGCCAAGCGCATGGCGCGATCGCTGGATGCGATCCGCGCCATCGACTACGGCGTCGTCTACGAAAACGACAAGCCGACAAAACGGCTGGGCATCCGCTTTCACATGAACCGGAAGCTCAGCCTCTCCAGCATCAGCCGCGATCAGCGCCTGCCGAACAAGATCGGCGGCGTCGAAGTCGACGTCCTCGGCGTCGGCTATACGCCGCATGACGGCAACCCGCGCACGCCGCACGATCCCCTGCAGCCCGGCATCAGCATCGGCAGCAAACGGCAACTCTCCACCGGCACGCTGGGTCCGGTCGTTCGCGACCTGACCAACCAGAACCTTTGCCTGCTCAGCAATTGGCACGTGCTCTGCGGCGGCCCGGAAGCGCGCCCCGACGACGAGATCACGCAACCCGGGCCGATGAATTTCAACAACGCGCCGACCGTGGCGCTGCTCGATCGCTGGCTGCAGCTCGGCGAACAGTTCGATGCTGCGCTGGCGCGGCTGGCGCCTACTGCGCACGCCACCGACCAGCTGTTCAACATCGCCTACCGGCCGGTCGCCACCAAGGCGCCCGCTGTCGGCCTGCTGCTGGTCAAGAGCGGGGCCGGTTCCGGGGTGACGTACGGCCGCGTCGACGGCGTTGCAGGGCATTACCAGCTGGACTACTCGCAGTTCGGCGCCGGCTGGGAGTGGATGCAGGGTTTTCGCCTGGTTCCCGACCCGGGCTTGGCTACTCAGGACGTCAGCCTGCCCGGCGATTCCGGCTCGCTCTGGATCGACACGGCCGATGGCGTCGCCGTCGGCCTGCATTTCGCCGGCGAGGACGACCAAAGTCCGCTCAACAACTACGCCCTCGCCCATCCGATCGAGGATGTTTTTGCGCGCCTCAATGTGACCTTGAGCAATCAGTAATATCTGCCGGCATTTAGACCTGCCAAATCTACATTGTCCCAAGGCCGTGCGGCGAAATGGGGCTTTGCCGCGTATCGACCTGCGCCGGTAGAATAGGTCCATGAAGCAGCGTGATTCCCTGAATAGCCCGAGCCGCCGCGCGCTGCTGCGCGCCGGCCTTGGCGCGACTGTGTGGTTCGCACAGCCGCTCGCCGCGCGGGCCGCGGCACCGGCGAGCTTCGACCACTGGCGCAACACTTTCCGCTCGCGCGCACTCGCCAAAGGCGTCAGCGACGCAACCTGGAACCGCGTCATGGGCCGCATCGAGCCCGACATGACCGTGTTCAAGGAAATGCAGAGCCAGCCGGAGTTCACCGAGGAGACCTGGCAATACATCAATCGCCGCGTCTCGGACTGGCGCATCATCCACGGCAAGATCGCGTTGAAGAGCAACGAGGCGCTGTTTGCGCGCATCGAAAGGGATTTTGGCGTCGAGCGCGGCACGCTGCTGGCGCTCTGGGGCGTCGAGTCCGCCTTCGGCGATCCCCTGGTGCAGCAGAACCACATGCGTCCGGTGTTTCCCTCGCTCGCCGCGCTGGCCTGGAACGCGCCGCGCCGCAAGCCCTATTGGGAAAGCGAGCTCATCAATGCGCTGCGCATTGTCGACAAGGGCTGGAGCACGCCGGAGCAGATGCGCGGCTCCTGGGCCGGCGCGATGGGGCATACCCAGTGGATGCCGGAGGTCTGGCTCAATGTCGGGACCGATTACGACGGCGACGGCAAGATCTCGCCGTTCGGCAGGCCGGACGACGCGCTCGGATCGACCGCAAAATACCTGGTCGACCGCGGCAAATATCACCGCGGCGAACATTGGGGCTACGAGGTGCGCGCGAGCGGCGCAGGAAATAGCGGTCGCGGCAGCCGCACCTACGCGGCCTGGGCCGGCGCCGGCGTCACCCGCGCCGACGGGCAACCGTTCCCGCAAGCGAACACCTCGGCGCAGCTCTGGACGCCGGAGCCGGGCGGACCGTCGTTCCTGTTGGGGCCGAACTTCTATTCGGTGAGGAGTTACAATCCCTCGATGAACTATGCGCTGGCGATCGTCCATCTCGGCGATCGCATCCTCGGCGGGCCACCTTTCATCCAGCCCTTCCCCGATTCGGAGCGTGCGCTGACGCTTGCCGAAGTGCAGGAGATGCAGACGCGCCTCACCAAAGCCGGTTTCGACACCGGCGGCACCGATGGCCGGGTCGGCAACGACACCATGAAGGCGGTCAAGGATTTTCAGATTAAGGCGGGACTGGAGCCCGCCGACGGCTATGGCGGCCTGAAAGTGCTGGCGCGATTGCGGCAAGGCGGCTAGCTGCACAGCCATTCCGCGCGAAACCGTCCCCACTGGAGCCTCCCATGCGCCCCGCCACCACGGCCACCACCGTTTTCGACTCCCTCCTGTTCCGCGACGCCTTCGGCACGCCGGCCATGCGCGAGGTGTTTTCCGACTACGCGCTGGTTGGCCGCTACGCAGAAGTCGAGATCGCGCTGGCGAAGGCCGAAGCGAAATGTGGCGTCGTACCCGTGGAAGCCGCCGAAGCGATCGCGAAGCGCACTGACGTTGCGGCGTTCGACTTCGACCTGCTGCGGCAGGAGACCGACAATGTCGGCTACCCGATCCTGCCGTTGGTGCATCAGATGGCCAAGCAATGTGGAGAGGCTGGCCGCTACGTGCATTGGGGCGCGACCACGCAGGACATCATGGACACGGCCGTGGTCCTGCAAGTGCGCGAAGGACTGCGCATCATCGAAGACGACATCGCGGCGCTGCGCAAAATTCTCGCCGATCTCTCGAAACGCCACCGCGACACGCCGATGGCCGGGCGCACGCATCTGCAGCAGGCGCTGCCGGTCACGTTCGGCTACAAGACCTCGATCTGGCTTGCGATGTTCGACCGCCATGCAGAGCGGCTTGCGCAATTGAAGCCGCGCGTTCTGGTCGGCCAGTTTGCAGGCGCCGCCGGCACCATCGCCTCGCTCGGCGACAAGGGGTTTGAGGTTCAAGCGGAGCTGTGCGAGGAACTCGGCCTTGGCGTGCCCATCTCCACCTGGCATGTCGCGCGCGATGCACTGGCGGAGGCCGTCAACTTCCTCGCGCTGGTGACGGGCTCGCTCGGCAAGATCGCGTTCGACATCATGATCATGGCGTCGACGGAATTCGCTGAGGTGTATGAGCCCTTCGTCAAGGGCCGCGGCGCCTCCTCGACCATGCCCCAGAAGCGCAACCCGATTTCCTCCGAGCTGATGCTGGCGGCGGCAAAGGCGGTGCGCCAGCATGCCGGCCTCATGCTCGATGCCTCGATCCAGGATTTCGAGCGCGCCACCGGCCCGTGGCACGCCGAATGGATCGCGATTCCCGAAAGTTTCGTGCTGACCGCCGGCGCCTTGCACCAGGCCAAATTCGCGCTGGGCGGCCTCATCGTCGATGAAGCGCGGATGGGAAAGAATCTGGACATCAGCCGCGGGCTGATCGTGGCCGAAGCCGTGATGATGGGGCTGGCGCCCCAGCTCGGGCGGCAGGAGGCGCACGACGTCGTCTACGACGCCTGCCGCCGCGCCAGCGAGCAGCAGATATCGCTGAGGGAAGCGCTGTCGTCCGATCCGCAGGTCACTTCACGCATCGATGCCGCGACCATCGCGCGGCTGACCTCGCCGGGCAACTATCTCGGCCTCGCGCCGCAAATGGTCGACCGCGTGCTGGCCTCCCGGCCGCGCGAAAGCTGACACGCGCTCACGCTCTTCGCGGCACGCCGCCCGCGTTCATGCCGCCATCGATAACAAGCTCCGTCCCGGTGACGTAGCGCGACGCATCGGAAGCGAGATAGAGCACGCCGCTGGCGATCTCGGCGGCCTGGCCGGCACGGCCGAGCGGGGTTGCGAATTTCGCGCGCTCCTCGGGATCGATCGGCGCATTTTGGCCAGCGCCCGCGGCTCCCGCGGGGATCTTGGCCCAGATCGGGGTATCGATGATGCCGGGATGCACGGAATTGACGCGGATACCGTCGCCGATCCCGGCGCATTCCATCGCAACCGCCTTGGCAAACAGGCGAACGCCGCCCTTGGTCGCGGAGTAGCCCGCCAGTCCCGCTGCGCCGCGCAAGCCCGCGAGCGACGACATCATGATGATGGAGCCGCCACCCTGCTTGCGCATCAGCGGCAAGCAGTACTTCACCGACAGGAACACGCCGTCGAGATTGATCGCGGTCTGCTTGCGCCAATCGGAGAGCGTCATGTCGACGACGGACGGCACGGCAATCCCGATGCCGGCGTTGGATACCATGATGTCGAGCCGGCCAAAGCGCCGCTCGATCTCGGCCGTGATCTCGGCCCAGCGACCTTCGCTGGTCACGTCCTGCTCCAGAAAGACCGCCTTGCCTCCAGTTTTGGTGATGCGCGTGACGACCTCCGGGCCTTTGAGATCATCGATATCGGTCGCTACGACGGTCGCGCCCTCTTGCGCCAGCAGCTCCGCGACGGCTTCGCCAATCCCGGATGCCCCGCCGGTCACCAGCGCGACCTTGCCTTCAACCTGCCCTGTCATTTCCACTCCCTACTCTTTCTTGAACTTATCGGATCAACGCCGGCCCCTGGTCGGGCACCGCGACATCGAGCACGCGCAGCTGCACGCGCTCGGCGCCCTGGTAGCGGTCGACCACGAGCGACCCCGCGACATGCAGGACCTGCCCGCGATGGGCAATCAGCGCATTGCCGAGCTTCTGGCCGATCGAACGGAAGGCGATGCCGTTGACGATGGCGCCATCGCCGGACTTGAATCGCAACCGCAGATGCGACTGCCCTACTTCGTCGGCGAACACCAGCTCATGCGACGGCAGCGCCACCACGGGTTCGGGATTGCCGGCGCCGAACGGGCCGGCGCGATTGAGGGTCGCCACCAATTCCGGTGTCGCGCCGCGGGCAGCGATGGCGCCGTCGATGAAGAGCTCGTTGACATGGCGCGATTGCGCGACGTCGTGGGCGAGCGCGTTCTCCATATAGGCGCGGAACTCCGCGAGCTTCTCCTTGCGCAAGGTCACGCCTGCGGCCATGGCGTGGCCGCCGCCTTTCATCAGCAAGCCGTCGGCAACCGCCTGCCGCACCGCCTTCCCGATATCGACGCCGCCGATCGAGCGGCCCGAGCCGGTGCCGATGCCGCCGGGCTCGAGCGCGATCGCAAAGGCCGGCCGGACGAATTTCTCCTTCAGCCGCGCGGCGACGAGGCCAACCACGCCGGGATGCCAGCCTTCCGCGGCCGTCACGATCACGCTGCCCTTGTCCTCGAGCCCGAGCGAGGCCAGCGCTTCGGCCTCGGCCTGCGCTTCGGCGGCCTGCTCGATGACGCGGCGCTCGGTGTTGAGCCGGTCGAGTTCGGCCGCGATCCGCGCAGCCTCCGACACGTCGCCTTCCAGCATCAGCCGCACACCGAGATCGGCGCGGCCGATGCGGCCGCCGGCATTGATGCGCGGGCCCAGCATGAAGCCGAGATGCCAGGCTTCCGGCGGGCCGTTCAGCCGCGACACATCCATCAGCGCAGTGAGGCCGACATGATCGCGCCGGCGCATCGCGATCAGGCCCTTGGCGACGAAGGCGCGGTTCAGCATGATCAGCGGCGCGACATCGGCGACGGTGCCGAGCGCGACCCCGTGCAGCTGGCCTAGCAGATCGGGCTCCGGCATTTCCGCGCTCCAGAAGCCGCGGCCGCGCAATTCGCGATTGACCGCGACCAGCGTCACCAGCGTGAGACCAACGGCGGCAAGATAGCCGAGGCCGGAGAGATCGTCGGCGCGGTTCGGATTCACCAGCGCGTCGACGATCGGCAGTTCCGTGCCGGCCTGGTGATGATCGATGACGACCACGGACATGCCGAGCCGCCTGGCTTCGGCGAGCGGCTCGAGGCTGGTGGTGCCGCAATCGACGGTGACGAGCAGCGTCGCGCCCTTCGCCGCCAGCGCGCGGACCGCTTCGGTGTTGGGGCCATAGCCCTCGAACAGGCGATCCGGAATGTGGATCAGCGGATCGAGGCCGCAATGGCGCAGATGCCAGGCGAGCAGCGCCGCCGACGTCGCGCCGTCGACGTCATAGTCGCCGAAGATCGCGACCTTCTCGCCTTTCGTTGCCGCGTCCGCGATGCGCTTGGCCGCCACCTCCATGTCGGTCACGGTGTAGGGATCCGGCATCAATTTGCGGATGGTCGGATCGAGGAAATCGGCGACCTGCTCGATCTCGACATCGCGGCCCGCAAGCACGCGCGCCAGCATCTCCGGCAATTGGTAACGCTGCACGATGGCGAGCGCCCGCGCGGCGCCCCGCGCATCGAGCCGGTCGCGCCAGAGCTTGCCGGTCAGCGACTGCTGCACGCCCAGAAAGGCGGCCGGCAATTCGATCGGAAGTGCGGAGGCGGCCAGCGACATGAACAGGGTCTGCGGTCAGAGGGAACCACGTGCAAGACGGGAACGCAGCGAGGTCGCCGAAAAAAATGGCTGCCTGCCGAAACAAGATGCAGCTCTACACCGGTAATTACGCGTTTGCCCGCGGAAATTAAACCAGACGTTAGCTCTATTCCACAAATATGCTGCAACGCAATTCGGAGCCCTGCAGCGACGCTGGGCTCGGGGGTAAGGGGAATTACGGACATGTCCGTCGCGCTTGATCTTAATCGAGCAAGACCGACCGTGAATACGGCTGCTCAATCCGCCGAGGACGAATCGGACATCTCCGCGCTGATCGGCCGCCTCACCGCGGAGGTCAACCAGATCGCGTGCGAGAAAACCCGGTCGATCCAGCAGATCACCAACCAGATGAAGATGCTGGCGCTGAACGCGCTGATCGAGAGCTCGCGCGCCGGCGCCCAGGGCGCGGGCTTTGCGGTAGTGGCGCAGGAAGTGCGCGCCGTCGGCCAGCTGGTCGAGACGATCGCCCGCGAGCTCGAAGGCCAGCTCACCAGCCGCACCGGCAACCTGATGAGCTCGATCGAGCGCATGAGCGAGAAGTCGCGCGGCGAGCGCATGGTGGATCTGTCGCTGAACGCCATCGAGCTGATCGACCGCAATCTCTATGAGCGGACCTGCGACGTGCGCTGGTGGGCGACTGATTCCGCCGTGGTCGACTGCGCGGCCACGCCTGATACTGCGACGGTGAGCTACGCCTCGGAACGGCTAGCCGTGATCCTCGGCGCCTACACCGTCTATCTCGATCTCTGGCTCTGCGATCTCGACGGCAAGGTGATCGCCAACGGACGCGCGGATCGCTTTCGGGTGGTCGGACAGGATGTCAGCGCCACCAAATGGTTTCGCGACGCGCGGACGCTACGCTCGGGCGACGACTATGTCGCCAGCGACGTCGAATGCCAGCCGCTGCTGGGCAACGCGCAGGTCGCGACCTATTGCGCCAGCGTGCGCGCCGAAGGCAAGGCCAATGGCCAGCCGATCGGCGTGCTCGCGATCCATTTCGATTGGGAGCCGCAGGCCCGCGCCATCGTGCAGGGCGTGCGCGTCGGCGCCAACGACAAGGCGCGCGTGCTGCTGGTCGATTCCAATTTCCGCGTGATCGCGGCTTCCGACGGCCAGGGCCTGCTCACCGAACGCGTGCAGCTCTCGATGAAGGGCGGACACAGCGGCTTCTATCACGAGCATAACGGCCGCCTTGTGGCCTATCACGCCACGCCCGGCTACGAGACCTACAAGGGGCTCGGCTGGTTTGGCGTCATCCTGGGCGGAGCGGCGTAAAACTCAGCGTCAGCAGCCCATACGATCGGCGATGCCGCCAAAATCCCTGGCGACGATGTCCCAGTCGCCCTTGGCCTCGAAATCGTATTTCTGCAGCGGACCGTATTCGGTCGGGCGCGCGACGAAGGCGGTCTTGAGCCCAAGCTTTTGTGCGGCCTTGAGGTCATGGTTGTGCGCGGCCACCATCATCACTTCGCTCGGCTGCAGGCAAAGCAGCTTCGCCGCGCCGAGATAGGTTTCCGGATCGGGCTTGTAGTGCTCGAACAACTCCGCCGACATGACGAGATCCCACGGCAGGCCCGCGAACTTCGCCATGTTGGTCAGCAGCGCGACATTGCCGTTGGAGAGCGGCGAGATGATGTATTTTGCCTTCAGCCGCGTCAGGCCTGCGACGCTGTCGGGCCAGCCGTGCAAGCGGTGCCAGCCCATGGTGAGATGGTGCAGATCGGCATCGCTCAGTCCCTTGATGCCGAGCTGCTCGACCAGCTTTTCCAGCGATTGCCGATGCAGCACGTCGAGGATGACGTAGCCGTTCTGCGGGTTCTTGCGCACCACATCCATCGACGCCGCATAGACCGCGCGCCAGCCATCGACCAAAGCGGTCCAGTCGGCCTTGTTGCCGTTGGCGTCGCCCCATTTGGTGAAGTCGTTGATCAGGCTGGTGCGCCAGTCGACGACGGTGCCGAACACGTCGAACACCAGCGCTTTGACTCCGGAAATGTCGGACACGCTCGCTCCCTTTTTTTGTTTTTGTCATTCCGGGATGGTGCGCAAGCACCAGACCCGGAATCTCGAGGTTCCGGGTTCGATGCTGCGCATCGCCCCGGAACGACTCCGCGTTCTCTAGTCCAGGTGGAACTTATCCAACTGGCGGTGCTCGGCCTTGATATAGCGCACCGTGCCGGTGACCGAGCGCATCACCACGGTTTCGGTCTCGATCACGTCCTTCTTGAATTTCACGCCCGAGAGCAGCGAACCCGTGGTGACGCCTGTCGCCGCGAACAGGCAATCGCCGCGCGCCATGTCCTCGATGCCGTAGATCTTCCTCGGATCGGTCGCGCCCATCTTGTGGGCGCGCTCGCGCTTCTCCTCGGTGTCGAGGATGAGTCGGCATTGCATCTGGCCGCCGATGCAGCGCAGCGCAGCCGCTGCCAGCACCCCCTCCGGCGCGCCGCCGGTGCCGATATACATGTCGACGCCGGTCTCATCAGGGGTCGCACAATGGATCACGCCTGCGACGTCGCCGTCGGTGATCAGCCGTACCGCGGCGCCGGTCGAGCGCACGCCCTGGATGATATCGGCATGGCGCGGACGGTCGAGCACCAGCACCGTGATGGCGGAGGCATCAACGCCCTTGGCTTTCGCAAGGCGGCGGACATTGTCCGCAGGCGAGGCGTCGAGTTCGACCACGCCTTTCTTGTAACCGGGGCCGACCGCGATCTTCTGCATGTAGACGTCGGGCGCGTGCAGCAGCGTGCCGCCATCGGCCATCGCCATGGTCGCGATCGCGCCGGGCATGTTCTTGGCGCACAGCGTGGTGCCTTCGAGCGGATCGACGGCGATATCGACCAGCGGTCCGGCTTTCAGCCCGACCTGCTCGCCGATGAACAGCATCGGCGCCTCGTCGCGCTCGCCCTCGCCGATCACGACGGTGCCCTGGATCGGCAGCTTGTTGAGCTCGCGCCGCATCGCGTCGACCGCAGCCTGGTCGGCGGCCTTTTCATTGCCATGGCCGCGCAGCCGTGCCGCCGACACGGCGGCACGTTCGGTGACGCGGACGATTTCAAGCGTAAGAATGCGCTCGAGCAATAATTGCGGCGGAACGGAAATATGTGTCGACATCAGCGCACTCCCTCAAAACCCCTCAACAATTCCCCGATGCGCCAACGGTTCGGCTGCCGCATCAATTCTTTTCGATCCTGATCACCTGCGGCCGGCCAGAGATCACCTTGTCCTTCTGCACGGCGGCAAGCGCGCGATACACCGCGTCCTCATGCGTGGCATAGGTGATCAGGAGCACGGGTACAGGCGATGCCTTCCCCGACTTTGCCGGGTCGGCGCCATTGGCGTGACGCTGCACGATGGATTCGATGGAGATCTTCTGTTCGGCCAAGCGCGTCGCGATGGTCGCCGCCGTGCCGGCGAGATCGCGCGCCATCAGGCGGATGTAGTAGCCGCCTTCATGCCGCTCCATCGGCGCCTTCTCGGTCGCGCGCAGACGCTCGACCGGCCGGCCGAACGGACTGACGCGGACGCCGCGCGCGACATCGGCTATATCGGCGAGAACCGCGGAAGCCGTTGCCGCACCGCCCGCGCCCGGACCGACCAGGGTGATCGGCGGAATGCCTTCGCCGTCGATGGTGACCGCATTGGTCACGCCCATCACCTGCGCGATGGAAGAGGATTTCGGCACCATGGTCGGATGCACGCGCTGCTCGATGCCCTTTGCCGTCTTGACGGCGACACCCAGCAGTTTCACGCGATAGCCGAGATCGGCGGCGGCGCGCAGATCTTCCGGTGCGATCGAGGAGATGCCTTCGACATAGACCGCGCTCTGCGCGACCCGGGTGCCGAAAGCGAGGCTTGCAAGGATGGCGAGCTTCTGCGCGGTGTCGTGACCGTCGACGTCGAAGGACGGATCGGCCTCCGCATAGCCGAGCCGCTGCGCGTCCTTCAAGCACTCCGCGAAGGACAGCCCCTCCTGCTCCATCCTGGTCAGGACGTAGTTGGAGGTGCCGTTGAGAATGCCGTAGACGCGGTTGATGCCGGTTGCGGCGAGGCCTTCGCGCAAGGTCTTGATGACGGGGATCGCAGCACCCACCGCGGCTTCGAAATTGAGCGCGCCGCCATGCTTCTCGGCAGCCTGCGCGAGCCGGATGCCGTGCTTGGCGATCAGCGCCTTGTTGGCGGTGACGACCGACTTGCCCGCCTTCAACGCGGTTTCGACCGCCGACAGCGCGGGTTCGCCGGCGCCGCCCATCAGCTCGACGAAGCAATCGATGTCGGGGCTGGCAGCGAGCGCCAGCGGATCCTTGGCCCAGGTTATGCCGGCCAGATCAAGCCCGCGCTTCTTGCCTTGCGAGCGTGCGGTGACCGCGACCACGCGCACGCCGCGACCGCAGCGCGCGGACAATGTCTTGCCCTCGCTCTCGATGAGGCGGACGACTTCGGCACCGACAGTGCCGAGCCCCGCAATACCCACCTTCAGGGGTGCGACCATCTTTGAAAAGACCTGCGGAAGAATTAGCGCCGGTTGGCGAGAGGAACCACGTTGTGCAACGTTTCGATGCCGCTTTCAAGGAAGCGGCGCACACCGCGGGCGGCCTGGCGGATACGTTGTTCGTTTTCCACCATGGCAATGCGCACGAACCCCTCGCCGTGCTCGCCGAAGGCGACGCCGGGCGAGACCACGACGCCGGATTTCTCCACCATCAAGGTTGCGAATTCCATGCTGCCGAGCCCCTCGAATGCCTTCGGCAGCGGCGCCCAGGCGAACATCGAGGCCTCCGGCGGCGGAATGTCCCACCCCGCGCGGCCGAAGGATTCCACCAGCGCGTCACGGCGCTTGCGATAGGTCTCGCGCATCTCGCGGATGCAATCTTCCGGCCCGTTCAGCGCGGCGGTGGCCGCGACCTGCACCGGCGTGAAGGCGCCGTAATCGAGATAGGATTTCACCCGCGCCAGTGCGGCGATGATGCGCTCATTGCCCACCGCAAAGCCCATACGCCAGCCCGCCATCGAGAACGTCTTCGACATCGAGGTGAATTCGACGGTGACGTCGATCGCGCCGGGAACCTGCAGCACCGAGGGCGGCGGGTTGTTGTCGTCGAAATAGACTTCCGCATAAGCGAGATCGGAGAGGATGAAGATCTCGTGCTTCTTCGCGAACGCAACGAGGTCGCGATAGAAATCGAGGCTCGCGACATAGGCGGTCGGATTGGAGGGATAGCAGACCACCAGCGCAATCGGCTTCGGGATCGAATGGACGATCGCGCGTTCCACCGCCTCGAAGAATTGCGGCGTCGGTTCCGACGGCACCGAGCGGATCACGCCGCCCGCCATCAGGAAGCCGAAGGCATGGATCGGATAGCTCGGATTCGGGCAGAGCACGACATCGCCGGGCGCGGTGATCGCCTGCGCGACATTGGCAAAGCCTTCCTTGGAACCCAGGGTGGCGACGATCTGCGTGTCCTGATTGAGCTTCACGCCGAAGCGGCGGTCGTAATAGGCCGCCTGGGCCTTGCGCAGGCCGGCAATGCCGCGCGAGGCGGAATAGCGATCGGTGCGCGGCTTGCCGAGGGTCTCCTTCAGCTTCTCGAGCACATGCGGCGGCGCCGGCAGGTCCGGATTGCCCATGCCGAGATCGATGATGTCGGCGCCGGCATTCCGCGCGGCCGCCTTGGCCTGGTTGACCTTCTCGAACACATAAGGCGGCAGGCGGCGGATGCGGTAAAAATCTTCCATGGGTCCTCTGGCTCCGGGCAATCGCCAGGGGTCAGAATCGCTACCGCCCGCAGGCCTGCGAAGCGGAATCCACTTTGTCCGGAAATCACGCCAAATCAGACATTTAGCGCGAATTCAGGACAATTCTGACGGTCACCCTGACGGTTGAGTTGGCTCTTTTACCACGGACGCCTGCCCGCGCCAGCGATTACCTTGGCAAGAGCGCCGCTATTTAGCGGTAGCGCCCGCATCCTTGCCCGGGGTCGCGACCGCCTGGCGGTCGCGCGCGGCGATCAGCTCGGCCTGGAGCTTGGCCCGCTCCTTCGGGTCCATCGCGGCTTCGTCGCGATCGGGCGGCAGGTCATTGACCGGTAGGAAGGCACCTTGCTCTTTCGGCCGCGCGGGCGCGTCGGCCGGCGTGCCGACCAGCGGCAGATCGGCGATCTGACTGGTGCAGCCGGCAAGGGCCAGCGCCGATAACAGCACGGCTCCCAGCACCAGCGCTCGTTTTGGCCACCCCACCAACATCACACCACAAGGTCCCCGCTTCGCAGCGCAGCGTCGAAACCTCGTCTTGCGACATTGGCCCAACCGCATGCGCGTCACCCAAACCATTCTCGCCCAAAACGGTTAAGGCCAGAACAGCTAATCGCACCGCCGGGGCCGCAATATGACAGAACCAAGATCATTTGTCGCAGTGCAACACACGCCTAAACAAAGATTAATCTCTCTCCGCCAGCTGCGACCTCTCGCGGGTGACGAAAGCAAAATGAAGCGATAGTGTTGCTGTCATGACCGACGTGAAGACCGAAGCGACAGACGAGAAGAAGTTCGACACCGAAGCGTTTGCGATGAATATCGCGCGCGCGATGGAGAGCGGCGGCAAGGCGATGGCGGCCTATTTCAAGCCGCGCGAGAGCGGCGAGTTGAAAGACAAGTCGTCGGAGGAGATGGGCGAGGTCGTCAAGACGCTGACGACCGTTGCGGAATACTGGCTCTCCGACCATGAGCGCTCTTCCGACCTGCAGACCAAGATGGCCAAGGGCTATCTCGATCTCTGGGGCTCGGCGATGCGGCGCCTCGCCGGCGAAGAGGCGATGCCGGCGATCTCGCCCTCGCCGCGCGACAGGCGCTTTGCTGATCCCGAATGGAAGTCGAACCAGTTCTTCGATTTCATGATGCAGGCCTATCTGCTCACGACGCAGTGGGCGCAGGATCTGGTGCGCAATGCCGAGGGCGTCGATCCGCATACCCGCAAGAAGGCGGAGTTCTACGTCAACCAGATCACCAATGCGCTGGCGCCGTCGAATTTCGTGCTGACCAATCCGGAAGTGCTGCGCGAGACGCTGTCGTCGAACGGCGACAATCTGGTGCGCGGCATGAAGATGCTGGCGGAGGACATCGAGGCCGGAAACGGCACGCTGCGCATCCGCCAGTCCGATCCGGCGAACCTCGTCGTCGGCATCAACATGGCGACCACCCCGGGCAAGGTGATCTTCCAGAACGACCTGATGCAGCTGATCCAGTACGCGCCCACCACGGAGAACGTGCTGCGCACACCGCTCCTGATCGTGCCGCCCTGGATCAACAAATTCTACATCCTCGATCTGCGTCCGGAAAAATCCTTCATCAAATGGTGCGTCGACCAGGGCGTCACTGTGTTCGTGATCTCCTGGGTCAATCCCGACAAGAATCTGGGTGCGAAGACCTGGGAAGACTACATGAAGGAAGGCCCGCTCGCCGCGATGGACGTCATCGAAAAGGCGACCGGCGAGATGAAGGTGCACACCATGGGCTATTGCGTCGGCGGCACGTTGCTTGCCACCACGCTGGCCTGGCTCGCGGAAAAACGCCGCGTGCGCGCCACCTCGGCGACCTTCCTCGCCGCGCAGGTCGACTTCAGCCATGCCGGCGACCTGCTCGTGTTCGTCGACGAAGGGCAGATCTCCGCGCTCGAACGCGACATGCGGGAATCCGGCGTACTCGAAGGCTCCAGGATGGCGATGGCCTTCAACATGCTGCGCTCCAACGACCTGATCTGGTCTTATGTCGTCAGCAATTATCTGAAGGGACAGCCGCCGTCCGCGTTCGACCTCTTGCACTGGAACTCGGATGCGACGCGGATGCCGGCCGCCAACCATTCCTACTACCTGCGCAATTGCTATCTGGAGAACCGGCTGTCCACCGGCAGCATGGTGCTCGACAACACCCTGCTCGACCTCTCCAAGGTGAAGGTGCCGGTCTACAATCTCGCCACCCGCGAGGATCACATCGCCCCTGCCGATTCCGTGCTCTACGGTTCGCAATTCTTCGGCGGGCCGGTGAAATACGTGCTGTCCGGCTCCGGCCATATCGCCGGCGTGGTCAATCCGCCGTCAGGGGGCAAGTACCAGTACTGGCTCAACGACAACATCAAGGATGTGTCGCTCGCCGACTGGATCAAGGGCGCCGAGGAGCACAAGGGCTCGTGGTGGCCGAACTGGCGCGAATGGCTCGGCGGAATCGATGCAGAGGAAGTGCCGGCACGCAGCGCGGGCAGCGAAGCGCTGCCGCCGATCGAGGACGCGCCCGGCAGCTATGTGAGAGTCCGCGCATAGCGCGAGCGTGCGCGCTCTTGTATAAGGCGTGAGCCCGAACGGGTTTTGCAAGCGAGTAAGGGGAAAATCATGACGCCAGGATTACTGACGCCGGAGCTGTTCTGGCTCACTTTGACGGTCATTCTGACGGGATTGCTGTGGGTTCCCTACATCCTCAACCGCTGCATGGTGCGCGGCCTCGGCGGCGCCATGGCCAACCCCACGCCCGGCTCCAAGCCGCATGCACCCTGGGCGACGCGGCTGATGTTCGCGCATGACAATGCGGTCGAAAACCTCGTGATCTTCGCGCCGCTGGTGCTGATCCTCGCGCAGATCGATTATTCGACCAAATGGACGGTCTGGGCCTGCGCCGTCTATTTCTGGTCCCGCGTCGCGCATCTCCTGGTCTATACGCTGGGCCTGCCGGTGTTCCGCACGCTGGCATTCACCGTGGGCTTCCTGGCGCAGGCGGTGCTCGCGCTGGCGATCTTCAGGCTGGTGTAACCTCGCCCTGCTCTTCCTCCTCATGGTGAAGAGCGCGCATCGCGCGCGTCTCGAACCATGAGGCCGCCGTGGCCTCATCCTTCGAGACGCGCTGACGCGCTCCTCAGGATGAGGGTTTCGCAGCCTTCCGCACCACGATGTGCAGCATCGTGGCCGGCGCGTCGTCGAAGCTTTTGATCACGGAGGTGTCGGACTTGATCTGACGCCACCCGCCCGCGGCGGCGTAGGTCGCCTCGAGCCATTCCGGCGAGGCATAATTGTAGTAGCGGCCGAGCGAGTCGCGGCCATCGCCCTCGCCCACCTTGTAGCTCGCATAGAACAGGCCATCGGGCTTCAGCGCACGATGGATGCGTGTGAGAATGCCGGCGAGTTCGTCCCGCGGCACGTGCAAGAGGCAGGCGCTGGCCCAGACGCCATCGTAAGCTTCATGCTCGTCCAACTCATGGAACAGCATCGCTTCGACCGGGTGGTTGAGGCGGCGTGCGGCGATCTCGGCCATTTCCGGAGAGCCGTCGGTGACGCGTACCCGGAAACCGCGCGAAAGCATTTCGGCGGAGTGATTGCCGGCGCCGCAGCCGAGTTCGAGGATGGAGCCGCCCGGCGGCAGCTGCGCGAGAAAATCAACCAGCCGCGTCGATGGCGCCTTGGCCCAATCGGCATAGGGCCCGGCGTTACGGCGGTAGAATTGCAGCGTGTCGTCGTCCACCTCTCACCTCACGGAAACAGCGCGATCTGCTCGAGCCCTGTGGTCTCGGGCCAGCCGAACATCAAGTTCATGTTCTGGATCGCCTGCCCGGCCGAGCCTTTCACAAGATTGTCGAGCGTCGAAATCACGATCGCGCGGCCCTTGATGCGGTCGGCGAACACGCCGATCTGCGCATGGTTGGAGCCGCGCACGTTCTGGGTCTGCGGCATCACGCCCTGCTTGGCGACATGCACGAACGGCTCGCCGCGATGCGCTTCTTCCAGCGCCGCGCGCAGATCATCGACGCTGGAGCCATCGAGCCGGACATAGCAGGTGCAAAGCTCGCCGCGCGACATCGGGATCAGGTGCGGCGTGAAATTCACCGTCACGTCGGAGCCGGCGACGACGCTGATTTCCTGCTCGATCTCCGGCGCGTGGCGATGCGAGGCGATCGAATAGGGCGACAGCCCCTCGCCGGCCTCCGCAAACAGCGAATTCTGCTTCAGCCCGCGCCCCGAACCGGTGACGCCAGACTTGGCGTCGATGACGAGGTCATGCGCATCGACGAGACCGGCTTTCACCAGCGGCACCAGCGCCAGCAGCACCGCGGTCGGGTAGCAGCCGGGACAGGCGACGAGCCGAGCGGCCGAAATCTGCTCGCGGTAAAACTCGGTCAACCCGTAGACCGCTTCGCCCTGCAGCTCGGGGGCGCGATGCTCGTGGCCGTACCATTGCGCATACGTAGCAGAATCACGCAGGCGGAAATCCGCGGACATGTCGAGGATCTTGATTGCGGGATTGGCCTTCAGCACCGCCGCGATGATCTCCGGCGTCGTGCCGTGCGGCAGGCCGCAGAACACCGCGTCCAGCGCGGCCCAGTCGACCTTCTCCCATTCGGTCAGGACAGGCAGGTCGAGCGGGAAGAAATGCGGGTATACCTCGCCCATCGCCTTGCCGGCATGGGTGTTGGCGGTAAGCGCGGATATCTCGGCTTCCGGATGCCGCGCGAGCAGCCGCACCGCGTCGGCGCCGGTGTAACCGGAGGCGCCGAGCACGGCGATTTTCTTTTTCACGCTCATGGCGTCTCGCCTTCGAGCGCTGCCGCGGCAAACGCCTGCGGTCGCATCTCGCGCATGAGCCCAGCGATCTGCTGCGAGCCCGCATCGCCCTGCGCGGCGAGCGCATTGGCGATCGCGGCGTAATCGACCTCGGATTTCTGCTGGTTCAGCTTGAAGCTGCCTTCGACTTCCTCGATCGTCATGACAAAGCCGACGATCGCTTTTTTGAGCATCTCGAGGCGCGCCGCCGTCATCTTCGCCGTCGTCCACGGCTTTTTCGGCGCGAGCCAGCCCTCGAACTTGGCGCTGAGCGCGTCGACCTGCGCCGCCAGTTCGTCTTCGGAAAGCGTTCGCACCGTGCCGGTCAGATGCACCGACTGATAGAGCCAGGTCGGCACCTGGTCGGCCGAGACGTACCAGTCGGCCGACACATAGGCGTCCGCGCCGTTGACGGCGAGCAGCCAGGAAGACGTGCCGTCCGCGAGCTTCACCAGCGGATTGCCGCGCGCGACATGAAACAGCGCGCGTGGCGTGCCGTCATCGGCATAGCTGAGATAGAACGGCAAGAGCGACGCGATCGGCTTCTTGCCGTCGAACGCGCAGACCGTGCCGAAGCCGCGCGCTTCCGCAAAGGCGAGGCTCGCAGCGCGATCGGACTTGAAAGGCGGAGGCGTATACATGGCTCAAAAACTCCTGCTTGAAGTAGGAGCCGCCGGATCAGTTACGCTGCTTTTCAGGAAAATGCCGCGGAGCTAATCCAGCGGCAGGGTGATCTCTAGACGCAGGCGATCGCCCATACCGCAGCAAGGCTACGGCGGCGGCGGGCGATGGAGCTGGTCGCAAGATGCATCATGGGCGGGTCCTATAGGGGCGCGCCGCAAAAAAATCAATGGTCATTCCGGGGCGCGCGTGAGCGCGAACCCGGAATCTCGAGATTCCCCGATGCGCAATTGCGCATCTGAGGTCTGGTGCTTGCGCACCATCCCGGAATGACGGCGCGCGTCAGATCACCGGATTCCACGGCGCCGGAATGACCCGGTAGCCGTCGCCATCCTTCACGACGTTGCCGAGCCCGGGGAACGGATAGTGGAAGCCCTGCACCTGCAGCTTTTCGGCGACCACCATGTCGTAGACCCTGCGACGGGTCTTTTCCGCCATGTCGCCGTCCTGGTCGAACGTCGCGTGCCAGCTCGGATTTGCTGCGAACAGGTTGGGATTGTTGGTCACGTCCGACTGGATGAACACCTTGCCCGCACCCGATGCGAGCACATAGGAGGTGTGGCCCGGCGTATGGCCGATGGTCTCGATCGCCGTCAGGCCCGGCGCGATTTCCTTATTCCATTCGTACGGGGTGACCTTCTTCTTCAGACCGGTCTCGAAGACATTGCGGTTGCTCTTGAACAGGCCGATCATCCGCTCGCCCTTGGCGCGGCTCATCTCGCCGTCATCGGACCAGAATTTCCATTCGCTCGCCGGCACCAGCACTTCGGCGTTCGGAAACGCCGGCTTGCCGTCCGCGGTCAGCAGCCCATTCACGTGATCGGTGTGGAAATGCGAGATCACGACCATATCGACCTTCCCGGGATCGAGGCCGGCGGCTCTCATGTTCTCCAGGAAAAGGCCATTGGCGCCCTTGCTGTTGACCTTCGCGAGCGGACCGGTGCCGGTGTCGATCACAATCAGCTTGCCGCCGCTCTGGATCACCAGCGGCGCGAACCAGATCGTCACCATGTCGCGCGGCATGAAGGCCTTCTCCAGCGCGGCGTTGATGTCGTCCCTCTTGGCGTTTGGAATGAACGCGTCCGACAGCGGAAACACGTTCTTGCCGTCGGAGACGACCGTGACCATGATGTCGCCGACCTTGTAGCGATAGAAGCTCGGTGCCTGCTTGTCGGCGACAGCGGCTGCCGCGCTTGTCTGGGATGACGTCGTGAGCGATGCAGCCGCGATCGCGGCAGTTCCCATGGCAGTTCCCAAGAGTGCGTCACGTCGTGATGGGCCCATCACTTTCCTCCCAAATTCAGAGCGGTTTGCCCGCTTCCGTTATGGCCAGCCTATCAGCCTTTCGGCCGCTTGCCGATGCAACCTCCGGCTTACTCCAGCGCGGTCAGACCACGCGCCACAGCCATTCCATGACCTTCGCAATCACGTCGCCGAACATCAACAGGGCGCCGGCCCAGATCAGCGCCGAGACGAAATTGGCGATCTGGAACGTCCAGTACGGCATCTCGAAAATGCCGGCCGCGAGCGGCACCGAGGCCCTCAAGGGTCCGAAGAAGCGGCCGATGAAGATGCTGGGCACGCCCCAGCGCCGCACGAAGGCTTCGCCGCGCGGCAGCATGTCGGGATAGCGCGACAGCGGCCACATCTGTGCGACCTGCTCCTTGTATTTGTAGCCGAACCAGTAGGAGACCCAGTCGCCGAGCGCGGCACCAATCCCGCCCGCGATACACAGCGGCCAGAAGCTGATGCCGCTGACGCCGATCAGCGCGCCGATCGCCACCAGCGCACCCCAGGCCGGAATCAACAACGAGATAAAGGCAAGCGATTCGCCGAAGGCCAGCACCAGCACGATCGGAGCCGCCCAAGCCTGATGGTCGCGCACGAAGTCAGCGAGTGCGTGCGCATAATCTTCCATTCCCAAAAGAACCTTCCTGCCCCGGTCTGATTTTGAACCTCTTTGCGACTTCCGAGCCTGACAGCAGGTAAGCCGGGCGCTTGCGTGACTTCAAGTCACAAAGCGCCACGTGATTGTGAGCAATCACCCTCCCCGGCTTGCAAATCTCCGAAAGAACCAAAAGGAAGTTGTAATGATCGGACCGTTGATGATGTGCGTGAGCGTTGTTGTCCTCTCGCTGGGGATGGTGCTCGGCATCGTGATGGGCATCCGCGAGGATTTCATGCTGCAGCCCGCGCATGCGCATCTCAATCTGGTCGGCGGCGTCCTGCTGTTTCTCTTCGCCCTGTACTACCGCCTCGTCCCGGCGGCGGGATCGAGCGGACTGGCAAAAGCGCAGGGGTCGCTCCATATCATCGGCGGCATCCTGATGCCGGTGGGCGTGGCCGTGGTGGTGGCGCAGGGCACGGCCTTCATCGCCCTCCCGATCGTGGGATCGCTGATCACGCTGGCGGCAATGGCGCTTTTTGCTGTGATTGTGTTCCGCACCGCACCGGCGTAGACGGCGCTGCGTCACATTTTCAGGCCTATCCGTGGCATAGTCAGGGAAACCGATTCGCTGCGCCCCTCGCCCCGCGCCAACACATGAAGAAATATGCCTAAACCATTGAAATCTCCTGCAAAAGCCAAACCCAACGACCTCTTTTCCGGGGCCGAGCCGAAAGGCCGCGCCGCGCTGAAGGTCGCCGGTCGCGGCACCAGTGCGGAAGCCGGCTACACCGCAGCCGACATCGAGGTGCTGGAAGGGCTGGAGCCGGTTCGGCGCCGGCCGGGCATGTATATCGGCGGCACCGATGAAAAGGCGCTGCATCACCTCTTTGCCGAAGTGATCGACAACTCGATGGACGAGGCGCTGGCCGGCCACGCCGACTTCATTGAAGTCGAGCTCGAAGCCGACGGCTACCTCACCGTCACCGACAACGGCCGCGGCATTCCCGTTGACCCGCATCCGAAATTTCCGAAGAAATCGGCGCTCGAAGTCATCATGTGCACGCTGCATTCCGGCGGCAAGTTCGACTCCAAGGTCTACGAGACCTCGGGCGGCCTGCACGGCGTCGGCGTCTCCGTGGTGAACGCGCTGTCTTCCCGGCTCGAGGTCGAAATCGCCCGCAGCCAGAAACTCTACCGGATGATTTTCGAGCGCGGCCATCCCAAGGGCAAGCTCGAGGACCTCGGCAAGACCAATAACCGGCGCGGCACCAAAATCCGCTTCAAGCCCGACACCGACATTTTCGGCGCGAAGGCGACCTTCAAGCCGCAGCGCCTGTTCAAGATGGCGCGCTCGAAGGCCTATCTGTTCGGCGGCGTCGAAATCCGCTGGCGTTGCGCGCCCGAGCTGCTCAAGGGCATCGAGGATGTGCCGGCCGAGGACAAATTCCATTTCCCCGGCGGGTTGAAGGATTATCTCGGCGCCGCGATCCACGCCGACACGCTGGTGCATCCCGACATCTTCTCCGGCAAATCGGGGCGCAACGGCGCGCACGGCGCCTGCGAATGGGCGGTCGCCTGGACCGCGGACGCCGACGGCTTCCTCTCCTCCTACTGCAACACGGTGCCGACACCGGACGGCGGCACCCATGAATCCGGCATGCGCAGCGCGCTGTTGCGCGGGCTGAAGGATCACGCCGAGCGCGTCGGCCAGGGCAAGCGCGCAGCCGGCATCACTTCCGAAGATGTCATGGCGGGTGCGGCCATTATGCTCTCGGTATTCGTGCGCGAGCCGGAATTCCAGGGCCAGACCAAGGACCGCCTGGCCACCGCCGAAGCCCAGCGCATTGTCGAGCAGGCGATCAAGGACCCCTTCGATCACTGGCTGTCGGGCAATCCGCTGCAGGCCAACAAGCTCTTGGACTTCGTGGTCGAGCGCGCTGAGGAGCGCATCCGCCGCCGCCAGGAAAAGGAAATCTCGCGCAAGACCGCGGTGAAGAAGCTGCGCCTGCCCGGCAAGCTCGCCGACTGCACCAACTCGGCGCAGGACGGCTCCGAGCTCTTCATCGTCGAGGGCGACTCGGCCGGCGGCAGCGCCAAGCAGGCGCGCGACCGCAAGACCCAAGCCATACTGCCGTTGCGCGGCAAGATCCTCAACGTCGCGTCCGCCGGCAAGGACAAGCTGACGGCGAACGCGCAGCTCGCCGACCTGATGCAGGCGATCGGCTGCGGCACGCTCGCGCATTACCGCGAAGAGGATTTGCGCTACTCGCGCATCATCATCATGACCGACGCCGACGTCGACGGCGCGCACATCGCCTCGCTCCTGATCACCTTCTTCTACCGGCAGATGCCGCGGCTGATCGACGAAGGCCATCTCTATCTGGCGGTGCCGCCGCTCTACAAGCTCACCCATGGCAGCAAGAGCGTCTACGCGCGCGACGACGCCCACCGGGACCAATTGCTCAAGAGCCAGTTCAACGCCAACGCCAAGGTCGATATCAGCCGTTTCAAAGGCCTTGGCGAAATGATGCCGGCGCAGCTGAAGGAAACCACCATGGACCCGACCAAGCGCACGCTGCTGCGGGTCGTGCTGCTTGCCGACGACCGCGAGGGTACGGCCGACTCGGTCGAGCGGCTGATGGGGACCAAGGCGGAGGCCCGCTTCGCCTTTATCTCCGACAAGGCCGAGTTCGCCAGCGACGACCTGCTCGACGTCTAGGTCATAGCAGCCATTTTGCCGCACGCATGGCGGCGGGGAGCGTTTGCTGATCCGCCGATTATGCTTAATTTTCAGTTACTTATGGATTTTTATTTTGGCCCTGCCGAGGATCGTTTTCCCGCGAGTGTGCCTGTGCGGCAACAGCATTTTGGAGCGGAACGTCTATATTGCTCTGCAACGGGCCGGGAGAATCGCTGGCTTGACCTGTCACACGGCCCAATTTGAACGTCTGAAATACTGGGGAATTGAAATGAAGAAGCTCTTGTTCGCTCTGACCGCCGCGGCGGCTTTCTCGGGTTCGGCGCTCGCCGCTGACCTGCCCGCGCGGACTTATACCAAAGCTCCGCCCCCGATTGTGGCTCCGAGCTGGACCGGCTTCTACATCTTCGGCGGCGTCGCCGGCGGCGTCTATGATGCCGACACCTTCACCAGCGTCACCGCGACGGGCGTGCCGCTGAGCATCCATCAGCGCATGGGCGGCGACGGCTGGCTCGGCACGGTCGGTGCCGGCTACGACTGGCAGGTCAATCACTCCTGGGTGGCCGGCGTGTTCGGCGACGGCATGTTCGGCAGCCTAAAGGGCTCGATCCAGGATCCGTTCGCTGGCTTCACCGCCAACATCAAGATGCAGGACTCCTGGGCAGCCGGCGTACGCGTCGGCTACCTGGTGGCTCCGAACGTCCTCTCCTACGTGAACGGCGGTTACTCCGGTTCGCACTGGTCCGGCACCACCCTGTTCAGCACCTTCTCCGGTCTGCCCGTGGGTGAGCACACCAATTCGTTCAACCGCAACGGCTGGTTCGTCGGCGGCGGCGTCGAGAACAACCTGGATATCTTCGGCATTAGCGCGCCCGGCTGGTTCATGAAGACCGAATACCGCGCAGCCTACTACGACAAGAAGGCCATCAACGAGCTGTTCGATGGCAGCAACGCTCTGGTCGGCCGCGACATCAACTTCAAGCCCTGGGTCGAGACCATCAGCACCTCGCTGGTCTATCGCTTCAACTGGACCGGCCCGGTGGTCGCGAAGTACTGATCTCCGCCCTGAGTTCTCAGGACTGCAAAAGCCCCGGCATCAGCCGGGGCTTTTTTGTTGGGCCGCGTGTCCTCCTTGCTTTGATCTCCCGTCGAAAGCTACGGTCGCGCTCGGCTTCGCGGTTTTCGTGAGACCGTCAAACGGGCGCTGATTCGGCCAAAGCCAGCCCGGCCGGGAGGAAACCATGCGCGGAGCGCTTCTCATCGTCGGATTCCTCGCGCTGGCCATGGGCTTGCTCTGGATCGGCCAGGGCACCGGTGTCGTGGCCTGGCCGAAGACGAGTTTCATGATCAATGAAATCCAGTGGGCTCTCTACGGCGCGATGCTGGCCGGTTTGGGCCTGATCTTCATCTGGCAGAGCCAACGCTGAAACCACGGAAAGTGCAGCAATGAAATCGGAATTGTTCGGTCTGAAAGGAAAGGTCGCCATCGTCACCGGCGGCAATGGCGGCATCGGGCTTGGCATGGCGCGCGGGCTGGCTGACGCCGGCGCCGATATCGCCGTCGTCGGCCGCAATGAGGAGAAGTCGAACGCCGCCGTCGCGGATCTCAGGGCGCGCGGCGTCAAGGCGATCGCGGTCGCAACCGACGTGACCGACGAGGAAGCCGTCGGCCGCATGGTCGAGCGGGTCAAAAGCGAACTCGGACGGATCGACATCCTCGTCAACAATGCCGGCATCAATATCCGCAAGCCGCCGCATGCGCTCGAGCTCGAGCAATGGAGCTCAGTCATCGACACCAACCTCACCAGCGCCTTCCTGTGCTCGAAGGCGGTCCATCCGGCCATGAAGACGGCCGGCGGCGGCAAGGTCATCAATATCGGCTCGATGATGTCGATCTTCGGCGCGAGCTTCGCGCCGGCCTATGCCGCCAGCAAAGGCGGCATTGTGCAGTTCACGCGCGCTTGCGCGTGTGCCTGGGCCGCAGACAACATCCAGGCCAATGCGATCCTGCCGGGCTGGATCGACACCGATCTGACCAAGCGCGCCCGCTCGGAAATCGACGGCTTGCACAACAAGGTATTGGCGCGCACGCCGGCGGCACGCTGGGGCGCAATCGATGACTTTGCCGGGATCGCGGTATTCCTGGCCTCACCAGCGTCCGACTTCGTCACGGGGACCGCCATCCCCATCGACGGTGGCTTTTCGGTCATGGGATGAACCTTCCCGGGTATGATCCGGAAAGGCGTCGCGATGTTCAAAAGCGCGACGACGGTTCAACGAACGCTCATCGCGCTTCAACCAACAAAAAGCCCCGGACGAAGCCGGGGCTTTTCAGTGAGATACTTCGGGAGATCAGTACCTGGCGACCACCGGGGAAGTCCAGTTGAACTTCCAGACGATAGAAGTGGTGACCGTCTGATTGTAGGGCGTCGTGTGTTGCGCAAAACCCGGGGCCGCGCCGGGTCCAAACAGCTGAAGGTCCTTCGAGTTGTAGCTCGCATAGCGGTATTCGGTCCGCCAGTAGAGGCCGCGAGGCGCGAAGCTCGCGAAGGTCAGCGCATACTCGGTGCCGCCACCGACCCACCAGCCGTGATACGTCGCACCTGGCAGGAAAGCGTTCGCCGAGATGCCCGTATTCAGGAAAGTGAAGTTCTGTTGGCCGAAGTGGGTCTCGGTGTAGCCGCCGCTGACATACGTCAGCAAGGCAGGAGTTACGAGGTAACCGACGCGGCCACCGACGTACCAGGCATTCTGCTCCTTATAGACAGCGAAGCTCGGAGCGCCGAACACGCCACCAACACCGACGTTCTGGAAATTGTCGGTGCCGCGAAGGCTCATCACGTCGTAGTCGCCCAGGACACCGACAACCCAGTTCGAAAAGCCACCGCTCAACTGATAGTCACAGCCGCCGCCAAATCGGCCAAGCCAACCTCTTCCACCATCCCGGGTGTCCGAGAATGTGGTTGCTACGAGACCAGGATAGGTCTCGGTGTGCTGGTCCTGATTCCACAAGCCGTAGCCCCAGCCGGCGTTGACGTAGCAGCCCGTGAAGCTTGCCACCGGCACCGGAGGCGGCGGCGGAGCCTTCATCGGCATATCCGCCGCTTGGGCCGCAGCCAAACCACCAATTGAAAGAATGGACGCAATCGCCAAGCTCAAATACCGCCCCATCGACGCCTCCCGATGTTAAATCCCCATACAGTTGTAATGCCTGAATATTCACGCGTCGGCGAGGCGGAACCGAACACTCGCGCGCTGTCAACGGCATTTTTGGGACGAGCGTTGCATACTGGCAACGGGGGCCATGCAATATGGTATGATCGTACGAGTGCCTTGCGCGCGTCAGTGCCGAAAACTCTTGATCTCGGACACACTGCCGTCGCGGTAAGTCAGCTCCACTGACACAAACTGTGTCGTCGGCGCGAGCTTTATGTAGGGCGTCGCGCCCGCAGGGATCGAACCGGGATCCCTGGGATCGCAGGGCGGCATTTTCAGCACCTTGTCCGGCACCGCGCTGTCGATGCCTACGCGCACTTCGCGGATGGCGCAGCGATACGACATCAAGTGGGTGTAGTAGACGAGCAGCCCATTGAATTCGCGGAACGACAGCCAGCTCGTCGCGGTCATATCGAGGATCTTGCGCTGGTCGCGCAGCAGCGCCGCCTCGGGATCGAACTTGATCGGAAACGGTCCCTGGGTCTCGCCGGACGCGTCGATATAGCGAAGCTGGATGGTCGCCGCCGGCGCATCTGCCGCGAGCTCGATCGAGGGATTGGGCATGCGCTTGCGCGTGCGCGGATCGAGCGTGTCGAGGAAACCGGTCTCGCGGAAATCGCCGCTATCACCGATCCGCCAGGAAATGCCGAGCGTCGGGTCAGCGATCGAGAACACCACGGTCCAGCCGCCATTGTGGCGCGAGAACGAGGCGATCGGCGCGTTCAGCGAATCCGTCTGCGGGTTCTGGTTGCGCGGTGCGACCGCCGGCGGAATGGCGGCCGCGACCTTCTGCGCGGGCTCCGCAGGCTTTGCGCCATCCGCCTGCGCTTTCGCCAAGCCGTTCAGGAAAACGTTGTCGACCATCTGGTCGGTATAGGCCGGGATCTGCCGGTGCCCGATGCTGTCGGCCATCTCGCTGACGAGCTTGCGGGTATGCTGGGCGACTTCGACGAGGTTCTCGCCGGGCCGCAGCAGCTCCCTGGAGAAGGTCCGGGTGAACACGGAATTGGGGCTGTTGTCGTCATTGGAAAGACGATCGAGCGCGGTCTGCTTGTAGCCGGCCGAGAAGATCGAGAACACGCCCTCCGGCAGTTGCGACATCGGCGCGAGTCCGCCGCCGCCCGAGACCGCGCGGGTCCCCGAGCGTTCGAACGGATTGTTGCGGCAAGCGTCGAATACGAGAATCGAGGTGCGCACCTTCTTGTTCTGCAGCCGCTCGACGATGCGGTCGGCTAGTACGGAAGCGTCGCGCACCAGCTCTTCCTGGCCCTCGGTCGCGGCCGGCACGTCGGTCGGCAGCAGATAGTTCTGGCCCGCGATCTCAAAACCATGGCCGGCATAGAAGAAGAACGCGGTGTCGCCGGGACCAACTGCATTGTCGAATGCCAGGAGGCTCTGGCTGAATTGCGTGCGGTTCTGGTTCTCCGCCACCATCACCGTGAAGCCGAGCTGTTTCAGCGTATCGCCCATGGTGCGGGCGTCGTTGACCGCCTTCTGCAGCTTCGGCACGTTCTTGTAGTCATTGTTGCCGATCACGAGCGCGACGCGCTTTTCGGCGTGCGCCGGCACGGCCTGCCCCAAGAACAGTGCAATGAACAGCGCCGCCAACACGCATTTCAGCGAAATCAGGTTCTTCATCCGAATGTCCGCGCCCACACAAAATGCCCTTTGCCGTAGTCGGAGAAACAGTTGCCCGGGTTCAATCCGTCCGCGGCTGGCCGTAGCGCCATCTCTCGATCACCGGCTGGGCAAAATTGAGGGCAAGCCCCCACAAAGCGATCTTTGGGTTCACGAAGCTCAGCGCCAGCGTGAGCAGCGAGGAGACCGCGAGAAACAACGCCGACGCCGTTCGGCGGCGCAGGTAATCGCCGCGCTCCAGTTCAGGCGTCAACTTGACCATGCGCAGGCTGATCAGGGCGATCAGCAGCATGTGTCCGGCATAGAGCCAGACCGCCGGTGCCAACGAAGCGTAGCGTCCGATCACGATGGTCGAGAACGGCACGAAGGTGATCAGCAGCAGATAGAACAACCACCAGTTGACGTATTCGCGGTTGAAATATTCGGCGCGGTTGCGGATCTGGATGCTGGCGATCCAGCGCAGGCCGAGCACGGCGAAGCTCAGCAGATAGGGCAGAAACTTCGGCCATAGCTTCAGGAGGCCCTGCAATAGCTCGTCGCCATCGGCGGGATGGAAATCGTCGGGCAAGTGGACATCGAGCACCAGCAGCGTCATGGCGACGCTGAAAATGCCGTCGTGCAAGGCATCAAGCCGGGCTTTTGGATACATGACGCTTCCCCCTGCCCAGCTTCCCATCAACGGTTCCGAATTTGAAGGCGGAATGACAGAGAGCCCGTTATTTGTGCGAAACCATTAAGGTTTTTCGCCCTTTTGCTCTGTTCCAAGATTGACTTTGGCCATTTCACCCCTATGTTCCCTGTCAAGGCGGATTTGGATCGAATACGATTACTTACCGATCAGCCGCTGGTCAGCGTCACTTACTGCCCCTGAGCTTCATCAAGCGCGCCGTTTCGGGGCCTAACGCGACCGCCTTTTTACCCTCGATTCCGAACGGCGGTGTCGATCAGAGGCGCAATGTCTTTTTCAAATCTCGGACTGTCCGACAAGGTTCTCGCCGCCGTCGCGGCCACCGGTTACACGACCCCCACCCCCATTCAGGAACAGGCCATCCCGCACGTGCTGGCACGCCGGGACGTTCTGGGCATCGCCCAGACCGGCACCGGCAAGACCGCGGCCTTCGTCCTGCCCATGCTCACCATCCTGGAAAAGGGCCGCGCGCGGGCACGCATGCCGCGCACCCTGATCCTCGAGCCGACGCGCGAACTCGCCGCCCAGGTGAAGGAAAACTTCGATCGCTACGGCGCGGGCCAGAAGCTCAACGTCGCACTTCTGATCGGCGGCGTTTCCTTCGGCGACCAGGACACCAAATTGACGCGCGGCGTCGACGTCCTGATCGCAACGCCCGGCCGGCTGCTCGACCACACCGAACGCGGCGGGCTGTTGCTTACGGGCGTCGAGTTGCTGGTGATCGACGAAGCCGACCGCATGCTCGACATGGGCTTCATCCCCGACATCGAGCGCATCTGCAAGCTCGTTCCCTTCACGCGGCAGACGCTGTTCTTCACCGCGACCATGCCTCCCGAAATCCGTCGCATCACCGAAGCCTTCCTGCACAATCCGCAGAAGGTCGAAGTTTCCCGGCCCGCGACCACGGCCATCGGTGTTTCGCAATTCCAGGTCAGCGTCGGCCGCGAGCCGCATGAGAAGCGCGAGACGCTGCGCCGGCTGCTGCGCGACGCCAAGGACCTGCAGAACGCCATTATCTTCTGCAACCGGAAGCGCGAAGTGGCGCTGTTGTACAAATCGCTGCAGAAGCACGGCTTCAGCGTGGGCGCGCTGCATGGCGACATGGATCAATCGGCGCGCACGGCTGCGCTCGATCAATTCCGCAAGGGCGAAATTCCGCTCTTGGTGGCTTCCGACGTCGCAGCCCGCGGCCTCGACATTCCCACCACCAGTCACGTCTTTAATTTCGACGTGCCGCATCATCCCGACGACTACGTGCACCGCATCGGCCGAACCGGCCGCGCGGGCCGCGCCGGCACCGCGATTTCCATTGTCAGCCCGCTCGACACCAAATCGATGGCCGCGATTGAAAAGCTGATCGGCCAGAGCATCCCGAGCGCCGAAGGCGATTTCTCCGCTCGCGCGGAGGATTCGGAAGGCGCGCCGCAGCGCGAGCATCGCTCGCGCGAAGGTTCACGCCGTGGCCGCGGCGGCAAACCGCAGCGCGAACGTGAACCGCGTCCCGCCGGCGGTCAACGTAGTCACGGCCCTGCGCAGCAGAGCCCCGCACCGCGCAACGCGCCGACGCCGCGCAATGAGCCTGCGCCCCGCAATGAGCCGCGCCGCGCCCCGCGTGAGACGGAAGCAGAGCCCGCTGCCGATCATTCGCATCTGCCGGCGTTTTTGCTGAGGCCGGTTCGCGCACGCGTCTGAGACGCGGAGAAAACCGACAGGATTGCGCGACCGGAACCGTTTACCGGTCGTTCATGATCCTCCACTACCTTGACACCCATTATTCCAGTTATTGCGGTAGGCGGGCGGCCCCCGCTATGGGGACGTGATCCGTGGTCAAGGTGATCGACGAACACGAACGTACGATGGCCTTCGCGGAAGTCGCGCTGGGCCAGATCAGATCGCTCCGCCAGACCGCAATCCCCCGCAATTACGAGATCTGGTACGTCTACGCGACCGGCTACAATGCGTCGCTCAACAAGATCATCAACGAGACGCTGGCGCGCAACGGCAAGCTGACCGAAGCCGACCTCGAGCAGATCTACGATACCTATCTCTCGCACATCAAGACCACCGACCGCATCGACAAGGTGGGCGCGCGCGTCATCGGCGAGATCGACGACGTGATGGTGCTCTTGACCGATGCGCTCGGCGTCTCGGCAAGCTTTGACGCGAGCCTGAACGGCGTAACGGAGAAACTTTCGAACGCGACGAGCGGCGAGCAGATCAAGGCGATCGCGGAATCGCTGATCAAGTCGACGCAGGAGATGCGCGAGGCCAACAAGGCGCTCGAAGAGCGCCTGACCTTGTCGAAGAACGAAATCTCGAACCTGCAGCAGAGCCTGGAAGCGATCCGCGCGGAATCGCTCACCGACCCGCTCACGGGCCTTGGCAACCGCAAATATTTCGACCGCATGATCGACATGGCGGTCCAGCATGCACTGGAACACGGCGAGCCGCTGTCGCTGCTGATGTTCGACATTGACCACTTCAAATCGTTCAACGATTCCTACGGCCATCTCACCGGCGACCAGGTGCTGCGGCTCGTCGGCATGTCGCTGAAGCAGACCATCAAGGGCCAGGACATCACCGCCCGCTACGGCGGCGAGGAGTTCGCGGTGGTGCTTCCCAACACCGCGTTGCGCCAGGCGCTGACGGTTGCCGACCACATCCGCCGCGCCGTGATGGCGAAGGAATTGAAGAAGAAATCGACCGGCGAGATTCTGGGCCGGGTCACGATTTCGGTCGGCGTCTCCATGCTGAAGCCCGGCGACGACACGGACTCGCTGATCGAGCGCGCCGACGCCTGCCTCTACGCCGCCAAGCGCAACGGCCGCAACCGCGTGATCTGCGAAGCCGACCCGGAATATTCCGCCGAAGTGCAGGGCCAGGTGGCCTGACGCCAGACCCTCATGGTGGGGAGCGCGGAGCGCGTCTCAAACCATGAGACCCCGATCTCACCTGCGGCCATCCTTCGAGACGCCGCGCAAATGCGCGGCTCCTCAGGATCAGGACCTTTTCCGCGGCGACTTCTTCTTTGCGCTTCTCTTACCAGCCTTCTTCTTCGCAACAGGCGTTGCCGGTGCCGATTTCTTAGCCTTGGCCTTGCGCGTCTTCGGCCGCTTCTTCACCGCGGCACGCTGCGCGGCTCCGAGCGCCGCCCTCGCCCATCGGCTCAATTCCTCGGTGTCGTCGAACAGCCGCGCCGGCAGTTGCCAGTAGGAATTGACCATCACCGTCTTGGCGCGGGTCTGGTACTGGAACGGCTTTGAGCCCTCCGCCTCGAATTGCGGAATTGTCACTTCATCGGCGCGGAAATAGAGTCCGGCGCGCAGCGCCATCGCGAAATTGACGCCGTCGACGGAAATGCCGAATCCGGAAAACATCGGACGGATGGTGACGGGGCCGAAGTCGGAGAACAGGTCGATCAGGAATTCGCGGTCCATGCGCCCGCGGGCCCGTCAGTTAGATCTGCGCGGGCTTGAGCTGCACCGACTCGCCGCAGCCGCAGGCCGAAACCTGGTTCGGGTTGTTGAAAATGAACTGCGCCTGCATCTTGTCGGCCTTGTAGTCCATCTCGGTGCCGAGCAGGAACAGGACAGCCTTGGGATCGACCAGGATCTTCACGCCCTTGTCCTCGACCACTTCGTCGGTCGGGCGAACCTCATGGGCATATTCGACGGTGTAGGCCTGGCCGGCACAGCCGCCGTTCTTGACGCCGACGCGCAGGCCCACGATCTCGGAGTCCGCACGCCCGGTCAGTTCCTGGATGCGCGCCGCGGCAGCGTCCGTCAGCCGCATGACCTGCGGGCGGGGCCGCCTCGGCTTGGCGGCAGGAATGGTTGATGCGGGCGTCATGTCAGTCATTTGGTCAGTCCTGACGGCAAATCAATGCCGGTTGTTCAAAGCCTAATCCCCGTCCGTTAATCCCTCACCACATATTGAGCACGAGGCGGGCCTCGTCGCTCATCCGGTCCGGCGACCAGGCCGGGTCCCAGACCAAATTCACATTCACCACGCCGACGCCGGGGACGCTCGCGACCGCGTTCTCGACCTGGGTCGGCAGTTCGCCGGCCGCCGGGCAGTTCGGCGTCGTCAGCGTCATCGTGACGTCAACCGCGCGCTCGTCGCTGATGTCGACCTTGTAGATCAGGCCGAGCTCATAGATGTCGGCGGGGATTTCCGGATCGAACACGGTTTTGAGCGCGGCGACGATTTCCGTCGACAGCCGCTCGGTCTCCTCCGGAGACAACGCCGAATGCGTCTCCATGTTGACGGTTTTGGCTTCGGCTACATCACTCATGCGAACAATTCCCCGGCCTTGATCAGCGCCTGAACGAGATGGTCGACTTCTTCACGGGTATTATACATGCCGAACGAAGCGCGGCAGGTCGCCGTGACATTGAACCGCTCTAAAAGCGGCATCACGCAATGGGTGCCGGCACGCACGGCGACGCCCTGGCGGTCGATCACGGTGGCGACATCGTGGGGATGTGCGCCCTTCATCTCGAAGGAGATCACCGGCCCCTTGTTCTTGGCCGTGCCGATCAGCCGCAGCGAATTGATCTCGCGCAGGCGTTCCTGCGCATAGGTCAAAAGAGCGTGCTCATGTGCGGCGATACGTTCCTTGCCAATGGAATTGACATAGTCGATCGCCGCGCCCAGCCCGACCGCTTCCACGATCGCGGGCGTGCCCGCCTCGAATTTGTGCGGTGGATCGCCATAGGTGACCCAGTCTTTTGCGACCTCGCGGATCATCTCGCCGCCGCCGTTGAAGGGGCGCATCGCCACCAGATGCTCATGCTTGGCATAGAGCACGCCGATTCCGGTCGGCCCATAAACCTTGTGGCCGGTGAAGACATAAAAATCGCAATCGAGGTCCTGCACGTCGACGGCCAGATGCACGGCGCCCTGGCTGCCGTCGATCAGCACGGGAATGCCGCGCGCATGCGCCGCCTTGACGACGTCCTTGACCGGCACGATGGTGCCGAGCGCGTTCGACATCTGCGTGATCGCGACCAGCTTGGTGCGGGGCGTGAGGAGCTTTTCGAACTCCTCGAACAGGAAATTGCCTTCGTCGTCGACCGGCGCCCACTTGATCACGGCGCCGTGGCGTTCCCGCAGGAAATGCCAGGGCACGATGTTGGAATGGTGCTCCATGATCGAGATGACGATCTCGTCGCCGGCCTTGATGTTCGCCTCACCCCAGGAATAGGCCACGAGGTTGATGGCCTCGGTGGCGTTGCGGGTGAAAACGATCTCCTCGTTGCGGCCGGCGTTGAGGAATTTTGCGACCTTCTCGCGGCCGCCTTCATAGGCTTCGGTCGCGGCATTGGCGAGGTAATGCAAGCCGCGATGTACGTTGGCGTATTCGCTTTTGTAGGCCTCCGTCATGCGCTCCAGCACGGCGGCCGGCTTCTGCGCGGAGGCGGCGTTGTCGAGATAGACCAGTGGCTTGCCGTAGACTTTCAGCCCAAGCGCCGGAAAATCCTCGCGGACGCGGGCGACGTCATAGGAACCATTGGCGACGGCGGGATGCATGCTCATGCCCTCGCCTCCAGCCAGCGCTCGGCGGCCGCCATCACGGCCTCGCGCAGATTGTCGTCACCGATGCCTTCGATGGCCTCGCCGACAAACGCCTGGATCAGCAGCGCCTGCGCCGCCTTCTCGGACAGGCCGCGCGCGCGCAGATAGAACAGCAGGCTTTCATCGAGCGCGCCCGTGGTCGCGCCATGGCCGCAGGTGACGTCGTCGGCGAAAATTTCCAGTTCCGGCTTGTTGTCGGCTTCCGCCTCGTCAGACAGCAGCAGCGCGCGGGTCATCATCTTGCCGTCGGTCTTCTGCGCATGGGGACGCACGATGATGCGGCCCTGGAACACCGAATGGGCGCGATCGTCGATTACGGCGCGGAAAACCTCGCGGCTCGTGCAGTGCGGTACGGCATGATCGACCACCAGCGTGGTATCGCCGTGTTGCGTGCCTTTCAGCAGATTGACGCCGTTGACGTTGAGCTCGGAGCCCTCGCCGCCCAGGGTAAGAAATCCCTGGAAGCGGCTGACGGCGCCGCCGGCGGTCATGTTGAACAGGTTGAATTTCACTTTAGCGCCGACGGCGATCACCGCGGAGGTGATGTTCACGGCATCCGTGCTGTCGGCCATGAGGCGAACCTGCGTCAGCTCGGCACCATCGCCGATCGACAGCAGCACTGCGTCATGGGTCTGATAGGCCTTGGCGCCATCGGCGGCGACGAAGTTTTCCACCAGGGTCGCGCGCGCACCCTTGCCGATTCTGACCTGTGAACGCGTAAAAGCCGACGCCGACGAAGCGGTTGCGACATGAATGATCTGCAGTAGCGCCGCCAGCGCGGCGCCGTCGGCAACACTGATCACGAGGCCGTCGGTCGCAAGCGATGCATTCAGCAAGATCATCGCGTCGGTTGCGCTGGTCTCGAGGAGATCGCCGGCGCCCTTCTCGAGCGCTTCGCGCAGCGTCCCAATGCTTACGCCGGCCGGAGCCTGGTCGGAAAGCTCGGGCACAAAGACACCATCCACCAGCACCAGCTTGGCCGCGCCTGCGATCGCAATCGGCTTCAGCGCGGCTTTCGCGCGCTTGAGCGCCGCCGCATCCGGCTTCGCCGCCAGCGGCTTGACCTCGCGCATCAGCACGCGGAGGTCGGTATATTTCCATTCCTCGATCCGGCGGTGCGGCAAGCCCGCGCGTTCATACGCCTCGAATGCCTGCCGCCTCTGATCGGCAACCTTGCCCGTTCCGGGCAGCCGGTCGCGCGAAGCGGCGAATACGCTCTCCATCGCGCGTCCAGTCTCGGTCCTTGCCACAACAACGTTCATTGCAAATCCGTTCAGGCCGCGTCCTCGAACTGGGCGTAGCCGGACTCTTCCAGCTCCAGCGCCAGTTCCTTGCCGCCGCTTTTGACCACGCGCCCCCTGGACATCACGTGCACGAAGTCGGGCACGATGTAGTTGAGGAGCCGCTGATAGTGGGTGATGACGACCATCGCCCGCTCGGGCGAGCGCAGTGCGTTGACGCCGTCGGCCGCGACGCGAAGCGCATCGATGTCGAGACCGGAATCCATTTCGTCCAGGATGCACAGCGCCGGCTCAAACAGCGCCATCTGCAAAACTTCGTTCCGCTTCTTCTCGCCGCCGGAAAAGCCGACATTGACGCCGCGGCGGAGCATGTCCTGCGGAATGTTGAGCGATTTGGCGACCTCGCGGACCTTCTTCAAAAAGTCCGGCGTCGAGAACTCGCTTTCGCCGCGCGCCTTGCGCTGCGCGTTCAGCGCCGTGCGCAGGAAGTTCATGGTGGCGACACCCGGGATTTCCACCGGATACTGGAACGCCAGGAACACGCCCTTGGCGGCGCGCTGGTCCGGCGCCATCTCCAGCAGGTTCTCGCCGTTGAACAGGACTTCGCCGCCGGTCACTTCATAGCCGGGCTTGCCGGCGATCACGTGGGACAGCGTCGACTTGCCGGAGCCGTTCGGCCCCATGATTGCGTGCACCTCGCCCTTGTTCACCGTGAGCGACAGACCGTGGAGAATCTCACGATCCTCGACACGGACTTGCAAATTTTTGACTTCGAGTAATGCCATCATTCTCTTCCATTTGATCCTCGCCCTGAGGAGCGCCAAAGGCGCGTCTCGAAGGGCGTGGCCGACATTCTTTCCTTGGCTCATCCTTCGAGACGGCCGCTGCGCGGCCTCCTCAGGATGAGGTCGTTAGCCGACCGATCCCTCAAGCGAGATCGAGATCAGCTTCTGCGCTTCCACCGCAAACTCCATCGGCAGCTGCTGCAGCACGTCCTTCACAAAGCCGTTGACGACGAGGCCGACGGCCTCTTCCTGCGACAGACCGCGCTGGACGCAATAGAACAGCACGTCCTCGGAAATTTTCGAGGTCGTCGCCTCGTGCTCAAAGGTCGCGGATGAATTCTTGGCCTCGATATAGGGCACGGTGTGCGCGCCGCATTTGTCGCCGATCAGGAGCAAGTCGCAGGCGGTGAAGTTGCGGGCGCCGGTGGCCTTGCGATGCGCGGTAACCAGGCCGCGATAGGTGTTCTGCGAGCGGCCCGCCGCGATACCCTTGGAGATGATGCGGCTCGTGGTGTTCTTGCCGAGATGCAGCATCTTGGTGCCGCTGTCGACCTGCTGATAGCCGTTCGAGATCGCGATCGAATAGAACTCGCCGCGCGAATTATCGCCGCGCAGGATGCAGCTCGGGTATTTCCAGGTGATCGCCGAACCGGTCTCGACCTGGGTCCATGAGATCTTCGAGTTCTTGCCGCGGCAGTCGCCACGCTTGGTGACGAAATTGAAGATGCCGCCCTTGCCCTCGGCATTGCCGGGGTACCAGTTCTGCACTGTCGAATATTTGATCTCGGCGTCGTCGAGCGTGACCAGCTCGACCACGGCGGCGTGGAGCTGATTCTCGTCGCGCTGCGGCGCGGTGCAGCCTTCGAGATAGCTGACATAGGCGCCCTTGTCGGCGATGATCAGCGTGCGCTCGAACTGGCCGGTGTTGCGCTCGTTGATGCGGAAATAGGTCGACAGCTCCATCGGGCAGCGCACGCCCTCGGGCACGTAGACGAACGAGCCGTCGGAGAACACCGCCGAGTTCAGCGTCGCGAAGAAATTGTCCGAGGTCGGCACCACCGAGCCAAGATACTTCTTCACCAATTCGGGATGCTCGCGGATCGCTTCCGAGATCGGCATGAAGATCACGCCGGCGGCCTTCAGCTCCTTCTGGAAGGTGGTCGCGACCGAAACCGAGTCGAACACGGCGTCGACCGCGATCTTGCGCTCGCCTTCGGGGCGCACGACGCCCTCGAGCACCTCGACTTCGCGCAGGGGAATGCCGAGCTTCTCATAGGTCTTGAGAATCTCGGGATCGATCTCGTCGAGCGAGCCGACCTGCTTCTTCGGCTTCGGTGCGGAGTAATAATAGAGGTCCTGATAGTCGATCCTGGGATAATCGACGCGCGCCCAGGTCGGCTCGGTCATGGTCAGCCAGCGGCGATAGGCCTCCAGCCGCCATTCCAGCATCCACGCCGGTTCATTCTTCTTCGCGGAGATGAAACGGACCGTATCCTCCGACAACCCCTTCGGGGCCTTGTCGGATTCGATCAACGTCTCGAATCCATAACGGTATTGGTCGACGTCGATCCGCCGGACGCGGTCGACCGTCTCTTGCACGGCTGGCATTCATTCCTCCGCTCGCGGTTTCAAGGACCGCGGTGGAACAGTTCCAAAGCTCTCTTACGATGCTTTAGCGCGAAAATCACCTGCTTAGAACCGTTCAAGCTGTGTTTCGTCGCTACCCTTAATTAGGGTACGGGCGAGCTTTCGCCAAGCCTGAACGCACGATTCAATGTCTGCCGCAATCGTAGACCAGCCCAGACTGAACCGCACGGCGCCCTGGGCGAGGCTTGGGCCCACCCCCATGGCTTCCAGCACATGGGATGGCTGGACTTTCCCGGAGGAGCAGGCGGAACCGGAGGACACCGCGACGCCCGCGAGATCAAAGCCGATCACGGCCGTTTCCCCCTTCAGACCGGGAACCGTGAACAGCGTGGTATTGGGCAACCGGGGGACATCCCGAGAGAAGATGATCGCCCCGAACGTCTCGCCCAAGCCGGCTTCAAGGCGATCCCGCAGGCCTTCCAGGCGCCGTCTGTCGGCCTCCAGCGCGCCCATGGCAGCCTTCACAGCTGCGCCGAAGCCGGCGATCCCTGCGACGTTTTCGGTCCCGGCCCGGTGGCCGCGCTCCTGGCCGCCGCCGCGCAGCAGCGGTTCGACGCCCAAAAGGCCCTCGGCAAGCACCAGGGCGCCGACGCCCTTGGGACCGCCGATCTTGTGCGCAGAGACGGTCAGAAGATCGGCCCCGAGCGCCCTGATATCGAGGGGTATTTTGCCGAGCGCCTGGATCGCATCGACGTGCAGCAGGCCGCCCGCCTCATGCACAATGGCAGCGGCTTCCTTGATCGGTTGAAGAGCCCCGGTCTCATTATTGGCTACCATGATCGACACCAGCGCCGGCGGGCCGGCGGCGAGCCTGGCGCGGAGGTCGCCGAGATCGACCACGCCGGAGGGCGTTACAGCGATCCTCGCCATGGCTTCCGCCCCAAACCGGCCACCGGCCAGCACGGAGGGATGCTCAATGGCAGACATCAGAAGCCGCTGCACGGGAAGGCCCGCAAGGCCGCGAAGCCCCGGCGTCAGCGCCGATGCATTGGCTTCCGTTCCGCCCGACGTGAAGACGATGTTGCGGGGCAGCGCACCCACCGCTCCGGCGACAGCCGCACGGGCGTCCTCAACCAGCCGGCGCGCCTGCCGGCCTTCGGCGTGGACCGAGGACGGGTTTCCCGAAAGCTCCCAGGCGGCGGCCATCGCTGCCTTCGCCTCAGGGCGCAGCGGCGTGGTCGCATTCCAGTCGAGGTAGACCCGGTTCGCCATCAAGTAGGATAATACCTTATGCCCCAGCCGCCGCTAAGCGCCGCTCCCGCCAATTGGCAATGTTTCAGCGCTTCGGCAACTGGCGGCGCTAACGTCTTGAGGCGGTTGCCGGATGTTCAATATGCTTGCTTTTTGCCCCTCGCCTCATGTTAGAAGGCGGCCGAGTTTCACCGGGCGCCGCTCGCGCATCACCCGACGAACCCCCTCTCTCGCAAGGCCCGCCGACCGATCGCAGCGAGCCGGCACACATCGGTTGATGGTCTTTAAGGATCTCTCATGCCTGAGGTAATTTTCACCGGTCCGGCGGGCCGCCTGGAAGGCCGTTATCATCCGGCCAAGCAGAAGAACGCGCCGATCGCGATGGTGCTGCACCCACATCCGCAGTTCCGCGGCAACATGAACCATCCGATCGTCTATCAGGTCTATTACGCCTTTGCCGCGCGCGGCTTTTCCGTGCTGCGCTTCAATTTCCGTGGTGTCGGCCGCAGCCAGGGCTCGTTCGATCATGGCGCCGGCGAATTGTCGGATGCGGCTTCCGCGCTCGACTGGGCGCAGACCATCAATCCCGAGGCGCGCGCCTGCTGGGTCGCGGGCTTTTCGTTCGGCGCTTGGATCGGCATGCAGCTTCTGATGCGACGGCCCGAGGTCGAGGGTTTTATTTCGATCGCGCCGGAGCCGAACCGCTACGATTTCTCGTTCCTCGCGCCCTGCCCGTCGTCCGGCCTGATCGTGCATGGCGACAAGGACATCGTGGCCCCTGCGAAAGACGTCAACACGCTGGTCGAGAAGCTGAAGACGCAGAAGGGCATCGTCATCGACCAGCAGACCATCCCCGGCGCCAACCACTTCTTCGAGGAGAAGATGGAGCCGTTGATGGAGACGGTGACGGCCTATCTCGACATGCGGCTCGCCAACGTCCGCTAGAACTAGATGGCAGCGTTCGTGGCATTGCTGCGCGCGGTCAATGTCGGCGGCACTGGCAAATTGCCGATGAGCGAATTGAAGGCGATGTGCGAAGTGCTCGGCTTCACGCAGGTCCGCACCTACATCGCCAGCGGCAATGTGGTCTTCGCCAGCCGCAAGTCCGAAGCCGCCGTCAAAGCGGCGCTGGAGAAGCGGCTCGCGGCCTATGCCGGCAAGGCGGTCGGCGTGCTCGTGCGCAGCGCCGCCGAGATGGCGCAAGTCTCGGCCGATAATCCCTTTCCAAAGGCCGCGCCCAACCGCACCATGGCGATCTTCCTCGACGAGGCGCCGCCGAAAGATACGCTCGCCGGAGTGCGCGGCCGCAAGGACGAAGAGATCAAGTTCGGAAAGCGCGAGATCTACGTGCATTACGGCGAGGGCATGGGCCAATCCAAGCTCGTCATCCCCGCCGCCAAGACCGGCACCGCGCGCAACATGAACACGGTCGCGACGCTTGCGAATATGGCGGCGGAGTCGGGCTAAGCCGCCATCGTCGCCTGTAGTTGCGAAAGATACGAACACCGCCGCTCGATGAAGTCGCGCAACAGCGCCGGATAGTCGGCTCCGACCGCTGACTTCACCGACGGCCGCGCGGCGAGATTCTGGCGCCATCGCGCTAGCTTCGGCTTGTCGCACAAGATGGCGAAATCGCCGATGCCATCGAACACATCGAAATAGCGGAACACTGGACCAAACACTGCATCGATCAGCGAGAATTTCTCGCCGTCGAACCACGGTCCGACGATACGCAGCTCCAGCCGCGCAAACTTTGCTTCGAGCTGTGTGGCCTTGGCCGTGAAGGCGGCTTCATCGACCGCCGAATAGAGGCCAGCGATATCGTTGAGCACGGCCGAGCCAAACTCGATCCAGGCGCGATGCTCGGCGCGGTGCAAGGCATTGGCCGGGTGCAGCGGACCCACCTGCGTCTCCTCCAGATATTCGAGGATGACCGCGGATTCGAAGATGGCGTGATCGCCGACCAGCAGCACCGGCGTCTTGCCGAGCGGCGAAACCTTCAGGAACCAGTCCGGCTTGTTGGCGAGATCGATGTCGACGCGCTCGAACGGCACGCCCTTCTCGGTCAGCGCGATCACCGCGCGCTGCACATAAGGACAGAGCTTGTGGCTCACGAGTTTTAGCGGCGCGGCCATCACGATTCTCGCATATTAATGCAGTTGCATCCAATTAAATGCACATGCATGAATATGTCAAGGCGCTTCAATAAGGCCGGGCGATGATGCCCCCCGTCATCGGCATCGGCACGCCGGTCGTGGCGGGATAGCTGAGCGGCAGGCCCTTCAGGCCGCGTGCCGCCAGGAAGCCGAAGGCCTGCGCCTCGATCGAATCGGACGCCCAGCCGAGCGTTTCGGCGGCTTCGACGGTGGCAGGTGCGAGCTGCTCGCGCAGCATCCGCATCAGGGTGAGGTTGCGCGCGCCGCCGCCGGCCACGATCCAGCTCTTCGGCGGTTTCGGCAGCAGCGGGACGATTTGCCCGATCGCCGCCGCCGTGAACGCCGTCAGCGTCGCCGCGCCGTCGGCGGGCGCGACGGGGCCGAGCTTCAGCCCGGCGAAATCGTTGCGATCGAGCGATTTCGGTGGCGGCAGCGCAAAGAACGGCAGTTCCAGCGACCGCGCGATCCAGGCTTCATCGGCCTTGCCAAGCGCGGCGAAGCTGCCCGCTTTGTCGAAGGGCTGGTGCATCTCGCGGAACATGTGATCGTCGAGCAGCGCATTGCCGGGCCCGGTATCGCAGGCGATCAGCGTGTCGGCGCCGTCGATATAGGTGATGTTGGCGACGCCGCCGATATTGACCACGACGATCGGCCCCTCGCGCTGCAGCGATTGTGCCAGCGCGCGGTGATAGACCGGCACGAAGGGGGCGCCCTGCCCGCCGGCCGCGACGTCCGCGGCGCGGAAATCATGCATCACGGGGATGTGGATGGCTTTGGCCAGCGCCGCCCCGTCGCCGATCTGCACCGTGAGCCGCCGCTCGGGCCGGTGCAGCACGGTCTGGCCGTGGAAGCCGACGATGTCGATGTCCTCGAAGCTGATGCGGTGCTGCGCGACAAAGGCGGCGACCGCCTCCGCATGCGCTTGCGTGACGGCATGCTCCGCCTCGCGCAGGATGCCCGGCCGCGCATCGCGCTGCGGCAGATGGACGGCCTCGGTCAGGGCCTGGCGCAAGAGGCCGCGCTCCCGCTCGGTATAGGGCCGGTAGCCCGATGGCCCGAAGGCGTTCACCTTCTTGCCGTCGGTTTCGATCATGGCGACGTCGACCCCGTCGAGCGAGGTCCCGCTCATCAGACCGAGTGTCGTTAGCATCATCGCCGTCAGTACCCTCGCGAAACCTCGGCCTGCGCGCGCATTGCGGCAGATTTCGGGTTCCCTAAGCTTGTACCGCGCGGGCACATCTTATAATGCCACAGCGCGCCGCGGCAGGTAGCCGAGGGCGGGCTCCCGGAATTTGCTGCAGTTAACCTAAAACAAGCATGATCAGAGTCGCCGAAAGATGACCGCTTTCAAGTCCGATTTCCTCAACGTGCTGCAGGAGCGCGGTTTCATCCACCAATGCTCGGATTTCGAGGGCCTCGACGCGCTGGCCGCGAAGGGACAGGCGACCGCCTATGTCGGCTACGACTGCACTGCACCGTCGCTGCATATCGGCAACTTCCTGACCATGATGATGCTGTACTGGCTGCAGCAGAGCGGCAACAAGCCGATCACCCTGATGGGCGGCGGCACCACCATGGTCGGCGATCCCTCCGGCAAGGACGAGACGCGCGCGTTACGCTCGGTCGCGGAGATCGAAGCGAACAAGGAAAGCATCCGCGGCGTGTTCGCCAAGGTGCTGCGATTCGGCACCGGTTCCAGCGACGCCATCATGCTCGACAATGCGGAATGGCTGACGAAACTGAACTGGATCGAGATGCTGCGCGACGTCGGCAAGCATTTCTCGGTCAACCGCATGCTGACCATGGACTCGGTCAAGCTTCGGCTCGAGCGCGAGCAGGAGATGAGCTTCATCGAGTTCAACTACATGGTCTGCCAAGCCTATGACTTCGTCGAGCTTGCCAGGCGCACCGGCTGCCGGCTGCAGATGGGCGGCTCCGATCAGTGGGGCAACATCATCATGGGCGTCGATCTCGGTCGCCGCATGGGAACCCCGCAGCTCTACGCGCTGACCACGCCGCTGCTCACGACCTCCTCCGGCGCCAAGATGGGCAAGACCGCACAGGGCGCGATCTGGCTCAATGCGGACGAATGCTCTCCTTACGACTTCTGGCAGTACTGGCGGAACACCGAGGACGCCGACGTCGCAAAGTTCCTGAAGCTGTTCACGATCCTGCCGATGAGCGAGATCGCGAAGCTTTCGGCGCTGAAGGGCGCGGAGATCAATGAGGCCAAGAAGACGCTGGCGGACGCCGCCACCGCGCTGCTGCACGGCACTGAGGCTGCGCGCCAGGCGGCGAAAACCGCGCGGCAGACGTTTGAGGAAGGCGCGATCGCCGAAAACCTGCCGACCGTGGAAATTCCGCGCGGCGAACTCGAGTCCGGGCTTGGCGTACTGACTGCGTTCGTGAAAGCGGGCCTGGTGGCGTCGAACGGCGAAGCGCGGCGGCAGATCAAGGGCGGCGGATTGCGCGTCAATGACGCCGCCGTCACCGACGAGAAGATGACGCTGTCGAACGCTAGTCTGACGGCGGAAGGCGTGATCAAGCTGTCACTCGGCAGGAAGCGCCACGTGCTGCTCAAGCCTGCATAGGCGTATTCCGCAAGCGCGCTTGCGCTTTGCGCCCAAAACGCGCTCCTTCCTGCCATGGATCAAACGACGCCGCGGGAGGAAACGGTAACCCAGCCGCACCAGCCGGCGCGCATGGCGCTCGGCGTGCTCGCGCTGTGCTTTGCGCTGTCGGTGCTCGGCCGCGGCCTCGGCGAAAGTTTCACCGTCTTCCTCAAGCCGATCTCGGAGAATTTCGGCTGGGACCGCGCCGAAGTGGTCTCGGTCTATTCGCTGACCTGGCTCGCGAGCGGCCTGACCGCGCCGGTGGTCGGCCGCGCCTTCGACCGCTCCGGCCCGCGCGCAGTGTATTCGCTCGGGGTTTTCCTGCTGGGCGCGGCGTTCCTGATCGCGGCGTATGCGCAGCATCTCTGGCAATTCCAGCTCACCATCGGTCTTTGCGTCGGCTTCGGCGCCGCATTGATCGGCAACGTCCCCAATTCCATGCTGCTCGGACGCTGGTTCGGACCGCGGTTGCCGACCGCCATGGCCGTGGTCTATTCCGCGATGGGCGGCGGCGTGCTGGTGCTGTTGCCGGCGTCGCAGATCCTGATCGATCATTTCGGCTGGCGCGACACTTACCAGCTGTTCGGCGTGATCGTGATCGCGGTGTTGTTGCCGGTCGTGCTGTTGCCGTGGCGGCGCTTCGCCGCCGGCGCTCCGCATGTCATGAAGAAGGTGGAAAACGACCTCGCGGACGAAGGCTGGACCTTGCTCAGCGCCATGCGCCATCACGCCTTCTGGGCGCTGTTCTCGACCTTTTTCTTCACCGCGGTCGCGATGTATGCGCTCTCGGCGCAGATCGTGGCCTATCTGATCGACGCCGGTTTCCCGCCGCTGCAGGCCGCGACCGCCTGGGGCTTTTCGGGCGTCGTGCTGCTGTTCGGCATGCTCGGCGTCTCGACGCTGGACGGGCTGATCGGCCGCAGGCCGTCCGTGCTGATCTCCTACGCGATCTCGATCGTCGGCATCATCCTGCTCTGGCTGCTGCAGTACTATCCGAATTACTGGCTCCTGACCGGCTTCGTCGTCACCTTCGGCAGCATGATCGGATCGCGCGGTCCGCTGATCACAGCTACGGCGATCAAGATCTTCCGCGGCGAACGCGTCGGCACGATCTTCGGCACGATCTCGATCGGCAGCGGGCTGGGATCGGCGCTCGGCTCCTGGAGCGGCGGCTTGCTGCACGACTTCACCCACAGCTACAATCCGCTGATCATCTTCTCGCTGATCAATGTGATACTCGGCATGCTGCCGTTTCTGGTGGTGCCGGCGCTGCGGCGCTAGGCAACACCTAGCGCAACCACCTCTTCCAATCCGAGCATGGCGCGGATTTCTAGTGCCGGTCGCGCGGCACTGAACAGATAGCCCTGCATCTGGGTGCAGCCGAGCGCCCGCACGGTTTCGAGCTGCTGCCTTGTCTCCACGCCCTCGGCCGTCGTGACCATGCTGCGATCGGCGGCAATGGCGACCACCGCCCTGATGATGGAGGACGTGCCGGAGCCGTCTCCCACTTCCTTGACGAAGGAGCGGTCGATCTTGATCTTGTCGAACGGGAAGCGGTGCAGGTAGCGCAGCGAGGAATAGCCGGTGCCGAAATCGTCCAGTGCGATGTGGACGCCGAGCTCGCGCAATTGCGCAAAGGTCGTGAGAGCCGCCTCATCATCGCCGATCAGAACAGCTTCGGTGATTTCAAGTTCGACGCGGCGCGGATCGAGCCCGGAGCTCGCGAGCGCGGTCGCCACATTGAGCGACAGCGTCTGCGATTTGAATTGCACCGGAGAGACGTTGACGGCCACGCGAATATCGGCGGGCCAGGCCGCTGCCTCGCGGCAGGCGGTGTTGAGCACCCACTGGCCGATCTCCTGGATCAGCCCGGTTTCCTCGGCGATGGGGATGAATTCGGCCGGCGAGATCATGCCGAGCCGGGGATGCCGCCAGCGCAGCAGCGCCTCGCAGCCGACAACCTTCTCGCTGCCGACATCCACAAGCGGCTGATAGTGAATTTCGAAGCCGCCCTCCGCCAGCGCGGCACGCATGTCCTGTTCCAGCTCCCGGCGCAGATTGGCTTCGGTTTCCATGCCGACCTCGAAAAAGCGGTAGGTGCGCCGGCCCGATGCCTTGGCCGCATACATGGCAAGGTCCGCGCTCTTCAGCAGGCCCATCAGGTCGGATCCGTCGCGCGGCGCGAGCGCCACGCCGATCGAGGCGTCGCCGCTCAGGTGATGGCCGTGGCAGTCGAACGGCGTCCGCAGCGCCCGATACACCTTGGCGATCAGCGCGGTCACCTTGTCTTCGCGGCCCGCGTCATATTGCACGATCGCGAACTCGTCGCCGCCGAGCCGCGCCACGAAATCGTCCTTGGCCACGCAGCCGCGCAGCCGCTGCGACACCGCGCGCAGGAACTCGTCGCCGATGAGATGGCCGAGCGAATCGTTGATGCCCTTGAACTCGTCGATGTCGATGTAGAGGATCGCGAATGGAATGTCCGGCAGGCCCGCGATCATCTTCTCGGCGTGGAGCTGGAACAGCGTGCGGTTCGGCAGATCTGTCAACGCGTCGTAGTGCGCGAGATGCTCGATCCTCGCCTCGAAACGGGTACGCTCGGTGACGTCCTCCAGCGTGGTCGCCCAGCCGCCGTCGGGCGAGCGCTTGTAGACCAGCCTGATCCGCCGCCCGTCGGGGGTGTCGACCATGGTGTCGCGAATTTCATCGTTTTGCGGATTGAGGAATTTCGCGCAATAGGCATCGACGTCACCGACAAAGGAGCCGAGCTGCTGGCGGTGCAGGATGAGGTCGCGCAGATGGCAACCCGGCTTCACCACGTCGGGCGAAACGCCGAACATGTCGAGATAGCTCTGATTGCAGATCACGAGATGGCCGGTCGCGTTGAACAGCAACAGGCCGAGCGTCATGTTGTTGATGGCGGTGTCGAGATGCTGGCCCTTCTCCACCAGCAGTCGCTGCGCGGCCTCATGCTGGCGCCTTAACTGCCGCGCGATCAGCGTGATCGTGACGATGACGACGATCACCGCAAGCAGCGCCGCGCCGAATTGCAGCTTGGTCTGCGCCCGCCAGTTGGCGAGCGCATGCGCGGAGGTCGTGGTGGCCACCACCAGAATCGGGAAGTTGGCGAGTGGCCGGATCGAGCCGAGCCGTTCCTCGCCCACATCGAGGCTCTTGAAGCGTCCGGACGCGCGTCCGTTCAGCGCCAGCACGCGCTGGAACAGCGGCGTGCCGGCGATGTTCTGTCCGATAAGCCCGCTGTCATGGGGGTAGCGCGCGATGATCGTGCCGTCGAGATGAATCATCGAGACCGTGGTCTCGTCGTCCAGCGCGAGCGAAGCACAGAATTCCTCGAAATGCGACGGCTCGACGCCGCGGCTCGCGAAGCCGATGATCTCGCCGTTGCGGCCGACGATCCGCCGCACGAAGAGCGTAGTCCAACGTCCCGTGACTTTGCTCTTGCCGACCTCGACCACCATGTCAGGCACCGGTTCGCCAGAAGTTAGCTGCTTGAAATAGCGCCGATCAGTGACATTCACATCGGGCACCGGCCACTGTCGGGTGGAATTGATCAGCCAGCCCTTTGTATTGAACAGGCTCAAGCCGCCCACATGCGGAAACGCCCGCAACTTCGCTCGAAGCATTTCGTGCACGGCGAGCGAGGACATGCGGCTGTCGAACGCCTCCGCGGTATCGATGCCTTCCGCCCTAGCATAGTCGAGGACGTCCTGGTGAACGCGCTGGAGGTCCGAGAGCTGCTGGTCGAAATGGCGGGAAAGCAGCTGCGCGGTGTTGGCGAGCTCGCGCTCGGCGGCATCGACCGTGCGGTCGCGGAACTGCAACACGAGAAAGCCCGTGCCGAGCGTAATCGCCAGCACGATCCCGACGCCGCAAATGATCAGCCACTGGATGGCGCCGATCCGGCCGAACAGCCAGCCTGCTGTGATGGCGAACCAGCGCCCAGCAGCGGTCTTTTCTTGTGGTTCCATTACAGCCCCCGCGGCCGGCTTTTAGCGGGCGAGGCCACAAGATGACGTTAGGAAAGTCGGTTATCGCTGCATTAACAGGGGTTTGCAGATAAAGCGGAGCAGACCAATCAATTGTTATTGGGGCGTCGACAAATCCGCCGGATTGGCCTGCTTTCCGGTGTTGAACTCGAAGATCTTGCGGAATACGCCCGGTGCCATGGCCGAGATCGGGTTCCACTGCAACACCGGCGCACCGGGCGTGCCCACGACTTGATAGGTCACGCCAAACAGACCCTCATTGTTGCCGTTACCGAGGAACAGGCCGATCACCGGCAATTGGCCGAACATGTTGTTCAATCCGAAAAGGGGAACGATGGTGCCGCTCATGCGAACCTGGTTGGCGTTGTAGTCGATGCTGCCTTCGATCGTGAGCCCGATGGTCGGCCCCTTGACCACGCCTTCGCGGATCGAAAGCAAGCCGCTTTGCCGGGTGAATTCCGCACGCAGCGCCGAGAACGCGATCCCGCTCTGGGTGCCGGCCGGGCCACCGGCCGCCGCGCGATCAAGCCCGGCTTCACCCTTCACCGAAAAATCCCGGACGTTGAGCAGGCCTTCCTTGGCGCTGGCGTCCGGGGTCGGCGGCTCCATCGCCAGCATCAGCTGGCCGCCGATCACCTTGGAATAGGTGTCGGTGAATTGGAAGAACGCGCCGGCATCGCTGGTTTGCAGCACGACCACGTCGCGGGCCTGGTTTGGTCCGCGCGGCCGGAAATCCGCCGTCACCGGCGTATCGCGTCCAACCTTGCCGTTGAGCGTGAAGGCCTTGATGACACCGCCGCGACGGGACATTTTCAGGTCGATGCTGCGCAACGCTTCGCCATTGTAACCGGCAACCGCGCCGAGCTTGAGATCGACATCGAAATCGATGTTCTTGGTCTTGCTCTTGGGGTCGTCCTTCGAGCTGCCCGAGATCGCCGATTTGAGGAAGCTGCGGCCGTCGAACACGTCGCCGCGCATGGTCACCTTGACGACGCCGTCCTGGCCGCGTTCGGCCTTCAGCGAGGTCTTGTCGCCTTCGCTCGGCGAATAGGTCGGGAAGTTCGCATTCAGGAGATCGCCGTTCTGGTCGACTTCCAGCGAGCCCTTGATCGAAACGCCTGGACCGCCATCGATGACGATGTCCTCGAACCGCGTCGACTGCGGCTTCGGCACGACGTTGAACGTCGCCTTGCCCGACCGGCCGGGCACCTTGGTCCAGCCGGGCAGGATGTTGTCGAGCTTGAGCTGGGTGAGATCGGCCTCGATGCCCATCTTGCTGTCGTGGTCGCTGGAGATCTTGCCGACCAGCTTGATCGGGATCGAGCCCGACATCGCTGGTCCGAGATCAAGCCCGAGCTTCGCGCGGCCGGCATCGTCCAGCGTTGCCGCGAGGCGAACATCAGCATCGCCTTCGGCCGGCTTGCGATAGTCCAGCGTCGCCTGCTGGCCGTTGATCTTCACGTCGCCCTTGACCTGATAGCCCTGGTTGTTGGCGACGATCTTCAGGCTGTTGGCCTCGAGCTTCTGGCTCATCACCAGCTTGTCGGCGGCGAAGCCGTTGAGGTCGGCGGTGACGGCGTAAGTCGTGTTCTCCTTGGTCAGCTCGCCCTTGACCGGCATGCCCAGATTGATGGTCGCCGAGAACGTGCCCTTGCTCGTATTGGGATCGATCGGCGTTGCCATGACATCGCCGAGGCGATCGGATGCCATGATCTCGGCCGCCGCCGGCACCGGACCGTCGATCTTCAGCTTGACCCGCGAGGGCGGCGGCTTGGGATGCGTATCCGGCACCTCGAACGAGAAGTCGGAAATGGTGAGCTTGCGGCCAGTGGGCGTGTCGGCGATCGCCTGCCCGATCGTCACCGTCGCGGTGCGGCCGGTGACATGCGCCTTCAGGTCGGCATCGTGCACCGGCGGCAGACCGTCGACCGGGCGCACGGTCACGCCATTTGCGACAATGTTGACGGAGAGACCATCATCGGGAATCGGCGGCCCCTTGCGCGGCAGGTTCTTCACCAGCGTGTTGACGCCGATCTCGATGCGCTGGAGCGTGCCGCCTTCGATGCGCTCGATCACCCATTCGCGCACCTCCGGCACGATCAGGGCCGGCCAGATCCGCTTCATGGCGGACGCCGACATCGGCGTGCCGGCAAAACCGAGCTTGATCAGCGGCTCGTTCGCATAATCGATGCTGCCGGTGCCGGCGATGCCGACCTCGCCATTGCTGATGTCGGCTTGCGCCAGCACCACCTGCTTGTGCTCGGTATCGAAACGGAAGCCGATATTGATGCGGTTGAAGATCAGCGGCGGGCTGTTGTCGATGCCGGCGAGCACGATGGTGCCGCCGGAGAGACCGAGCTGCCAGTCGTTGACGCTGTCGTTCGGCGGCTCGAGATGCGCGAGCAGCGTGATGCGGTTGGCGCCGGAGATGACCTTGAACGGCGCGACCAGTACGCGACGCCCGGCATCCCATTCGACATTCACCTCCGCCGAATTGATCGCCATCGGATAATCCGGCGTGTCGGTGTCGATGATGGTGCCGGCGCCAATGACGAGCTTGCCGCGGAAATAGGTCGGCAGGCCGTCGCGGCCAAGCTCGCCCTTGAGCTCGCCGGTCAGCGGCAGGTCGGCGCTGTAGGTGACGTCCTTCAGCCGCAACGCGAGCATTATGTTGGAGGTCGAGACATCCTTGGCACGGATGTCGACCGCACGCACGCCGTTTGCCTGCGGGCCGACAGTGACACGAAGCGACCAGGGTTTTGCACCGTCTTCGCCGACGCTGAGCACGACGCCGCCGCCGCTCGGCCGGCGCAGGCTGAGACTGATATTCTCAAAATTCCATTTGTTGCCGCGTTGCTGATCGTCGACGATCAGATTGCCGTTCTTCAGACCGATCTCGTTGAGATTCTGGCCGTCGAGGCCGGTCAGGCTCAGGCTGTCCAGCCAGTCGAGCCCGGCAAGCATTCCGCTGGTCGCCGAGGGAGAAGGCCCGGAGGGCGTAATCGGCACGGGCGCCAAGGGCAGCGCAGGCGCGCTTGCAGCAGGCTGACCGGGAACGGGTGCGCCACCAGCCGCGGCAGCGGCGGCCGCGCGCTTCGAGGCTACGCCGGTTGCGAGCGGTTTGTTGGTGTCGCCGGTCGAGACGGTAACAGTGCCGTCCGGCGTGATGCGGATCGACAGCTCGGCATCGACCAGATTGAGGCTTTCTGCGCGCAGCCGGCCCATCAGGAGCGAGATGCCGGACAGCCGCACCTCGGCCTTGGGCGCGCTCGCCACGATGGCGCGGTCGCGGTCGCGAACCACGATATCGCGGATACGAACGGCGATGCGAATCCGCCCTGCCCGTTCGATTTGCGTGCCGCCGACTTCGACGGTGTTGCCGTTGCCGATATTTTCCTCGATGGCGGCGGCCAGCCACGGCGTCGCCATGTCGAGATTGATCGGGCCCGCACCCAACCGCCACCACAGGCCGCCGAAGCAGCCGGCGAAGATCACCGCCAGCGCCGCGATGACGACCGCAACCCGGCGTACCCAGCGTTCGCCGGCGAGCCATCTCTGCAGCGCCGAAATCCGGTCGCCGACCCGGTGAATGCCGGAACTTGGGCGGGACAGCAGACGGCGCGCGCGATGGCCGGCTGCCTCGTCATGTTCGTGGTCCCAATCCGCCTCGTGCCAATCGTGGGGCTCGCCCGGCGCGGCCTGCTTGTGCTGACCTTGAGCGGAAGAATTCCGGGATCGGCGCTCCCCGTCGGCGGAGCGATCGGCGCTTTGGCCGCGCCCGTCGACAGGTGGAGAGCGCCCCTGTGCGGGCATCGATGCCAATCCCTGATTCGTCCTGTTGCTCATCATCTAGCGCTAAAAGCTCACTCAACGAGCGAACAGGCGGTGCGTCGAAATCCTTGTAACCATACCCCGAGGCCGTCAGACTTGCCCAGCCGTCGGCTCGAATCCGGCGCGCCGATACGGGTTCGCAATATCCCAATGATTGATCCGCCGAAAGCGACGAAAGGAAGGCGTATGTCCAAGAAATCGCGCAAGAAATCCCCCAAAACCTCGTCCGGGCGGCCACAAAAGGCCAAATCGTCGAAGGCCTCTAAATCCGTCGCTTCCAAGAAGAGCCGAACCGCCAGCCGAACTGCAATGACATCGAGCAAGAAAGGATCAGCTGGAACATCGCATAAGGCCGCATCGAAACGGTTAAAATCTTCTTCCCCCGCCGCCTCCCCGGCCTCACGCAACAAAAGTTCGCCTGCGGAAAAGGCTCACGTCCTGGCCGAAGGCGCCAAGGCCCCTGCCTTCAGTCTGCCCCGCGACGGCGGCGGCATGATCGCGCTTTCAGATTACGCCGGCAAGAAACTGGTGCTGTTCTTCTATCCAAAAGCCGATACGCCCGGTTGCACCAAGGAGGCCATCGATTTCACGCGGCTCAAGGGCGCCTTCGCCGATTGCGGAACCGAGGTGCTCGGCATCTCCGCCGACTCGCAAAGCGCGCAGGAGAAGTTTCGCGACAAGCACAAGCTTGCGGTTCCTCTGATGTCGGATGAGAAGCATGGAATGCTCGAGGCCTACGGGGCCTGGGGCGAAAAATCCATGTACGGCCGGACCTTCCTCGGGATCATTCGCACCACGGTACTGATCGACGCCGGCGGCGGTGTGCAGCGAATCTGGCGCCACGTGAAGGTCGACGGGCACGCCGACCAGGTGCTGGCCGCGGCCCAGGCGCTCTGAGGAAAAAGGCGCCATTTCCGGAAAATTAACCATGAGCGAGTCAGATTGCCTCCGCAAATTTGGCCGCAAGGAACCTGCATCCGACCGGCGCGGGAGTGCCGATGTCGAACCGTCCCGGTCAATATTCCGAGTACCCCCAGCATCACCCGCATGACCATGGCCGGCCGTTCAACCGCCGTGCCGCTGCGGCCGCGACGGCTGCCGTCGCAGCGGTGCAATCGCAATCCGGCTACACCATCACGCACGCAGGCAGGCAGGTCCGCTTCGGACCTGTGGCGTTCTGGATCGTGGTCGGCACGGTGACGGCGCTCGGCATGTGGTCGGCGGCGACCGCCACCTATTTCGCCTTCCGCGACGACGTCTTGACCCGCCTGATCGCCCGTCAGGCCGAGATGCAATACGCCTATGAGGACCGCATCGCCGAGCTGCGCGCCAAGGTCGATCGCACCACCAGCCGGCAATTGCTCGATCAGGAACAGTTCGACCAGAAGCTCGACCAGATCATGCGGCGGCAGACCGCGCTGGAATCGCGCGCCACTGCGCTGGGCACCATTCCCGATGTGACGGGCTCGATCCGCGCGCCCGCGCGTGGCGCGGCGGCCGAAACGAGCGCGGGAACACCCAAGCCAAACCCTATTAGCGACACCGTGATCTTCGTCGCCCCGCCCGACCGCGAGGCGCGGCTCGAATCGCGCGCGCCGGTGCTCAGCGGGCCGCCGCCGAGCCAGTTCGCCAAGAACCAGGGTTTTGACAGCGCCCTGGTGCGCCTGCAGAGCTCGCTCGACCAGGTCGAGAGCCGCCAGATCGCGGCACTCAGCTCATATGAAGACGGCATGGAATCGCGGGTGCGCCGTTTGCGCGGCGTCATCACCGATCTCGGCCTCGACATGGCGCAGCTCGAGGCCGCCACGCCCCGCGCGCCGATGGGCGGACCTTTTGTCCCCGTGAAAGTATCGGGGGACGCAAGCGCGTTCGACCGCCAGCTCTACCGCATCAACATCACACGCGCGCAAATGGACCGGCTGAACCGCACGCTGGCGCTGGTGCCCTATCGCAAGCCCGTCATCGGCGAGGTCGAGTTCACTTCGGGCTTTGGCGTGCGCTCCGATCCCTTCCTCGGCCGGCCCGCGATGCATACGGGCCTCGATTTCCGCGCCCAGATGGGCGATCCCGTGCGCGCCACCGCGAACGGCAAGGTCGTCAATTCGGGCTGGAGCGGCGGCTACGGCCGCATGGTCGAGATCGACCACGGCAACGGGCTCTCCACCCGCTACGGCCATCTCTCCCAAATCGACGTCAAGGTCGGCGACACCGTGAGGATCGGACAGGTGATCGGTGAGGTCGGCTCGACCGGCCGCTCCACCGGACCGCATCTGCATTATGAAACGCGGATCGACGGCGAAGCCGTCGATCCCCAGAAGTTCCTGCGCGCCGGCGTCCGCCTCAGCGCAGGCTAATGGCTGGCTTCGTGGCCGACTTCGCCGGTGATGATCGGACCGAACAGCTCCCAGGACTCGCCAGTGAAGCGCATGAGCCGCATCTGCTCGATCGGATTGTAGTCATCGGGTGAGGTGTTGATGGTGATCCCCGGCAGCAGCATGTCGGAGGTGAAATCCTTCAAATTAGCGGCCTGTTTCATCACGTTCTCACGCGTGAGATTGTCGCCGCACTGCTTCAGCACCTGGATCAGCGCCTGCGATTCCACATAGGCATAGGTATTGTTGGAATTGCCCTTGTCGCCCTCGGGATACCACTTGTCCATGAACGCCCGCCATTTGTTCATGCCGGGATCGTCTTTCCAGATCGGATCGGTCGGATCCTTGACGTAGGCGGTCGAGATGATGCCCTTGGAATATTCGAGGCCCGCCGGCTTCAGCACCGAGGCGATCGAGGTCGCGGTATTGGCCAGGAAGAATTTCGGCTTCCAGCCGAGCTCGCCGACTTTGCGGATCGCCTGCGCCGAGCCCTTCGGCGCCGCCCAGGAGAAGAAGATGTCGGCGCCGGAATCATGCAGCGCCACGATCTGCGAATCGATCGAGGGATCGCTGACCTCATAGGACTTGTCGGCGATGATCATGCTGACCTTGTCGCCGAGCCCGTCCTTCAGGCCCTTGAACTGATCCTTGCCGGCGTCGTCGTTCTGCCAGAACACCGCGATCTTGCCGTTCGGAAAATTCTCCAGGATGTATTTCGCGTAGATGTGGCCTTCGCTCTGGTAGTTGGGCTGAAAACCCATGGTCCACGGGAAATTCTTGGGATCGCCGAATTTGGTGGCGCCCGAGGCGACGAAGAGCTGCGGCACCTTCTTGGCGTTCATGTATTTCATGATCGCCGAATTCGACGGCGTGCCGAGCGACTGGAAGATGAACAGGACTTCGTCGCTCTCGACCAGCTTGCGCGCCTGCTCGATCGCCTTGGGCGGGCTGTAGGCGTCGTCGTAGGAAATGAAATTGATCTTGCGGCCGTTGACGCCGCCTTCGGCATTGATCATGTCGATGAAGGCTTTTTCGGTCTTGCCGATCACGCCATAGGACGAGGCCGGCCCGCTATAGGGCATGATGTTGCCGATCTTGACTTCGGTGTCGCTGGCGCCGGGATCGTAGTTCTTCTGGGCCTCTGCGCTGCTTGCCGCAAAAACCGCGGCGGCGGCAAAAGCCGCAATCGAAATCCGGCGTCTCGTTACAGGGCGCATCGTTCTCTCCCGCTTGGTGATTTGTTTTGTCGAAGTGTCGCAAGCGGCGCGCCGGCTGGCAAGCGCGGCAAGCGTGCAACTTATTCCGCAGCGCGAAACGGCATTGTTGCGACAGGGCTTTTATGATTGATGCAGGCGTGGATAAAGGAAGACGACTTGGGACAAAAACGCACAGGCCCGCGACATCCCCGACTTGGCGGCGCCGGATTCCGTCTGGCGCAATGGCTCGCCATGCACACCATGGCGCGCGCGGGCTTTCACCGTCTCGGCTCGGCCTTCGCGGATCGGCGTCTTAAGGAAGCGCGCGAAAAGCTTGCGCGCGGTGAGACATTGTATCTCGCGGGGCTCGGTGCTCCCGGAACACACAATTCCGGCGTGGCGCTGGTCGAAGTCACGCAGGCGAAGGGCCCTCGCCTGATCCTCAACAACGAGGAAGAGCGCTTTTCCGGCAACAAGCACACCACGGAATATCCGCGAGAGTCGATCGACGCGATGGTATCGGCGCTGCGTGGCATGGGGCGCGATGCCGGCGACATCTTCGCCTGGCTGACCTCCTGGGACTATCCGGCGCTGGCGGGCACGCTGTTCCGCTCGGTGCTGGAAGAAGCGCCGCAAAGCCTGAAGCTCGTCCGCAACACCGAAGCCGCCGGCTTCGACGGCCGCCGGCTCGACCAGATGACGCGCACGCCGAAAATTCTGGCGCGACAGCTCGGGCTGTCGGGGCGCGTGTCGCTGATCGCGATGCCGCATCACGACAATCACGCCTGGTTCTCGTTCGCCGCTTCGCCCTTTGCCGATGACGCCGAGCCCATTGCGATCGCGGTGCTCGACGGCACCGGCGACCTCGGCTCGATCTCGCTCTCAGTCGTCAAGAGCGGCGCGATGCAGAAGCTGTATTGCAACGACAGCATGTTCAACTCGCTCGGCGCCTTCTACAGCGTGATCTCCTCGACCCAGGGCGGGTGGACCTGGCTCTCCAGCGAAGGCCGCTACATGGGCGCGGCCGCCTGGGGCGACATGAACCGCGCCAGCAATCCATATTATGCGCGGCTGAAAGAGGTGCTGCAGTTCGGCGACGGCGGCGAAGTCAGGCTCAACCGCGCGATGGCCAATTGGTATGCCGATCCCTTCCGTCAGCCCTACAAGCAGGCGCTGATCGATCTTCTGGGCGAACCGCTCCAGCCTGAGCAGCTCTGGAATCCAGATGCGGTGCTACGCGTCGAGGACATCAAGCACCGCGCCGACACGCAGGATCGGCTCGACAAGGCGGCTGCTACCCAGCTCGTGTTCGAGGACGCGATGATCCATGTGGTGGATCATCTGTTACGCGTCACGGGCGCAAACCGCGTGGTGCTGACCGGCGGCGTCGCACTGAATGCCGTCGGCAACATGCGCCTGCTCGAACATTTCGACGAAGCGTGGTTTGCGGAGAACCAGCAGCGCAAAGCGCGCCTGCATCTCTGGGTGCCGCCAGTGCCGGGTGACCCCGGCGTCACCATCGGCGCGGCCTGGCTGTTTGCGCATCTGGCGGGCGCGGGGCGCGGCGCGCCGATGACGCATGCTTTCTATTGCGGGCTGCCGCCGGTGCAGAGCGATATTGCAGCCGCACTCAAGGCCGACGACATCGCCTCGCAGCGCATCGGCGATATCTCCACCGATGCCGACCGCGACGCAGTCGCCGACCTCATGGCGTTCATGGTGGCCGGGAGCGGCGTGATCGCGCTCTACCAGGGCGCCGCCGAGACCGGCCCGCGCGCGCTCGGCCATCGCTCGATCCTCGCCAACCCCTGCGACGCCGCGGCGCGCGAACGGCTCAACGAGCGCGTCAAATATCGCGAGGCAATCCGCCCGCTGGCGCCGATGGCGACGCTGGAAGCGGCGCGCGAATATTTCGAACTGCTCGAAGGCGCTTCCGAGGGCGACTACAACGCCTATAACTACATGGTGCTGACCGCGCGCGCGAAGCCGCACGCCAAAGACAAAATTCCGGCCGTGATCCATGCCGACGGCACCGGGCGCATCCAGATCGTGCGCGCGGATGACGATGCCCTCACCTACGCCTATCTGAAAGCGCTCGGCCGGCGCATCGGCGTGGAGATGTCGGTCAACACCTCCTTCAATGTCGCGGGTCCCATCGCGCAAACGCCGCAGCAGGCGATCGAGACGCTGCGGCGCTCCAGGGGGCTCGACGTGGTGCTGCTGGTCGCAAATGACGGCACGGTCACCGCCGCCTGGCACGGCGGCGAACGCGACAGCGGCCGCTTTACCGGCTGGCTGTCAGCCTGGAAGGCAGCGAACTAGCTCGCCGCCGCCTCAAAATTCCTGGCGGGCGCGGTCGACCAGTCGAAGTGCTCGATCAGGCCAGCGGTCTCGTCCAGTCCGAGCATCAGGTTCAGGTTCTGCACCGCAGCACCTGAAGCGCCCTTGCCGAGATTGTCGAGCACGGCCACGAGACGCGCCTGCTGCAGCTGGTCGGAGCCGAACACATAGAGCTTCATCGCATTGGTGCCGTTGAGGCTTTCCGGCTGCAGCGTCGACAGCGAAGCGGCCTCCTCGAGCGAGGCGACCTCGACAAAGCGCTCCCCTTGATAGGCCTTGGCCAGCGCCGCCTGCAGATCCTTCAGCTTCGGCACCGAGGGCAGCGCGTAGAGCGGCAGCGGCACTTCGACGATCATACCCTGTGCATAGCGGCCGACCGACGGCTCGAAGATCGGCGGATGTTCCAGTCCACCATGCGTCTTCATTTCCGCGACGTGCTTGTGACCGAGCGACAGGCCGTAGATGCGAAAGGCAACCCTGGTGAAATGCGGCGAGCCCTGGTCCTCGAATTCCTCGATCATCTTCCGCCCGCCGCCGGAATAGCCGGAGACGGCGTTAACCGAGAGCGGCCAGCTCGCGGGAAGAATTTTTGCGTCGGTCAGCGGCCGCACCAGCGAGATGAAGCCAGTCGGATAGCAGCCGGGATTGGAAACGTAACGCGCGGCCTTGATCACCGCGCGCTGGTTGCGCGTCAGCTCCGGGAAACCATAGGCCCAGCCCTCGGCGGTCCGATAGGCCGTGGAGGCGTCGATCACCCGCGTCCTGTCATTCTCGATGAAGCCGACCGCTTCGCGCGCGGCGTCGTCGGGCAGGCAGAGGATCACCACATCGGCGCGGTTGATGATCTCCTTGCGCGCGGCAGCGTCCTTCCGCCTGACGGGATCGATCGAGATCAGCTCGATATCCTTGCGGCCGGCCAGCCGCTGCGAAATCTGCAGGCCGGTCGTGCCGACTTCGCCGTCGATGAAGATTTTCGGTGCCATGTTCGATGCCTCCAGCTCTGTCCGGCGCACTCATACGCGCAGGACCTGAGCTTATCCATCCCATTTTACAGGATTGCGGCAGCGTATTTAAGTGCTGTTCCGGCCAGCGCTACCGCACGGCGAACAATTTCGGGACGCGGCCGTCGATCAAGAGCAGCGCACTGCCGATCACCAGCGCACCGGCCACTTCGTTCGCGGAAGCCGGCTCACCGAGCACGAGATAACCGAGCAGGATCGCCGTGACCGGAATCAGCAGCGTCACCAGCATGACGTTGGTGGCGCCGGACCGCCGCAGGATCTGAAAGAACACGATGTAGGCGAGCGCGGTCGACAGCGCCGCCAGCCCGATGATGGCAAGCCAGGTAGTGGGGTGCGGCATCGGCAATTGCCAAGGCCGGTCAAAAATTGCTGCGACCGGAAGCATCATTGCGACCGACGCCAGCATTTGGAAGGTCGCGGTTCCCAGCGGCTGCGAGCTCGGCGGCAGCCGCCGCGCCACCAGCGCCGCCAGGCCGTAGCTGAAGGCACCGGCGAGGCACAGGAGAATGCCGACGCTCTCCCCCGTCTCAAACCCCAGCGCATCGCCATGAAGAATCACGACCCCGATCAAGCCGGCGATGACGCCGGCCACACGGCGCAGGTGCAGCGTTTCCTCGCCGGCCGTGGCCATCACCACGACGGTAAACAACGGCGTGGTCGCGTTCAGGATCGATGCGAGCCCGCTCGGGATATAGGTCTGGCCGGTCACGATCAGGGAAAACGGCAGGACATTGTTGAACAGGCCGATCGCAAAAAACGGCGCCCAGCCCGACAATCCGCTCGGCCAGGCGATCCCATAAATTCGGAGCAGCGGCAGAAGCATGATTGCCGCGAACGAGACGCGAAGCAAAACCACCGTGAACGGCGGCACTTCGCGCACGATGATCCCGTTGAAGAAGAACGAGCCGCCCCATAACACCGAAAGCAGGACGAGCAGCGCCCAGTCGCGGCCGTCAATCCTGCTCTCGGCGGGAGGCACTTGGGCTCTCGTCTGCATCAGCAAGCGACTAGCAGGCAGCCGCGGTTATTCCACCCGATTTCCGACGCGCCCGTCGTCAGGCGGCGGCCGAAATCCTGGCCGCTTCCGCCGCCGCGCGTTGCATGCTGGTCGACGTCTCGCTCGTCACCGTGCTCTGCTCCTCGACTGCCGCGGCCGTCGAGGTGACATATTCGCTAACGCTGTTAATGGCTTGCTTGATCGCGGTCAGGGCGCTGGCCACGTCGCCGGATATCGCGTTGAGGCTGCCGATCTCCTCGCCGATCTTGTCGGTGGCCTGCTTGGCCTGATTGGCGAGGCTCTTGACCTCCGAGGCGACCACGGCAAAGCCCCTGCCCGCCCCGCCGGCACGCGCCAACTCGATCGTGGCGTTCAGCGCCAGCAGATTGATCTGACCGGTGATGTTGTTGATCATTTCGACGATCCCGCTCATCGACTGAGCAGCGCTGGTGAGACGCTGCGCCTGTGCGTCGGCGGCGGCGACGCGCTCCGCCGTGCCCAGCGCCGTCTCTCTCGACTTGGTCATGGCCTCCGAGATTTCCCGCACCGATGTATTCAACTCCTCGGCCCCCGCCGCCACCAATTCCATCATGGCACGGACCCGTTCGTTGCCGATGCGGACCAATACCTGCTTTGTCGTGTCGGTGGCGTATTTCACGACCTTGAACGGTTTTGCGTTGAGATCGAGGATCGGATTGTAGGAGGCCTGGATATAGATTTCCTTGCCGTGCTTTCCGATTCGCTTGTACTCGGCGGCCTGGTATTGCCCCCGGTTGAGGCTGGCCCAGAACTCGCGATAGCCGGCGCTGTCGCGCTCGGACGGTTCGACGAACATGCTGTGATGCTTGCCCTGGATTTCGGCGAGGGAATAGCCCACGGCGTTCAGAAAATTCTCGTTCGCCGTGATGATCGTTCCATCCATGTTGAACTCGATCACCGCCTGCGACTTGCCGATCGCATCGATCTGGCCGGAGAGGTCGGCGCTCTTCAATTTCTGCGCAGTGACGTCGGTGGCGAATTTGACCACCCCGAATGGCTTGCCGGCCTCATCCAGGATCGGGTTGTAGGAGGCAAGAATCCAGACTTCCTTGCCGCCCTTGCCGATCCGCTTGTATTCCGCAGCCCGATATTCTCCGCGGTTCAGCGCTGCCCAGAAGTCGCGATAGCCTGCGCTTTCGTGCTCCGACGGCTCGACGAACATGCGGTGATGCTTGCCCTGAATTTCGCTCAACGCGTAGCCCATCGTCTTGAGGAAATTGTCGTTGGCGGTCACGATGGTGCCATCCAGATTGAACTCGATCATGGCCTGGGCGCGATTGACCGCCGCAATCTTCGAGCCGTCCGCCATGCTACCGATCTTCTTGGGGGTGATATCAGTCGCGAATTTGACGACCTTGCTGGGCTTGCCGGCCGCGTCGAGGATCGGATTATAGGAGGCCTCGATCCACACCTCACGCCCGCCCTTGGCGACACGCTTGAACTCTGCCGCGCGGAATTCGCCGCGGTTCAGCGCCGCCCAGAACTCCCTGTACGCGGCGCTATCGCGCTGCTCGGGCGGCACGAACATCGAGTGGTGCTTGCCTCGGATCTCCTCGAGCCGGTAGCCGAGCGTATGCAGAAAATTCTCGTTCGCCGTAATGATGGTTCCGTCCAGATTGAATTCGATCACGGCCTGCGATCGGCTGATGGCGGCGAGTTGAGCCTCGGCATTTCCGGTGGATTTGCGGCCGAACATGAATCTTCTCCATATGAAGTGACGTGCGCATGCGAGCGCGATCGCTCGGCGCGCATTCCCGACCTGATATCAATGAATACCAATTCCAACCGAGCGCGAGCCGCGATCTCTGGTTTGACGTGTCGCCGCGTATCTGCCGGTCAAATCACTGAAACGATGACCCGAGACATCTTTTTGTTTGCCGGTCTTTGCAGGCCGGGACACCAAGCTATGTGCGCAAAGCTTAAGGGAGAGGCGTGGAAGAAATGCTTAATGGCTCCCCGTAGATTTACTGACGCTGCCAAAAAGCGATTCTCTTCAACTATCAAGGGCGATTTCGCGGCGTACAACAAAGCGTCGCCGGCGTGCCGCATCGAGGCGCAGAGGAAGCGGCGTTCGGTCTTCGTCTCGCAAGATGCGACCTTCGCTAGAGCATGATCCGGAAAAGTGTGCAGCGGTTTTCCCTCGCGACAAACGCGAAGCCTTTGCGCGGAGATCATGCTCAAACAAAAAGATAGAGCGGGATGACGATTCGAAGAAGAGTCATCGCGCTCTAGGACTTCGGCTGCGACACGATCTCGATCATCTGGCCTTCGTCACCGTCAGGCGCGTGTGCCCTGGCCTTGTCGTAGGCCAAAAGCGCCGCGCGGCTGACTGGCACCGCGGGAAGCAGCGCCTCGGCAAGTGTCACGGCATAGGCCGCGTCCTTGTGGCGCAGCGCCGCAGTGAAGGAGGCGCCGGAAAAATCGCGGGCGACCATCCGCTTTGAATGCCGGATCACCTGCGGGCTTGCCACTGCGCCGGTGGCCAGCGCTTCCGCCACCAGATTCATGTCGAGCCCGGCCTGCTCCGCCATTGCAACGCCCTCTGCGAGGCTTGCGATCTGCACCGCGCCCATCAAATTGTTGATCAGCTTGAATACCGTCCCGGAGCCGACGGCACCGAAATGGCGGACGGTCGAACTGATCGGTGCGAGGTACGGCCTGGCCTTCTCGAGGTCGGGGCTATCTGCGCCGACGAGCAGCGTCAGCTTGCCCTCGGCCGCAGCGGACGGCAGGCCGGTGACGGGACAATCGATGTAGATCAGACCGCGCGAGCGCATTTCGCGCGCCATGTCGAGCGCGTGCTGGTACGACACCGTGGAGCATTCGATCGCCAGCGTGCCGGCTTTCATGGTCGCAGCGGCGCCGTCCTTGCCGAGCCAGACGCGCTGTGAGGCCTCGTCATCGGCGACCATGGTGACGACCGCATCGGCGTCGATCGCGGCGTCCTCGGGCGAGGTCGCCCAGCGCGCGCCCCGCGCGATCAAATCTTCCGCTTTCGCCTTGCTGCGATTCCACACCGCAACCGCGAAGCCGGCATCGAGATAGCGGCCGGCCATGCCGTGACCCATCCGCCCCAGGCCGATGAACGCGACACGGGTCATGGGTTAATCCACGTCCTCGACCGCGCCCGGCGTGGTGCCGAAGGCGCGCTGCGCCAGAGTTGCCGCCATGAACTCGTCGAGATCGCCGTCGAGCACGCCCGAGGTGTCGGAGGTGTGCACGCCGGTGCGCAGATCCTTCACCATCTGGTAGGGCTGCAGCACGTAGGAGCGGATCTGGTGACCCCAGCCGATATCGGTCTTGGCGGCCTGATCGGCGGCCGCCTTCTCCTCGCGCTTCTTCAATTCGATCTCGTAGAGCCGCGCGCGCAGCATGTCCCAGGCCTGCGCTCGGTTCTTGTGCTGGGAGCGGCCGGCCTGGCAGACCACCGCAACGCCGGTCGGGATATGGGTCAAGCGCACCGCGGATTCGGTCTTGTTGACATGCTGGCCGCCGGCACCACCCGAACGCATGGTGTCGGTGCGGACATCCGCTTCCTTGATATCGATCTTGATGCTGTCGTCGATGACAGGGAAAATCTGCACGGACGAAAACGAGGTATGGCGCCGCGCATTGGAGTCGAACGGGGAGATCCGCACCAGCCGGTGGACGCCCGCCTCCGTCTTCAGCCAGCCATAGGCGTTGTGACCGGAGATCTGGATGGTGGCCGACTTGATGCCGGCTTCTTCACCCTGCTGCTCTTCGAGATACTCGACCTTGAAGCCGTGCTTCTCCGCCCAGCGCGTGTACATGCGCAAGAGCATCTGCGCCCAGTCCTGGCTCTCGGTGCCGCCGGCGCCGGCATGGACTTCGAGATAGGAATCGAACTTGTCGGCTTCGCCCGCCAGCAGGGCTTCCAGCTCGCGGCGGGCGACCTCGCTTTTCAGGTTCTTGAGCGCCTTTTCGGCATCGGCAACGACACCGGCATCGTTCTCGGCCTCGCCGAGCTCGATCATGCCGACATTGTCTTCGAGCTCGCGCTCGACCTTGCCGATGCCCGACAGCGCATCCTCCAGCGAGGTGCGCTCCTGCATCAGCTTCTGTGCTTTTTGGGGATCGTTCCAGAGATTGGGATCTTCGGCGAGCTTGTTCAGCTCAGCCAGCCGCGCCGTCGATTGCTCGACGTCAAAGATGCCTCCTCAGCAGTCCGACCGACTGCTTGATCTCTTCTACCAACCGTTCGATTTCGGCGCGCATGATGTTTCCGGGTCCAAAACTTGTTGAGGGCAAAACTTGCCGAGGGATGTAACGGCGCACGGGCCGATGCGCAATCGGCCCGCGCCTTCTATCTACTGCTTCAGCCCCTAATAAAGCCCACCCGTGCCCGGGCGCATGATGGTGCCGGCATCAGGCGAGGTGCCCTGAGGGATCAGGACGCGGTTGCTGTCGGCATCGGCAACGCCAATGACGGAGTAATTATCCGGCGGCGCCGTGCCTGGCTTGAACGCTTCGAGGATCGTGCCGGCGTTCTCGCCCGGACCCGCGCGCATGCCGGTCTTGGAGACGACGCGGATCAGCTTGATGCCGGCCGGAACCTTGAACGGGACGGCGGGCTTGTCGGCCAGCGCCAGCTTCAGGAAGTCGCGCGCAATGGGAGCCGCGAGATGGCCGCCGGTCGCGGCATTGCCTTTGCCCAGCGGGCGCGGCTTGTCATAGCCCATATAAATGGCGACCGCGACATCAGGCGAGAAGCCGATGAACCAGGCGTCCTTTGCCTCGTTGGTGGTACCGGTCTTGCCGGCGATCGGCTTGCCGACCTCCTTGACCACCGTCGCGGTGCCGGCCTGAACCACGCCCTCCATCAGCGAGGTGATCTGATAGGCGGTCATGGCGTCCAGCACCTGCTCGCGGCGGTCGACGAGCTGCGGCTCGTTCTGGTTCTTCCAGCCGCCGGGCGCGTCGCAGCCGCGGCACTCGCGGGCATCGTGCTTGAAGATGGTGTGGCCGTAACGGTCCTGAATGCGGTCGATCAGGGTCGGCTTCACGCGACGTCCGCCATTGGCGATCATCGAATAGGCCGTGACCATGCGCATCGCCGTGGTTTCGCCGGCGCCGAGCGCATAGGAGAGATAGTTCGGCAGTTCGTCATAAACGCCAAAGCGGCGCGCATATTCGCCGATCAAGGGCATGCCGATGTCCTGCGCCAGCCGCACCGTCACGGTGTTCAGCGACAGCCGCAACGCGTTGCGCAGCGTGGTCGGACCCTGGTACTTGCCGTTCGAGAAGTTCTCCGGGCGCCAGACGCCGCCGCCCTGCCCCTGATCGATTTCAATCGGCGCATCGACCACCACGGTCGAAGGCGTATAGCCATTGTCGAGCGCCGCGGAATAGACGATCGGCTTGAACGACGAACCCGGCTGCCGGTAGGCCTGGGTGGCACGGTTGAACTGGCTCTGGTCGAACGAGAAGCCGCCGACCATCGCCAGCACACGGCCGGTGGAGGGGTCCATCGCCACCATGGCGCCGGACACTTCCGGTATCTGTTCGAGACGATACTGGCCGTCGACCGGATTGCCGTCCCGGAACAAGGGGTCGACATAGACCACGTCGCCGGGCTGCAGCACCTGCGACACCGCCGTCGGTGTTTTGCCTTTGGCCGGACCCGCGGCCGCCCTCGCCCATTTCACGCCATCGAGCGAGACGAGGCCGGTCTTGCGCTCCTTGCTGACGGCGCCGCCGAGATCGCGTCCGGGCTGGAAGCCGACGCGGGCGGACTGATCGCTGGTCTCCAGCACCACCGCCATCTGCCAGGGCGAGATGTCGGACAGCGATTTGACGTCGGCAAGCTTGACGCCCCAGTCGCCGGAAATATCGAGCTTCTGGATCGGCCCGCGATAGCCCTGCTCCTCGTCATAGCGGACGAGGCCGGCCACCATGGTCTTGCGCGCCATCACCTGAATTTTTGGATCGAGCGTGGTGCGGACCGAGAGGCCGCCTTCATAAAGCTTCTTCTCGCCGTAGCGCTCGAAAATGTCGCGGCGGACTTCTTCGGCGAAATATTCGCCGGCGAAAGTATGCGCGCTGTTGGAACGGCTCGCCACGATCAGCGGGTCCTTGCGCGCCTTCTCGGCGTCGGAGGCCTTGATCCAGCCGTTCTCCTGCAGACGGTCGATCACGTAGTTGCGGCGCTCGATGGCGCGGTCGCGGTTGCGCACCGGATGCAGCGCGGCGGGCGCCTTCGGCAGCGAGGCGAGATAGGAGGCTTCCGCGATTGTGAGCTCGTTCACCGACTTGTCGAAATAGACCAGCGAGGCTGCGGCAATGCCGTAGGCGCCGAGGCCGAGATAGATTTCGTTCAGATACAGCTCGAGGATCTTGTCCTTGGAATAGGTGCGCTCGATGCGCATCGCCAGCAATGCTTCCTTGATCTTGCGGGCGAACGAGACTTCGTTCGTCAGCAGGAAGTTCTTGGCGACCTGCTGGGTGATGGTCGAGGCACCCTGCGGGCGGCGGTTCGAGCCGTAATTCTGCGCATAGAGAAGTGCTGCGCGCGCCATGCCGGAATAGTCGATGCCGCCATGCTCGTAGAAATTCTTGTCCTCGGCGGCGAGGAACGCGTTGATGACGAGTTTCGGAACCGCCTGGATCGGCAGATAGAGGCGCCGCTCATGGGCGTATTCGCCGAGCAGGGAGCCGTCGACCGCGTGCACGCGCGTCATTACCGGCGGCTCGTAATCCTGGAGCTGCGAGTAATCGGGCAGATCTTTCGAGAAATGCCAGATCGCGCCCGCGACCGCCGCGATGCCGACCAGGAACACCACGGTTCCGGCCGCGAACAGGAATCCCAAAAACCGCACCAGCAAGCGCATTGTCGATCCGCTCTGTTCCGTTCAAACATTTGGCGCCAGTACAAGGCGGCGCCTTCCTCTAACCCGGCCGGCAACCCATCTGGGCTGTTCCGGTCCATATTACTTTTGTTGCGGCGGAATTTTCAGTGATTCCGAATATCTTGCAGTAAATTTTTATAAGGCCGCCGCTGTGGCCAAACTAGGGCTTAAGAAGCTCCTCCTTTTTAGTTTGCGGGTCCCGCGGTGGCCAGTCTTTTGGCGAGGAAAGCATCGATGGCCTGGGCCATCGAGCCCACGGTCTTGGAACGCCAGCTATCAGAGACCAGGTGATCGAGGTCGGCCTTGTTGGAGACATAGCCAAGTTCGACCAGCACCGAGGGCACGTCGGGTGCCTTCAGGACCCGGAAACCGGCCGATTTCAGGGGATGCTTGTGCAGTTTCGTCGCGCTCTTCATCTCACCCATCAACATCCGGGCAAAGCGGTTTGAAAAAGTGCGGGTTTCGCGCTGGGCCAGATCGATCAGGATGTCCGCGACCTCGGTCGGTTCCTGGGTCAGGTTGACCCCGCCGATGGCATCCGCCCGGTTTTCCGATTCCGCCAGCCGTTCCGCCTCGGCGTCGGTCGCCTTTTCGGACACCGTATAGATCGTCGCCCCCTGCGCCTCGCCCTCCTTGCTCGGCAGGTAATCCGCGTGGATCGAGACGAACAGCGCTGCCTTTTGCGTGCGCCCGATCTTCACGCGGTCGTCGAGGGCAATGAAAGTGTCATCGGTGCGGGTCATGACGACCCGGTACTTGCCGCTCTTCTCCAGGCGGTCGCGCAGCGCGAGACCGAAGGTCAGCACCAGGTTTTTCTCGGTTTCCTCGCCAGAACGCGTGCCGTTATCGACCCCGCCATGGCCGGGATCGATCACCACCACCGGCCGCGGGTCGGGCTTGGCGGGTACGACCTGCGGCGGCGCAATCGCTGCGGTCGAATCGGACACTGCCGGCTTTAATTGTGGCTGCACCTCCGCGGCCAACGCCTGCATGAAGCTCTTGGCATCGGTCTCTTCCAGCTCCAGCACCAGCCGCCGCGGCTGGCCGTTGGCGGAATCCAGCATGTAGGAATTCGTGATCCTGGCCGGCCCCGTCAGGTCGAACACGATTCGGGATCCGCCCGGCATCACCAGCCCATAGCGGAATCCCTTGACCAGCCCGCGGCCCGTGACGCCGGTCCCCCCCGGCAGACGGAAATTGACCTGTGGAATATCGACCACCATCCGGTAGGGATCGGCCAGCGCAAAGGCGCGGAACGGGATGGTCCTGTCGAGATCGAGGATAAAGCGGGTCTGTCTGCCGTCGCCAGCCAGCCGGGCGTCGGAAGCGACCGGATATGCCGCCTGGGCCTGGTTCTGGGCCGAGTTCTGGGGCTGGGCCTGCTCCTCGGCGGCACTGACCAAAGTGAGGCCGCACCACAGCAATGCTGCACCGCACAACAGCCCGCAACCCAGCAAAACCCGTTGATTTGCGTGGCTCGCCACCAATTCGAAGCCTCCGAGCGGCTCTCTTACCGCATTAGGACCACAGGATTAACGACTCCCTAATGGCATCCCAAGTGAATAGTGAGGAGTGTTGCGCTCCCGTGACGCTTCCCTTGCACGGGGGCCCCAATCCACGTATGTATAGGGAGCTGACGGCTAATACTCCCGGTTGCGTCGCATTCAGCCTCCCGGTGCAGCGGTGGAACCTCTTGATTTCCGAGGTTCCAGCGTTTTCCGGCCTTCTCTTAAGAGCCAGCGCGAGCCGCGCGGCCAGAAAAGAGGGGCGGTTCCAAGCCCGAGCGGCGTCAGTCCCATCTTCTAGGGACGGTTTTGAGGCGGCAAACCCCGATATCGGACTCTGGCAAGGGGTTCGCAGGTGATTTTAGGCGAGCGCTATCTGCGCCAAACACCGGGCCACCAGCAACGACAAATAAGGCGGCACCTCCTGCCGCCAGCATGTTCCAGACGGGCCGACGCTTGATGCGCCAGACTGTGTTGCCGACCAAAACCAGCGGAAGAGCCGCGCCGATGCGGAGCACTAGCTCCGTCCGGCGCCTCGCGCCGCAAGGGTTCGCCTCGGTGCGGCGCAGCTCGCTGCGTTTCGGCCTTCCCCTCACCCCCGAATCAGGTGGACCGTCGCGTCGCCCGACAGCGCTTGCTGCGCCCTCGGCCCTACGCGCCCGCCGCCGTCAAGAGTTCCAAAATGCCCAACAAGATGTTGATCGATGCCACCCACCCGGAAGAGACCCGGGTCGTCGTGGTCCGTGGCAATCGTGTCGAAGAATTTGATTTCGAGACCGCCAACCGCAAGCAGCTGCGCGGCAATATCTACCTCGCCAAGGTTACGCGGGTAGAGCCGTCCCTGCAGGCCGCCTTTGTCGAATATGGCGGCAACCGCCACGGCTTCCTCGCCTTCAGCGAAATCCATCCCGACTATTACCAGATCCCGGTCGCCGATCGTCAGGCCCTGATCGAGGCCGACGAGCGTGCCCATCGCGAGGCCGAGGAGGAGAGCGAGAACCGCTCCAGCCGCCGCCGTTCGCGCCACCGCAATTCCCGCCGCCGCGGCCATGGCGACCGCGTCCAGAGCGATGTGGTCGAGCACGCCGAGACCGGGGCGCCGGCGTTCACCGATCACGAGCACGCCCAAGACGGCGAACATCGCGACCATCATGACGGCGAGCACCACGCCGACGCGGAGCATCACGATCACGAGCATGCCGAGCATCATGACGCGGAAGGTCATGAGCATCACGACGAGCACGGGCACGACGATCATGGGCATCATGAGCATGATCATCATGACGACGAATCGCACGAGCATGTGACGGCAGCGCTGGCGGAGCCACCGCACACGGAGACGCCCGTGGCGGCCGTGGTCGAGGCCTCCATCGCCTCGGCAGAGCCTGTGACCGACCATCACGACGAGTTCGCCGACGACGAGCGCGCGCATGAAGAGCAGGCGCGGGAGAACGTCGCGCATGCCGACGACGCCACCATCGAGCGTGCGTATGAGGAGCACGCGACCTCGTCGCTCGAGGAGCATCCGGAACACGCGCTGGCGCCGCAGGGCGACGAGCACCATGAGGACGATGACGGCGAAGAGGACGCTGAAGAGGAAGAAGTCGTCGAATCCGTCGGCGGCGACGACGTGCTGGAGGAAGTGCCGGAACGTCCGTTCCGCCCGCGCCGCCAATACAAGATCCAGGAAGTCATCAAGCGCCGCCAGGTGATGCTGGTGCAGGTCGTGAAAGAAGAGCGCGGCAACAAGGGCGCGGCGCTGACGACCTATCTCTCGCTCGCCGGCCGCTACGCCGTGTTGATGCCCAACACCGCCCGCGGCGGCGGCATCAGCCGCAAGATCACCTCGGCGCAGGACCGCTCGCGGCTGAAGGAAGTGGTGCAGGATCTCGACGTGCCCGAGGGCATGGGCATTATCCTGCGCACGGCCGGCGCCGCACGCACCAAGCCCGAGATCAAGCGCGACTTCGAATATCTGATCCGGATGTGGGAGACGGTGCGCGACACCACTTTGAAGTCGCAGGCGCCCACCCTCGTCTACGAAGAGGGCTCGCTGATCAAGCGCTCGCTGCGCGACCTCTACAACAAGGAGATCGACGAGATCCTGGTGGCGGGCGAAGCCGGCTATCAGGAAGCGCGCGACTTCATGAAGATGCTGATGCCGGCCAGTGTGCGCGCCGTGAAACAGTATCGCGACGGCCAGCCGCTGTTCTCGCGCATGGGCGTCGAGAGCCAGCTCGATGCGATGTTCTCGCCGACGGTGCAGTTGCGCTCCGGCGGCTACATCGTGATCAACCAGACCGAGGCGCTGGTCTCGATCGACGTCAACTCGGGACGTGCCACCCGCGAGCACCATATCGAGGACACCGCGCTCAAGACCAATCTGGAGGCGTCGGAAGAAGTCGCCCGCCAGCTTCGCCTGCGCGACCTCGCCGGCCTGATCGTCATCGATTTCATCGACATGGACGAGAAGCGCAACAACCGCGCGGTCGAGCGCAAGCTGTCCGATTGCCTGCGCCAGGACCGCGCGCGCATCCAGGTCGGCCGCATCTCGCATTTTGGCCTCTTGGAAATGTCGCGCCAGCGCATCCGCGCCAGCGTGCTGGAAAGCTCGACCGAGCCCTGCCCGCAATGCGGCGGCACCGGCCATGTGCGCTCGGTGTCCTCCGTCGCGCTGCAGCTGTTGCGCGGCATCGAGGAAATCCTGATGAAGGGCGCGACCCACAATCTCGTGGTCCGCACCCGCAACGACGTCGCGCTCTATGTGCTGAACCACAAGCGCGGCCATCTGCGCGATCTCGAAAACGCCTTCAAGGTCACGCTGGCGGTCGTCTCCGATTCCAATGTGAGCGGGGTGCAGTCCTACATCATCGATCGCGGCGAGCAGGTGCACACGCTGGAGGCGGCCAAGGCGCTGCTGGCGGCACAGGTGTCGATCGTACCCGCCCAGGCAGAAGAAGCCCTCGATGAGGAAGAACCGGTCGACGCCGAGTTCGAATCCGAGGTGGAAACCGAGGAGAGCGAAGGGCTCGGGGAAGAATTTGCCGCGGGCGAAGCCGGCGAAGGCGAATCCGAGCAGGACGGCCAGGGTCGAGGCCGCAAGCGGCGCCGTCGCCGGCGTGGCCGCGGTGGCGAGCCGCGCGAGCGCGAGGCAGGCCAGCCGCGCGAAGAAGGAGAGACGGTGTTTGGCGAAGCCAGTCCCTCGCTCGAAGGCCCCGGTGAGGAAGGCGATTCCGAGGAAGACGAAGGCGAGGAGCAGCCGAACTTCGCCCGTGGCGACAATCAGGCCAACGGCGAACGCCGGCCCCGCCGCCGTGGCCGCCGCGGTGGACGCCGCCGCCGCGGCAACGGCGAGCGCCCGGAAGACGGTCTTGCCGGATCGATCACGGATGAACTGTCCCCGCCGCCGGCTCCCGAAGCCGCCGACGCGGTCGCCGATTTCGACGGTGACCATCCGCCCGCCCCCTCGCTGCCGGAAGTGCAGCCCGAGCCAATCGCCCCGGCGCATGAGCCGTCATTCGCCGAGCGGCCTGCGCAGGTGAGCCAGCCCGCCCCCGAACCGGACGCGCATGAGGACGAAAAACCCGTCCTGCGCCGTTCCACCGTGCGCGAGAAGGTCAGCTTCGGCAGCAGCGCGCCGGCCGCCGACACACCGGCGCCGGTCGTGCACTCTGCGCCCGAGGAGCCGTCGCCGGCCGCTTCGTCCGAGCCTGCGCCGGCTGACGACACGTCCGACAACCAGCCCCGCAAGGCCGGCTGGTGGTCGCGCCGCTTCGGCGGCGGCGACTAGCGCCAATCAGGAATAAAAAGCCGCCCGGTTACGGCCGGGCGGCTCTTTGCGATCCCACACATCGATAAAATCGATTATAATATCAAGAATTATCAATTATACTGATTGATCGATGCCTGCGATTGTTGCGCCGACCACAACGGAGTTCGGCCATGACCCACCCCAGCCCCATCGTCGCCGCAGGCCGCGACACTTCCCCCAATTTCGCTTTTGTCTCCCGCGCGCTGTCGTCTGCCGCAGCGACCGTGCCCGGCATCGTGCTCGTGATCTTCATGACGGTCACCGCCTTTGCCGTCCGTCTGGTCGTCCCCGGCGCCGGCATCCTCAGCCCGATGATCCTTGCGATCATTGCGGGCATGCTGTTCCACAACGTGGTCGGTACGCCGCATTCGGCTGCAGCCGGCGTCAAGTTCACGATGCGGCGGCTGCTGCGGCTGGCCATCATCCTGCTCGGGCTGCAGCTCACCGCCGCCCAGATCGCCGAGGTCGGCTACAGCGGGGTCGTCGTCATCGCCCTGACGCTGACCGCGACCTTCCTATTCACCACCTGGTTCGGCAAGGTGCTCGGCGTCGAGCGCAAGCTCGCGCAACTGATCGCCGCCGGCACCTCGATCTGCGGCGCCTCCGCCGTGATCGCGACCAACACCGTCACCAACGCGCATGATGAGGACGTCGCCTACGCGGTCGCCTGCGTCACGGTGTTCGGCTCGATCGCAATGTTCGCCTACCCGCTGCTGCCGGCGCTGCTGCATCTCGACGCCCGGGCCTATGGCCTGTGGAGCGGCGCCTCGATCCACGAGATCGCCCAGGTGATTGCCGCTGCGTTCCAGGCGGGCCAGAAGGCCGGCGAGTTCGGCACCATCGCCAAGCTGACGCGGGTTGCGATGCTGGCGCCGGTCGTCATCGTGCTCGGCTTCATGGCGCGGCGCGCGGTGTCCTCCCACCACGATGCGCGCAAGACCAGCGCGCCGGTGCCGTGGTTCGTGCTCGGCTTCGTCGCCATGGTTGCGGTCAACAGCGTGGTCACGATCCCCGCCGAAACTAAGACTGTGCTCGTTACCGCCACCACCTTCCTGCTGTCGATGGCGCTGGCCGCGATGGGGCTGGATACCGACATCCGCAAACTTCGCGCCCGCGGATTGCGCCCGCTGCTGCTGGGCGCGGCCGCTTTCCTTTTCATCGCTGGCTTCAGCCTGATGCTGGTGAAGCTCGTCTCATGAGGGATAACCGATGACGCTGGAGCAGCTCAGGATCTTCGTTGCCGTCGCCGAGCTCGAACACGTGACCCGGGCGTCAGAGCGTCTCAACCTCACCCAGTCGGCCACGAGCGCGGCAATCGCCGCGCTCGAAGAGCGTTACGCCACCCGCCTGTTCGATCGCATCGGCCGCAACATCCGCCTCACCGACGCCGGCCGGCAATTCCTCCCCGAAGCGAGAGCCGTGCTGTCGCGCGCCGGCGCGGCCGAAGCGGCGCTGTCCGATTTCGCCGGATTAAAGCGCGGCCATCTGTCGGTCGCTGCCAGCCAGACCGCGGGCAACTATTGGCTGCCGGCGCCGCTCTACACGTTCCGCAAGAAATATCCGGGCATCACCGTCGACCTGCAGATCGGCAACACCGAGCAGGTCGCAAATTGGGTCGAAGCAGGACAAGCCGATCTCGGCGTGGTCGAAGGCGACATCGACGCACCCGCCCTCTCGATCCAGCCGATCATCGAAGACGAGTTGGTGCTGGTGGTCGGGGCCGCGCACCCATATGCCAAGCGGCGCTCGCTGAAGCCCGAGGACCTGCGCGAGATCGAATGGGTGGTGCGCGAGAAAGGATCCGGCACGCGCGCCGTATTCGAACAGGCGCTGAAGGATTTCGGCATTGCGCTGACCGACGTCACGATCGCGCTGGAGCTGCCCTCGAACGAGGCCGTGCGCACGGCGGTCCAGGCCGGCGCCGGCGCCACGCTGCTCTCGAAGCTGGTTGCCACCAACGCGCTGGCTGCAGGCTCGCTGGTGCGGCTTGCGCTCGCGCTGTCTAACCGCCGCTTCTTCCTGCTCCGCCACAGGGAGCGGCGCGTCACGCTGGCCGAGCGCGAGTTTATTGCGGCGCTAGCCTAGCCAGCGCGCGATCCGCGCCACCGCCTCGCGCATCTCGTCGGCCGAACGCGCATAGGAGAAGCGGATGAACTGCCTGCCATGGAAGGGATCGAAGTCGACGCCGGGGGTCGCCGCAACATGCGCCTGCTCCAGCATGCGCTTGGCAAACTCAAAACTATCCGAGGTGAATCGGGAGACGTCCGCATAGAGATAGAAGGCGCCGTCGGCAGGCAGGAAATCGGTGAGGCCGGCCTTCGGAAACCCCTCGATCAGGATGCGGCGGTTCTCGACATAACCGCGCTTGATCGCTTCCATCTCATCAGTGCCGTCGAAGGCGGCTTCGGCAGCGATCTGCGACAAGGTCGGCACCGAGATCGCGAGATTCTGCTGCAGCCGCTCGATCGGCCGCACCAGCGGCTCCGGCGCCACCATCCAGCCGACGCGCCAGCCGGTCATGCAGAAATACTTCGAGAAGGAATTGATCACCAGCGCGTTCGGCGACAATTGCGCTGCCGTGGCCGCCGGGAAGGCATAGTCGAGCCCGTGATAGATCTCGTCCGAGATGAAGCGGATACCCGCGCCTTCCGCGGCCGAGATCAGCGCAGTCAGCGCCTCCCGCGACATCATGGTCCCCGTCGGATTGGCCGGGCTGCCCACCAGCACGCCCTTCAACGGCGTCTTGCGATGAGCAGCCAGCAAGGCCTCGCCGGTCAGCGCATGGCGCGTCTCGCTGGATGTTTCGATCAGCACCGGCTCGCAGCCGAGCGCCGTGAGGATATGACGGTACGGCGGATAGCCGGGCACGGTGACCGCGACCCGGTCGCCCGGCTCGAACATCGCAAGGAAAGCCAGGATGAACGCGCCGGATGAGCCCGTAGTGATGATGATCCGGGCCGGATCGACCTCACACGCATAGGAATCGCGGTAATGCCGGGCGATACGCTCGCGAAGCGAGGGAATGCCGAGTGCGGAGGTGTAATCGATCCGCCCCGAATCGAGCGCCCGATGCGCCGCGGCTCGCGCGGTTTTCGGTGCCGGCGCAGAGGGTTGGCCGACTTCCATGTGAATCACATGACCGCCGGCCGCCTCGATCCGCTCGGCCGCGCTCATCACGTCCATCACCATGAACGGCGGAACATTACTCCGGGCTGACGCCGCAAGCAGGTCCGCCACATGCTCTCTCAATGTCGCTTCACCCATCGATATCTGCTATTTCCCCGGCCAAATCCGGGGTACTTCGCCGGTGCCCCAGACTAGCCGCATTCCACGGTTTGGTAGGGCATAGCCCGTATCCGCCAGAACACCAATACCACGGCCGATCGCTTTGGACCGCCCATGCTGCTCGACCTCGCGCTTCGCAAGAGAACCCTCCGCATGACCGCCGCAGTCGTGGCGGCAGCGTTGGCGCTTGCTCCGGTCGCGCCGGTCGCAGCGCAGGAGAACAAGGGTCCGCCAATCCTGCGCGATACCGAAACCGAGCAACTGTTGCGCGAATACACCCGGCCGATTCTGCGGGTCGCCGGCCTCGAGAAGCAGAACATCCAGATGGTGATCATCAACGACGCGAGCTTCAACGCTTTCGTCGCCGACGGCCGCCGCATCTTCGTGAATTTCGGCGCGATCCTGCAATCGGAGACGCCGAACCAGCTGATCGGCGTGCTGGCGCACGAGACCGGCCATCTGGCCGGCGGCCATCTCGCGCGGCTGCGCGAGCGGCTGGCGCAAGCGCAGACCCAGATGATCATCGCCATGCTGCTCGGCGCCGGCGCCATCGTGGCGGGCGCGTCCCGCAATTCGACCGGCATGGCGGACGCCGGCGCCGCCGCGATGGCAGGTCCGGGAGAAATGATTCGGCGCAGCCTGCTCTCCTACCAGCGCCAGCAGGAGGAGAGCGCTGACCGCGCTGGCGTGAAGTTTCTGACCGCGAGCCAGCAGTCAGCCAAGGGCATGTACGACACCTTCAAGCGCTTCACCAACGACAGCCTGTTCGCCGCGCGCGGCGCCGATCCCTACCTGATGTCGCACCCGATGCCGGTCGAGCGTGTCGCGGCGCTCGAAGGGCTGGCGCGCGCTAGTCCCTATTGGGACAAGAAGGACGATCCTGCGCTGCAATTGCGCCACGACATGGTGCGGGCGAAGATTTCCGCCTTCATGGAGCGGCAGGATACCGTCTATCGCCGCTTTCCGCTGTCCAACTCGACCCTGCCGGCGCGCTACGCCCGCGCCATCACCACCTATCTGCATGGCGACCTGAACAGTGCGCTGGCGCAGATCGACGGGTTGATCCAGGCGCAGCCGAACAATCCCTATTTCTATGAGTTGCGCGGCCAGGCGCTGCTCGAAGGTGGCCGGCCGACAGAGGCGATCGCCCCGCTGCACAAGGCCCTGGCGCTCTCCAATAACGCACCGCTCATCGAGATGTTACTTGGGCAGGCCCTCGTCGCTACGGATAATAAGGCCTACACCGACGAAGCCATCAGCATCCTTCGGGCCGCGGTGACGCGCGAGACCGAGGCGCCGCTCGGCTACAGCCAGCTCGCGATGGCCTATGGCCGGAAGGGAGATTACGCGGAGGCCGATCTCGCCTCCGCCCAGGCCGCCTATCTGCGCGGCGACAACAAGACCGCCCGCGAGCTCGCCTCGCGCGCCAAGACCCGTTTCGCCGTTGGAACCCCCGGATGGGTCAAGGCCGACGATATCGTTTCCGCGAAACCGCTACCGGGCTCCAAGAGTAACTGAACGAGAACAACTGAGCCCGAAATAACTGAGCCCGTTCCGTGTTAGTGAGATACTGAACAAGCAAGCTGTAAACGGTTTTCAGGAACCCCGGCCCTTAGCCAAAGGACAACAAGATGCGCTCTTTCCGCCTGTTCGCCCCTGCCCTGATCGCGCTCGCCTGCCTCGGCGCGCCGACGGCCGCACCCGCGCAAAGCTTCACCGACACCCAGCGCAGCGACATCGAGACCATCGTCAAGAATTACCTGATCGCCCATCCCGAAGTGCTGGAAGAGGCGATGAACGAACTCTCCAAGCGCCAGGCGGCTGCGGAAACGCAGAAGCATGAAGAGAGCATAGCCAAGAATGCGGATGCGATCTTCAACTCGCCGCGCGGCGTCACGCTCGGCAACAAGGACGGCGACGTCACCTTCGTCGAGTTCTTCGATTACAATTGCGGCTACTGCAAGCGCGCCATGGCCGACATGATGGATCTTTTGAAGAACGACCCGAAGTTGAAGGTCGTGCTGAAGGAATTTCCGGTGCTGAGCGAAGGTTCGGTCGACGCCGCCAAGGTGGCGGTAGCCGCCCGCATGCAGGACCCGAAGAAGTATCTCGACTTCCACCAGAAGCTCCTGGGCGGACGCGGTCCGGCCGACAAGGCCCGCGCCCTGGCTGCCGCCAAGGATGCCGGCTACGACACCGCGAAGCTCGAGAAGGACCTCGCGAGCCCCGAGGTCAAGGCGACCATCGAGGAGAACTTCAAGCTCGCCGAAGACATGGGGCTGAACGGCACGCCGAGCTACGTCATCGGCAAGCAGATCGTGGTCGGCGCGGTCGGCCTCGACGGCCTGAAGGAAAAGATCGGCTTAGCCCGCTGCGGCAAGGCGACCTGCTGATATCAGTCATTCTGTCGCACGCGACGCAAAAGGCCGGCGAATCCCGCCGGCCTTTTTGTTTGGGCCAATCCTTGTTCGGATCATGCCGTTCATCGCACGTTTAGAAAACAAAAGTGGTGGAACCCGAACTCGGGAGGAACATCTCATATCTCCCTTCGTTGTTGGCGCGGGCAATGCAGACAACACTGAGGAGACACTCGTATGACTAATCGCTTCATGGTTTCGGTGGCAGCACTGGCGCTGATCGCTGGAACGGGAATGGCCAATGCACAGGGCATGGGCAAGGAATCCGGCGGCACGGCCGGCGGTAGCGCGGCGCAGCATTCGGCGCCTGCCGATACCTCCGCTGCACCGTCGAAGTCCGACTCGTCGGCTGGTCCGGCCAAGTCTGAATCGGCTGAGCCGAAGGGCGGAATGAAGGGCGGCATGAAGTCCACCCAGTCCGAGCAGAAGCAGCCGGGCGCGATGAAGAATGAGCGCGCGGAAGACAACGTCAAGGGCGGCAGCACCGGCCAACGCGCCGAGGATCGCGCCAAAGGAAACGAGAAGGGTACCGACACCAACAAGCGCGCCGACGACAACATGAAGAACGGCCACGACAACAACATGAAGGCCGAAGGTCGCGACAACAACGCGCGCGACAACATGAAAGCCGAAGGCAAGGACAAGAGCGGCACCAACGCGGCCGAGACCAAGAGCACGACCGAACGGACGCAGACCACTGGCCAGGCCGGCGCCGGCGCCAAGCTGACCAGCGATCAGCGCACCAAGATCACCACCGTGATCAAGAACCAGCACGTCGAGAACGTGACCAATGTGAACTTCTCGGTCTCGGTCGGCACCCGCGTGCCGCGCGAGAACGTGCACTTCTATCCGGTGCCAACGGAAGTCGTGACCATCTATCCGGAATGGCGTGGCTATGAGTTCATCATGGTCAACGGCCGGATCGTGATCGTCGAGCCGAGCACCTACGAGATCGTCGCCATCATCGACGCATAAGCCGTCGTCGGCGTTGAAAATTCGGGGCGGGCCAGTGGCCCGCCCTTTTTCATTGGCTGGCCTCGCTCCCGGCCGATCGCTAAGGTTGGTTAACCAGCGTTTTCCGTAGCTTCCACGCGGTCTTTCGTGAGTTGGATGAGGTGCCGTGTCGCCTGTCAAGGAGGCTTAAAGGCTTCCCCTTGGGCCGGATGTTACCTATAACGCCCGCCACATCAGCCACATTGCCGGGATTGGGATGGCCAAAGGCCCCGACCAGACGATCTATGTTCTCAACGGACCGAACCTCAATATGTTGGGGACCCGCGAGCCGGAAACCTATGGCCACGCCAGGCTCGCTGACGTCGAGAAGCTCTGTGTGGATACGGCCGCGCAATTCGGCCTGAAGGCCGATTGCCGTCAATCCAACCGCGAAGGCGAATTGGTCGATTTCATCCACGAGGCCCATGCTAAGAAGGCCGTTGGCATCATCATCAACGCCGGCGGCTACTCGCATACCTCGATCGCGCTGCATGATGCGCTGAAGGCCGCGCAAATCCCGACCGTGGAAGTGCACATCTCCAACATTCACGCGCGGGAGAGTTTCCGGCATCATTCGTTCACCGCCATGGCCGCGTTCGCCTCGCTGTGCGGCTTCGGCATCGACGGTTACCGGCTTGCGATCAACGGTCTTGCCGGCAAAATCGGCGCCACGGCTACCAAGTAAAAAACTGAGTCAAAAGCCTGACGTCTCCGCTACCCCACCTTCAAAGCAGAGTTTCGGAACAAGATCATGGCGCGCCAGCCTGAGGGAAAGACCACCGCCAAAGTCTCGAACGAGGACAGCGCGCTCATTCGCGAGCTCGCGCTGTTGCTCGACGAGACGAGCCTGACCGAGATCGAGATCGAGCGTGCGGGGCTGCGCGTGCGCGTCGCCCGCAACATCTCGATCGCGGCCGGCATTCCGCCAATCATGTCGGCGCCCATGATGGGTCCGGTGACAACCAACCCGCCCGGCACGCCGACTCCTGACGGCGTCGGCGATTTCTCCAAACATCCGGGCGTCGTGCCCTCGCCGATGGTCGGAACCGCCTATTGGTCACCGGAGCCCGGCGCCAAGCCTTTCATCGAGGTCGGCTCCAAGGTCACAGCCGGACAGACGCTGCTGATCATCGAGGCGATGAAGACGATGAACCAGATTCCGTCGCCGCGCGCCGGCACGGTGACGCAAATCCTCATCGAGGACGGCCAGCCCGTCGAGTTCGGTGAGCCCCTGGTGATTATCGAATAGATGTTCGACAAGATCCTGATAGCCAATCGCGGCGAGATCGCGCTCCGCATTTTGCGGGCCTGCAAGGAGCTGGGTATCTCGGTGGTCGCGGTGCATTCGACCGCCGACGCGGATGCCATGCATGTCCGCCTCGCCGACGAGAGCGTCTGCATCGGCCCGCCGCCGTCAAAGGACAGCTATCTCAACGTGCCGGCGCTGCTCGCGGCCTGCGAGATCACCGGCGCGGACGCGGTGCATCCCGGCTATGGCTTCCTCTCGGAGAACGCGCGCTTCGCCGAAATCCTCGCCGAGCATAATCTGCAATTCATCGGGCCCAAGGCCGAGCATATCCGTCTGATGGGCGACAAGATCGAGGCCAAGAAGACCGCGAGGAAACTCGGTATTCCCGTGGTCCCCGGCTCCGATGGCGCTGTCACCGCCGACGAAGACGCGATGGCGATCGCGAAATCGATCGGCTTTCCCGTGCTGGTAAAGGCGGCCGCAGGCGGCGGCGGCCGCGGCATGAAGGTCGCGCAGAGCGAAGCCGATCTCGCGCTCGCGCTGACGACGGCGGCGAACGAAGCGAAATCCGCTTTCGGCGACGCCTCCGTCTATCTGGAGAAATATCTGACAAAACCGCGCCACATCGAAATCCAGGTGCTGGGCGACGGCCGCGGCGGCGCGATCCATCTCGGCGAACGCGACTGCTCGCTGCAGCGCCGTCACCAGAAGGTCTGGGAAGAAGGCCCCTCGCCTGCGCTTGGTGCCGCCGCGCGCCAGAGGATCGGAATGACGGTCGCGAAGGCGATGCAGGAGATGAAATATCTCGGCGTCGGCACGGTCGAGTTCCTCTATGAGGACGGCGAGTTCTATTTCATCGAGATGAATACCCGCATCCAGGTCGAGCATCCCGTCACCGAGATGATCACCGACATCGACCTCGTGCTGGAGCAGATCCGCATCGCCGCCGGCGGCGACCTGCCGCTGACACAGGAAGAAGTGCAGATCATCGGCCATTCCATCGAATGCCGGGTCAACGCCGAAAACCCGCAGACCTTCCGGCCCTCGCCGGGCAAGATCCTGCAATACCACCCGCCGGGCGGGCTCGGCGTGCGGATCGATTCCGCGGTCTATCAGGGCTATGTCATCCCGCCCTATTACGACAGCCTCGTCGGCAAGCTGATCGTCCATGGCAAGACCCGCGGCGAATGCCTGATGCGGTTGCGCCGGGCGCTCGACGAGATGGTGGTGGACGGCATCGAAACCACGCTGCCGCTGTTCCGCGCCCTGGTGCGCGAGCCCGCCATCATCGACGGCGACTACCACATTCACTGGCTCGAACAGTACCTGTCCGGCCAGCAGGGCGGCTGAGCCGCGCCTTTCGAAAAGTTCCAGAGCCACGGGAACCAACTGCCCCGGCCGGCGTTGACGCAGGTTCGGGCAACTAATTCCGCTCGGGGGAGTCGAATACCTTCGCAACGTCCGCTTTCCGTGGTGCCTGACGCCAAATCCAGGCGCGCGATGCTGCAAGTCCTGCTGCTTTCGGCGGGGTTTCTGGTGCTGGTCGCGATCAGTGCGGCATGCGTCCTGTTCGTCAACAGGGCCCGTGAGGACTCCGGCTGGGTCGTGCATACGCTCGAGGTCGAGAACCAGACGAATACCTTGCTGCTCGAAATTAGGCGCGCCGAGAGCGCCGCCCGGGGCTATCTCCTGACCAACGGGCCGGAATTCCGTGCGGAGCATGACGAGGCGGTATCCCGGATCATGCCCGACCTTGAGAAGCTCGGCGAGCTGTCGAAGGACAATCCGGTCCAGATCGAGAACATCAAGAAAATGCGCGGCGCGATCGAGACCAGGCTCGGCCAGTTCGGTCAAGAGATGAACTTGATCAAGCAGAACGATCCGGGGAAAGCGACCGCTCTCGTGCGCGAGGCTGCCGCGGGCGACACCACCTCGACCATCCGCGACGCGGCCGCCGCCATGCACGATGAGGAGGATCGGCTGTTCGTGCAACGCACGGCGAACGCCGATCGTAGCCAGAAGCTTGCCTCCACGGTGACAATCGCAGGCTCAGGCCTCGTCATCGCGCTGGCCGGGATTTCGATCTTCCTGGTGCGGAGAGAAAGCGAGGCCCGCGACGCGGCTGAAGCGCGGCTACGCGACAACAATCTCAATCTCGAATCCACCGTCGACGAGCGCACCGCCGATCTGCGCGAGGCCAATGACGAGATCCAGCGCTTCGCCTATATCGTCAGCCACGATTTGCGCTCGCCGCTCGTGAACATCATGGGCTTCACCAGCGAACTGGAAGAATTGCGCGGCGACATTTTCCGGCGCATCGCGGCGCTAGCCCAGGTCGCCAACGAGCCGGTGCCGCCGCTGGCACCCGATCTCCAGCCGGAGCTCGACGGCCAGGACAAGCAGCTGTCGGCGGATTTCTCCGAAGCGCTCGGCTTCATCAAATCCTCGATCGCCAAGATGGACCGCCTGATCACGGCGATCCTCAATCTCACCCGCGAGGGACGGCGCCAGTTCGTGCCGGTGCCCGTCGACACCCGCGAACTGATCGAAGGGATCGTCCATACGATGGCGCATCAGGCCGCCGAGGCCAACGCCGAGATACGTATCTCGCCCTTGCCGCAAATTGTCAGCGACCGGCTGGCGCTGGAACAGATCTTCTCCAACCTGATCGACAACGCGATCAAATACCTCAAGCCCGGGGTTGCCGGCGAAATCGCCATTCGCGCGCGAACCAGGCTCGGCTTTGCGGTGTTCGAAATCTCCGACAATGGAAGGGGCATCGACCCCAAGGACCATCAGCGCATTTTCGACCTGTTCCGCCGCGCCGGAACCCAGGACAAGCCCGGTCAGGGCATCGGACTTGCGCATGTGCGCGCGCTGGTGCGCCGGCTGGGCGGCACCATGTCGGTCGCGTCGGAACTCAACAGCGGCAGTACTTTTACTATCACCCTTCCCATCAATTGGACGACCAGCAACCGGAACGAAGATTCATGAACGCCCCTAACCCCGTCACCATCGTCATGATCGAGGACGATGAAGGCCACGCCCGCCTGATCGAGCGGAACATTCGCCGTTCCGGTGTCAACAATGAGATCATCCCGTTCACCAACGGTACAGACGCAATGAAGCATCTGTTCGGCAGCGACGGGACGGCTGTGCAGCACAAGGGCCATGCGCTCCTGATCCTGCTCGATCTCAACCTGCCCGACATGACCGGCATCGATATCCTGCGGCAGATCAAGGAGAATAAATACCTCAAAAGGGCGCCCGTCGTGGTGCTGACCACCACCGACAACTCCCAGGAGATCAAGCGCTGCTACGAAATGGGCTGCAACGTCTACATCACGAAGCCCGTGAACTACGAAAGTTTTGCCAACGCCATCCGCCAGTTGGGTCTATTCTTCTCCGTTATTCAGGTACCGCCGGCTTGCTCATGACATCTGCGACGCCCACGCTGCTCTATATCGACGACGACGACGCGCTGGCGCGGCTGGTCGACCGCGGTCTGACGCGGCTCGGCTTCAAGGTCGTGCACGCCTCGAGCGGCACGGCTGGCCTCGAGCGGCTGAAGGCGGGCGGCATCGACGTTGTGGCGCTCGATCAATACATGCCCGGCCTCGACGGGCTGGAGACGCTGGAGCAGATCCGGGCGATCCCGGACGCCCCGCCCGTGGTGTTCGTCACGGCGTCGCAGGACTCGCAGATCGCGGTCACCGCGCTGAAGGCGGGCGCGTCCGATTATCTGGTCAAGGACACGCGCGGCGATTTCATTCCGCTGTTGCAGGTCGCGGTCAACGGCGCGCTGCGGCAGGCCGCGCTGGAGCGCGCCCGCGCCGAAGCCGAGGCCGAGATCCACGCCTCGCGCGACCGCTTCGCGGCGCTCGCCGCCGAGCGCGAGATGCTGCTGCGCGAGGTCAACCACCGTGTCGGCAATTCGTTGCAGATCATCGCCTCGCTATTGCATCTGCAGGCAAGTTCCTCGCCGCAGGACGAGGTCAAGGCGGCGCTGACCAACGCCATGGGCCGGGTCGCCGCGGTAGCCCAGGTGCACCGCCGGCTCTACACCTCGCACGACCTCAAGAGCGTGCTGCTCAACCAGTATCTCGACGCGCTGCTGGAAGACCTGCGCCGTTCGGCCGAGGGCAACAGGATGTCGCGGCTGACCGTGCAGTCGGAAACGGTCGAGATCGACCCCGACCGCGCAGTCGCGATCGGCATCATCGTCAACGAGCTGGTGATGAACGCGGTCAAATACGCCTATCCCGATGGCTCCGGTCCGATCCATGTCGAGCTGCGCGCTGATCGCGACGACATCGTGCTGTCGATCGCGGACGAGGGCGTCGGCCTCGACGCCAAGACCAACGACCCTCGTTCGACCGGCATGGGCCAGCGCATCGTCAGCGCGATGGCGGCGAAACTGGAGGCCTGCGTCAACCGCGACCCCCTGCATGCCGGCACCAGGATCGTGGTGCGGTTCCCGCGCTCCAAGGCCATGGCCCCCAAAGCCGCCAGCGCTGCTGCTGCGAAATGAACGCCAAATCACCCAGCATTGACGATTGAAGGCGGCGCCCGCTTTGCTAGACTCGGGGCGCCATGACCTCGCGCGACTCCGCCGCTGCCGAAATCACCCCCGAAGTGCTGCTGCGCGCCTATGCCTGCGGCATCTTCCCGATGGCCGAGAGCGCTGACGATCCGACCCTGTTCTGGGTCGAGCCGGAAATGCGCGGCGTGATCCCGCTGGACGGCTTCCGCATCTCTTCAAGGCTTGCCCGCACCGTTCGCTCGGATGCCTTCACCGTCACCGTCGACACCTCGTTCAAGGCCGTGATGGCCGGCTGCGCCGCGCCGGCGGCGGGCCGCGAGGACACCTGGATCAACAGGCGCATCCGCGAGCTCTATGGCGGGCTGCATGCGCTCGGCCATTGCCACAGCGTTGAGGTCTGGCAGGACGGCGATCTTGCCGGCGGACTCTACGGGGTCAATCTCGGCCGCGCCTTCTTCGGCGAGAGCATGTTCCACCGTGTTCGCGACGCCTCGAAAGTGGCGCTGGTGCATCTGGTGGCGCGGCTGATCGCGGGCGGCTTCGAATTGCTCGACACCCAATATGTCACCGAACACCTGAAGACGTTTGGCGCCCTCGAAATTCCCAGGCGCCGCTACACCGCGCTGCTCGACAAGGCGATCAAGGGCGAGCCGGCGGATTTCACGCGGCTCGCGATCGAGCGGCGCGTCTCCGGCGCAGAAGCGCTCGATATCATCGCTGCGCGCAACTCAAACTAGAGTGAGCACGATCTTTTCGGAAAACCGGTGTCCAGTTTTCCGGATCATGCTCCAGGTTAGCGGAAGATTCCGAACAGGCCGCCGCCCTGCTGTTGCGGAGGCGGGGGTGGTGGTGGCGGAGGCTGCTGCTGTTGCACCTGCTGCGGCGGACGCGGCACCGCCTGCTTCGGCGCGGGCGGGCGCTTTTGCGCGGCCGGTGTCGGCGACGGCGTTGGCGTCGGCTTCACATCCGGCGCGGCGCTGACCACGGTCTGCTCCGGCCCCTTACAGTCGGTCAGCCAGATGTCGTAGATCGGATGCTCCACGCCGTGCAGGCCGGGACTTGCCGCGTACATCCAGCCCGAGAAGATCCGCTTCACCTCGCCCTGCAGCGTGATCTCGTCGACCTCGACGAAGGCGTCGGTGTTGGCGGCTTCGGTGGCGGGGCGGGTGTAGCAGGCATCGGTCTTCACCCGCAGCGCGCCGAATTGCACGGTCTCGCCGATGTCCTCGTCGAAATTGATGATGCGGCCGGTGATCTTGTCGAGGCCGGAGAAGCTCGCCTTCTTGTTGATGATCTTCTGCGCCGGCGGCTCCTGCACGATCTCATCGCCCGGCTGCAGGGTCGCCGGCGTCTGCGGCGCGCCCTTGGGCTGGCGCTGTCCCGGCGGCAGGCCGGGCAGCGTGGGATTTGCGCCGGGCGGCACGGCGGCGTTCTGGCCAGGCGGTCCACCCGGCTGCGGCGGCGCTACCGCAACCGGCGGCGGCGCGTTCTGCGGAAGCACAGTCGTACCCGGTGGCGGCGCCAAAGGCTGCGACTGCACGGGCCCGGGCATGTTCGTGCTCTGCCCCGGCAAGGGCCGGTTCGGCGCCGGCAGCACGCGGCCCTGGGGCAGCGCCGGCACCTCTTCCTCTTCATCGGGCGGTGGCTGATTGCCGCGCGGGATGTTGCCGGGCGGGCGCGGCACCGGATCGGAAAAGATGTTGCCAATTCCTTGCGCGCGCGAAGACGGCGCCAACGAAATGGCGAGAACGATCGCAAGCGCGGCAGTCGGGGCCGCAAAACCGGCCAAAGCAATGGTTTTATGCATCTCGCGCGGCTTCAAACAGGCGAATCGGGCTCGTAAGGGCATTGTACAGGGCTACAATCGTAACCGCCGCTCGCAGGACGACGGGTTAACACGCCGAATACGGCGGGGAAAGGGCCGTTCCGGCCACCCCCACTGGTCAGCTCCGATTTGAGGTGAAATAGTTCCCCCATTCGATTGAAACACCCGCGCAATCCCGTTGCGCCACACCATCCGGGATAACCGGAGTTTCAGAGGAAACCTCATGGCTGATCGCATTCGTCTGGACGGCAGGGTCGCCGTCGTCACCGGAGCTGCCGGCGTCATCGGCAGCGCCACCATCCGGCTGCTCGCCGAACGCGGCGCCAAGATCGTCGCCGTCGACCGAAGGCCCGCCGATCTCGAAGCGGCGATCAAGGAGCTGCCGGCCTCGGCGCAGGCGATCGCTGTTGCCGCCGATGTCACCGAGGAGGACGGCGTCAAGGAATACGTCCGCGCCGCCGTCGACAAGTTCGGCACCATCGACGTCTTCTACAACAACGCCGGCGTCGAAGGAGAGGTCAAGGCGATCCAGGATTATCCGCTCGAAGCCTTTCGCAAGGTTCTGGATGTCAACGTGGTCGGCGTGTTCCTGGGGATGAAATACGTGCTGCCGGTGATGCTGAAGCAGGACCGCGGCAGCATCATCAACACCGCCTCGATCGCGGGTCTCGTCGGCTCGCCGCATATCGCGGTCTATAGCGCGAGCAAGCATGCGGTGATCGGGCTGACCAAGAGCGTGGCGTGGGAATGCACCGGCACCGGCGTGCGCATCAATTGCGTCTGCCCCGGCCTGATCGACAGCCGGATGCTGAGCGCGATCTTTGTCGGCCGCTCCGGCGGCAACGCGCCGCCGCCGATGGAGAAGATCGTCGAGCGAATCCCGGCGCGCCGGCTCGGACAGGCCTCCGAGGTTGCGTCCATCGTCGCATTCCTCGCCTCCGACGAAGCGAGCTATGTGTCCGGCTCGGCCTACACCGTCGACGGCGGCCGCACCGCCGCCTGACGAAGCCTGAAAGGAAAAGTCGTTGGAAGCATCCTCCACCGTCATCGCCCAGCACACGCTGTTATCCTGCGGCGTGGTGCTCGCGATCGGGACGCTCGCTGCATTCGCGGCGCAGAAGATCCGGGTGCCCGATGTCGCCGTGTTCCTGGTCGCCGGCATCCTGATCGGCCCGAATGCGCTGGGGCTGGTGCACGTCCCGGCCGGCTCGGCGCTGAACGAGATCATCGTGCTGTTCGGCGCAAGCTACATCCTGTTCGACGGCGGCGCGGCGCTGCGGCTTGCCGTGTTGAAGCAGGTCTGGATCACCATCGTGGTGATCGCGACCGTCGGCGTCGTCATCACCGGCGTCGTCACCGGTATCGCCGCGCATTACATCCTGGGCCTGCCAATGGTGGTGGCGATGCTGCTCGGCGCCACGCTCGCCGCGACCGATCCGGCGACGCTGATCCCGATCTTCCGCCAGATCAAAATCCGCGACCGCGTCGCCCAGACCGTGATGAGCGAGTCCGCCCTCAACGACGCGATGGGCGCGATCCTCACCTTCTCGGTGCTGGCGGTCGCCACCGGCAGCGCCGAGTTCTCGCTATCCGATTCGCTGTTTCAACTCACCGAGCAATCCGTGATCGGCATCGCCGCGGGGCTCGCCTTCGGCTATCTCGCCGCGCTGCTGATTGCGCATGAGAAATGGGCGTTCCTGGCCGAATATGCGCCGGTCGTGACGCTGGTCGCCGTGATCGGCGCCTATTTCGCGGCAAGCGGCCTGAATGCCTCCGGCTTCATGGCGGTGTTCGTGTTCGGCGTCGTGCTCGGCAACAAGGAAACCTTCGGCTTCATCATGGAGCCAGGTGAAGCCTCGAGGCTCGACGAGTTCGTGCTGACCACGTCCTTCATCATGCGGCTGTTCATTTTCATCCTGCTCGGCACCCAGGTCGATTTCACCGAGATCGGCCGCCATTGGCTCGGCGGCGTCGCCGTCGTCACGGTGCTGATGCTGGTCGCACGACCGCTAACCGTATTCCTCTGCGCCCTGCCCGATCGCCGCGCGCGCTGGAGTTTTCAGGAAATGCTGTTCATGTGCTGGACCCGCGAGACCGGCGTGATCCCGGCCGCGCTTGCCGGCCTCCTGCTCGGCGCCAACGCGCCCGGCGCGCCGACGATCGCTTCCGTCACCTTTATCGCGATCCTGATGACCATCCTGATCCAGGCCCCGACCACGCAGTGGCTCGGACGCAGGCTTGGTCTGATGGAGGCTGAAGACTAGGCGCGACAGACGCGCTCACTGCACCTTGAACTTGGTGAGGGTCTTCGTCCCGCCAGTTTCCGAGACGGAATAGGTAATCCGGTTGCCGGCGTGCAGGTCTTCGATGGACACGCCGTCCTTGACCTTGAACTGCTGCTCGGAGCCTGCGGTATTCGCGCCCACCGTGCCGTCCTGAACCGGCCGGATGGCGACGGTGTTGTTGAGCCGATTGACCTGAGTCACTTGCCCCTTCAGATCGTCGTCGGCGAAGGCCACCGAGCTCAGGATGGTGAGGGTTGCGGTTCCAGCCAACAGAAATGTCGCGATCTTCATGGCGGTCTCCCGGCTTTCCATCTTGCGATAAGGCCCAACGACAGGATTGGTTCCCCGCACCGGCAATAAGGCCGATTCCCGTGTCCGATTTAAGTCATTCAGATCGAAAACGCCCCAAAGGTGACCAGCGAGTGGGTCGCCTGCCAGAACCAGTGTCCTCCGTCGCGCGCCGACTGCAGGCTGAAGACGCGCCTGTTCCAAAGCGGGTCATGCGCAAAGCGGATGTTTTCGATCCTGAAATCGAGCTGTTGCCGCTTCCATTCCGTCTTCCAGGCAAAGTGCGCTTCGTCGAGCCGCTGCCGCAGCCCGGAAACTTCAATCGAATACGGAGCCGGGAAGAGAATCTGGAAGCTGGTATAGCCGATCATCGCCTGATCAATCCGGACCCCGCAGCGCACTCCACCAAACATAGGCGCCGAAATCCGGTCCAGCCAGAACGAATTGTCGACTTATTGCAGCCGAATCCCGGCTTTCAGGCGCCCGCCCTCGCCGCGCGGCGCAGCGATTGCGGCGGCTGGCCGAAGGCGCGGATGAAGGCCCGCCGCATCCTTTCAGGGTCGCGGAAGCCGGTGATCTCGGCCACCCGCTCGATCGCCTCGCTCGACGACTGCACGCGCTGCCGCGCCACCTCGATGCGCAACCGTTCGATCGCCTTCGACGGCGTCGATCCGGTTTCGGCGATGAAGGCGCGGGTGAAATGCCGCGCGCTCATGCCGGCGCGCTCGGCGAGATCCTCCACGGTGAGCTTGGCGTCGAGGTTTTCGCGCGCCCAGGTGAGCAACGGCCCGAACCGCCCGGTCGGCGCCTTCAATTCCAAAAGCGAGGAGAATTGCGACTGGCCGCCGCTGCGGCGGTGATAGAGCACGAGCTGGCGGGCGGTCTTCTCGACGATTTCATCGCCATGATCTTCCGCGACCATGGCGAGCGCGAGATCGATACCGGCGGTGATGCCGGCCGAACTCCAGATATTGCCGTCGCGCACGAAGATCTGGTCGGGCTCGAGCTTCACCTGCGGATAGGTGATGAGAAATTGCCGCGTGCGCTGCCAATGGGTGGTGGCGCGCCTCCCGTCGAGCAGGCCCGTTTCGGCCAGCATGAACGTGCCGGAGCAGACGCTGGCGACGCGGGTGCCGCGTTTGGCCACCGCCTTCACGAAATTCGCCGTGCAGGTGTTGCGCGCCGCCGCTTCGACGCCCTCGCCGCCGGCGATGATCAGCGTGGTGACCGCGCCCGGCGGGCCGAACTTTCGCGCCAGCATTTCCGCGCCGGACGTGCTCCGCACCGGCCCCGGATCGGCCGCCATCACGCGGATCGGCACGTCTGTTTTCGCCAGGCGGTTCGCGATGTCGAACACCGAGATCGGACCCGCGGCATCGAGCAACTGGAAGTCCGGAAAGATCAGTACGCCGATCATGGGTTTGGCCTATGTCGTAAAACGAGGGAATTAAGCCATTTCGGACAGAAGCAAATCACGCGATGGTGCCGGGGTCAAGCAAAGCTCGTCATGCCCGGACTTGATCCGGGCATCTATCATTCTTCGAAAGACTTCTTGCCAAGGGGATGGATTGCCGGGTCAAGCCCGGCAATGACGACAGCGTTGCTTTCCTCGGTCGCGAAACTTCGAAAAGGAGGTCTTCATGTCGGCCCCGCTCCAGATCGGTCTCCTGATATTTCCGAAGGTGACGCAGCTCGACTTCACCGGGCCGCTGCAAGTGTTTGCCGGCGTGCCCGACGCGAAAGTGCATCTGATCTGGAAACGGATCGAGCCGGTCGCAAGCAACTCCGTGATGATGCTGACGCCGACCATCACTTTCGCCGACTGCCCGCAGCTCGACGTCATCTGCGTCCCCGGCGGCGCCGGCATCAACGACATGGTCAACGATGAAGAGATGCTCGCTTTCCTGCGCAAGCAGGCGGAAGGCGCGAAATACGTGACCTCGGTGTGCACGGGCTCGCTGGTGCTTGGCGCAGCCGGGCTCTTGAAGGGCTATCGCGCCGCGACCCATTGGAGCGCGATGGAATATCTTTCCGCCTTTGGTGCTACGCCCACAAAGACACGCGTCTGCACCGACCGCAACCGCGTCACCGGCGGCGGCGTCACCGCCGGCATCGACTTCGCGCTGACCCTGGTGTCGATGCTGATCGATCCCAGGACCGCGGAAGCGATCCAGCTCGGGATCGAATACAACCCGGCGCCGCCGTTCAATTCCGGCTCGCCGGATACCGCGCCCGCGGAAACGCTGGCGTTGGTCCGGGAGCGGATTGCGTCGAACCAGGCGCGGCGGAAGGAAGCCGTCGAGCGTGCGGCGGTGAGACTCGGATAAATTTAGAAATCGGAATCACGCAGTCGTCGCCACGTAGCTGCCGCGAGCAAAAGCGCCTGCCACCGCTCCCGTAGCAGATCGGCTCCGTGGCGGACAATTACATGCTAGTCTCGCGGTCCATTAAACGGACGGGGCGATAGCAATGTTGGAAACGGACAAGGTGTTCGCTGGCTCGATTCCGGAAAACTATGACCGCTATATGGTGCCGCTGATTTTCGAGCCTTTCGCCGCAGACCTTGCACAACGCGCAGCGTCCTTCTCGCCACGTGCCGTTTTGGAAATCGCCGCGGGCACCGGGGTTGTCACCCGCGCATTGGCGCCAAAACTGTCCCCCGGCGCAAGCTATATCGTAACCGACCTCAACCAGCCGATGCTCGACTACGCCGCTTCGCGACAAGCTCCCGACGGTCGCATCAAATGGCGCCAAGCGGATGCTCTGGCGCTACCGTTTGAAAATGCGGCCTTCGATCTCGTTTGTTGTCAGTTCGGCGCGATGTTCTTTCCCGACCGCTCATCTGCCTACCGCGAAGCAAAGCGAGTCCTGAAGCCCGGAGGACGTCTTTTGTTCAATGTATGGGATGGCATCGAGGAGAATGTATTTGCGGATGATGTGACGAATGCGCTCGCAAAGATTTTCCCGAACGATCCGCCGCGCTTTCTGGCACGCACGCCGCACGGCTACCACGATACGGCACTGATCCGTAGCGAGCTGGAGGGCGCAGGTTTCTGCCGTGTGGTGATCGAGACGAGAGCCGAACAAAGCCGTGCATCCTCGCCGCGCATTCCGGCCGTTGCTTATTGTCAGGGAACTGTTCTTCGCAACGAAATCGAGGCCAGAGACCCGGGAAAACTGGAAGCTGCAACCGACTACGCCGCATCCGCGATTGCGCACAGACACGGCAGCGGCGAGGTTGCTGCCAAAATTCAAGCACACCTGATCGTGGCTGTGGTCTAAGTGAGAGCCGATCCTCGGATAAAAGATGCCGGAGCAAAAACGGCGCGCATGAGCGCAAAGAAAAAGGCCGCCCGGTTGCCCGGACGGCCTTTCCTGTCTCACGGCGGCGCCACATTTAACGGGCGATCTCAGAACCTTTGTTGCCGGGGGCCTATCTCCCGGCTGATCCTGATCGGGTACCGCTGCTCATCGGGGCAGTCGCGATCCTGTTGCCCGATCCGTCGCGATGGTCTCCCATCTCCGTAAGATGACCTGACTTAGCCTCACCCCCGCGGGAGGCGCAACGGCGCTCGCAAAACTGTCCCCGTTGTTACCGTTGTCCACAGCGCAGGTGCAAAACGTCTCGCTGCACGCGCGCGCAGCAAATCCGAAAGCGCGCACCCGCTATTTACTCTCCAGATGCCACGCGGCGTCCCAATTCTCCGGCGGCGGATTTTGCGCGAACTCGACGAGGCGCGCGATGAATGCGGTCGAGGGACCATCACCGGGAACGGCTTCGAGCGCGGCGGCGAAGGCCTTGCGCGCCTCGTCCCAGCGCCGCCCGCGGTAGGCGGCGAGGCCCTCCGCATATCGCGTTCGCAACGCGATCTGCGCCGATGCAAGCGCGCCCTTGCGGCCCATAATCTCGAAGACGGTCTGCGGCTGGCTCTGGCCGACGACGACGAGGCGATCGATCTCGCGCAGCTCGAGCGCGGCCATGCACATCTTTGCGGTGCCTTCCGAAATCAGGCAGCGGCAGCCATAGACCTTGTTGGCGCCCTCGAGCCGCGAGGCCAGGTTCACGGTGTCGCCCATGACAGTAAAACTCATCATATATTCGGAGCCGATGCTGCCGACCAGCGCCTCGCCGGTGGCGATGCCGATCCGGATGTCGCAGTCGGCCGGGATGGTGCGCACGCCGAGATGTTCGGGCAACTCCTTTAGCAGCGTCGCAACGCATCCGAGCATGTCGGCCGCGGCGAGGCAGGCGAAATTCGCCTGCTCGGCTTCCTCGATGAACGGAGGTCCCCAATAGGCCATGATGGCGTCGCCGATATATTTGTCGATCACGCCGCGATGGGCATGGATCGGCTCGGACATGGTCGAGAGATAGAGGTTCATGATCTTGACCAGGCCGCGCGGCGTGACGCCTTCGCTCAGCGTCGTGAATCCCTTCATGTCGCAGAACATCACGGTCATCACGCGGCGCTGGCCCTCGGTCGCGGTAACTGCGCCCTCGTCGAGCAGCCCTTCCGCGACCTTGGGATCGATGTAGCGGCCAAAGGTATCGCGGACGCGCTGGTTCTGGCGCAGCCGCTCGATCATGCGGTTGAACGCCGCCGAGAGCTGGCCGATCTCGTCGCCCGTCGTAACCGAGATGGATTGATCGAGGCGGCCCGCTTCCACCGCGCGCGTTCCCTCGAGCAGCCGCAATACCGGCCGGGTGATGCCGCCGCCGACCATGGTCGCGAACACGAATCCGAGCACGGCGGCGATTGTCGTCACCCCTGCCGAGATCCAGATCGCCTGTCGCTGCTCGCGAATGACGGTCGCCGCGCTGGCGTTCACCTGTCTCATCATATCGGCGCGGATGCCGTCGATCTTGCGATTGAACTCCTCGCGCAGCGCGTCGGCCTGGACCAGCGTTTTCCGGGCCTCGTCGAAATTTCTCGCCTCGAGCTGCTGCAGCAGCACCGCATTCTCGTCGTTCAGGCGATGGCGCAGATCATTGACCGCGGTGTCGATGCGGTCGTCGAGGCGCCCGAGCGCGGCATTGTCCGACGGCGTCGAGGGGTCATCGATGATCGCGGCGAGGTGGTCGCGCGCGACCTGCGCCTCCCGATCGATGGCGGGGCCGAGGGCCTGGAAGGTTTTCAGATGCGCCGCGTAGCTCGCTTCGTCGGGTGGATTCTGCATCTTGGCGATGACCAGCCGCCGCAGCTCCAGCGCGCGCTCGAGCGAGTGGACGTTCAGCCGCGCCAGATTGCCATAGGTGGAAACGTACTGACCGGTCAGCTCCTGCAGCAGATGCCCGACCCGCGCGGCCATCACCATCGACAGGATGGAGGTGACCACCGCGAGCACGATCAGGCCCGCGGCAATACCGACGATCTTTTGCTTGATTGAATTTCGAAACATTCAGCGAATTTCGGACACCGGAGAGGTCGAAGCTAGCATGGCAAGGTTCCGCGACGCGCGAAAGCTACACTACTCCTGCGAAACAATTACGGACTGCACCGCGGGCGATGGGCTCGCCCGGATTGGCCGCAATACCAGAGGCTTGCGGCGGAGATTTCGAGCGATGCCGGTGCGCCAAAGTGGCGCGCGCCTCAGCTTCCCGGTGTCCAGGGCTGGTAATCGCCGGTGGCCTTGGGGCGGCGGCCGGCGGCAAGCGTCGAGCCCGAGGGCCGGTAGGCGCCGGGCGTGCCGGTCAGGTTCGGCACATGCGGCTTTTCCCACTCGCGGGGCGCATATTTGGCCTCGGTCGGGGGGACATCGGACGTGTGGTGGATCCAGCCATGCCAGCCCGGCGGGATCCTGGTCGCCTCGGCATAGCCGTTATAGATCACCCAGCGCCGCTCGAAATGCAGGGTCGGGTCGATGGCGCCACCCTTGGTGCGATAGTAGCGATTGCCCTGCTCGTCCTCACCCACCAGCTCGCCATAGCGGCTGGTCCACAACTGGGTGCCAAAGGTCGTGCCGTTCCACCAGGTGAAGAATTTGAGCAAGAACTGTTTCATGCGGGCTCGCCGGCTGCTGTTCCCAGATGCGACCTGATGCCACTCACACGCGGAATTGTCCAGTAACGGAGGAGCCAGATGGGCCCGTTCATGCCGCATACATGCCCCGTCACGCAGCGTTGCCTCACGTAATCGTTGCGCGGGCAAGGGAACGTCCGGCCGCAGCAGAGGTTAGGACCACAGACCCCCAAAGGATGGAGACCAGGATGACCCGTTCAAAACTTCTGGCTGGCGCCGCGGCGCTGGCCTTGCTGGTGGCAGCACCTAGCGCAAGCTTCGCTTTCGGCCGCGGTGGTGGCGGCGGACACGGCGCGCCCATGGGCGGCGGCGGCATGCACATGGGTGGCGGAGGCGGCATGCACATGGGCGGCGGTGGTGCGCACTTCGCCGCCGGCGGCGGCGGCATGCACTTCAATGGTGGCGGAGGCGGCGCGCGGTTTGCGGCAACCCCGATGGCGCGGCCGGGTGGTGGCGCAGCCTGGGCCGGCGGACGCACCGCCTACAACGGCGGCGGCAACTGGCATGGCGGCGGCTATAACCACCGTCGCTTCTACCCCGGCGCAGCCGTGGCTGGCGCCGTGATCGGTGGCGCTGTGATTGGCGGTGCGTATGGTGACTCTTATGCCTATTACGGCGGACCCGACTATTACGACTCCGGCGACACTTACTACGACAACGGCTATGACGCCGGTCCCGAGGTCGCCGTGGTCCAGGGCGGCGGCGATCCGAGCTATTGCGCGCAGCGCTATAGGTCCTACGACCCCGCGTCGGGAACCTTCCTCGGCTATGACGGCCAGCGTCATCCCTGCCCGTAACGGCTGAGCGTTTTGAGACCGAAGAGGCGGCGCATTGATTTGCGCCGCCTCTTTCATGCGCGAATGAAGTCCGCAGCCTGTCGGCTATGCGCGTCGGTGGCTTGAACGCCCGGCAACGAGCGTGTATCGCCGCGAACGGAAGGCCTGCATCGCAATCGTCGCGCCTGGCCGGGCTTTATCCAGGTGAGCGATTGAACGCTGAACCGTCGACGACCCCCGTGGCTGCATCCAGCTCGTTCGCAGCCATGAAGTCGGGGCCCTATCGCGCTCAGTTCATGGCCTATGTGCTGGCCATGATGGCCGACAATGTCGAGCATGTGATCAGCTACTGGGTGGTGTTCCAGAAATTCCATTCGCCCGCGCTGGCCGGCTTCGCGGTGCTGTCGCACTGGCTGCCGTTTCTGCTGTTTTCGGTTGCCGTAGGCTCCCTCGCCGACCGGTTCGACCCGCGCCGCATCATCCAGTGCGGGATGCTGCTGTTCATGGCGGCATCCGCGGGATGGGGGATTTTCTTCGTCACCGACACGCTTTCGATGTCGGGCGCGATGCTGCTGCTGGTGATCCACGGCTGCGCCGGCGTGCTGTGGCAGACGCCGAACCAGCTGCTGCTCTACGACATCGTCGGTCCGGCCCACCTGCCGAGCGCGGTGCGCACGAACGCGATGGCGCGCTATCTGGGCATCCTGGTCGGCCCGGCGGTGGGCGGCGTCATCATGCTGACGCTGGGCCCATCGCACGGCATCATCCTCAACACCCTGTTTTACCTGCCGATGCTGCTCTGGCTGTTCCGGGCGCCCGGGCGCGCCATGGGTGCTTCTCTGAGACGCCCCGCCGTCCGCGGCTTTGGCGACATCGTCCAGACCATCCGCGACATCGCCACCCAGCGCGTCCTGACCTCGATGACGCTGCTCGCGGGGCTGACGTCGTTCATGATCGGCAACGCTTATAACGCCCAGATGCCGGGCTTTGCCAGCGATCTCGGGCACGGCGATCCCGGTGTTTCCTACAGCGTGCTGCTGGCGGCTGACGCGGCCGGCGCGCTGCTGGCGGGCATTGCCCTCGAAGCGTGGGGGCGGCTCAAGCCTGATCCAAGGACCGCCATCGTGCTCGCCATGCTGTGGTGCCTGTCGCTGCTGGCGTTCGCATCGGTGGGCATCTACGCGGCAGCGATCGCGTTGCTGTTTGCCGCGGGCTTCTTCGAGCTGTCGTTCAACACGATGGCGCAGGCCCTGGTCCAGTTGAATGCCCCGATCGACATCCGCGGCCGCGTCGTCGGCCTGTTCAACATGGCAGGCCTCGGCATGCGCGCCTTCAGCGGCATCACCGTCGGCGTCCTCGGGGCTGCGATCGGCATTCACTGGTCGCTGGGTCTATCGGCCGCAGTGCTGTTGGCGGCTCTCGTCGTCCTGCGTCGACGCGGGACTTATCCCTAATTCCGCGTCGCCAGCGCCACACCCGCGAGCGTGAAAATCAGCGCTGCGATCTGCCCTGCCCCCAGCGGCTCATGCAGCGCGATCGCCGACGTGACGACGCCGATGACCGGCACCGCCATGGTGCCGATAGCGGCCACCGAAGCCGGCAGGCGCGCCAGCGCCGCGAACCACGCGACATAGGCAATGCAGAACTGGCCGAGGACCGAATAGACCAGCAGCGCCTTTCCGAGCGGCGTCACCGCATCCCAATGCGAAGTCTCGATCGCGAGGCCAACGATGGCGACCGGCAGACAGCCGAGCCCGACCTGCCAGGCCGCTCCCGGAATCGGCGGCAGGTGGATCGGCCAGCGCTTGGAGAGCACGGTGCCCACCGCAAAGCCGAACGAGCCCGCGAGCGCCATGATGATGCCGGGCAGCTTCGCTTCACTTGCGGAGATGCCGTTGCCGCCCATGATGGAGGCGAGCCCCGCGAACGCCATGACCAGCGCCAGCGTGCGCAGCACTGTCGGCCGCTCGCCCAGGATCGGCCAGGCCAGCAGCGAGGCCCAGACCGGCATGGTGTAGGCGATCAGCGCTGCCTCGCTCGCCGGCAGCCAGAGCAGCGCCAGCCCCATCAGCACCATCCAGCCCGTGACATTGAGCGTGGCGGCGACCAGCAGCCGCGGCCAGATCGCGCGCGGCACCTGCAGGCTCTGCCGGCTTGCCAGCGCCAGCGCGGCCAGCAGCAGCGCGCCGACCACGCCGCTCAGGCCGCGCAAGGTCAGCGGCGGCAATTCACCGATCAGGAATTTGGTGGCGGGCCAGTTGAAACCCCAGCCGATGGACGTGATGGCCAGGAACATCAGGCCTGCCGGCGTGATCTGCGCGCGCGCCGGCGCTGGCTTCGAATCATGCATCTGGTGGAGACCCGGCAGGGAATCGGAGGGGAGCAATCGGAAGGCCCCCTATTTGGCCCCTATCCGGCCACTCAGCCACCACCGCGCCGACATGCCTGCTTCACGACTCCCGTAGCGTTACGTGAGTCCTGAAAATTCAATGGCGGACCGCCAAAAAATACCTGCCCCTGTGAACAGCGGGCGAAGGCTTCAATTCACAGCCATGGGGACAATTTTTTCGTTTGGGAATCCCTGAGGACTCACTGATACTTGACCCCATCACAGGCGCGGCACTGACCCCTGTTTTCCCCTCCCCTCCACCATATTTAGTATTTGATTCAGGAACTCGTACTAGTCCTTGACGGGCGTAACGGAGTCGTCCTAGCTTTCGACCTGTTCGGCGCGAGTGTGTTTGGGTCCCGCCGGTCGCTCCCACAAGGGTTCCAAAATGACACCTCCGCCGGCCAGTTGATTGCCGCGGGTGAAGGGCTTGTCTGCCCGAAAACGGAACTCCGGGCGCGGACTTCATAGAGGTGCAGATTGGCACCTGCATGAAGTGCGAGACGTTGAGTTAGGGCGCGTTGAACGCATGGTCTGAGAACCCGGGTGGGAGCAATCCCAGGGGTGGGCTCGAGGGGCATGCCGGGACGAGATCGATCCGAGAAGGTCGAGCTACGTCCATGAGAGAAACAGGGCCGGATCCACCGGCTTGAGCATGCGAACGCACTATCCGTCAGCCAAGCTGGCGGCTCGGGAGGTTCGCTTAAAAGATAACAAGTGCCGGCCGCCTGTAGCGGTCCGGCCAAAGTACGGGGCACGACCTATGCGAATCGAACGCCGCAACACCACTTCAGGCCAGTCACCCTATGCAGGGATTGATTTCAGATTGACGACATCCGAGATCCGGAACCCTGACGGCTCGGTGGTTTTTCGTCTGGACAATGTCGAGGTCCCCACGGCCTGGTCGCAGGTTGCGAGCGACGTGCTGGCGCAGAAATATTTCCGTAAAGCAGGCGTTGCCGCAAAACTGAAGAAGGTCGAGGAAGAGACCGTCCCCTCCTTCCTGTGGCGCTCGGTGCCTGATGTCGAGGCGCTGGCGCTGCTGCCGGAAGATGAGCGCTATGTCAGCGAGCTCTCCTCCAAGCAGGTATTCGATCGCCTCGCCGGCTGCTGGACCTATTGGGGCTGGAAGGGCGGCTATTTCACTAGCGAAGAAGACGCCTCCGCCTTCAATGACGAGCTCCGCTACATGCTCGCCATGCAGATGGTCGCGCCGAACTCGCCGCAATGGTTCAACACCGGCCTGCACTGGGCCTACGGCGTCGACGGTCCCGGCCAGGGCCATTACTACGTCGACTTCAAGACCGGCAAGCTGACCAAGTCGAAGTCGTCCTACGAGCATCCGCAGCCGCACGCCTGCTTCATCCAGGGCGTCAGTGACGACCTCGTCAACGAGGGCGGCATCATGGACCTCTGGGTGCGCGAGGCGCGCCTGTTCAAATACGGCTCCGGCACCGGCTCCAACTTCTCCAGCCTGCGCGGCGAAGGCGAAAGGCTGTCGGGCGGCGGCCGCTCGTCCGGCCTGATGAGCTTCCTCAAGATCGGCGACCGCGCGGCGGGCGCGATCAAGTCGGGCGGCACCACGCGCCGCGCCGCCAAGATGGTCGTGGTCGACGCCGACCACCCCGACATCGAGACCTATATCGACTGGAAGGTGAAGGAGGAGCAGAAGGTTGCAGCGCTGGTCACCGGCTCCAAGATCAACCAGAAGCACCTGAAGGCCGTGATGAAGGCCTGCGTCAACTGCGAAGGCAGCGGCGACGATTGCTTCGATCCCGAGAAGAACCCGGCCCTTCGCCGCGAGATCAAGCTGGCGCGCCGCGCGCTGGTCGCCGACAATTACATCAAGCGGGTGATCCAGTTTGCCAAGCAAGGCTACAAGGAAATCTCGTTCGACACCTACGACACCGACTGGGATTCGGAAGCCTATCTCACCGTATCGGGGCAGAACTCCAACAACTCGGTCTCGCTGAAGGACGATTTCCTTCGCGCGGTCGAAACCGACGGCGACTGGAAACTGATCGGCCGCACCACGCGGAAAGTGACAAAAACGTTGAAGGCGCGCGACCTCTGGGAAAAAATTGGCTACGCCGCCTGGGCCTCGGCCGATCCCGGCCTGCACTTCAACACCACCATGAACGACTGGCACACCTGCAAGTCATCAGGCGACATCCGCGCCTCCAATCCGTGCTCGGAATACATGTTCCTGGACGACACCGCGTGCAACCTCGCCTCGGCGAACCTGCTGACGTTCTACACCCCCGCCAAGGAGGGCGTGGCCGGCCGTTTCGACGTCGACGCCTATGAGCATCTCTGCCGGCTCTGGACCCTGGTGCTCGAAATCAGCGTGCTGATGGCGCAATTCCCGTCGAAGGCGATCGCCGAGCTCTCCTACGAGTTCCGCACGCTGGGCCTGGGCTTTGCCAATATCGGCGGCCTGCTGATGACCATGGGCTTGCCCTATGACAGCAAGGAAGGCCGCGCGCTCTGCGGCGCGCTGACGGCGATCATGACCGGCATCGCCTACAAGACTTCGGCGGAGATGGCCGGCGAGCTCGGCGCGTTCCCCGGCCACAAGAAGAACGCGCAGCACATGCTCCGCGTGATCCGTAACCACCGCCGCGCCGCCCATGGCGAGTCGCGGGGTTACGAGGCGCTGGCCGTCCACCCGGTGCCGCTCGACCACGCCGCCTGCCCGCAAGCCGACCTGGTGGCCCGTGCCAAGCTCGCCTGGGACGATGCGCTCTCCCTCGGCGAGCAGAACGGCTACCGCAATGCGCAAGTTACTGTCGTGGCGCCGACCGGCACCATTGGCCTCGTCATGGATTGCGACACCACGGGCATCGAGCCCGACTTCGCGCTGGTGAAATTCAAGAAGCTCGCCGGCGGCGGCTACTTCAAGATCATCAACCGCGCCGTGCCCGCAGCCCTGCGCGCGCTCGGCTATCGCGAAGCCGATATCGCGGAGATCGAGGCCTATGCCGTCGGCCATGGCTCGCTCTCCAATGCGCCCGGCATCAACGCCTCGACGCTGAAGACGAAGGGTTTCACCGACGAAGCCATCGCCAAGGTCGAGAAGGCGCTGCCGACCGCCTTCGACATCAAATTCGCTTTCAACAAGTGGACCTTTGGCGAGGATTTCATCCGCGACCAGCTCGGCATCGGCGCCGAGGCCATGGCCGCGCCGAACTTCGACCTGCTCGCCGCGGTCGGATTCACCAAGCGCGAGATCGAGGCCGCCAACGTGCACATCTGCGGCGCGATGACGGTCGAGGGCGCGCCGCATCTGAAGGCCGAGCACTACCCCGTGTTCGACTGCGCCAATCCCTGCGGCAAGATCGGCAAGCGCTATCTCTCGGTGGAAAGCCACATCCGCATGATGGCGGCGTCGCAGCCGTTCATCTCCGGCGCGATCTCGAAAACCATCAACATGCCGAACGACGCCACGGTAGAGGACTGCAAGTCCGCCTATCTGTTGTCCTGGAAGCTCGCACTGAAGGCCAACGCGCTCTACCGCGACGGCTCGAAGCTGAGCCAGCCGCTCAACTCCCAGCTCATCGCCGACGATGAGGACGAGGACGATGCGGTCGAACAGTTCTACGAGAAGCCGATGGCCGCGCGCACGGCCCAGGTTTCCGAAAAGATCGTCGAGAAACTGGTCGAGCGCATCGTTGTCATGCGCGAGCGCGAGAAGATGCCGGATCGCCGCAAGGGTTACACCCAGAAGGCTGTTGTCGGCGGCCACAAGGTGTACTTGCGAACCGGCGAATATGACGACGGCCGGATCGGCGAGATCTTCATCGACATGCACAAGGAAGGCGCGGCGCTGCGATCGTTCATCAACAATTTTGCGATCGCGGTCTCGCTCGGCCTGCAGTACGGCGTGCCGCTGGAGGAATATGTCGACGCCTTCACCTTCACCCGCTTCGAGCCGGCGGGCCCCGTGCAGGGCAACGACAGCATCAAGTACGCGACCTCGATCCTCGACTATGTCTTCCGCGAGCTCGCGGTGAGCTACATGTCGCGCTTCGATCTCGCCCATGTCGATCCCACCGAGAGCAACTTTGACGCGCTCGGCAAGGGCGTCGAGGAAGGCAAGGAGCCGGAGGGCGGCGGTCACCAGGCGACGAAATACCTGTCGAAGGGCCTGACCCGCTCGCGCACGGACAATCTCGTGGTGATGCGCGGCGGCTCGGCCGCGATCTCCTCGGGCTCGGACGCTGCCCCTGCCGGCGGCAGCAAGGTCACGTCGCTCGCCTCGCACGGCGCGCAGGCCAGAGTCTCCGACACCGTCGAAGGTGCCGTCGCGCTGAAGCAGGAAGTGAGCCACGATCTTTCTCCGACGGAGAAGCTCGAGGCCATGCAGTGGAGCCGAGCCGGCAGCGCCGCCGCCGTCGCGCCCTCCAAGGCCGAGCGCCGCGCCGAGGCGAAAGCCAAAGGCTACGAAGGCGAGATGTGCTCGGAGTGCGGGAATTTCACGCTGGTGCGGAACGGCACCTGCATGAAGTGCGATACGTGTGGAAGTACGACGGGGTGTTCGTGATCTAGGAACTGGAGCGAACATGGATGACGAAGGAGAGGACGATCGTCGCGTAACTCGCCGCTCCAACGACGAGTGTCGGCGTATCGCCAACAACACAAAGTCGTACTACGGCATCCAAAGGGTGTGGCCGGTAAATATCGGCCGCATCCTCCGCTCGGGAAAGGTACCCACTCTTCGTGGTGAAAAGCCATTGATCTACGAGTGCGTAGACGATCACGTGCTTGGGCTTACCCAGAGAGACCTCGCCATTTTCGTGGCTGAACAATGGGCGGCAGGAGGAATGAAAGAGGGTTCGTAACGCCCTGCCATTACGGTGACAGCGCGTAGGGCGGATTAGCTAACCCGCCCTACTTGCTAACCCGTCCTATCCGCTCCCCTCACCCGATCTTCTTCCGCAGCCCCTCATGCGGATGGCGGCGATCGCCGCGCTGGTTCGCCTTGCGAACATAGGTGATGAGGGCCTCCGGGTTCTCGAGCTTGCTCTTGAGCGCCGCGACCAATGCGTCTTCGGCTTCAATCGTCAGCGCCTGCGCGCGCGTCCCGAGTTTCATCCCGACCGTGTACATCGTCATGGCAGTTCCCCGGTCATATCGTTGGTGGCATGTACGTTGCCATTGAAATATCGGGATAGACTTCGGCACGTCCGATTGGCAACTCGATCGCCACTATATCCCTTCTGCAGCGAGCGTAGGGCGGATTAGCGCAGCGCAATCCGCCGCAGGCGAGAACCCAGCCATCAATGTCCCGGTCGCTCGGACACCATAATCGTTTCGGGAGCGGCGATATCGGTTGGCTTCTCGGAGGGCGTTGCGATCGCACCGGCGCGGAAGAGCACCGCGGAGGTTATCATCCCGTCGGCGTTGCCTGGCGAATTGTTGGGAACAAAATCCAACAGCAGCAGCGCGGTTACGCTCATCACGGCGACGAGCGCGGCGAACACCATCGGAAGCAGTTCCGAGTGCTGGTCTTTTCTGTGAACGCCCATCTGCCCGTCCCCGCCCCGTTGAAGGATCGTATCAACCGGCAAAGTCTGAATTTTTGATTAATGGAACTTCCCGTCGCACACGCCGGCAAGTAGTTTGATATGCGCTGCTCGCAGCCAATTCGCCGCTACAAGCTGTCCCGGAGAGACAATGCCCGTTGTGTTCCGCCAGAGCGGCCTGCGCTATTACTTCTTCTCCAATGAAGGAAAACCGCCCGAGCCCAGGCACGTTCACGTCAAGGGCGGCGGCCGCGACGCCAAGGTCTGGCTCGAGCCAGAAATCGCAATAGCTGATAGTTACGGCTTCAATTCACGCGAGCTTTCGAATATCCTGCAAACGGTGGCGGAAAACCGCGACCTCATCGTGAGAGCCTGGAATGACCATTTCGGCAACTAAGGTCCGCTTCGACGAAGACGCCATGTGGGTTGAGCTAACCGACGGGCGGACACTCGGTGTTCCGCTTGCCTGGTTTCCGCGGCTGTTGCACGCGACCCCGGCGGAACGCGAGCAGGTCGAGATCAGCCGCGTCGGCCTGCACTGGGAAGCGCTTGACGAGGACATCTCCATCGCCGGTCTATTGGCCGGACGAGGTGACGTGACCAAATCGACCGAGCACGCGGTGTAAGCCTGCCGCGCGGATCGACCGACCACGTGCTCCGGCGCTGAATGAGCAAGCGTCCGGCGGATTAGCGAAGCGTAATCCGCCGCTGTCACCAAGAGGCGGGTTACGCTTCGCTGACCCGCCCTACGCACTCATTCCGTTGGCGCAAGACTGAATGGAGGGCGCATCGGTGCCCAATACGGACAACCCAAAGCCGGACGACCCCAAGCCGGACGAACCACAAGGCGTGAAGCGCGCGGATGCCGGGCTGACCCATGCCTATGAACAGATCAAGAGCGCCGAAGAAGACCTTGCGCGGCTGGACCGATTGGTCTCCGGCATGGAGCGTGGCGACGGCCCATCGATCGGGCAGAGGGAAACCGCCGCGGAACCGAGTTGCGCCACCGTGAGCCAGACGCCGGCGCCGCGGAAGAGATTGGAGAACAAGATTTACCCCCCAAGCGTGAGGCGCGGCCGGGCCATACTGCTGGCTCTCGTCGGCTTCTTGCTGGCGATAGGCATCTTTGGTGCTGCGTTCGCTTCGCGATATGGCGATGAGGCGAAGGCGATCATGGCCCGATGGGCCCCGCCGGTCTCGACAGCGCACAAGCAGGCGTCCGAGCCTCCCGATCCGGCGAAAACGCTGATTGCCCAGGCGGCAAATGCGGATGCACAGCCCTCCCCGCCGGCAGCTCCGAGCCAGAAAGAAATGAAAGACGCTCCGTCCACCGGCGCCACCACATCCCCCGACCTCGCATCCGCCGATCTGGCCCAATCGCTCAAGACCATCACGCACGACCTTGCGAGCATCAACGCAAAGCTCGATCAACTGAAAAGCAGTCACGACCAAACGCTTCGCGAACATGCCGACGCCATTCAACAGCTCAAGACGGCGCAGGAGCAAAGTACCCGGGACAACGCACGCATCGCGGGGCAGGTACAGGCGGTGCAAGCGCAGCTCGCCGCGTTAGCCGCGAAATCCCCGGCGCAGAGCCCCAGGAAAGAGAACGATGCGGCTGCGCCCCAGCGGCAGTCGGTAGCCGCACCTCCGCGGCCCAGGCGGCCGCCAGCGCGCTGGAGGCCCCCTCCGTATATGGACGAACGTTGGGACGACTCGTATTGGTGAGACACACAATCGCGCCGAGAGCCCGCGAGGCGCGTATGAGCGAAGCTAATCCGTCATAGAGATCGTCGCCGCGATACGCTTCGCCATTCGGAAAACCGCTGCACACTCTTCCGGATCATGCTCCATCAGCCGCGGAAGCCCGCGACGGGCCCCGACGATGCCCTCCGGCCCGGCGCGAGGACGACGACGGTCGCGCCCAGCCTCACACGGTCAAAGAGATCGATGACATCCTCGTTGGTCATGCGGATGCAGCCGGATGAGATGGCCTGGCCGATGTATTCCGGCTGGTTGGTGCCATGGATGCGGAACAGGGTGTCCTTGTTGCCCTCGTAAAGGTAGAGCGCCCGCGCGCCCAGCGGATTGGCCGGACCTCCCGCAATGCGCGGCGGGTACGGGCCGAGCCGCGCCTGAATCTCACGCGTCGGGATCCAGTCGGGCCATTCGGACTTGCGTCCAACCGTCGCGACGCCGGAAAAGGCCATCGCTTCCTCCCCCACCGCCACGCCGTAGCGGATCGCCTTGCCTTCCGGCAGGACGTAATAGAGAAGACGCGCATCGGTATCGACCAGGATCGTGCCCGGCGCCTCCCGGCGCGAATAGTCGACGATATGCCGGCGATACGTCTCAGGGATGTTCGCCTGTGCGTACGGCGGATGGGCCAGCAACTCCCGATCTCTCGGCGTGAAACTCGCATTCGAGGAGGGAGCGAGCGTCGCCTGCATGCAGCCGCCCAGCGCGAAGGAGAGCAGCCCCACCAGCAAAAACGCGAGTCCGGACCTCGGCACCGCCAGTCCTCCAAAGCGTCACACACTCAATTTGCTGCCCCAATAGTGTAGAAATCATGGCGTCATCGGATGCGCCATGGGCGTGCCGGCGGCCGCGGCCCGCTTCGCTGCGACATCGGCACCCCTCCGCGCCTCCCGTTTTCCCGCCTGGCGACGTGATATGATCCGCTGCCATGCGTACGGCCGACGATTTCAATCGCTACTATGCAACGCCCGATCCGTGGGGCGTCTCGCGCGCGACATTCAGGGACAGGGTCTTGCGCCGGCACCTGACGCGGTCCATTCGCAACAAGTCGGTTCTCGAGCTTGGATGTGGCGAAGGCCACCTCGCCCAGGCGATATTTCGCAAGGCGCAGTCCGTGATGGCCGTCGATATCAGCGACGTCGCGATTGGCCGGGCGAAATCATTGAATCTGCGGAACGCCAGATTTGAGACCGCCGACCTCCTTGACGTGTCGTTCGGCGGCTACGACGTGATAGCGGCCATCGAGTGCATCCATTTCCTGTCCCACCGTGAGCAGGGAATATTTCTCGAAAGAATTGCCAGGGAGCACTCCGGCAAGCTGCTTCTGCTTTCAGGTCCGATCATCGACTACCAGCATCACTTTGGTCACAGGCGATTGCTGCTCGAATTCAGAGCTCTCGGATTCACGGTCGTCAGATTTCACAACCTGTCGGTCTATTGGCACCCGTTTTCATTGCGGATTGTGGCCTACCTGCTCAAGTTGCCGCTCGGCTACAGGCTGCTCGATCGGCTACCCGAACGGATGATTTACCAGCGCCTTTACATACTCAGGGCACCGTAACATCGCTCAACGCCCTTGGACCGCAATTCCTGCTGCAAGGCGCATGTCAAGAAAAGGCAAAAGCCTCCTCCTCCGCCTTCGCCGCTGGCGTCGAGGTGCGCGTTGGACCCGACGGAAGTTCGCGCGAGCGCCGCGCATGGTTCGAATCGCAGGCACCATCGCGATCCTGCTTGCAGCCTTTGCGCTGGCGAACCTCGTCTATCACGTGATCCGCAAGCCGACCGAGTTGTTCTTCTTTGTCGGCCACCGGCTCGAAAAGGAGCCGGACGAGACGTGGCGGCAATACGGGGCGCTGTTCCGCAGCCTTTCCACCCCCACGATCACGCCAGAATTGCTGGCCGCGCTGGCGCAGGTGGAAAGTTCGGGCAATCCGGTGGACCGCACCTACTGGCGTTGGCAATGGAGTTTCAATCCGTTTGCGATTTACCAGCCTGCTTCCAGCGCCGTCGGCCTGTTCCAGATGACCGATGGCGCCTACGCCGAGGCGGCACGGTTCTGTATCCGGGAGCATGCGGTCACGGATACCGGCTGCGGGTTCACCAGCCTCACTATCCGCGCAATCCCGAGCCATGCCATCGAGCTAACATCCGTGTATCTGGACCGCCATGTGGCTGATGTTCTCACCCGCGCGCCTGAGGTGAAGGCGAGCGCGAGCGAGAAGCAGGATCTCGCGGCCTTCATCCATCTCTGCGGCGCCGGTCCCGCCACGGCGTTTGCACGCCGCAAGTTTGTGATGATGACCGATGAACGCTGCGGCGATCACCTCGTCGCGGCCTATGTCGCAAAAGTCAATGCGATGAAGCGGCAGTTCCTGCGCCTTGCGGCCGATGGCGGGAATTAGGGCGTAGGTCCGTAGGGCGGATTAGCGGAGCGTAATCCGCCGCTCCGACTACAAGCAACATGGCGGATTACGCCTTCCGCCTTCGCTCGTTGAGCTACGGCGGACGCGGTCGGCTAATCCGCCCTACGCGCTCCTGAATCATCAATCTGGTGCCGGCCGCAAGGTGCCTTGCGGGTGAAACAGGTCATGAAAACGACCGCAAGGCGGCCACACAATGTGTCAGCCTCTCGGAGATGCGCGTTTCGCCATGACCGAATTCACACGGATATCGCCCTGCCTCGTCCTGTTGTCCGGGCTGCCCGGCTCGGGAAAAAGCGTGCTGGCCGAAAACGTTTCCCGCGCCTTGTCCATCCCGATCTTCTCGATCGACCCGATCGAGGCGGCGATGTGGCGCGCCGGCATCGAGAAGACCAGGACCGGCCCCGCCGCCGATGAGGTCGCGCAGGCGCTGGCGGACGAGCATCTCAGGCTTCGGCTTGCCGTCGTCGTCGACGCGGTCAACCCGTTCGAGACGCGGCGCGCCGCCTGGCGCAATCTGGCGGCGAAATATCGCGTCAGCCTCAAGATCATCGAATGCGTCTGCTCCGATGAAACGATCCACCGGCAGCGGATCGAAGGTCGGGTGCGCAGCGTCGCCGGCACGCACGAGCTCTCCTGGTCGCGCCTGTTGCAGCGGCGCGCCGAATACGACGCATGGACCGATCCCCGACTGGTGCTGGATACGTCGCCCACCTCGCCGACGCAGTTGCTGACGCAGGCGCTGAATTACGTGAAATAGCAGCGTAGGGGGGCAAAGGCGCGCGAGCGCCGTGCCCACCAGGACGTGTTCAACAGCAATGGTGGGCACGCTTCGCTTTGCCCACCCTACATTCCAGCCCGCGGGGCGGATTAGCCAACGGGTCCGCGCGAGGCGCGCCCCGATGACAGGCTCCGCGTAATCCGCCGTTCCGACTTCAAGCAAGATGGCGGATTGCGCCTTCGGCTAATCCGCCCTACGCGGGCTGCGACAAAATAACCCGACGGGCAAAATTCCGCTTAAGGCGTCGGGCAAATCAGGGATATCAATTCGCCCCGTCTCACCCGACAAGAGGGGCGTTGCGCACGTCACGAACGCGCGGGTTAGATGCGGTGGACGCGGGTGACGGCGGCGACGATCGGCCTGAACGCGCGGACGGCGAAGTCGTGTGGTCCTGACGCCCCGATGCTGGCGTCAAGTTGGCGACGATGCTCGCGCATCGCGCCGATGACGGTGGCTAAAAAGCCCGGACACCGGGGAGAGCACGAAGTAAGCCGTAAACCACTGCGCAGGGAAAGCCGGATTGCCTCCGCTGGACCTGTATGCTCGTGTGCGTGTTTTTGTGCACGTTTGCACACGAGACCGCGGGTGCAGCGCGCATCCGGCTTTCCCTGCGCCCTCTGCTTCCTGAGAGAGGGTGGCGAATGACGCAAGGCTCGGGCACCTCGTGCCGCGAGAATGCGGATGCGCATCCTTATCGCTGTTTGATAGTTGGATCAGTGTCCCGGCTCGGCGCGATGCGCGTCGCTCTTGCAGCCTGCGGTCCCGTCATTTTGCCGGATTGACGGCGCGACGTCCGCTTGGACCGGTGCCGCTGATCTGCAGGACCGCATTTTCCCTGATCTCGATGTAATGCGCCACGTTGGCGGGCTCGGTGTAAAAACTGCCTGCGGGAAGGACTTTCAGGTTCGCAGGCTCGAATGTCTCGCCGTAACCGGTCGCATACATTCCCGAGAGAACCGTCACTTCGCGGGAATCGGGATGGGTGTGAGGCGCGATCTTCAGGCCCTTGGGAAATTTGAGGCGGATGGTGTAAGGCCCGGGCAGAGTTGGGTCCCCCACCAGATTGAGCTGCTCCATTCCTGCAGCGGCCAGGCCGCCTTGCGGCGACCACTTCATCTCGACCGGCGTGAGGGCTACGACGCCCGGCGCCGCGGTTTGAGCCATGGCAACCGCGCTGGATATGAGGGCGATCATGACCACTGCGGGCCTGAGCGGTTGTGCGTGTTTGGCCGAGTTGAGGTTTGCCGACATGGGAGCTTCCTTTGCTGTGAATGCGGTCGCCGCGCGATGTCCCGGATATACGATCGGCTGTGGAGTTGATAATTGGCTCCGTTTTCAGTAGTTTCGTGAACTCTATTCATGAATGGAAACTCCAAAAATGACGCGATTTGGCGCGCTCAGCGAGACATCCGAGCTTCGGGTTTTTGCCAGCGTCATCGCTCACGGCAGCTTCGCCAGGGCGGCCGACGAGCATCAAATGACCCCCTCCGGGGTGAGCAAGCTGATTGCGCGGCTGGAGGAACGTCTGGGCGCCCGGCTGTTGCAGAGGACGACGCGAAAGCTGTCGCTGACCGAGGCCGGCTCGACCTTTCACGGCCGCGCCTTGAGGCTGCTGCACGATCTCAGCGAGGCCGAAGCCGAGGTGTCGGCCGATCGCCTGCAGCCGCGCGGCGTGTTGCGTCTAAGCGCTCCGGTGCCGTTCGGGACGGCTCATGTGTCTCCGCTGATTCCGAAGATGGCAAAACTCTTTCCCGAGCTGACGATCGATGTCGTGCTGACCGACCGCTTCGTCGACATGGTCGACGAAGGTTTCGATCTCGCCATCCGGCTCGGAGCCCTGGCCGACTCCCGCCTGATCGTCAGGCGATTGTGCGCCAACCGTCGAATTCTGATCGCAAGCCGGCATTACCTGAAGAAAAACGGAACGCCGAAAAGGCCGGCAGACCTGACCGGCCATGAGTGCCTCATCTTCACCGCGCTGAGCAACGCGCGCGAATGGCGGCTGGTCGGCAAATCGGAAAACGTGACGGTCCCTGTCGACGGAAGAATCGTCTCGAACAATGGCGAAGTGCTGTTCGAGGCTATCAAGGCCGGCCACGGCATAGGACTTGGCGCGACCTTTCTGGTGCATGAAGCGCTCAGGCGCGGGCAGGTCGTTCGCGTGTTGCCTGCTTACGAGTTCGAGCGCGCCAGCGTTTTCGCGGTGTATCCATCCGCCCGCCAGCTTTCCAGCAAGGCGCGCGCCGCCATCGACTTCTTCGCCGCAGCCTTCAAGGACCCGCCACCGTGGGATCGTCAATGAGCGAAGCGGACGCGCCCTATCGCAATCCGGTTCCGTGGCAGCGCTGGCATTTCACCACCTTGTCGCCCTTCTTGACCAGGCCCTTGCCTTCGCAATTTTTGCACTTGGCCTTCTTCTTGACGTTCGGGCCTTTTTCATTGGCCATGATGGTCTCCGGGGTGAGGTTCGTCCGCTGATGGTTGTGGTGACGGGACGTATTTCGGATTAGCACGTAGGGCGGATCTAGCGCAGTGTAATCCGCCGCTCCGACTTCCAAGCAAGCTGGCGGATTACGCCTTCGGCTAATCCGCCCTGCCCACTACGTCATGGTGCCCGGCATGAAGCATCGGATTTCCACGCGCAGCGGAACATTGTATCCGCGAAAATAGATCGGCCACACCATGGTGCGCCCCGCCCGGTTCGGCTCCCGGATCACCGCTTCATCCGGGACATCCCACCACTGGTTTTCGATGCGGACGCGATAGTGGCCGTCCCTGGCTTCCCAATCCACATCCGACAACGCTGTCCCGTCCGCGTCGGAGCAACAAGGCCCCTTGCTCGAGTGCAGGCTCTCGAACCAGCCGTGAAGCGGCGAGTTGGCAAAGCGGCCATCGAGATCGCGCGCTGCCGCATTGTCCGGCGCTGCGATACGACCAGCGGCGGCAAGCGCAACGCAGAGCGCCACAAGAATCATCCCGCCTCGACCTGTCCTCGATTGCCGCGGTGCCGTCATTCGTCAAAACCTTCTCGAAAGCGTGAAGCCGAAAGTGATGACGGCATGTCGATGCCGGCGGCGCGCCCTTTGCAGCGCGACCTCGATCGACGGGCCGTCACGTCAGTTGGCTTGCGCGTAGCAAAACCGATGCCAGATGCGCTGAGGTCAGGGGACGGCGCGAGCCGTAGTTTTGCGGACTGCCCTGCAGCGGGCATTGCAGGATCGACGGATGACGCCGCCCTGCGCGCGCACAAAAAAGCCCGCGACGGCATCGCGGGCTTATTTGCAAACTCGACAGGATTTTCGACGCCTGGCCGGTGAACGCGCAGCTCGCCGCAACGCGCGTCGTTCGGCCGCGATCAGACGGCGGTCATGGCGCGCCGGTCAGCGAATGGCGCGGCCGGTGGTTTCGGTCCGGCCCTGGGCGGCCGTCGTGGTCGTGATTTTCGATCGCGGGGTCAGCACGCTGAGCTGATGCGGAGAGACTGCGGACGTCGCTATCGGGGACTGCTCCCGGACATCAGCGGCGCCCAACAGCTGAGCCTGAACCGCCGATATCGGCAAGCCGGCCGTTTCATAGCTGGGCAACTCCGCCGCGAAACCGCTCGTTGCAGCCGTCATCGCGAGCACGGCGGCGCCCGCCACGGACAGGGACAGGGACAGGGACATCTTCTTCACGTCAATTCTCCTTGCGATAGCATGGGTGTACGCACCTGGTTGCTCTTATGTTGCGCTGCAATGGCACAATATTGCACTGCACAATTATGTGATGACCGCAGGCCAAACCATGCTCGGCTTCGAGAATTTTCTGTGACTCCCGGCCTGAATGGCTCTCTCGATTAGTTCGCGGGATCGGAGGACGCTCGCGAGGGCCGCTGTTGGAATGACGATCGTCATATGACGTGCGCTGTTCGCCCGCTCAAGCGGCCTCAAGATATCTTGAGAGGGAGGTGATGAGTTCGTAAGGTGGATAGCCAACAGGCCCTACATACCCGCGCGCTGGAGGACCGCCATGAACGAAAATCGCTACTACGGAGTTCGGGTCGAGGGCGCGAAATACGGCGTGGGTTTTGGCTCCGCGCTCGCCATCGCGATCTCCTATACCAACAACCATTCGATCCTGTGGGCGATCATCGACGGCATACTGGGCTGGCTCTACGTCATCTATGTCGCGCTGTTCGGCTGAACCCGGATCACTGATTTGCCCGACGCGTCCAGCCCGCGCGCAAAACGATTGACGACTGCGCGAGACGCGACGACCAGGGCGCATTTGCGCCCTATTGACGCCCGAAACCCCATCAGCGGGCCCAACAAAATTCACAGTTCGGAGTGACCAAACGGACCGGGCTTGGGTCAGACATGGGGAGCAACACCGACATGGCTGGTACCGAAAGCTGGAAGCAGCGCGCGGATCAGGTCGCGCGTTATCGAACCTTGGAGCAGGAGACCACCGAACCGCTCGCGGCTCTTTTGCTCCGCGACATCGTCCTGGAATTGGAAGCCGATCTGAAGAAGCCTGTCGAAAGCGCGGAAGGCACCGATCGATCGTCGGCGTGAAAACAAGCGGGGCGGGTCAGACAGCGCTGACCCGCCCTGCTTCTCGAAAGCGGCGCGGCAGCGGCGCGAAGCCGCAGTTTCACGGATGGCGAATTGGCCGGCTTGGCACGATATTCGCTTCGCAAAGCCCACATATTCTCGAATATCCGGAGCCGCCGATGGGCGAAGTGGTGCGATTTGTCCCCAAATCAGAGCTGGAACGGGCCCGCCTGATCCGCGAAGCCCGCGCCAACTATGAACGCATCTTTCCGCCGGCCGATCCCGCCGGCGAGCGGCGCGAACCGGACAAATAGGCGGCGCTGCTCACGCCGCCTTCGCCACCTTCTCCGGACCCGCCTGCTCCATCGCGCGCATGTAGAGATCGAGCAGGCCTTCGCGCTCGTCGCGCTCTTCCTGGTCCTGCTTGCGCAGCTTGATGATCTCTTTGAGGATCTTCACATCGAAGCCCTCGCCCTTGGCCTCCGCAAACACTTCCTTCTTCTGCTCGTTCAGCTCGGCCAATTCGCTGTCGAGATTCTCGATCCGCTCGACAAAAGAACGAATCTTGCCGCCGGGAATGGTGACGTCAGACATGGTGCCTCCCTGTTGAATGAAGCCGTGAAAATGACCGCAAAGAAATCACCAATGTGTTAACCCATGCGCGTGGAACCATAATTGCCAATAGCCGACCGCATGTGTGTCATTTCAATCCAGTCGCAGGTCGCCTTCGGCCATGTCGGCAACAGCGCCGCCGTCTTTCCCCTGCAGATGCACGGCATCGATGTGGTCGCGGTGCCGACCACGCTGTTGAGCAACCGGCCGGGCTATCCAACGCTGCGCGGCCGCGTGCTCGAGGCGCAACTCGTCGCCGATCTCCTGATGGGGATCGAGGAGCGCGGCGCGGTCGACACTGCCAAGGTGATCCTGTCGGGCTATCTCGGCTCGGCCGACATCGCCGCCGTGGTCGCGGATTTCGTCGCGCGCGCCAAGGCCCGCAATGGCGCCCTGCTCTATGCCTGCGATCCCGTGCTCGGCGATCGCGACCGCGGCCTGTTCGTCCGCGCCGAGATTCCGCCGCTGGTGCGCGACCGGCTGTGCCCGCTCGCCGACATCGTCACCCCCAATCATTTCGAGTTCGAGTGGCTATGCGGCGCCAGGGCCAATACGATCGAGCAGGTGATCGAGGCGGCGCGTGCGCTCAAAGGCCCATCGACTGTCGTCGTCACCTCGGCCGAGCTCACTGATACGCCGGACGGCCAGATCGAGACGCTTGCGATCGAAAGGTCAAAAGCCTGGCGGGTGCGCACGCCGAAACTGCCGATCAGCCCGAACGGCACCGGCGATCTCTTCGCCGCGCTGTTCGTCTCCGCCCGCGTTCGCGGCTCGGACACGCCGGCGGCGCTCAGCCACGCCGCCTCCGCCATCTTCGCCGTGCTGGAGCGCACCGCGGCGGCCGGCAGCCAGGAAATGCGCATCGTCGAGAGCGCGGAGTTGCTCGTTCACCCGAAGCGCCGGTTCGAGGCCATCGCCCTCACGTCTTCAGTGTCAACCGGCCCATGAAATCGCGCTTGCCGATCGGCGCGCCCTTGTGGCGCAGGATGTCGTAGGCGGTGGTGGCATGGAAGAAGAAGTTCGGCAGGGAGAACGACATCAGAAAACCTTCCGCCGTGAACGGCAGCGTGCGGTCGCCGATCTTGAAGGTGACGTCGCGGCCGACCAGCGCATTGACGGTGTCGGGCGTGAGGCCGGAGAGCTCGGTGCGCGCCTCCGTCACCAGCGCCTGCAGCGCGGCATAATCGAGGTCCCGCTTGCCCGACGGCGGCTCGAACACGCCCTTCTGCGCCGCCGCCATCGCGCCGCGCGAATGATGCGCAAGCGAGACCACCTGAAAGCGGAACGGATGCATGTCGGCGCACAGCCGCGTCTCGACGATCTCGGCGGGATCGACGGCCTTCTCGGTGAAGTGCGCCAAACTCTTGGCCATCAGTGCCTCGGTCGCGCCGAGGATCTGCAGATAGTTGGCGACGGTGGCGTCGTAGAGCGAAAAGGCCATGGCGTAAATCTCCCGAACCGGTCGTTTGCCGCAGAAGGCTACAGTTCCCGGAAATCGGCGCCAATGGCAAGGGTGGAGCGCTGTATCACAACCGGCGGTGGGTCTCCCCGCGGGCCGGCAATCCCCAGCGTAAACACTGGATTAATGCGCTGCGTCTAGGATGCGCCAACGTCAAAACCAGCGCAAACGGCCCGGAATCCCATGAAAATCGGTACCCTCCTCACCGCCGCCATCGTCTCGCTCGCCACCGTCGGCGGCGGCCTCGCCGGCTACATCGCAATCACCAAATACCAGACCATGGACAGGGTCTCGATGGCCGAGCGGCGGCTCGAGATCGTCCTCGCCATCAGTGATATCCCGCGCTACATGAACCCCGAGCGCGGATTTGCCACCAACATCCTGTTCGGCTCAGGCAGCATCGATCCGAAGCAGACGTCCGAGCTCGACAAGCTGCGCGCGCTGACCGACGGCGCCATGGCGAAGGTGAACCAGGTTCGCAGCACGCTCCCCGGCCCGCTCGAAGACGGTGACGCCGTGGCCAGCACGATCGACCAGCTGAAGACCAAATTCGCCGCGCTCCGCGAGGCCATCGCGAATGCGCTGGTCGCGCCAGCCGACACGCGCCGCGCCGCCGGCAACAAGATCGTCGCCGACAACGCCGCGCTCAATGCCGAGGCCACCGTGCTGCTCGACGATCAGGTCCGCCGGCTCGCGGCGCTCGACGGCGTGGCCTACCGGCAGGCGAGCTACGCCAACGTCGCCATGACGCTGCGCGACATCGGCGGCCTCAACGCCAGCATGCACAAGAGCCTGGTGGCGGCCAAGCGCGCGGCCACCGACGCCGAGAAGCTGGATTTGAGTCGCTCCAATGGCCGCACCGAACAGCTCCTCGCCACGCTGCGGGCACTGCGCAATAATCCGGCAACGCCCGCCAACGTCGCCACCGCACTCGGCAAGATGCAGGCGGATTATGTCGAGCGCTTCGGCAACGAACTAAAATTCGCGCGCGAAGGCGCGGCAAGCGGCAAATACGAGCACGACGTCAACACTTTCTATGACGAGTTGCAGATTGGGCTCGCCGCCATCATCACGGTGCGCGACGCCTTCTACGACAATGCTGAACAGGGCCTGGAAGCCGCATGGTCGTCGGCGCGGTTTTCCTTCCTGGTCGCGCTCGCAGGCCTGATCGCGGTCGCCGCCGCAAGCTGTGGCCTGATCGCCATGGTCTATCGCCGCATCACCACACCCATCGTCGCCCTGACCGGCCGCATGTCGCGGCTGGCCGCAGGCGAAGTCGCCGAGGAGATTCCGGGGGCTGCGCGCGGCGACGAGATCGGCGCGATGGCGGCCGCCGTGCAGGTGTTCAAGGACAACAAGATCGCCGCCGACCGGCTCGCCGCCGAGAAGGAAGCCGAAAGCGACGTCAAGATGCGCCGCGCCCGCGCGCTCGACGATCTCACGCGCGCCTTCGAGACGAAGGTGGGCGAGCTCGTCGGCGGATTGTCGTCCGCCTCCTCCGTGATGGAACAGACCGCTCAGTCGATGTCGGAGACCGCGGGCGCCACCAACCGCCAGGCCGCTTTGGTCGCCACCGCCTCGGAGCAGACCTCGAGCAACGTGCAGACGGTGGCGAGCGCGACCGAAGAACTGACCTCGTCGATCTCGGAAATCAGCCGCCAAGTGGCGCAGTCCACCGAGATCGCCGGACGCGCCGTCGAGAATGCCCGCCGCACAGGCGATACCGCGCGCTCGCTCGCCGAAGGCGCGCAGAAGATCGGCGACGTGGTGACGCTGATCCAGAGCATTGCCGAGCAGACCAATCTGCTGGCGCTGAACGCGACCATCGAGGCGGCGCGCGCCGGCGAAGCTGGCCGCGGCTTTGCGGTCGTCGCCTCCGAGGTCAAGTCGCTGGCCGGGCAGACCGCCAAGGCGACGACGGAGATTTCCGAGCAGATCGCGGCGATCCAGTCGACCAGCGACGAGACCGTGGCGGCGATCCGCAACGTGGTCGAGGTCATCACCGAGATCGACCAGATCGGAGCTGCGATCGCGGCCGCGATCGAGGAGCAGGGCTCGGCCACCAAGGAAATCTCGCGCAGCGTCTCCGAAGCCGCGCGCGGCACCCAGGAAGTCAATTCCAACATTTCCGGCGTGCAGCGCGCCGCCGATGATACGGGGGCTGCCTCGAGCCGCGTGCTGGGCGCCGCCGGGCAGCTTTCCTCGCAGTCGCGCGACCTCGCCGACCAGGTCAACCGCTTCCTCTCGGAGGTGCGCGCGGCCTGATCAAATCGAGTTGATTCAATTTGCGGGCAATCCCCGCAATCTTCCGGATTCTTTGCTGCTTGCGGTGCTGTTACCTCTTCGGACCAAGAGGAGTTGCAAGCGCGGGATTCGGAACATGACGGACGTCTATTTCCATTGCACCGACGACGGACACGTGCTGGGTAGCCCGCGCGGCGTCGCCATCGACCGCCTGGTCGATGCCTTCGAGCACGCCGATCGCATCGTGCGCTCCTATGTGATGACACCCGGCGCGGAGGACTGGCGCAATTGGGTGCTGCATGCGACCGACGAGCTCGGCGCGGAACTCTTCACGATTCCGTTCGCCTCCGTCCTCGGCAGGCTGCACTGAGAGGACGCGCATGACACAGCTCACCCGCCGCCTGAAGGCAATGATCGCAAAGCGCCTGGCGCGGATCGACAGCGTGCTGAATCCCTATCGGCCCGAGCTGCACTACATGCGCGGACCGGGGCCGAAGTGGCGCGCCCGGCATATGCACGCCAAGGCGAATTAGCCGCCCTTTTCCCTGTTCATATCGCAAAAATGTGATTGCTTACCCCTACTAGCGTCTTGATTTGCCGCTCTTTTCCGACTCGCGCGGTACTCAGTGATGTTTGGATGGGTAAAAGCAATGACTGATCAACCCTCGGCTCTTCGAGCCGTCAGTGCTGCGCGACGCCGTCCGCAGATTCCAGCAATCATTTTGATCGCCTGCGTGTCCGCGCTCTCAATCATCGCCATGGCAACCGCGCAGGCCACACAGCAATGCAGTGTCGCCTCGGGTTCGGGAGGCTATTGGTCCTGGCGCATCATCGATGGCCGCAAATGCTGGTATGAAGGCAAGCCCATGCTTTCGAAATCGCTGCTGGAGTGGCCGGCGCACAGCCCGGCACAGGCGGCGGATTCCAACGGAGGGCTTGCAAGCGCCACAGCTGAGAAGCATCGAGATCCCATGGATGCCCAGGCGCGGGTTCCGGATGACACCGGAACGTTCGAAGCGTTGTGGCGGGATCGGATCGAGAAGCGCTGACGGGCCTGCCAAAGGCCTCCGCTAGTGTCTGCGGAGGGCGACTTCAATCCGCTCTGGCGTGCGCTCGCGCCGGAAAAACCCGGAACCGGCGGTTCTCCTTTACCCAAGCCGCGCGTTCGTCGCGCAGCAGCGTCCGGCGCACCTTGCCGGAATCGTCACGCAAGCCGACCGCGACACACTCAAAACTTTCCGGATGCTTGTAGCGGCTAAGGTGATCGGCCAGGAAATCGCCCATGCCGTCAGCGACGGCCTGCGCATCGCGTTGCTCGGCGAGTTCGACGATGGCATGCACCCGCTGCCCGAATTCGGCATCGGGCAAACCGACGACGACGCAGGAACGAACCTTCGGATGCGCGCTGACCGCGGCTTCGACCTCGGCCGGATAGATATTGGCGCCGCCGCGCAGGATCATGTCGGCCAGCCGGTCGCCGAGATAGAGGTAGCCGTCGGCATCGAGCCGTCCGATATCGCCCAGCGACTCCCAGCCGTCGGCGCGCCGCTTCGGCTCCGCGCCTAGATAATGATAGGTGCTGCCAGGGCCGTCGTTGGGCAGGAAATAGATCTCGCCGGTCTCGCCTGGCGCGACGTCGTTGCCGTCCTCGCCGATGATGCGCAATCGTGCGGTCTCGCCGATCTTGCCGACCGAGCCCTTGTGCGCAAGCCATTCCGTGCCGGTGATGATGGTCGCGCCCTGCCGCTCGGTGCCACCATAAAGTTCATAGATGCGTTCGGGGCCGAGCCACTCGATCCATTTCTCCTTCAGCCATGGCGGCATGGGGGCGGCCATGTGGAACACGATCCTGAGGCTCGACAGGTCGTAGGCGTTACGTACGGCTTCCGGCAGCGCCCAGATCCGATGCATCATGGTCGGCACGAAATTCACGAACTGCACGCGGTCGCGCGCGATCAGGCGCAGCGTTTCCTCGGCGTCGAACTTCACCAGGCCTGTAATCCGGCCGCCGGCGAACAGCGCCAGATGCGACACGATGAACGGCGCGTTGTGATAGAGCGGTCCGGGATTGAGCAGCGTCGTGCCCTGCGCAACGCCGAGCGGCTGATCGACGGCGGGGTCGGTCACCGCAGGCTGATGATCGAGGATCACCTTGGGCCTGCCGGTCGAGCCCCCGCTTGTCATCGCCTTCCAGTAGCGCGCCACCGGATTAGTCACCGGCTCGTCCGAAAAACCTTCGGCCACAAAGCCGGCCGGCAGGGAATTGGCGGCATTCCAGTCGGCCTCCCCACCCACCACCAGGGACGGTTTTAGAATATCGAGCACCGCGGCCGCCTCGCCCCGCGGCAGCCGCCAGGACAACGAGGTCGGCGTCGCCCCGCATTTCCACACCGCGAAAGTGGTTTCGAAAAATTCATTGCTGTTCGGCAGGCCAATGGCGACGAAATCGCCCGGCTTCACGCCCCTGGCGGCAAAGGCGCGGGCGCGCCGATTGGCGTTGCGTTCAAGCTCTCGCCAGGAGAGCGTATCGGCGCCGTGGCCGATCGCAATCGCGTCCTCTGGCTTGCGTTCGGCATACCAGCGCGGCACGTCGGCAATCGGCATCAGCATGCGGGCGTTTCCATGATCGGCGCCGTTGATGGCGCTCTTGTGCGCGGCAGGTTGCCACGAGATGCGCGCTTCGCCAACAGCAAGCCCTCTCTCCCGGGCTCAAGCCGGCAGCGGAGCTCATTCAGGCCGAAACGCAGCTCACTGCCCGTCGATCTGCCTTCCCATGATGGCGATCGCTTTCTGATAGACCTGCGCGGCATTCCAGGCTTCGATCGCCGCGAAATTCGGCTCGCCCGGCTGGTAGCCGGCGCCGGCGCGCCAGCCGTGCGCTTTTAGGAAATTGGCCGTTGAATTGAGCGCGCCGGCGGCAGTCTCCAGATTGCCGGCGCCGTATTCCAGCATGGTCTTGGGCAGGAACTGGGTCTGGCCGAGCTCGCCATGCATGGAGCCGCGCGTCGACGCCGACAAGGTGCCGCGGTCGATCAGCTTCAGCGCGGCGTAGAGCTGGTCGGTGAAATATTCCGGACGCCGGCAGTCATAGGCGAGCGTTGCGATCGAGGAGAGCATGTTCTGATTGCCGCGCTGGCTGCCAAAGGCGCTTTCCATACCCCAGATCGCGATCAGCGGCCCCGGCGGCACGCCGTAGCGCTGCTGGATCGAGGCGAACAGTGCCGCCTGGGACTGCTTCATCGAACGTCCGCGCGCGACGATCGCAGCCGAACCGCGCTTGACCATGAACTGATCGAGCGAGAGCTTGAAACTGTGCAGGCTGCGGTCGGCATTGATGGTCGCGGTCGCATAGTTTGCGCCCAATAGCGCGTTGATCCCGTTGGCGCCGACGCCGTTGGCTCTCGCCTCGCCTGCCATCTGCTGCTTCCAGGCCTCGAACCCGCCCGGCCCGTTGCCACATGTCGCGGCGTGCGCGCCGCCGCCGAGTGCGATCGAGCGTCGAGGCCGCAAGCATGGCCGCCGCAAGATTCCAGCCCCTGATCATCCAAAACTCCCCTTCCGCGTCCTGCGGATCAGCATACGCTGAAAAGCGCCGGGGCAAAACCGCGCCATCCGCCGCGTCAAGCCGCAAGGCTCGGCCCAGGTCATCACCCTTTGCCGGACGATTTCGTCTTTAGGATACGGGAGAGGAACGTTCGGTCTGACGTGGGCAGCTCACGCCGCCATCAGCTTCTCGAACTCGGCGGGCTCGTAGGATTTGCCTTCGCCATCGGTGACCACGACCTTCCAGCCTTCGCTCGCAAAGATCTTGGCTTTCGCACCGATCATCAGCCGGCTCTGGCGCTCGACCTTGGCTGTCTCGTTCTCGCGTTCTGCGATCATCCTGTAGGCCAATTTTCTTTTCCCTGTTCTCACGCCTCGCGCCCGATGAGACCCACCGGCTTTGGCCGCAATTCGCCGACAGCGTGGCGATTTGGTGGAGTGCACAGCGTGTTGTCGGCGGGCAACAAAATGGCGGCCCCGAGAGGCCGCTATTTTGTTCTGCATGCAGCACGGTCAGTAGGGATCGTAGGCGTAAGCGCCGTAAGGTCCGTAGGGGCCGGGTCCGACGACTACGCCGACCGGACCGACGCCAACGCCGACCGGCCCCGGTTCGACGGCGAAATAACCGCCGTAGGGCATGCGCGGATAGCGGCCGGTATTGTAGGGCGTGCGAACACCATAGCCGCCGGTCAGATAATGCGAATTGGGGTAGTTGAACCCGATCATGCCGGGCTCCTGGGTGGCCTCCTGGGCCATCAGCGGGGTCGCAAGCGCCGTCGACAGCACCGCGGCCGCGCCAAGCAGTTTGAGCTTCGTCATAGGTCTCCTCCATTGTGACTTCCGTAGCTGCAACGGCGTGATGCGAGGGCCTGTTCCGTGGCCGGCTTGAACTTTTTGCCGCAGGCTGCGACGTCCGAGCGGCTTGCGCGGACATTGCCCGTATTTGTCGCAGTTCCCGGAAACGTGGAACTAACCTTCGGCTGTTAGTGTGGCTGCCATTCACTGCTTAACCAACGTTTTACCATCGGTGCTTTGATGTACAGGTTGTTGATGATCGTCGCTGCCGTGCTGCTCTCGGCGAACCCGATGCTCGCGCATGGCAGCGAGTCCGCTCCACCGCCGTCGAAAAAGGGACCCTCGGCGGCGCCGGCCAATGTGATCCAGACCGACAAGGGGTCCATGCTGATCGATATGAAGGGCATGACGCTCTATTATTTCGATCGCGACGACAGCGGCAACAAGTCGAATTGCAACGCCAAGTGCACCGAGCGCTGGGTTCCGCTTGCGGCGTCGCAAGACGATCAGGCGAACGGCGATTTCACCGTGATCACCCGCGACGACGGCAGCAAGATGTGGGCCTATCGCTATCGCCCGCTCTACACCTCGCAGACCGACAAGGCCCCGGGCGAGGCCAACGGCGCCGACACGGCCACGCAGTGGCATATCGCGCGGCCGGCGAATTGAGCTAGCGCATGATCCGGAAAAGTGGACACCGGTTTTCCCTCGCGACAAACGCGTAGCGTTTGCGCGGAGATCATGCGCAAAAAAAGAATCTAGAGCGCGATGACGATTTATCCTAATCCCATCGCGCTCTAGCGCTGCCGCTGCGCGAGATAGAAGCCGGACAGCACCGTGACGAGGCCCGCCGCCTGCAACGCGCTCGGCGGCTCGCCGAGTAGAAGCCAGCCGACCAGCAAGGCAAGCGCCGGCACGATCGCGGGGAAGACAGCGGCGCGTCCGGCGCCGAGCACCTGCACCGAATAAGCGAAGAGATAGAGTGCCGCGGGGCCGGCCAGGATGCCCTGCGCGATCGCCTGCAGCACGTTCTCGCCGAGTCCGGCTGCTGCAAGATGCTCCAGCCCGCCCGATGCCACATAGATCGGCAGCAGCATCAGCGAGAGCACGTTGACGACGGCCGCCGCCGCCAGCGCGGAGACGCGCCAGAAGCGAAGCAGTGTGCCGAAGCCGGCGAACATAAAGCCGGTGAGGACGAAGATCAGGTCGCCCTGCACCCCGCTTTGCCCGATATGGCCGATCGACTCCAGGCCAATCACGGCAAGGCCGGCAACGATGACGAGCGCGCCGGCAAAGCGCGACCGCGAGATGCGTTCGCGCAGCAACGCTGCGGCGAAAAACAGGCCGCCCAGCGTCGCGCAGGAAGGCTGGATGACGCTGCCATGCCCGAGCGGCACGAACAAAAAGCCGCTGTAGCTGATGATGGAGAACACCGGCCCGCCCACAACCATCAGCGCCAGCCCGCGGCTCCATCCGATGCCGCAGAGATTTTTGAGACCGGAGCGAAGGACGAACGGGAGAAACGCGATGCCCGACCAGATATAGCGGTGCATCAGCAGGTCGAAGGGCGAAAGTCCTGCTTTTAGGCCATGGCGGGTCGCAGCAAAGCCCAGCGCCCAGAACAACGCCGCGCCCACGCCACAGGCGACCCCGAGCAGGGCCGGCGTCGCATCTGATTTTGGGGCGAGGATATCAGTGCCGCCGGACGGCTCGATCATTGCCGACGCTTACGTGACGCCGCGCGGCTACTCAAGCCATGGGCACGCAGGGCTGACGCGAGCCGTACGCGGCGCCCGCCCGACGATGCGAGCGGGCCGTGCGACCAGGACGATTGTTGTTAGTGGCGGTCGTTGACGAGGACGACCGGCGCCGTCGGCTCGACCGGCTTGCTGGTGTCGGCGGTGACCGTCTGCGTTGCCGTTGAGGCGGTCTGGGGTGCCGGCGCGGGCTGCGCGGTGGTGGCGACCACCTGCTGCTCGGTACTGGCTTCGCGGTTCCAGTCGCAGGCGGCGGCGGATTGGGCGGCAAGAGCAACTGCGGCAAAGGCGGTAGCGACGACGAGCTTTCTCATGGCCGGGCTCCTTTGATGATACGTGCTTGTACCACGAACGGGGCGCCTCCGGAGGCGCAAGCGCATCACGAACGCGTAAGCGGAACCTGTCACCCCGGCTCGCCATTGCCGGACAGGACTTGCGCCGCGCCGCCGAGACCGCGGCGAAAAGCTTCATCGAAGGTGACGCCGCGAAACTGCCAGCGATGCGGCTGGCCACGAAAATCCATCTGCCATTCGGTGATCCAGCCGAGGTCGTCGTCGCTCCACAGCAAATGCCCGCGCAGCAGGACGTCTCCGGATACCGCTGGCGTCAGGCTCGCGGGTGGCGCCGTCATCAACGCCGCCGTAGTGATGCCGGCCTTCTCCAGTGCCGCAACGCCGGGCAATGCGACCGCCATGCCCCGCTTCAAGGCCGCGCCAAGCAGGGAGTCGCGCTGCAGGTCGGACTGCTTGCCGTCCGAAGTGACAATGTATTGCCGGGCGCCCTGCTCCATCTCGATGAGGACGCCGAGGCCCGGCCGGGGCGACGGCCAGGGTTTCAGGCCCAGCGCCGCCAGCGCGCCGTCGATCTTGTTCTCGTCGAAGTCGACAATGAGGTCGTAGGGCCGGTCGCGGGTGCCCTGCTCGTCCCGTTTGGGCTTGCCGGACATCTGGTCGTGATAGTCATAGGCTTTGACGAAATCGGCCGCCTTCGCCTTGTACGGCTCCAGCCGCGAATCACCGGCGAGCTGTAGCGCGCCGGAGACCTTGATGAGCACATCTTCGAGGCAGGCGGCGCAGCCGATGGTCCGGTTGGCCTCGCCCTGGCCTGTGACGATGGTCTGCGCCCGATAGAGGTTGTCCGCCGCGGCGGTGGCGCCGCAGCAGGCGAAGGCCATCGCCAGCACGAGGCCGATGACGCCACCCATGCGTTTCAGATGCCATCCCATCCGGACCCGGTCCTTCCGACCGCTTCCCCGCGATTGTACCCGGACCAGGCTGGTCCGCGCCACGCCGTAATCAGCCGCAATGTCATCCAACTTTCCGAATAATTCCGGCTCACGTTAAACTCAAACCGATTCGGCGGGCGGTCTCATTTCCTTAAAGGGGTTGCTGATGGCATTTTTCAAGCGCGAGCTCAGCCCGGTCGAGCGGTTCGAGACTGCGTTAAAACTGAAGCTCGCCGAGCGCGGGAAGCTCGCGGCACGCCTGGGCCTCGCCGACAAGGCGCTGGCCGAGCAGCGCACCACGACCGAGAAGCTCGCCGTGAGCGGCGCCAGCAATGCGAGGCTCGAAAAGGCCGAAGCTAAAATGCGCGCCGACGAGGAACGCGCCAGAACGCTGCGCGCCGAGGTCGCCGACATCGACGAGCACATCGTCTCGGCTGAGCGGGCTCTTGCCGAGGCAACGGCGCAGCGCGACCGCGAGCTGCTCGCCGACCAGATCGAGGCGCTTGCGGCCAGCATCGAACGCGCCGTTCCCAACTTTGGCGCCGGCGCCGCGGCGCTGGTCGACGCCGTCACCAAGGCTGCAACGCAGGTCGCCGAAGCCTCGCAGTTTTCCTCAAGCGTCGATGCGGTGCGCCGCGAGGTGCTTTCGGCTGCCGATCTCGTGTGCTGGGAATTGCGCACGCTCGCGGTGCGTACGCGCGCCGGTAACGCCAATGCAACGCCGGCCGTGCCGCATGCGGCCGCGCAGGCGCCTTCCGCTGGCATCGAGCTGCAGATGATCTACACACTCAACCCGCTGCTCTGGCGGGAAGGCAGCGCGGTCAGGACCGCACCGGCCTTTGCGATGGTGGCGCTTCCCAAGGCGCTGTTGCCGGTCGCGTTGCGGCACCAGCATGCGGACTATCTCAATGCGAGGCGCGTGCAGACCCTGATGCATGTCCATGGCAGCGGCGAGGCGAAGGTGGAGCCGGCCGCCGACGATCCGCAGCTCGTCGACCTCGATGCGCTCGCCGTCGACGCGCAGCAGGGCGCGCAGGCCAACGTCGCCTGAGGCCCGCTCCCCCGGCGGGTTCCACGGGCACGGCCCCAACCTCTCCACGCCTTCGCCTTGCTTTGGTCAAACCGCGCTGGAGTTGTGGTGGTGGGCCGGGATCGCCCGCAATAGCGTAAGCGCGTACGCCCTTCCGGGCGGATGACATTGGACTAATCAGGGGACGCCAATGCAATCCAAGAACGATCCGCACGACGTGCTGGAGATCGCGCCTGACGTCGTTTTGGTGGCGCGCGCCGCGGCGGATTTTCCTTCGCTCGCGCCCGATACCATGGGCCAGTATTTCGACCGCCAGCCCAATATGGGATCCGGTTTTGGCGCCGCGCAGACGCCCGAGGTCGACACGACGTTTCGCGCCACCGATGTCAACGAGGGCGTCCGGCCGCGCGGACGCTGGGTCAAAACAGTTTCGATGGCTTTCCTGCTCGCGCTTGTCAGCGCCTTCGCCACCGCCGGCTGGGAACGCTATGGCGACGAGGCGCAGGCGATGGTCGCGGATTTCTCGCCGCGGACCATCATTCCGGACCTGACTTCATGGCTGCCGTCGCAGCGCGACGCGACGGTGACACAGCCGGACACTGCGGCGGCGCAGACCGCCGTGGCGGATCAAACAGCAACGCCGCCGGCATCCGCGCCCGCGGTTCAGTCCGCCGACAGCGCCGCTCCGGCAGCGCCGCCCCAAGACCCCGCGCAGACGCTGCAATCGATGTCCCGCGACGTCGCCAGCCTCACGCAGCAGCTCAGCGAGCTCAAGGCCAGCATCGCGCAGCTGAAGGCGGCCCAGGAGCAGCTGTCGCGTGACATGGCCGGCCGCGTTGCCGACGCCAGGCCCGCGGAGCCGAAAGTGGCCGAGCCACATCCCAGGCAAGTCGGCGCGCCGCCGCGGCCGCTCGGCGCGCTGGTTCAGCACAAGCCGAAACCGGTCACCTATCCCCCGGCGCAGGCCGCCGCCGCCGCCCCGCTGCCGCAGCCTTCCGCGGCGCCGCCACCGGTGCAACTCACGCCGGCACAGCCGGACGGCGATCCCGTGGTACGGCCGCCGATGCCGGTGCGATGAAGATACGGTATTGTCGCGCCATGAGGACCGTCGAGGAAATCGAAAGTGCCGTCGAGCAGCTTGCGCCGCATGAGCTTGCGCGCTTTCGCGCATGGTTCGAGCGGTGCGATGCCGCGCGCTTTGCCGGGAGCATCGAGCAGGATGCGCGTGCCGGGATAGTGGCCGTGCTCGCCGAGGAAATGCCGGCAGCGCCCGAGGCGACGGTTTCGCTGGAGTTTTGAGGCGGGGCTAGCGCTGCGGGATTGGCGCCGGCGGACGCAACGAAGCGCTTGATTTCGATGCCGCCGCAGGGGCGTGTTTCGCCGCGGCGGTACGCGAACGGCCCCGCGATTCATCGACGGATTCGAGATAGGACGCGAGTTCCCAGGCCGAGCTCGAATTGCTGGCATAATGCTGTTGCAGGAAGAGATAGAGCGTCAGGCGGAAGCGCCCTTTGGTGAGCCCGCGGGCGCTGTGATGGCAGGCGGCACAACTGTCCGCAAACAACCTGCCGCCCGATTTGCCCGCGTCGAGATTTTCGGCCCGCGCCTGCATCCCGCTCGACAACGCCACAACGCCAAGCGCCAGGAGGATGCGCCTCCGCAACATCACCTTCATCTTGCCCCGCAAACGACTACCCTTCCCCACAAGGCGCCGCTGTGGCATGCAAGCCTGTCAAAATGACGGCGGAGCCTCGAAGGCACGCGTCAAATCTGCAGGTCCTCGGGCACGCTGCCGAACCGTCGCAGCACCGTCGTGGTGGCATCCGGATAGCCGGTGCGGACAAAGGCCACCGCACCGGCATGGCCGAACACCTTCCAGTATCCCCTGGCGCGCTCGATCGCGGCCGCCGGGCTGGCGCACTTGAAGCCTTCGCCCGGGACGAGACGTTCATCCGTCAGGTCGATCGGCATGGCGATGAACTGGGCGATTTCTCCCATCGGGCCTCTCCCTGATTATTGTCGTCAGTCAACGCCTGTCCGCGCGCCCCGGGTTGACCCAGATCAATCGCTTTTGCGCCGCACGCGGCAGACTGATTGCTGCGCGGCAATCGCGCCGTCCAGGGACATAGTTCACGACGGGCTGCTTGAAAGATCGATCGGGACCCAACATGATGCAGATATTCCGCGTCCTGATTGGCGCGCAAGAAGATCATGTGAGGAAACGCCGATGCTGGAGCGCGCTCTCCCGTTCGAACATTCAGATATCCCCATTGGTGAAAGGCTCGCCCTCCACAAGCCGGCGGAAACGATAACGCGGCTTCGCGATTTCAGGGATCGTTTGTTGCGGCTGTTGCGTTTCCTGGGCGAGTTCATCGCGCGAGGTGGACCTCTTTCGTAAGTTGACCCAGAGGAGAACAACAGGCTTGACCGACTTCAGTTCATTGTCTTCCACCGAGCTCGCCGACCGCATCGCGATCGTGCGCGACAATATCCGCCAAATCACCGAACAGGCGGCCGCGCAGTCCGGCGCCGCCGACGAGGACCGAAATGCCGAGCGCCTCTCGATTCAGAACGAGGAGCTCGAAGGCCTGCTCAAGGAGCAGGAGCGCCGTTCGCGCAAATGATCACGAAAAAGAGAGCGGCCTTTCGGCCGCCCTCATTCTTGAAACGTTAGCAATTATCTCAACCGGCACTGACGCGCCGGATTTCACTCAATGCCTGACCGCGCCGGCCGCGCCCTGGCGCTTCGGGGCCTGCGCGAGCGCCTCCTTGGGATCCTTGTAGAAGGGATCGCGGCCGCAGGTGCCGTTCTTGCCGGTGTTCGAGGCCTGACACTGCGCGAGCGTCTCGTAGCCGCAGCCGCGCATGCCCGACGAGTCGGTGCTGCAAAATTCACCGGCTTGCGCCGAGGGTGCTGCGAACGAGACAAACGCCAGCGTGCACAGCGCCGCTGCCGACGCCGTCATTACCTTCGAGATCATTTTCAGTTGCTCCTGTTGAACCAGGGCGATTTTTTGCAAGTCGCCGCCCTTGCCGTTCAGCTGGGAATGCCTATTCATTTTGATAATAGCGAACAAACCGAATAGGCTATTTGGGTTTTACGAATAATGTCCCGCCTTCAGCTCGCCGAGTTCACCGCCTTCGTCGCCGTTGCGCAGCATCTCAGCTTCACCAAGGCCGCCGTGCAGGCTGGCATTGCGCTACCCACCATGAGCCAGACCATCCGCTCGCTGGAAGACCGGCTCGGGGTGCGGCTGTTCAACCGTACGACCCGCAGCGTGGCCCTCACCGAGGCCGGCGAAAGGCTGCTTTCCGAGATCCAGCCGATCGTCCAGGGCATCGACAATGCGCTGGAGAGCGTCAACCTGTTCCGCGACAAGCCGATCGGCTCGTTGCGGCTCGTGGTCTCGCGGCCGTCGGCGACGCGGCGGCTGGCGCCGCTGCTGCAGCCCTTCATGGCGGAATATCCGGCGATCCGCCTCGAGGTCGTCGTCGATGACACCGTTCAAGACCTCGTCGCCGGTCGCTTCGACGCCGGCATCCAGGTCGGCCAGCGGGTCCAGCGCGACATGACGGCGCTGCGGCTCGCCGACGATTTCCGGATGCTGGCCGTAGCCTCGCCGACCTATCTGAAAAAACATGGCACGCCGTCTCAGCCGCAGGATCTCCACGCCCATAATTGCATCCGCTACCGCACGCCCTGGGGCGGCACGGTCCAGCCCTGGCTGTTCAGCAAGGCCCGCGGCAAGGAGATCGAGATCACCGTCGAGGGATCGCTGGTCGTCAACGATATCGATCTCGTGCTGAGCTCGGCCCTCGACGGAATTGGCATCGCCTATGTCCCGGAGCCGCTGGCCACGCCCTATTTCGCGCAAGCGTCGCTGGTGGTGCTGCACGAAGAGTGGAGCGGCACGCTGCCGGGCGTCTTCCTCTATTATCCGAGCCGCCGCCAGACACCGGTGCCGCTTCGCGTCTTTCTCGACTTCGTCAAGAAATGGCGGAAGCGGCCAATGATCCGGCAAGGCGCGCTGGCGCTCGCCTGTTACGTCCGGTGAAACACCAGCGCGCGAATCTCGATGCTTTCGCGCGGTGCCGCATCGGCTGGCGTGGTCGGATCGACAAAGGCCGTGTGCGGTCCAAAGCGCGTGCGCCCGTCGGTCGCGGAGTTGTAGCACTTGAGCAGCAGCGCTTCGTCCGGCGTCATCTCCGGGAAATAGAACCAGCGATGGTTCGGATTGTATTTCACCGAATAGGTCTCGCCGCTGCGGTTGGGATAGATCAGGTCTGAGGCCACCAGATCATCGGCAGCGACCGTGGTGCCGTCGGCCATGGCGAGCGGCGCGTCGCGCACCGGCCCGCGGATCGGGCGCCACAGATTGACCACCTGCACACGGCCTTTCAGAAGCTCGTCGGCCTCTTGCGGCAAATGCTCGCGTACGCGGTTCGGCCCGGACGTTAGGGTCTGGTCGACATGGACGCGCGTCGCCGGCTGGCGCGGACCCGCACCGCGGATGTCGGCCGCGCCATCGACGCGCCTGCGAACGGTGTGATCGAAGATCAGGACGCGATCGGCCTTCAGCGCGGCGCGCAGGAAGGCCTCAACGGCCGGGTGGTAGACGCGCTTGATTTCAGCTTCGTCGTAAAAACTCTTCACCGCGGTCGGATGCTTGACCAGCTCGAAGCCTTCGCGGTCGAGCGAGAAAGTCTTCGAGATCAGGCGGCCGTCGAAGATCGGCACCTGGTGCGGTTCCGGCAGATTGGTCGATCTCGGCTCGCCCGGTGGCGGGTCGAAGGCGTAAGTCCGCGGCTTGCCGGTGGTCGGCGCCAGATAGTTCAGTTCGGCAGTGACGAAAGGAAGCGATTCTATTCTTGTTTCTTGCAGGCCCATTGCCTTAGCTCCCGGTGAATGAGGACCGGGTTAATGTTTGCCGGCGAGGGCTGCCCGGCAAGCGCTTCCGCGAAATAGCAACGTTGCTGTCGCTGCATGGCATGGGCAAAGAAAAAAACTCTCGCCGGGCGGATACCGCCCGGACGATCGTTCTCGATCTTCACGGAGATGCGAGTGGACGTGCTATCCCGTCAGTGACCGACCACGACTTCGCTGATCTGAATCACCGGCGCGATGTCGGTGTAGTTCGCGATGTCGCCCATGATCTCCTTGCCGTGCTTGCCCATGCCGGCCTGGAAGGCATCGAGCGAGTCGACGAAGATATGGCACATGCCGACATAGGTCGCGGGCGCGCCGGGAGCGCCGCCGGCAAGGCCCTTGTCCACCGTATAGTACTTGCAGGCATCGCCGAGGCGATCCTTCACCAGCGGCATGTGCTTGTCGCGATAATAGGTGTGGTCGAAACGCGCGCCTTCCTTGTGCGGATACATGACGCTGACCTTGAACATGGCGTACTCCCTCCGGTGATCTCGCCGATTGCTTGCGGCGTTCGGCCGGACTTTGCGTCAGCTTTGCCGTTTCCGCAACTCCCGATCGCACCCCACGCGCGCGCTTCGCGATGACAAGATCGTCAGCTTTGACGCAGGCACCCGATCAGAGCTCCAGCGTCGGCGGATCGAACCAGTTGGTGAGCGAAAGGCCGCCGTCTATCGTGATCGAAGCGCCGGTGACATAGGCCGAGATGCGGTTCGACAGCACTGCAAGGGCTATCGGCGCCAGGTCTTCGGCCTGGCCGAGCCGGCCGAGCGGAATGTGTTTGGCGAGCGAGGGATCGGCGACAAAACCGCCGGCTGCAATCGCGCCCGGCACCAGCGCATTGACGCGGATGTTGTAGCGGCCGAGCGTCTTGGCCAATTCCTTCACCAGCATTGCCATCGCCGCCTTTGCGCTGGAGTAATGCGGCAGATTGCGCGGCGTGCCGGCGTGCAGCGAGGTCAGCCACAGGAACGATCCCGGCGCCTTGGCCGCGATCAGCTTTCGCGCCAGCTCGCGCGAGAGATGAAAGCCGGCATCGACGTTCACCGCGTGCATCTGCTTCCAGGTCTCTTCGCTGACTGCAAAGGCGTGATCGGCCTCGCGTCGCGGCGGCGAGGCCGAGTGAACGAAATGGGTCACGCGGCCGAGCGCCTTCTCGGCATGCGCCAGCAGCGCGTCGCAGACGGCGCGATCGGCGAGGTCGCCGACAAAGGGCGCGCAAAGTTCCGGACGGGAGGAGGCCTTGATCGCAGCCGAAATCCGCTCCTCGCTGATATCGGCGAACACCGTGCGCACGCCCTCGCCCACCAGCGCCTGCGCGATGGCGCGGCCGATGCCGTTGCCGGCGCCGGTGACGAGGGCAGCCTCGCGGGCGGGATCGAAGGGAGGATCGAAGAGGCTCATGGGTCGGGACTCCTTTGCCGCCGGGCTTTGCGGCGGCCGGTAATGAAGCTCAGCTCCGCCTCCGGCGTCAAACGCCTTGATCCCGGCTCTATAGCTGCGGCTGCGCCGCCACAACGGATTTGCGATCGAACCCGCGGCGCAGTGAGGGCGTCTTCGTGCCGCCCGGCGCCCCAATTTGGACTCTCTTCTCGCCGCATTTTTTGCGTACGCCTCGGCTGCCATCGAGGGGAACCGGCATGAAGAAAGCAATCGCGATCGTGGCGCTGATGCTGCCGCTGATTTCGTCGCAGGCGCGCGCGGACGAACATCGCGGTGGTGATGCGGCACTCGGCGCGCTGTCGGGCGCGGTGGTGTTTGGACCGATCGGCGCCATCGCCGGCGCGGCCGTGGGCTACACCGCCGGGCCGTCGATCGCACATTCATGGGGTTTTCGACGTTCGCACTCGGCCGCGCGGCGGACAAGACCGGCGCGACAGGACCAAGCGCAGACGTCCAGCGCTCCCACCGCGACAACAACGCCAGCAGCAGCAGCGCCGGTTCCACTGCCGGCACCGCGGACCGCCTCCTCCGCGCCGCCCGTTCAGGGTCTCGAATAACGCTTTCGCCCAGCGCGCACCAAATTCTCAACGAGCGGCACCAAACCACTGATTTCAAACAGAGGTTTTGGGCTTCTCGCTTCGCCCGTCAACCGGCCTCAAGGAAAAATCAAGCTGGTCTCAAGGCAAAATCCACGCGCCCTCAGAGTCTTCGGAGGACGTTCGTGACCATGCTCGGTTCATCTCATGTTTGAACCGGGAGTAATTTCAAATGGGAAGATTGATTGCACTTCTCTACGGCCTGCTGTCTTACGCGTTCTTTTTCATCACGTTTCTCTACGCCGTCGGCTTCGTCGAGAATCTCGTCGTACCCCAGACCATCGATGTTGGCCCGCAGGCGCCGGTCACGGAAGCGCTGATCGTCAACCTGATCCTGATGTCGCTGTTTGCGATCCAGCACAGCGTCATGGCGCGTCCGCAGTTCAAGCAATGGTGGGCGCAGTTCGTGCCGAAGCCGGTCGAGCGCGCCACCTATGTGCTGTTCGCCACGTCGGCGCTCGCGCTGTTGTGCTGGCAGTGGCGGCCGATCCCGGCGGTGGTCTGGCATGTCGAAAATCCGATGGTGGCCAATCTTTTGATCGGCCTGTCGCTGTTCGGCTGGCTGCTCGTGCTCACCAGCACCTTCCTGATCAACCATTTCGAATTGTTCGGGCTGCATCAGGTGCTCAACAACTTCACCGCCCGCCCGATGCCGCCGATCCGGTTTCGCACCCCGCTGCTATACAATTTCGTGCGGCACCCGATCTATCTCGGCTTCATCATCGCGTTCTGGTCGGCGCCGACCATGACGGCGGGCCACTTGCTGTTTGCGGCGGTGACCACGGCGTACATCTTCGTCGGCATCCTGCTCGAGGAGCGTGATCTCGTGGACCTGTTCGGTGACGACTATCGCCGCTACCGGCAGCGGGTGGCGATGCTGGTGCCATGGCTCGTGTCTTGGCGCCGGTCGGCCTGACGCCGCGCGCGCCTTGCCTGAAGGCATATCAAAACGATCCGGGTTCGCGCCGCCGAGCCCGGATCGTCTCATGAACCTCAACCCGAGAATTTCCTTCATGACAAACTCGAACGATCCGCTCCCGGGCCGGAAAGGCTGCGTCATCGCCCTGCACTGCTCGCTGGGCTCGGGGCGCCAGTGGAATAAATTGAGCCAGATGCTTGGGCCCGACTACCAAGTGATCGCTCCCGACATCTCCGGCTATGGCGACAATCGCATCTCGTTCGACCTGCCGACGACGCTCGCGGAGGAAGTCGCGTTTCTCGATAGCCGCATTGATCAGGCGATCGGCCCCATCCACCTCGTCGGTCACTCCTATGGCGGCGCGGTCGCCTTCAAGATCGCGACCGCTTCACGCTTCGCCCGCCGCATTCAAAGCCTGACCCTGATCGAGCCGGTGTTGCCGACGCTGCTCAACGACAATCACATCGATCGGCGGCTGCATGACCGCTTCTCCAGACTGGCGCGTGACATCTGTAACGACCTCGCGCTGTCGATGGGCATGGAGGCGACCGACAAGTTCATGTCGTACTGGAAAGGATCGGCGCCGGCAGAACCATTGTCCGCGGAAGCACGGCTGCGCGTGATCGAGCGCATCGATAAAATCGCCTTCGATTTCACCGCGGCCTTCCTGGAAAGAGACGTGGCGGGCGCGGCCGCCGCGCTGCGCATCCCGACCCTGCTGCTCTCCGGCGGGCTGTCGCCCTATATGACCCAGCGCATCGTCGAGCGGTTTGCCTCGACCATCCCGGGCGCGCAGGCGCATCATTTTCCGGAGGCCGGGCACATGCTGCCGATCACCCATGCCGGGCTCGTCAACCCCAAAATCGCCGTACACATCCTGCGCGCGGACAATCTCGCGGGCGTTCATGCGCCGGAGAGTCCGGCGCTCACAGCAGCCTGGCGTTGACGAACAGGGCGCGCACGGCGTTGGTCGCCTGCACCGCCAGCATGGCATTGGCGGCGGCGCGCTCGAGCAAATCGACGGCCTCGTCATGCAGCGCCCGAAACTCCATCCATTCGACCGAGCTCAGCGTGGTGAGGAACTGGTAGGCTTGGCCAACAGTCGCGATCGGAACCGACTTGCCGTTCAAGCGGATCTTGAACGTGGTGCGCAGCGGCGTTTCGGAGCTCGACGCAAGGCTGGCGTCCGGCGCAAAGTACGTCACGATTGCGAGGTCGACCGCTGCGCCGTCTGCCCGCCGGAAAGGCTCGGCACCACGACGAGGTGCGTGATCTCGCCGTCGTCATAGGCCTTGCGGAAGCGCTGATAGTCCCGGATCGAAACGCAACCGTTGGAATCACCATCGGGCCCAAGCATGAAGCTGTGCACGAGCAGGCCGGCGCGACCGAGGGTGGAGCTGCCGTCCGTAGGCAGCATGCGCAGCGCAGGGACGCCGTGGAACAGACGTTCGCGCGGCTTCAGCTCGTAGGTCGCGGGCGGCGTGGCGCCGACCATGCGCTGGTCGACGTGCTCCGGATCGTCCTTCAGATTGCCCAGGCCCGAATGCGCTTCCAGGCGCAATCCGTTCGGCAGGTAAACCGCATGCGCGGAAATATCGTAGACCGCGGTCTGGGCGTCATAGCCAAGTGCGGCCAGGTCCGGTCCGCGCTGGAACAAGCCGCTGTTCGGCGTGAGCGAAGCCAGCGACATCTTTGCCGGCAACAAGTCGGACAGCTTTTGCAGCATGCTGCGATCGTCTGCCCGTGGCGCCAGCGCCGGCAATGTCGCCGTCGGATCAGCGGAGGCCAACTGAATGTCGGCTGCGGCCGGGCGCGCGCGCGGTAGCGGAATATCGGAGGCGGTCTCGGCTTTGCTGTCAACCAGATCGGCTTTGCTGTCGCCGAGAAGCGTAGAGCGCCAATCGGAAGACGTCAGCTGCTGGGCCAATGCGCCCTTGGCATCGCGCAGCTTGCCCTCGAGCGCAGCCAGCGCAAAACGGTCCAGCGGCTGCAGGATGAGGCTGCTGCGAAACAATTCGCTCGCCGACAGCGGGACGAAGCGATCTTCGAACGACATCACGTCGGCTGTATTGGCCGAAGCGAAGGAGTTGACGTCGGCCAGCCACGCCGCAGCGCCGAGCGCAATGGCGAGCGCGCCCGCAACCAGCGCGGCTCTTTCCGATCGCTGAATGCGGCGGCGTGACACAAAGGTGTCTACCGTCGACCTACCGGAAGCCATCACGTCCCCAGTTCTGACCTTGTCGGGTACCCAACCCTGCCAAGGTCACTTCGACCAGCCGATGCGATTATGAGAGCTAAAACTACGGCATAATCGAGACGGCGCAAGCCCTTATGCCCGGAGTCGCCGACAGAACCAAGCTTTAAGCAAACCGCCGGCTGGCCTCCGAAAGGCGTATTCCCAGGGCGCAAAATCACCACAATCTCTTTCAGAAATGCCGTCGCTTTCACGGAAGGGAGACCCAAGATGCAGGTCGCAAAGGTGATCTTTATGGGTTCTGTGGCGGCCTTGCTGGCGGCAGCCCCGGCGCTTGCCAAGCATCCAGAATTCCAAAAAACCGATGAAAATCAGTCGGCCTCCTCGTCCTGCCATGCCTATCAGCAGGCGGCGGACGGATCGTGGGTACAGCTGCCGTGCCAGGAGTTCGGCAACGGGCAGACCCAGCACAAACCGCCTGGCAAGGGTGGCGAGGAAGAGCCGCGCTAGCGGCAGCCCCTACTCGGCGAAGCCGACATAGCGGACGAAATCGTCATGGGGGCGGCGGTCCGACCGCACGCCATTGGCCGGGAAGGAATCGTCGGGATAGCCCATGGCGATGCAGGTCATGATGACCTGGTCCTCAGGGATGGCGGCGACCTCGCGCACGATGTCGGAGCGCGTGATGCCCTGCCCGTTGATGACGCTGCCGAGCCCGCGATCCCAGGCGGCGAGCACGATGCCGTAGCAGAGCGCCCCGAGATCGAAATGGCAGGTCGCACCGGGATCGAGCACGCGGTCATAGGTCAGGACCAGCGAAACCGGCGCGTCGAACTGCCGGAAGCCGCGCAGCACCCAGTCCTGCCGCATCGGCTTGTCGTCGCGCGCAATCCCCATCGCGCCGAACAGTTTCTTGGCGACGTCGACCTGGCGCTGGCGATGCACGCCCTGATATTCGCCATGGGTGACGATGTCGCGCTTCGGCCTGGCGCCGGCGATCATCTCCTCCATGTTGCGACGGCGCACCTGTTCCAGCGGCTCGCCGGCCAGCACATGGACATGCCATGGCTGGGTGTTCATCGAGGACGGCGCACGCTTGGCGACGTCGAGGATTTCCGCGATCACCGCGCGCGGCACCGGTTGTTTCTTGAAGCCGCGCACGCTGCGGCGCGTCTGCACCAGCTCTTCGAAGTCCATTCCCCTGCTTCCCGATCCGACCACGGAGTTCTTGGTCCTAGCGGCTGCGGAAGCAGGCTGCAACGGCCTATTGCGGCGCGGCCGCCCGCAACGGGCGGGTCATGCGTTGCGCGACCTCGCCAGCGTCTCCGACGGAGATTCGCCGAACTGCAGGCGATAGCTTCCGGAGAAGTCGCCGAGGTGCCAGAAGCCGAAGGCGAGCGCGGTCGCCTTGACGCTCCCTGCACCCACCAGCAGTTGCTGGCGTACCAGCCACAGCCGCCGCAGGCGCAGATAGCGATGCAGGCTCATGCAGCGGTAGCGCAGAATCGCATCATGCATCGAGCGAACCGAGATGCCGACCTGCTGGGCCAGCTCTTCGCTGTAGACCGGCGTGCCAAGCCTGCCCGCCAGGACCGCCCTTATGTCCTGAAATATCTTGAATTGCCGCGCCGAATTGGCACGCGATGCCCATTTGGTCGGGATCACATCGGCAAATGCACCGTCGATGGCGGCAAGCAGAGATTCCCGAATGGCGGAAGCCGCCGCATTCGCGTTGACTGAGGCATCAAATTGCTCGGCAGTCGACAGGATCTGGGTCGCGAGCTCACGCAAGCGAAGCAGGGCCGACCAACTCGTTTCAAATACGTTGAAGTTCGCCTTTGCCTGCGGCCACCCGCAATTCCTGACCAGGGGCGTGAAAATGATCGACGCGTGCCGCCTCTCGACAGGCTCGACTGCACTGCAGACAGCCCCGTCGCTGCCAATCGTCACGGTCGATTTGTGCCCCTGCATCCCATTGAAACGGATGGGAGCGCCATCTTCCATCATGAACGCAACTGCCGTGCAGTTCGGCGCGATCTGCGCATCGAGGATGCGCGGAAATGATCGGGTAACATTGAGGTCGCAGCCGCCAAGGTTCAAAATGATCTGTTCTGCGGAAATCTTGCGTGCAAGTGGCGTGAAATCCACGTTGAGGCCGCGCACCGAACTGCGAAACTGGTCGATATCGGTGAACCGAAATATCTTCGGCTTCAGGTTTGACGCGGGAGCATCGTTACCCATCCAAAATCCCGTCCGTATTGTCTCGGCGCGACGCCTCGCCGGCCCACAATTTTATTTCCGAACTGCAATTCGCCGCGAATTCCCATCTGGATATGCGTCACACTCTCTGCCGAATTTCGATATAGCGCCACTATTTGCGGCCGGACCTCGCCAGTGTCTGCGAGGGGGATTCGCCGAACTGCAGGCGATAGCTTCCGGAGAAGTCGCCAAGGTGCCAGAAGCCGAACGCAAGCGCGGTCGCCTTGACGCTCTCCGCACCCGCCAGCAGTTGCTGGCGCACCAGCCACAGCCGCCGCAGGCGCAGATAGCGGTGCAGGCTCATGCCGCGATAGCGCAGGATCGCATCGTGCATCGAGCGAACCGAGATGCCGACTTGCTGGGCCAGCTCTTCGCTGTAGATCGGCTTGGCAAGGCTGCCCGCCAGGACCGCCCGGATGTCCTGAAAGATCTTGAATTGCCGGGTCGAATTGGCATGCGACGCCCATTTGGTCGGGACCACGTCGGCGAACACGCCATCGATGCAGGCGAGCAGGGATTCCCGGATCGCGGCCGCGGTTTCGGTCACGTTCACGGACGCATCCAGTTGTGGCGCAGCCGACAGGATCTGAATCACGAGCTCGCGCAACAGATGCTGCCCCGTCGGGCTGGTCTCGAACATGTTGAAATTCGCGGTCGCGGCCGGCCAGCCGCGATCCTTGACCGCCGGCGTGAACACGATCGAGGCGTAGCGCCGCTCGACGCGTTCGACCGCGGTGTAGGCGGCACCGTCACTGCCGATCACGACGACCGACTTGTCTCTTTCGACCCCGTTGAAGCGGATTGGAATACCGTCGTCCATCGTGAACCCGACGGCGGTGCAATTCGGCACGAGCTGCGCGTCGATGATGCGGGGAAACGACCGGGTGACGTTGAGGTCGCAGCCGCCAAGATTCAGGATGATCTGCTCGGCCGAAATCTTCCGGGCGAATGGCGTGAAATCCACATTGAGGCCGCGCACTGAGCTGCGAAAATCGTCGATATCGCTGAACCGAAAAATCTTCGGCGTCAGGCTTGGCTCGAGAGCGTTTTCGCTCATCCCGATCCCGTTAGAATTTTGTAGGTGCAGCGCACACAACCACCCCGTGTCCTAATTCGATCGGCGGTGGCTCCCTACCATCGGGGATGCGACATCCTATCTGCCGAATTTCGATATCTTTTCAGTATGTTGTAACAGGTATCGAAATACCTGATGAAATCATCAGTAGGTAAAATGTTAACAACCTGCGCGTGAACTTCCAACTGGGAAACAGGATGTTTTCACAGCGGAATTGGCGCCGGCCATGAATGCCATCGCTCCAGCCGAATTGATTGCGGAGCTCGAGGCGGCCGCTCGCGGCTTCACGCCTGAACGTGGCGTTCGCATGCTGCGGTGCACAACGGAACTTTACCTCCAGGCTGCCGCGCGACTTGGTCTTGGTGACATCGAACTTTTCGACGGTGTGCTGGTGCGCCTGATGGAGCGCATGGAAGCGCGCGTGCTGGCCGAGCTCGGCGCTGCGCTTGCCGATGTCACGCCGGCGCCGCCCACGACGGTCCGCCGCCTCGCCTACCACGAAAACCCGGCCGTGGCGGCCCCTGTCATTCTCAAATCGCCGGTGCTGACAGACTGGGACCTGACCGAAATAGCGAGCCAACGCGGCCAGCAGCACCTCATCGCCATCGCCCATCGACCAGGCCTCAGCGAGGCAGTAACCGACGCAATCCTGAAATATGCGGGCAAGGATGCATCTCGCGCGGTGGCGAAGAATCCGGCCGCCCGGTTTACGGCGCAGGGTTATGCAACGCTGCTTGCCACCGCCGGGCGTGACGACAATGTCGCGGAATCCCTGGGCTTGCGCTCCGATCTTCCGGCCGAAATGCTGGACAGCCTGCTCGCGAGAGCGAGTGAGACCGTCCGCGCGCGGCTTTTGAAGTCGGCCTCTCCGCAAGTGCGCGAAAGGGTACAGGCCGCGCTGGCCGGCGCCCCGGCGGAAGCCAGCACGAACGCACCGGCATCCGACGATTACGCCGAGGCCAAGGCTGCCGTCGTTGTCCTGAACAAGGGCGGAAAGCTCAACGACTCCTCGGTCAATCGCTTTGCCATCCGGCGCGAATATCCAAACGTCATCGCGGCATTGTCGCTGCTGTCAGGCGCCACCGTCGAAGTCATCGCGCCGCTGATGGAAGAGGAGAGCGGCAGCGGATTGATCGTTGCCTGTCGCGGCTCTCGCCTGAACTGGCAGACGACTTTGACCATTCTCGACAATCGCCGTGTCCCGCAGCTTCCAAAGCCGCAACTCCAGCAGCTCAGGGAAGTGTTCGAGATGCTCTACGTCTCGGCGGCCCAATACACCATTCGCTTCGAGCCCCCGGTGTGTGCGGCGACCAGGCACCAAGCGGCTGTCGCGATCGGAGGTCAGCGATGACCGGCGACAATCGAAGGGCGCCGCGCGTTCAATTTGAAAACCCCTATCCGGCCAACCTCATGGGCGTCGACGGGACGTGGCGGCGAAGCTGCGTCCTGCTCGACGTATCGCAAAACGGTGCAAAGCTGCAAGTGGAAGGTTCGCCCGAAGTGCTGCGGGCGCGCGAGTTCTTCCTGCTCCTGTCTTCGACAGGCCTCGCGTTTCGGCGCTGTGAACTGGTTTGGGTCGACGGAACGCAAGTCGGCGTGAAGTTCACCAGCGCCGACAAGAACAAGAAGGCGCGCTCCGCCAATTCCAGATGAATGAATTTCAAGCCTTTCAGACCTCGTCGCACCGCTTGAGGATCGGGGATCGTCCCGGACGTAGTCGTCCCGACAGCGTCCGGGACACAAGGCGATAACGATGCCTGTTCATGTCATAGCCGATACATCTGCCAAGCTCGCCGGCGTCCGCGCCGTGATCGAGCGCAAGCATGTCGTCACGTCCGAACTGCTGCACGGGCTCAGCGTCCAGCGCAGCAACATCGAAGCCCTCGTCATCAAGGCGGATCTGCGCGCCATCGACAGCATCTGCGCGCTCAAGAAGATTCTCGGCAGCCTGGGCAACGTGGAAAAACGCATCTTCCTGGTGGAAGATTCCGCGCATCTGTCGATTTCACAAGCCTATGCATTGGGCGCGACGACCGTGCTGACCGGCCCGCTCAATCAGGCCAAATTGCTGAGGGAGCTCGCCAACCTGTTGTCCGACACCCCCATCATCGTGGACCACTTCAGTGCGGCCGCAGCCGCAGCCTCCGGCGAGGTCGCCTTGGCTTCGATGTTCACCTCGGTCGCAAGCAACATGGCGATCGATGTCGCCGCTACCAAGAACGCCGGTGCCAGGATCGCCGCCGCGATTGAAGAACACGGACTGGCGGACTGGCTGACTACCGTCCGGCGCCATCACGAGGGCACCTATCAGCATTGCCTGCTGGTGACCGGCGTTGCCGTCGATTTCGGGCTGAGCCTCGGCGTCCCCAAGGGCGATATCGAACGGCTCTCGTCGTCGGCGATGTTTCACGATGTCGGCAAGGCGACGATCCCGCTCGCGGTCCTCGACAAGCCGGGCCGCCTTGATCCCGAGGAGCGGGCTCTGATCGAGACGCATCCGGGTGCGGGCTACGACGTGCTGAAGGACAACGAGAACATCTCCGCCGAAATTCTCGATGCGGTGCGGCATCACCACGAATATCTCGATGGCAGCGGGTATCCGGACGGGCTCTGCGACGACAACATCGCCGATCTCGTTCGCGTCCTGACGATTTCCGACATCTTTGCGGCCTTGATCGAGCAGCGACCTTACAAGGCGACAAGATCCCGCGCGGAGGCCTACGACATTCTCTGCGACATGAACGGCAAGCTGGAAAAGCCGCTGTTGAACGCCTTCAAGGCGGTGGCGCTCACGCGGTAAGTCTGTCCAGTTGCCGCGGCCAAAGGCAATATCTATGCTGATGCAAAATCAGCAAGAAAAAGGCTCGAGGACCCCCATGCCCGCCCCGCTCGATCCCGTCATCGCCGAAATCATTCCGCTGCTCCCCCTGCGCGACCCCAAGACCATGACCCCGCAGAGCTGCCGCGCTGCGCTCAGTGCGCTGGCGGCAGCCCGCGCCGCCGTTCCGCCACCGCCGGTCGACAGCGTTGAGGACATCAAGGTCAAGGGCGGCGCCGGGCCGCTCGCGGCGCGGGTCTACCGCAACGGCAAGGGCAAGTCGCCGACCGTGGTGTTCTTCCATGGCGGCGGCTGGGTCGCCGGCGATCTCGAGACCCACGACCGGCAGGCGCGCAACCTTGCGATCGAGACCGGCGCGGTCGTGGTCTCCGTCGATTACCGGCGGCCGCCGGAAACGCGCTTTCCCGGCGCCTTCGAGGACGCCTTTGCGGCCGTGCGCGACATTGCCGGACGCATTGGCGAGTTCGGCGGCGATGGCAATCGCCTCGGCGTTGCCGGCGACAGCGCCGGCGGTAATCTGGCAGCGGCCAGCGCGATCGCCTGCCGCGACGCCGGTATAAAGCTCGCCGCGCAGCTGCTGGTCTATCCCGTGATCGATGCGTTCGGAAACTATGCCGATGCAAACGAGAATGCGCGCTTTCCTTCGCGCACCGAGAACGCCGACGGTTATTTCCTGACGCGCGAGGTGATGGAATGGTTTTGCGGGCACTATCTCGCCGACGAGAGCCATGGTGCCGATTGGCGTGCGTCACCGCTCCGCGCCGCTGACCTTGCAGGACTGCCGCCGGCGATCGTCTGCACCGCCTGGTTCGATCCGCTGCGCGACGAAGGCGCAGCCTATGCGGCGGCACTCGACAGTGCCAATGTACCCTCCAAGCACTATGCCGGCGAAGGCCTGATCCATGGCTTCTTCAGCATGGGCGAGGCCTCCGAAATCGCGCGTGCCGAGGCACAGCGGGCGCGGGCCGATTTCAAGGCGTTGCTGAACCAGCAACCGTAATCCTGACTGGGCGATGAACGCGGCGGGCTTCCTGGCGGAATTTATTCCGCAAAATTTGTTGGCCTTGAGCTTGATCGCGCAAGGATTCCAAGCTCCAATCTGCCTACTTTTCTTTTAGGGAGACACCCCATGAAGCGGATCATTCTGGCTGCCATCGTCGCTACCTTCGCTGCCGGCTCGGCATTTGCGCAGGACACCTGCGAAACCAAGGCCGTCGGCAAGGACGGCAAGGCGCTGGCCGGCGCTGCGAAGACCTCCTTCATGAAGAAGTGCATGGCGGATTCCTGCGAGACCAAGGCTGTCGGCTCCGACGGCAAGAAGCTCGCGGGCGCGGCCAAGAGCAGCTTCATGAAGAAGTGCGAAGCGGGCGGCTAGGCGTCCTCGCGTTGGACATACGCAAAAGGCGGCCCATCGGCCGCCTTTTGTTTTTCTTAAGGGGTCGTTCAAGCCTTGCCGGTGTGGCCCCAGGCCTCGTCCCAGTCCTGCCCCGCGGCATCGATGACGCGGCCGTCAGCCTTGAAGAATTTGTTCGGGACCTGGAAGATGGCCAGCATCAACCCGCCTTCGGGACACCAGGCCACATGGCGGCTATGCGCCTCGCGCCATATGAACTCGCCGGCCTTGCATTCGATACCTTGCGCCGGACCTTCCTTGTCGACCAGCGAGCCTTCGAGCACATAGGTCTGCTCGATATTGACGTGCTCGTGGTCCGGCAGCACCGCGCCGGGAGCGAACCGCATCAGCGCCGTCATCAAGCCCGTGGCGCGGTCGAACAGCAGCGTCTTGGCCTCGCAGCCAGGAAAGCGCGTCTTCTGCCATTCCATCTTCTGCGGCTGGACGAGATGGGAATGCGTGTCTGATGTGTCGTGGCCCTTCGGCGTCACGGCGTCCATGGCGGTCCTCCCTCCGATTTTGCCCGACTATAGCAATTTCGGAGGCAACCGTCAGCAGCATCCTGGCCGTCTCAGGTCCCGATGCGCAAGGGCGCGCGCATCTTTCGAAGGCAGGCAATAACCGAGAGAGCGGTGATCCGTCCGGTCTTGGGATTTTCCGACGGGATGTTCTCGATTGCCATCGAGAACCGCGCGGAATCCGAATCCACCTCGATCCGGTGGGTGTTGCGCGTCACCGTGGGATCGGCCCAGATTTCCACTTTGGTGCGGTCGGCGCCGATGCCCGCGAGCGACAGCGCAACGGCGACATTGAGATTTGCCGGAAAGCCTTTTGCAGCTTCGCGCGCGCTGCCTTCGAAAATTTTCAGCGGCACGACGAGCCTTCCGATGTTAATCTTGTGCTCGACGAGATAAGGCGCGCCCAGCAGTCCAACAACGGGTTTGCGCGTGACCATGCGCACCGAATGAATGGTGCCCACCGCCGCAGCCGTCATGGCATCGAGCCCGATCAACGCGCCGGTCGGCACCACGATCTGGCCGCCGTGGGCTTTAGCAAGTGCGATCAGGTCCTCGTTCTCAAGCAGCGCACCGACGCTGAGCACGATCGCGGTTTTGCCGCGCGACACCGCTGGCGCGACGATGGAACGGACCAATTTGCTCGGCGCGCATTCGATGACGATGTCGGCGGCATCCGCCAGCGCCTCGATCGGCAAGGCCGCAGGGACCTTCGTCAACTTGTCGAGCCACGGCCGGTGCTTGTCGATATTGGCGGCTGAGACCGCCGCCAGTTCCAGTCCGTCGATGCCGGCATCGAGGGCCTTGGCAATCTCGGCGCCGATCGCCCCGAGGCCCGCGATCGCAACCTTCGTTGTGGTTGAACCATTTCTCATCGCCGCGTGTCGCCCCTCTCCTAGTCCCGTTTGTACCGATAGTCGAACCGGTCGCCATCGGCCTTGATCAGCCCCACTGTCGGGCGCGGGAAATGAATTGGCAGGATCAGCGTGTCGGTGTCGGCGACGGAGGTAAAGAATTTCCGGCGCGAGGCCGCAGATTGTTTCATGTCCCAGTCCGGCTTCACCGACCAGTCCGGCTCACGGCACTGGATCGCGTGGTGCATGAGGTCGCCCGCGACCACCGCGCGCTGCCCCCTGGAGAAGATATTGACGCAACAATGGCAGGGCGAATGCCCCGGCGTCGGCGTCAGCGTGATGGTGTCGTCGAGCGCATAGTCGTCGTCGACCAGCAGCGCCTGGCCTGCTTCCATGATCGGCAGGCAGTTGTCACGGAATACCGTGCCGGGCGGATTGGAGCCCTTTTTGTTTTCCTCCTCCCACACCGCATATTCGCGCTTGTGGAATACATATTTGGCATTCGGGAAGGTCGGCACCCAGCGGCCGTCGCGCAGGATGGTATTCCAGCCGGTGTGGTCGATGTGGAGATGGGTGCAGAAGACGTAGTCGATCTTGTCGTAGGAGATGCCGAGCGCAAACATCTCGTTGCGCCAGCGCTCCTTGCCGGGAAAATCGAACGGCGGCGGATGGCCCTTGTCCTCGCCGGTGCAGGTATCGACCAGAATGGTGTAGCGCGGCGTGCGCACCACAAAGGTCTGGTAGGTGATCACCATCTTGCCGGACGCTGCGTCGAATACCTCCGGCTCCATGGCGGGCAGATGGTGCTTGAACACGGCCTCGTCATAAGCGGGGAAGAAGTCCTGCGGCCGGCGCCACGGTCCCTCGCGTTCGATCACCGCGTCGATGGTGATGTCGCCGATCCTGAGCTGCTTCATTATTTTCTCCCGCTTTTCTTGCACCGTAGCGGGAGGCCGATACGCGTTCAAGCTGATGGCACGCAGCTCAGCTCAGCAGACCCGGCGCTTCGTGGCCGGTACGCTCGACATATTCGGTGTAGCCGCCGCCATAGCGGTGCACGCCGTCCGGCGTCAATTCCAGCACCCGGTTCGACAGCGCGGCCAGGAAATGACGGTCGTGCGACACGAACAGCATGGTGCCCTCGAACTCGGCCAGCGCGCCAATCAGCATCTCCTTGGTCGCGAGGTCGAGATGGTTGGTGGGCTCGTCCAGCACCAGGAAATTGGGGGGATCGAACAGCATCTTCGCCATCACCAGGCGTGCCTTCTCGCCGCCCGACAGCACCCGGCATCGCTTTTCGACATCGTCGCCGGAGAAGCCGAAGCAGCCCGCGAGCGCCCGCAAGCTACCCTGGCCGGCCTGCGGAAACTGGTCTTCCAGGGACTGGAACACCGTGCGTTCGCCGTCGAGCAGGTCCATCGCGTGCTGGGCGAAATAGCCCATCTTGACGCTGCCGCCGATCGTCACCGATCCGTCATCCGGCTCGGTCGAGCCCGCCACCAGTTTCAACAGCGTCGATTTACCGGCGCCGTTGATGCCCATCACGCACCAGCGCTCCCTGCGGCGGATCATGAAGTCGAAGCCTTCATAGATCGTGCGGCTGCCATAGCGCTTGTGAACGTTCTTCAGGCTCACGACATCCTCGCCGGAGCGCGGCGCCGGCAGGAAGTCGAACGCCACCGTCTGGCGCCGCCGCGGCGGCTCGACCCGCTCGATCTTTTCCAGCTTCTTGACCCGGCTCTGCACCTGCGCGGCATGCGAGGCGCGGGCCTTGAAGCGTTCGATGAACTTGATCTCTTTCGCCAGCATCGCCAGCTGGCGTTCGAACTGCGCCTGCTGCTGCTTCTCGTTGAGCGCGCGCTGCTGCTCGTAGAATTCATAATTGCCGGAATAGGTCGTGAGCGAGCCGCCGTCGATCTCGACGACCTTGGTGATGATGCGGTTGATGAATTCGCGGTCATGCGAGGTCATCATCAGCGCGCCGTCATAGCCTTGCAGGAACTGCTCGAGCCAGATCAGGCTTTCGAGGTCGAGATGGTTGCTCGGCTCGTCCAGCAGCATCACGTCGGGACGCATCAGGAGGATGCGCGCGAGCGCCACACGCATCTTCCAGCCGCCGGAGAGTTTTCCGACGTCACCGTCCATCATCTCCTCGCTGAAGCTCAATCCGGCCAGCACTTCGCGCGCCCGGGTTTCCAGCGCATAGCCATCGAGCTCCTCGAAGCGCGCCTGCACCTCGCCATAGCGGGCGATGATCTCGTCCATGTCATCGGCGCGATCGGGATCGGCCATCGCGGCTTCCAGCTCTTTCAGCTCGGCCGCCACGGCGGCGACGGGACCGGCGCCATCCATCACCTCGGCGACCGCGCTCCGGCCCGACATCTCGCCGACGTCCTGGCTGAAATAGCCGATGGTCACGCCGCGATCGACCGACACCTGGCCTTCATCGGGCTGCTCCTGTCCCGTGATCATCCGGAACAGCGTGGTCTTGCCGGCGCCGTTCGGGCCGACGAGGCCTGCCTTCTCGCCCTTCTGAAGCGCGGCGGAAGCTTCGATGAACAGAATCTGGTGGCCTTGCTGCTTGCTGATATTGTCGAGGCGGATCATGGGCACGCGAAAAAGGAGAAATCGTCGCGGCCGCTCTTAGGCTATCCGGCGCGAGAGGGGAAGCGTATTTCCCGCACTCAATGCCGCTTGAAATATTGCACGTCGCGCTCGTGCTTCTCGGCCGCCGCTCGGGACCTGAAGGTGCCGAGATTGCGGCGCTTGCCGGTCTTCGGATCGACCTTGCGGGAATAGAGGCGATAGCCGCCGGATGACAGTTTTCGGATCATGGCCGTACTCCATCGATATCTCGTGGATCAACCGCGGCCAGCGTGCCGTGTTCCCTAATGGTCGCCCCTCGGCGCGAACTGCTGATTGCCGAACGGCTGATCGGAGGGCTGCTTCATCACGATGAAAGGGCGTCCCAATGACTGGTGGCACTCGTTGCAGCCGTTGGTCAGTTCGCTGAAGGCCTTGGTGAAGTGCTGGCTGTCCTTGGCTTCGATCGCATCGTCGATGGACTGCAGCCGTTGCGCCAGGGTTGTCACATTGCTGATGGGGATTCCGGAATAAAGCACTGCCGCATCCTTGAGATTGCCCCGGAGCTGGCGCGATTCAAACGCGGCAAGATCCCAATTGCGCGCTCTGCCGGCGAAGAAAAGCTTGTGATGTCGGACCTGTGCCGAATTCATGATGTCGCTGAGCTGCGGGACATATTGTTCATTGCTCGGCGTGCCGAACCCCGACTGGGCCATTGCCGCGGCTGCCGTTGTGCCCGTAACCAGTAACGCCAGCATCGATCTCCGAAGTTTCATCAGGGCACCTCTGAATTCAGTGGAGACCCTAATTTAGCCTTCCTCCCGCGATGCGCCTTTGCGCTCGATCAAGGCGGCCTGATTTCGAACCGGTCAGCCGGACAACGCGGCCAAGCCGGCCCGCGCAATTATTTACCCCATGAAATAACGGCGCACGGCCGCGCTGCTACCAGCACAGATCCGTGACGAAATTCCCGCGCTTGTCCTTGATTGCGACCGGACAGCTCAGCCGCTTCAATTCGGCCTTCGCCTGCTCGTCGCCGAGATCGGCAGCGCGCTTGAAATAGGCCTTGGCCGCCTCCTTGTCCTGTGGTCCGCCGCGGCCTTCCTGGGAAAACGCGCCCATCCGCTCCAGCGCGCCCGGATGGTTCTGTGCTGCCGCCTTCTCAAACAGCGTGCGGGCACCGGCGTCGTCCTTCGCCCCGCCGGCGCCGTCAGCCAGCATCAAGCCGAGTTGATATTGCGCTTCCGCATTGGTCTCGGCGGCCTTGCCGAGCAGCTGCCGCGCCCGCGCCGGATCGGCAGGCGCGGCACCGCCGCCGAGCGCTGCCAGATTGGTGACGCCGCGCGGATTGCCAGCTTCGGCGGCGCGCTCGAACAGTTTGCGCGCGGCCTCTTCGTCCCTGGCGACGCCGGCGCCGGTGCCATAGAGCACGCCGAGCTCGACCATGGCCGAAGTCGAACCCTTGTCGGCCGCCTTGCGCCAGGCGGCCATCGCATCCGCCGTCTGGTTATTGGCGGCATGGGCGCGGCCGAGCTCGTACATCGCCCGCCGCGAACTGGGCGCCACCTTCTTGCAGAACTTAATGGCGGTGGCGACGTCGGCCGCCGCGATATCGGGGACACCCCTGATATCAGCCGGCTTGTCGGGATCGGAGGGATCGGCGGCGAGCCGGTCGCACAGCACGAGATCGGCCGATTGGGCGTGCGCGAAGGAAGGCGCAAGCGCAAGGATGATTGCAGCGAAGGCAAGTCGGACCATCATGATGGGGAGAGGTTGCGTCGCCGTGCCGGCAAATTCAAGGCTCCAATCCCGCTTCCCGCAACACCGGTGCCACCTGGGGCGAGGCCAGATATTTCAGGAGCGCATCGGCCTCTGCCGTCTTCGCCGACGACGCCATGCGGCCGGCGGTGAACAGGGCAGCGGTCTGCAATTCGTGCGGAATCGGGGCGATCAGCTCGACGCCTGCGACCTGCTTCAATTCGCTGAGCTGTTGGACCGCGAGATCGGCCTCGCCGGTGATGAGCCGCTCGGCGGTGAAGCCGGCCGTGATGGTGGCTTTTGCATTGATTTCAGACGCGATGCCCATCCGCTGGATCAGCTCCGCGAAATAGAGGCCGCTGGCGCCGATTTTCGAATAGGCCACCGATCGTGCCCCTAGCAACGTTGCGCGAAGTGCCGTCTCGGTCGCGATATCGGGATGAGGGGCGCCGGCCTTGATGGCAATGCCGACCCAGGAACGCGCCAGATCGACCTGGCTTGCGGCGGCCACCATGCCTTCGGCGACGAGTTCCTCCAACCCTTCGCGCGTGAGGACCAGCACATCGGCTTGCTCGCCCTCGCGCAGCCGCTTCAAGAGGCCGACGGTCGGCGCGAAATCCGCTTCGAGCCGCACGCCCGTCGCCGCCAGATATTGCCCGGCGAGCCGCTCGACTGCGCCTTTCAGCGCGAGCGTCGAAAGCAGACGAAGCACATTCTCCATCGACACTTCCGCCCTATGCCCGACGCATCAGTTTCAACACCGCGGTCAGCCGCAGGCTGCGCTTGCCGGCGAGCGCAGTCGCCTCCAGCAGCGCGCCTTGCTCGTCGCAGGTACCGGAAAAGCCGATGCCGACCTCGTGGCCGCCGAACACGGAGTTTTCGCCCTTGGCCGGGGTGTGCTCCTGGTTGAGGATCTGGCCTTTCCAACGGCCGTCCTCGCTGGTGTAGCTGCCGACATAATAGAAGAATGCATCACCGCCGAGGATGCGGCCGTTGTTCAGCAGCATCACCCCGGTGAGGCCGCCATCGATGCCGTCGAGCATCCGCAGGTGAATGGAATAGAGACCATTGATGGCGCCGCCCTCGCCGACCCCGCCGGCGATCGGCAGCGGCTGTTCCTCGATCGGAATCATCACCGATTTGAACACCGCGCCCGGCAACACGTCCAGCGTGCCCTCGAAGCGATAGAGCTTGCCATCCGCCTTGCCGCGGGCGCTCAGGGTCGCATCGTCGTTGCCGGCCATCGCAGGGTAATTGGGGTCGGGGTTGTGACGGACGGTCTTGATCTCGATCGTGATCTCGCCGTCGTCCTCCCTATAGGTGCCGATATGGGCAAAGGCCGAGTTGCCGCCCAGCATCCTGCCGCCATGCGCATACATCACGCTGCGGCCGACCGCCTCGTTGACCTGGAACCTGACGGTGTAAAAGCCCCCAAACACGTGAAGTCCCCGGGCGCGCCCATGCTGGCGCTATCTAGCGCGGTTCATAACGCCGGGAAAAGCATCTGAAATGCATGTCATAAAGCAATGGTCCACCAGAGCGGCAACGCTCTGGTGGACCATGTTCAGCCCGGGTGCCCCGCGCCCCAGCCCCCTGGCCTATTGGCTTACGCCGCGGCCGACTTGGAGGCGGTCGGAACTTCGGAGACGGTCTTGAGGATCTGCGAAGCGATGGCGTAGGGGTCGCCTTGCGAGTTCGGGCGGCGATCTTCGAGATAGCCCTTGTAGTCGTTCTTGATGAACGAGTGCGGCACGCGGACCGAAGCACCGCGGTCAGCCACGCCATAGCTGAACTTGTTCCATGGAGCGGTCTCGTGCTTGCCGGTCAGGCGCTTGTCGTTGTCGGGCCCGTAGACGGCAATGTGGTCCATGAGATTCTTCTCAAAGGCCGCCATCAGCGCCTCGAAATAGGCCTTGCCGCCGATCTCGCGCAGATAGGTCGTCGAGAAGTTGGCGTGCATGCCGGAGCCGTTCCAGTCGGTGTCGCCGAGCGGCTTGCAGTGATACTCGATGTCGATGCCGTAGGTTTCGGTCAGCCGCTGCAACAGGTAGCGGGCCATCCACATTTCGTCGGCGGCTTTTTTGGAGCCCTTGCCGAAGATCTGGAATTCCCACTGGCCCTTCGCCACTTCGGCGTTGATGCCTTCGTGGTTGATGCCGGCGAACAGGCAGAGCTCGAGATGCTTCTCGACGATCTCACGCGCGACCGGACCGACGTTGCTGTAGCCGACGCCGGTGTAATACGGGCCCTGCGGCGCCGGATAGCCGGACGTCGGGAAGCCGAGCGGCCGGCCGTCCTTGTACATGAAGTATTCCTGCTCGAAGCCGAACCAGGCGCCGGCGTCGTCGAGGATGGTTGCACGCTTGTTGGTGGAATGCGGGGTAACGCCATCCGGCATCATGACTTCGCACATCACCAGAGCGCCGTTGGTGCGCGCGCCGTCCGGATAAACGGCGACGGGCTTGAGCACGCAGTCCGAGCTGCGGCCTTCCGCCTGATTGGTCGACGAGCCGTCAAATCCCCACAAAGGAAGCTGTTCCAGCGTCGGGAACGAGGCGAATTCCTTGATCTGAGTTTTGCCGCGCAGATTCGGTGTCGGCGTATAACCGTCGAGCCAGATATACTCGAGTTTGTATTTCGTCATAGAGCCTCTCTATTGATGATCTGTCTTAAAGGCGGGAGACCGAAAGGAAGGGGTTTTCCGCCATACCCGGCCAAATTCAGCCGTTTGTCATAAAGCATTTTGCGTGCCAGCCGCTGCACTGCGGTCGCCTCCTCCCACGGTCGAAAACCGTTCCGCCGCAGCACCACCAATGCGAAAATGGGGTGCGGCAAAGCAGCGCGGTTCAGCCCGCCGGAGCCCGCTGAAATGACAGCGTTATTGCCCGATTTCCGCTCGTTTCGACGGCAGACGGCATACCCGCCGCCGTGCGCGATTAAAGCCGTGGCAGTTCGCGACCACATCGGTGGTGGTGGCCGGTCACCTCCGGCAACCTTTGCGTCCGCCCAAGCGTTAGCCAGCTGAAGACTGCCTCACAGAGGGCAATGGCGGAAATGCTCGCAGAATATGCAGAACATGATGTGCTTTTAATCACATTGCGCTCGCACCGTTGCGAACGATATCGAGTTTGGTAACCACAAGAGAACGAGTCGGGCGCACCATCAAGGCAAGCGCATCGGCGAAAGGAGCTATCGATGAGCACAAATCTGAACGAGGGATCCGCCAGGATCTATCAATTCCCGGCCGGGGGCCGTGCGGCTCTCGGCGGTCGCCGCTACGGCGAAACCAAGTCGGCGATCGACCAGCCGCGTGTGAACGAAGTGGTCTGCAGCGGCAGCTGGTACCATGAAGAGGCGATCCGGGAGTCCGTGCCTGGGTTCAAGCCGACGCGGGATCACTGATGCCGCAGCAACATCGGAAGGCGGGGCAACGAAGCCGCGACTTTGCAGATTTCGACTTGGTCGAGTTCAAGAATTGAAAAGGGTCGAAACGAAATCGTTTCGGCCCTTTTTCGTCACTGCATTTTTACCAGCAGATCGCACGCCGTTTCCGGCCGCCTGGGGCGCTTGACCGCGATGCGCCCGGCCTTGCTGATCTTCATGGTAACCCCGCCGCCGGAATAGCGCGTGCCCGAGACCGCCAGCCTCCGCCGTAGCGTGACCGGCCCACCGTCGATCTGCAGATAGGCGCGCGAATCATAGGGGTAGAAGCCGACGATGAATTCGCTGCCGTCGGCACAATGATAGTTCCGGAACGTCGTGCTCTGCGCCAAAGCCGGCGCGAGACCGGCGATGAGGGCCGCAAAGGCCGCACCCAGAACAATATTCCTGTACCGATTCATGTTCGTTCCCCGAGGGCTGCAATATAGACCAGAGCGGAACCGCACTGCCAATTGTACTCAACGTCATTTCTCTGCCGCACCAGATGGCGTAAACTCCGCCAATGACAGAACCCCTCCCCCGTCACCTCAATCTCCAGGGCGCCAGCAACTTCCGCGACCTCGGCGGCTACCCGGCCGGCGATGGCCGCAACGTTCGCTGGCGGCGGATTTTCCGCTCCAACCATCTCGGCCATCTCACGGAAGACGACGTCAAGGTCGTGCGCGGGCTCGGCGTCAGGAGCGCCTTCGATTTTCGCGGCACGGAGGAACGCGTGGCGGCCGCCTGCGTGATCCAGGAGATCGCGGTACATTCGCTGCCGATCGAGCCGACCGTGGTCGCAGCGCTGCGGGCGAAGCTGCAGGCGCGCGCGCTGTCGTCAGGCGATGCGCTCGAGATCATGCGCAACTCCTATCGCGGCTACGTCCGCCTCAACACCCACAGTTTCCGCGAGCTGTTCGTGCATCTGCTCGACGATACCGCGCCGCTGGTGATCCATTGCACCGCGGGCAAGGACCGCACCGGATTTGCCTGCGCGCTGATCCTGCATGCGCTCGGCGTGCCGGATCAGGTGATCTCCGAGGATTATCTCCTGACCAATCAGTTCTATCGGCGCGATCCCAATTCCGCGCCCGACCTGCCCGCCGACGTCAAGCAGGCGATCGGATCGGTCGAAGCCTCCTTCCTCGCGGCCGGCTTCGACGCGGTGAGCGCGCAATATGGCGATCTCGAAGGCTATTTCAGGGATGGTCTGGGGCTCGGTGTGCCGGAGCGCGCCGAGTTGAAAGCGCGCTACCTGCAGGCGTAAGTTGCAGTCCGGGATCGAGCCGTTGCGCGGCCGCTTTGTCGCGGACTCAGGCCGCCGCTTCCATTTCCATTTCGGCATCGAGGTCGGAAATGACCTCCTCGAAGGCCTGGATCGCCTGCTGGATCGCGGCGATCTGCATCAGCTCCCAGCCGCTGACCGGGCCGTTGCGGTTTTGCAAGGCAACGACCAGGTCGCGCCGCTGCTCCTTGAGCTGAACCAGCGGCAGGCCATGATCAGGCAGATTTCCCATCGTGAAACTCCGGTCCCGTTAGGATCGAAGCATCAGCCTAGCGGATCCCTTCTGCCATCCGCTTACACAGAAGCCGAAAATTTTAAGAACCGTGCGTTGAGCACCAGTCCATCTTCGTTAAGACGTCCTTAAACGCTTTAAACAAGGCTTGCGAGACCTGCATGGTGCTCCAGTCATTTTGATGAAGTTGGTCAGGCTGATCGGATGGATCAATCAAATCTGGCAGCGCAACGTTGTTATAAACGTGCCAATGCCGCATCAGCGCCCAGCGGCGAAACAAGTTGACCTTGGCCTCCTCGGCGGCGGCCGCAATTAGGGACACCATTTGCTCCGAGTCGTCTGCACACTCGTCTCGCAGCATTGCCGTGACGTATTGCGGGTCAATCAGCAGGACATCGAATTCCTTTCCACTTAACTTCCTTAGCCCCTCGCTGATGGCGTCGATGGTGTCCTTAATCTTGTGGGTTTTTCGGAACACCGCATTTGTTCCGACCTGCCAGATCACCAGCGACGGCTTTTCGCCAAAAATGTCATTGTCGAATCGCTTCAACTCGTCGGGCGCTTCCTCGCCGCCTTTGCCACGGTTAAGGACGTCAAGCCTAAACTGCGGCGGAAACCGCGCCTGGTACTCCCACCGTAGGTACATTTCGAGCCTGGCCGGATAAGGCACCACATCGTCGCCCCTGCCCGCCGTCGACGACGAACCTATCGCCACGATGCGCGCGGGCGCGTCGCCATGAAGCGCTTCGAAGAAATGCGGTAATTCGTATTTGAAGGTGGTGAAGCTGTCGGGAGTATCGACTACGGGCGGAGAGCAGGTCATCGCGCGCACCATCTGACGTTGCAGGACCATTTCGCCGCGAAATTGCGCACCATTGCAAGTCATTTTCTTCTGGCGCTAGGGTGGCCACGCGGCCTTGTTGCGGAGAAGCCTGAAAATGAATGGAAAAGTTATTGTCATCACCGGCGCGCTGGGTGCGCTTGGCAGGGTGGTCGCGGAGACGGCGCAACAGCGCGGCGCGCGGGTCGCGGGCGTCGATCATGCGCCCTCGTTGATGGCGGCGGCCACGCCTGAAAGAATTGAGCTGGGCGGTGTCGATCTGTCCGACGCCGCGCAAGCCGGGCACGCCATCGACGCCGCGGCGGCGCATTTCGGCAGGCTCGATGCGTTGGTCAACATCGCCGGCGGCTTCACCTTCGAGACGGTCGCCGACGGCGACATCAAGAGCTGGCAAAAGATGTATGCGCTGAACGTACTGACCGCGCTGAACGCCTCCAAGGCCGCCATTCCGCATCTCGCCGCCTCCTCGGCCGGACGCATCGTCAATATCGGCGCGATGGGTGCGCTGCAGGCGGGCGCCGGCATGGGCCCCTACGCGGCCTCCAAGGCCAGCGTGCATCGCCTGACCGAGGCGCTCGCCGCGGAGCACAAAGGCAAGATCACCGTCAATGCGGTACTGCCCTCGACCATCGACACGGCGGCCAATCGTGCCAGCATGCCGAAAGCGGATTTTTCCAAATGGATCACGCCGCTGGAGCTCGCCGACGTCATCCTGTTCCTGGTCAGCGACGCCGCGAGCGCCGTGACCGGCGCGCTGATCCCGGTGGCCGGAAGGGTCTAAGGGACAGCCGCTGAGAGCCGGTACGGGCAAACGCTTTGCGGAAATTCGGCTAGAATCACGGCACTAAGTCGCGGCAGAGAGGCCGCCGGAACTGGTGTCCCTTGGAAACCGCGCTTTACCTTCCCGTCAAACGCTTCCTCGAAAAGCTCGGCTTCACGGTCAAGGGCGAAATCGGCGGCTGCGATCTCGTTGCGCTGAGCGGCAGCGAGCCGCCGATCGTCGTGATCGGCGAATTGAAACTGTCGTTCAATCTCGAACTGATCCTGCAGGCGGTCGATCGCGCAGGTGCTGCCGACGAGGTCTGGCTCGCCGCCAGGATGTCGATGCAAGGCAAGGGCCGCGAAAGCGATGCGCGCTATCGCAACCTCTGTCGAAGGCTCGGCTTCGGCATGCTGGGGGTCACGGGGCGCGGCGATGTCGAGGTGCTGGTGAAGCCGCCGACCACGGCCCCTCGCCGCAATCCAAAGAAACGCTCGCGGCTGGTGTCCGAGCACCGACGCCGCATCGGCGATCCCGCCATGGGCGGCTCGACCCGCGCGCCGATCATGACTGCCTACCGGCAGCAGGCGCTCGCCTGCGCCTCCGCATTATCGCAGGGACCGCAGAAAGTGCGGGATTTGCGCAAAGGTATTCCCGACGCCGGGAAGATCCTGCTGCATAATGTCTATGGCTGGTTCGACCGCGCCGAACGCGGCGTCTACGAACTGACCGATGCCGGCCGCGCCGCCCTCAAGCGCTGGCCGCAGCAGCCGCTCGAGGCGGTCGCGCCATGAGATCAGGGAGTTTTGGCCAATGATCGTGGTGACTGGCAGCGTGACCGCGCGGCCCGACTCGTTTGAAGAGATGAAGAAGCTGAGCCTCGAACATGTGCATCGCTCGCGCACCGAGCCCGGATGCATCTCGCACGCCGTGCACGTCGATTGCGAGAGCCCGCTGCGTCTCGTGTTCATCGAGCAATGGGCCGATCGCGCGGCGTTGGCGACGCATTTCGCCGTCCCCGCCTCTCGCGACTTCGTGCGAGCGTTGCGAACGCTTGCGGTTGGCGCGACCGACATCCAGATTTATGATGCCGAAACGCTGCAAGGCCTGTGAAATCTTTGTGTGCATAGCTGACCTGCCATATCAAATTCATATTGCAATGCAACATACTCGCTCTTAGGTATGCCGGGCGAAACGAGAGGCCCCCATGAGCGAAGACTGGAATACCAAATATGGTCCGCGGCGCGTCCGGCGCGATCCGCCGACCCTGGACGAAGCGATCTTCGCCGCCGTGGGGATCACCGACGATGCGGAGCAGCAGGCCGAGATTGCGGCCTCGCTGATGGGCATGCCTTACGAGGCCGTGCTCGTCGAAGTGAAGAAGCAGAGCCGCGTCAATGCGCGCGCCACTTCGACGCGCGTCATCGCCGGCGAGCAGGGCGCGCAGCGCTCGATCGTGGTCGAGCGCCGCGTGGTGCGGAAGTTCGGCAACGACAAGCGCACCGGCACCTGAGCCGCGTTCGCGCCCGCCTGCATCGAAACGCTTCGATCCAGGCCGAGGCGTGGCTCAAGCCGCGCGGCTGCCTTCGACCATCTTGGCGAAGACCTTCCAGCAGGCGCGGTTAAAATTCATCACCGCGCGCGCGGCATTCAGCGGCGCATCGATCGCGAGTTTGGCGAGTTCGTCCTGCGGCTGCGGTGACAGATCGATCGTGCCGGTGGATTCGCCATGCGCGAACTCCAGGCACGCTCCGAACTTGCTGGCGAGCGACCGCATGGCCTGGTTGCCGGCGCCGGTGGTGACGCGCAGTGCGCGATATCCCTTCCAGCGCGCTTCCGAGATCAGCCGGCGAAACAACAGGCTGCCGACGCCCTGACGGCGCACGCAGGCTTCGACGCTGAAGGCGATCTCCGGCATTCCGTCCTCGGACTGCTCCGGCGGGTGCAATTCGGCCGCGCCCCGCACTACGCCGCTTTCCATGTAGGCCACGATGACCGTGCCATCGTCGGCGCATCTGGCGGCATAGCGCTCGATGAAGCTGTCATCGAGATAGCCGTTGAAGCGGTCGTGCCGGCTTTGCCGGTCGAGCCGGAGCAGGTGATCACGCAACAGTGGCAGTTCTTCCTGCTGGCTCAGGGTCCGCACATAGCCAAAGCCGGGCCGCGGATGATGGGTGGTGTCGTCTGGCACGTCATATCTCCTCTCAGAAGCCCTCGAGGAGGCGTTCGAATCCCTAGATCGCAGATATTGTGCATTGCAGCACAGAATTCAAGGCCGGGATTTTACCGTTCACAACCAGTTGGTTAACAGCGCACGAACGTCACAAAACGATCTGGGTTTGGGTCACGATCGCAACCAGCTTGCCGTCTTCCGTCTCGAGCCGGGTGGTCCAGACCTGGGTACGGCGACCGCGATGCACCGGCGTCGCGGTGGCAATCACCGTGGTTCCCTCCTTCGCGCCGCCGATGAAGTTGGTCTTGCTCTCGAGCGTCGCCGTCCCCTTGGCATCCTCGGGAAGATTGATGATGGTCGCGGCTGCGCCCACCGAATCCGCAAAGGCCATGACCGCGCCGCCATGGATGGTGTGGAAGAGCGTGCAGAGGTCCGGCCTGACCTGCATCGTTGCGACCACGCGGTCCTTGTCCGCTTCGACGAAGGTCACGCCCTTCAACTCGGCAAAGGGCATTTTCAACGACTGGACTTTCTCAAGCGGCGTCATGGTTCCTCCCTGCGATTTCGCGCGCAGAATGGATCGACCGGGTAAGCGAGGCAATGACTTCCAAGGTAATGGCCGCGGCGACGGGCTGGGTGCATCGCCAAGCGGCGGCGCACCACGCCCCCGGGATACGAGAGAGCTCAGAGCTTCTCGACCCCGCACCATTCCGCGATGAACAGCGCGATCGTCTTGGTCGACTTCTTCAGCGACTCCAGATCGACATATTCATTGAAGCCGTGCATCGCCGCGCCGCTCGCGCCAAAACACAGGCTCGGAATGTTGTAGTTGAGCCCGTAGAAACGGGTATCGGTGAGCGCGGTGAAGGCGCGATCCTCGACCACGCCGCCATAGACGGCGCCAAACGCCTTGGCAAAGGCGGCCTCAGACGCTGCCGAGTTCACGAGTTCATAGCCCTCCGACAAAAATCCGGACCATTCCACGTCAGGCGGATTGTTGGAGAGAAAGCGATGGTCGCGCGACGCCGCCGACACGCAGGCCACAATTTCCTTCTGGCACTCGGCGATCGACCAGCCCGGCAGGATCGCGATGCGGCAATCGACGTCGCACCAGGCCGGCACGCTGGAAGCCCAGTCGCCGCCCTTGATGATGCCCGGGTTGAAATTGAGCGGATGCGCCACGTCCTTGAAATGGCGATCGGCCTTTGCGCGTTCGTTCCACGCGATCTCGAGCTTCTCCAGCGCATGGATCAGATGATAGGCTGCCGTGATCGCGTTCGAGCCGGAACCCGCATGCGATACATGCACGGGGAAGCCGCGCACCTTCAGCCGAAACCAGATCACGCCGACCTGCGAACGGACCATGGTGCCGCCGGTCGGCTCCGGGATGAAGCAGGCGTCGGCGCGGTAGCCGCGCTGTAGTGTCGAGAGCGCACCGACGCCGGTGCTCTCTTCCTCGATCACGGACTGGAAATGGATGCGCGCGGTCGGTTTGAGTCCGGCTTGCTTGATCGCATCGAGCGCGTAGAGCGCGCCGATCGTGCCCGATTTCATGTCGCAGGCGCCGCGGCCATACATCCGGCCGTCCTTGATCACAGGCGTGAACGGCGGCGTCTCCCACATGTCGAGCGGGCCGGTCGGTACGACATCGCAATGGCCCTGCAGGATCAGCGACTTTCCGGCGCTGGTCGCGGGCCTGTAAGTGCCGACCACCGTGCGCGCCCTGGAGAAATCGTGCTCGATCGGCCCAAAGCCGCGCAGATCCCTGAGATCGTCGAGATCGATATGCCAGTCGTCGACCTCATAGCCGCGCTGGCGCAGGAGGTCGCCGATCATGTCCTGGCACGGTCCTTCGGCACCGCGGGTCGATGGGATGGCGACAAAATCGCGCGTGGTTTCGAGCTGGGCGTCGAAACCGGCATCGACGGCATCGAGGATTTTTTGGCTATCGTTGGCGTTCATGATCCCGATCGTCCCTGTTCCGGCCCGATCAAATCACACTTCGCGCGCGCCGTGCAGGCGATCCGCCTTTCAGAATCGCAACGGTGTCCCTACATTTGACGCCATGACTTTCTCACGCATCCTGCTTTGCTGCCTGCTCCTCCTGGGAGCTGCGCCCGCCGCCCTCGCGATGACCGACCGTGTCGCGCGCGAACAGGACATCGTTGGCTTGCGGCTTGGCCAGCGCGTGCTGGTCGATGATGGCACCTGTGCTGCCGGCACGATCAAGGAAGTGTCGGGCGCGAAGATGACACCGACGGGCGTATTGGCCGCGCGAAATTGCGTTCCGCGCGCTCCGAAGAAGAAATGACGCCGCGCGCCTGCGTGCCGGGCCGCTACCAGCTCCCGTAGTGCGCGACAAGGCCGCGCCAGAGCGCATCGCGCTCGCGGCCGAGCGTTTCCTTCCCGACGCTGGCCGTCTTCGCAGCCGACTTCAGTACCATCACGAGCTTGAGCTCGGGATCGACAAAGATCGACTGGCCATACACGCCCAACAGCGCAAACCGCCGCTTCTCGCCGGGAAACAGCCAGAACTGATAGCCATAGCCGAAATACGGCGTGGCGTGGCTTGGCTTTGGCTGGCGGTGCCAGTCGGTGGCCTCGAGCAGATAGTCCTTCGGCACGACCTGCTTGCCGCCTATGGCGCCGTCATTGGCGAGCAGCATGCCGAGCCGGCCATAATCACGCAGGATCGCGTTGAAATTGCCGGAACCCGTAACCGTGCCGTCGGGCACTTTCACCCAGGTCGCATCGGATTCGGCACCCATCGGCTGCCACAGCCGCGACGTCATGTATTCGCTGAGCGGCACGCCTGTCACCGCGCGCGGCACCAGCACGAGGTTTACGGTTTCGGCGGAGGCATAGTGGAACCGAGTGCCCTGCGCCGCCTCGCGCGTATCGAACAGCCGCAACGCGCCGATCGAGTCCTGCTTGTAGCGGGCGATGTTGAACCGCGTCAGGTCGTCCTTGCCGTCATAGACTTCGTTGAACGGCACGCCGGAAGACATTTTCAGGATGTTGCGGATCGTGGTTTCGCCATAGGCGCTGCGGGCGAGTTTCGGCACATATTTTGCGACGGTGTCGTCGAGCGAAGCGATCCTGTTCTCCGCCAGCGCCAGGCCGATGGCGAGGCTGACGATGGATTTCGCCATCGAGTGCGAGAGGAAACGGTTGCTCGCGTTGCGGTCATATTGATAGCGCTCGACCAGGATTTCGCCGTCCTTGATCAGCAGCAATCCCGTGGCGCGCTCGCGCGCGAGGAAATCGTCGACGCCAAGAGTCCGCTGCTCGAAGCGGTATTTGATGTCATCAGGTTCGCTCGCCGCCTTCACGAGCGGCAGGGGCGAGGCCGATTTCTCCAGCGTGTAGTGCGGCAGGATCTTGTCGAGATTGCTGAACGAGCCGACACGAACCTGTTCGTTGTAGTACCAGTCGCGCCGCGATCCGATTGGATAGCCTTGCGCCTTGCCGAGCACGTCCTCATCGGGCGCGGCGACCGCAGGCGCGGCCAGCGCAAGCAACATCAGAAATGCAAGGGAAGATCGCCGCGGTCGCATCGATCGGCTCGCGCTGAATCAGGCAAGGCAGAGCCACGGGCTTACAATGGCTGCCGTTCGCAAGTCGAGGCTTGCGGTTCCATTTCGCGACAAATCAGAAGCTTGGCTGGACTACTTCGCGGGCTCGAACATGCACTGCAGGGTCGGCTTGGCGATCTTGGTGAAGGTCGGGCCGATCTCGGCTTGCTTTGCAGGCGGCACCCAGTTGTTCTCGATGGTCGGCACGCCGGTTTCACTGATGCCGCGCAGCAGCGCTTGGCGGAGATCGCTGTCCTCGACGACGGCGGCGGCATGGTCATGCAGGCAGCCGCACACCTCTTCCGGATGCGCCCAGCGGCCGAGCATATGGGGGGCACATTGACGCACGAAATCCGCGCGCGGATCAGGCAGATGCATCGCGGCGCGGATCTGGAGCGAGGCCTGAGCCTGCGCGGCCTGGTTGAGGGCTACGGTTGCGACCAACGCCGCGGCGCAAATGCGAAGGTTCATGATGGCTTTACGGGCAACTGTCACTGATCTGGTTCTACTGCCTTAGCGCACGGCCAGCACAAGGGAATGCGAAGCCACAACCGGGGAACCATTATAGGAGAAAGTTCCAATCCCGGGCAGACCATTTTCAGCGGAACCCGCCATCGACGAACCGGCTACGACAAAGGCGAAGGCGAGGATGAAGCTGGTGATCCGCATTTGACTGTCTCCGGTTTGTCCCTGTCGGCGCTTGGCGCCGTCTTTGTTGGTCCGGTTGATAACCATGCGGCGTTTCCGGAGTTCTGCGCCAAAAGCCCAAAATGGTTTCGTCGCGACAAGAATTGTTTCGTCGCCGCCGGTCCCATGAAACAATTGCTTACGACATCAATGATTTCAGTGGCTTATGAGAGCGATTAGGGGGCAAAGGTGCCTCAGTCTCCGGCCCGCAGAGCCAAAATCGGCCCGACATGACTACGGGACGACGAAGCCCGAAGGGGCATTTTTACGTTTCTCTGGTGAAAAGCGGCGGCCGCAAACGCCTTGAGCGTGAACCGCGGCCGCGCCGGAGCCGACTCACCTCAATCCGAAGAACCTTCGGAACGGTTGCGCGTTGTCCCTTTCCCTCCACAAAGGATGGCAGTCATGGGCGGTGGCGACATCATCATTGCTGACAGCAATCCCCCTTCCCGAAAACGCAAGACAGTCGCTGTGAAAACTCTGGCCAAAGGCGCCGGCGGATCGTCCCCGCAACGGAACGCACCAACCCCCGGCAAGGCCGAAAGCCATTGCGGCGCGATGTCACAACAGCGCACCGACAGCGGCGCAACATCGACCCCGCAGAAATTCCTGCACCTGGTCGGCTGCCGCGACCCCAAGGTGCGCCCGCCAGGCGGGCGCTGACCTCCCTCTCCTACTGGATGAAATCGCCGCATTTCTGGACCGAGCCATCCGCGGCGCCCCAGGGCATGACCGGCACCGTCGAGGTCGAATTCTTCGGCGAGCCGTCGATCAGCTTGTCGGAATAGACCATGTAAACCAGCGTGTTGCGCTTGGCGTCGCAGCCCCGGACGATCTGCATTCTCTTGAAGAACAGCGAACGCCGCTTCCGGAACATGTCGTCGCCCTGTGCCATCTTGTCCTTGAAGCGGATCGGGCCGATCTGACGGCAAGCGAGCGAAATATCCGACACCTCCTCGGCAAGCCCGAGCCAGCCCGTATAGCCGCCCTTTTCCGGCACGGTGAAGTGGCAGGCCACCCCCTCGACCTCGGGATCGTCGACACCATAGGTTGCAAGCTTGTCGTTCGGGCTCAGCAGCTTGAACACCGTGGAACGGCGGAAGATCAAATCTGGTTCATCGGCCGCAAGGGCCGGCCCGGAAATCCACCAAAACAGGACGGCAAACAGCAGCAGAAACACGGCTTTCGGCCGCGCGTCACACGGCCTTACAGCTTGGGATGTCATGAGATTCTCCGTGGGCGGGTTTCCGCCATGTAGTTGCGCAACAATGCCTTGGGAAGGCCACCGGTACGCCGCTGCCCTTTAACGAGATGTGAGACTTTTTTGCTACGCTTGCCGCGAAAACCTCTGGAATCAGAAGCGCTACGCTGGTTAACGCGCTTCGCGTCTGCGAAAATGAAGAAAAGCGAATGATCAAGGACTCGAAAATGCCAAGCGCCATCGCGCTGCGCTCGTCGGTAGCCGTCGGGACGCTGCTGCGCGTTGCTGTTTTTGCCGCCGCCGGTGGCCTCGGCGCCGTCTATCCTGCGAGCTCGGTTAGCGCACAATCCTACTGGCGCGAGGCGGAGCCGGGCTACAGCTCCTACCCGGAGCGCCGGGTCGTTCAGCCGCGTCAGCAGCACACGCGCCGTGCCGCGCCGAAAAAGGAAGTGGTGAAGGACACCACGGTGCATCCGCAGATGCCGCTGGTCATCAACGTCTCGATCGCCAGGCAGAAAGTGACCGTGTACGACGCCAACGGCCTGTTCGCCGAAGCGCCGGTGTCGACGGGCATGCCCGGACATCCGACACCGATGGGCGTGTTCAGCGTGATCCAGAAGGACCGCTACCACCACTCGAATATCTATAGCGGCGCGCCGATGCCGTTCATGCAACGCATCACCTGGGGCGGCGTCGCGCTGCATGCGGGCGTGCTGCCTGGCTATCCGGCCTCGCATGGCTGCATCCGCATGCCGGAGTCCTTTGCGGTGAAGATGTGGGGCTGGACCAAGATGGGCGCGCGGGTGATCGTCACACCCGGCGAATTGTCGCCGTCGAGTTTCTCGCATCCGCTGCTGCCGGCCATGAAGGTCGTGCCGCAGCCTGCGGTCGCCGAGCAGCCTGAAGCCAACGAGCCGCCCGCCGCGAAGGCGGACAAGGGCGCGCCGGAGTTGAGGCCGGTCGAAGCCAATCTCGAACTGCGCTCCACCGTCGGTCACAGCGACGCAGCGTCGCTGCGCGACCAGACCCATACGGCCGATGCCAGCGGCGGTGTCCACGCGAACAAGGCGACGATGTCGGACGTGCGCTCGTCAGCGCCGGAAGCGGCAAAGCCCGACGATGCCAAGCCGGATACTGCCGATGCCGAGGCGGCGAAGGCCGAGACGGCCAAGGCTGACGGCGCGCCGCAGTCAACGTCGACCGACACCGTCGGCAAGGACGCCAAGAGCACTGAGGCCGGCGGTACCGCGAAGAGCGACACCAGCGCGGACACAAAACCGGCCGATGTCGCCGCCAAGCCTGTCGAAGAAGCTGCCAAGCCCGCGCAGACCGCGAGTGCCAAGCCGGAGGAAAAACCTGCGGAAGCAAAGCCGGAGACGGCCAAGGTCGACACGCCTGCGGCAGCGCCAAAGCCCGAGGCGCCCAAACCGGATACCGCCAAGACCGATACAGCAAAGGCTGATGCCGCGAAGCCCGCCGACAAGCCGGCCGAAACGGTCAAGGCAGCGAACGCCGCCACCGTGCCGGCGCCGGCTGCAGATCCCAGGAAGGATCAGACCCGGCTGACCGAGCCCGCCAAGCCGGCTGCGAAGCCGGAGAAGCGCCGCGAGGGCCAAGTCGCGGTGTTCATTAGCCGCAAGGATTCCAAGCTCTATGTGCGCCAGAACTTCGCGCCATGGTTCGAGGTGCCCGTGACCATTGCGCCGAGCGACCGTCCGCTCGGCACGCACCTCTTCACCGCCACCGTCGACAAGGACGATTCCAACGTCCTGCATTGGTCCGTGGTCACCGTGCCGCAGTCGGCGCGGGCCGCGATGCGCGACAGCGACATGCCGCGCGCGTCCCGCCGAAAGGGCAGGAACGCGCCTGCTCCGGTCGAGGCAAAGCCGGCGCCGATGCCGGATAGCGCGGCGGAAGCGCTCGACCGCATCACCATTCCAGCGGATGTGATGGCGCGCATCAGTGAAGCGCTGGCCACGGGCGGCTCGATCGTCGTCTCCGACCAGGGCATCAACCAGGGCGAAACCGGCGAATACACCGATTTCATCATCCGCACCTACTAATCCCTGGCGGGGAGCTTGCCCAAGCGAGTTCCTCTGCCGGACGTGGCGCCTCCGGGACGGGTCGGCTAAAAGCCGCTGATATGTCCGAGGTCTCCGCCCCCACTGTCCAGAAATCCGGCGCGCCGCGCGACGTCTTCGACCGCCTCACATTTCTCGGCTGGTCCGGAGGGCTCGCCGCGATCATCATTGGACTGACGCTCTCATTCCTGCTGTTCGGCTATTTCGTCGCCTATTGGCGCAATGCCGATATGGATTTCATGGTGATCTACAGCGCGCTCGCCATGAATGCCGGCAAGCCGCAGCAGTTCACCGATCACACGGCCTATCTGACCATCCTCTCGCTCAAATCCTGGTTCGTGCTGCTCCACGATCTCGGCCTCCTGGATGCCTGGACGCTGCCGGCGATGCCGCGAGATGCCGCGGTGTTCGACGTGGCGATGACCCATGCGGTGCGGGCCGGGCGCGTGCTCGCCTTCCTGATCGCGATCGGCAGCGTGTTGATCTTCGCAGGCCTTGGCCGGCTGATCTTTCGCGATTGGCGCGTGGCGTTGCTCGCAACGCTGGCCTTCGCACTGTCCGGCGGCATTGCCGTGCATTCCCGAATCCTGCGCAGCGAGCTCGTCGCCGCCTGCCCCGTGATCTTTGCGCTGATGATCCTGATCGCGATCGGACGCCGCGCGCATCCGGCGCGCCCGCTCGGCCTTGCCGCTGCGGCCGCGCTCTGCGTGATCGGGCTGGAGAACAAGGTGCAGGCGATCCTGCTGATCGCTGTGCTGCCGCTGGTGATCCTGCCGTTCGGCAGCGATCAAAGCGCCAGCGTCAAATTCTGGCGCACACCGGCAAGCTGGCTCGCCGCCGCCATTGCGGCAATCGCAGCCCTCGCTGCGGCCTGGGCGGTGTGGCCGCTGATCGTCACCGGTCTCGACCGCACTTTGCTCGACGCAGCGCAGTTTCATCCGCTGCTGCTGGGCCGTTTCGGCGTCTATCAGATCGCGTTGCTGGCGTTGATCATTGCCTGCATGATCGCCTATGCCGCGATCTGGCAGGTCAGCGTCACCGAGACGCTTGCCTCGATCTTTGCAGCCGCCGCTGGAGCGGCGGTCGCCCTGCTCGTGCTCGACGTCGACTACAACACCAGCAATGTGATCGCGGTGGTCAATCCGCTGGAGAAGATGCTGGTCTTTGCCGACGCCAGCACGACGAACGCGGCGAACGGATCAAATCCTTTCGCCGTCCTCCCGCTGCTGCTCGACGGGCTCGCTTCGGTATTCGCGCGCTACACCTTCGTGCTGCATTCCTCCGCACGGCCGACGGTGTTCCTGACCTGGCTAATCCTGCCCGGCATCGTCTACGCCTGGCGTCGGGGCGAGCGACTGGCTGCGCTGCAGGCGCTGGCGCTGATGGCGGCCGCAATCGGTGTCGATACGCTCGGTGTGCGGCGCGGGCTGAAGATTGAATATTTTGTCTTCACCGACCCGCTGATCATCCTGGCGGGCGCGATGCTGCTGGAGGCACTGCCCTTCGTCCGATGGCACAAATGGGCCTTCCCGGTCGCGGCGGCGCTGTTCGGCCTCCACATCGCGATCGGCCAGGCCGAGCCGATCAAATATGCCTTCAAGCGCTCCGGCCACGAATCGATCTGCGAATGGAATCGCTACTACATGCCGCTGATGCCGGTGCCGTGGTGCGCTTCATAATGGCTTGCATAACGGCTTGTTGAGCGAGTGTACGCGTTCGGCTGCGCTAGGATGGCGCCGCACATCAGGGAGGGCCCCCATGATCGACCGCAGGATTTTGCTCGGAAGCGCACTCGCCGCGCTGTCGGCACCGCTCTCGACCCGCGCCTTCGCGCAAGCCCAGGCGCCGGCACAAGTCAGCCGGATCACGGCCTATGCCTTCTCCTTTCCGGGGCTCTCCAGCGGCGACATCAGGCTTGCCGAATATACCGGCCGGCCCTTCCTGGTGGTCAATACGGCCTCGCTCTGCGGCTACACCCCGCAATATGCGGGATTGCAGGAGATCTGGACCGAATTTCACGATCGCGGCTTTGGCATGATCGGCGTGCCCTCCAACGACTTCGGCGGACAGGAACCCGGGGGTCCGGCCGAGATCGCCGAGACCGCGCAGCATCAATATGCCGTTACCTTCCCGATCGCGGGCAAGGCCGTGGTGACCGGGCCTGGCGCGCATCCCTTCTACAAATGGGCCGCCGAGGCGCGCCCGAAGGATGTGCCGAAATGGAACTTCCACAAATACCTGGTCGGCGGTGACGGTTATATCGCGGAAGTCTTCCCCTCCGCGGTCGAGCCGACCGATACAAGGATCAAGACCGCCATCGCGCGGGCGCTCGCCGACACCTGAGCCACAGTTCCCGGAATTAACTGAAGTAGGGACAATTCGGACCCTTCCACAGGGTGCCGTTGCATTGGCACGGCCGGTCTGGCTAGGCTAGTATGCGTTTTGGGGGAACGATGGCTCTGACGATGGCGGCAAACCGCGCGCGAGCCACAGAATCTGGGAACATCGAGATGCGTATTGCGGCAGGAATTTTCGTTGCGGTGGCGCTTTGTGCGCCCACTCTCGCCCGGTCGGAGACAGCGGCTCAGAAGCCGGCGGCGGCCTCGCCCGCTTCGGCGCCTGCACCGGCTCCCGCGGCAGCCGCGCCGTCCCAGCCTCCGCAACCCGCTCGCGCGGCCTGCAACAATCCGAATGCGCTGGGCGTCGCCCGCACCGTCGAGATCGACACCACCGGCGGCCCGGGCTTCGGCTTCGAGCATTTCAAGGAGCTGGACTTCCTGAAGGACCACGAGGTCGTCCTGACCTTTGACGACGGCCCGTGGACGGAGAACACGCCGGCGATCCTGAAGGCGCTGGCCGAGGAGTGCACCACCGGCATCTTCTTCGAGATCGGCAAGCACGCGACCTACTACCCCGAGATCGCCAAGCAGGTTTATGCGGCCGGCCACACCATCGGCACCCACACCTGGTCGCATGCGACCCTCGTCAACAAGAAGCTGAACGACGACCAGCGCAAGGAAGAGATCGAGAAGGGCATCAGCGCCGTGAAGTGGGCGCTGGGCGGCATCTCGCCGGCGCCGTTCTTCCGCTTCCCGGCGCTGCAGCATCCGCCGGAGATGGTGACCTATCTCGGACAGCGCAACATTGCGATCTTCTCCTGCGACCTCGATTCCTTCGACTTCAAGGCGCGCGACGCCAAGCAGGTCATCGACGTCACCTTCAGGAAGCTGGACAAGCTCGGCAAGGGCATCATCCTGATGCATGACTTCCACAAGCACACCGCCGAAGCCCTGCCCGACCTGTTGAAGCGGCTGAAGGCCGAAGGCTTCAAGGTGGTGGCGATGCGGGCGAAGGCTCCGGTGCAGTCGCTGCCGCAATATGACGAAGCCGTGCTGAAGGATTCCAAGCTGCCGACGCTGACGCAGCGCCCGGTGTCGAGCGTTGTTACCGATGTGACGCAATAAGCGCGCTCGCGTCGCGTGCCGGCATTCCGCTTCGAGGGCTATGTCATTGTCTCCGCTGACGGGATGCTGGCCAATGCCGCGCACGTCATGCCGGACGAATTGAAATTCGAGGGCGACAAGAAATTTTTCACCGACGCCCTCGACCGTGCCGATCTGATCGTGCACGGCCGCCATTCCGGAGAAGGCCAGCCGAACTCGCCCAGGCGCAGGCGGATCATTGTCACCCGCAGCGTTGCCGCGATCGCTCCCGATCCGTCCAATCCCCAGGCTGTGCTGTGGAATCCCTCCGGCGCCGCATTCGAAGCGGCGGCCGGGCTTGCCGGCGTCGGTTCCGGCACCGTCGCCATCATCGGCGGCCCCAAAATCTTCGCCCTGTTCATGGACCGCTACGACACCTTCTGGCTCTCGCTGGCCCCGCGCGTGCGCATTCCCGGCGGCGAAGGCTGTTTCCCCGGTGTGCCCGCGCGCACGCCGCAGCAGATCCTCGGTTCGCACGGGCTGAAGGCCGGCGAGCCTCAGATGCTGGATCCGGCTGACGAAGTCAGCGTCACGCCCTGGCGGCGCGCCGCTGCCTAGACGTCGCCATAGGCAGGTTCGGCAATCCGCGGCCCCCTGCCGTAGCCGGCGAGGACGAACAGCGCGCCGATCAAGGACAGGTTCTTCAGCGCATCCACCAAGGTCTTGCCGTTGTCGGGCGGGGCCTGGTTCCAGAAATCGTGGAAATAAAACGTGACCAGGCCGATGTAGATGATCAGCAGGATGGCGAAGAAGCGCACGCCGAAATTGAGCGCGATCATCAACCCCGCGATGACCTCGAAGGCCCCCGATACGATCGCCAGCATCTGCGGCAGCGCCATTCCCGCCGCGGTCTCGAGCTGGGCGGTATAGGGCGCGACCAGCGCGGGAATCATGACCTTGGCAGAGATGGCGTCGGCGGCGGCCTGGATGCCGAACAGTTTTGTCGCGCCGGAATAGATGAAAAGCACGGCGAACAGAACGCGCCCGAAAATTATGAAAGCTGGCATCGTCGGCCTCACCGGAAGTTTGGGGCAGAGTTGCAAGTAGCAGGTGGATTATGGAGGGTTGCCTCGCGCTTTTCAAACGCTCAAATCGCCGGCCGCGTCAGCGGCATCGGGAACCTAGGTGAACAAACTCGGCTGTTGCCGCGTCGCACGCTCCTGGGCCTCGACGGCTGCGATGGCGGTCATGTTCAAGACTCCCCGCGCGGTCACCGAGGGAGTGAGGATATGCGCCGGCCGCGCCGGGCCGATCAGGATCGGTCCAACCGGAACGGCATCCGCCAGCACCTTGCCCATCTGAAAGGCGATGTTCGCGGCGTCGAGGTTTGGCATCATCAGGATGTTCGCCTCGCCCGTGAGATCAGAGGCCGGCATGATCAGCTTTCGCGTGGCTTCGGACAGCGCGGTGTCGGCCTGCATCTCGCCATCGGCCTCCAGCTCGGGATGATGCTTTCTCAGCAGCGCGGTCGCCTGCCGCATCTTGCGCGACGTCTCGGTGTCGTAGCTGCCGAAATCGGAATGTGACAGGAAAGCGATCTTCGGCTTCAGATTGAAACGCTTCACGTGCTTCGCCGCCAACGCCGCCACTTCGCACAGCTCGTCCGCGCTCGGATTCGAGCGCACCTCGGTGTCGGCGATGAAATAGGCGCCCTTGCGCGTGATCATCAGCGCCAGCGCCGCGAAATCGCTGACTTCGGGCAGATGCCCGATGATGTCGCGGACGTGGCGCAGATGGCTCATATAGCGGCCTTCGACGCCGCAGATCATGGCATCGGCCTCGCCGCGTATCACCGCCAATGCGGCGATCACCGTGTTGTTGGTGCGCACCACCGTGCGCGCCGCATCCGGGGTGACGCCACGGCGGCCGGCCACCTCGATGTAGGACTGCACATAGGAGCGGTAGCGCGGATCGTCCTCGGGATTGATGAGGTCGAAATCGCGGCCAACCTTGATGCCGAGGCCGAACCGCTTGATCCGCACCTCCACCACCGACGGACGGCCGACCAGGATCGGCTTCGCCAGCCCCTCCTCCAGCACCTGCTGGATGGCGCGCAGCACGCGCTCGTCCTCGCCTTCGGCATAGATGACACGGACCGGCTGGCTCTTGGCTTTCGCAAACACCGGCTTCATGACCAGGCCGGAGCGGAAGGCAAAGCGCTCGAGCAGCGCGGTGTATTCGTCGAAATTCTTGATCGGCCGCGTCGCCACGCCGGAATCCATCGCGGCTTTCGCCACCGCCGGCGCGATGCGTTGAATAAGCCTGGGATCAAAGGGGCTCGGGATCAGCGAGCCCGGCCCAAAGCCCTGCGTCTCGCCGCTGTCGAAACCGCGCGCCACCACGTCAGACGGCGGGTCGCGCGCGAGCTGGGCGATGGCGTCGACGGCGGCGTGCTTCATCTCCTCGTTGATCGCGGTGGCGCCGACATCGAGCGCACCGCGGAAGATGAAGGGAAAACAGAGGACGTTGTTGACCTGGTTCGGGAAGTCGGAGCGGCCGGTGCAGATCATGGCATCGGGCCGCGCCGCGCGCGCCTCGTCCGGCATGATCTCGGGGTCGGGGTTGGCAAGCGCCATCACCAGCGGCTTGTCCCCCATCTGCTTGACCATGTCCTGGGTGAGAACACGGGGGGCAGAGAGCCCGAGGAAGATGTCGGCGCCGCCGATCACATCGCCGAGCTTCCGCTTGTCGGACTTCTGCGCATAGGCGCCCTTCCAGCGGTCCATCAGCTTTTCGCGGCCTTCGTAGACCAGGCCCTCGATGTCGCAGACCCAGATGTTCTTGCGCTCGGCGCCGAGCGAAACCAGAAGATTGAGACAGGCGATCGCGGCAGCACCCGCGCCGGAGCAGACGATCTTCACGTCGGGCAGCTTCTTGCCGTTCAATCGCAGCGCATTGGTGATGGCGGCGGCGACGATGATGGCGGTGCCATGCTGGTCGTCATGGAACACCGGAATCTTCATGCGCTCCCTCAGGCGCGTCTCGATCTCAAAACATTCCGGGCCCTTGATGTCCTCGAGATTGATGCCGCCGAAGGTCGGCTCGAGGGCGGCGACAGTTTCCACCACGCGGTCGATGGTGTCGGCGGCGATCTCGATGTCGAACACATCGATGCCGGCGAATTTCTTGAACAGCACCGCCTTGCCCTCCATGACGGGTTTTGAGGCGAGCGGGCCGATATTGCCGAGGCCCAGCACGGCGGTGCCGTTGGAGACCACTGCGACCAGATTGGCGCGTGCGGTCAGCGTGGCGGCTTCGGCCGGATTTTTGGCGATCTCGGTGCAGGCCGCGGCCACGCCCGGCGAATAGGCCAGCGCCAGGTCGCGCTGGTTGGCCAGCGGCTTGATCGCCTGGATTTCCAGTTTCCCGGGACGTGGAAACCGGTGGTAGGCTAGTGCCGCGTTATGCAGATCTTCGGAATTAGACGACATGCCTGCTCCCAGCGTTTCCGATCCCGGACTTTCGTTTCTTTGTCACATCCAGGAGCCAGTTTTCCTGCAAATTGAGCCGGATGTGAAGCACGTGCAACGGCTCGGATGCAACAGCTGACCGCAAAACCCGTCAACAACCGCCACCTGCCTCGCCTCATCCCCTCCAACTCGCCCGTTTCTCCGCCATTCCGACCAAGATTTTGCCGACCAGGATTTTGGCAACCGCCGGGCAAGCCTCGCCGACTGGAGCTGACCGCATGAAGAAAATCCTGTTGGGCCTCGTTGCCGTGCTTGTGATCGCGGTTGGAGGCTTTTTCGGCTTCCAGTTTTATGTGCAGCACCAAATAGCCGGCGAGATCGACACGGCATTCGATCAAATCCGCAGCACGGGCGGCAAGGCCAGCCATGGCAAGGTCAGCTTCGACCCGCTGAAGCACACCGTCATGATCGCCGAGATCGAAGTCGAATTGGCCTCGCAGCCCTCGGCGCATCTCAAGATCGCCAACATCACAGCCTCCGGCGTCAGCCAGCCTGACCCGGCACATTTCGCGGCCGACACGATCGAAGCCACCGGCGTGGAAGTCGACGCCGCCATGGCCGCCGCACCAGCCGAATGGCACCTCACCTACAAGATGCCCCGGCTCACGCTGAAGGACTATTCCGGCCCGGCGACCTTGCCGCAGCGGCCGGCTTCCTCCTCGGCCCTTGATCTTTATCGGTTCGCCCTGGAGCAGTTCGCAGGCATCAGCGCCTCCTCGATGTCGCTGCCTGGCGTTACCGGGACCTTCGACCTCAACGCGACCAGCAGGATTGCAGCCGACTTCTCCTATTCGGACCTCAGCAACGAGGGCATCAAGGACGGCAAGATTGCCGTCATGCGGCTCGCCAGTCTCGCCTACAACGTCAACACGCAGCAGGCGGGGAAGGCCGACAAACTGTCCGGCAAGGTCGAAAAACTCGCCTCCTATGACATCGACCTGCGCGCGCTGGCTGCGATCCTCGATCCGCAGAATGCCGGCGATGACCGCTATCGCAGCGTCTACCGGCAAATCACCGCCGGCGCCTACGCGATCACCACTGGAAAAAATCAGCACATCGTCATCGACGGGCTCACCGTCGACGATGTCGCATTGCGACCCTCCCGGCTGCAGATCCCCGCGATTCTGGCCATGATCCAGAAGGGTCCGCCGACGCCGGAGCAGGCGCGCGACATGGTCGAGAAGATCGCCGGCCTGTACGAGGGCATCCATATCGGCAACTACGAGCTTCGGGGAATGTCGACGGACACGCCGCAAGGCCCGTTCAGGATAGCGACGATGCGCTTCAGCCTCGATGCCGGCGTGGGCGATCTGGTGCTCGAAGGCCTGGATGCCACCACGCCGAACGGGCCGTTCAAGGTCGGGCATTTCGCGCTCAAATCGCTCAACGCCGCCAACTTCATGCGCGTGTCGGCGCTGTTCGCAAATCCGGCGCAGCGGCCGCCGCCTCAACAGGCGGTGCAACTGCTCGGGGTGCTGGAAGGCGCGGAGGTCAAAGGCGTGGTCGCGCCGTTCAAGGACGGCAAGAAAACCGTCAGGATCGATACGATCAACCTGAACTGGGGGCAGTTTGTCGGATCGATCCCGACCAAGGCGCATCTCGACGCCAGGCTGGCCAGTCCCGTCGACCCGGCCAATCCTGCCATGCTGCCGCTGGCAATCGCCGGCATCGACAACATGGCGCTTGACGCCAATCTCTCCGCTGCCTGGGACGAAACATCGGGCGGATTCGTGCTGGACGCGCCGAATTTCGAGCTCGGCTCCCTGCTCAAGGCCTCGGCCCGCGTCGCGCTCGCCAAGGTGCCCCGCGGCGCGTTCACGCTCGATCCGCAGCAGGCGACCGCTGCTGCGGCGCAAATCGAGGCCGGAGCCCTGGAGCTGACCTTGCGTGACCTCGGCGCGGTCGATCTGTTCGTTGCGCAATACGCCCGAACCCACAGCATGAGCCGCGACGCGGCGCGCAGCGCGATTGTCGACGCCATCCGGACCGGCAGCGAGAAAGCGGTGGCGGCCAATCCGGATACCCAGGCCGCGGTGGACACGCTGATCCGTTTTGTGGAAACCCCACGGCAAACGCTGGTCGTCAGGCTGACGCCGCTCGGCCATGTGCCGGTGATGCAGCTCGGCCAGCTCCTGAACAGCGAACCGCTGCTGGCGCTGGCGCAATTCCGGATCGAGGTTTCGACCGGGCTGTGAACTATTTGTAGCGGCATCCAAGTCTTGCGATGAACACACCTGCGCGATCCCGCGACGCATTCGCGCCCGGGTGCTGCGAATAGCTTGGCCCTCGGAAAATGAAGAGGGCGCGGGGAATGCCGGGCGCCGTTGGACCCGCGGTCTCGTGTGCAGGGAAGCTTAAGAAAACGCACACGAGTGGTCACAGGTACAACCGGACAGGCCGGCATTCCCCGCGCGATGTTTGACGACTTATTCCGTGCTCTCCTCGGCGTACCGGGCGTTCTAGTCACCGTCCCCGCGGGGCTCTTGAGCCCTAAGAGTTGACACCAGCATCGGGGTGTCGGGACCACACGGCTTCGTCGAACGCATCACCCGCGCTACGTCCTGCGCGCCAACGCGTCCATCGCATCCCCGCCCCACGTATCGTGACGATCGGCCGAAACGTCCCTCTTCATCGAGGCGGGATGCGCGAGAGCATCGTTGTGATTTGCCCGACGGAGCAAGCCGATGTGCATGCGGCAGATTGGCACGACGGGCAGTTTGTGCATGGCGGGTGTGCGGGATTTGCCTGTCGGCCACTGGAACGCGATGCCTGAACTACTTCCGCTTCCCCTCCGAAAGCCGACGTTCGGCGCGAGGCTCGGCAGGTCCGTTTGGGGGCCAACAGCAGAAGTCGGGTCCGCTTCGAGCGCCAACCGTGCCGCAGTCAGGCGTGCGTCGCCGAAGCGGCGGGCGGCGAAGCGAGTTCGTGGAGTATGGCGACTAGCTCAGTGTGAACAGGCGATGTCCGATCACTGAACGCCTCGATTGGATTTGCTTCAGTGAGCCGGTTGAGACGCGTGAGCAGGCGAATGCGACGACGGCGGGTAAGCTTGGCCTCGGACGAGCGCCAGCGGAAGAACGGGCGATACACTTCACCGTCTCCGAAGAGCTCATTAACTTCGTGTATCGTGACGTAGACAAGGAATAAGACCATCAACCATATCTGGATTGACAAAAAGCGCGCCAACGAGAAGTGATTACCCAAGTGATCCCGGAAATCGGCGATAGCGCCGCCTGAAGCGACGAAATGGACGAGTTCCTCGGCCAGCCGCACGATCAGCACGCACAGCCAGTAGATCGCGCTCTTGAACAAGATGGGTTGGATCATTGGCGCGCCATCGAAGCGGCGCATAAAGGGCAGGTTGTCGGTTACCAAAACGGCCTTTCCGACGAGCAGCGCCGCTACTATCGCGGTGAAGAAGCCACTGAACTCGACGCCTTGCTCCTGCAGGATCAGGCGTTTGGTCAATAGGATCAGATTGAAGCCGACGAAGAAGAAGATCGTCGGCGGAAGCGCATGCTTCACCTGTGCAAGCCACCAAGTCACGGCCCGCCGCAGGAGCGGAGTTCGGCCTGGAGGCAACAAAAGCCGGCTGGCTCATATGCTCCTCCCCAAGGATTGCGCCGAGCTATCAGTCGTTGTGACCACCGAGGTGCTAGAAGCTGTCGGAAGTGAGCTTCATTGATGCTCGTCGAGGAACTGGCTTACGAGAGGCGACCATATTGGAATGGCTTCAGCCGCATCGATAAAGAAGTGGCCGTCGCTTCCGAACGGCGGGAATATTCGAAACTCCGCTTTCCCGCCCGCCTCTGTAAATGCCTTGTGCATTCGATTTGCCAAGTCCGGGCCGAAGTACGTGTCGTTCTCCGCGTAAATCCAGAGCATCGGTACGCGGGATTTTGTGCCGAACTCGCGGGTTGCTTCGACGAGCTTGTCGGGCGCGCAATTGTTGTTCGGCTTGCCATCGGCGTGTCCGCCTCGGCCTGCTGCAAAGGTGATGATCGCTCGGACCGACGACGGGTTCAGGCTGGACAGGGCGATGGCTCCCCATCCGCCACCTGATTGGCCGACAACGATGGCCTTACCCGGCGCGATGATTGCTTCCTTCTCCATGAAGTCGATCACCCACTGGTCCAAGGTTGCGATCATCAGTCCCGGCCAGCGGAACTCAGGCTTTTTGCAATCTCCAACGTCTGCGAAATAGAGGCTGAACAGTCCTTTCTCCGGCTCATCCGTTGACACTGCACCATATCGCACCGGGGAGACCACGAAATAACCGCGCCGTGCAAACCAATGTGCCGCATCTCGGTATTCGACCATTGGGAAGAAGCCACGCTGCTGTGGGTCGCCGGAAATGCCATGGTTCATGATGAGAAGAGGATATGGGCCGCCGACGATTGGTCGCACTACGTAGACCAACATGGGCAGAGGGGTCATCAAGGCCCAAGTTTCCTCCCGAACCTCTTGCACTGCCGAGCGGTCGGCTGCCCAAGCTGACGAAACAATCGCCGCGACGCAGGCCAGAACCAAGGAAATAATTCGCAGAGAGGTTTTTCCTGCCATTTGCTTCTCTCCCCACCTTGCTTTTGTCACGGAAAGAATGCCGTCCCGCGAGGGTCTCTAAGTTCGGGCACAGTTTATTGACCTACATCAATGATGCTTGGGGAAACCGGCTACGCCCGCTTTGGGTCAATCGCGGCCGAATTGGGCTGTCTACGGCGCTCGAAAGCTGCTGATCTATGCCAACACCATTGTCCAGCGCGGAACGCCGTGGGTCGAAAATGTCGCTTAGCCTTTAATGGTTGCTGCGCGCTGGCGTGCCGCTCGACACCGGCATGCGCTCACACCCTCAGACGGCGGCGCAGAGCTGAGCGAGCAACTCTCCGATCAGCTTGCGCCCGTCGGCATCCTGCGTCACCGCCAATGCGTTGCGGTAGGTCCGTAGGGCGGATCATGGTCCGCCGCCATGGATCGCCAAGATGGCGGGTTACGCCTTCGGCTCCAACCCGCCCTACGGACTAAGTCATTCGTGGGCGGCCTAAAGCATGGGAGCTCTGTCTCATCGCCCCATTTTCGAGATACGCAACCCCGTTCCGCGCGGGGTCGCTGACGAAGCCAGCGACAAAGGCGCGGCCGATATCGTCCTGCTCGATTGTGCCGAAAGGTCCGGGAATGAGACGCCCCAACCAGGCTAGATAGCGCGGCGTGTGAGCATTGCCCGCGATAATTCCCGGACGAAAAATCGTGAGGCGCTGGAAGCCTATGCCTTTAACCGCGTCTTCCTTTGACCCCATGACCCGCACGTAGCGAAATCTGCTTTTCGCATCGCTTCCCACGGCCGAGAGCAGAGAAAAGCGTGTGATGCCTCCGGCCTGACAACCGCTGGCAAAACCGCCAACCACGCCGATTTCGAGGGCCTTCAATTGCTCCTCGCTCCACACCGAGATCGTCGGCAAGGACGAGTACGAACAGACCAAGCAAATATTTTCACGCATAAGTCGAGGCCATTGATCGAGCAAATGTCGGCGTCCCACCCGCCATGTCACGATCCAAATCCCTTCCAGATCGGCCTTGGCGTTGCCAATAATGCCAAATAGGGTCAGTTTCAGGTCTTAGAATTGCAGGAGTTGGCGTCATCGAGCCGGACTTATCTGAAGGGGTGTAGTCATGTTTGCTCCGCCGATTGTAAAGCCAAGGACAAAGTCAGCCGAACCCCAATTCGCAGCAATTGTGCCGCAGCGGCATATCCAATCCGAGGTTGGTGGACTTCAGGTGAAGTATGCGAGCCTGACCCGGAACGAGCTCCGCGCGCCCGAAAACGAGGACAATGCCGCACGCGGAACCGGCCTGGAGGCAGCACCTTCGTGGGCTTTCAGCAAAATTCCGGTTTTTCCCTCCGGCCGTGCAGAGCGCTTTCAAATGCCGCCTTATCTTCCGGCACCGCGTCTGCTTTGTCCCATTCAGGCTACATCCGCGGGGAACGAGACGGCCCTTCCCACCGGGCAGACGGATGCCGGGCCGCCGACGCCCCCTCGTCGCGTGCCTTCGCCGCCCGCGCCCCCGCCTCCCGCGCCGTCCGCTTCCCGGTGCACGATCAGCTCGCGAACGTTGGACACCGCGCCCGACGGCACGGCTGACAGACGGACCGTGGTCGGCGTCAACGAGATCGTGTTCATGACTGCGTCGGTTCCGTCCACGTGGTCGGCAACGGCGGGCACCATCAATGCCACCGGCGCGAGCGGCGCCTGGCTGTCACCCGCGTCGTCGGACAAGCCAGTGTCTTGTTCGGTTACGGCGACGCCAGTCACGGGCTCCCCGTGCTCGATCAATTTCCGGGTGATTCCTCCAAGCGAACGCAAGATGACCAAGAAGACCGACCGTGCCTACACCGCCGGACTGGCGGGCTCGGGGTTTGATGCCACCGCGCTGATCTTGCCGCTAAATGTGTCGTTTTCCGGCATCAAGGTTCGGGAAGAAACGGTCGCTGGCGAGGCGACCGGCTACTACAAGACCGTCCTTGGATGGAACAAGGGCATGCATCCAACGGGGGCATGGAACAGGGTCGACGCCAAGAACAACAACGTCAAGGACACGATTGGCACTGACCCACCCGGTACGCGCGGGCCCTTCGGCATCGGCACCTTTTTTTGGCCCATTCCTTTGACTTGGCGTACTCCGGACGGCACGAAAGCATATCCTTATGGCACGGCCGACCAGATGCAGGTGATGCTCGACAGTAGCGGGGCGGAGATCACATCCAAGGAAGGTGCCGAGCGCGCGCGGACGCCATAGCCGCCGGCGCCTTGAACAGCCTCGTCGCAACGCCGAGTGCGGCCCGCGCGGCCTCTCCTATTTCAATATTGATCGGGACGATTCCAGGCGATCCTGAAGACAACATCAGCGGCGGGTGGCCCAAGCCGACGACAATGGAGACCGCGGTCCACAAGGCGGGCGCTTTATTTCCTTTTGACGCTGGCTGTGCATTTCCCGGTTTTGTCGGTATCGATTTGCCAGGTGATGGAATGTGTTTCCGCCTCCTCGCCGCCCACGAATAGTTTCTGTGTGGCGACCTCGGTGCAATGGATATTGGGTAGCCAAGGCTTCTCAGGATCCAGTAACAGGGCGAAAGTATCCGTGCAGTTATCGCATTTCCCGCCGGCTCCCAAGGTACCGGACCCGACGTCCCAATGCCTCTGCCCTCCTTTTCCGCACTTGGCGTCCGAGTTCACGTCCTCGGTCACTTTCAAGCCATCCAACGTCTTTGGGCACCCCTTCCCGGTCGCGCTCACTGAAATGATATCGTAGGCTAGCACGTCGCCGCACAGATAGTTGGTTGACACCTTCCCGGTGGTTTTCTCGTAATGGTCTGCGATGTCTACCTTCTTGGGATTGGTGTATTTGATTGAGTATTGACAGTTTGCGGTGGACGTCGAAGGGGATTTGGCAGGCGTTACATCTCGAGGTTTATCTTTCACATCCGGTTTTGGCTGCCGCTGCAGGACCGGCCCGACCGGCTCGGACTTCTCCGGCGCCGAATCTCTTTTTTTGCTCATCGTCGGTTCCTGTCCAACAGCGAGGTCCCGATTGCCTGAGGGAACGCCCACCTGCTGAATAGTGTGGGCCAACTCATGGGCTAGCAGCTTGCGCCCGCTGGCGCTGCGCGGATCATACCGGCCTGCGCCAAACACTATCTCCCGTCCCACAGTGTAAGCCTGTGCCTGAACTGCCTCGGCGGACCTTGCTGCTTCAGTGTCGGCATGAACCCTGATCTTACTGAAATCGTGCCCGAAGCGAGGCTCGAAATAGGCCCGCGTAGACGGGTCGAGAGGCTGGCCGGGTGAACTCAACACCCGATGCACGATCGGGGGCGCTTCACCAGCGACGACTTCACTCTTCGCCACCGGTTTCTCATTAAGCTGCTCCCGCTCGCATTCGGCACATTTGCGGCTGACCTGCGGCGGCGCGTAGGTCATCGCGGCCTCCAGCTCACGCATGCGCATCACGCGATCGGCGACAGTGTCTGCCTCGCGCTCCAGCGGATCGTCGACCGCGCCGATCTTGAGTTTGGGTTGGAGGACGCGCGCCGAAGCCTTGAGCGACGAAAGGGAAGGTGATGACGCGTCGGGCGGAAAGATCGGAATAGTGGTCAAGGTCCAGGTGAACTGGCCCGGCACGCCCTCGGCTGTCGCGCACTGAAGCTTCTGAGCATTGGGGTCGCGGCAGAGATTTCGCACTGCGCACGGCGAGCGCTGCAACAACTGCTCTGTTTGCCGAGCCGTGGTCGTTTTCTTCTGCGGGCTAAAGAGTCTCTCGGCGCACATGGCGCAAGCTTCCTCTCCTCGGCGATGCGGAGGCGGTTGCCGACACTCTTCTCGGAAAAGGAAGCCGTAAAGAATGGCATTCTGATGTCGTAGGGTCCCGACATCATGATCCGCCGCTATAGGTCGCCAAGCGCGTAGGGCGGATCATGATCTGCCGCTATGGATGGCGAAGATGGCGGGTTACGCCTTCGGCTCCAACCCGCCCTACAGACTAAGTCATTCGTGGGCGATCTAAATCGCGAGAGCTCTGTCTCATTGCTCCATTTTCGAGATACACAACCCCGTCTGGGGCGGAATCGTTGACGAAGTCAGCGACAAAGGCGCGGCCGATATCGTCCTGCTCGATTGTGCCAAAAGGTCCGGGAATGAGACGCCCCAACCAGGCTAGATAGCCCGGCGTATGAGCATTGCCTGCGATAATTCCCGGACGAAAAATCGTGAGGCGCTGGAAGCCTGCCTCTTTAACCGTGTCTTCCTTCAACCCCATGACCCGGACGTAGCGAAATCTGCTTTTCGCGTCGCTTCCCACGGCCGAGAGCAGAGAAAAGCGTGTGATCCCTCCGGCCTGACAACCGCGGGCAAATCCGCCAACCACGCCGAGTTCGAGGGCCTTCAATTGCTCCTCGCTCCACTTCATGCTGCCGCTACCGACGCCGACACAGGATGCCCCATAGACGGGATCGCCTTGCGCCACCATGCTCCGCGCAAGCGTGGTCACCTCTGCCGGGAACTGAGCGGCTGCCGTATCCAGGACCACGCCCCGCACGCGCGGATCGGCATCCTGAGAAATCGCTCTGCGATTGACCATCACGACTTCCGCGCACGATGGCTCTGCAGCCAGCGCACGCACCACCGCAGCTCCCACCTGCCCCGTGCCACCCAGGATCAAGACACGAAATCTCATTTCAGGGCCTTGTTTCGAGCGCGCTGCAGCACCGCATCAGCCGACGATGGCATGGACCGCCATCAAAATGCAAAACTGGATCGCTGACTGCACATGACAGAAAACCCGCCGTTGCCGGCGGGTCTTCTGCGATAGAAGCCGTTCAACGAGCGTACGCCGCTTGAGCAGAGCCGCCGCTCCGGACGAGCCGCGCATCGAGGCTGATCGCGCCGGCTCCGAAGGCCACGATCTGAAGCAGACCGCCCGCCATCATCACGTTCTTGAGGAAATGGATCATCTGGTTCTGGTCGGCGAAATTGTTGTGGAAGGCGACGGCCGTTGCCACCGAGAAGACCGCCAGCACCAGCGCGATCGAACGCGCCTGATAACCCGCTACCAGCAGCAGACCGCCGCCGAGCTCGACGAGAACCGCGATCGCGTAAGCCAGCGGCGGCACCGGCAGTCCGGCGGCGGTGATGTAAGCGGTTGTCGCACCGTAGGCTGCGAGCTTGCCGAAGCCGCTCAGCGCGAACGGGAGGCCGATCAGCAGCCGGCCGACGAGGGAAGCATAACGGGTGGTGGTATCCATGGTAGTCGCTCCTGTGCCTTGTTGAAGTTGCGTCGTGCCCTCACACTGGCCTCGTCCGGTTGCGACATAAATAGAAATGATGGAAAGGTATCGTTTCTAATTTTGACCTGATCGAGCCTCAGCGTCGCGGAGCTTTGACGCCGCGAAACCGAAGCGGATGTTGAGTTGCCGAGAGCGTCGTGAAGGTCCTCAGGGCGGATCGTGATCCGCCGTCAGGCGGCGGCGCCGAGCTGGGCGAGCAACTCTGCGATCAGCTTGCGCCCGTCGGCATCCTGCGTCACCGCCAACGCGTTGCGATAGTCCGCGATCGCAAGGTCGAACCGCCGGATCATCCGGTAGGTCAGCGCGCGGTTGCGCAGAAAGATGGGATTTGCGGGATTGATCGCGATCGCCTGCGTGAAGTCGGCGATGGCAAGGTCGTATTTGCGCAAGCTATGATAGAGCAGGCCGCGGTTGCTCAGCGCGCCGGCGTTTCGCGGGGCGAGCTGCAGGACCTTGCCGTATTCCGCGATGGCCAGCCCTTCGAAGCGGCCCTCGTCGACGAAGCCGTCGAAATCGGAGCTGGCCTTCTGCTGCAACGTCCATGCCCGGCCGAAGTAGGCATTGACCCACTTTGGATTGATCGCGATCGCGGCGTCGTAGTCCTGCAGGGCGCGGTCGAAGCGGCCCTTGTCGCGGTAGGCGTCGCCGCGGTTGGTGAAGGGAATGGGATCGTTGGGATTGAGCCGAATCGACTGATCGAACTCCGTGATGGCGCGATCGAGCTGCCTCTCGCGCCGGAACACGAGACCGCGGCTGTTGAACGGGCCGTAGGCAATCGGGTCGGCCTTCGTGGCCGCGTCGAAGTCCGCCAGCGCACGGTCGTAGACGCCCTGGGCCAGATAGGCGTTGCCGCGGATGAGGTAGACGCGCGCGAGCTCCCTGGCCGTACTGGGCGGCGCAATCGTGATGACGGATGAGCAGGCCGCCACCTTCTGGTCCTGCGGGGTGGTATTGTCCAGGCACGTACGCAGCTCGGACGGCGCATCGGCCTGCGCGCCGGGCGACGGCACCATGATGACCGTGACGGCGGCGAGAACCGCACTGGCAAGAAGTCGCATGGCGCGCTCCGTGTTTCGAGACTGTCCTGTTGCCGATCCGGGCCGCGATGTCGCTCGCATGTCAGGAGTGTCCGGGCTGGCGGGTTATCGCGATCGTGCCAGCGGCCGTCTGGGGCGCGGACTTGGCAAGCGCTTCATCCTGCAGACGCCGGTTGGTATCGGCGTTGCGGCGGACGAGCGTGCCTATCGCCTGCGCGATGTCGGCGTCGGACCGGCCGAGCGCGCACCCGCCCATCGCGATCGCGCCATAGTCGAGCACGCCGTGATGCTTCGGATCGGTCGCTTCGACGAGGAGATGGGGGACCACGTAGCCGGCCTGTCTCAGGCTCTGCACCATGGGGGTCTGCTCCACGGCTGCCGGCACCTGCTGGTCATTCGGGTCGCTGATGACCATCATGCGCAAGACGCGGTTGTGCGCGAGCCATTGCAGCTTGCCCGAGATGTCGAAATAGGTCTTTCCGGGATCGCCTGGCCGTGAGGCAGTCATCCGGGTCACGATCTGTCCCGAACCGGAAATCAGGCACCCGACGTCAGGCCGCATCTCGGCCAGGCCGAACACGACACGACCCCCGCCAGACTCCCCAAACAAATGGAAGCCTTCGAACTGGTAGCGTTGCTGGAGCGCCTCGAGCGCCATGTTCATCAGGTTCAGCTCGACGAGGGTCTTGCGTAACAGATGCGAGCCCGACGTGCCTTCGACGCCGATGCGTCCGATATAGATCGCCGTGGTCCTGGCCATTTTCGAGAATTGGTCGGCGATACCCATGAGCTTGTCGGTGTCGATGTCAGTTGCCTTGGACGGATCCGCCCAGGTCCAATGGGTGATATCGACCGGACCGTTGTAGTCGCCGTTCAGAATGACGACCGGGCGCGAGCCCTGCCCTCCGGCTGTGGAGAGATAGTAACGGACACAGAAGTCCTGGCCGTAGACGTTGAGCCACAGCGTCTGCGGTTTTGCGGCGCACTCTTCGCGCGTCATCGTGATCCCGCGCAGCGTGTCTTCTTTCCTGATAATCTCCGCGCCGGCTCGGTCGGCCGCGAACGGCGCAATGGCCAGCAGCATCCCTGCAAGCGAGCCGCGCAGAACATTCGACCAGCAGGCATATCTCGAGTCAGTCATGACGACCCACCACCGGGTTCCGGTCTCTTCCTGTTGAGCGTTTGTCGCTTGAAGGGGGTGGAGGCGCTGTGAGGCAGGTCACGAATGGGCGCTTCACGGAAGCTGGGTCGCCTTGTGCTGCCTCGCCCGGAGGGTGGGCGAACTCCGCTTCCGGCTCAATCGCACAGTCGCGGAGCGCGCCTTTGCGTGCATGATCCGCCGCGATGGGGCGCCAGGATGGCGGATTACGCCTTCGGCTCGAATCCGCCCTACGCGCTTCCGAACTGCCGCGCCGGTTTGAGCGACGCGCCTGTCATCCGCGCTCTATTTGGCGCCGCCGGTCGCGATCGACTTGGTATCGCCATTGTCGTCGAGCCGCAGCCATCCGGGGCAACCGCCGCTGCAGGGCGCGCCGGTATATTGCCAGATCCAGCCGTCGTTGTGCTGTTCATAGAGATCGCTGCCGCTTGCTGCGATGGCTATCGCCTTGGGGTTGTTGTCCAGCATCTGCCATCCCGGGCAAGCCTCGCCCGCGCAAGGCGTGCCAGTATAGCGCCAGATCTCGCCGCTGCTGTGGAGCTGATAGAGTCCGTTGGTCGCGGCCACGATGCGAACCGTCTGCTTGTTGTCGTCGAGCATCTGCCAGCCCGGGCAGCTGGTGCCGCTGCAGGGCGTGCCGGTATAGCGCCAGATCTTGCCGGTATTGTGCAACTGGTAGAGCTCGTTGCCCGCCGCGACGATGGCTGCGGCCGCGGTGTTGTCGTCGAGCATCTGCCAGCCCGGGCAGCTGGTGCCAGCGGCGTTGCATGGCGTTCCCGTGTAGCGCCAGATCTTTCCGGTGTTATGCAACTGGTAGAGGTTGGTACCGGCCGCGACGATGCCGACGGCCGCCGGGTTGCTGTCGAGCATCTGCCAGCCCGGACAGCTGGTGCCGCTGCAGGGCGTTCCCGTGTAGTGCCAGATCTTGCCGGTCTTGTGCAGCTGGTAAAGACTTGTGCCCCCCGCCGTGATGGCGATGGTGTCGGTGTTGTCGTCGAGCATCTGCCACCCCGGACAGCTGGTGCCGCTGCAGGGCGTTCCCGAGAAGCGCCAGATCTTGCCGGTATTGTGCAGCTGATAGAGATCATTGCCCGCCGCGGCGAGCGCGACGGAGGCCGCGTTGTCGTCGAGCATGCGCCAGCTCTGGCAGACGTCGCCATTGCAGGGCGTGCCGAGATAGCTCCAGATCTTGCCGGTCTTGTGCAGTTGATAGAGCACGCCGCCGCTCGCGGCCGTGACGCCGATATGCGCCCCTGCGGTCACTCCCTTGTTGGCCACGAGAGGCGGGCCGGGCTTCTTCAGCCAGCAATGCGGTTTGGGGGCCTGCACATAGGCCCAGGCCTGACAGGTGCTGTTTTGCGCGCACTCGCCCTGGCAGAGATAGGGATCGCCGGCGGCAAGATCGAAGCTCGCGAAATCATCGCCAGGGCGGTCGAAGGCGCCCTGCATCGGGCCGAGATTGGCCGGATGCAGATCGACTTTGACGCCCGCGACGCAGCAATTATTGGGCTGCGTCAGCGGTATGGCGTTCTTCAGCCAGCAACGCGGCGAAGGGCCTTGGGTCGTATTCGGCTTCACATAGGCCCAGGCCTTGCAGCTCGCGTCATGGGCGCAACGCTCCTCGCACAGGGTTGGATTGGGCGCGGGCAAATCGAAATTGCTGAGGTCCGCCCCCGGACGGTCGGCTCCCGCCTGTTGCGGGCCGATCAGGATCGACGGCTCGGCGTCAACGGTGACGGTGTTGTCGCTCCTGCGCCAATGGATCGAGCCGTGCTCGAAAAGGTTGAACCGCCCGCTGCCGTCGACTTCGTCGGTCTCGTCCGAGACGGGATAGCCGAGGGCGCTGCGCTCCCAGCCGAGCGACGACCATTTCTGGCGAATGAGGCCGTGCACCTCATGCGCGCCGGTGGTGGGCGTCCAATAGATCGAACCATTCTGGAAATGATTGTATTTGCCGATGCTGTCCGGCGTCAGCGTTTCATTATTGACGGGATAGCCGAGCAGGCCCTGCGCCAGCCCTTGGGCCTGCCATTCGCCGAAGATTGCGCCATGCACTTCATGCGCGCAGGTCGCACCCGTCCAATAGATTGCGCCTCCCGCGTATTCGCGGTGCTTGCCGCCGTCCGGCAGCGTGGTTTCCGCGTCCGTTGCGGCACCGAGAACGCCTTCCGGGCCGGTATAATTGTCATAGAGTTGCGAGATGTCGTAACAGGGGATCGGCGTCGCGCCGGACTTGGCGCCATAGACGATCAGCTTGTTGGCGAAAGTCGGCCGGAACACCTTGCCGCCGGCGATCATTGGCGGCGTGAATTTTGAATAGCTGATGTCGTCGTCGTCGCGCCACAGCTCTTTCAGATTTGTCGCGTCGAAGGCCGCGAGCACGCCCGGCCCGTTTTCCCATTGCCCGTCGACCTTGGGGAAAAGCGCCCAGATCACGCCGTTGCTGTTTCCGTCGGCGGAAAGCGACAACGCGCCGCCCGGCATGCCATCGGGCGGCCGCACGCTGCCCACCACGGAAGCGGTGGTCGAGAGACCGCCTATTCCCACATTGTAATCATAAGCGCGAATGAAATCCTTTTCCGGCATCGCATAGAGTTTGCCGTTCCAGTAAATCGGTCCGCTATGCAGATTGGGGCCGGCGAGTTCGCTTTCCTCATAGCGCGGATGCGGCATGTAGCAGACCGATTGCGTGATCGCGCCGTTCATGCAGGTGCGCTGACTGGGGTCATCGTGCCAGGTGTTGAAGAAGCCCTGGAATCCGTCAGAGCCGCCTTCCGGAACCGGACCTGGCGCTGGTCCGTTTTGCGATGGCTGCATCGTCGCCGTGTTCAGAACGTAGATCTTGCCCTGCTTGCCGCCACCGGCCAGGCGATTGTTGGGCAGAAGCAGCGGACCGCTGGAGCCGAGATCGGTGTCCCCGGCATTGAGCGCAGCCCAGTTGCTGACGGTGTAGCTCCCGCCGAGGGTCAAGCCGTAATTCGGCGCCGGCTCGAGATTGAGCTTGACGAAGCTTTCGCCGTGGTCGCCGCCACCCGCCGAACCGTTGCCAGTCTGGAAATAAATGCCATTGGCGCCGTCGGCGACGATGCCCTTCCCCGAGGCCCAGACGCCGCCGCCCCAGCCGGTCGCCCCGGTCGTCGAAAATACTCCCGCCGGAGCGAGATCCGACGCCCGATATGCCAGCACCCAGCCGTGCCAACCCGGGTTGTCGCAGTTCAAGGCGCTAAAGCCCATGACGATCGCACCGTTCAACAACAGCAGGCCCGCCCGGTTGAGCTCCAGACCCTGGTTGAAGACAAGACCGCCAATATTCGCGTGAACCTGCACGGCGCCCGGCGTTCCCGCCTTGGGCGCGCCCGTTGTTATGTCCAGGGCGTGCAGCCAGACCGTGCCGTCGGACTTTCGCGCGACGACATACATCGTGTTGCTCGCGCGATCGATGACCGGCGTGCTGGTCACGCCGACGGGCCCCCGGGTTTCAGGGCACATATTCGGCACCGGGGCCGCCGGTTCGATGGTGACGGGATGGGTCCACAACAGGCCATGCGTCGGATCGGTGTCGAGATTGTCCGCATCGAAGGCGTAGACGATGTTCTTGCGCGTCACGACGAAGACGACGTTGTGCACTCCCTTGCCGGGAATGTTGAGGTCGCCTACATAAAGCGGCTGCGTGATGATCTGGCCGTCCACCTGGCGCTCGTAGAGCCTGCCAAACGTCGTCGTGCTGATGTTGCCGGGTTTGAGCGCCGTCTCATGCGTTTGCGCGCCGGTCCGCGCATTATCATTATGCTGGGTCAAAACATCGTCGGCCGCCGCATGGGCCGGCAACGGACCCAGCGCCAGGATGATGAAGAGAAGCGCCGGATAGGTCCAACGACAATGAAATGCGCGCTTTGTCCGCTCGATCGCCAAGGAAAACATCACTTCCCTCCCGGCCCGGTGTGCGGCGTTGCCTGGTTTTGGCCACAGTCCGCCAGCTTCCACATGCAGTTCTCATTGCATCGTAGAGCTGCCGGCGGACACATGGAGTGAATTGCTTCACAGGCGACGGATTAAATGCGCCACGCCACGCGTCGGGTGCCACCACGCGCGTCCCTGTCACAGAGGACCGCCGCGCGCTTCACCATAGCGTCCCGATTATTCGCCGCGTGTTTTTCCCAGGGCGATTTCCGGCCTGCGCAGACCCATCGCGCCCTGCGCACTCAATGTTCGACCAGATACAGGCGCCATCGCTCCGGCACGCCTTTGAGCTGGTGAAGGCCGCGGTCCCTGAAGCGGATTCCGGACAGCGACATCATATCCTTGACCGCGCTCGAGACCAGGACTTCGCCGGCCCGCGCTTTCGCGGCGACGCGCGCGCCGATGTGAAACGCGAGACCGACCACCTCCGCCCCGCTCACCTTGTATTCGCCCGCATGCAGCCCCACCCTGATCTCCAGTCCCAGCGTGCGCACCGCCTCGCGGATCGCGGTCGCGCAACGGATCCCGGCAGCCGGTGCCGCGAACGTCGCCAGCAGTCCGTCCCCCGTCGTCACCACTTCCTTTCCGCGCAAGGTCTTCAGCTCCCGACGGACGGCGGCGTAATAGTGACTCATCACCTGTGTCCAACGGGAGTCACCGAGCCGCGCGGCTTTTTCGGTGGACCGGACGATATCGACAAACAGGATGGTGGCGAGCGCTTGTTCGAGCTCGGCGCCACGACCGGCGGATCGGCGCCGGTTAGCGATATTTCCCGCTAGCGGTTCATAGCGATGGTTGCGCCGCCGCGCGATCGCGGATTTTGCATAGTCTTTGGCACGCTGCACCGTGCCGCAACGAATGGTTTTCACCCTCGGTGGAAGCGTCCAGTAAACTTTTCGCCCGTCTCCGACGCCATGGACCTCCACGGCACCCCACTTCAGCAAAATCGTCGAGCCAACCCGTCGAACGCACCATGCCTTTGACGTGTATCCGGAAACGTTCGACTGATGGACTCCGATGCGAAGGAATTTTGGCATGAACGTGCGGCCGATCGAAAGACCGTTGGGGGGTAAAGCGTAGTCATACATTCCCGCGTTGGCAACAATACTCCCAATCAAGAATTTGCCAACGGCTCTCGCGCCAATTCGCGTTCGCAATCACCCCGCGACGAGAGCGCAGGCCTCAGTCGAGAACAAATGTGCCTCTGGTTTGCGGACTATCCTCGCAAAAGGTTTTCGTCGACCTGACGTCAGCGGTCCTGCACCGATGTATCCGTTCTTTGATTGGAGATCGTCGTACTGTTGGAGTCGGTCGTGAACACGGGGATCGGTGTGCCGAGACTGCAGGTAAACTCGCGCGTGCAGACGCCGACCGGATCCGGAGAGACGGCATTGGGGCCGAAGAAAGTGGCCAACTTATCCGTGAAGGGCAATGACTGCGTGGAAGTACCATGGGGCGCGCAGGTCGTTGTCATGGAGAACCCGGTGATGACTGCGGTATTCGTGCTATTCGGGTTCACGGAGCAAACGATGGCCTGGCTTTGACCGGGAGCGCAGTTGGCCCCGAGCTGCACGCCGGGCACATTGAGCGGCCCCGACATGGTGCCGTAAGGGTTGTCACAGCCCATCACCATCACACCTCGTGCCCCGAGCAATGCGGACGGCAACGGCCCGCCGGGAAACCGGCGGCTCGCTTGCCAATGAACGCGCGTGTTGCCAGCGAGCCTGTAATCAACCGTCCCCATGGTTTGAAGTATCCAGTCGCGGTGCGCAAATACGTCGGTGAAATTCTGCTCGATCGCGGGGTGGGCAACGCAATCCTGATCTGAAGACAGGATGGTGGAAGTGACGCCCCGTACGATGGCCCGGCCGCCTTCGACTGTCACGAAGCCGGATCCACTGTCGCCACTGCAAATCGATCCATTCGCATTGCTGGTCGATATGCTGATGATGAAGGGAGAGGAATTTGCGTCGGAGGGGATGGGAGCACGGAAAACGGCGACCTGACCTTGAGGGAGAGTCATGGTGTGACTGAAGTTCGCCACCGTGCCGACCACGTTCGGCGTGCGCGGGGTCGACGGCAATCCGACAGTCTGGATGAAGGGATCGATGTCGAAGGATTGCGCGAGGTGGACCAGGGCGATGTCATGAGTGGAATCCGTGCTGCCCGGAACGTACAACGGGTGCAGGTAAACCCCTGGGTTCGGGTGCAAGCCCACGTCGGCTGGGCCGCGGATGGCCTGATGCAACGTACCCGTCTCCGGGTCAGTCCGACGATAGCCGAAGGTGTTATCGGACGCTCCTGGTGTGACGCAATGTGCAGCGGTCAGTACCCAACGAGGTTCGATGAGGACGCCCCCGCAGCTGCCTTCGCGCACCACCCAGGGGTATTTGAAGTCGGGCTCGATTGACCCTCCCACCACGAAAGGTCCCTGCCCGGAGCCAGGCGCCGTCTGGCTTGTGCTTTCGCCAACGGTCTGTGCTTGTGCGCCGCCTGATGCCCAGAGGACGATACACAAGGCAAGAACACCCGCGTAACAATTCAGAACGTGGTTGGTCCCAAACGATGAAATTGAATGTGGGTTTTTCATGGTTCACTCCATTACCAAACGCCTACGATCCCGGTGTTAAACACCAAACGTTACGGCGGAGACATGGCTGGGTTGTCTTCATGATTTAGAACAACTGCGAACGTCGCGCTGTGATCCAGCTCACAGGTCGAGTTGACCGCGGCAACTTGGCTCGGCCTGTGGCTGGCACGCACCAGGATTTCATGAGGATTCCCGCCCACGGAAGTAATTGATCGCACATCGCAGCTGGCTCTTGAAGAGCTGGGAAGTCGGGTGCCGCTGACGGTTCATTATGTTCACTTTTGAACATTTTGCGCCCCATCGCGTTAGGTCGTGGAGCCGTCTTGATTTGCGGCTGCGCGGAGGGGGAATTGCAAAACGTGCCCGTAATCCTCGTGGTCGAGGACGAAGAGCCATTGCAGGAAATCGTTCGTGACGCCTTGAAGGACGGCGGCTTCGACCTGACGACGGTCGCTTCCGGCCGGGAAGCCGTGGCGATGATCGAAAGTGGCGTGGTCAAGTATTCGGCGCTCGTAACCGACGTCAACCTCAAAGGGCCGATGAAGGGTTGGGAGATTGCGCGCCTTGTCAGGCAAATCGATCCTGCATTTCCCATCGTCTACATGACGGGCGTTGCCGCCGATGATTGGGCGTCGGAGGGAGTGCCCAACAGCATTCTGCTGAAGAAACCATTTGCTCCAGCGCAATTGGTTACGGCGGTCTCCCAACTGCTCAATACAGGCTCGCCGACTTCCGGGTAACCCGCCCTTCTGTTATCGGCACTTCCCGGACAGGTGGGCAGCCGAAATGAGCCGCCTTCCTAACATTTGTTATGGCGCTATTGCGCATCCCATCGGTTAGAAGTTCGTCGCTTCTTTTGCTAGGGGGATGCCATGGAAGACATGCGGCAGCACTTGGAAAAGCTGCGCGAACAAGTGGCCGAGTGTGAGATCATTCGGGACTTGGCGACCGATCCAAAAAAGCGCGAGCTATTCGCGAGACTTGCTCAGCACCACAAAGCGCTGGTCGCCGAAATTGAGCGTGCGATTGCCACGACCAAGAAGTAGGGACGTCGCCGTTGGCGATTACCTCGTTTTCGGATGTCTACTGTTGGCTGCGGTGCGCGGGCCCGCCGGTAATCCGAGCGAAGGCTTCGAGCGGGCCGTGAACTATTTATCTGGCAGATTGAGCCTGATGTGCAGTTCGCGCAACTGCTTCGTCGAGACCTCGCTCGGCGCCCCCATCAGCAGGTCCACGGCCTGCTGGTTCATCGGGAATAGCGAGATTTCCCGCAGGTTCGTGGTGCCGCACAGGAGCATCACGATCCGGTCGACGCCGGCCGCCATGCCGCCATGCGGCGGGGCACCGTACTGGAAGGCGCGGTACATGCCGCCAAAGCGCTCGACGACGTCCTTTTCGCCATAGCCCGCGATCTCGAACGCCTTCACCATCGCTTCCGGACTGTGGTTACGGATGCCGCCCGAAGCGATTTCATAGCCGTTGCAGACGATGTCGTACTGATAGGCCATGATGGTCAGCGGGTCTTGCATCCTAAGGGCCGGTAGCCCCCCTTGCGGCATCGAGAACGGGTTGTGCGAGAAGTCGACCTTCTTGTCTTCCTCGTTGTATTCAAACATCGGAAAATCGACGATCCAAGCCAATTCGAACCGTTCCTTATCGACGAGCTTGAGTTCCTCGCCGACTTTCGTTCTAGCGATGCCTGCAAATTTGTAGATGTCCTTGGGTGTGCCCATCAAAAAGAAAACCGCGTCACCGTCGATCAAGCCATCAGGACGCAAACTCCTGTACTGATCGGCAACTTCGATAGGAAGGTGCTCGGGCATCAGCGTTTCTAGACTATTCTGCTCGCTCATGGGCACAGGAATTCGAATAAACTGCCCCAGCCTTCCGTTAAGTTCTTTCATCAAGATAGCCGAACGTTCCGGCCCAATGTTTTTTGCAATTGGACCAGCTCCGGCAGTGTCTCCGTCACGCCAAAATATGTAGCCAAGGCCTGGTTGTCCTTCGCCCTTAGCCCAATCATTCATGCGATCACAAAACGCACGACTACCGCCTGCTAGTGCGGGAATAGCCCATATCCGAACATTCTCATTGCTCGCGATACCCCGGGCGAACAACGCAAACCCAGAGTCACGAAATACGTTCGTTACATCGTGAATCAGTAGAGGGTTCCTCAAGTCTGGCTTGTCTGTGCCAAATGCTCGGATCGATGCGGAATAGGATATGCGAGGCCAGACCTTCGTGACTGGCTTGCCTTTGGCAAACTCCTCGAAGACGCCAGTGATAACCGGCTCCATTGCTTCGAATACGTCGTTCTGTTCGACAAAACTCATCTCGACGTCGAGCTGGTAGAACTCGCCGGGCAGACGGTCGGCGCGCGGGTCCTCGTCGCGAAAACACGGCGCGATCTGGAAATAGCGGTCGAAGCCGCTCATCATCAGGAGCTGCTTGTACTGCTGCGGCGCCTGCGGCAGCGCGTAGAATTGTCCGGGATGGATGCGCGAGGGCACCAGGAAGTCGCGCGCGCCTTCCGGCGACGACGCGGTCAGGATCGGGGTCTGGAACTCGAAGAAGCCCTGCTCCTTCATCCGCTTGCGCATGGCATCGACCACCGCGCCGCGAGTCATGATGTTCTGGTGCAGTTTTTCGCGGCGGAGGTCGAGGAAGCGGAATTTCAGCCGGATGTCCTCGGGGTATTCCTGCTCGCCGAACACCGGCAGCGGCAGTTCTGCCGCCGGCCCCAGCACCTCGATGTCGCTGACATAGACTTCGACTTGCCCGGTCGGCAGCTCCGGATTGGCGGTGCCCTCGGGGCGACGACGGACCTTGCCGTCCATCCGCACCACCCACTCCGAGCGAAGCTTCTCAGCCAGACCGAACGCCGGCGAATCCGGGTCCACCACGCATTGGGTGATGCCGTAATGGTCGCGCAAATCGATGAACAGCACGCCGCCATGGTCGCGGATGCGATGGCACCAGCCGGAAAGCCGGACCGTCTCGCCAATATGGCTCTCGCGGAGCTCGCCGCATTTATGTGACCGGTAGCGATGCATGGATGTCTCAAACAGATGTCGGAAAGGTAGGAATTGGGGTCCAAAGACCGGCCGAAGCGCGGGAGGGTTTACCCGAGCAAGGCAGGCGCGGCAACCGACGGGAGGAACTAGTTTTGGGCTCGAAAAAGCCGGCTGCCGCACCTATCTTGGGGCCATGACGGTGCATTTCCCCTTCCAGAACACCTATGCCGCGCTGCCGGCGAACTTTTTCGCTCGCGTAGCGCCCACGCCGGTGGCTTCCCCCCGGCTGATCAAGCTGAACCGGCCGCTGGCCGTCCATCTCGGGCTCGACCCTGATCTGCTCGATAGCCCCGAAGGCGCCGAAATCCTCTCCGGAAAACGGCTGCCGGACGGCGCCGACCCGATCGCCATGGCCTATGCCGGTCACCAGTTCGGGCATTTTGTGCCGCAGCTCGGCGACGGCCGCGCCATCCTGCTCGGCGAGGTCATCGACAGAGACGGCGTCCGCCGCGACATCCAGCTCAAGGGAAGCGGCCCCACCCCCTTCTCCCGCCGCGGCGACGGCCGCGCGGCGCTGGGACCCGTGCTGCGCGAATATATCGTGAGCGAAGCGATGTTCGCCCTTCGCATTCCGACCACGCGCTCGCTCGCCGCCGTCATGTCGGGCGAGAACGTGATGCGCGAGACCATGCTGCCCGGCGCGGTGCTGACGCGCGTGGCGTCGAGCCATATCCGGGTCGGCACCTTCCAGTATTTCGCCGCCCGCGAGGACACCGATGCCGTGCGGCGGCTGGCCGATCACGTCATCGAGCGGCACTACCCTCACCTCGCAGGCCACCAGCGGCCCTATCATGCGCTGCTGGAAGCCGTGGTCGCGCGCCAGGCCGACCTCGTCGCGCGCTGGCTGCATATCGGCTTCATCCATGGCGTGATGAACACCGACAACACCTCGATCTCGGGCGAGACCATCGATTACGGCCCCTGCGCCTTCCTCGATCATTACGATCCCGCGCAGGTGTTCTCGTCGATCGACGAGATGGGCCGCTATGCCTATGCCAACCAGCCGCGCATCGCGCTGTGGAACCTGACGCGCTTGGCTGAGTGCCTATTGCCGCTGTTTGCCGACGAGCAGGACAAGGCCATTGCGGAAGCGCAGGAAATCCTCGGCGCTTTCCCGGAAAAATTCGCCGCCGCCTACCAGGCCGGCCTGCGCGCCAAGATCGGCCTGTTCACGGCGCGCGATGGCGACGAGGCGCTGGTGCAGGACCTGCTCGACGCGATGGCGCAGGGCAAAGCGGACTTCACCCTCACCTTCCGGCGCCTCGGCGATGCGACATCGGATGGCGGCGAAGTCCGCGCATTGTTCGCAGAGCCCGCTGCGTTCGACGAATGGATCGGGCGTTGGCGCCAGAGGATTGCCGAAGAACCGCAATCACCGGCCGAGCGGCGGACCGCGATGCGATCGGTCAACCCCGCCTTCATCCCGCGCAACCACCGCATCGAGGCTGTCATCGCCGCCGCGGTCGCCGACGACTATGCGCCGTTCGAGGAGCTCATCAAGGTGCTGGCAAAGCCGTTCGAGGATCAGCCGGAGTTCGCGGACTATGCCAATCCGCCGAAGCCGGAAGAGCGGGTGTGCCAGACTTTTTGCGGGACGTGAGTGTTAACTCACCTTCCACCATTCGCGGAGCCGGCCCCATCGAATTAACAAACGCTCAAGGCGCCTCCCACAAACCTAGGCGGTTGGTTGGGGGATATTGCCGTGGACGCTCTGGTTTTCGAATTCATGGGACTGCTGGTGCTCGCGCTCTGCGTCATCGTGATGATGGTGCCGTCGTCGCGGCGCGAGGCTTCCCAGCGCGCCCGCCACCACTGATTTAGGCCCGCGCGAGCCCTGCTGCGAGACTCGCCTGTCAATTGCGAAGATGCGTTTCGCTTCGCAATGCAAGGCTCGAATTTACCTTCAAGACCCTTGACATATCAGCGCTTTCGGCAGAACGGCTTGTTGTCATGGAATTGATAACGACCACGTCCGAACTCGCGGCCGTCTGCGCGCGTCTTGCTAAGCACCCCGTGATCACGGTCGACACCGAGTTCCTTCGCGAAACCACCTATTATCCGCTGCTCTGCGTGGTGCAGATGGCGAGCCCGGAAGAGGCCGTCGTCGTCGATGCGCTGGCCGAGAGCATCGACCTGCAGCCGTTTTTCGCGCTGATGGCGGACGAGAAGGTCCTGAAGGTGTTCCACGCCGCGCGCCAGGACATCGAGATCATCGTGCACCAGGCAAACACGGTTCCGCACCCGATCTTCGACACCCAGGTCGCGGCCATGGTGCTGGGCTATGGCGACAGCATCGCCTATGACCAGCTGGTCGAGCGCATCACCGGCCACCGGCCGGACAAGACCCACCGCTTCACCGACTGGTCGCGCCGGCCGCTGACCAAGGAGCAGATGCATTACGCGGTGTCCGACGTCACCCATCTGCGCGACGTCTTCGCCGCGCTCGATGCCGACCTCAAGAAACGCAGCCGCAGCGACTGGGTCAGCGAGGAGATGGAAGTCCTGACCTCGCCCCGGACCTACGACTTCCACCCCGAGCGCGCCTGGGAACGGCTGAAGACGCGGGTGCGCAAGCCGAAGGAACTGGCGGTGCTGATGGAAGTCGCGGCCTGGCGCGAGCAGGAGGCGCAAAGCCGCGACGTGCCGCGTTCACGCGTGCTCAAGGACGATGCGGTCGGCGATATCGCCACCCACGCGCCGAACAGCCTGGAGAAGCTTGCCAACCTGCGCTCGCTCCCCAAGGGTTTTGACCGCTCAAAATGGGGCACCGATATCGTCGCCGCCGTGCAGCGCGGGCTGGCGCGCGATCCCGCGACGCTGCCGAAACTCGAAAAGCCGCGCAACAATTCCAATGGTGCCGCAATCGTCGAACTCCTGAAGGTGCTGCTGCGGATGACGTCTGAGCGCCACGCGGTCGCAAGCAAGGTCATCGCCACCGTCGACGATCTCGAACAGATCGCGGCCGACGATCAGGCCGACGTCGCAGCCCTCCATGGCTGGCGCCGCGAGCTGTTCGGCGAGGCCGCGCTGTCGCTGAAGCACGGACGCCTCGCGCTCGCGATCGAACGCGGCCGCGTGGTCCGCGTCGACCGCGACAAGGTCGAGAGCTGACTGGCGATCCGGCGCACTGCCTCGCCAGTACGTAGGATGGGTTGAGCGTAGCGAAACCCATCACCGGCCTCGACAAGCGCGATGGGTTTCACTTCGTTCAACCCATCCTACGAGCTCACCCCGAGGGTGCGGTCCAGGGACCTTAGAGAAGTTCGACGAACTCCTCCACGGTCAGGCCTGCCTGTCGAATGATCGAACGCAGCGTGCCGGGCTTGAGGTCGCGTGCGGCATGCACGGGGACGGTGACAGTCCGCGTCGGGTCTCCGGGATAGACCAGAACATGATGGCTGCCGACGATTCTATTGACGATAAATCCCGCTTTGGTGAGTGCCTGGATGATGCGCTTGCCGCTGACGACGGGCAGCTTGTTGCCACCCATACCTAGGCGGCCACCGTAACGGTGCGGATTTCGGGGTGGGCATCCACGGGAAGTGTCATGCCCTGTTCTTGCCGATACTCAAGGATGGCTCGAATGGCTTCCTTGGCATTGGCAAGGGCCTCTTGCTCGCTGTCTCCCTCGGTCACCACTTCCGGCAACGCAGGGACGAGCACCGTAAAGCCGCCGCCCTCTTGAGGCTCAAGAATGACGGAATAGCTGTAGCTGGATGCCATGATGCAACTCCGGTGGCTCACATAGCATGTAAGGTAGACCAGCGTAATCGGCCGCGCAGTGCAACGCAAAGCATCATTTGGCAATCCCCAGAATGGCTGCGCCTTCGGCTCCCCTATACGCTCAAGCGCGGACGGCTGGCGCTCGCGATCGAACGCGGCCGCGTCGACCGCAGCGCGGTCGATAGCTAGACCGCGATCCGGCGGGCCGCCTCGATCACATCACTGCTTTCCTGCACGCCGGCGAAATTGCCGATCACCCTCACCACCGCCTGCTTGTAGGACGCCACATCGCCGACGCCGGGACGGCGGCAGGCCACGGCATCGCCGACGACCTGGTAGCGGTGGCTGCGGTGATAGCCGTCGACCACGGTCGAGAGCACGGTCTCGTCCAGCGAAAAGCCCATCAGCACGCAGCGGATGTTGCGCATGTTCGACATGTATTCGGCGAACCGAGCTGAACTATAGGCCGAGGGCAGCGGGTGCTCGAAGGTCAGTTCGCCCGGCCGCGGCTTCAATTCCGCGATCCAGTCGGTCAGGTTGGAGGCCGGATTGAACCAGGCCGCCTGCGCGATGCGCTTGAGGTGCATCACCGGCCAGAGATTCTCGCGCCACAGCGTCATCAATTGCAGGCAGCGCGCGGTGATCGCCTCGGCATCCGAGATCACGTGGCTGCGTCCCTCGGTGAGATATTCGATCTGCAGATCGGCGCAGACGAGGATCAGCGGCTCGTCATCCATCAAGGCCACCATGGATTTGCTGTTCGAAATCATCAGTCCGCCAACGCCGGCGCGCGCAGCGGCGAAGTCACCTCGCGGCCGGCGGATCGATCGAGCACACCCGGCCGGTCCCAGTCGCCCTCGGGCCGGATGATCACATAAGGGTCGCTGTCGAGCGTGATCGCATCGGGGCTCGGCTCGAGATCGAGCACCATCTCGGTATAGGAGAAATCGGAGAAGGTGATCTTGCGGTTGTGGCCGAGCGGCTTGGCGCCGAAATGCGACCAGAAATTCACCAGCCGGTCCTGCGCGTGGCCGTAGACTTTCCTGAAGCCCTTGCGCTTGATGTATTCGAAGCTCGCCTGCACCAGCTTGAACGAGATGCGCGAGCGGCGGAACTGATGCCGCACCGCGAGCCGCTCGATCTTGGCGAACTCGCCGAAGAAACGCACCCGCAGGCAGCCTGCGGGCTCATTGCCGATGAAGCCGATGAAATGCGCGGCGACCAGATCGTTGCCGTCGAACTCCTCCTCGATCGGGCAATCCTGCTCGGCGAGATAGGTGGCCGAGCGGATCGCCATCACCAGCATCAGATCATTGGGATCGCGGGCGATGCGGATGGAAATTTCGCGAGAACTGGTTTTTCGCGAGGCCGGGATCTTAGTGCCGTGCATTTGCAAAACTCCCTACTGACACTTCCGCCCCGACGGCCGCTGAAGTGCGATTCCAGGGCCGCTGGTAACGCCACAGCTCGCGCTGCGAACTTGCTGCTCGCTCAAAGCCGATGGCGATCATCAGATTGCGTCCATCCTCGCTCGAGGGCTGGGCATAGAGATCGGCGGGCGCCAGCCGCTTCTTGCAAAGATGTTCCGATACATTGCCCAGTCCCGCCATGGCACGGCCCTGGCCTGCGATGCCCCAGACGTAGATCGCGGCGACCGGTTCGAAGCGGCCGGCGAGCAGGGCCAGATCGGGCTGCGTCAGCCGCATTTCGGCACGCAGCAGCGCATCATGCCCGCGTTGGTTGAGATAGATGAAGGCGACCGCGCCCAGCAGTTTCTCCTGCCGGCCGAATATCAGGATGGCATCCGGGTCGAATGCGAAGTAGCGCTCCAGATCGGTTACCGCAATGTTAACGCCGGGCACCATCCGGTTGCCCATTTCGGCCACGGCCGAAAGCTCGGAACGCCGCGCCGGCCGCACCTCGATATCCCGGCTCCGGGGCAGCATGTCGAAATCACGTCTTGCGACCAATGGGCCCCTTTCCTTAAGCAGTTCAGACATCTATCGTTTCTCCTACCCCGAAGTTGCCAGCTTAGCGGGTAAGGATTTGTGGTATGCAGCAACTATTGCACAGGGGTGCTGCGGTGACGCAGCACCGCACCGACGACGTCCTGGACGCGTCCTGGGACGACCTGAAGTCGTTCCTTGCCTGTGCAAGGCACAAGAGTTTCCGCAACGCCGCCGACATGCTCGGTCTCACCAGCACCACGCTGATGCGCAGGATCGACCGGCTGGAGGAACGTCTCGGCTGCAAGGTGTTTTTGCGCGACCAGAGCGGGCTCACGCTCTCCGAAGACGGCGCCGCGATGATCGGCGAAGCCATGGAGATGGAGCGTCACGCGTTCAACCTGCTCCGCCGCGCCTCGAAATCGAACGATACCGGCGGCACCGTTCGCGTCGCCGTGACGGAAGGGCCGGGCAATTTCTGGATCCTGCCGCGGCTGATCGACTTCCATCGCACCTACCGCAAGATCACCGTCGATCTGCGCTGCGCCATGGAGCAGGCCGACGTGGCGCGGCTGGAAGCCGATATCGCGATCCAGCTCGAGCCGCCGACCAATCCGGACCTGATCGTGGCCAAGCTCGGCCGGCTGCACATCTACGCCTTCGTCTCCGAAGGCTACCAGAAGCTTCACGGCCTGCCGACGCTGGCCGATCTCAGGAGCCACCGGCTGGTGATCCAGCACGCGCCGCAGGTCGACGATTCCGCCTATGCGCGGGTGCTGGGCCTGACCTCGCTGGAAGGCATCATCGGCATCAAGACCAACTCCTCTATCGGCGTGTTTTATGCCATCGAGCGCGGCGCCGGCATGGGCTTCCTGCCGACCGCGATGGTGGCGCTGGGCGCCAACCTGGTCGCCGTCGATCTCGGCGTGCACCACCACGCCGATCTCTGGCTTGCCTATCACAAGGAGTTCCGCAACTCCGACCGGCACAAGATCGTGATCGACTGGATCAAGAAGATCTTCGATCCCCGCAGCTACCCCTGCTTCCGCGACGAGTTCATCCACCCGCACGATCTGGTGCCGCTGATGGCGAGATCGAAGGAGACCTATGGTCTCGAGGGCTATATGTCGGCGAAGCCTTTTGGCTAGCCGCGCTAGAACTTCATCTCAAGCCCGAGCGTGCCCTGATGCGACGTCAGGTTGGAGCGGAATCTTCCGTCGTAGTTCAGATAGAGCCGCGCGGTGTTGGTGATGCTGAGCGAGGCCGACGCGCCGGCGTCGGCGCCATACTGGCTCTCGCCGATCCCCGCCACGGAAATGCTCTGCGGTCCGAGGCTGACCAGCACCGAGCTGAACTGCTGCGAGAAATTGTCGACGAACTTGCCGTAGGCGGACAGGTCGAGAATCATCCTCTGGTCGAAGATCCAGTAGTGGCCGATCTCGGCGCCGGCGAGTGCCCGCGCGCGCGACATGTTGGCGCCGGTCACGGTCAGCGGATCGAGACCGCCCATCTCCTGGAACGCGCCGGTCGAGGCGTGCACATATTCGAGCCCGACCTTGGGCACGATGCGGCTCTGCTCCATCGTCCAGTAATAGTCGAGTTCGGTCAGCGCGCCGTCGATCTGCGCGCCGTAACGCGCGGTAGCGAAGCCGAAACCGGTATCCCGGCCTGACGACACGTTGCCAAAGCCGTGCACCAGCGCGATCGCCCAGGTCCACGGTCCCTTGTCGACGGAGGCGTTGAAGCCGAACTGCGTCACGTCGAGTGTCGCCGATTGCAGCGCCAGCGGCACGTCGATGCTGGTGCGGCCCTGGTCGACGGAGAAGCCGACATTGACGCCGGGAGCTATCCGCGCGCCAAAACCCGCAACCCCGCCCATGGTACGGCGCTTGTCACCGACATAGTCGGCTTGCGGGCCGGTGGTGATCGAGAGGCCGTAGAGCTCGCCCCAAGTGCGGTAGCGCGGACCCTCGGTTGCCTCGGATGCGCCGCCGCCACCGGGATTGTTGCGCAAGCCGCGCGTGAAACCGTTGGTAGCCTGGTTGCCGAGCCGCTGCAGGAAATTGCTACCGAGATCGAGCAGTTCCGATCCCGTCGAGATATCGGAATTGATCTGGGTCACCGTCGGGGTCGGCGAGGGACTGGGTGTCGGTGTCGGGGTCGGTGACGGACTGGGTCCCGCGGACGGTGTCGGCGACGGTGTTGGCGATGGAAATTCGCTGGACTGGGCGTGGGCGGCTGACGAGACGGCCACGTTGAGGGCGGCGAGCACCAGGGCCGCGACAACGGCCCGTGCGACCCTCAAGCCGGCCCTGCTCTCCCTCGCCCGCAATGGCCGCAACAAGCAGCGCATGGATGCCTTTTCCAGAAGGAATTCAGCCCGACAAAGTCCCTGTTCGAATGCGCTGATTTGCCCCCGATTGCAGCGGAGGGTCAATCGCTGCAGGGGTGATTGCCGGCCATTGTGCCCCCGCCGCCACAGCCCGCTTGCCGCGATTGGCGGCCAAAGGGATTTCCCGAGGCGCTTCAAAAGCTTGCCAAGATGCGAATTTCGTGTAGCAATCCCTGTCACAATCGGAATTTGGCCGTTCGACTGTGCGTTTCGCGAAGACTCGGAATCAGGAGACTACCGGAAGCCCGTTTGTGGCGTGGCACGCGTGATGCGTGGCCGCGTCTTTTTTACGTCTAGATCAGGAGACAGGCGATGCCGAAGGGTACCGTCAAATGGTTCAACCCGACCAAGGGCTATGGGTTCATCAAGCCGAACGGCAGCGATAAGGACGTGTTCGTCCATATCTCGGCGGTCGAGCGTGCCGGACTCTCTACCCTCAATGAAAATCAGGTCGTGGAGTATGACCTCGTGGAAAATCGCGGAAAGTCTTCCGCGGAAAACCTGAAGGTCTCTTAACTTTTTTCATCCGCGCTGCGCGTCATGATTGCAAACCCCCGGCCTATGCCGGGGGATTTTTATTTCAGGCCACTTGTCAGGCCGAAGTGCCGTCGGGGCTCGCGACCGGCGAGATCAGGAAATTGCCGCTTCCGGCACTGTCCGGCGTCTTGCAGATCTCGCCGTCGAGCTGGACCGCGCCGCTCGCCAGCAGCCGCAGCGCGTCGGGATAGATGCGATGCTCGACCTCCAGGATGCGCTCGGACAGCGTTTCCGCCGTATCGTGATCGCTGACGCCGACCGCGCCCTGCATCAGGATCGGACCTGCGTCGGTCTCGGGGATGACGAAATGAACGGTAGCGCCGGAAATCTTCACGCCGGCACGCAGGGCCTGGCCATGCGGGTCGAGCCCGGGAAAGCACGGCAGCAGCGAGGGATGGATATTCAGCATTTTGCCATACCAGCGCCGCGTGAAGTCAGCCGTGAACAGCCGCATGAAGCCGCCGAGGCAGATCAGCTCGATCCTGTGCTGGTCCAGCACCGCCTGCAGCGCACCCTCGAAGGCTGCGCGGTCCTTTCCGTACGGCTTGCTTTCGATCACGGCCGTCGGAATGCCGCCCGCCTTCGCCCGATCGAGCCCGGGCGCATCGGCGCGGTTGGAGACGACCACGGCAATCTCCGCCGGATAATCTTCCGCAGCCGCAGCCTTGATCAGCGCCGCCATGTTCGAGCCGCGTCCGGAAATCAGGATGGCGACGCGGCGCTTCATGCTGTGAGATCGAGATGGCCGTTATAGACGACGCGGCGCTCGCCGGCGGCCGGAATGACTTCACCAAGCAGCGTGACGGTCTCGCCATTGGCGGTGAGGATCCCGGTGACCTGCTCGATCTCGTCCGGCTTGATGATCGCGATCATGCCGATGCCGCAATTGAAGGTGCGCAGCAGTTCGAGTTCGGCGACGCCGCCCTGCTCTGCCAGCCATTTGAACACCGGCAACACCTGAAGCCGCGCCAGATCGATACCGACACCGAGATGCTTCGGCAATACGCGCGGGATATTATCGGTGAAGCCGCCGCCGGTGATATGCGCGAGCCCCTTCACCGCGCCGCTCTCCCGGATCGCGCGCAGGCAGGATTTCACGTAGAGCCGCGTCGGCGTCAGCAGCGCGCCACCGAGCGTCATGACAGGCGAGAACGGCGCCTGTGCGTCGAGCGGCAGACCGCTGGTCTCGACGATCTTGCGCACCAGCGAGAAACCGTTGGAGTGAACCCCCGACGAAGCAAGGCCGATCACGGCATCGCCGGCGGCGATGTCGGGACGCGGCAACAGCGTGCCACGCTCGGCCGCGCCGACCGCAAACCCCCCGAGATCGTAGTCGCCGTCCTTGTAGAGGCCCGGCATTTCCGCGGTCTCGCCACCGATCAGCGCGCAGCCGGATTCGCGGCAGCCTTCCGCGATCCCTGCGACGATCGCAGCGGTGGCGTCGGGATCGAGCTTGCCGCAGGCGAAGTAGTCGAGGAAGAACAGCGGTTCGGCGCCCTGCACCACCAGATCGTTCACGGACATCGCCACCAGGTCGATGCCGATGCCGTCATGGATGCCGGTCTCGATCGCGATCTTGAGCTTGGTCCCGACGCCGTCGGTCGCGGCCACCAGCACGGGATCGGTGAAGCCCGCGGCCTTGAGATCGAACAGCCCGCCGAAGCCGCCGATCTCGGCGTCGGCGCCAGGGCGCGCGGTGGCGCGGACCATCGGCTTGATGAGATCGACCAGACGATTGCCAGCGTCGATATCGACGCCCGAATCCGCGTAAGTGAGCCCGTTTTTGCGCTCGGCCATGCCTATTTCCACGATAATCGCGGCTGGTTACGTCGGATTGGGCCGCCGCGCAATGGCTCGCAAGTGAGGTTCCGGTGTACTATGTAGATAACAACCGGCTCGCCCCGCAAAGAGCCGGATTATTTGTAAAATCAAACCGGTAGCCGGGAAGCGCCGTGTGAGTATCCCAACCTCGATTCCGAACCTGATCACGCTCGGCCGGATCCTGCTCGTGCCGATCGTCATCTGGGCCATCGCCTCCGACCAGATGGAGCTGGCGTTTGCCGTCTTCATCGTCGCCGGTGTCAGCGACGCCGTCGACGGCTTCCTCGCCAAGCGCTTCAACATGACCAGCGAATTGGGGGCCTTGCTCGATCCGCTCGCCGACAAGGCGCTGCTGGTCTCGATCTATCTCGCGCTCGGCATCTGGGGCGCGATCCCGCGCTGGATCGTGATCCTGGTGGTGTCACGCGACTTCATGATTGTCGCCGCCGTGATCGTGTCCTGGCTGTTCGACAAGCCGGTGGCGATGAAGCCGTCGATGGTCTCCAAGCTCAACACGGTGGCGCAGGTGGCGTTCGCGGCGCTGGTGCTGGCTTCGCTGGGCTTCAGCTTCAAGCCGGCACCCTATGACGTGATCCTGATGGGCCTTGTGACCATCTTTACCCTTTCCTCGGTATCGCTTTATCTCGTGGAGTGGGTACGGCACATGAGCACGCTCGAACCGCGCTGATTTACGCGGTACAAATCCCGTTTGGAGTCCCTTTTGGAGTTCTCGCGTGGCAGGCCGCGTTCATCCCCGACAACTGGCATTCGCGCTGCCGCATGCGGAAAGCCTGACGCGGGACAATTTTCTGGAAGGGCCGGCGAATGCCGCGGGTCTTGCGCTGATCGATGCCTGGCCGGAATGGTCGAGCCGCACCATGCTGCTCGCGGGCCCGGAAGGTTCAGGCAAGAGCCACCTCGCCGCGATCTGGGCGGAAGCGGCCGGCGCGCGCTCCACCACCGCGCATGTGCTGACGGCGGCGAATGTGCCCGCCGCGCTCGCGACCGGCGCGCTGGTGGTGGAGGATTTGAAGCCAGCCGATTTCGACGAGCGCGCGCTGTTCCACCTGCTCAATCTCGCGCGCGAAGATCAGGCCTATGTGCTGATCACTGCGCGCGCCCCGCCGGCTTCATTCGAGATCGAGCTGCGCGACCTGCGCTCGCGGCTGCGCGCGCTCCCCGTGGTGTCGCTAAGGGAACCCGACGATCAGCTGTTTCGCGCTCTCATCGTCAAGTTCTGCGCCGATCGCCAGCTGGCGGTGGATGAAGCCGTGGTCGGCTATCTCGCGACCCGGATCGAGCGGTCCTACGCCGCGGTGCGGCAGGCGGTCGAACTTTTGGACCGCGAGGCACTTAGCCTTGGCCGGCCGGTAACCCGGGCGCTGGCGGCCGAAGTGCTGCGTAAACCTTGATCGTCTCGCCATCTTGACGCCACCCCGGAGGGGGCCATCATGGGCGGTGAATTGTCATTCCGGTGACATATTGCTTGCGCGGCACCCCGTTAAACGCGCGGGACGCATCCGGATTTCGCGATTGGATCGAATTCTCATGGAATCTCAACAAGCCATTGTAATTGAAGAGAAAGAGGACGCCGCGGGGGCCGTCTCGCCGATCGCCGGCAGCCCCGAGCGCTTCATCAATCGTGAGCTGTCTTGGCTGCATTTCAACCGCCGCGTGCTGGAGGAATTGGTCAATCCGGGCCATCCGCTGCTGGAACGGGTGCGGTTTCTGTCGATATCGGCCAATAACCTCGACGAGTTCTTCATGGTCCGCGTCGCCGGCATCAAGGCGCAGGTCCGTGAGGGCATCAATGAGCGCAGCCCGGACGGCCTAACGCCCTCCGAGCAACTCGTGCTCATCAACAAGACCGTCTCCGAGTTGGCGACCGACCAGCAGGCGATCTGGCGCGACCTGCGCCACTTGCTCTCCGGGGTCGGCATCGTGCTGGTCGACGGGCGCGACGTCACCAAGAGCGAGCGGAGCTGGATCGAGGATCATTTCCTCCACAACATCTTCCCGCTGCTCACCCCGCTGGCGATCGATCCGGCGCACCCCTTCCCGTTCATTCCGAGCCTCGGCTTCACCGTGGCGCTGCAGCTTGCGCGCGTCTCCGACGGCAAGCCGATGAACGCGTTGATCCGCATGCCCGGCAAGATCGACCGCTTCATCCGCCTTCCCTCGAGCAAGGACGGCGTGGTGCGCCTGATCACGCTGGAACAGGCGACCGGTCTCTTCATCGGCCGGCTCTTCCCCGGCTACACCGTGAAGGGCCAGGGCGCCTTCCGCATCATCCGCGACTCCGAACTCGAAATCGAGGAAGAGGCCGAGGATCTGGTGCGCCTGTTCGAGACTGCGCTGAAGCGGCGGCGCCGCGGATCGGTGATCCGGCTCGAGATCGAGGCCAACATGCCGGAAGAGCTGCGCGCTTTCGTGCAGCGCGCGCTCTCGACCACCGACGACGAGATGCTGCTGGTCGACGGCGTGCTGGCCATGAACGAGCTGTCGCAATTGACGCGGCTCGACCGGCCCGACCTCGAATTCGTGCCCTATGTGCCGCGTCATCCCGAACGCGTCCGCGACCACGGCGGCGACATCTTCGCCGCAATCCGGCAGAAGGACCTGATCGTCCATCACCCCTACGAATCCTTCGACGTCGTGGTGCAGTTCCTGCAGCAGGCCGCGCGCGACCCCGATGTGGTCGCGATCAAGCAGACGCTGTACCGCACCTCAAACAACTCGCCGATCGTGCGCGCGCTGGCGGAAGCCGCCGAAGCCGGCAAGTCGGTGACCGCGCTGATCGAGCTCAAGGCGCGCTTTGACGAGGAAGCCAATATCCGCTGGGCGCGCGACCTCGAACGCGCCGGCGTGCAGGTGGTCTACGGCTTTCTCGAACTCAAGACCCACGCCAAACTGTCACTGATCGTGCGGCGCGAGGGCGGCAGCCTCACCACCTATGTCCACACCGGCACCGGCAACTACCATCCGGTGACCGCGCGCATCTATACCGACCTCTCCTATTTCACGTCGGACCCGATCATCGGGCGCGACGCGGCGCGGGTATTCAACTACATCACCGGCTATGCCGAGCCGATCGACATCGAGAAGATGGCGGTATCGCCGCTCACTTTGCGCAAACGCATGATCGAGCACATCCGGGGCGAGACCAACCACGCCCGTCACGGCAAGACGGGCGCGATCTGGATGAAGATGAACTCGCTGGTCGACCCCGACATCATCGACGCCCTGTATGAGGCCTCCAACGCCGGCGTCGCGATCGAGCTGGTGGTGCGCGGTATCTGCTGCCTGCGCCCGGGTCTCCCCGGGCTCTCGGAGAACATCCGCGTCAAATCCATCATCGGGCGCTTCCTGGAGCACGGCCGAATCTACTGCTTTGGCATGGGACAGGGCCTGCCGAGCCCCAAAGCGGTTGTGTATATCTCCTCCGCCGACATGATGCCGCGCAACCTCGACCGCCGCGTCGAGGTGCTCTGCCCGCTGCAAAATCCCACGGTGCATCAGCAGGTTCTCGAACAGATCATGGTCGCCAACCTGAAGGACAATGAACAGAGCTGGCAGTTGTTGCCGGATGGGTCGTCAACGCGTATGAAGGCCGCGAAGGGCGAGGAGTCCTTCAATTTGCACAACTACTTCATGACGAATCCGAGTCTCTCAGGCCGTGGAAAGTCGCTCAAGGAATCTTCGCCGCGCCGCCTCACGCGCCGTAACGAACGCCATCACGCCCCCTAACGGGCTTTTCCGGTGAAGCGGCCGCGCAAGCGTGCCGCCAGCGTCGCGGTCATCGACATCGGCTCGAACTCGGTCCGTCTCGTCGTTTATGAGCAGATGGCGCGGAGCCTCGTCTCCGTGTTCAACGAGAAGGCGCTGTGCGGTCTGGGACGCGAGGTGCAGAGCACCGGCCTGCTCGCGCCCGACGCCGTCGACAAGGCGCTGACCTCGCTGAAGCGCTTTCATGCGCTGTGCAGGATCCAGCGGGTCGGCCGCGTCTTCGCGATCGCGACCGCCGCCTGCCGCGATGCGACCAACGGGCCGGATTTCATCGCCAGGGCGGAACGTATCTGCGGCGTGAAGATCGAAATCCTGTCGGGACAGCGCGAGGCGCAGTTGTCGGCGCAGGGCGTCATCTCCGGCATCCACAAGCCCGACGGCATTGTCGGCGATCTCGGCGGCGGCTCGCTGGAGCTGATCGACGTGCGCGGCCACCGGGTGCATGGCGGCGTCACCCTGCCGCTCGGCAGCCTCGCGCTGCAGGATCTCGCACACAAATCGCTGAAGCGCGCCGAGCGCATCGTCGAGACCGAGCTTTCCGAAGTGCCGCGGCTTGCGGCCGGACGCGGGCGCACCTTCTATGCCGTCGGCGGCACCTGGCGCGCGCTGGCGCGCATCCACATCATCCAGAGCGGCTATCCGCTCAAGGTGATGCACGGCTATTCCATCCCTGCCGCGGAAGCGCTCGTGTTTGCGCAGCGGCTGCGCCGGCTTGCGGCCGCCAACATGCTTGCCGATATCGAGATGATCGCCGACGCCCGCCGCCCGCTCCTCACCTATGCGGCGCTGGTGCTCGAACACATCATCCGCACCGCGCATCCGAAGACGATCACGTTCTCGACCTTCGGCGTGCGCGAGGGCCTGCTGTTCTCGATGCTGCCGGAGGCGGAGCGCAACAAGGACGGCCTGATCTGCGCGGCACAGGCGCTGAACGAATTGCTGTCGCGCTCGGCCCGCCATGCGCAGGAATTGATCGGCTGGACCGATCGTCTGGTGCGGGTGGTGCATCTGCGCGAGACCGAGGAGGATCGCCGGCTCCGCCATGCCGCCTGCCTGTTGTCGGACATCGGCTGGCGGGCGCACCCCGATCACCGCGGCGAGCAGACGCTGGAAATCATCACCAACGGTAATTTCGGCTCGATCGGCCATCAGGGCCGCGCCTTTGTCGCGCTGTCGGTGTTCTTCCGCTATGCGGGCCTGAGCGAGGAGAACCAGCCGCCTACCGTTATCCAGCAGCAGGTCACGGCGACCATGCTGGAGCGCGCCAAGGTGCTGGGTGCCGCGTTCCGCGTGGCGCATCTGATCTCGGCGGCGCGGCCGGGCGTGCTGCCGGCGACGCATTTCCGCAGCCAGGGCCGCAAGCTGATGCTGGTGTTCGAGCACCAGATGGTCGATCTGGTCGCCGACCGCGTGGGCAGCCGCTTCAAGCAATTGGCGCGGCTGGTCGGCCGGGCCGGCTCGATCGTCAGCCGCTAGCCTTAACTAGCCTGGCGCGTCTCCTGCGCGAGACGCTGCGGGCTCTGCCGCCGCCAGATCGATCCCGCAATCAGCACCACAATGGCGCCGAGCACGGCGCAGGCGATCTCGCCGCCACCGCCACCGACGAACAGCGGCGCCACGCCGAGCAGCGTCAGCAGCGCATCGAGCTCGATGCCCATGGCGCCCTCGAACAGCGCCTGCAGCCTCGGTTGCACCACAGGATCGGTCGCGATCACATCGCCCGCGATCCAGCCGAGCAGCGCCGCGCCGGCCCCGATCAGGATCGGCAGCATGCCGAGCAGCGCCATGATCAGGGCTGCGCCGGCGATGATCAGCGGGATGCTGCTGGCAAGCCCGAAGATCAGCAGCGGCAAACTGCCGGCGGCGGCGGCTGCGACCGCGATGACATTGTCGAGGCTCATCACGATGTCGGCCACGACGACGATCTGCACCGCGGCCCACAGATGCGACGCGGAACCCATGCCGTGCGCCTCCTCGTCCTGCGGCACCAAGAGCTTGGCGGCGATCACGAGCAGCGCGAGACCGCCGGCGAGCTTGAGGTACGGCAATCCCATCACGGTCGCGATGATCACCGTGAAGACGATCCGCAGCAGCACGGCGGCGAGCGTGCCCAGCACCATGCCCCAGAACCGCTGCCGCGCCTCGAGGCCGCGGCAGGCCATGGCGACGACGAGGGCGTTGTCGCCGGACAAAAGAATGTTGATCCAGATGATCTTCGAGAGATTGACCCAGAACTGCGGGTGGCTGATCTCGGCGCCGAACTGCCGGAACAACGTGTTCACGGGATCAAGTAAATCCGACAACCAGTTCAATCCGACCTCCGAGGATAGCTCGCGCCGTCACTCGGTATCGCAATTCGCCTGATACGTCCGGGTGGCGATTTGTCGCTATTCAGCGGTCTGCGTTGCCTCGATCTTGCCGTGCGGTTCGGCGAGCTTGCGGCGGCGCCAGATGGTTCCGACGATCAGGACTGCGATCGATCCGAGCGCAGAGGCTGCAATATCCATCAGGTCGCCATCCAGATTGAAATGCGACTTGAGGATGGTGGACGTCGCATCGATGGTGATGTGACCGTCCAGCAGGCCGTGGAACAACGACTGGTCGATCGGGTCGCTCGCGATCACGTCGCCCGCGATCCAGCCGAGCAGCATGGCACCTAACCAGACCAGCACCGGATAGCGGTCGAGAATCATCATGATCAGCGCCGCACCCGCGATGATCATGGGAATGGAGATCGCCAGGCCGAGAATGAGCAGCGACAGCTGGCCGTTGGCGGCGGCCGCCACCGCGATCACGTTATCGAGGCTCATGATGATGTCGGCGATGACGACGATGCGCACCGCGTGCCAGAGCGTGGTGCCGGCCGCGACCTCGTCGCCCTCGTCTTCCGGCACCAGCAGCTTGGCGGCGATGATCAGGAGCGCGATGCCGCCGACGAGTTTCAGGTAAGGCAGCGACATCAAGGTCGCGACAATGCCGGTAAACGCGATCAGCAGCACCACGGCGATGCCGGCGCCGATGATCATGCCCCAGAGACGGTGGGCGCCATGCAGGCCGCGGCAGGCCATCGCGATCACGAGCGCGTTGTCGCCCGACAGCAGCACGTTGATCCAGATGATCTTGCCCACCGCGAGCCAGAACGAGGGCTGCTGCATGTCGGCCTTGAACTGCGTGAAGAACGCGCCGATGTTGGCGGGATCGAAGATCTGCAGCAGCGCGTTCACACCCTTATCCCCCTGAGCCCCTGACGGCCGCTGCGCGCGGCTCTTGTTGCCTCAGCCGACGATCTCGTTGCCTGCGAAAAACTGCGCGATCTCGATCGCGGCCGTCTCGGCGGCGTCCGAGCCATGCACCGAATTTTCGCCGATCGATTTCGCATGCGCCTTGCGGATGGTTCCCTCCGCCGCCTTGGCCGGATCGGTCGCCCCCATGACGTCGCGATATTTGGCGATGGCGCCCTCGCCTTCCAGCACCTGCACGACGACCGGAGCCGAGATCATGAAATCGACGAGCTCGCCGAAGAACGGCCGCGCCTTGTGCACGGCATAGAAGGTCTCGGCCTGGCCGCGCGTCATGCGGATGCGCTTTTGCGCGACGATGCGAAGGCCCGCCTTCTCGATCAGCGCATTGACCGCGCCGGTCAGATTGCGCTCGGTCGCGTCGGGCTTGATGATCGAGAAAGTGCGTTCAATCGGCATTTTTGGTCCTCAAATTAACGCCTCGTGGAGTTGGTGGCGCTTATATCGGCGGCCTGCGCACACGGCAAGCGCCCGGCTCGCCAACCGGCTGCTGTAAATGCCCGGATTTACAACGGTTTCGTAACAACCTGCGATCGAAGATAGGCCATGTTTCGCAAATCCACGCTGGCGGCTCTTGCCGCGATCGCTTTGGCCGGCGCTGCGCCAGGCCGGGCTGCGGACCTGCGCCCCGCGGATGTGGACGGGTGGCGCCCCCAGCCTCGCGTCGTCTGGGGCCCTCACTTCTACAACGGCCTTCCGGTCTCTTTCGGATACGGCCTGTGCTATCAGCTCCTGCTGCTGCAGACCCCCTGGGGACCCCGCCAGCGGCTGGTAAACCAGTGCTGGTGAGCCATTCGAACGGCGAATTGGCCCAAAACCCCGCGCCTTGCACAGGGTTTTCGTTTTCATGAAAATTTTACCTAAGTGCCATGTGCCCCGCCCCGGGTACGGAAACAATTCCGCTGATGATGAGTTGGCTTGGCAGGGATCGGATGACTGAAACGGAATTGCTGGACGGAACGAGCCATGACTGCCCTTGAAACCCATCACGACGAGACGATCGACCGGAAGACCAGCCGATCGATCTGTGACGCCGTGGGCGAGCGGCTGCAGCAGTTCCTGCGTCCGCACGAGATGGATCGTTCGGCCTCGCTGGACGACCTGATCGAGGAGCTGCGCCGGCGCGAAAACGAGCACGGCATGAGCACGCCGCCGCAAGGCCGCCGTCCGCAATTTTTCCCCTAGGCGGGTTGCGTTTCCCTGCGGCTGCGGTGACAACGCCGCATGCTTTCCATAACAGACATTTCCATCCGCCTCGCCGGCCGCCTCCTGATCGACAATGCCACCGCGCAGATCGTGCCCGGCGCGCGCGTCGGCATGGTCGGCCGCAACGGCACCGGCAAGTCCACGCTGTTTCGCGCCATCCGCGGCGAACTCGCCACCGAAAGCGGCACGATCACCATCCCGCCGCGCTGGCGCGTCGGCTCGCTGGCGCAGGAAGCGCCTGACGGGCCGGAGAGCCTGGTCGACATCGTGCTGAAGGCCGATCTCGAGCGCGACGCGCTGCTGCGCGAGGCCGACACCGCGCACGACCCGCACCGGATCGCCGAAATCCAGACCCGCCTCGTCGATATCGATGCGCATTCGGCCCCTGCCCGCGCGGCGGCGATCCTCAGCGGGCTCGGCTTTTCGGCCGCCGACCAGGCGCGGCCGGTGTCGGAATTCTCCGGCGGCTGGCGGATGCGGGTGGCGCTCGCAGCCACGCTGTTCGCCGCGCCCGATCTGCTGCTGCTCGACGAGCCCACCAACTATCTCGATCTCGAAGGCACGCTGTGGCTGGAGGATCATCTGGCGCATTATCCGCGCACGGTGATCGTGATCAGCCACGACCGCGACCTCTTGGAGACATCGGTCGACCAGATCCTGCATCTCGACCGCGGCAAGCTCACGCTCTATCGCGGCGGCTACTCCTCGTTCGAGGAGCAGCGCGCCACCCGCGAGATGCTTGACGCCAAGCAGGTCAAGCGGCAGGAGGCCGAGCGCAAGCGGCTGCAGGCTTTCGTCGACCGCTTCAAGGCCAAGGCCTCGAAGGCGCGGCAGGCGCAGTCCCGCGTGAAGATGCTGGAGCGGATGAAGCCGATCGCAGCCCTCGTGACCCAGGACGTGCGCGAGATCAGTTTTCCCGCGCCGGAAAAGACGCTGTCGCCGCCAATCATCGCCGTCGACAATGTTTCGGTCGGCTACGAGCCGGACAAGCCGGTGCTGAACCGCGTCACGCTGCGGATCGACAATGACGACCGCATCGCCCTGCTCGGCGCCAACGGCAACGGCAAATCGACCCTGGTGAAACTGCTCGCCGGCCGCCTGAAGCCGTTTTCCGGGTCGACCACGCGCGCAGAAAAACTGTCCATCGCCTATTTCGCCCAGCATCAGCTCGACGAGCTGAACGAGGACGCCTCGACCTACGACCACGTCCGCAAGCTGATGCCCGACGCGCCGGAATCGAAGGTGCGCGGCCGCGCCGGCGCGATCGGCTTTTCCGGCAAGGCGCAGGATACGCCGGTGAAAAGCCTCTCGGGCGGCGAGAAGGCGCGGCTGCTGCTGGGCCTTGCGACCTTCTTCGGCCCCAACATGATCATCCTGGACGAGCCGACCAACCATCTCGACATCGACAGTCGCGCGGCGCTGGCGGAAGCCATCAACGAATTTCCGGGCGCCGTGATCATGGTCTCGCATGACCGCTATTTGATCGAAGCCTGCGCCGACCGGCTCTGGGTGGTCGCCGACCACGCGGTCACGAGTTTTGACGGCGACCTCGACGATTACCGCCGCCTCGTGCTGTCGTCGCGCGGCGCGCGCGACATTTCGCGCGAGGCGGTCGAGCGCAATACCGCGCGCGAGAAACCGGAGCGAGGCAGATCGGCGCGGCAAAAAGCGCCAAAACAGCGCATTGCGGAGGCCGAGGCCGAGATCGAGCGCATCAACGCCATCATCGCCAAGATCGATACGGCGCTCGCCCTGCCCGACATCTACACCCGCGATCCCAAACAGGCCGCCCAGCTCGCGCAAGCCCGCGCCAACGCCGCAACCGCGCTGGCGCGCGCCGAGGAGGAATGGCTCGAGGCCAGCGCACGAGTGGATGAGGCGGCGGGGTGAGATGCTGTCCAATATTCGACTGCCAAAAAAAGCTGCTCGATGTCGTCGCCCGGCTTGACCGGGCGCCCAGTATTCCAGAGGCGGCTGTGCTTGACTGAAAGGCCTCTGGAATACTGGATGCCCGCATTCGCGGGGCATGACAGCGGAGGGGATGTGACTCAGCATTCCCGCGGCGCAATTCGCCCGAGTTCTGCATCATCATCGTCCCCCGAAAGACAGAGGGCGCAGGGAAAGCCGGATGCACGGGGCACCCGCAGTCTCGTGTGCAAGGTAGAATGCGCAGAACGCACACGAGAAAATACAGGTACGCCGAAACATGCCGGCCTTCCCTGCGCAATGGTTGTGCGGCTTATAGCGCGCTCTCCCCGGTGTCCGGGCTTTTTAGCCACCGTCGCCCGTGAAAGAACTCCATCGGCTTGATCCCAGCGTCGGGAGATCAGGACCACACGCCTTCGCCGTACGTGAGAATGTCTTCGTCGGCGCGCCAAAGCGCACTGAACAGCCTCACGTCCATCGCATCCCGCACCTACGTCCGTGACGATCGCGATACGCCTCTCTGGTGGAAGCGGGATGCGCAGAGAGAAACATATTTTTCTGAAAAACGGAAGGAAAATATTTTTGCGCGGGAGACTTGACACGACTTCCGATTAACAGAAGTGATTTGCCCGTCGGGCTCCCTCGACCTCAACGTCGCGTCCGCTTTCGGAATGTGTCGACAATCTCGGCCGCGGCGACCTCGAGATCGCGGAGGTGTCGGGCCGCGAAAGCCTCGACCGTAAAGGCCGTCCTGAGCCAGACGATGTTGACCGAGCCCAGCACGCGTGCGCCATCGCGCAAGGGAATCGCAATTGAAATCAGGCCGTCCGCGTGCGGAGGTCCGCCGTAATAGCCGCCGACATGGAGGGGATCGCGGGTGGCGTAGCCGCGCGCGCGTACCTCCGCGAGAATGGCATTCAGACGGGCGGGTTCGCGCGCCAGACGGTCTTCTGCCTTGCTCGAGGTGCGCAGCATATCGATGATGCGCTGCCGCTCTTTCGCTGGACAATACGCCAGATAGGCCCTTCCCACCGCGGTCAACAGCCATCGCGGATTTCCATGTGATCGCCGGCGGGCACCATCAGGTCGGACGGCCACGAAACGCGCTGGCAGAGCCGCTCCAGAACGGGAGCTGCGGCTTCCGCGATCCGGTCGCGGTTTTCGCGGCGCGACGGGGCGTGCGAAAGCGTTGCGCCGATGCGGTAGCGTCCGTCCGCGAGACGTCGCGTCACGAGGCCGGCGCGGGCCAGCGTGTGCAGGATGCGCAGCAGGCTCGGCTTGGAAATGCTGGTGAAAACATAGAGCTCCTGCAGCGAGGAATCGGGCTGCATCTGCAGCGCCTGCAGGACGCGCAGGCCCCGCTCCAGGCCCTTGATGATCTTAGGCCCCGCCATCGCCAATCTCCCCGGCGTTCCGTAATGTGGAACCTATCGTTCCACACTGTGAAACCATAGCGTTCCACATTGCGGAGTGCACGTCGATTTTGCTGGTGCATTCGAAAGCTTCGGCGGAAAGGTAGCACGCCTGCAGGTCGAGAGTTGAAATTCACCGCATTTCAGGGAGAGCCTTCAATGACGCGATTATTCCGCCGCGCGAGCCCGATTGCCTTCGCGTTCGGCCTGCTTGCCGCTTCGACAGTGCAGGCCGGCGCGCAGGCGCCATTTCCGACCGGAACGGTTCGCCTGGTGGCGCCGTTTTCCGCGAGCACACCGCCCGACATCATCAGCCGTATCGTCGCCAAGGAGCTTTCGGAAGCCGAGGGCTGGCGCGTGATCGTCGAGAACCGGCCCGGCGGCGTCACCACGATTGCGGCGACTGACGTCCTGAACCAGCCCGCGGACGGGCACAGCCTTTACGCGATGTCGGTGCCGTCGGTCGCAGCCCCATCGCTGGTGCCCAATATCCGGTTCAACCTGAACGCAGACTTCGAGCCCGTCATCAAGGCGACCGTTTCCTACAACGTCCTGGTGGTGAATCCGTCGGTGCCGGCCAACACAGTTGCCGAGCTTGTCGCCCTGCTGAAGAGCCAGCCCGACAAACTTTCGTTTTCCTCGGGCGGCTTCGGCACCCCGGCGCATCTGATCAGCGAACAGTTCAAACTGCAGACGGGCACGCGGGCCCAGCATGTTCCCTACGCGCAATTTCCGCAGGCGATCGGCGACCTGCTCAACGGCACCAACGCCTTCATGTTCATCACCATGCTGCCGGTGATCGACCTCATCAAGACCGGCAAGCTGCGCGCGCTGGCCGTGACCGGGCCGAAGCGCGTGCCCATTCTGCCCGACGTTCCCACCATCATCGAAGCAGGCTTTCCTTCGCTCGTCGTCGAGGACTGGACCGGCTTTGCGGTCAAGCGGGGGACGCCTAAGGAGACAGTCGCCCGGCTGAACGGCGCGATCAACAAGGCTCTGGAAAAACCCGCCGTTCGCGAAGCGCTTGCCAGGATCGGGGCCGAGCCGGTCGGCGGCACACCCCAGGAGTTCGGCCGGCTCATCGATGACCAGGTCGACCACTGGCGGAAGGTCGTCGCGGACGCAGCGATCAAGGTGCAACAATAGTGAATTCGAAATTCCGCGTAACACTGCTCGGGACGGGGGTACCAATCCCCCGTCCCGATCGCTTTGGTCCGAGCACGCTGATCGAGGCGGGTAACCACACCGTGCTGATCGATGCCGGCCGTGGCGCCACCATGCGGCTGTTTCAGCTTGGCATTCCGATCGGCCAGATCGACGCGCTGCTGCTGACCCATTTCCATTCCGACCACACGGTCGGCATCCCCGATCTCTGGCTCACGGGCTGGCTCAATTCGCATTTCGGCAACCGGCGGCGGCCCTTCAACGTCATCGGTCCGGTCGGCACCAGGACGCTGATGCATCATCTCGAAGCCGCCTATGCGCGTGATATCGAAATCCGCGTCGAAGACGAAAAGCTCGCCCGGGAACATGCCGCCATCTCGGTCAAGGAATTTACGGAAGATGGCGTGGTCTATCAGGCCGGAGAGCTCAAGGTCATTGGCTTCACGGTCGATCATGGCGATGCCATCAAGCCGGCCTATGGCTATCGGATCGAATATCAAGGCCGTGCCGTCGTCATCTCGGGCGACACCCGATACAATGCGAACGTGCTGCGATACGGTGAGCACGCCGACCTCCTGATCCACGAGGTCGCCATGGCCCGGCCGGAACTGCTCGGCGAGGCCTCCATCCAGCGCATCGTCAACCATCACACCTCGCCGCAGGAGGCCGGACGGGTCTTTGCGCAGACAAAACCGAAACTCGCCGCGTACACACATCTCGTCATGCTCGCGAGCCAAACGATCAAGCCGCCGACCACCGATGAGCTGATCGCTGCCACGCGCGAGACTTATGCCGGTCCCCTGCAAGTGGGAGAGGACCTGATGAGCTTTGAGATCGGCGAGAGCATTGCTGTCCGACAGAATTAGGCTAGCCCAATCGAAGAGGGGGCGCCTGGAACCGGGAACGTCGCCCATTCCCGCGGGTTGAAGAGGTCAATCGCAAATCGCGCAGGCTCCGCGACCACGGGCAGAGACGAAAACATGCGCATGAACAAAATGACCATGAGAGCAGCCGCCGCAGTGCTGGCGGCTGCCGCCACGGCATGCGGCGCGACGGCCTCGGCGCAAGGGGAACGCTGGACCACCTATTCGATTTCCGAAACCGGCACCTCGGTCGAAATTCCATCGTCGGTATTCAACAAACCGGCCGGACATCCCGATGGTTACGGCGAACGACTTGAAAAGCCGGACGGCAGTGCCGATCTGACGGTTCAATCCGTGCCCAATGACGGCACCTCACCCGCCGCCTATCTTGCCAGGAAACATCCGCCGGCGGATATCGTCTACAAGCGCGTGACGCCGCACTTCTTCGTCGTGTCGAGCTACAAGCGGGACAAGATCTGGTACGACCGCTGCAATTTTTCCGAGCGCTTCGTCCATTGTGTCCTGATCAATTATCCCGCCGCGGAAAAGCAGCAATGGGATGGGATCGTCACACGGATCAGCAACACCCTGCGCGGCAGCTAGCCGCGACACTGGATTGCGGGCCTCATGTCGCCGCTTCAAGCGGCGGCGGTACTAACGCCCGCTAACAACTCATAACGGGCAATTTGCGGGCTTCTGCGGCAGGATGCTTTGTGGGGACATCCCGCAGTCGGAGAAGAGCGCATGGCTCGCTTGCTTTCGGTCAATGTCGGCCTGCCGCGGGACATCGCGTGGCAGGGAAAGACCGTCCACACCGGGGTCTGGAAAACTGAGGTCCAGGGCCCGCGCACCGTGCGCCGCCTCAATATCGACGGCGATGGGCAGGGAGACCTCCATGGCCATGGCGGCGAGCAGCGTGCCGTCTTCGTTTATCAGATCGACTCGTATCGATATTGGCAGAGCGAGTTGGGGCGGCACGACTTCGTCCATGGACAGTTCGGGGAAAATTTTACGGTCGACGGCCTGCCGGACCAGGAGGTGTGCATCGGCGACCGCTACCGGATCGGGACCGCACTGTTCGAAGTGACGCAGCCGCGCGTCACCTGTTACCGGGTCGGCATCCGCATGAACGAGCCACGCATGCCCGCGCTGCTGGTCGGCCGCGGCCGGCCAGGTTTTTACTTTCGCGTTCTGGAAGAAGGTGAGGTCGAAGCAGGAGACGAGATCGTCCAGGTCGCAACGGCGCCCGAGCGCATGAGTGTCGCCGAGATCAACGACCTGCTCTACAAACCCGGCCATGCCGCAAGCCAGCTCGAACGTGCGCTGCGCATCGCCGCGCTGAGCCCGGGCTGGCACCGCTCCTTCGACGCGATGCTCGCACAGGCGAAGAGCGGAAACGCTGCGTCGGGAAATGCCGGACTGGGTCCGGGGTCCAGCGCGCCACCGGCATGGACGGGATTTCGCCGGCTGAAGGTGTCGAACAAGATTCGCGAGAGCCGCAGTGTGACGTCGCTGATGCTCGAGCCCACCGACGGACTTCCCCTCACCCCGGCCCTCCCCGGCCAGTTCATCGTGCTGCGGCTGACGCCGGGTCCCGACGCGCCGACGCTGACGCGCAGCTATTCGTTGTCGGGTGAGCCCGGCGCGGCCTCCTATCGTGTGAGCGTCAAGCGAAACCCGGATGGCGCAGCCGGCGCCTATATCGAGGAGCGGCTGCAGATCGGCGACGTGATCGAGGTGAGCGCGCCACGCGGCAATTTCACGCTGCGGCCCGCCGATACGCCGGCCGTGTTGCTGAGTGCAGGCGTGGGCGTCACTCCCGTGCTCGCGATGCTCCATGCGCTCAAGGCCGAAGCGTCATCGCGCGAAGTCTGGTGGCTGTATGGCGCCCGTGACAGCCGGGAGCATCCCTTTGCCGGGGAAGTCCGCACGCTGCTGAAGGCGCTGGCCCATGGCCACAGTCACGTCAGTTATAGCTCGCCCTCTCCTGCGGACAGGCCCGGCATAGATTTCGACGATCGCGGACATCTGGACATCGGCGCGCTCCGCAAGCTCGGCCTGCCGCGCAACGCCGACTTCTTCATTTGCGGGCCCTCGGCCTTCATCGGCGACCTTACCGAGGGCCTCAAAGCCTGGGGCATCGCTGCAGGCCAGATCCATTCCGAGCTGTTCGGCGCGGCGCCATCGCGCAACCCGGGGCTCGTCGGCGCTTCGAATTGGCCGCCGCATCTGCCTGCCGGGCCTGCCGGCACGGGACCGCTGGTCTCGTTCGTCCGCAGCGGCTTGAACGTGCGCTGGGGTGCGGAGTTTCAGAGCCTGCTCGAATTGGCCGAAGCCTGCGACGTCCCCACGCGATGGGCGTGCCGCACCGGGGTCTGTCACAACTGCGAAAGCGAACTCGTGGCCGGAATGGTCGCTTACAGCCCCGAGCCGATCGATCCGCCGGCGAACGGCAATTTGCTGATCTGCTGCTCGCAGCCCAGGGGCGACGTCGTCATCGATCTCTGACGCGTTCGTCCGACGTAGCTGGTTTAAGTCGCCGCTTTCTTCTTCGCCTTCGGCTTGGCGACCTTCGGCGGCGCGATCGGCTCGGGGCCGCGTTCGATCGAGGTCAGCCGCCCGGCGGAGAAGGTGTAGATGCCGGCGCGCGGGCCGCGCGACCAGGTGACGACGGCCTGGCGCTCGCCGCGCGCATTGCCGGAAAGATTGACGCTGTCGGGCGCGCCGATGCCGCGCACCACGTCGCATTCGGTATGACCGAGCGCCACCGAGCCGCCGATGGGCTGGGCCGGCGCACCGGCCGGGCCGTCCGTCAAGGCCTGGGCGTCCGCGGGACCACCTGATGGGGCCATGCCCGGACAGGCGCCCTCGGCGCTGACCAGATCATCGGCCCGCACCGGCGTGTCGAGGTTGAGCGGCGGCGAGTTGATCGAGATGTTGCGGATGAAGAGGCGGCCCGGACGCGAAAACCACTCGGCGTCTCGCGACAACATGTCGGACGCGCCCGAGCAGCCCGCGATCAGCGGGGCCAGCGCGAGCAGCATCCAAAACCGCCCCAAATGTTGGTTGTCGTGTCGCACGTTAAAGCAAGTTCCCCATGCCGGCCCCAAGCATGATGCTCCCGATCATGCTCTAACCGCTTGTCCGACCATCACTTTGCGGCGCCACCGTGGCTGAAGGAAGTCCCCCCCGGCAGATAGCGCAGATTATCATTAATTCGGCCGGACTGCTAATCCCGGGCAATTCCGGAGAGAATTGCTAATCCCGCCGCCGCCAGCGGCCCTGCTCGTCCGCCTGCCAATAGGTCACCTCGAACCCGCGCGACTTGCAGTCGGTCCAGGCGCCACGCGCGGCCGCGAGCGCATCCTCATCGTCGCCGTTGAACAGCAGCACCATCCGCTCGTAGGAATCGCAATCGGGAGGAAAGGCCGCGCTGTCGATCAGGAAGCGGACATGGGCGCGGTTCGGATTGCCGTCGCTCACCGCGAGCAGGATCGGCTGATCCGCCGCATCGCCCGCGCGCCAGGTCGCGTGCGGCAGGAACGAATTGTCGCGATAGGTCCACAGATGCGCATCCAGCGCATCCGCGCGGTCCTCGGAGCTCGACTGCACCACCACGCGCCAGCCGCGCTCCAGCGATTTCTCGAGCAGCGGCGGCAGCACGTTCTCCACCGACATGTTCTGCAAATGGTAGAACAGGACTTCGGTCATGTTTCTCGGATCATTTCTCGTAGTACTCGGACACCAGCCGCTCCAGCAGGCGCACGCCAAAGCCGGAACCCCAGCTCTGGTTGATCTCGGTCTTCGGCGCACCCATCGCGGTGCCCGCGATATCGAGATGCGCCCACGGCGTGTTGTCGACAAAGCGCTGCAGGAACTGCGCCGCCGTCACCGAGCCGCCGTAACGGCCGCCGGTGTTCTTCATATCGGCAAACTGCGAGTCGATCAGCTTGTCGTATTCGCTCGACAGCGGCATGCGCCAGACTTTCTCGCCGGTTTCCTGCCCGACCTTGATCAGCCGCTCCGACAGCTCGTCATTGTTGGAGAACAGGCCGGCATGCTCGGTGCCGAGCGCGACCATGATCGCGCCGGTCAGCGTCGCCAGATCGACCATGAATTTCGGCTTGAACTTCTTCGCCACGTACCAGAGCACGTCGGCAAGCACGAGCCGGCCTTCCGCATCGGTGTTGATGATCTCGATGGTCTGGCCCGACATCGAGGTGACGATGTCGCCGGGCCGCTGCGCGTTGCCGTCGGGCATGTTCTCGACGAGGCCGATGGCGCCGACCGCATTGACCTTGGCCTTGCGCGCGGCGAGCGCATGCATCAGCCCGACGACGCAGGCCGCCCCTCCCATGTCGCCCTTCATGTCCTCCATGCTGGCCGCGCCCTTGATCGAGATGCCGCCGGTATCGAAGCAGACGCCCTTGCCGATGAAAGCGACCGGCGCCTCGCCCTTCTTGCCGCCGTCCCAGCGCATGATCACAGTGCGGCCGGACCGCGCCGAGCCTTGTGCCACGCCGAGCAGCGCGCCCATGCCGAGCTCGGCCATGGCCTTGACGTCGAGAATTTCCACGTTTACGCCGAGCTTCTTGAGCTGGCTGGCGCGGCGGGCGAATTCCTCGGGGTACAGCACGTTCGGCGGCTCGTTGACGAGCTCGCGCGCCAGGATGACGCCATCGACGACATCGGCATCCGGCGCGAACGCCTTCTTCGCGGCGGCGACGTCCTCGACCGCGATCGACACCTCGGTGCGCAGGCTGCGATCCTCGCCGTCTTTCTTCTTGGTCTTGTAGCGGTCGAATTGGTAGGCCCGCAGCTTGATGCCGGACGCGATCGCTGCAGCCTGGGCAGGCTGCATCGCGCCCTCAGGCAGCTCCGCCATGATTGTGACCGCTTCACTCGCCGAATTCAGTTTGCCGGCCAACACCCCGCCGAATTTGAGGAAATCCTTCTCCTTCAATTCCGACGCTTTGCCGGCTCCGATCACGATCAAGCGCTGAACCTTGATTCCCTCCGGTTCCAAAATATCGAGCGCCGATCCACTCTTTCCCTTGAACTGGTTGGTGGCAGCCGCCCGTTTCACCAGATCCGCGGCTTTCCCCAGCGCCTTCCGCGCGGCCTGCCCGAACTTCAACGTATCGTCGCAAAACACCACCAGAATGCCGCGCGGGGCGGCGGAATACGGGACGAAGCCGACCTTGACGGCGTCGGACATGGGTAAATCCTCCAAAAATCAGGGCTTTCGCTCGATCAAAAATCGAGCTCGGCAGGGCTTGTTCGGCCGCGATGGGCGCCGCCGGAAAACGTGATCAGCCACTATGACCCGCCTTCGGCCCGACTGCCAAGCACCAGAGTTGCCGCGCCGCCACATCGAACGAAATATTAACCTTATGAGGACCGCGCCACGGCGCAGCCATTTTGTTGACGGATCAAAGGGATGGTAGTGAGACTATAAGCCGGTTGGATAGGTTGGCGAGCGCGACCAAAGGGGACCCCTTTTCAAGGGGTTGGTTGCCTCTCGCGGGTCTGATCGGTGGCAGGGCGGGATCGTGCGGTAGCGATGGGGTCGATCGACAGGTATATCTTCCGCACGACGCTCGCGTCGTTTGCGCTGGTCCTGATCAGCCTCACGGGGGTGATCTGGATTACGCAGGCGTTGCGCGGCATCGACCTGATGACGAGCCAGGGCCAGACCATCGTCACCTTCCTGGGGCTGACCAGCCTCGTGATCCCGGCGCTGGTGCTGATCATCGCGCCGGTGGCGCTGATGATCGCGATCTCGCACACGCTGAACAAGCTCGCGACCGATTCCGAGATCATCGTGATGAACGCCGCCGGCTTCTCGCCGTTCCGGCTGTTCCGCCCATTCATCTACGCCACCATCGTGGTGGCGCTGCTGGTCGCCTTCATCGCCGCCTATCTCGCCCCCGACGGCATGCGTCGAATCAAGCAATGGGACGCCGAGATCACCGCTGACGTGCTCACCAACGTGCTGCAGCCCGGCCGCTTTGCCCAGCTCGATCAAAATCTGACCATCCGGATTCGCGAGCGCCAGCCTGGCGGCCTGCTGATGGGCATTTTCATCGACGACCGCCGCGATCCCAAGGAGCGCGTCTCGATCGTCGCCGACCACGGCACCGTGGTGCAGAACGGCGGCAATTCCTTCCTCGTGCTCGAGGACGGCAATCTGGAGAAATTCGAGGCAACCAAGCGCGATCCGGCGATCGTCGCCTTCGGCCGCTATGCCTTCGACATGTCGAAATTCTCCCAGCACGGCGATGTCGCGCTCGGCATCCGCGAGCGCTATCTCTGGGAACTGCTGTCTCCGGACGAAAACGATGCGATGTACAAGCAGGTGCCCGGCCAGTTCCGCGCCGAGCTGCATGACCGCTTCATGTCGCCGATATATCCGTTCGCGTTCGCGGCGCTGACCTTCGCCTTCCTCGGCGCGCCGCGCACCACGCGCCAGAGCCGCAACTTCTCTGTCGGAGGTTCGATCCTCGCCGTGTTCGGCCTGCGCATGGCGGGCTTCGCCTGCTCGGTCATGACGGTGAAAACGCCGATGGCCGCCGTCGTGCAATACGCGATGCTGTTTGGCGGCATCGGCGCCGGGCTCTGGATCATCATCGCGGGCGTCGTGATCGAGCCGCCGGCCGGATTGATGGAAGCGATCAACAAGTCCAATGAACGCCTGCTCCGGCTGTTCCGACGTCCGGCGGTTGCATGAGCAACATGATCACCAACACGCTCGGGCGCTATTTTGCCGGCCGGTTCGTGGTCTCGGCGCTCGGCGTGTTCGCCAGCATCTTCGTGCTGCTGGTGCTGGTCGACTACATCGAGATGGTGCGCAAGACCTCAGGGCTCGCGGCCGCCTCGCCGATCATGGTGGCGGAGACCTCGCTGTTCCGCGTGCCGCAGCTGCTCGAAAAAATGATGCCGTTCTGCGTCCTGATCGGCGCCATGACCTGCTATCTCGCACTGTCGCGGCGGCTGGAGCTCGTGGTCGCGCGCGCTGCCGGCGTCTCGGCCTGGCAGTTCATTGCGCCAGCGCTTGCGGCCGCGATCCTGCTCGGGGTTCTCGCCACCGTCGTCTACAATCCGATATCAGCCAATTTGCGCGAGCTCTCCAAACGCATGGAGGCCGAATTGTTCGGCGGCGCGCCCGGCGGCGGCGTGCAGGATGCTTCCGGCTTCTGGATCAACCAGGTCAACACCGACGGCTCGGTGATCATCAACGCCGCGCGCAGCGAAAAGCAGGGCGCGCGCCTGACCGGACTGACGCTGTTCCGATTCGATGCAAACAACGTCTTCAAGGAACGCATCGAAGCGCGCGAGGCAACGCTGGAGGACGGCTACTGGTTGTTCAGGGATGTCAGGCGATTCTCGCTCGATTCGCCGCCGGTCGATCAGGCGAATCTGCAGCTCGCCACCACCCTCACGCCGGCGCAGGTTCGCAACTCTTTTTCGACCCCCGAAACTGTGTCCTTTTGGCAACTTCCCGGCTACATCCGCTCGTCCGAAAGTTCGGGATTTGCGACCGCCGGCTATCGCCTGCAGTACCACAAGCTTCTGGCACAGCCGTTTTTGCTGGCTGCAATGGTGATGCTGGCTGCATCGGTGTCGCTGCGCTTCTTCCGATTCGGCGGCGTGCAAAAGATGGTTTTAAGTGGCGTGGGCGCGGGCTTTCTGCTCTACGTTCTGTCGAAAGTAACCGAGGATTTGAGTAAGGCCGAATTGATGCATCCGATCGCTGCGGCGTGGTTGCCCGTGGTTGTGGGCGGCCTCACCGGCTTTTTGGCCTTGCTGTACCAGGAGGACGGGTAGTGGCAGTCGTCGCCGCCCTCCAGATGAGTGTGTCTGCGTCCCGGCGCCACGCTTGCGTGCGCCGCAACGAGAGACGTTTTGCCGCGATCAGAGTGCTGCTCGCGCTCGTTCTCGCCGTGCTGACGGCTGGCGTGATCGAGCTCGCGAGCGTGCAGCCCGCCGCGGCGCAGTTCACCTACAATCCGCAGCCGCCGCGGCCGGCGCGCCCGCGCGTGCCCACCGACAACCAGATGCTGGTGCAGGCGGTCGAGGTCGATTACGACTACAACAACAACCGCGTCTCGGCGGTCGGCAACGTGCAGCTGTTCTACAACGGCACCAGCGTCGAAGCCGACAAGGTGATCTACGACCAGAAGACCAAGCGGCTGCATGCCGAGGGTAACATCCGCATGACGGATGCCGACGGCAAGGTCACCTATGCCAACGTCATGGATCTCTCCGACGACTATCGCGACGGCTTTGTCGATTCGCTGCGCGTCGACACCGCGGATGCGACGCGCATGGCGGCGACCCGCTCCGATCGCTCCAGCGGCAACTACACCGTGTTCGAGAACGGCGTCTACACCGCTTGCGCCCCCTGCCGCGATGATCCGAAGAAGCCGCCGCTGTGGCAGGTCAAGGGCGCCCGCATCGTCCACGACCAGAACGAGAAGATGCTGTATTTCGAGACGGCGCAGCTCGAGTTCTTCGGCGTGCCGCTCGCCTATATGCCCTACTTCTCGACGCCCGATCCGACCGTGAAGCGCAAGTCGGGCTTCCTGATGCCGGGCTTCACCGAGAACGCGACCTACGGCTTCGGCGTCGACATCCCCTATTACTGGGCGATCGCACCGGATTATGACGCGACCTTCACCCCGCGCATCACCAGCCGGCAGGGCGTGCTGATGCAGGCCGAATTCCGCCAGCGCCTGTTGAACGGCTCCTACCAGATCCGCGCCTATGGCATCGACCAGCTCGATCAGGCCGCGTTCGCCGGCCAGCCCGGCGACCGCCAGTTCCGCGGCGGCGTCGAGACCAAGGGCCAGTTCGCCATCAACGACAAATGGGTCTGGGGCTGGGACGGCGTGGTGCTGTCGGACTACTACTTCATGTCCGACTACCGCCTGTCGGTCTACAAGGACACGCTGAACTCGTTCCTGGCGCTGCCGACGGAAGCGGTCTCGCAGCTCTATCTGACCGGCGTCGGCAACCGCAGCTATTTCGACCTGCGCACGATCTATTATCTGTCGTTCTCGGGCAATCAGCAGCAGGTGCCGGTGATCTATCCGGTGCTCGATTACTCGAACGTGTTCAACTATCCGATCTTCGGCGGCGAGGTCTCCTACAAGACCAATTTCGTCAACCTGACGCGCAACGACGCCGTGTTCGATCCGATCACGACGCTCGCCAACACCAACGGCCTGTGCACGACCGCTTCAGCCGATCCGATGGCGCGGATCCCGTCGCAATGCCTGTTGCGCGGCATGCCCGGCACCTACACGCGGTTCTCGGCGGAAGCGCAGTGGCGGCGCTCGTTCACGGATTCGGCCGGTGAAATCTGGACGCCATTCGCGATCCTGCGGGCGGATGCCATCAACGCCGACATCTCCAACCAGCCCGGCGTCGCCAACTTCCTGCCGGTCGGCGACACCCAGGCGCTGCGGTTGATGCCGACCGTCGGCCTCGAATACCGCTATCCCTTCATCAACGTGCAGCCGTGGGGCTCGACCACGATCGAGCCGATCGCGCAGGTCATCATCCGACCGAACGAAACCTATGCCGGCAAGCTGCCCAACGAGGACGCCCAAAGCTTGGTCTACGACGCGAGCAACCTGTTCAGCGTCGACAAGTTCTCGGGCTATGACCGCGTCGAAGGCGGCGGACGGGCCAATGTCGGCGTGCAGTCGACCGTGCAATTCGACCGCGGCGGCAGCATCAAGGTGCTGTTCGGCCAGTCCTACCAGCTGTTCGGCCTCAACTCCTTCGCGGTGCAGGACGCCACCAATACCGGCGTGGATTCCGGCCTTGCCACGCAGAAATCGGACTATGTCACGAGCATCAACTACTCGCCGAACTCGACCTATACGTTCAGCGTGCGCTCGCGCTTCGACGAGCAGACCTGGAACGTGCAGCGCTTCGAGGCCGAGGCGCGGGCCAACTACAATCGCTGGGCAGTCAGCCTGCTGTACGGCAATTACGCCGCCCAGCCCGAGCTCGGCTACCTGACCCGCCGCGAGGGCCTGCTCGCCAGCGGCTCGGTCAAGGTCGCCGCGAACTGGGTCGCCACCGGCGCGCTGCGCTGGGACCTGGAAGCCAACAAGCTCAACCAATATGTGGTCGGCGCCGGCTATGTGGACGATTGCTTCGTTCTGGCGGCCAACTACGTCACGTCCTATAGCTACTCGGCCGGTTCCGCGCCGCCGATTCTGGGCCATGCCTATATGCTGCAGATCGGCCTGCGTACGCTTGCCAACACCTCGTCGACGGCTTCAGGCCTTGGCGGTATTCAATAAGCCGGCGCCGGTCACGGAGGGTGAAGTCCCGGAATGGCCAAATCTTAATTCCGATGGGTCGAGATCGAACATGATCATGACAGACAGCTTTTCGCGCCTGCTTCGCGCTTTCATGGCCGGTGGCGTCGCGGCCTGGGCCTTCGCCATGCTGTTGCCGCCCTCGCCCGCGCAGGCGCAAACCGTCGTCGTGATGGTCAACGGCGATCCCATCACCGACCTCGACATCGAGTCGCGCACCAAGCTCGATTTCCTCTCGACCCACAAGCAGTCGAGCCGCCAGGAAGTGATCAACGAGCTGATCGACGAGAAGGTGAAGATCAAGGAAGCCAAGAAATTCGGCGTCGATCCCGGCGTCTCCGATATCGATCAGGCCTTTGGGCAGATGGGCCAGCGGATGCGGATCACGCCGGAGCAGTTGACGGCATCGCTGGAGAAACAGGGCATCCGGCCCGATACGCTGAAGCAGAAGATCAAGGTGGACATGGTCTGGGGCAGCCTGGTGCGCGGCCGCTACAAGGAAAAGCTGCAGGTCGGCGAGAAGGACGTCAACGATCGCGTCAAGGCCGAGGGCGGCGACGAGCAGCAGCAGGCCGAGGCGTTCGAATACCGGATGCAGCCCGTCGTGCTGATCGTGCCGCGCGGCTCCGCGCAGACCGCGATCGAACTGCGCCAGAAGGACGCCGAGACGCTGCGCGCCCGGGTGGAAACCTGCGAGCAGGCCAACCAGTATTTCAAGTCGATGCCGAATGCCGCGATCCGCGAACTGGTGATCCGCACCTCCGCCGACATTCCCGCCAATCTGCGCAAGGTGCTGGACGATACTCCGGTCGGCCATCTGACCCCGCCGGAGGTGACCAAGCAGGGCATCGAGATGGTGGCGCTGTGCGGCCGGAAGCCGACCACCATCGACACGCCGAAGCGCAAGGAAATGCGCGACAAGCTGTTCCAGCAGAAATATGAGCAGACGTCGAACACCTATCTGAGCGAAATCCGCAAGGCTGCGATGATCGAATACCGGCAGGCCGGTGCCGAAGATTCGAATGCAGAGGAAAATCCGGGCAAAAAATCGAAAGGGCGCCGCAATTAGCCGTTTGCGATTGCCCAATACTTTGCGAAACAGGACTTTCCGAAGTTCGTGAAAGTGGATGCCGCGATGGAGCACGAGCCCCGGAAAGCGGGCACTCGACCGCTGGCGCTGACGCTGGGCGAACCGGCCGGCATCGGGCCCGACATCACGCTTCTGGCCTGGCTGCGCCGGAATGAATTGAAACTTCCGCCATTCTATCTGCTCGGCGATGGCGGCCTGCTCGAGCGGCGCGCAAGCGCGCTCGGGCTGACGATCAAGCTCGCGGACGTCAGCGCGGAGGGTGCCGGCGCGGTCTTCGCGGACGCATTGCCGGTCGTTGCGACCGGCCAGATCGCAACCGCGGAGCCCGGCCGGCCCGATGCCTCCAGCGCCGCAGCCGTGATTGCCTCGATCCGCCGCGCGGTCGCCGATGTGCGCTCGGGCCACGCCAGCGCCGTCGTCACCAATCCGATCGCGAAAAGCGTGCTCTATGCCGCGGGCTTTCGTCATCCCGGCCATACCGAGTTTCTCGCCGAGCTTGCTGCTGATAACGGCAAGGCGCCGCAGCCGGTGATGATGCTGTGGTCGCCCACGCTTGCCGTGGTGCCGGTGACGATTCATCTCGCGCTGCGCGAGGCGATCGCCCAGCTTTCGACCGGGCTGATCGTCTCGACCGCACGCATCGTCGCCGATGGCCTGAAGCAAAGTTTCGGCCTCGCCCGCCCGCGGCTTGCGCTATCCGGCCTCAATCCGCATGCAGGCGAGGACGGCTCGCTCGGCACCGAGGACAAGGCCATCGTGGCGCCGGCCGTCGACATCCTCCGCACTGAGGGCATCGACGCACGGGGACCGCTGCCCGCCGACACCATGTTCCATGAAGCCGCGCGGAAAACCTATGACTGCGCGATCTGCATGTATCACGACCAGGCACTGATCCCGATCAAGACAATCGCCTTCGACGATGGCGTCAATGTCACGCTCGGGCTGCCGTTCATCCGCACCTCGCCCGACCACGGCACCGCCTTCGATATCGCCGGAAGCGGCCGCGCCAATCCGGCGAGCCTGATCGCGGCGTTACGCCTGGCGGACCGCATGGCGGCCACGAAAACTTCATGAGCGCGATCGACGACCTGCCACCGCTGCGCGACGTCATTCGCGAGCTCTCGCTCTCGGCGCGCAAATCACTCGGCCAGAATTTCCTGCTGGATCTCAACCTCACCGCCCGCATCGCGCGCGCGGCGGGGCCGCTGGAAGGCGCAACCGTGGTCGAGATCGGCCCCGGTCCGGGCGGGCTGACGCGCGCGTTATTGGCGCTCGGCGCGGCGCATGTCATCGCCGTCGAGCATGACGAGCGCGCGATTCCTGCGCTGCAGACGATCGCGAAACGATATCCGGGGCGGCTGGAAATCGTCCTGGCCGATGCGCTGGCCTTCGATCCAAAACCCTATCTCGGCGCGACCAAAGCCAAGATCGTCGCCAACCTGCCCTACAACATCGCCACCCCCTTGCTGATCGGCTGGCTCTCGATCGAGCCGTGGCCGCCCTGGTTCGACACGATGGTGCTGATGTTTCAGCGCGAGGTCGCCGAGCGCATCGTCGCGCACGAGAACGAGGAGGCCTATGGCAGGCTCGGCGTGCTCGCCAACTGGCGCTGCGAAACAAAGATCCTGTTCGATATTTCGCCGGCCGCCTTCGTGCCGCAGCCCAAGGTGACCTCCTCGGTGGTGCGGCTGATGCCGCGCCCGCAGCCGGAGCCCTGCGACCGCCGGGCGCTGGAGCAGGTTTCGGCCGCCGCCTTCGGCCAGCGCCGGAAAATGCTGCGCCAGAGCCTCAAATCGCTGCCCGCCGATCCGGTGCGGTTGCTCGCCGCCGCCCATATCGATCCGGCGCGCCGAGCCGAGACCGTTCCGGTCGCGGGCTTTGTCGCCATGGCGCGCGAATTCACGGATATCCGCAACGAAGAATCGAGCACGTCTTGAGCTGCGATAGCGCTAATGCAGCATTCCCTGAAAGCCTTCCGACATCACGCAAAACATCGATGAGGCCAGCGCATTTTCCAACCGATGTGCAACACACGCAAATGATTGGGATGAACTGCGTAGTTTCACTCTTGACTAAACCCTCGATTGAGCAGAAACCCTGCAACGCAAGGTGCGCCGACGCTTCGAAGAAAAATCATATCGAAGTGAAGCGCAGTTTGCAGCGACGTTGGGGTACGCCGCAGTCAACACTGCAACGCTTGTGGGCCAAACGGAGAGCTGGTGACGTGACCGGCTTTGTCGAATCGGACACGAGCGCCGAACCTCGGGGCGTCAGCTATGCCGCAGCGCGGCCGCCATCTATCCCTGCTCTCCATTCGTCTGCGAACACGCATCGCGGCAAAGGCCCTCGTGCCGTGCCGCAACAGCGTGATTCGACTAAGCTAGCCCGCGAAGGGCCTTATCGCGCTGGAACGCGCAAGCTGATCAAGGAGGGACCAGGAAAAACAGAAAAATCGGAAGAACCAACAGAGCAGCAAGTGCTGCGCGGGGGCCGTCGCAGCAAAGCAGTTGATTTCTTGAATCCACCACAGGGGTTGATTGTGAGCACGAATGTGAACCGTCAGCCGCGTCAACGCGCGGTGATCGACAGCGCCTATAGCGCAACTTTGAAGCACGCCGCGTTCCGCGGGCAAGCGGAGCGTGTCATGGAGTTGATTGCCATCGGCACTGATGTCAACGAGCCCGACAGCGACGGCGACACGCCGCTCATGCTCGCGGCAGCACAGGGCCATGCAGAAATTGTCGCAATCCTGCTGCGAAGCGGAGCGGATGTGGCCGCGCACAATGAAAGAGGTGAAACGGCGTTGCACCAGGCTGCGTATGGCGGGCACGCCGCAGCTGTGGAATCGTTGCTGGGTGCAGGATCCTATGTCAACGCGCGCGACTACGGCGGCAGCACGGCTCTGATGTGTGCCGCATTCGGCGGTCATGCTGAGGTCGCCGTCGCTCTTCTGGCCTCCGGCGCGGACACCAGGATCAAGAACTTCTGCGGTCACGGGGCGTTTGATCTGGCTGCGCGCAATGGCCTTGATCTGAGTGGCAAGCTGCTGCGGTTCCAACAGCCATCGGCATAGCGCTCAAGGGGAGATTTCGGCGAACAGCCGTGCGTGCTCAGAGATCGTCCAGCCGCCTTCGAGCGGCTTGACGACCCGAACCTTTGGGGATTCTACCGAGCGCCAAGTGTTGCAATGGAGGTTCGATCGCCGGCAAGATTTTCGTCGTTGATCGAATCGTCGACCACGCCCAAGTTCGCCACTATGGCTTCCCTGATGTCGTCGTCCGAGTGAAGATATGCGTTCGGAGCCTTCTTCGCGTCGATCCCGTAAAGATACATGACACCGGCCCAAATGCGTCCTCTTTCGCGCGGGGGCGAGTATTTGACGACACCGGTTTCTTCCTCCTGCACCACCGCATACGCCCAGCGGTCCGCCTGCTCTCGCGACATGCGGCCATCCAGCACATCTTCGAACACCCGACTTACAGTCTGGAGATCGAGTTCCATCTACCAGCACCCTCTGTATCGACCATTGCTGTCAAATTGATAGTGTCTCACGATCCCGTCGCGCCGCTCGGGACGGGTCTGCCGAACATTGCCGGTTCTGTCCAAAATCTCGTACCAGCCACGCGTGCATCCCGTCACGGTATTGAACTCGTGCACGTATCGACGCCCGACCAGTTCACCCGCATTGCTCGCAGGATAGAGCGGCCCGTAATAGCGGATACGACAGTTTTCAAGTCCCTTATCTCCTCCCGTGCCGTACTTCTCTCTGAAGAACGGTCCAAAGAACGCGCGATCGATCTGGCGCAGTCGCTCGGACGAGAGATCGTGATTGGGGACAACCGCGGAAATCGGCCATAGCGGCACGACGGCGGCAAGGGACGACCGTTCGAACGCGGTGTCTTGACGGCATCCGATGTTCGAAGACGCCGAATTGATGCGAGAACGAACTTCGCCAACGGTCATGGCCGTCCCAGGTCGCCACGAATGGAAGCGCTTTTACTTGACGCGCTGGCAGTCCAAGCAAGAGCCCATGGTTAGATCCAACTACGTTACATCTTCGGTCGACGTTTGTGGCGGCGGCATGACGATTTTATCTATCGCAACGCAACACGACCGAGGTGGCGAGAAGATCGGCTTTCACCCGAGGTTGTAAATTTATCCGAACTCATCCGTCACCCCAGAAAAAGCCATAAACATTGACGAGCGTGACAGAAGCTCGAAGATCATACGCGTCTCTCACAGGGTCGTTGTCGCGTTGATGATCTTCTATTGTCGCGATCCCGCTGAAACCTACGCCGACGGTCGTCGGATACGTTTCGCGCAGAGGTCCGAGCGAAGTGGAGAAGGACTCTATGTCGGCCTCGATTTCGGAGGTTACATTTACACCCCGCGCAAATGCAGACGGCACCTGGTACGTAGAGGTCGCGAGCCCGAGTATCGCCTGTGAGAGCGTTGGCGACTTCAGGTCAAAGGCCTCGGCAGAGGCCTGGATCTGTGACGTCTTGCGAAACCATGTGTCGAGCGCCGCGATCCACTCCGAGCCCCACCCGGCCGACGCGTAAATCGCGGATGGAAATGCGACTGGCGAGTTTGACGTCTGGACGCATTGGCGGAATGAAGCGCGTTCTTTAGCGGTCCGAGACGGTCACTGTGCCGTCGATGACGTTCGCCTGATGCTGCCGATCTGTGTCTGGTCGGCCTCTCAGGCTCGTGATGACATAAGACCAGGAACGACGCTTGACCGATCCCAGCGTTGGAAGGTCATTAAAGCTGATTGCAACGGAGCCAAACGCACGCTTTGTTGAGGCGGTATATTGACTGAAGCGGACATATCTTGCTGTCCGACAATTCGGCAATTCGAATCCTGGCAATCCTTCAGCGTGATCCGGAAATAAATCGTCGTGAGCCAGCTGTTCGAATCGTTCGCAACATTGCCGCTCAGGGCATAGCCTCCATAGCCCGATCGCGAAAGCTGCACGTCCTCCAGCTTCACCTCCTCTTTCTTGATCTCCGTCGACGAAATGGGGTTGTCTTCCGGGATCGGTCTCGGCAACCCGACGTCATTGTTCAGCGCCCAGAGTCCCACAGTCACGAGCACAATAACTAACAGCCGACGCACCAGGGATTCCAGAACCAGCTCCATGATGAACCCGAGGGCCAACCCAAGCAGCACTAACAGCAAGATGACCTCCCTTTGTGTTGTCGCCGCGTCCTCTGCAACGCCTACTTCATCTGTTCCAGTTCAAGTCCACGGGTCTCCTTGACCTTCGCGAGCACGAAGACAAAAGACAACATCGCCATCAGTGTATACGTGCCATAGGCTACCAACGGCAGCCGCGATCGGACCATGATCAACGATTGGCATTCGAAGTGCCACAAGCGCGTTACGCGCCGTCAGATTCAAGCGCAGGTGTACTGGCCCATCATGCCCGCGTCTTCATGTTCGAGGATGTGGCAGTGATACATGAAGGGGTGCTCGCGCGTCGCCGGCCGGGTGAAACTGACCAGTAGCTCGGCCTTGTCTTCGACGAGAACCACATCCTTCCATCCCGCGAGGTGCTCAGGAGGTGGCTTGCCGTCGAGGGTCAGGACCCGGAACATGGCGCCGTGGACGTGGAACGGATGCGGCATGCCGAGCGAGACGATCTCCCATATTTCGCTGGTTCCGAGTTTCGTCTCGACGTCGATTCTGTTCGGGTCGTGGACCTGGCCATTGATGCCGACGAGCGCCGGCATATCCGGATGTTCGCTCATCTTTGTCCGCTGCCCGCATACGCCGTTGTTGAGAACGAATTGCCGGCGTTGAACGGCGGCGCCTGGGTCCATCGCCCCTGGATCGACCAGCCCGGTCGGCAGGCGTCCCAATGTCGCCGCCGAAACGACCTCGAAACGCATCACGGGAACGTATTCATTGGTACCGGAGTTGGAGATGCTGCCAAAAATGCCCACGACCCGATCCGGACCGGTTTCGAGAACAACCGATCGCTGGTTCGAGAAATCGACGAGAAGCTCGAATTGCTCGGCCGCAGAAATCCTTAGCTCCGACATCGGCACCGGTCGCGCGAGAAAGCCGCCGTCGGAGGCAATGACGTAGAAGGTGCGCCGATCCTGAAACCGCAACTCGAAGTTCCGCGCGTTCGCTCCGTTCAAAAGGCGCAGCCGCACCCACCCTGCCGGCACGCGGGCGGTCGGCGTAATCGCGCCGTTGACGATGACGGTATCGCCGCGAACGCCATAGACGGTGCCCAACTGACCGGGATCGTAGCCCAGCGAACCGTCATCGTCGAATTCCCGATCCTGAATGATGAGCGGCAGATCGTCCACGCCGTAGTCATGCGGCAGGCCGCGATCGTCGCCGTCGTCGATGATCATGAGCCCCGCCAGACCGAGATACGTCTGGCGACCAGTGTCTTGATGCGGGTGAGGATGGTACCAAAGCGTCGCTGCAGGCTGGTCGACCGTGAGGACCGGGCGCCATGTCGCTCCGGGCCTGATCTCTTGCTGCGGCCCTCCGTCCGCGTCGCCTGGCACCAGCAGCCCATGCCAATGGACGGTCGTCGGAAGGTGGATGGCGTTGTGGACGGTCATCTCCACACGGTCTCCACGCCGCAGCCGAAGAACGGGGCCAAGGATTGGCGACGAATAGCCGTAGGTTTGCGTGGGCCGTCCCTTGTAAAATTCGTGGTGACCGGACGAGACGGTGAGCTTGACGACACTTCCTTGCTTGTAGACGTCGATCAGTTGGGGAATGGGCAAGCGAGCCGCCGCGCGAATAAGTTCGCCGCGGCCGAACCGCGGATCCAGCAGGGCCACCGACGCGACCGCGCCTGCACCGATCGCATATGCGCGACGCGTCAGCATCATGGCCTTCAGTCAATCCCGGCAGGTCGGCCCCGATCAACCTCGACGCAGGGATTGCGATCATCGCCGACCGGCAGGGCGGATCAAGGCCGACAAACCAATGGAAGCGGCGCGCGCGGTCCGGTTTACATCGAGCCAAAGAACGAGCCCGGAGCCTACGATCGCGACGGGTTTTAAGCAGGCAGTTGGGCCGGTCAGCTTGGCTGGCAGGCCGCGCCTCCAGCCCCCGCCTCCGACGTCTTTTCCCATGCGGCAAATACGGCATCAAATACCTGCTGCCCGGTTTCTCCCTTGCTGAACCAGAGGCTCTGATCGGAAACAGCGGGACGAAAAACATTCGGTTTGCGTTTCGCACCATTGAGATAGACCGCTAACCAGAGATTGTCATTCAAGGCAGCGAGGCTATGGCAGATTTCGCCCGGCTTCTCCGCCAACCATTCCACATATTGTCCATCCACCCGCTTTTTGTACGAGGCCACCGAGAGCATATCCAATTTTCCCGACATTTCATTCGGCGCCAGAAACGTTCCCAAGAGGTTGCCTAAGCCGCTGCCATCGATGAAATCCGGTGGCGTCGTAAAGGTCAGCTCGATGACGTGGCTTGCCGGTACGGATGGATCGAGATTGCGGCGTAGCAACCACCTCAGCTTCAAATTCTGGCCGGGGATATCAACATCTGCCCGGATCGCGAGATCGTCATGACCATTGGGGGTCTTCACCTGTTCGGTGCGCCATGCGACGGTGCCAGCCGAACGCTTGTCGCCATGGTTGAAATCGATCAGCGCTGCAGGTTCGGACTGCGCCACCGCAGGCAGGGCGAAGGCGATCAGGAACAGCGCAGAAAAAATGATGGATCGAAGCTGCATGCGGGACGCCGGATCGAGGGAAGGCCCCAACTTCATCGCGCATGAAAGTAAAGATTGGCTCACAAGATCACGTCAAATGCGGATGTCCACCCCGAGTGCCTGCCCCAGGGGCTCCAGAAACTCTGCGTACCGCCGCCAGGTGCCGATCGAGCGCCGATAAACCGGCTCGCGCACCTGCATCAGGCTGGCCGTTCGGATGGCTCGCTTGGTGTCGTGGAAATCGCGGCACGCGTCTTCCCAATCGAGGCCGCAATGGCGAAGAACGCGTCTTGCCGTACCTTCAAGGTCATCGACGAGATCTTCGTACCGTACGTCGATCATGACGCCCGGCGGCAGGACGCTGTGCCAGTGCTCCATGACCCTCTCGTAGCCGCGATAATAGCGGCCGAGTTCGGCGAGATCGTAGGCAAAGGGCTGGGCTCCCGTAAACAGCAACGAGAAGCACGAGACGCAGGTATCGAGGGGATCACGAAGCGTATTGATGAAGCGGGCGTTCGGCAGCGCCAGATGGATCAGCCCGACAAAGACGAAGTTGAGCGGCATTTTGTCGACGATGCGCTCGGCTCCGGGTGCGCGTGCGCGCACGCGCGTGGTGTATATTTCACCGAGGCGACGGATCTGATCCTGCGACAGGGCCGCGACCAAATCCGGATAGGCCGGCACGACTCCCTGGCCGTTGATGCACTCCGCGATTGCTTCCTTGAAGGTCTCCAGTTCTCCGGCGCCAAACACTTTCGAATGGCTTGCCAGCACCTGTTCCATCAGGGTCGTGCCGGAGCGGGGCATGCCGACGATGAAGATCGGAGACCACGATTTATCGCCGCCGCCCGGTCCGGACTTCATGAAGTCCTGCGAGAAGGTCGTCCGGATGTTCTCGAACATCGCCAGTCTCTGCGGCTCGTCATAGGCGATGCTGCGCCGCTTCAGGGCATTGCCCTTGAGCAGGTGCCGGAAGGCATCACGGTATTGACCGAGATCGGCAAGGGCCTTGCCCATCGCGAACTGTGCCGCAATCTGATTGTCGACATCCAGGGACTCGACTTCACTCAGCAATTTTTGAAGGCCCGGCAGACGACGATCGCCCGCCTTGAACCGTGCCATATTCGCGAGATTCAGATGAATGGACGCCTCCCTCGGTACCAGTTCGAGCGCTTCCTCGAAGGCATGTTCCGCCTCCTCGAACCGCCCCAATGCCTGGAACGCCACACCCCGATTATTGTATGATCCGAACCTTGACGGATTTAGCTCCAGTGCGCGCCGGTTCTCCTCGATCAATTCCTCGAGACGATCGAGCACAAGATACGCATTGCCGAGATTGCCATGGGCATCGGCGTAGGACGGATTGATTTCCATCGCCGTTTTATAGTGAGCAATCGCAAGCTGCATCTGCCCCTGTCTTTGATAGGCATTGGCCAGATTGTTATGAGTTTCCGGATGGCGCGGACTGCACTGCAATATCTTCAGGTAACACTCGATCGCTTCCGCATCCTGGCCTCCGGCGTAAAGCAGATTTCCGAGCGCGAAATGCGCATCGAGATGGTCGGGCCTTCCCGAGACCGCGCGCCTCAGATACGCGATCGCCTCTGCATTCCTCCCAAGAGACTGCAGTAGCATCGCATACGCGTACTGGATCCCGGGATGATCAGGCGCAAGCGCGCGGGCCCTATCGTAGCAGGCCGCCGCGGCGTCGAGATCCCCGGCACTCGCGTAGACGGCGCCCAGGCTCCCATGGGCTTCGGCGGCGTCCTCGTTGGCTGCGACAGCTTGCGTGAGGTAGCGTTTCGCATCGTCGGGCCGGTTCGTGAGGGCGCATATCGAGCCCAACGCCAGCAGCGAACCAAAGTGACCCGGCCGCATCGCGAGCACGACGCGCAAGAGCGACTCCGCGTCGCCCAGGTCTCCCCGCGCCTGCAGCTTCCTGGCCACTTGAAACGCAAGTTCGGCCTCCGGCTCGCCGATTTCGGCCTTCTGATGAACTCGCGGATCGAACAAGTTTTCCGTCGGCGAGCTGTCGATCTCGAGCGCGTCGAGGAGCGGCATGAGCCTTGAACCATAAAAGCGCGATCGCCCGACGGAGCCGGCGTAGATCGATTTTCGCACCTGGACCAGACTTGCCGTGTTGACCGCGCGCTTCGTCTCGTGAAACGCGAGACAGCGCTTGTCCCAACCGACGCCGCAATAAGCAACAAGTCGTCGAGCCTGCCCTTCAAGATCCTTGACGATCTCCTCGTACTCCACTTCGAGCATTCGTCCCGGCGGCAACACTGCCCGCCAGTGATCCATCAGCGAATCGTAGGCCCGGTAGTAACGACCGATTTCCCCGAGGTCGTAGGCGAATGGCTGGTCTTCCGCGAACAGAAGTGAGTAGCAAGACACGCAGGTGTCGACGGCATTTCGTTTGACATGGATGATCCGGGCACGTGGAAGCGCCAGGCAAATAAGGCCCACGAACAGGAAATTAGCCGGCAACTTGTCGACGATGCGATCTTTGGCTGTCCCATCCCGGCTCAGTCGTTCGATATAGGTCTTTCCAAGGTCTCGGAAGTCATCATCCGACATTTTGGCGAGCGCGTCCGGGTATGTGCCCGCCTTGCGTCGCAGGACATCAGATGTCGCTATCGCAAAATGGTCGACCTCGCCGGCCCCGAAGACGCACGGGTGACTGGCGAGGATTTGCTCGACAAGGCTCGTGCCCGAGCGCGGCATGCCGATGACAAAGACCGGCGCCTCCGAGTCATGCCCAACACTGGATTTGCCTCTCAGGAGGTCTTTCGTGAATGCATCGCGAATGCGATGCATCAAAGACAAAGCGGCGCGTTCGTCATAGTTCACATGCCGCCGCTTGAGACGATTGCCGGCCTCAAGATGACGAAACGAAAGGTCTGCGTCCTTGAGGTCGGCATAGGCCTTTCCGAGCGTGAAGTTCAGCACGATCCGCTGATCGTCGGACAGCTGATCCTCACGGGCGTGCAGTTCTTCGAGCGCGGCCAGGCGCCGATCGCCGTTGGTGAAAGGCTTGACCGCCGCATAATTGTGCTGAATGCCAATGTTGTCAGGTGCAATGTCGATCGCCGTATCATAGGCCCGCGAGGCTTCGTCAAGACGCCCCGCAATCAGGAGCACCGATGCGAGACGATTCAGCAGCGTGGCATCCCCGGGCTCGATGGCGAGTGCCGCACGATAGCACACGACGGCCCCGTCGATCTGGTTCTGGGACTGCAGGGCATCACCCAGGCTGCGCTGTGCGGAGACGTAGGTCGGCTTGAGACGAATCGCGCTCTTGTAATGTTCGATCCCCTCCTGGTGCCGACCGCGCTTCTGCAGCACGTTGGCAAGGTTGTTGTGCGCTTCGGCCGAGGTCGGAAGCAGCGAGATGGAACGCTCATAGTGAACGATCGCGGCGTCCAGACTGTCGAGCTCGGCGTAGAGATTCGCCAAATTGTAGTGCGCGTCCGCGAGACCGGGATTGATCGTCAGCGCTCGTTGGTAACTGCGGATCGCCTGCTCGCGGCGGCCCGTCAAGTGAAAGCAACCGCCGAGGTTTATGTGTGCGTCCGTCAAGCCGGGATCGATCGCGAGTGCCTGCGCATAGTGCACGATAGCGTCGTCGTGTCGGCCGAGATGCCGACAGCTGTCGCCCAGACTGACACGGATGGGAGCAGATTTCGGCGAGATGGCAAGCGCCGCCTGGTGGTGTGACGAGGCGGACTCGAATTGACCAAGCCTCTGGAGAGCCAGCCCGAGATTGTGATGGACTTCCGCGTTGCCTGAATCAATCGCCAGCACTTTTTCGTACTGGACCACCGCATTGGCAACATCGCCAGTGCTGCTCAGGACATTGGCCAGATGGAACCTGGCCTTGGCATGCCCTTCGTCGAGCGCGACAGCCATCTCCAACTGGCGACGGGCATTTTCGAGATCGTTGACCCGAATGAAGGTCGTCCCGAGCACGACATGGTCTTCAGCCGATTGCCCGGCGACATCGAGCGCCCGAGCGATCAGGTCGCGGGCTTCGCCGGGCGCGCCAAGCTGGCCGCGAACGACAGCCAATCCACACAGAGCACGGAAATGACGCGGCTGATCGGCGAGAACCCGTCGATAGGCTTGTTCGGCCGCGTGCAGGCCGTATCCACCGGCAACGGGGATTGCCGAAGCGATGTGCGGTCGTTTGACGAGGGCCGATTCATTCATGGGCGTGCTGTCGTACGAACTGCGTGCGCGAACGCTGGGTGGGGGATCGTTCGGCTGCTGGCGGCGAAATCCGCACGCCAGCAGGTTGCGACTGGCATGGGACGAGAGCGGTCGATTGTGCAGAGCGTTTCGATCAATTTGCGAACGTGACGCGTTGGCCGTTCCTCTGAATACAAACCAGCGCAGAACGATGTTCTGCGCTGGTGCTCTTACGTAGCGGAAAGACCGCGCTCAGGCATGATGCCACATCATTTCAAAATGGTGATGGTTCGCAGACCCGCTCGTGCTCCGCCGTCAATTCCACATGTGCTGGTGGTGGATGTGCTGTGCCATTTCGGCAAACTGCTGGTGGACCAGATCGAACAGGGCCTGATCTGCGCCCACGGAATGATCCGCGGCAGGCGCTGCCGGTGCTGCAGGCGCTTTGGGCGTCAGCAGCGAGACCGGCGCCGGAGGCAGCGGACCGGTTGCGGTCGAGAGCGCATCCGCAATGGTCGTGCCGTCAGCGTTGAATGTGCCGCCGTTGAGCGGGACGTTGTTGCCGGAGACATCCGCGGCGTTGGCATGGAAGCCGTCCGCCGCCGCCTTGACCAGCGCCGCGTTGTAGAGTCTCGAGGCCCTTGATCATCGCCGCAACGTCGGCGCCGACGGTGGAGTCCTTGCCCAACAGCTCGTTGTCGAACCGCGCCTCGAAGATGCCGCCCTGCGCCGCGTCGAAGTTCTGGATGTTGTGTTCCCAGCCCTGCAGCGTGTGGACGAAGGCCTTGATGTCTTGCGCCGAGCCCGTGGAAACCAGCTGTTCCGCCTGGGCGCCGAGTGTGTTGCCGGAGGCGATGAAGTCCGCCCAGAAATTGGTCTGGTCGGCATTGTCCTGATACGGAACCGGGACAACATCGGTCGCCGGCGCTCCGGTCCATCCGGTGACGCCATTGGCAGACGCCATGTTGGTCAGATTGGCATCGCCCGCAACGATGTCGGTAATGTCGAGGAAGTTGTCGTTGGTGGCTTTCGCCGCGTCGGGATTGAAGCCGTATTGGTGGTCGAAGTTGGTCAGCTGCAGATTGATCTGATCGACGATGGTGGAGGCGTGGATGCCAGTCGCGCCCTGGAACAGCTGCGGGTGGTCCTGCATCAGCGTCAGCAGCCCGTCGTGCACGGTCTGCAGGTCGGCTTGAATTGCCGGCAGATTGTCGGCGTTGATGCCGCCAAGCGATTTGGATTGGGCGTCGTCGAAGATCGCGCCCAGCTCGGCGAAGGTCGCGTGCGGCGTATTGGCGTTCAGCGGCGTCGCCAGTTCGGGCGGCGCGAAGTTGAAGCCGGGATTGCCGTCCTTGATGCTCAGCGTCTGCAGCACCGCATCGTTCTCGATGGTGTTGATGATGTCCAGATGTGCCGCACGCAAGGCAGCTTCGGCACCGGCGTCGTTGTTGACCGCGCCCGGCACCGCGTTGAGTGCGGTCGTGATGTCGCCGAGCACCTTGTTGACATCCGTGAGCTGGACGCCGGTAAAATCATTGGCCGCGACATCCGCGGTCAACCCGGTCTGAACCAGTTGGAGATCGCCGATGTAGCGACCGTCGGTGCCATTGCCCTGGTTACCCACCGGCGTATTGTTGTGCCAGAGCCCGCCTTCGAGGATCCGCGTGGCGTCGTTGAACATGTTCTCGAAATAGAGATCGCCGGGTTTGAGTCCCCCCGCGGCGGGATCGCCGCCTGGCCCGCCCGGAGGCATTCCGCCGTTTCCGCCGTCGTCGCCACCCGAGTTGACCGGGGGCGAGGACACTGCACCGCCGGTACCATTGGCGATGTTCGGGGTTGCCGTCACCGGGATGTTGCCCTGTGCCAGACCATTCATCGAGGTCGCCGTCGCCACCGTTGTCGCCGTGCCGACATAGGTGCCTCCGCCGACCGGAGTGTTGTTGCCGCTGACGTCCATAGCGTCGGCGGCAAAGCCCTGTCCGGCAGCGTTGATCATCGCATTGTCCGCCGCCAGCGCCGCGCCGGCATCGCCGTTCAGGATACCGGTGAGGCCCTTGACAGCGGCGTTGGTGTCGGCCTCCAGCGTGCCATGCAGCAGCTCATTGTCGAACCGGGCCTGGAAGATCGAACCTTGCGCAGCATCGAAATTGGCACCGAACTGCTGGTAGTTCTGGATCTGCGTGACCAGCGCGGCAGTGGCCTGCTCCTGGCCATTGCTGATCGCCGTCAGATGCGCGTTGATGGTGTTGGCTTCGGACAGGAATGCGGCCCAGAAGTTGGTCTGCGGCTGGTTGTCCTGGAAATGCGTCACGGACCCCGTCAGACCGCCCGGCATTTCGGAGAACCCGCCGGCATGCCCTGCTGCGCCGGAGCCGCCCGCTGCCGTGTTCAAGTTGCCGTCGCCCTGGATGATATCGATGATGTCGAGCAGATTGTCCGCGGTGCCGCGCAGGCCTTCAGCCTGGCCGTTGGCTTCCATGCCATCATATTTGTCGAGCTGGAGGCCGACCTGGCCCAGCGCCGTCTGCAGGTGGATCGTCGTCAGCGCCGCGGCATTGGCGGTTTCACCGGCTTCGATCTGCGCCAGCATGGTCTGATTGTTCACGATGGCGGTGAGCCCCTGCTGAACCGCGGTGAAGTCGGTCGTGACCTGGCCGAGATTCGCCGCACTGATGCCGCCGAGGGCAAGATCGGCGCCGGCGTTGAAGACCTCGCCGACCGCTTTCAGGCTTGTGCCCGCCGTCGCCGCGGCGAGTGCCGCCGGATCATCGGCCCCCGCCGGCGTGTTCTGGAACGCGACGTCGTTGGCGCCGGTGTTGGCCAGGAACTGGACGTTGTTGAGGGCGGCTGCGAGATGCGGATCGTTGTTGATTTCCTGCAGGATCTCGCTCTGTACGGCATGGAGCGTCTGGTCCGCAGCCGTCAACGTCGCCGCGTTGGTGGTCTGCGGCGCCGCGGTCAGGAGCGTGCTCAGCTGACTCTGGATGTTGGTCAAGACCGCAGTGTCGGTGGTGTTGAGGGCAAACGCCTGGCCGCCGAGCGTGGCGTTGCCGGGAGTGCCGAGTATCGCGGCGATGTCGTTCTGCACCGCATGGATGTCGCTCGTGTATTCGCCGAGGAACGGGCTCTGGTTGCCGCTGCCCGACAGATTGAACAGTCCGGTCGATAAACGGACCGCATCGTTGAAGACTACGCCGGCCTGCACGAGATCTGACGATTGATTGAGCGCGTCGGCGCGCACGATCAAGTTCGACGTTCCGTTCGCCAGCGCTGTGTGGTTGAACAACGTAGTTGCCGCGCCGCCACCGCCCGCGCCGCCACCACCGCCACCGCCGCCCGTCGTGGTGCCCGAGGTTGCAGTCCCTCCGGTGCCATTGGCGATGTTCGGGGTTGCCGTCACCGGGATGCTGCCCTGCGCCAGGCCATTCACCGAGGTTGCCGTCGCCACCGTTGTCGCCGTGCCGACATAGGTGCCCCCGCCGACCGGGGTGTTGTTGCCGCTGACGTCCATGGCGTCGGCGGCAAAGCCCTGGCCGGCAGCGTTGATCATCGCGTTGTCCGCCGCCAGCGCCGCGCCGGTATCGCCGTTCAGGATACCGGTGAGGCCCTTGACAGCGGCGTTGGTGTCGGCCTCCAGGGTGCCGTGCAGCAGTTCGTTGTCGAACCGTGCCTCGAAGATCGGACCTTGCGCAGCATCGAAATTGGCACCGAACTGCTGGTAGTTCTGGATCTGCGTGACCAGCGCGGCGGTGGCCTGCTCCTGGCCGTTGCTGATCGCCGTCAGATGCGCGTTGATGGTGTTGGCCTCGGCCAGGAACGCCGACCAGAAGTTGGTCTGCACCTGATTGTCCTGGAAATGCGTCACGGTCCCGCTCAAACCGCCCGGGGCTTCAGCGAACCCGCCAACATGCCCCGCATTGCCATTGCCACCCGCCGCGGTGTTCAGATTGGTGTCGCCCTGGACGATATCGATGATGTCGAGCAGATTGTCCGCGGTGCCACGCAGGCCTTCAGCCTGGCCGTTGGCTTCCATGCCGTCATATTTGTTGAGCTGGAGGCCGATCTGGCCCAGCGCCGTCTGCAGGTGGACCGTCGTCAGCGCCGCGGCATTGGCGGTTTCGCCGGCTTCGATCTGCGCCAGCATGGTCGGATTGTTCAGGATGTTGGTGAGACCCTGCTGAACCGCGGTGAAGTCGGTCGTGACCTGGCCGAGATTCGCCGCACTGATGCCGCCGAGGGCAAGATCGGTGGCGGCGTTGAAGACCTCGCCGACCGCTTTCAGGCTTGTGCCTGCCGTCGCCGCGGCGAGTGCCGCCGGATCGTCGGCGCCCGCCGGCGTATTCTGGAACGCGACATCATTGGCACCCGTCGTGGCCATGAACTGGACGTTGTTGAGGGCGGCGGCGATATGTGGATCGTTGTTGATTTCCTGCAGGATCTCGCTCTGTACGGCATGGAGCGTCTGGTCCGCAGCCGTCAACGTCGCCGCGTTGGTGGTCTGCGGCGCCGCGGTCAGGAGCGTGCTCAGCTGACTCTGGATGTTGGTCAAGACCGCAGTGTCGGTGGTGTTGAGGGCAAACGCCTGGCCGCCGAGCGTGGCGTTGCCGGGTGTGCCGAGCATCGCGGCGATGTCGTTCTGCACCGCATGGATATCGGTCGTGTAGGAGCCCAGGAAGGGGTTCTGGTTGCCACTGCCCGACAGGCTGAACAGGCCCGTCGACGCGCGGACCGCATCGTTGAAGACTACGCCGGCCTGTACCAGGTCTGTCGATTGATTGAGCGCATCTGCGCGCACGTTCAAATGCGACGTTCCGTTCGCCAGAGCGGTCTTGTTGAACAAGGTGGTCGCAGCCGGCGCCGGGTTGCCGCTGGTGGCCGGGGGCGATGACATAGAACCGCCGGTGCCGTTGGCGATGTTCGGGGTTGCCGTCACCGGGATGCTGCCCTGCGCCAGGCCATTCACCGAGGTTGCCGTCGCCACCGTTGTCGCCGTGCCGACATAGGTGCCCCCGCCGACCGGGGTGTTGTTGCCGCTGACGTCCATGGCGTCGGCGGCAAAGCCCTGGCCGGCGGCGTTGATCATCGCGTTGTCCGCCGCCAGCGCCGCGCCGGTATCGCCGTTCAGGATACCGGTGAGGCCCTTGACAGCGGCGTTGGTGTCGGCCTCCAGGGTGCCGTGCAGCAGTTCGTTGTCGAACCGTGCCTCGAAGATCGGACCTTGCGCAGCATCGAAATTGGCACCGAACTGCTGGTAGTTCTGGATCTGCGTGACCAGCGCGGCGGTGGCCTGCTCCTGGCCGTTGCTGATCGCCGTCAGATGCGCGTTGATGGTGTTGGCCTCGGCCAGGAACGCCGACCAGAAGTTGGTCTGCACCTGATTGTCCTGGAAATGCGTCACGGTCCCGCTCAAACCGCCCGGGGCTTCAGCGAACCCGCCAACATGCCCCGCATTGCCATTGCCACCCGCCGCGGTGTTCAGATTGGTGTCGCCCTGGACGATATCGATGATGTCGAGCAGATTGTCCGCGGTGCCACGCAGGCCTTCAGCCTGGCCGTTGGCTTCCATGCCGTCATATTTGTTGAGCTGGAGGCCGATCTGGCCCAGCGCCGTCTGCAGGTGGACCGTCGTCAGCGCCGCGGCATTGGCGGTTTCGCCGGCTTCGATCTGCGCCAGCATGGTCGGATTGTTCAGGATGTTGGTGAGACCCTGCTGAACCGCGGTGAAGTCGGTCGTGACCTGGCCGAGATTCGCCGCACTGATGCCGCCGAGGGCAAGATCGGTGGCGGCGTTGAAGACCTCGCCGACCGCTTTCAGGCTTGTGCCTGCCGTCGCCGCGGCGAGTGCCGCCGGATCGTCGGCGCCCGCCGGCGTATTCTGGAACGCGACATCATTGGCACCCGTCGTGGCCATGAACTGGACGTTGTTGAGGGCGGCGGCGATATGTGGATCGTTGTTGATTTCCTGCAGGATCTCGCCTTGAACGGCATGGAGCGTCTGGTCTGCAGCCGTCAACGTCGCCGCGTTGGTGGTCTGCGGCGCCGCGGTCAGGAGCGTGCTCAGCTGACTCTGGATGTTGGTCAAGACCGCGGTGTCGGTGGTATTCAGGGTAAAGGCTTCACCGCCGAGCGTCACGGCGCCGGGTGTGGCGAGCATCGCGGCGATGTCATTCTGCACCGCATGGATATCGGTCGTGTAGGAGCCCAGGAAGGGGTTCTGGTTGCCGCTGCCCGACAAGCTGAACAGGCCCGACGACGCGCGGACCGCATCGTTGAAGACTACGCCGGCCTGTACCAGGTCTGTCGATTGATTGAGCGCATCTGCGCGCACGTTCAAATGCGAAGTTCCATTCGCCAGAGCAGTCTTGTTGAACAAGGTAGTGGCCATTGAAGCGTCTCCCCAAACTAAATCGCTCGTCTCCTGCCTGACGCGTCCCACAGGATTACGAGGATGTTCAAAACTGAAGCCCTTCGCCGACGTCCGCCAACGTCGTGAGCTTGCATGTTGCGCCCCGCAACTTGACCTAAACGTGCGTCGTTTCGGACAGAACTGTGATCATGTTCTGTTCAAACGAGGCGATCACGCGCGCGAACCGCGGCATCAAAAATGATTTCGGCATCCAGAACGACACAGCTCACGGCAAGACCAAACAGGCCAAAAATCAAAATACGAGGTTGCATCGATCCAGCTCGCCGTCGTCGCATTCGACTGCTGGTCCGACACGGCAATAGCCCGTTGGCTGCGCTCGAATTTCGCGTGAAGAACAAGGGCTTGAACTGAGAATTGAACTAGTATTCAACTGATTTGGACCGAAGCAAAATAAAATGGGGAATTTGGATTTCATGGCACAGATGCGCCGACAATCGCTGGTCAAATTCGATGCGCCGCTCTGCGAGACCATCGTCGATACGCCGAAGCCGCAGGGCAAAGAGGTGCTGGTCCGCATCGAGCGCTGCGGGCTCTGCCATTCCGACCTGCACATCCAGGACGGCTATGCCGATCTCGGCGGCGGCAAGCGGCTCGACACCACGCGCGGCATGAACCTGCCCTTCACGCTCGGCCACGAGATCGCGGGCGTCGTCGATGAAGTCGGGCCTGATGTCCCAAAAGACCTGATCGGCAAGAAGAAGGCGGTGTTTCCCTGGATCGGCTGCGGCCAGTGCCGCGATTGCCTCGCCGGCGATGAAAATCTCTGCATCAAGCAACGTTTCCTCGGTGTTTCCATCGACGGCGGCTTTGCCACCCACGTGCTGGTGCCCGACGCCAAATATCTGCTCGACTACGATTCCTTGCCGGTGAACCAGGCCGCGACCTTGATGTGCTCGGGCGTCACCGCCTATGGCGCGCTGAAGCGGCTGGTCGACCGGCCGCGGCAGCGCAACCTGCTGCTGATCGGGCTCGGCGGCGTGGGCATGATGGGCCTGTCGTTCGCGCAGGCGATGTTCAAGCAAAAGATCAGCGTGGCGGATCTAAATCCCGCCGCACGGGAAACCGCGCTGCAGAACGGCGCGGCCTTCGCCTACGACCCGTCCGAGGCCGACATCGTTAAACGAATTATCAAGGAGACCGAAGGCGGCTTTGATGAGATCGTCGACTTCGCCGGCAACGAGAAGTCGATGGCGTTCGCGGTCTCCGTGGTCGCGCGCGGCGGCAAGATCGTGGTGTCCGGCCTGATGGGCGGCAATTTCAGCCTGCCGATGGTGCAGTGGGTCTACAAGCGCATGACCATCGAGGGTTTCATGGTTGGCACCCTGGCCGAAGGCCACGAACTGATGGCGCTGGCGCGCGCCGGAAAAATCAAGCCGACGCCCATGAAGGAAGAGCCCATGGGCGATGTACAACAATGGATCGACGCGTTGCGAGCCGGAAAAGTCGTGGGACGTATCATCTTAAAAAACTAGAACCATAAAAGTCTCGCCGGCCTCGCCGTTGAAATAACGGGAGGAAGAAAATGGCCTGGAGGAAATTTGTCGCGGGCTCCGCAATGGCGGCGCTCGCGCTTCTGGTCGCGACAGCGGCGCTCGCGCAGAAGCAATATGGTCCGGGCGTGACCGACAAGGAAATCAAGATCGGCACCACTACGCCGTTCAGCGGGCCCGCCTCGGCCTATTCGGCCGGCGCTGTCTCTGCGACCGCCTACTTCCAGAAGGTCAATGACGAGGGCGGCGTCAACGGGCGCAAGATCAACTATGTCGCGCTCGACGACGCCTACAGCCCGCCGAAAACCGTGGAGCAGATCCGCCGCCTGATCGAGAGCGAAGAGGTGCTGTTCCTGGTCAATCCGGTCGGCACCGCGACCAACATGGCTGTGGTGAAGTACATCAACCAGAAGAAGGTGCCGCATCTCTTCATCGGCACCGGCGCCACCGTCTTCAACGATCCCGAACATTATCCGTGGACGCTGAGCTGGACGCCGCATTACGCTTCCGAGGGCGAGATCTACGCCAAATGGATTTTGGAGAACAAGCCCGACGCCAAAGTCGGCATCCTCTCGCAGAACGACGATCTCGGCCGCGACTATCTCATCGGCTTCAGGCGCGGGCTCGGCGAGAAGGCCGACAAGATGATCGTGTCGCAGCAGACCTACAACACCTCCGACCCCACCGTGGATTCGCAGATCGTGTCGCTGAAGGCCGCCGGCGCCGACGTGCTCCTGATTTTCTCGGTGCCGAAATTCGCAGCGCAGGCGATCCGCAAGGCCTATGACATCGACTGGCATCCGCAGGAATTCGTCTCCAGCGTCGGCTCGTCGATTGCAGGCGCGATCAGGCCGGCCGGCTTCGAGGCCGCCAAGGGCATCATTTCCGCGGCCTACCAGAAGGACCCGTTCGATCCGCAATGGCGCGACGACCCCGAGATGAAGGCCTGGAACGTGTGGATGGACAAATACAATCCGCATGTCGACAAGAGCGATTACTACGCGCCCTATGGCTACAATATCGGCCATGCGGTGGTGGAGCTGTTGAAGCAATGCGGCGACAATCTGACGCGCGAGAATGTCATGGACAAGGCCACCCATCTCAACATGGACCTGCCGCTGTTGTTGCCCGGCATCAGGCTGACCTCGAGCCCGACCGATCACCGGCCGATCAAGCAGATGCGGCTGGTGCGCTTCAACGGCGAGCGCTACGTGCTGTTCTCCGACGTGCTCGCGAGCGAGTAACGCGCCGGCGGCACGCCCCGCGGGGACCGCCGCCCGATCCCGGCTCTTCGGGGGCGGGAACCAAGCCCGAATTAAGCCCAATCCTCTCCGGATTTGCGGCCTATTACCACCCAACTCTTCGACGAGATTGGGGGCGTAATTTGTGGCGTCGCGTAACCGGAGATGCGTATGTCGAACTTGCAAGCGAAAATCGCATCCGCCTTCTTTGTTGCCGCCGCTATTGGCCTGGGCGCTGCCGCAATGGGACTTCCCGACCACACCGCAAAGGCAGCCGACGGCTGCCTGACCGAGCCGAAGGACGCCACGGCGCAGGGCAAGCATTGGTATTTTCACTTTGAGCGCGGCACCGGCCGAAGGTGCTGGTACCAGCGCGGCGAGGACGAGCAATCCGCGCGCGCGGACGCGGATACGCCGGCCGCAGTTCCCTCCGGGAAACCCGCGCCGCGCCGGCAGGACGCGGCGACCACGCACTCGATCGCCGACGCGCGCGCCGAACTCGGCCCGCGCACGCGCGTTGCGGATGACGCAACGCCCTCGGTTTGGCCGAATCCGCCCGCCGCGATGGCTGCGCCAGCGGCTGCCGCTCCTGCCGACAACAATGCGGCAACCGCGCCACTCGCATCGCGCTGGCCGCAATCCGCCGGCGCGGCTCCAGCGGACTCGAACATGGCTCCGGCGGACCAGGCGCCCGAAGCCTCGCTGATGGTGGCGGATGTGCAATCCGATGATGCCGCGCAGCAACAGCCGGGCGTGCCGCCGCCTCCCGTAGCCGCGCCGCCCGAGCGGCAGATCGGCTCGATCCAAAAGCTTTTCCTGGTGGCGGGTGGCGCGCTGGCGCTGGCCGGACTGACCGGCAGCGCCGTGTACCGGCTCGGCCGCCGCCGCAAGCGCAACGACTGGCTGCGCGAGCGGAGCAACTGGCAATCCGAGCAAAACCCGCACAACCCGCCCTGGGTTGAACCCGTGCTGGCGCAGCCGCACACGGCGCTCACTGATCTGGACGAGACGCACGGGGTGGTGCCGCAATCCGATTACTCAGAGGCCGAATTTGCAGACGCCAGCGCCGAAACCGAGGATACCGGCGAGCCCGTCGAGAAGATCGAGGATTTCCTGGCCCGGCTGACCGCACAGCTGCATCAGGAGCTCGAGGGTACCCGCAGCGATCGGGACGTGCACGCGTCGTCGTGACGGTCGATGCTCGTCATGGCCGGGCTTGTCCTGGCCATCCACGTTCTTTCGTTCAAGTGACACAAGAAGACGTGGATGCCCGGCACAAGGCCGGGCATGACGAACCAAAATACCAATTCCCAATTGTGTGAAGTCACGTGCACGCGTCGTCGTGACTACTTCTCCAGCTGCCGCTGCAGCTCGCGCACGAAGGTGGTGAGCCCGGTGCGGCGCTCGCGCTTCAGCCGCTCGGCTTTCAGGATCGACTGCACCTCGGCAAAGGCCTCGTCGATCTCGTGGTTGATGACGATGTAGTCGTATTCGGCCCAGTGGCTCATTTCGTGGCTGGCGCGGCTCATGCGGCCGCGGATAACCTCGTCGGAATCCTGGGCGCGCGAATGCAGGCGCTTTTCCAGATCGGCCGCTGACGGCGGCAGGATGAACACGCTGACCACGTCGGCGCGCGCCTTCTCGCGCAATTGCTGCGTACCCTGCCAGTCGATGTCGAACAGCACGTCCTGCCCCGCCGACAGCGCGGCTTCGACCGGCCCGCGCGGCGTGCCGTAGCGGTTGTCGAACACGGTCGCCCATTCAAGAAGCTCGTTCCGCTTCACCATGTGCTCGAAGCGGGCGTGATCGACGAACAGGTAATCCTTGCCGTCGATCTCGCCGGGCCGCATCGGGCGCGTGGTGGCGGAGACCGACATGCGCAAGCCGGCCATGCGCTCCATCAGCAGGCGCGACAGCGTGGTCTTGCCCGCGCCCGAGGGCGAGGACAGCACGAACATCAGGCCGCGCCGTTCCACTCCGTCAAAGCCGCGCCGTTGCGCCATCTCGGCTCACTCCAGATTCTGGACCTGCTCGCGGAACTGCTCGACCACGTTCTTCATCTCGAGCCCGGTATTGGTCAGCTCGATGTCGTTCGATTTCGAGCAGCAGGTGTTGACCTCGCGGTGAAACTCCTGCGCCAGGAAATCGAGCCGGCGCCCGATCGGCCCGCCCTTGCCGATCAGCTCGCGCGCCTGCGAGATGTGGGAAGCAATGCGGTCGAGCTCCTCGCGGATGTCGGCTTTCGCCGCGATCAGCAGCGCCTCCTGGGTCAGACGGTCGGCGTCGAAACGGTCGGAGGTCTCCAGCAAGGCTGCGACCTGTTCGGCGAGCCGCGCGCGCACGGCTTCGGGCTTGCGGCCTGGTGCTGCTTCCGCCTTCTTCGCCAGCGCCTCGACCTCGTCCATGCGCTGGGAAAGGATCTGGCCGAGGGCCGTGCCCTCGCGCTTGCGCATCGCGACGAGGTTCTTGAGCGCCTCGTCGAAGGAAGCGGTCGCCGCGGCCTTTGCCGCCTTGTCCTCTTCCTCGTTGCTCTCGGGCTCGACCACCTCGATGACGCCCTTGATACTGAGCAGCCCGTCGATGCTCGGCGCCACCGCATCGATCCTGCCGGCGAGCTGGCCCGCGACCTTCACGATGGAGGCGAGCACGTCCTCGTTGATGCGCACCGTCGAGAGCGCATTGGCGCGCTTGAGGTTGAAATTGGCGTAGACGGTGCCGCGCGACAGCACCTCGCCGGCGCGCTTCTTGGCATGGGCCTCGAGCTCGTCCCAGCCCGGCGGCAGCCGCAGGCGCAGGTCAAACCCCTTGGCGTTGACCGACTTCAGCTCCCACTCGAACGCGTAAGGCCCGCTTGCGCCGTGGCTGCGGGCAAAGCCGGTCATGCTCGACAGCGCCATGCTCTAAAACTCTCCGAGGGACAGACAGAAGTGGAACGCAAATTCGCGTAACATCCACGCGCGCGGACCATAAGACCTTTTTGGGAAATGTGGAGTTTGGGACGTTAACGCCCGGACGCCATTATTGCTGGACCGTCGGCGCGGCCGGCGCCGATTGCGCGGCGCCCTGTCGGGGCGGCGCGGTGGTCCTGGCCGGCCTCTTGGCGGCCGGCGGCTTGGGCGTGGTGCCGGTCGCAGGCGGCGCATCGGCGGCGGGCGCGGCGGCGACCGGTGCCAGGACCTCGTCGGCCGGTTCGACGGTGTCGTTCTGGACCTGTTTTTCCATCGCGCGCAGCTTGGCGACGTTCTTCGCGTGCTGGTCGTAGGTTTCGGTGAAGGCATGGCCGCCGGTGCCGTCGGCCACGAAGAAGAGATCGCGCGTGCGCGCCGGATTGGCGGCGGCTTCCAGCGAGGCGCGGCCGGGATTGGCGATCGGCCCAGGCGGCAGGCCGTCGATCACATAGGTGTTGTAGGGCGAAGGCTGGGTGATCTCGCTGCGCTTGATCGGCCGCCCCAGCGTGCCCTTGCCGCCGACCAGGCCGTAGATGATGGTCGGATCGGACTGCAGCTTGATCTTCTGCTTGAGGCGGTTGACGAAGACCGCGGCGACGCGGCTGCGTTCGTCAGCCTTGCCGGTTTCCTTCTCGACGATGGATGCCAGCGTCACCAATTGCTCCGGCGACTTGATCGGCAGGTCCGGGCTACGGCGCTCCCAGATTTCCGCGACGATGCGCTTCTGCGCCGCCTGCATGCGCTGGATCACCTGGTCGCGCGTGGTGCCGCGCGGAAACTTGTAGGTCTCGGGCAACAGCGTACCCTCGCGCGGAATCTCGCGCACCGAGCCTGCGAAGAGGTCGTTATCGGAAAGTTTTGCGACGATCTGTTCGGAAGTCAGGCCCTCCGCGACCGTGACCGAATGCTGCACCACCTTGCCTTCGACGATGGTGGCGATGACGTCGCGCAGGCTCGCATTTTTCTGAAACGAATATTCGCCGGGTTTCAGGTCGGAACTGGCCTTCATCGCGAACACGCCGCCGATGAACAGCCAGGGATTGACGTCGATCACGCCTTCACGCTGCAGGACGTCGGCAATGTCGCGTTTGCCGGCGCGCGCGGGAATGTTGACGACCTTGTCCTCTTTCAGAGGTCCCGGCGATTCCAGCACCTGCTTGCTGTAATAATAGGTGGTGCCGGCGCCGATCAGCAGCAGCAGCACGATCGTGATGATGGCGTTGCCGACCACGACAAAGGGATTGCGGGCACGCTCGGAACGCTTGGGCGGCGGCGGGACCTGCTCGGGCTCCAGCGCGGCGCGCGGGCTCCGGGGCGAAATGGGCGGCCTTTCACTCATTGATGCAACCTGAGTCCTGTCGCTCTGTAGCCCCGCCTTTTCCCGCGCGGCCGGTCATCTGCGCCCGATCTAACGATTTAGTACTGAATGCGGCGAAACGGTGTTTCTAGCTATCCGATTCGCGGTGAGCAGCATCAATTGATTACACGCTGGAGGATCACGGAGGCGTTGGTGCCGCCGAATCCGAACGAATTTGACAGCGCCGTATTGATCTCGCGCCTGCGCGCCGCGTGCGGCACGAGATCGATCGCCGTTGCGACCGACGGATTGTCGAGATTGATGGTCGGCGGCGCGATGTTGTCGCGAATCGCGAGGATGGAGAAGATCGCCTCGATTGCACCGGCTGCTCCGAGCAGATGTCCGGTGGAAGACTTCGTCGACGACATCGATACTTTCGACGCGGCATTGCCGAGCAGCCGCTCGACCGCGCCGAGCTCGATCTCGTCGCCGACCTGGGTCGAGGTGCCGTGCGCGTTGATGTAGTCGATATCGGCAGCCGTGATGCCGGCGCGCTTCATGGCCGCGGTCATGCTGCGGAAGCCGCCGTCGCCATCCGGTGAGGGCGAGGTGATGTGATAGGCATCGCCGGACAATCCATAGCCGGTGACCTCGGCATAGATCTTCGCGCCGCGCGCCTTGGCGTGCTCATATTCCTCGAGGATCACGATGCCAGCGCCCTCGCCCATGACAAAACCGTCGCGATCCTTGTCGTAGGGACGCGAGGCTTTTTCCGGCGTCTCGTTGAACCCCGTCGAAAGCGCGCGTGCCGCGCAGAAGCCGGCCATGCCGATGCGGCAGATCGGCGATTCCGTTCCGCCCGCGACCATCACATCGGCATCGCCGAGCGCGATCAGCCGGCTGGCGTCACCGATCGCATGCGCGCCGGTCGAGCAGGCCGTGACCACCGCGTGGTTCGGCCCCTTCAGCCCGTGCTCGATCGAGACATAGCCGGAGGCGAGATTGATCAGGCGGCCGGGGATGAAGAACGGCGACACTTTCCGCGGCCCGCGCTCCTTCAACAGGATAGCGGTGTCGGCGATGCCGGAGAGGCCGCCGATCCCGGAGCCGATCATGGTGCCGGTGGCGCACTTCTCCTCTTCGGTCGAGGGATGCCAGCCCGAATCATCGAGCGCCTGTTTGGCGGCGGCCATCGCGAAGATGATGAAATCGTCGACCTTGCGCTGGTCCTTCGGCTCCATCCACTGGTCGGGATTGAAGCTGCCGTCCGAGCCGTCACCGCGCGGAACGACGCAGGCGATCTTGCTCGGCAGATCGGAGACGTCGAAAGTCTCGATCACGCGCGCGCCGCTCGTCCCCTGAAGAATCCGTTTCCAAGTCGGCTCGACGCCACAGCCGAGCGGGGACACCATGCCGAGGCCCGTGACGACAACTCGTCTCATCTATGCGACTCCGTCCCGGAATCGGCGGCCTGCAACAAGAGACCGGCCGACCGTCTCTCCACGGCCCGGCCGGCTTCGTCGTTACCGCGCAAGGGCGTCAGCTTTTTGCGTTCTTCTCAAGAAACTTGGTGGCGTCGCCGACGGTGAGAATCGTTTCGGCGGCGTCGTCGGGAATCTCACAACCAAATTCTTCTTCAAATGCCATCACGAGCTCGACCGTGTCGAGGCTGTCAGCGCCGAGGTCGTCAATGAAGCTCGCGTTGTCGACCACTTTTTCGGGCTCAACACCAAGGTGTTCGACCACGATCTTCTTAACCCGCTCGCCAATCTCACTCATCGTTCAACCTCGTGCTTGTTTCCTTGACCCGACCCCAGGATGATACGAGCCATCGTGGTCGTTAAACTTCTGCAGTCGCGCTTAAACCCGATTTGTCCCCGTTACCAGCGACCGTCCTTCGAAGCCCGTGAACCATCGTGGCGGCAGGTTACAGGAACTTCAATCGAGAGACGCTGGCCGACGCAAACCCGCCGCATCGCGGCAGGCTCCGCCCCGCCAATATACAGGGTTTCCAATTCCTGCAATGGCGTTCTTTACCCATCCATTTAGGCGTCCGGTTATCATAATTCAAAAGCCTTGGCCATAAGTCCCGGATCGGCTTGGGAAACGGCGTTTCGCCGCATACCGGGGTCGGCCTGCCGCCTCAGATCATGGCCATGCCGCCGTTGATATGCAGGGTCTGGCCGGTGATGTAGCCGGCTTCGTTGGAGGCGAGAAAGACCGCTGCCGCCGCGATGTCTTCGGGGGTGCCGAGGCGCGCGGCCGGAACCTTGGACAGGATGGTTTCGCGCTGCTTGTCGTTGAGCGCATCGGTCATCGGCGTCTTGATGAATCCGGGCGCGATGCAATTGGCGGTCACGTTGCGCTTGGCGTATTCGGCGCCGACGGTCTTGATCAGGCCGATCAACCCCGCCTTCGACGCGGTGTAGTTGGCCTGCCCGGGATTGCCGGTGACGCCGACCACCGAGGTGATGGCGATGATGCGGCCGAAGCGCTTGCGCATCATCAGCTTGGTGGCGGCCCGCGCCAGCCGGAACGTCGCCGACAGGTTGACGTTGATGACCTCGTCCCAATCCTCATCGCGCAGCTGCACAAACAGATTGTCGCGGGTGATGCCGGCATTGGCGACGAGGATATCGACCTGCCCCATGGCCGCCTCGGCCGCGGGCACCAGCGCCTCGACGGCATCCTTGTCGGAGAGGTTGCAGGGCAGCACATGCACGCGCTCGGAAAGCTTGGCGGCGATGCCGTCCAGCACCTCGCGGCGCGTGCCCGAGATCGCAACGGTCGCTCCTTGCGCATGCAGCGCCTGCGCCATCGCGCCGCCGATGCCGCCGGTTGCTCCGGTCACGAGCGCGGTCCTGCCAGTCAAATCGAACATCAATCCCTCCCGGCCGCTCAAGCCGAAGCCGCTGCCAGCGCGTCCTTCGCGGCAGCGATATCGTTAGGTCCCCCGACCGAAACACCGACGGCGCCATCGGCAATGCGCTTGACGAGGCCACTTAGCACTTTGCCGGCGCCGACCTCGAAAAATCGCGTGACGCCCTGGGAAGCCATATAGGCGACCAACTCGCGCCAGCGCACCGTTCCCGTGACCTGCTCGACCAGGCGGCGGCGGATCTCGTCGGGATCGGATATGGCGGACGCCAGCACGTTCGACACCAGCGGCGAGACCGGCTTCCGGATGGTGACTTCGGCGAGCGCCTTCGCCATCACGTCGGCGGCGGGCTGCATCAGCTTGCAATGGAACGGCGCGGACACCGGCAGCAGCATCGCGCGCCTGGCGCCCTTGGTCTTGGCGATCTCGACGGCGCGGTCGACCGCTTCCTTGTCGCCGGAAACCACGACCTGGCCGCCGCCATTGTCATTGGCGGCCTGGCAGATCTGGCCCTGGGCTGCTTCGGTGGCCACCGCAACCGCCGCGTCGTAGTCGAGCCCCAGAAGGGCGGCCATGGCGCCCACGCCGACCGGCACTGCCTTTTGCATCGCAAGACCGCGGGTGCGCAGCAAGCGCGCGGTGTCCGGGAGGCTCAGGCTGCCGGCTGCGGCCAGCGCCGAATATTCGCCGAGCGAATGGCCGGCGACAAAGGCGGCATCCCGGGCGACGGAGAAGCCGGCCTCGGCCTCCAGTGCCCGCAAGGTGGCGATCGAGACCGCCATCAGCGCCGGCTGGGCGTTTTCCGTGAGCTGCAACCTCTCCGCCGGCCCCTCCCAGATGATCGCCGTGAGCTTCTCGGAAAGCGCCGCGTCGACCTCGTCGAACACGGCTTTGGCAGCCGGAAAGGCGTCGGCCAGCGCCTTGCCCATCCCGACCGCCTGGGACCCCTGCCCCGGAAAAGTAAATGCTGCCGTCATCGGCGCTCCCCGAACGTCCAAATCTGCCTCAAGTTTGGGCCGTAAGACACCGCTCAAGGCTGCCATGTCAAGCCAAGCGGCCGTTTTGGGCCAAAAAGCGCACCTTTTCGGCCCCGCTTTTCCTTCCCTTTTCCTTGCCATCCCGGCCAAAATCCGTATAAAGCGCGCCATCCGTGGATCCCGGCCGGGAGCTGAACGGACGGTCTCAACAATTCATTAGCTTGAGTTGATGTGGCAGGGCCAGTCGGTCCGTCGTCCCGTGTTTCCGCCTTTGAGCTTATCTTGCGAGTCCTTATCCGAAGGTCTCGAAGGGCTTGACGCCGAGAGCCGCGCCAACTTGTCAGGAAAGGACTCTCATGCCTCTGTATGAGCATGTATTTCTCGCGCGCCAGGACGCGAGCCCACAACAGGTGGAAGAACTCACCACCCAGATGACCGGCATTGTCGAGCAGGCCGGCGGCAAGGTCACCAAGACCGAGAACTGGGGCGTGCGTTCCCTCACCTATCGCATGAACAAGAATCGCAAGGCGCATTTCGTCCTGCTCAACATCGATGCGCCGTCCTCGGCGATCTCGGAGATCGAGCGGCAGGAGCGCATCAGCGAAGACGTGATTCGCTATCTCAGCGTCCGCGTCGAGGAGCACGAGGAAGGCCCGTCCGCGATGATGCGCAAGGCCGATCGTGACCGCGAGCGTGACGACCGCGGCGGCGGCTTCCGTGACCGCGAAGGCGGTGGTTTCCGCGGCGACCGTGAAGGCGGCGGCTTCCGTGGCGGCGATCGCGAAGGCGGTGGTTTCCGTGGCGACCGCGGCCCGCGCCGTCCTCGTGAGGACGCCGTCCCTGAAGTTGCCACCGGCGACGAGGAGTAAGAATCATGGCTGAAGCTGGTGCACGTCGTCCGTTTTTCCGCCGCCGCAAGACCTGCCCGTTCACGGGTCCGAACGCGCCGAAGATCGACTTCAAGGATTCCAAGCTGTTGATGCGTTACGTCTCCGAGCGCGGCAAGATCGTGCCGAGCCGCATCACGGCGGTCTCCGCCAAGAAGCAGCGTGAGCTCGCCCGCGCCATCAAGCGCTCGCGTTTCCTCGGTCTGCTTCCCTACGTCATTCGCTAAGACCCTTGCGATCGGCGGCATGGCTGCCGCCGATCGAAAAATCTCATAAGGCTTCCGGGTCATCCGGTTGCCGATGGTTGGGGCTCATGAAGGGCCTCTAACCGCTCGAAAGGGGCGGGACAGCTGATGATCGTACCTGTTCTCATTGGGCTTGCTGCCGGCGCCGCGTCGGCGCTGATGTTCGTCTCGATCATATCGGGCGCGCTGATCTCATTGCTGCTGCTCTATCTGGCGCCGCTGCCGCTGATGGTGGCGGCGATCGGATGGGGATCGCTCGCAGCTGCGATCGGCGGCATCGCCGCGGCAAGCGGCATTGGCGCGATTTTCGGCCTGCCGCTTTGCATCGCTTTTGCGATCGGAGTTGCCCTGCCCGGCTGGTGGCTCGGCCATCTCGTGCTGCTCGGAAGACCAGCCGCGAACGCTGCATCTTCCGGCAATGGCGCCGCTCCCGTCGAGCCCGACCTCGAATGGTATCCGGTCGGCCGCATCCTGCTGTGGATCGCGGGCTTCGCCGCGCTCACGACCATTGCCGCGCTGCTGACGATCGGCACCGACGCCGCCACCATCACCGACACGCTGCAGCGCGGCCTGACACGTATCTTCAATCCGCCCAACAGCGAACCGGCGCCCGCCGAAATCCAGCAATGGATCGACGCGCTGGTGACGCTGGCGCCGATCGCAGCCGCTTCCGTCGCGATGCCGGTGCTGACCTTGAATCTCTGGCTCGCCGCCAAGATCGCGGCCACTTCCGGAAAACTGCACCGCCCCTGGCCGGACCTGCGGACCGCCGCGCTGCCGCCGATGACGCTGGCGGTGCTTTGCGTGGCGGTAGCGTTCTGTTTCACCGGCGGGCTCTCCGCCATCTTCGCCAAGATCATCACCTCGGTACTGATGATGGCTTACGCCTTCACCGGCTTTGCGGTGCTGCACACCCTGACATTGGCGCTGAAAAGCCGCCCGTTCTGGCTCGGCTCGACCTACGCCATCGTCGTGCTGTTCGTCTGGCCGGTGCTGGCCATGGTCGCGCTTGGCATGGCGGACGCCGTATTCGGCTTTCGCGCCCGCTACCAGCGCTCGCGGCCGCCGCCGCTGCCTGCACCCTGAAATCAACCCTTTACGTCAAACACATCACACATAAGGAGAACGAATATGGAAGTCATTTTGCTGGAGCGTGTCGCCAAGCTCGGTCAGATGGGCGAAATCGTAAAGGTCCGGGACGGCTTCGCGCGCAACTTCCTGCTGAAGCGCAAGAAGGCGTTGCGCGCTACCGCCGAGAACCGCGCCAAGTACGACGGCATGAAGGCCGAGCTCGAGGCCAACAACCTCCAGGCCAAGTCGGAAGCGAGCAAGGCCGCCGAAAAGATCGACGGGATTGACATCGTCATCATCCGCCAGGCCTCGGAAAGCGGCCAGCTGTTCGGCTCGGTCTCGGTGCGCGACATCGTCGCCGCGCTGGAAGCGGAGAAGATCCATGTCAGCCGCACGCAGGTCTGGCTCGACGTGCCGATCAAGACGATCGGCCACCAGAAGGTGACCATCGCCGTGCACCCGGAAGTCGAGGCCAGCATCACCGTGACGGTGGCGCGCAGCGCCGATGAGGCCGAGCGCATCAAGCGCGGCGAGGACATCTCCACCCGTCAGGAAGACCAGGACGCCGCCGCCGAAGCGCTGGCCGCAGCCGGCGAGTTCTTCGATCCGGAAGCCCAGCGCGACGATGACGAGCAGCCGGCAGCGGCGGAAGCGCCCGCCGAAAAGTAAGGATCGTCCTTATTGTTTGAGCATGATCTTCCCGGAAAACCGCTGCACACTTTTCCGGCTCATGCTCTGATCCCGCACGCAAAAGCCCGGCTTGTTCAAGCCGGGCTTTTTTCTTGCTCCATTGGTCACCAACACCCACCAAGGCGTTGAAATGGACCATGCAGATGGTTTAAGAGGATATGGACCATTCACTGGTCTAAATGAGACCGTCCCATGAAAGTATCGGTGACAGAGGCCAAAGGCCAATTGACGGAATTGGTTCGGCGCGCCGAGGCGGGCGACGACATTATACTGACCCGGCATGGCCATGCCGCCGTGCGGCTGGTGCCGGTCAAGGCGCCCCCGGACAGGAAATCCCGTCGGGCGTTGCTCGAAGCGGTGCGGTCCTCGGCCGCCACCAAAGCCGCAGCTGGACCCTGTGCTGCCCGTAGCCAGGATTTCCTTTATGGCGATGACGGACTGCCGCAATGATCGCGGTCGATACATCAGCCTTGATGGCGATCGTGCTCAATGAGGTGGAGGCGGATGACTGTGCCGCCATGTTGGAAGCTCAAGACGATCTGGTGATCTCTGCCGGCACCGTTGCGGAAGCGCTGATCGTCGCTGCGCGACGTAATGTCGGCGACGAGATGGCGCGGCTGATCGACGGGCTCGGCTTCGAGATCGCCAGCGTGACGGCGTCATCGGCGCAGCGTATCGCGCATGCCTATGAAAACTGGGGCAAGGGTATGCATCCGGCGGGGCTGAATTTCGGAGACTGCTTCGCCTATGAGGTCGCGAAGGAGTACGGCTGCCGGCTGCTCTATGTGGGCGACGACTTCAAAAAGGTCGATATTGAAGGCGCATTAAAGTAAGGCCGCGTAACCAAGAGAGCTTTGCCAAGCAAAGCATCAGTGGAGCGCCGTAAATGTATCCGAGCGCCGCGAACGCCAAGATTGCAAAAGCCCGGCTTTTCAAGCCGGGCTTTTTTCTTTCATTTGGTCTTGCACGGGAATCCGTTCCTGCAGCATCGCGATCGACGCGAGCGCGGTCGCGGTATGCTTCTCGACACCATCGCTCACGCAGAACACGTCGGCGGCGACAACGGCGACCTGGCGCCCGGGCTTGATGACACGGGCGCGGCAGATCAGACGTTCGCCGGACGCGGGCGACAGCAGATTGAGCTTGTATTCCGCCGTCAGTGCTGGCTGGCCGCGCGAGGTGGCGGCCGCGATCGTGGTGGCATTGTCGACCAGGAACGCCGTGACGGCGCCATGGAAGAAGCCGTGCTGCTGCAACAGCTCGGGCCGGCGATCGACCGCGATGGTGCAATATCCGCGCGCGAGCTCGGAAAGCTCCGCGCCGACCAGATTCATGAAACCCTGGCGGCCGACATTCTCACGAATGAGACGTTCGATCGGCTCGAAGTCCGGATCGTCTTCAGTCATCGCGCAGCGCCCTCCTCATTTGCATCAGCGACGAGGGCGCGGATGGCGCAGGCAACCAGCTGATCGGCGTGCTGCCGCGGGTCGCCTCGTTCGCGCGCGGAAAGATAGGCGCGGCAAAAGATCTGTGCCGGACCGATCACCTGGCTGCCGAAGATGGCCTGCGTGAGCGGCAACAGCTCGCCGCGTTCGACCAGCGGCGCGCGCCAGCGCTCGATGCCTTCGGCAAAACGCCCATTGAGCGCGCGCTGCTTGTCGCGCAATTCCTCGGTCCAGTCGCCGCGCGAAATTTCGAAGAGATAGCGCGCCTCGCGCCTGTGATCGACGACCCAGGCAAGATGCGCGCGGATCAGACGGTCGATCCCTTCGCGCGCGGAGAGACCCGGCTGCACCTTGCTGAGGATCGCGGCGTGGTAGCGCTGCAGGGTTTCGAGAAAGAGCGTGCCGGCGAGCTCCTTCTTCGAGGCGAAGAAGTGGAAGAAGCTGCCGTTGGAGGCGCGCGCCCGGGCGCGGATCGCGGCCACGGTGGCGCCCTCGAAACCGTCGCGTTCGAAGATCGCCAATCCCGCCGCCAGCAAATCCTCGCGCACCTGCGCCGCCATTCGCGCTCCCGCCTTCGCACTGGATCATTACTCTAGAGTAATACTCTAGCCGCGGTCAAGGCGCCCCGTTAGCCGGCAAAGGCCTGGTGCGGAAGCGGCTATTGGGAAATCGGCGGAGCCGGTGGTCCGGCCGGTGCCACGGGGGGCAGCGGCGGGGCGGTCGAAGCCGTCATGGCCGGCGCTTGCGGCGGCGGAGCTGTGGCGGTGGCAGGCAGCGGGACCGCCATTTCCGTGGGCGGAAGCGCCACGGCGGCCTGTGCCGGGGCTGGCGCGGCTGCAGGCGGCGCGGCCGGTGCAGTGGGCTCTGTCGCGGTCGCGGTCGTCGATGGCGCGGGGGTGACCGGAGGAACCGGATCGGGCCGGACCGCCGAGCTATCGGCCGGTTGTTCGACCTTGGCGGACTGCGAACGCCCATCGTCGGCGGGCTTCACGGTCTCCGGCCTGTTGGCTTCAGGCCTGCCCTCTTCCCTGGCCGCAGACTCGCTCTTGGGTGCCTCCTTGGGCGCCTCGGAGGCCGCAGGCTCCTCCTTCGGCAATTCCTCGCCGGGCTTGCCACGCTTGGTCAGCTTCTGCTTGGCGGCGTTCTTGCGCCCCTCCGGGCCGCGATCGGTGGCCGCCTGGGCCGGCGGCTCCGCTTCCGGCTTGGGCTCAGCCGCAGGTGCTGCGGGCGCAGCCGCCTCTTGCGGCGGGGGCGGGGCGTTCGGATGAAGCCGGCGGCCCCAGCGGTCGAGCTGCTCGGGCGGCCCATTGGGCCTCGGCTCCTGCTTGGCTTCCTGCTTCGTTCCCGGCTTGGCCTCCTTGGCCGACGGCAAGCGCGTGTCGGTCGCACCATTGGAAACGAGATAGGAAGCGAGCACGCCAGCCATATTGGGGCTGGTGGTGTAGTGCTGGCGCAGGAAGCCCGGCAGCGAGGACGGCGACACCGTCTTCAACAGGCCGCGCGGACTCTTGTGGCAGGCGTTGCAGGTGCCCGCGAAAATCTGCGAGGGAGTCTTGCCGGCGTCGAGGTTTTCCTGCGCCTGCGCCCGCCCTGCGGCCAAAAGACCGATCAACAGCAGCACCGTCGCTAGACTGAGCGCTCGGCTCGACATTCTTGCTCACTTCCCCAGATGCGGAAATCCGTGTCCAGCGTCGCCTTGGACTCTTACTCGGGCGCTGGCGGCGGGGTCACCTTTTAGCCGATTATCGCGCGAATGGAAGCGCGGCCGCCGACGCAACTGCGTGAATGCCGCAATTTGAAATATTTGCTGTGCAACCAATGCAATAGCGCAACATCCGGAACCAGCCCCGGCACCTGAAAGATGAATGGAAAAGTCAGTTGCGCAGGCTGAAGGCGGAAGGCGCGTAGGGATAACGCGACACCGGCTGCGCCAGTTGCGCGCGCAGCGCGTTCAGGATGGAGGCTTCGCAGGGCATTGCGCGGACTTCCGGCCGCGCCGCCTCTTCCATGGCGTCGACGAGCAGCGACAGCCATAGCCGTTCGCCGCCTCCGCCTTGCCATGTAGTGAGCCGCTGACCCATCATTGTCCCTATTCGAAACCAGACCGCCTAAGCTGCCGTAAATAAAACCAGGCGAATGTGAACTACCTCACAAACCGCATTGTTCCGCTGGCCTAGACGTTTGAAATGGCCAGGAAAGACCAGCAAAACCAGAACTTCGACGTCCAAGGCGACCTCCGGACCGATTATGTCCTGATTGCCGCGGGCGTAGGCGCGGCCCTGGCTGCGTTTGCCTACCTGCTCCTGACCTGAGCCGGAGGCGATTGCGTAAGCCAAACGCGCGACGCCATCAAGATGGGTACGCGCAGGCCGGAACAAGGTTCAGGCCGATTCGCGAAAAATTCTCGCAAAGTTCCTGCCAAAATTCCTGCAACGTCTCATGAAGCGGCCTGCCCGCCGCCCGATTTCGGCCGAAAGCCGTCAAGCAACCCGACCGGTTGAAACGGGATTCATCCACATGGAAGAAGAACGGTGAATTGCCGCGAGCTTTCGCTTCCGCTTTGCGCGCGACTGGCGCTTTATCGCCGCCCCGCATCCGACAAACTCCCGAAGACAATCGCCGCCATGGCTTCCCCTGATTCGAACGTCCTCAAGCTCGCTCCCGACGCGACTCCACAGCCTTTTCGGAGTGCGCCGCACAATATCGAGGCGGAACAGAGCGTGCTGGGCGCGATCCTGGTGAACAATGACGCGTTCTACCGGGTCTCGGACTTCCTGGAACCGAAACACTTCTATGAGCCGATCCACCAGACCATCTACGAGACATCATCCAGCCTGATCCGGATGGGCAAGATCGCCACGCCGGTCACGCTCAAGACCTTCCTGCCCGCCGACACCGATCTCGGCGGCATGACCGTCGGCCAATATCTTGCCCGCCTCGCTGCCGAAGCGACCACCATCATCAACACGCAGGATTACGGACGGACGATCTACGACCTGTCGCTGCGGCGCGACCTGATCGGGATCGGCGAGGACATGGTCAACGTCGCCTATGACGCGCCGGTGGACTTCCTGCCGCGGGCGCAGATCGAGGACGCCGAGCGCCGGTTGTACGAGCTTGCCGAAACCGGCCGCTATGATGGCGGGTTCCAGCGCTTTGCGCAGGCGCTGACGGTCGCCGTCGACATGGCGGCCAAAGCCTTCCAGCGCGACGGAAAACTGTCGGGCATTGCCACCGGCCTGCGCGACCTCGACACCAAGATGGGCGGCCTGCAGCCAAGCGACCTGATCATCGTCGCCGGCCGCCCCGGTATGGGCAAGACAGCGCTTGCCACCAACATCGCCTTCAATATCGCAAGAGCCCACCGGGCCGACCTGCAGGCCGACGGCACCATGAAGACGGTCAATGGCGGCATCGTCGGCTTCTTCTCCTGCGAAATGTCGGCCGAACAGCTCGCCACCCGTATCATCGCCGAGCGCACCGGAATCTCGTCGAGCTCGATCCGCCGCGGCGGTATCAGCGAGGCCGATTTCGAGAAGATCCGCGACTATTCGATCGAGCTGCAGTCGCTGCCGTTCTATGTCGACGAAACCGGCGGCCTCTCGATCTCGCAGCTGACGGCGCGCGCGCGCCGTCTGAAGCGGCAGAAGGGGCTCGACCTGATCGTGATCGACTACATCCAGCTCTTGTCCGGCTCCGGCAAGCGCGGCAACGACAACCGCGTGCAGGAAGTCACCGAGATCACCACCAGCCTGAAGGCGTTGGCGAAAGAGCTCAACGTCCCCGTCGTTGCGCTGTCGCAATTGTCGCGCCAGGTCGAAAGCCGCGACGACAAGCGGCCGCAGCTCTCGGATTTGCGAGAATCCGGCTCGATCGAGCAGGACGCCGACGTCGTGCTGTTCGTGTACCGCGAGGAATATTACCTCGCCAACAAGGAGCCGCGCGCGGGCACGCCGGAATATGAGAAGTGGCAGCTCGACATGAGCCTGGTCCACGGCAAGGCCGAAGTCATCATCGGCAAGCAGCGTCACGGCCCGACCGGCACCGTCGACCTGCAGTTCGACGGCAGCGTCACCCGGTTCAGCGACCTCTCCCCGGAGGGTCAATTGCCGGAACGGACCTATTAATAAGCCGGCCCGATGGCCCAGCGCAGTTGAAGGAACTGCGCCTGCCGCTTAAGTTCGTGGGCCATGAACATTATTACCGATCCCAATCCGGCGTTGGCCGGGACCCTGTTGTCGCCGGAAGCCAACCAGGCCGCGGCGCTCGCGATCTATGGCGGCGTGCTCACCATCGATCTCGACGCCGTCATCGCAAACTGGCGCAAGCTGGAGAAGACGGCGGTGCCGGCCGAATGCGCCGCCGTCGTCAAGGCGGACGCCTATGGCTGCGGCGCCGCACCGATCTCGAAAGCGCTCGCCGCCGCCGGCTGCAAGACCTTCTTTGTCGCGACCCTCGACGAGGCGCGAATCGTGCGCGCCAGCGTGCCGCAGGCGACCATCTACACACTCAATGGCTTCTTCCAGAACACCGGCGAGGCCTACGCCAGCATCGATTGCAAGCCTGTCATCGGCGATCTCAACGAACTGGCCGAATGGGACGTGTTCTGCCGCCGCTCGGGCTGGAATGGCGGCTGCGCCATCCAGATCGACACCGGCATAAACCGGCTGGGGCTGACGGTCGCGGAAGCGCAAGGCATCATCCCGCGCATCAATGCCGGCGATCACGGCATCACGCTCGTGATGAGCCACCTCGTCTCCGCCGAGCTCGTCAACAATGCCACCAATGCGAAGCAGCTCACGGCCTTCCGCGAGATCGCGAGCCTGTTCACCAATGTGCAGGCGTCATTGGCGAACTCATCCGGCATTTATCTCGGCGCACAATTCCAGTTCGATATGGTGCGGCCGGGGGCGGCACTGTACGGCGTCAATCCGACGCCGGAAGCGGACAACCCGATGCAGCCGGTGGTCGAACTGAAGGCGCGCATCATCCAGATCCGCCATGTCGAGCGCGGCGAGACCGTCGGCTATGGCGGCACCTGGACCGCGCGACGTCCGACCAAGCTGGCGATCGTCGCCGCCGGTTACGGTGACGGCTATTTCCGCGCCGCCAGCGCCAATGACGGCACCCGCGGCGCGGAGGTTGTCGTCGCCGGCAAACGCTGCCCGGTCGCGGGCCGCATATCCATGGATCTGATGGCGGTCGACATCACCGATCTGCCGCCGAACGCTGCGCGGCGCGGCCACATGGTGACGCTGATCGGCGAAGGCATCACGGTCGACGAGCTCGCGCATCATTTCGGCACCATCGGCTATGAGGTGCTGAGCAGCCTCGGCAAGCGTTACGCGCGGATCTACAAGGGCGGGGATGCGCCGCCGCCGATCGTCCCAGTGCCCACGCTGGAGAAGACCGAGGAAGGGCCGGAGGCGAAGGCCGAGAGCAAGCCGGCCGAGAGCCCACCTCCTCTGCCGACTTGAAGATCGCCACCTTCAACATCAACAATGTCAACCGGCGGCTGCCCAATCTGCTGCGCTGGTTGCGCGCGGCCAAACCCGACGTCGTCTGCCTACAGGAATTGAAGGCGTCCGACGACGAGTTTCCGCATGCCGCGATCGAGAAGGCCGGCTTTGGCGCGGTGTGGCACGGACAGAAGACCTGGAACGGCGTCGCGATCCTGGCACGCAAGTCGGAGCCGGTGCTGGTCCGCAACGCACTGCCCGGCGACCGCAACGACCACGAAGCGCGTTATATCGAGGCCGCGGTCTCCGGCATCGTCATCGCCTGCATCTATCTGCCCAACGGCAATCCGCAGCCGGGTCCGAAATTCGACTACAAGCTCGACTGGCTCGCGCGCCTGCGCAGGCACGCCGCAAAGTTCTTGAAGCAGGACCTGCCGGTCGTGCTCGCAGGCGACTACAACGTGGCGCCGACGCCGTTCGATATCTATCCGACCAAGTCCTGGGACAAGGATGCGCTGATCCAGCCGAAGAGCCGCGCCGCGTTTGCCGCGCTGGTCGCGCAGGGCTGGACGGATTCGATCCGCACGCTGCATCCGTCAAAACCGATGTACAGCTTCTGGGACTACAAGCGTAACCGCTGGCCGCGCGACGCGGGCCTGCGGCTCGACCATCTCCTGCTCAGCCCCGTCATCGCGCCGCGCCTCGCGAAGGCTGGCGTCGATCGCGAGGTGCGTGGACTGGAAGGTGCCAGCGATCACGCGCCGGCCTGGATCGTGCTGAAGTAACTTTTTAGTTTTGACGCGTTTCTTATCGCGAACCGGTTCCCACTTCGCTCGAAAACGCTATCACCAGAGATTCTTGCCGTCGATCACGGTGACCGGCACCGCGCCGAGATCGAAATCGTCGAACAGGCGTGCATTGATGCCGACCTTGGGATTGTCGAAGTCCGGCTTGCCGGTCGACCAGTCCGGCGATTCCGAATAGGTGCCGCAGCCGCAATCGGCGCAGAAATTATGTTTGACCGTCTTGCTGCCCCACCGATAGGTCGCGACGTTCTCGGCCGGCGAGATCAGGCGGAATTGCGCCGGCGTGTAATAGGCCCACAGTGCACCGCGCTTGGAGCACAGGGAACAGGTGCATCGCGTGACGCCGGCGGGCGCTTCGGTCACCTCGAATTGCGTCTTGCCGCAATGGCAGCTTCCCTTGATCGCCATGATGCACTCCCCTCCGATCGATGGTCTCGAAAGGGTCATAGCAGCCACCTGCTGCCAACATGATGTCAGCAACCGGCATCAGGGTCCGAAAATCAGCCGGCCGAGAGCCGCTTGGCGTTGGCGGCAACATGCTCGCGGTAGCGGCTGACGATCGACGAAGCCGAGGCACCGGTGAGCCAGCTCATGCCGGCCTCGAATGCCGCAAAGATCTTTTCCGTCACCATCAGCTGCGCTTCATGCTCGTAGTCGCCGTCGCCATGGGAGAATTGCTCCATCCGCAGGCGCACGACTTCGCTGGCTTCCATCGCCAGCATCTGGGTGGCGAACCATGGAAAGCCATCGTCGGAGCCGCCGAGCACCGCGTGCCGGTCGAGGGCGGAAAACTGGTGTTCGTTTCTCATTGCTTTGCTCAAATTCTTTGATGTGCGTCGATGCCAGCAATACGCCTCAAATTCTAAGGATCGGGCCGCAAACTCGCTCGCATCTTTGCTTTCGCGGCAAGGCCGGGTTAACCAGGAGAACTCGGCGAAATGCAACTCTTCATGGTGAGGAGGCGCGTGAGCGCCGTCTCGAACCATGAGGCCACCGCATAGCGCCCGCCTCATCCTTCGAGACGCGCGAAGACGCGCTCCTCAGGATGAGGCTTGGAGATACTTTTGGGCTTCCTGTTCGTCCTCGCCGTCGGCCTGATCGCCGGCACCATCTCCGGCATTGTCGGCACCGGCTCCTCGATCATGCTGATGCCGGTGCTGATCTATGAATACGGGCCGAAGCAGGCGGTGCCGATCATGGCGATCGCAGCCGTACTGGCGAATCTCTCGCGCATCCTCGCCTGGAGGCGCGAGGTCGACTGGCGCGCCTGCGCCGCCTACTCCATCACAGGCATTCCGGCGGCTTCGCTCGGCGCGCGCACGCTGCTGGCGCTGCCGTCGCATGCAGTGGACATCGCCATCGGCCTCTTCCTGATCGCGATGGTGCCGGTGCGGCACTGGCTCGCGCGCCACGAGTTGAAGGCAAATCTCTGGCATCTTGCGCTTGGGGGCGCCATCATCGGCTATCTCACTGGCGTTGTCGTCTCGACCGGGCCGCTGAGCGTGCCGCTGTTTTTATTTTACGGCCTGAGCAAGGGCGCGTTCCTAGCGACGGAAGCAGCGAGCTCGCTCGGTCTCTATTTCAGCAAATCCGTAACCTTCGAACGTTTTGGCGCACTGACCTCGGATCTCGTGCTGAAAGGCCTGATCGCGGGATCGTCGCTGATGTTCGGCGCCTTCATCGCCAAGCGTTTTGTCTTGCACTTGCGACCCGAGGCATTCCGCCTGATCATGGACGGCATCATGCTGATAGCCGGCCTGTCGCTGCTTTGGACGGCGTTAACCGCATAAGAAATACCGCTTCCTGCGAACCTCCCAGCCTGAACCCAACGAGGTGCAGCAGAGACGAAGGTGACGCGGGTCACTGCGGCTCGCGTTCCAGCCGTGACAAGATATCGGCCGGAATCCGCCCATTCTGGAGGAATTGATGAATCGGGGCCTTATCGGTGGCGTGCTCGCCATCCTCGTCATTTGCATCCTCGCCCTTGGCAGCTGGTACACGGTCGATCAGACCGAGCGCGGCGTGCTACTGCGCAACGGCGCTGTGATCGGCACCGCGCAGCCCGGCCTCGGCTTCAAGCTGCCGATGTTCGACAGCGTCCAGAAGGTCTCGGTCAAGACCACGACCTATACCTGGGACAAGATGAACTCGTATTCCTTCGACCAGCAGCCGGCCGACCTGAAGATCAGCGTCACCTTGCGTGCCGCGCCGGAAAAGGTCGCAGACCTCTACGCCAAGTTCGGCACGCTCGATGCGGCGGTCAACCAGGTGGTCAGCCCCGTCGTCAACCAGCAGGTCAAGGTGGTGTTCGGCCGCTACACCGCGGTGAAGGCGATCCAGGACCGCGGCACGCTCAACGGCGCGATCAAGGATGCGATCACCGAGAATTTGAAATATGATTCGATGATCATCATCGAGAGCGTGCAGCTCGAGAACATCGAGTTCAGCCAGACCTATCTGCACTCGATCGAGCAGCGCATGCTCGCCGAAGTCGAGGTGCAGAAGCTGCAGCAGAACGCCGAGCGCGAGAAGGTGCAGGCGCAGATCACGGTGACGCAGGCGAACGCGAAGGCGAACGCCACCCGCGCCGAAGCCCAGGCCGCCGCCGATGCGCTGCGCCTCAACGGCGAAGCCAAGGCCTCCAACATCAAGCTGACCGGCGAAGCCGAGGCCGCCGCGATCGAAGCGCGCGGCAAGGCGCTCGGCTCCAACCCCAACCTCGTCACGCTGGTGCAGGCCGAGCGCTGGAACGGCGTGCTGCCGACCACCATGGTCCCGGGCTCGGCGGTGCCGTTCGTGTCGGTGAAGTAGCCGCTGGCGGCGACGCCAGCGTCATCGCACGCCCATCAATCTTTCGGAGTTGATACAAAGCGCAACAGAAAGTGTCCGGCCGCTCCTGTTGCGTGAGTCCACTCCGATCCCAGCGCCACGTATAAGACGCGCGAACTTTTGTTCGCGCACAGGGGCATGGCATGGGGGCATGGGGTGGGCGCGCTTATTTTTGATTTCGACGGCGTAATCGCCGACAGCGAAGCGATCGCGAATACCGTCCTGGCGGATGCCGTAAGCGACCTCGGTCATTCCACCACGCTCGACCAAGCGCTAGCGCGCTATTCCGGCCGGCGATGGGCCGACGTGGTGGCCGAGATTGAAACGGCGACTGGCAGAACGCTGCCGCTGAATTTTTCAGATGAGCTGAAACGCGCGACTTTGGAAAGGTTCCGGACGGACCTGAAAGAGGTGAGCGGCGCCGCCAAATTCATTCGACGCTTTTCCCATATCCCGAGGTGCATCGCCTCGTCGAGCTCGCTGGATCGTCTGCAGCTGTGCCTTTCGGTGCTGGCCTTGGAGGCGGAATTCGGCCCTCATGTCTTCAGCGCCGACATGGTCGCGCGAGGAAAGCCTCATCCGGACATTTTCTGTTCGCGGCGGACAGGCTGGGCGTGGAGCCGAAGGAGTGTCTCGTTGTGGAAGATAGCGCCGGCGGCATTCGGGCGGCGGTAGCGGCCGGGATGACAGCCGTTGGCTTGAGTGCCGCCAGCCACGTTCGCAAGGGACACCATTTCAAGCTGAAAGACGCAGGCGCCGCACATCTGGCAAACTCCTGGTCGGATATTGAGCGCTTCGCGCTGCAATTTTTCGGGACTGATTGAGATTCGGCAGCCCGGATTCGTGCGGTTGCCATGTTTCATGCTTCCGGCTCGCCCATCCATGCTATGAGCACTGCGTTCGACTTAATCGGCGATTCAGCCTCCGATGGCAAAATCCACCCTCTCCTTCATCTGCCAGAACTGCGGCGCGGCGTATAACCGCTGGCAGGGCAAGTGCGAGTCCTGCGGCGAGTGGAATACGCTCGCCGAAGAAGACACGACCGGCAGCGTGCCGGTATCGGTCCGCGCCAGGCGCAAGGGGCGGACGTTTGCGCTGGAGAGCCTCACCGGCAAGAGCCAGGAAGCGCCGCGCCTGTCCTCGGGGATGGCCGAGCTCGATCGCGTCACCGGCGGCGGCTTTGTGCGCGGCTCGGTGCTGCTGGTCGGCGGCGATCCCGGCATCGGCAAATCGACGCTGCTGACGCAGGCCACCAGCCTGCTCGCCCGTGCCGGCCACCGCGCGGTCTATATATCAGGCGAAGAGGCAATCGCGCAGGTGCGGCTGCGGGCCGAGCGGCTCGGCCTGGCGGACGCACCGGTGCAGCTCGCCGCGGAGACATCGGTCGAGGACATCGTCTCAACCCTTTCCGAAGGCAGCGTGCCACGCCTGATCGTGATCGACTCGATCCAGACCATGTGGACCGACACGGTGGAATCCGCGCCGGGCACGGTCACGCAGGTTCGCGCCTCGGCGCAGGCGCTCATTCGCTTCGCCAAGAAGTCGGGCGCGGCCATCATCCTGGTCGGCCACGTCACCAAGGACGGCCAGATCGCCGGCCCCCGCGTGGTCGAGCACATGGTCGACGCAGTGCTGTCCTTCGAGGGCGAAGGCTCGCAGCAATTCCGCATCCTGCGTGCGGTGAAGAACCGGTTCGGGCCGACCGATGAGATCGGCGTGTTCGAGATGACGGGCCTCGGCCTCCGCGAAGTTTCCAACCCCTCGGAACTGTTTCTGTCGGAGCGCGATCTCGGCACACCCGGCACGGCGGTATTTGCCGGCATCGAGGGCACCCGTCCTGTGCTTGTCGAGTTGCAGGCGCTGGTGGCACCGACCTCGCTCGGCACACCCAGGCGCGCCGTGGTCGGCTGGGATCCGAGCCGGCTGTCGATGGTGCTGGCGGTATTGGAGGCCCATTGCGGCGTAAAACTCTCCGGCCACGACGTGTACCTCAACGTCGCCGGGGGGCTGCGCATCCAGGAGCCGGCGGCCGACATGGCGGCCGCCGCGGCGCTGGTGTCCTCGCTGGTCAATGCCCCCTTGCCAACCGATGCGGTGTATTTCGGCGAGATTTCGCTGTCCGGCGCGGTCCGCCCCGTGGCGCAGACGGCGGCGCGGCTGAAAGAGGCGGCGAAACTCGGTTTCGGCCGCGCTGTGCTGCCCGAATCGGCACGCGGCGAGGCCGGAAACGATGCCGGCCTGTCGCTCATGACGATCGGCTCCCTGACCACGCTGGTGGCGGAAATCGCCGCGCGCGGCACCCCCAGAATGAACCGGGAATCGGGCCCATCTGAAAAAAATGCCACACCGGCCAGATTCCGCCGCGAGAACGGCTAGGCGGGCGTGACGCAACGCCTCCGCGCCGCTATACAAATCGCGCATAACGGCGTGACGGACAGCGCGATTTCCGGTCTTGCCGGACGCCCTCTCAGCCCCTCTAGGTAGGACGGCACCGACACGCCGATTCGGAACTTTGGATTTGCCAGCGGACCAGACCAGCCGATGCCAGTAACGATCCTTGATCTCATCCTGCTCGGCGTCATGCTGATTTCAGGCCTGCTCGCCATGGTGCGCGGCTTCATGCGCGAAATCCTGTCGATCGCGGCCTGGGGCGCGGCGGCGCTGGTGACGCTCTATTCCTTCAACAAGCTGCTGCCGACCGCGAAATCCTATTTCAACAACGATACGGTCGCGGCCGTCGTGGTGGTCGCCGGCGTCTTCGTGGGCACGCTGATCGTGGTCTCCGTGATCACGGTCCGCATCTCCGACATGATCCTCGATTCGCGGATCGGTGCGCTCGACCGCACCCTGGGCTTCCTGTTCGGGCTCGCCCGGGGCCTTCTGATCGTGGTGGTCGCCTTCCTGTTCTTCAGCTGGCTGGTGCCCGAAAAGCAGCGTCCGGACTGGGTTTCCGGCGCCAAATCCAGGGTGGTCCTGCAGGGAACCGGGGATTGGTTAATGTCACTCTTGCCTGACGACCCCGAGAACACCATCTTAAAGAAATTCAAGAAGAATAAACTGGAAGACGACCAGAGTGACACCGAGCCGCCCCCACCGGGCAGTCCCGGTGACGGCTACAGCAAGCCTGCCCGCGATCAGCTCAAAAAGCTGATCGAGAAGCCGGCGGCAAAGTGAGCCAAATCCGAATTTGAAGCGCCGGTTTCTACAGGCGAACCAAGCGAGGCGATGGACGAGATGCAAAACCCCTCCGATGACGCCCAACTCGATCCGGGATTCGGCCAATCCGCGATCGAGACCCAGGACGATCTCGAAGGGGACACGCTGCGCGAGGAGTGCGGCGTGTTCGGCATTTTCGGCCACCCCGATGCCGGCGCCATCACTGCGCTCGGGCTGCACGCCCTCCAGCATCGCGGCCAGGAAGCCGCCGGCATCGTCTCCTACGACGGCACCCGATTTCACAGCGAGCGGCGGCTCGGCCTGGTCGGCGACACCTTCTCCCGCCGCGAGGTGATCGAACGCCTGCCCGGCCATGTCGCGGTCGGCCATGTCCGCTATTCCACCACCGGCGCCACCATCCTGCGCAACGTGCAGCCGCTGTTTGCCGAGCTCAATGCCGGCGGCTTTGCGGTCGGCCACAACGGCAACCTCACCAACGGCCTGACGCTGCGCCGCGAGCTGGTGCGGGGCGGCGCGATGATGCAGTCGACCACCGATACCGAGGTGATCCTGCACCTCGTCGCGCAATCCAGGCGCCCGCGTTTCATCGAACGCTTCATAGAAGCGCTGCGCACCATCGAGGGCGCCTATGCGCTGGTGTCGATGACCAACAAGAAGCTGATCGGCGCGCGCGACCCGCTCGGCATCCGTCCGCTGGTGCTGGGCGAGCTCGACGGCTGCCCGATCCTGACTTCGGAGACCTGCGCGCTCGACATCATCGGCGCGAAATTCGTCCGCGACGTCGAACCCGGCGAGGTCATCGTGTTCGACGATTTTGGCGCGCGGAGCCACAAGCCGTTCCCACCCAAGCCGCCGCGGCCCTGCGTGTTCGAATACATCTATTTCTCGCGGCCGGATTCCATCGTGCACGGCCGCTCGGTCTATGAGGTGCGCAAGAACTTTGGCGCGCAGCTCGCCCGCGAAAGCCATGTCGATGTCGACGTGATCGTCCCGGTGCCGGATTCCGGCGTGCCGGCCGCGGTCGGCTATGCCCAGCATTCCGGCGTGCCGTTCGAGCTCGGCATCATCCGCAATCACTACGTCGGCCGCACCTTCATCCAGCCGACCCAGGCGATCCGCGAATCCGGCGTGAAGATGAAGCACAACGCCAACCGCATCGCGATCGAAGGCAAGCGCATCATCCTGATCGACAACTCGCTGGTGCGCGGCACCACCTCGAAGAAGATCGTGCGCATGATGCGCGATGCCGGCGCCCGCGAGGTGCATTTCCGTCTCGCCTCGCCGCCGATCCTCTATCCCGACTATTACGGCATCGACCTGCCGGACCGCAGCGGGCTGTTGGCCGCGACCCATTCGATCGAGGAGATGCGCGAGCTGATCGGCGCCGACTCGCTCGCCTTCCTGTCGGTCGACGGCATGTACCGCGCCATGGGCTATCCCGGCCGCGACCCCGCCAATCCGAAATTCGCCGATCACTGTTTTACGGGCGACTATCCGACCCATCTCACCGACCTGGACCAGGTCGAGGCCCAGCCGCGGCAGCTCTCGCTGCTGGCCGAGGCCAGTTAAATCGTCATTGCCGGGCTTGACCCGGCAATCCATCCAGCATCAAAAGCCTTTTCTTGATGGATACGCGGGCCTTTGCCGCGCCGTAGGGGCTTCGGCCCCGCAGGCGGGTCAAGCCCGCGTATGACCTGCGTGGTTTTTGATCCGGACTTTCTCATGTCTCTCGCCCTCACCTCCCGCATCGCTCTCGTCACCGGCGCCTCGCGCGGCATCGGCTATGCCACCGCGCGCGCGCTCGCCAGGGCCGGCGCGCACATCATCGCGGTGGCGCGCACGCAAGGCGGGCTGGAAGAGCTCGACGACGATATCCGGAAAGACGGCGGCACGGCGACGCTGGTGCCGCTCAGCCTCACCGATAGCGACGGCATCGCGCGGCTGGGCGCGGCACTGAACGATCGCCACGGCAAGCTCGATATCCTCGTCGGCAATGCCGGCGTCGCCGGCCCTTCCTCGCCGCTCGGGCATATCGACCTGAAGCCGTGGAACGACGTGATGGCGGTCAACGTGACCGCGAATTTCCAGCTGATCCGCTGCATGGAGCCGCTGCTGAAGAATTCCGACGCCGGACGCGCGGTGTTCGTGACATCAGGCGCAGCCAACAAGGCCGCCGCCTATGTCGGCCCCTATGCGGCCTCCAAAGCAGCCCTTGAAACGCTGGTGCGGGTCTGGGCCCACGAGACCGCGAGCACCAAGCTCCGCGTCAACCTGTTCAATCCCGGTCCGATCCGCACTCGCATGCGCGCCACGGTGTTTCCCGGCGAAGACCCGATGACGCTCGATACGCCCGAACAGGCGGCCGAGTTCATCATCCCGATGTGCGCGCCGGAATGGACCGAGACCGGGAAGTTCTATGACTACCAGACGCGGACGCTGATGAGCTTTCGCGCGCCGGCGTGATCGCACTCTCGTGTCCCGGGCGCGATGCAGCGTGAAACGCTGCTCCGCAGACCCGGGACCCACACAACCGGCGCAGCAAGAGTGTAGGCCCCGGATCAGCAGCGCACCGCTTACGCGCTGCGCTGCGTCCGGGGCACGAGAGCTATGAATTGACTCCGCTCCCCCCCCGCGATTGACTGGCCTGCGAATGCGGATCAACCGCAGCCAAACAATACGGGAGGATGCCATGCGCGCCGCTGCACGCTTTGCCACGACTTTTTGCATCACCGCCGCGCTGTCGTTCGGCGCATCGCTGCTTCCCCATCCCGCCTCAGCCGGCGACGTTCCTACCTTCGCGGTCGATGCCTCCTGGCCGAAGCAATTGCCGAACGACTGGATCATCGGCCAGATCGGCGGCATCACCGTCGACTGGCAGGGCCATATCTGGGTGGTGCAGCGCCCGCGCTCGCTGACCGACGGCGAGAAGGCCGCGACGCTCACTCCGCCGCGTTCGAAATGCTGCGTGCCGGCGCCGCCGGTGCTGGAGTTCGACGTCGACGGCAATCTGTTGCGCTCCTGGGGCGGTCCCGGCGAAGGCTATGAATGGGTCGGGCGCGAGCACGGCATCGAGGTCGACGAGCGCGGCTTTGTCTGGATCGGCGGCAATGCCGACAATGACAGCGCAATCCTGAAATTCACCCTCGACGGCAAATATCTGGGCCAGATCGGCAAGATCGCCCCGCGGACCAACAGCAACGACACGACCCAGCTCGGCAGGCCTGCCGAGATGGCGATCGACAAGGCGGCCGACGAGCTCTACATCGCCGACGGCTATGGCAACCGCCGCGTCATCGTGTTCGACGCGACCACGCTCGCCTACAAGCGGCACTGGGGCGGCTATGGCAAGACGCCGAACGACGACAAGCAGCCGCCCTATGATCCCGCGGCCCCCGTGCAGGCGCAGTTCGGCAATCCGGTCCATTGCATCAAGATTGCCAATGACGGCCTCGTCTATGTCTGCGACCGCAGCCAGGACCGCGTCCAGGTCTTCAAGAAGGACGGCACCTTTGTCACAGAGTGGTTCTACGAGAAGAACAGCCGCGGCGACGGCGCGGTGTTCGACCTCGCGCTCTGGCCCGATCCGAAGCAGACCTATCTGCTGAACGCCGACGGCACCAACAACGAAATTCGCGTGCTCAAGCGCGACGACGGCAGCGTGGTCGGAAGTTTTGGCCATAGCGGGCGCAACGCCGGGCAGTTCGCGCTGCTGCATGCGATGGCGGTCGACGCCAAGGGCAATGTCTATACCGGCGAGGTCGAGGGCAAGCGCATCCAGAAATTCAAGCTGACCAATGCGGATGCGCTGAAATAACCATGCGGCAAAAGCCGCCAACAAGAACAAGGGAGAATCCCATGCGCGCGAAAACTCAGGTTTCGTCATTCTTGCCGCGGCCGCCGCTTCGCTGGCGGCGCTCACCCCGCGTCCGGCTTCCGCCGCCGACATCCCGACCTTCGCCGTCGACGCTTCCTGGCCCAAGCCGCTGCCCAACAACTGGATCATGGGCCAGGTTGGCGGCCTCACGGTGGACTCGCAGGGCCACATCTGGGTGATCCACCGCCCGCGCTCGCTGACCGACGACGAAAAGGGCGCGACCCTCACTCCGCCGCGCTCCAAATGCTGCGTGCCGGCGCCGCCCGTGCTGGAATTCGACACCGACGGCAATCTCCTGCGTTCCTGGGGCGGTCCGGGCGAAGGCTATGAATGGGTCGGCCGCGAGCACGGCATCGAGGTCGACGAGCGCGGCTTTGTCTGGATCGGCGGCAATGCCGACAACGACAATGTGATCCTGAAGTTCACCCTCGACGGCAAGTTCGTTTCGCAGATCGGCAAGATCGCCGCCCGCACCAACAGCAACGACACGACGCAGCTCGGCAAGCCCGCGGAGACCGCGATCGACAAGGCGGCCGATGAAATCTATGTCGCCGACGGTTATGGCAACCGCCGCGTCATCGTGTTCGATGCCACGAGTGGCGCCTACAAGCGGCACTGGGGCGCCTATGGCCACCGGCCCGATGACGAGAAGCAGGCCGCCTACGATCCGAAGGCGCCGGTCTCGCAGCAATTCGGCAATCCCGTGCATTGCGTGAAGATCGCGACTGACGGCCTGGTCTATGTCTGCGACCGCATCAACGACCGCATCCAGGTGTTCGAGAAGGACGGCAGCTTCGTCGAGGAGTGGTTCTATGAAAGAACACCCTCGGCAATGGCGCGGTCTGGGATCTCGCGCTCTGGCCCGATCCGAAACAGAGCTGGCTGCTCAGCGCCGACGGCGAGAACAATGAAATCCGTATCCTGAAGCGCGAGGACGGCAGCGTGGTCGGCGCCTTCGGCGGCGGCGGCGCAACGCCGGCCAGTTCCACTGGGTGCACGCCATGGCGGTGGACAAGCTCGGCAACGTTTATACCGGCGAAGTCGACAACGCCAAACGCATCCAGAAATTCAGGCTGACGAACGCGGATGTCTTGAAATAAGGCACTTGCGCGCTTTGCCGCGCCTATCCAGGTCAAACCGGCTGCGTGCCGGCGCTTTATCTAACGCGCTTTTTCATGAGCTAAGCGTAGCAGTGGCACATTCTGGCCAACCGAAGTTGAAAAGAAAAACTTTCCATCACGTTCCCAACTCATCATCCGATTGACCCGCGTGGACCCCGTCGGAAATTTAAAATCTGCTCGCCAGATTGCGCCCCACACCTTGCTTTCAGTAACAAGCTCAGTGACGACTTCAAGGTTCATGTGGGCGATCATCTCCGACGCGTGCGCATGGGATTTTTGAACCAGTTGATCGTTCTTCGATTCCGATTCATCAACGCCGGGGGTCAACGGCGGTTCGTCCGGAGGGACAATACTCGAAGGGGGATGCAAGCTATTTTGCGACATGGCGGGCTGCAACTGCATCGCAAGTAGCCAGGCAGCACCGACGATCAGCGTGATGAACTCTCGTCGCCTCATTGCCAAGATGCTAACGCCATCATTGCTCAAGCTCGGCCTCTCCAGCGACAAGGCTGACAATCGGTTGCATAAGCCGAATATCTACTTTTACGCCACCAATGCTCGTCCGACTCCCGCCATGCCGCCGCCTTTCGCGATGTCGAGGCCGCTACCCTCACCCTAGACGGGTCTTCCCCGACTACCCGAACCACCTTTCCGACCTGCCGTGCCCACTACCCCGGCGGATCGAGCGGGTGCGCGTGTCGATTCGGGGCGCACTGCCAACAGGTGACATTTGAAACGAGCAACGGCCGCCACTACGTTGAAACCGGTGCCACCGCTGATGATGCTTGCTCGGAGGCACCATGGGCCAACCGCCACAGTAGACGACCCGCGAACAGCGGCAGGACGAGTAGCGCACTTGAAATATGCGCGAAGCCCAATGGAAACATCAGAACGGGCAACATCCATAGCGCCAGTGAAAGACCGTGATCGACAAAGGTTTCGTCCCCGCGCTGGCGCATGAGCGCAACAATCCATCCGAACACGACCATGTCGTAGTTCATTTATCCAGGGCGAAAACAGGAAAGTCGCGGTGACGTAGAGCGCTTGTGAGAGCACCGGATCCCGCTTGCGCGAGAACGTCCAAACAACCGCGCCAAAAGCGAAGGCCGACGCCGCCCCTTGAACCACCCAGGCCCAATTATCCGGAAGGCCGATAAGGCGGGCGTTGACGAAGGCTGAGGCAACGATCGGCCAGCCCATGACACCGGCCACATTGAGCAAGTCCTGCTGTTGCGGTCCCACCTTGTGCAAATACTGTAACCAGATATCCGGCCCAAACCACATTGCAGTCGCGGCGACAAGCAACACTGTTGTAGCGACCGCTGAGCTAATGACGCGCCAGTGTCCGTTCAGCACCAACAATACTGGAAGCAGTAGCCCGAATTGCGGCTTGATAGTCAGGATGCCGAACAGGATTCCAGCGATGATCGGTCGCCGATCGAGATTTGCCAGTCCGCCGATCAAGAGCGCAGCCGTCAAAAATCCATTTTGGCCCAAGAACACGTTCACAGCGACAGCCGGCGCGACCGCCAGAAACAACCAGTATTTTCGCTCGACGCCACCCGCGACCGCCGCCCACACATAGAGCGCGAGCCCGGCGACGCACCACACGATGTAGGAGGGCAAAAACCCGAGCAAGCTAAACGGCCAAATAAGAAACAGAAGATGCGGAGGATACGACCAATACAGTGGCGCCAAATTGGGGATACCGGTTACCTTCTGCACCGCGGCCATGTAGACGTCGGAATCAAACCAGGTCGCTGGACCGCCCGAAAACGCCGAGCGACCGCCCATCCAGGTGTTAAGAAAATCCCGGCCGACCGGAAACCCACCCGGGTCGAGGACGAAAGTTGGATACGACTGAGCCGCCGCTAGTTTGAAGTCCAGTCCGACGATAGCGAACAGGATAGCCGCAGCCATCCCGGTGAATACGGCATAAACCTTCTCCGAATTGGCTGCCCGGATCAACGTTGTCATGGCCGAACAGTACAACCGCAAGGTAAAGGCTCTGTTCACGGAAATTCGGCCTTCAGGCTGCGAATGAACTTGTCGGTAAAGTTGCGCTTCATCGCTCCCGTTCTCCCTCCGGGGACGATGGCTACCACGAAATTTTGCGGCGCTTGTGGCAGTGGCCGCCTCCGGGCTGCGCGGGGGCTACGGAGCGTCCGCAAAGTGGCGCGAAGCCCGTGCGAGGCCGTGAAGGGGGCAATCTGGCGGGGAGCGAGGAAAAAGGCTCCTTGCACTACGCGCGCGACTATGTGCCGCAAAACGTAGCCGGCCCGCATAAAGGCGCATTGTCGAAAGCCGCGACAACGGCTAACGGGAGGCCAGATCGCTTGCCGATCAGGCCATGGGCAAAAGGCTCCGTCCAAGAGAGCCGCCCCGAATGAATTATTGGAGGAATCATCATGAAGAGAACGCTCGCGTGGCGCTCCGCTGCGCTTTTTGCCCTTACCGGACTTGGCTTCGCAACCCCGGCGCTCGCCGACGACAAGGTCGTCACGATCGGCGTGCTCAACGACATGTCGAGCCTCTATGCCGACATCGGCGGCCCCAATTCGGTGGTGGCCGTCAAGATGGCGGTGGAGGACTCCGGTCTCGCCGCGAAAGGCTGGAAGATCGACGTCATCAGCGGCGACCACCAGAACAAGCCCGACGTCGGCGTCAACATCGCGCGCCAATGGATCGACACCCAGAAGGTCGATGCGATTGCGGACACGCCGAATTCCGGCGTGGCGCTGGCCGTCAGCAACGTCACCAAGGAGAAGAACGCCGTCCTGCTCAACAATGGCGGGGCCAGCGCCGACCTGACCGGCAAGGCCTGCACGCCGAACACCATCTCCTACACCTACGACACTTACATGCTCGCCAACGGCACCGGCAAGGCGCTGACCAAGGCCGGCGGCGACACCTGGTTCTTCCTGACCGCCGACTACGCCTTTGGCGCGGCGCTGGAGCGTGACACCAGCGCGGTCGTCACCGCGAACGGCGGCAAGGTGCTGGGCGGCGTCAAGCACCCGCTCAACACCTCCGACTTCTCGTCCTTTCTGCTGCAGGCGCAGAACTCGAAGTCGAAGATCGTTGGCCTCGCCAATGCCGGCGGCGACACCACCAACGCGATCAAGCAGGCGGCCGAATTCGGCATCGTCGAGGGCGGCCAGAAGCTCGCCGCACTGCTGCTCTTCATCAATGACGTGCACGCGCTGGGACTAAAGACCGCGCACGGCCTGACCTTCACCGAATCCTTCTACTGGGACCTCAACGACCAGACGCGCGCGTGGTCGAAGCGGTTTGCCGAAAAGGTGACCAACCACGCCATGCCGTCGATGACCCAGGCCGGCAATTATGCCGCCGTGCTGCATTACCTGAAGGCGCTGGAAGCGCTCGGCGGCAATCCGCATGACGGCGCCAAGGTGGTTGCCAAGATGAAGGAGATGCCGACCGACGATCCGATCTTCGGCAAGGGCGTGCTCCGCGCCGACGGCCGCCACATCATTCCGGCCTATCTGTTCGAAGTGAAGAAGCCGGAAGAATTGAAAGGTCCGTGGGACTATTACAAGCTGATCGCGACCATCGCGCCCGAAGACGCGGCGAAGCCGCTGGAAGCGAGCGAGTGTCCGCTGGTGAAGAAGTGACGGCCGAAGGCCGTCATCCCGGAATGGTGCGCTAGCACCATATCCGGGATCTCGAGATTCCGGGCCCGGTGCTAACGCACCGTCCCGGAATGACGCGTTGAGTTATTTTCTTGCCAGCGTCCGCGCCGCGATCACCAGCGCCAGCGCAATCAATCCGGCGGCCAGCAAGAACGGCGCGCCGGGCAGCTTGAACGGCGCGTGGTCGCCGATGAAGAACGCAAATGTCAGCGTGAACAGGAACGGTCCGAGCATTTGCGAAATGCTCTGCACGCTCGAGGTCGCGCCCTGCAGCTGGCCCTGCTGATCGGCTGCGACTTCGCGCGTCATCAGCGCCTGCGTGGCGGCGCCCGAGACGCCCCACAGCGACATCACCGGGATTCCGACGCAGAACAGCAGGCCCGTTGGCGCCGCGCCATAGATGAAAAAGCCGATCGAACCAAAGGCAAAGCCGAGCAGCAGCGCGTTGCGCTCGCCGAGGCGTTTTACGATCGGTCCGATCGCCGTGCCCTGCACCACCATCGAGCAGAGGCCGACAATGGCGAGCGTGATACCAACCATCTTGACGTCCCAGCCGTAGCGGTAGGTCGCATACAGCACGAAGGTCGACGGCAGCACGACATGGGCAAGCTGCGAGAAGAAGTTCGAAACCTGCAGACCCGCGAGGATACGGTTCGAGCGCAACAGATGCAGCATGCCGACGGGATTGGCGCTCTTCCAGCGGAACGGCGCGCGGCGATCCGGCGGCAGCGATTCCGGCAGGATGAAGAGGCCATAAAGGCCGTTGAGCAGGCTCAGGCCCGCGGCGACCCAGAACGGCACCCGCGGTGAAAAATCGCCGAGCAGCCCGCCCAGCGCGGGGCCAAAAATGAATCCGGCGCCGAAGGCGACGCCGATCTTGCCGAAATAGGCGGCGCGTTTTTCCGGCGGCGTGGTGTCGGCGATATAGGCGAAGGCGGTCGAGATGCTGGCCGAGGTGATCCCCGAGATCAGCCGGCCCACGAACAGCCAGGCAAGCGACGGCGCCAGCGCCATCAGCACATAATCGGCCGAGAGCCCGAAATTCGACAGCAGCACCACCGGACGCCGGCCGAAGCGGTCGGACAGCCCGCCCAGCACCGGCGAGAACAGGAACTGCATCAGCGCCCAGGCGGTGCCGAACAGGCCGAAAATGCGCGCCGCACTGGCGGTGTCGTTGTCGACAAAGCTCTCGATCAGTTTCGGCAGGACTGGAATGATGATGCCGAGCGCCATCATGTCCAGGAGGATGGTGACGAAGATGAAGGCGACCGCAGCGGTGCGCGGCGCCGACGCCTCGACCGCGCCTTCCGAGGTCTCCTCGCTCACGACAGCCGCTTCCGCCTGTGTGCGAAGGGGTTCGCCTTCTCGCGCAGAGTGATGCGCACCGGCGTGCCCGGCAGATCGAAGGCCTCGCGGAGCGAGTTGGTGAGGTAACGCAGATAGGATTGCGGCACCGCATCGGCGCGCGAGCAGAACAGCACGAAACTCGGCGGCCGCGCCTTGTTCTGGGTGATGTAATTGAGCTTCAACCGCCGGCCCGATACCGCAGGCGGCGGATTGGCCGAGACCGCCTGCTCGAACCAGCGATTGAGCGCCGAAGTCGATACGCGCCTGTTCCAGGTCGCGTAGGCGTCCACGATCGCCTGCATCAGGCGGTCGATGCCCTCGCCCATCAACCCGGAGACCGCCACGATCGGCACGCCCGTTACCTGCGGCAGCAAGTGATCGACATCGCGCCGCAGCGCTGAAATCTGGCCGCCCGGCATCAGATCCCATTTGTTGACGGCAATGACGAGCGCCCGGCCCTCGCGCTCGATCAGGTCGGCGATGCGCAGGTCCTGTTCCTCGAACTTGTTCTGCGAATCCATCATCAGCACCACGACTTCGGCAAAGCGCACCGCGCGCAGGGCATCCGCAACCGACAGCTTTTCCAGTTTCTCCTCGATCCGCGCGCGGCGGCGGAGCCCCGCGGTATCGAACACGCGGAAGGCGCGGCCCCTCCAGGCGATCTCGACCGCGATGGAATCGCGCGTGGTGCCGGCTTCGGGGCTGGTCAACAGCCGCTCCTCGCCGAGGAGATGATTGATCAGCGTCGACTTGCCGGCATTGGGCCGGCCGACGATGGCGACGCGGATGGGACGCTTCGCAAAATCCTCTTCCGACTCGTCCTCGTCTGCTTCCTCGTCCTGCTCCGGCGGCTCGGGCATCAGCGCGCGGAGCGCATCGTAGAGTTCACCCAGGCCCTCGCCATGCTCGGCGGAAACCTGGATGGGATCGCCGAGCCCGAGCGCATAGGCCTCCATCGCGCCGGCGTCGCCCTGCTTGCCTTCGCTCTTGTTGGCGAGCAGCAGCACCGGCTTGTCGGCGCGGCGGGCGAAATCGGCAAAGGCGCGGTCGGCCGGCGTGAGGCCAGCGCGGGCATCGACCACGAACATCAGGGCGTCCGCGAGCTTGATCGCGGTCTCCGTCTGCTCCTGCATCCGCGCGGTCAGCGAGCCCTTGGCGCCTTCGTCGAGGCCTGCGGTATCAATGATGGTGAATTCGAGATCGCCGAGCCTGGCTTCGCCCTCGCGGCGGTCACGGGTGACGCCGGGCTCGTCATCGACGAGGGCGAGCTTCTGCCCGACCAGGCGGTTGAACAGCGTCGACTTCCCGACATTGGGCCGGCCGATGATGGCAATGGTGAAAGACATGAATGATCCGTGCGCCGGTTAAGCAACGCATGTCAATGACGTCGGGGATTCAAAACTATCGCGAGAACGTCCCGCCGGGCAGCGGCGCCGGGAAGGCTGACTGCGATTGCTGGGTCGACTGTGTGGCGGGCTGGCTGGACGCGGCCGCAGGCTGGTCCGGCGGCGGCGCGGTGGTGCGCTTGCGCACGATCTTCTTCCTGGGCGGCGGTGGCGGCGCATCCTGCTGCGAGGCCGCAGCCGTTTCCCCGTCCGGCTCGGCGGCTTGATCGGCCGGCGCAGCAGTGGCGGCCGCGGGAGCTTGCTGCTTGGCCTTTTTCAGCGCCGCCTTGCTCCCCGGCGGCGGCTCCAGCGGTTGCTGCTGTGGCGGCGGCGCGGCCAAAGCCTGGGCATTCGGATCGTCCTGCTGTTGCTGCGCGCCCTTGTACAGGTCCCTCGGCACGCCCTGCTCGAGGCCTGGCACGCCTTCGGGGAATACCGGCTTGCGCTCGCCAGGCAGCTTCTTCTTGGTGTCGAGGAAGTCGAGCAGATCGGTTGGATCAAACCCGCCGAAGCCGCTGGAGCAGCCGGCGAGCACGCCCGAGAACGCGATCAGGACGGCGGCTGCGATCAGACGTTGCGGACGGCGCATGGTCGATCTCTCGCTCAAATTGTCCTCAGCTCTTCGCAACCGGCGGCAGCAGGGCCTGCAGCGCCTCGGCGCGCGAGCGCAGGCTCGGCGGCGTGTCGGCATCGGCCGAAATCTGCTCCAGCCACAGCCGTGCCGCCGAGGTGTCGTTGGCGCGGAAGGCCGACAGCGCCAGCAATTCGCGCGCGGTGTGGCGGAAGGTTGCTTCGGGTATGGTGTCCCGCTCGAGCCGCTGCTTCATGTCGGCATAGCTTGCGCTGTCGACCAGCAGGCCGGCCGCGCGGATCCGCGCCAGTTCCTGCTGCTCGGCGCCGATGGAGGAATTGGCGGCGAGGTCGTCGAACATTTTCGCGGCGGCTTTGGGATCGCGATTGACGGCTTCGGCGGCGACGCGGAACCGCGACAGCAGCCGATAGCCGTAGGGAGCCTTGGCGGCGAGATCGGCAAAGGCTTTTTCCGCGTCCTCATGCTTGCCCTGCTCCGACAGATCGACGGCGCGGTTGAAGGCCTGTCCGGCTTCGGCGGCCTTCTTGGCCTCGACATACTGGTAGCCACGCCAGCCGCCCACGGCAGCGACGATCAGGACCGCCAGCGCGATGATGTAGATGGAGTACCTGTCCCACAGCTTCTTGAGCTGCTCGCGACGTACTTCCTCGTCTACTTCGTCAAATAATTCAGACACTTAAAGGCATCCCATCCCAGCCGCGCGATCTGCCACAGGCGCCCGCCACGCCCCGGCTCACATCAGCTTCGCGGTCGCGTTACCCTAACGATATGGCGCTGGCAAGGCAAAGCGAGCAGGATCAAAGCGTTAACGGGAGGATGTTCCCACGTTCCTTCAAGGGGTTAGGCGCTAGGCGCCGAGGGTTTCCCGCAATTGCCGTTTCAGCACCTTGCCGTTGGCGTTGCGCGGCAAGGGGGCAGTGGTCAACAGGATCGTTTCCGGCACCTTGTAGTCGGAGAGCCGCTCGGCGCACCAGGCGCGCAGCGTCTCGCTGGTGACGCCGTCGCGCGTGACGACCACCGCATGCACGCGCTCGCCGAGCACCGGGCACGGCCTGGCAATGATCGCGCTCTCGACCACGCCGGTGTGGCCGGCGAGCACGGACTCGACCTCGGCGGAATAGATCTTCAGGCCGCCGCGGTTGATCATGTCCTTCTGGCGGTCGAACACGCGGACGAAATTGTCGGCATCGACCGAGCCGAGATCGCCGGAATGCCAGAAGCCGCCGGTAAAGCTTTCGGCGGTCGCTTTCGGGTTGTTCCAGTAGCCCTTGATGACGGCGGCGGAGCGAATCCAGAGCTCGCCGATCTCACTTGGCGGCAGCTCCCTGCCCTCGCCGTCGACGGCGATGATGACAGCACCCGGACAGGGCAGACCGACGCTGTCGATATAATCGGCGGTGAGTTCGCCCGGCATGATCGTGGACGGCGACGTGGTCTCGGTCGCGCCGTAGCAATTCATCAGCTTCAGGCCGGGAATCTTTTGCGCCAGCCGCTCGATGGTCGCGATCGGCATCGGCGCGCCGCCGAAGCCGCCGATGCGCCAGGACGAAAGGTCGTAGGAATCGAAATCCGGCTGCAGCAGGCAGAGATTATACATCGCCGGCACCAGCACGGTGTAGGTGACGCGCTCACGCGCCGCCAGCTTCAGATAGTCGGCCGCCTTGAACTCGGCGGCGATGATCAGCGTGCCGGCACAAGCCGCCATGGTTGTGATGTTGGCGACGACGCCGGTGACGTGGGCGAGCGGCACGGCGGCGATGGAGCGATCCCTTGCGGTCAGCTCCATCGTGGAGACAAAGATCATGGAGGAATGAATGATGTTGCAGTGGGCGAGCATCGCGCCCTTCGGCTTGCCGGTCGTGCCCGAAGTATAGAGGATCATCGCGGTGTCCTCTTCGCCGACGTCGGCGGCTTCGAGCAGCGGCGGATGGTCTGCGAACTCTGCGAAAGTGGAGAGCCGCGGATCGTCGTCCATGACGATGCGATGCACGAGATCAGGCACGTCCTGCGCGTCGGGCACGCGCTGGGCGAGCGAAGCCTCGTGGATCAGGCACTTTGCGCCGCAGTCTGACAGCACATAGGCGATCTCCGGCTTCTGCTGGCGGGTGCCGAGCAGCACCGTCACCAGCCCGGCCTGCGCGGCGGCAAACAGGATCAGCGGGAATTCGATGCGGTTGCCGAGCAGGATGGCGACGCGATCGCCGCGCGCCAGGCCAAGTTTACTGAGCCCGGCCGCGATTTGCTGCGCGCGCCTGATGGCTTCGCGCCAGGACAGCCGCTTGTCACCGCACACCAGCGCCTCGCCGTCGCCGTTACGTGAAGCGGCCTGCTCCACCATCGCCCACAGGTTTTTCGGCCGCTCGCAGAACGCCGGCACCACGCGGTCGCCGAACCGCGCCTCCAGGCGCATGGGTGGGATGGCAGCGTTAGACCAGTCCATAGTCACGATCCTCAGCTCTTTTCCTTCATGCCATAGACATGTTCGGGACCGGGAAAGGCTCGCGCGCGCACGTCCTCGGCATAGCCCTCGACCGCCGCTTCGATTGCCGGTCCGAGGTCACCATAGCGGCGAACGAATTTCGGCGTCCGGGGCGATAGCCCCAGCATGTCCTCCAGCACCAGAACCTGACCGTCGCAGGCCGGACTTGCACCGATGCCGATGGTAGGAATGGCGACGGTTTCCGTGATCTTCCGCGCCAGCGGTTCGGCCACCGCCTCGATCACCACCGAGAAGGCGCCGGCCTGCGCGATGGCCCGGGCGTCGTTCTCGATCGGCTCCCAACTGCCTTCATCTCGGCCCTGCGCAAGAAACGAGCCGAGCGTGTTGATCGATTGCGGCGTCAACCCGATGTGGCCCATCACCGGAATGCCGCGCTCGGCGAGGAAGGCCACCGTTTCCGCCATGCGGACGCCGCCTTCGAGCTTCACGGCGCCACACTGCGTCTCCTTTATGATGCGGACCGCGGCGTGAAAGGCCTGCTCCTTCGAGGCTTCATAGGAGCCGAACGGCATGTCGACCACGACCAGCGCCTGCGCCGAGCCACGCATGACCGCCCGGCCCTGCAGGATCATCATGTCCAGCGTCACCGGCACGGTGGTCTCGAAACCATGCATGACATTGCCGAGGGAGTCACCGACCAGGATCGCGTCGCAATGGCGATCCACCAGCGCCGCCGTATGGGCGTGGTAGGAGGTCAGCATCACGATCGGAGTGCCGCCCTTGCGGGCGCGGATATCAGGCGCCGTCTTGCGCCGGATTGCAGCCTGTACCGACATGTCTCAACTTCCCATCACCGGCACGCCGATCACGACCGGATGGAACGCAAACGCGAGCGCGAGATAGGCGACGACGCCGACCGCGACCGCGATCAGGTCGTTGCCGACGCCGCCAACGGGAATCGGCGGGCTGCCTGGATCAGCGCGTCGCTTCAATGAAATCCGGTCGAACACGGCCCAGGCCAGGAACGAGCCGAACAGGATGATGCCGCCGAGATCGCCATTGGCGAGCAGGTGGCCGAAGGCCCAGAGTTTCACGCCGGCCAGCATCGGATGCTTCAGCGTGGCGTAGATGCGGCCGCGGATATAGGCCGCCACCACCAGGATCACGGCGGGAAGCATCAGCAGCGCGTTGAGGTGTTTCAGCACCTTCGGGGGCGTCCAGACGGGGATCTCTCCACCCGCGCGGTAATGCCCAAAGCCCCATACGATCAGCGCGAGCCCGGCCAGCGACACCAGCGCATAGGCGATCTTGTAGGGACCGTCGCCAATCGTAGCGATCATCCGCGCGCGGGCCTCGCGCCGCGTGGTGAAGGTATGCGCGCCGAGGAACAGCACGAGGCCCAGAATCATCACGAGAAGTCCCACGGCGTTCTCCCTGAATTTGACCATCGGGTATCACTTTTGGGCCCGAGGCCGCAATGCGCCAGGATCACATCTGGTGGCGAACTCGAGGCGCCACTCTTACCAACATTTCATAGACTATTCCCGTTGCAACGGACCCCTCCCGATCCATCTAGCGGATATGAGTTTAGCCGACACTTTTCGAGATAATGCTGCTGACTGCGCCTTCCTAGCCGAGAGAGCCGAAGACGAGGAGACGAAGCTTACCTTCCAGCGTATGGAAGCAGCCTGGCGCACCCTGGCGAACCAGCAGGAACGGTTGGACAGCAAGCGATGGAAAAGGCCGCCCGGGTAAGGCGGCTTTTCCGAAGCCGCAAGCGCGATTGAGCTGGCACGGCGCATGGCGGGCCAAGCCCAGCACCTACGGCTTGTCCTGCGGCTTGTTCAGCTCGCGGTTGTCGACATAGCGGATCGCGATCGGACGGCCCGCCAGCGAGCCGCCGAGGCCGTCGGTGAATTTCATGGGAATGCAGGCATCGAGCGAGGCGTTGATGGCCTTGAGGTAGGTCTCGCGGGTATCGGCCGGCACGCCCGATGTCGCAAAGGTCAGCCGCGGCGGGCCGATCATCTCGCCGGAGCGCTTGAAGCTGAAGCGCACCGACATCTGCATGCCCGCGTGCGCGGCATCGGGCGGCGGCGGCGACCAGCAGGAGCGCAGCTCGGCGAAGAGATCGCCTATCGTGTCGAGGTCGTGGTCCGGCCGCTTGTATTTTTCCTCGTCGTCCTTGGCCGGAACGGTCTGGACCGTCAGCTGCAGGTTCTCGCCATAGGGATAATCGATCTCGGGAATGCAGGGACCGTGATTGAACACGCTGCAGTAATACGGCGTGCACGGCCGTCCGCTCAGCACGCTGCACGGCTCGTGTGAAAACGGGATCGGATTGATCTGGTGGCGCTGCCGCGCGCCGGCATGGCCCGTCAGTGTGAGGGCGAGCAGCAGAACACCGGCAACGAACACAATGCGCCGCAGCATGGGATGACGCCTTCGGTAGCGACGCGGGAACAATGGTCATCCCGGCGCGGCGCTTCAAGTCCGCCTGCGTTCACAACCGCGCGTTCATGGCAGATAGTTCAGCTATCAGCGCTTTCTCGCTGGGTTGGTCGAGCACGCCCGCGGCGTAAAGCGAGATGCCGCCATAGAGGGTGATGTAGACCTTCATCACGGCGCGCCGGCGTTCGGCCGAGCCCTCGATGTCAGCGCAAAAAATCCGCATCGCCTCGGTAATGACCCCATGCACCGCGCGCTGCAGCGGCGGATTGTGCTTCATGGTCGCGTGCGGCCGACTTGTCATCAGCGCGTAGATCGCCGGATTTTTCAGCGCAAAGCGGACGTAGATCGCGGTGTAGTTTGCGGGCGTCTTGGCCCCCGCGAGTTTAGCTGCAAGCTGCGCATAGGCTTCGGTCGCGACCGCATCCAGCAGCGCTTCGCGATGCTCGAAATGGTTATAGAGCGAGCGATGCGCGACGCCGACGGCCTCCGCCACCTCACGCAGGCTCAAGCGCTCGTGGCCCCCCTCCGCCACCAAACGCGTGGCGGCCTTCAGCGCGGCCGATCTCAGATTGCCGTGGCGATAGGTGGCGCGGCGCGGCTTGGACGTCATGCGCCCTTCATATCAGCCGCCGCGCCTGCTTCAAGCCGAGGCGCGCTCTGCGACGCGGTTCTCGCCATAATTGGGGGTGATGTCCTCATCAATCACGCGGCGGATCAGCCCGATCACCTCGCCCCTCGCCCTCGCCTTGGTCGCGGCATGGGAAGCCAGGTTAATCCTGCTCAACACCAGCGCCGTCTCGTCGGCAGCGCGTTCGAGCTGATCGGGTGGCACGAGCCGATCGAAGAAGCCGGCGGTAACGGCTTCCCCGGGCGCGAACATCTCGCCGGTCATCACGGCACGGCTGAAATAGGCCGGCGTCAGCCGCTGTCGCGCTACCTCGATGGCGAAGCGCGGCACGGTGAGCCCGATCGCGACCTCATTCATGCCGATGCGGTAGTCGCCTTCGGCTGCGATGCGGTGATCGCTGGACATGATCAGGAACGCCCCCATCGGGAAAGCGTTGCCCTGGCAGGCCGCGACCACCGGCAGCGGAAACGACAATATCTTCAGTGCCAGCTCAGCGCCGGCCTTCACCATCAGATATTGCTCCTCGGCGCTGCCGCGCGCGAAGACATTGAGGTCGAATCCGCCAGAGAAATGCTTGCCTCGGGCTTTCAGGACCGTGACGGCCTTGTCCCTTTCAGCCTGGTCGAAGGCCGCATGCAGCGCGTTCAACATGGCGAGCGACATCACATTGGCCTTGCCGTCGTCCATCACGATCGCGGCGGTCGCCCCGGAGCGGGCATAGGTCACGAGTTCCGTCATACGAAAAATCCTCCCTTCAAGCATCCACTGGATACTTTACGGCACACCCATCGAATTCAAGCAAATTCGGATCGCCGCATAGGCGGCATCCACTGGATGCATACGGACGAATAAATGTAAGGTGCGGCGACAGACGGTGGGCTTCACCCTTGGACGCCCCCCTGCATGAATGGTGGTCCGGAGAAAGCCGACATCAAGGCTGCCGGTGTTCACAACCGCACGTTCGGAAGCGTCTAAGCCCGCTTCTTCACGTCCTTGACGTTGGAGAAGATGATGCCCTGGGCGCGTTCCTTGGTATAGCCGAGATAGAACTCGTTCTTGGCCATGAACACGGGATCGCCGTCGACGTCGTCGGCGATGCCGGAGCCATTAGCGGCGATGAAGGCTTCCAGCTTCTTCTTGTCGTCGGAGGAGACCCAGCGCGCCAGCGAGAACTCGCTGACCTCGAACTCGACGGGGAGCGAATATTCGGCATCGAGCCGCGCCTTGAGCACGTCGAGCTGCAGCGGGCCGACGACGCCGACCAGCGCCGGCGCACCGTCGCGCGGGCGGAACACCTGCACGACGCCCTCCTCCGACATCTGCTGCAGCGCTTCCTTCAGCTTCTTCGCCTTCATCGCATCGGTGAGCCGCACGCGGCGGACGATTTCCGGCGCAAAGCTCGGCACGCCGACAAAGGTCAGGTCCTCGCCCTCGGTGAGCGTATCGCCGATGCGCAAGCTACCGTGATTGGGAATGCCGACCACATCGCCGGCGAAGGCTTCGTCGGCGACCGATCGATCCTGGGCGAAGAAGAACTGCGGGCTCGTCAGCGGCATGCTCTTGCCGGTACGCACCAGCTTGGCCTTCATGCCGCGGCTGAGCTTGCCCGAGCACAGCCGGGCGAAGGCGATGCGGTCGCGGTGGTTCGGATCCATGTTGGCCTGGATCTTGAACACGAACGCGCTCATGCGCGGCTCGGCCGCCTGCACCTTGCGCAGGTCGGAATCCTGCGCGCGCGGCGCCGGCGCGAACTTGCCGAGGCCATCGAGCAGATCGCCGACACCGAAATTGCGCAGCGCACTGCCGAAATAGACCGGTGTCAGATGACCTTCGCGGAACGCATCCAGCTCGAATGGCTTGCAGGCCTCGCGCACCAGCTCGAGCTCGTCCTTGATCGCGCCGACGTCGAGATTGGCATTGCGGCCGCCGAGCTCGGCGATGTCGATCTGCTCGGCCTGCCCGGTCTTGGCGCCGCCGCCTTCGAGCAGGCGGACGCCGCCATTGACGACGTCATAGGTGCCCATGAAGTCGCGGCCGCGGCCGACCGGCCAGGTCATCGGCGTGGTGTCGAGCGCCAGCGTCTTCTCGATCTCGTCCATGAGATCGAAGGTGTCGCGGCTCTCGCGGTCCATCTTGTTGATGAAGGTGATGATGGGAATGTCACGAAGCCGGCAGACCTCGAACAGCTTGCGCGTCCGCGCCTCGATGCCCTTGGCGGCGTCGATCACCATCACGGCGGAGTCGACCGCCGTGAGTGTGCGGTAGGTATCCTCTGAGAAGTCCTCGTGGCCTGGCGTGTCCAGCAGGTTGAACACGAGCCCTTCGAATTCGAAGGTCATCACCGAGGTCACGACCGAGATGCCGCGCTCGCGCTCGATCTTCATCCAGTCGGAACGGGTGTTGCGCCGCTCGCCCTTGGCCTTGACCTGGCCGGCGAGATTGATGGCGCCGCCGAACAGCAGCAGCTTCTCGGTCAGCGTGGTCTTGCCGGCGTCCGGGTGGGAAATGATCGCAAACGTGCGCCGCCGCGCCACTTCCTCGGAAAGTGGCGAGCGGGACGGCGAATTGGCGGCAAGTGCGACGTCGGTCATGGCGCGAAGCGTTTGGCAGGGAAAAGCGGGTCAATCAAGGGCAACTGGCCTGCCCTCCATATAGGAAAAAGGCCGCCGAACAAAAGCCGGCGGCCTCGCAAAACCCAAGAAAAAGGAACCGCTTACAGCGATCGCTTGAGAAGATGCGCGATCTCGCCGATGACGCCGCGGCGGAACAGCAGCACGCAGGCGACGAAGATCACGCCCTGGATCACCGTCACCCATTGGCCCATGCTCGCCAGATATTGCTGCATGGCGATGATCACGAAGGCGCCGACCACAGGGCCGAATATCGTGCCAAGGCCGCCCACCAGCGTCATCAGCACGATCTCGCCCGACATGCTCCAGTGCACGTCGGTCAGCGAGGCGTTCTGGGCGACGAACACCTTCAGCGCGCCGGCGAAGCCCGCGATGGTGCCGGACAGGATGAAGGCGAGCAACTTGTACTGGTCGGTCTTGTAGCCCAGCGAGATCGCGCGCGGCTCGTTCTCGCGGATCGCTTTCAGCACCTCGCCGAACGGCGAATTGATGGTGCGGAAGATCAGGAGGAAGGCGGCGAGGAAGCCGACCAGAACGACATAATACAGGATGGTCGGCTTGGACAGATCGAGGAAGCCGAGCATCTTGCCTTGCGGAATGCCCTGGATGCCGTCCTCGCCATGGGTGAACGGCGTCTGCAGATAGACGAAGTAGAGCAGCTGCGACAGCGCCAGCGTGATCATCGAGAAATAGATGCCCTGGCGGCGGATCGAGACATAGCCGGTGATGACGGAAAGCACGAAGGCGCCGGCGACGCCGACCAGGATGCCGAGTGTCGGCTCCAGCCCCCAGACCTTCAGTGCATGCGCGCTGCAATAGCCGGCGGTGCCGAGGAACATCGCATGGCCGAACGACAGGAGGCCGCCATAGCCGATCAAGAGGTTGAACGCGCAGGCGACCAGCGCAAAGCACAGCGCCTGCATGACGAAGAACGGATAGATGCTGGTGAACGGCACAATCGCGAGCATCAGTGCCATGACGGCGAACACGACCATCTCGTCGCGCATCGCGCGCGGGGTTGCCGGCAAGGTATCGTCGGTCAATGCCGTCATCTCAGGCCGCCCTTCCCGTCAGACCCGTTGGCTTTATCAGGAGCACCAGCACCATCAGGACGAACACCACGGTGTTGGAAGCCTCCGGGTAGAAATATTTGGTCAATCCCTCGATCACGCCGAGCGCAAAGCCGGTGATGATCGAGCCCATGATCGAACCCATGCCGCCGATCACGACCACCGCGAACACGACGATGATGAGATCGGCGCCCATCAGCGGCCGCACCTGATTGATCGGCGCCGACAGCACGCCGGCGAGACCCGCGAGCCCCACGCCAAGCGCATAGGTCAGCGTGATCATGCGCGGCACGTTGATGCCGAAGGCGCGCACCAGGGTCGGGTTTTCGGTGGCGGCGCGCAGATACGCGCCGAGCCGGGTCCGCTCGATCAGGTACCAGGTCGCAAAGCAGACCACGGCCGAGAATATCACCACCCAGCCACGATAGATCGGCAGGAACATGAAGCCGAGATTGGTGCCGCCCTTCAACTGGTCGGGAATCGAGTAAGGCAGCCCCGACGAGCCGAAGGCGTTCTGGAACAGGCCCTGCACGATGAGGGCGATGCCGAAGGTCAGCAGCAGACCATAGAGATGGTCGAGACCGGTCAGCCAGCGGAGCAGCGTGCGCTCCAGCACCACGCCGAACAGGCCGACGATCAGCGGCGCGAACAGCAGCGCCCACCAGTAGTTCAGGCCGATGTCGATGTGGAAGGTCTGCCAGTTGCCGGAGAATACCGACCCCAGGCTCGGAACGTCGATGCCGTTCAACAGGAAGAAGGCCACGAACGCGCCCATCATGTAGAGAGCGCCGTGGGCGAAATTGATGATGTTGAGCATGCCGAAGATGACGGCAAGGCCGAGACTGAGCAGCGCGTAGAACGAGCCGTTGATCAGTCCCACCAGAAGCTGCGCGTAAAGAGCCTGCATCGATCGATCCCGCTACCCCGTCCTTGTTGCGAACCCCGCCGGCGCTCTTCAGCGTTGGCGGGGGCGATATTTATTTCTTCAACAGCGCGCATTTGCTCTCGGCAAGCGGCGTGAACGCCTGGTCGCCCGGAACGGTGCCGACCAGCTTGTAGAAGTCCCACGGCCCTTTCGACTCCGAGGGCTTCTTCACCTCGAACAGATAGGCGCTGTGGATCACGCGGCCGTTCGGCTGCACCTCGCCCTTGCCGAACAAGGGATCGTCGGTCGGCATCGACTTCATCTTGTCGACCACCTTGACGCCGTCATGCGGATTGCCGCCGAGCGCGTCCAGCGCCTTGAAATAATGCGACAGGCCCGAATAGACGCCGGCCTGCACCATGGTCGGCGGCGCGCCGTTCTTCATCCGTCCTGAAAAGCGCTTGGAGAAGGCGCGGGTTTGGTCGTTCATGTCCCAGTAGAAGGTTTCCGTGAAGTTCAGCCCCTGCGCCGTCTCGAGCCCGATCGCCTTGACGTCGGTGAGGAACAACAGCAGCGCGGCGAGCTTCTGCCCGCCCTTGACGATGCCGAACTCGGCGGCCTGCTTGATGCTGTTGGTGGTGTCGCCCCCGGCATTGGCCAGCCCAATGATCTTGGCCTTCGAGGACTGTGCCTGCAGCAGGAAGGACGAGAAATCGGAGGTGTTGAGCGGATGCTTGACCCCGCCGACCACCTTGCCGCCGTTGGCGAGCACGACCGCCGTGGTGTCGCGCTCCAGCGCGGCGCCGAAGGCATAATCGGCGGTCAGGAAGAACCAGGTATCGCCGCCCGCCTTCACCAGCGCCTGCCCGGTGGTGTGGGCGAGCATGTAGGTGTCGTAAGTCCAGTGCACGGTGTTGGGCGAGCATTGCGCGTTGGTGAGATCGGAGGTCGCTGCCCCCGAATTGATGTAGACGAGGTTCTTTTCCTTGACGACGTTGTTGACCGCCAGCGCCACGCCGGAATTGGGCACGTCAACGATGACGTCGACCTTGTCGACGTCGGCCCATTGCCGCGCGAGCGAGGTGCCGATGTCGGGCTTGTTCTGGTGATCGCCGGAGACGAGGTCGATCTTCCAGCCTTTCCCCGTGAGACCGGAATCCTCGATCGCCATTTGAGCCGCCAGCGTCGAGCCGGGACCGCCGAGGTCGGCATAGAGGCCGGACTGATCCGACAGTGCACCGATCTTGACGACCTTTTCGTCGGCAGACGCTGCGGCGGCGACCAGCGCGAGCGCCGTGCCCAGCAGCAATGAGGCGATTGATCTCTTCATGGGAGTTCCCCCTTCTTGTCAGACACCGAGATAGGTGTGGAGCTTGTCCATGTTTGCCTGCAGCTCGGAATTGGCAAAACCGTCGATGATCTTGCCATGCTCGACGATGTAGTAGCGGTCGGCGACGGTCGCCGCGAAGCGGAAGTTCTGCTCGACCAGAAGGATCGTAAAACCTTCCTTCTTCAACCGCGCAATGGTGTGGCCGATCTGCTGGATGATGACCGGCGCGAGGCCCTCGGTCGGCTCGTCCAGCATCAGGAAATTCGCGCCGGTGCGCAGGATCCGGGCGATCGCCAGCATCTGCTGCTCGCCGCCAGAAAGCTTCGTGCCCTGGCTGTTCAATCGCTCCTTCAGGTTCGGAAACAGGTCAAAAATCTGGTCGAGCGACAGCCCGCCCGGGCGCACCACCGGCGGCAGCAGCAGGTTTTCGCGCACGTCGAGGCTGGCAAAAATGCCGCGCTCCTCCGGGCAGAACGCGATGCCCATCCGCGCGATGCGGTCGGACATGGCGCGGATGATCTCGGTGTCGTTGAAGCGGATCGAGCCGGTGCGCTTGCCGATGATGCCCATGATCGACTTCAGCGTCGTGGTCTTGCCGGCGCCGTTGCGCCCGAGCAGGGTCACGACCTCGCCGGCATTCACGTTGAAGTTGACGCCGTGCAGGATGTGGAACTCGCCGTACCAGGCTTCCAAATTCTGAACACCGAGCACCTGCTGGGCTGCGGGATTGGCGGCGGGTGCCTCGGCCATTTTCACCTCAGGCATGACCGGCCCCCAGATAGGCTTCCTTGACCCGTTCGTCCTTCGAAAGGTCGGCGTAGTTGCCTTGCGCCAGCACCTGCCCGCGCGTCAGCACCGTGATGATGTCGGAGAGATTGGCGACGACGCTGAGGTTATGCTCGACCATCAGGATGGTGTATTTCGCCGAGATGCGCTTGATCAGGCTCGCGATCTTGTCGATGTCCTCATGGCCCATGCCGGCCATCGGCTCGTCCAGCAGCATCATCTCCGGATCGAGCGCCAGCGTCGTTGCAATCTCCAATGCACGTTTGCGTCCATAAGGCATCTCGACCGCGGGCGTATTGGCGAACTCGCTCAGGCCGACGTCGTTTAATAGTTCCAGCGCGCGGTTGTTGAAGCGGTTCAGCACCGATTTGGAGCGCCAGAAATCGAAGGAATGGCCATGCTGGCGCTGCAGCGCGACCCGCACGTTCTCCAGCGCCGTGAGGTGCGGGAACACCGCCGAAATCTGGAACGAACGGACCAGGCCAAGCCGCGCCACGTCCGCGGGCGCCATCGCCGTGATGTCCTGTCCCTTGTAGTGAATGCTGCCTGCGGTCGGCTGCAGGAATTTGGTCAACAGGTTGAAGCACGTCGTCTTCCCGGCCCCGTTCGGACCGATCAACGCGTGAATGCTGCCACGGCGGACCTTGAGCGCGACATCGCGAACGGCGAAAAATCCCGCGAATTCCTTGGTCAATCCGTGGGTTTCGAGAATGAACTCATCGGCCAAACAAATTTCCCCCTGCCGGGCGCGCACCTCTTGCGCCACCGGCTTTTTCTTTAAACTCCGGCCTTCCGGGAGACGCCTCAAGCCGTCCCGGACCACCGCCTCCGGGGGCGGAATATGCCGTCATTGCACTGCATTACGCAAGGCGGAAAGCTTGGGCAGTCACCCCGCTGTGCGACGTGCGGCATTGGCCGTTAGTCTAGGCATTGCAATCGACTGAGCCAAAGCGCTCACCTGCCCTGTCAAGATGGTGCTCCCCGCGCGCCGGAAGCATTCGTTAACGCTGTTCGCCTCGATACGCCTCGCTTCATAGAAAATTTTCCCCTTCCGCCGATGCTGCGCCGGTTTGTGGGGGCCGGGATTACTGCATTGGAATTCGAGAGCGCCAAACCTTCGGTCGTGAAATCGATCAAGCAGCGTGATCTCCTGAACACGTGGCTCCGTCTTTACGCCCGCGCGCAATCGATGCCACGGCTCGCGGAATATCACCCGGAGCGGCTCGAGGACGAAATACCGGATCTCGTCTTCTACACCGTCAACACCTCAGTTGCGCCGCCGCGCTTCACCATCGACAGCGACGGCACACGGATGTCGAGCGCCTATGGCCATACCGGCAAGGGAAAATTCCTCGACGACTATCTGGGCCCGCGCCTCGCGCCGATCGTGATGCCGGTCTATTACAAATGCCTCGCGCGCAAGCTCCCGGTCTACACCATCGCCCATATCGACGACATCTACAGCCGTGTAGTCGCCTATGAGCGGCTGCTGCTGCCGTTCTCGGACGGCGGCGAGGTCACCCATATCATCGCCTCGCTGAAGACGATCAGCGAGGACGGCGGCTTCGAGATCAGGAATTTGATGCGCGGCAACGACACGCTGCCGACACCCAAACTCCGCACCGTCATCGATTGCGATCTGTTTCATCGCGCGCCCGGCCGCATCGCGGCCGGCGACGTCATCGAATTCGGTTAGTATCCGCAAATGAAATTCGAGAGTGCCAATCCCTCGGTCGTCAGATCGATCAAGCAGCGCGAGCTGCTCAATGCCTGGCTGCGCGCGCTTCGCAAGCCGCACCCCCTGCCCGTCATCGCGACCTTCCAACCGGAGAGCATCAGCGACGAATTGGCAGACATGATGGGATTCAACGTCGAGGGTGAAGGTGACGCCGCTCGCTTCGTGATCACCCAGGAAGGCGCAACGCTGACCAAGGTCTATGGCAACGAGCACATCGATCCAGCGCAGCGCACCAACCGCTATCTCGACGACGCGATCGGTCCCAAGCGATACATGCATGTCGTTACCCTGTACCGTACCTGCCTGGCGCGAAAGCGTCCGACCTATTCGATTTCCCTGGTGCAGGATCCCGACGGCAAGGACGTTCAATACGAGCGCCTGCTGCTGCCGTTCGGCCGCGCCGACAAGGTCGAGCAGATCGTCGGCTCCTACAAGGCCATCAGCATCGAGGGCCGCTTCGAGATCAGGAACCTGATGGGAATCAGGCCCAGAGCTGAACCGGCGATCATGGTAAGGGCCGTCATCGATCAGGACATCGTTCGCAGCTCCACGCGTACCCGCGCGTCGGAAGACATCATCGAGCTGAATTAGACTTGGCGCCGTCCTGTCAGCCTAGGCCTTCACTTCCCTGGCATAAATATCCGGCTTGAAACCGACCAGTCGTTTCTTGCCGAGGTCGAGTACCGGACGCTTGATCATCGACGGCTGCTCCAGCATCAAGGCGAGCGCCTTCTTCTCGTTCAGCCCTTCCTTGTCGCCGTCAGGCAATTTGCGGAAGGTGGTGCCGGCGCGATTGAGCAGCGCCTCCCAGCCGAGTTCCTCGCTCCAGGCTTTCAGCTTTTCCTTGGCGATGCCTTCGCTCTTGTAGTCATGGAAATCGTATTTCACGCCATGGCCGTCGAGCCAGGCGCGCGCCTTCTTCATGGTGTCGCAGTTCTTGATGCCGTAGATGGTGATGGCCATGCTTATACGTTCCGCCGTGCCGGTTGACCGCCGCTAGCCCGCGCCGCCCGGCTCCAGCGCCTCGCCGAGCTGGAGCGGATGGGCCATGGCCTCGTGCAGCGCGTCCTTGTCGAGCTCGCCCTCCGACAGGCTGATGACGACACAGGCAACGCCGTTGCCGATCAGGTTGGTCAGCGCGCGGCATTCGCTCATGAACTTGTCGATGCCGATCAGGATTGCGATCGACTGGATCGGGATGTCGGGCACAATCGCGAGCGTCGCCGCCAGCGTAATGAAGCCGGCGCCGGTGACGCCGGAAGCGCCCTTGGAGGTGATGATGGCGACGCCGAGGATCCCCAGTTCCTGCCAGATGGTCAGATGCGTATTGGTCGCCTGCGCCAGGAACAGGGTTGCCAGCGTCATGTAGATATTGGTGCCGTCGAGATTGAAACTGTAGCCGGTCGGAATGACGAGGCCGACCACCGGTCGCGAGGCGCCGAGATGCTCCATCTTCTGGATCATCTGCGGCAGCACGGTTTCCGACGACGACGTGCCGAGCACGATCAGGAGTTCATCCTTGATATAGGCGATGAAGCGGATGATGGAGAAGCCGGAAAGGCGCGCGATCGACCCCAGCACGACCAGCACGAACAGGATGCTGGTGAGATAGAAGGTCGCGATCAGCTGGACCAGGTTCCATAGCGAAGACAGGCCGTAGGCGCCGACGGTGAAGGCCATCGCGCCCAGCGCGCCGAGTGGCGCCACGCGCACGATCATGCGGATGATGCCGAAAAATATCTTGGCGGCCTGGTCGATGGCATGGGAGATCGGCTCGCCGACCTTGCCCATCAAGGCGATGGAGAAACCGGAGAGGATCGAGACCAACAGCACCTGCAGGAGATCACCGCGGGCGAGCGCGCCGAAATAACTGTCGGGAATGATCGCCATCAGGTGATTGACGATGCCCTCTTCCTTGGCCTTGGTGACGTAAGTGGCGACCGATTTCGGGTCGATCGTGGACGGATCGATGTTGAAGCCCGCGCCGGGCTTGAGGATTTCGCCGACCAGCAGACCGACGGCAAGCGCCACGGTCGAAACCACCTCGAAATAGATCAGCGCCTTCAGGCCGACCCGGCCGACGCGCTTGAGGTCTCCCATCGAGGAGATGCCGTGCACGACCGTGCAGAAGATAACCGGCGCGATCATCATCTTGATCAGTGCGATGAAGGCATCGCCGAGCGGCTTCAGCTCCTTGCCGAGATCGGGCTTCAAATATCCGATCAGGATGCCGAGTGCGATCGCGATCAGAACCTGCACATAGAGGATCTTGTACCAGGGCTGGTGATGGACGGCAGGCCGGACCATTTCAGTGGGCATGGAGCACTCGTCAGAGAAGAGGAGTTATGATCACCATCATGAGATAGCGCGGACCCGCCGACAACTCAAATTCGCTCCTTGCGATTTGGGATGCTCGCCGCACTGCATCAATGGCGCCGATCGCCCGTTTCAGATTCGCACGGTTATCTTGTCGCGGTCATCACGAAAGCTCCGCCTACGGCCGCTTCGGGATTTCAACCCGCGCTGCACCGCAGGACGCGCCAGTCCTCGCTCGAGCCAGGCCGGCACATGCCGCAAGCTGTCGAAGCCAACGAGCTCGCGCGCTTCATAGAAGCCGATGATGTTACGGACCCAGCCAAGCATCGAGATATCCGCGATGGTGTATTCGTCATCCATGAACCATTGCCGTCCGGCGAGATGCACGTCCATCACGGCGAGCAGGCGTTTGGCCTCCGCGACATAACGCTGCAGCGGCCGCTTGTCTTCGTAGTCTTTGCCGGCGAATTTGTTGAAGAAGCCGACCTGGCCGAACATCGGTCCGATGCCGCCCATCTGGAAGTGCACCCACTGGATGGCCTGCCAGCGCCGCGCCGCGTCTGACGGCAACAGCTTGCCGGTCTTCTCCGCGAGGTATTGCAGGATCGCGCCGGACTCGAACAGCGGCAGCGGCTTGCCGCCGGGGCCGTCGGGATCGAGGATCACGGGAATCTTGCCATTGGGATTGAGCGACAGGAACTCCGGCGTCTTCAGGTCGTCCTTGTTGAAGTCGACGAGATGCACCTCGTAAGGCAGGCCGATCTCCTCCAGCATGATCGAGACCTTGACCCCATTCGGCGTCGGCAGCGAGTAGAGCTGCAAACGGTCGGGATGCTGTGCGGGCCAGCGTTTGGTGATGGGGAAAGCGGAGAGATCAGGCATGATTACTCATCCATCTCAAATCAAGCCGCACCCGCCGCCTCATAAGCCAGCCGCTTGAACTCGAAGAAGAACGGGTTCCAGAACGCCAGCTCGCGCTGCGCCATCAGCACGCCGGCCGTATTCGCCTGCGGGCAAATCCACCAATGCGTTCCGGCGACGCCGCCCCACTGAAATTCACCGGTGGAATTGGGCGGGTCGATCCGCGTTGGCGCAAAGGTGACGGCGCCGCCCAGCCCAAAGCCTTTACCGGGCATGGAACCGCGCGTGGCGAAGCGAATGATGTCGCCCTCGGGAAGCTGGTTGGTCGTCATTTGCTTGATGGTGTCGGGCTTCAGCAGCATGTCGGGCCCCGGCAGCAGCGCGCGCACCAGCGCGAGCATGTCGGGCATGGTCGTCACCAGACCACCGCCGCCCGACAGCCGCGGAAACGGCCTGCGATAGGCCTGCGGGTAAGGCTTGTCGTCGATCCGGAACAGGCCGGGCTTCATCGGGTCCATGATGTCGGCGCCGCGATAATAGGCGACCAGCCGGCCCTGCTTTGCTTCCGGCACGAAAAAGCCGGTATCAGCCATGCCAAGCGGATCGTAGATGCGCGCCTTGAAGAAGGCATCGAGCGGCTGGCCGGAGACGACTTCGACGACACGGCCGAGCACGTCGGTCGCAACGGAATATTCCCAGGACGTGCCCGGATGATAGATCAGGGGCAGATCGGCGAGCTTGTCGATCATGTCCGTCAGCGGCGTCAGCGGATTGAGCACGCGCGCTTCGTTATAGGCTTTGAAGATCACCGAGCCCGGATCGAACAGTCCATAGGAGAGACCGGCCGTGTGGGTAAGCAGCTGGCGGATGGTGATCGGGCTCTTCGCCGGCTCGACATCGGCCAGGCTCGTCGCGTCAGCCTTCAGCACCTGCCGGTTGCCGAGCTGAGGCAGGAATTTCTCGACTCTGTCATCGAGGCCGATCCGCCCTTCCTCCATCAGCAGCATGATCGCGCAGGTGACGAACAGCTTGGTGTTGGAAAAGGCGCGGAAGATATGGTCGTCCCGCAGCGCGACCTTCGCCTCGCGGTCCGCGAGGCCAACGTATTGCCGGTCGACGATGTCGCGCCCGCGCAGCACCGTCCAGGAAACGCCGGCGAGGATCTCCTGATCGACGTAGCGCTGCATGGCCGCCCGCACGGCGGAAAAATCTTAAGTCCTGGCGTCCATGTCCCCTCACCCTCCAAAATGGTTGGGAGGGATATAGCCACAAATCGGGACTTGGGAAGCCTTCAACTGCTCCGGCGTCATCGCCCGGCCCCGGCAAATTTCTTTTCATGGGCATGTCGGAAGTCGTCTCGCCGGATCGTCCTTGGGGCATACGCGCAATCACGCTCAAGGAGGTTCCCGTGTCGTATGTCGATGGTTTTGTGATCCCGGTCGAAAAGGACAAGGTCGAAGTTTACAAGGCGCATGCGAAGAAGGCCGGTGAGGTCTGGATGGAGCATGGCGCGCTCGCCTTTGTCGAATGCGTCGGTGACGACGTGCCCTATGGGCAATTGACCTCGTTTCCGCGCGCGGTGCAGGCCAAGGACGACGAGACCATCATCTTTTCCTGGATCGTCTACCGCTCGCGCTCAGACCGCGACGCGGTCATGGAAAAAGTCATGGCCGATCCGCGGCTGAAGGGCGACATGCCCTTCGATGGCAAGCGCATGATCTTCGGCGGCTTCGAGATGATGCTGCAGATTTGAGACCACGCGAGGAGACGACCATGGACATTTCAGGCGGCTGCTCCTGTGGCGCGGTTCGCTACACGCTCCGAGCCGAACCGGTTCGCGCCTTTCAGTGCCAGTGCCGGGATTGCCAGATGGATTCCGGCGGCGGGCACAGCTCGGTGTTCCTGTTTCCGCGCGCCGCGCTCGAACTGTCCGGCGAGGTGCGCGAGATCGCGCGCACCAGTGACCGCGGAACGATCAAGCGCAAGGGATTTTGCCCGGCCTGCGGCGTTTCGATCTACAACAAGCCGGACAAGTTTCCCGAGCTGATCGGCATCTATGTGGGAAGCCTCGACGACGCCACCGCGTTCAGGCCTGCGGCGGTCTTCTACGCCGCCCGCGGCTATGCCTGGGATTTCCTCGATCCCGATGTTCCCAAACTGCCGGAATGGCGCCCGGGCGAGGATTAGGACGTAGCCGGATTCGACGAAAGGCCAATGCGTCACTTTGGCAGCGGCATGCGGTTCTGCTCCGGCCATTGAAATCGCAGCCTTACGGCCCTTCCTCCCTCAAAATGTCATGGCGGCCCTGCAGGATATCGGCATCGCCGGAAACGCGCGCTTAACCGTTTCGCAACGCGAAACAGGCAATCCTAAGGACCGGAAATCTCTGGCGAAATGCGCGGTGCGAAATGCTCCACAATCTCACCATCGGCAAGAAACTCCTCCTCATCGTCGCGGTGTTCTCGACCGTGCTCGTGGGGGTTACGAGCTACATGCTGTTCGACATGCGCGGCGGCATGTACGAGGACCGCAAGGCCAAGCTGCGCGCGCTGGTCGAGGCTGCGGTCAACACCGTCAATCGCTATGGCGATCTCGCGGCCGCGGGCAAGATGCCGCTGGAGGAAGCGCAGAACAACGCGATCGCCGTCCTGACCAGCATGAATTTCGACGGCAAAAACTATTTCCTGGTGTTCGACCGCAGCGGCATCCTGAAGATGCATCCGACGCGGAAGGAGGACATCGGCCACAACATGCTGGACCCGAAGCTGGAGATCAGCACCAACTACATCGGTTATCTGCACGCGGCTACCACGTCTGCGCCGCTGGATGGCTTCAGCGTCTTCGTCGGCCGGCGCCCGGGCTCGACGGTCAACGATGCGCCAAAACTGTTCCTGAGTGCGTTCGACAAGCATTGGGACTGGGTCGTCACGACCGGCCTCTTCGTCGATGACGTCAATGCGCTGTTTATCAGTCGCTCGATCTGGATCGCCGGCGCCGTCGTCGGCGGCCTCGCGCTCAGCCTGCTGCTCACGCTGATGCTCGGCCGCTCCATCACCCGCCCGCTCAATCGGACGGTGAATGCGCTGGAGGAGCTGGGTGCGGGACGTTTCGACGCCGAGGTGCCGGATGACGCAAGCCGGACCGAGATCGGACGGCTCAACCGCGCTTTCGTGCAGTTCCGCGACAAGATGCGGGAAACCGAGGCGCTGCGCGCCCAGCAAATGGACAGCGAACGGCAGGCGGAAATCGACCGGCGCAACACCATGGCACGCGTCGCCGACGAGTTCGACGCCGCGGTCGGCTCGGTGGTCGAATCGCTGTTCGCCGAGGTCAAGCGGACCGCCGAGACCGTGGCGCAGCTTTCCAAGAGCGCGCTGGCTTCGGCCGAAGGCACCGGGCGCGTCGATGGCGCGGCTTCGTCGGTTTCGCAGAACATCCAGACCGTGGCCTCGGCGGCCCAGGAGCTTTCGGCCTCGATCAACGAGATCGGGCGCCAGATCCACCTGACGCGCGATATCGCGCAGCAGACCCGAAACATCTCGACCCAGACCGAAGCGCGCGTGGCGGCGCTGTCTGACAGCGTCGAAGCCATCGGCTCGATCATCGAGATCATCAACACCATCGCCGAGCAGACCAATTTGCTGGCGCTGAATGCGACCATCGAGGCGGCGCGCGCCGGCGAAGCCGGCCGAGGCTTTTCGGTGGTGGCCTCTGAGGTCAAGGCGCTGGCGAGCCAGACCACCAAGGCGACCGAAGACATCCGCAAGAACATCGAGGCCGTGCGCAATGCGACCCGCGAGGCGGTCGACGCGGTGCGCGACATCTCGAAATCCATCAACGGCCTCGACGAGTTCGCCGGCACGATTGCCGCTGCCGTCGAGGAGCAGAATGCGGCCACCTCCGAGATCAGCCGCAACACCACGGTGACCGCCGAGCAGACCCGCGCCATCACGCAGGCCATCACCGAAGTGGCGAAGTCCGTGAGCGGCACCGATCAGGCCGCGCGCCAGGTCGAGGAATACTCGACGGCGATGCGCGGCCGGTTCGAGGAGATGCGGCGCGAGGTGCAGGCGTTCGTGGGCCGGATCCGGGCGGCTTAAGGCGCTATTTGCCATCGTCCAAGCTGACGATCACAGCGGCGTTGGCAATGATAATGGGATCGCCGGCGGGGTCGGACGGAATTTCGAGCCCGCCCTTCACCGCGGTGACAGTCACGGTGCCGTAAGGCAATTCCTTTGCCACCGCTGCGGTGTCGACGCCGTCAGGGTCGGGCACGGCGATGGTGACATCGACGAACATGTCCTTGGCGGTCTTGCCGAGCATGCGGAAGAAACCGAGGCTCGAGTGACGGATGGCGTCCGACACCGCGCGTTTGGCGGCCTTGGTGCCGTCCTTGCCGTGGACGTCGACGCCCATGCCCATTTCGGTGATACAGCGCACGCGTGCCATTGAAATTTCCCTGAATGTTTTGGTGTATTAGGTGCGGCTATTCGGCGGCCTGGCGGTGCGGGACGCCCTGCTCGATGTCGAATTGCAGGATATCGTTGAAGCGGTTGAAGGCGCCGCATAGCGCGATGCGCCAGGTCAGCTCGACGATCTGGGCCTCGGAGAAATGCGCGCGCAGCCGCGCAAAGATTTCGTCGCGGGCCTTGTTCCAGTTGCTGGTGACGGCGATGGTATATTCGACGACGAGCTTGTCGACGGCATCAAGCTCGGGATGGTCCTTGTAGTCCAGCAGGCGCTCGGCGCCCGCTTCCGAGACGCCCTGGATCGCCAGCTTCGGCGCATGGTGCGAGACGCAATAGTCGCATTTGTTCAGGAGCGAGGCTGTGACCAGCCCAAGCTCGAGATAACGCTTCGACAGCACCGCCTCGTCGGCGAGATCGACCAGCATCGACCACATGTGCTTGAAGATCGGCGGCCGGTGCGCCATCACGCCGGCCTGGTTTTCGAACGCGCCATAGGTCGTCATCTTGTCCCAGAGCGGCTGGAGCTCGACAGGCAGATCGTCTTTGGTCTTGATCGATATGCGCGACATGGGTTCGCCCTCCGTTGTAGCCGACGCTGCCACAACGAGGCGACTTTGGCACCGCCCAACCGGAATAGCAGAACTGTCGAGGCGACATTGACCACGCCAAGGCGGGCTAACAACTTTTTGAGGTGGAATAACAATTTTTCTTGCCGGATTCCCTCGCGGCGGCGAATGCCTTGGGCGATCGTGTTCAGGAACCATCCTCTGATTCGCACGGATCCGCGCATGACGAAACGCAAGAGCAGAGCCCGCAAGGTCCTGGAAAAGCCGCAACTGTTGGGCTGGAATACAAGTGATGCGGATGAAATCCAGATCCGGCAGTGGCGCGGACGCGCGGAGATTGCCGCGGTCGAGGCGCTGGAGCCGCAATTCGGGCCCTATGGCACATTCCGCGTGCGCTCGGAGACCGGGGGCCTTTATGAGGTCGAGATTCGCGACCTCAGCGCCCGGACCAATTCCTGCGGCTGCATCGACCATCGCGTGAATGGTCTTGGGACCTGCAAGCACATCGAAGGTGTGCTCCTGGCGCTGAAGAAAAAGATGGGCGCGCGAGCTTTCGCGGCCGCCGCTTTCAAGGGCTCGCCACGCGCGGAAGTTTTCCTTCGTCGCGCTGGAGAACCGTCGCCCATGCTTGCTGGACCGGCGTTGAGCGGCGACGTACGTGCCTTTGTCAAACCCTTCCTTGGCAAGAACGGAATGCTCGCCTCCGATCCCGAAGCGATAACGCGACTTCTCGAGGTCGCGCCCGGTGCGCCGGATGGCCTGCGAATTTCCCGCCATTTTGCCCCTTCAATCGAGCGCGAAAGGCGGCTCAACGCGCGGGAAAAAGCACGGGCGAAGTTCCTGGCCGCAGTTGAAGCAGGACAAGCGGACTTCGACGTCGTCAAACTGCCGCTCCTGCCATATCAACGGGAGGGTGCCGCGCATCTCGCCTTCCACGAACGCGCGCTGCTCGCCGACGAGATGGGGCTCGGCAAGACCGTGCAGGCGATAGCCGCCTGCGAGATTCTCGCGCGACAAAAGGGCATTCGGCGCGTGCTTGTCGTTTCCCCCACTTCCGTCAAGGCGGAATGGGAGGAGCAGATAGCCCGCTTCACCGACCGGGACGTGCGTTTCGTGGCCGGCCTCTATCAGGACCGGTTGAAACTCTATCAGGCTCCTGCCTTCTTCACCCTCGTCAACTACGAGCAGGTGGTGCGAGATGCCGATGACATCAACCGCTTGCTCAAGCCCGATGTCGTGATTCTCGACGAAGCCCAGCGCATCAAGAATTGGCAAACCAAGACCGCCCGGCGTGTGAAATCGCTCGTTGCGCCCTACGCTTTCGTTCTCACCGGAACGCCGCTCGAGAACCGCATCGATGAGACCTATTCTATCGTGCAGTATCTCGATCCCGAAATATTCGGCCCGCTGTTCCGCTTCAACCGCGATTTCTATTCGCTCGACGAGCGTGGCCGGCCGGCAGGGTACAAGAACCTCGATGTGTTGCATCGGCGCCTGTCCAGCGTCATGCTGCGCCGGAGAAAGCGCGACGTCGAAAAGGAACTGCCGGGCCGCACGGAGAAGACCTTTTTCGTCCCGATGGTGGAAGAGCAAGCCCGACGCTACGGCGACTACGAATATCTGGCGCAAAGGCTCGCCGCCGTGGCTCAGCGACGTCCGCTGACCAAGGAAGAGTTCGACCGCATGCAGCAATACCTCGCCTGCATGCGCATGATCTGCGACACGCCTGCCATCCTCGATCCCGAATGCCGAGTCTGCCCCAAGCTCGAAGAGCTCGAAGGCGTGCTGTCCGAGCTGCTGGAAGATCCCTCGCGCAAGATCGTGATCTTCTCCGAATGGGTGAAGATGCTGGAACTCGTACGCGAACTGGCCGACGAAATGGGCGCGGATTACGCCTGGCACACCGGCAGCGTGCCCCAGCTCAAGCGCCGCGCCGAGATTGCCCGCTTCCGTGAGAATCCTGCCTGTCGTTTGTTCCTCACCTCGGACGCGGGTGCGACCGGTCTCAACCTCCAGATGGCGAACGCCGTCATCAATCTTGATCTGCCCTGGAATCCGGCGAAGCTCGAACAACGCATCGCACGCGCCTGGCGCAAGGGCCAGAAAAGCGTGGTGACCGTCGTCAATTTCGTCACTGAAAATTCGATCGAACATTCCATCCTGCATCTTCTCTCTCATAAACGGGCGCTGGCTGATGGCGTGCTCGACGGAGCGGAGGATTTCTCGAAGATCGTCATACCTTCGGGCCGCGCCGCGCTGATCGAGCGCATGCAGGCCGCGCTGGACGGCAGCAAACGGGTCCAAATCAAGGCCCTTCCGCCCGAGGAAGCGCTCGTTGAAGACGTCCGAACGCGTCATGGCGCCCGGCTTCTGCATGCCGAGTTCCGGGCCGAACGTCTCATCCTGGTCCTCGATGCCGAGCCTTCGCTCGTCGCCGCCGAGCAAGCGCGGCTTGCCTCTTCGACGCTGCAGACGGAGGTCCTCGATCGCGCCGCCTGGCAGACGTTGCAACGACTTACCGCGGCCGGACTCATCGGCTTCACGGAAACACGCGTGCGCATCCTCCATCGCAGCGAGAGCAACGTCACCGATAGTACCGGCGGCGGACAGGAAATGGCGGCGTGATCGCATCATCTGGGGGAGCTACGCCGGCGCGGGTTGCGGCTCGGTCCTGGTATCGGCCTTGGGAAACGGCCTGAACGTCAGCGCGATCGCAAAGGCGCCGAGCCCGAAGGCCCAGGAGCCGATATAGAGCCAGGCGTAGCTCGCGAAGGTGTCGTAGATCAGTCCGCCGGCGAGCGGCCCGGTGGCCATGCCGAGGCTGCCGGCCATCGAGGTGCCGCCGATCACGGTGCCCAGCATCTTCAGCGGAAAATTCTCGCGGATGATCACCGAGTAGAGCGGCATGGTGCCGGCATAGATGAAGCCGAAGATTGCTGCCACCGTGTAGAACCCGGCAAGCTCGTGCACGAAGGCGTAGGCCAGCGCGCCGAACGCCTGGACCAGGAGGCCCGCCACCAGCACGCGCTTGGCCCCCAGGCGGTCGCCGGCGATGCCGAAGAAGATGCGGCCGAACAATCCGGCAAAACCCTCCACGCTGTAGATCGTGACCGCGGCCACCAGCGGGATGCCGCAGCTGATGGCGTAGCTGACGGTATGGATGATCGGGCCCGAATGCGTCGCACAACAGAAGAAGTTGGTCGCGATCAGGATGATGAATTGCGGCGAGCGCAGCGCCTCGCCCAGCGACATCTCCGCCGATGGCGCGGCGCCCGCGGCCGGCGCCGAAGGTGCTGCTTGCAGCCCGGGCGGACGGCGCACCAGCAGCGAGACCGGGATCATGATCGCCGCGACGATGCCGGAGACGATCAGCATCGTGGTCCGCCAGTCATGGTGCGAGACCAGCCAGGCGACCAGCGGTGACATGGTCATGGGCGCCATGCCCATGCCGGCCGAGACCAGCGACACCGCGAGGCTGCGATGGGTGTCGAACCAGCCGGTGACGGTCGCCATCATCGGCGCGAAGATCGCAGCCGTAGCGCCGCCGACCATGATGCCGAAGATGAACTGAAACGCCAGCAGCGACGTCACCTGGCTCGCCAGCGCCAGGCTCGCCGCGATCACGACCGAGCCGGTCAGGACTACCGGCCGCGGCCCGAAGCGGTCGGTCAAATTGCCCCAGACCATGCTGGTCAGCGCCATGGCGAGAAAGCCGATGGTCATGGCGCTGGACACGCCCGTGACCGACCAGCCGGTGTCCCTCGCGATGGGCTGCAGCAGCACCGGCAGCGAAAACATGCCGCCGATGGCGATACAGCCCAGCAGGCCGCCGGCCGCAACAATCACCCAGCGATAGCGAGAATTTTCCATTTCCTTGTCTCCGATGTGGCTCGCACTGGCTGAAAGACGAACGGGAGGGGGTGGAACCGACAGGTGGATCGAATTTTTCGTGCGGTTCCTATTTGACGCGCTTCAGGCGCAGCGCGGACCAGTTGTCGTCGACCGCGATCTGGCTCACCGTGTCGAGGCCGTGTTTGGGCGCCAACGCATGGATTATGTCGCGGCTCAAATCCGCGGCGAGTTTCGATGACAATTTGGGATAGGCGACCCAGAGGATGGCGGTGTCCGGCATCTTCTCGAGGACGCCCGGCAGCTTGGCGTCAAGGCGGGCACGATCCGGTGCAAAGAGAAGAACCACGTCGGCGTTGGCGAGATCGGCGCGCATCTTGCTGGCACCCACCGTTTTCTCAAGCTGCGCGGAGGCGCCGATCACCGCGAGACGGCGATCGCCCTTGACCTGCAAACGCTCGGCAACTGGCTTGTCGGACACTGCGCTCCTCCAGTTCAATCGAACCCGGCGATTTTGACGTCGCACAACGCATCGTGCACCGGGACCCCGGGGACAAACAAGGCCAAGAGTCCGCGTTCTCGCGACCGGAATCGTCCGAGGTTTGCGTCATTTGCCGCCCTCATCAGGCAGAGGGCGCAGGGATTGCCGGGCGCCGTTGCACCCGCGGTCTCGTGTGCAGGAAAGCTTAAGAAAACGCACACGAGTGGTCACAGGTACAACCGAACACGTCCGGCATTCCCCGCGCGATGTTTGACGACTTATTCCGTGCTCTCCTCGGCGTACCGGGCGTTCTAGTCACCGTCCCCCCGGGCTTTTGAGCCCCAAGGGTTGACACCAGCATCGGGGTGTCGGGACCACACGGCTTCGTCGAACACGTACCGCGCGCTACGTCCTGCGCACCTCCGCGTCCATCGCATCCCCGCCTCACGTTTCGTGACGATTGGCCGTAACGTCCCTCGTGTCGAGGCGGGATGGCGCGGAATGTGTCACTGATTTGGGTATTTCGGCAATACCGAAATGGTGCGACCCAATGACACGACGGGCAATTTGCGCATGAGGGCCATGTGCGAATTGCCCGTCGGGTTGAGCGATTTAGCGCGAGCCGGTCGTCCGGTTCGTCATCGGCGGAAAATCCATTTCAGCCAGGGTGCCGCATGGAATGCGCTCATCAACGCATACATCGGGACCATTCCGCCTAACGGCCACGCGCCATGCGCGGCCGTGCAAATCATGTCTGCATTCCCGCCGGGCATGCTGGTCAGCACGGCCATGATCGCGAAGATCGGCGTGGCCGCGAGATACAGCGCGTGGGTCAGAGCGGCGACGACCGCGCCGGTGTCGTCAACGCGCGCAGTCGGCGGCGCATTGACGGCATGGATGTCGATCCCGGTCATGTCTTGGCTCCGGCTTCCTTGTTGCGGAAGGCGGCCTCTCCCGCGTCGGACACTTCGACCCACCTCTGGTCCGGCGCGGCGCCGGGGACGTAGGTGTCGTGCCAGTTCCACCATTTGTACGGCCGGCTCTGGGGATAGCCTTCCGGCGAATCCTCCCATTGCTCCTGACGCCCGAGCGCGGTCATGTCGAGGTAGCTCCAGACGGTGCCCATCGCTTCGTCGCCGCGGCTGTTGATCATGTAGGTGCGGAAGATGCGATCGCCGTCGCGGATGAACGCGTTGTGTCCGTGCCACTGGTCCACGCCGAAATCGACATCAAAACTGTCGGTGATGGTCACCCAGGGGATTTCCTCCCAGCCCATCCGCGCCTTCAGCCGCGCAATGTCCGCCTGCGGTGCGCGCGAGGCATAGACAAGCGTGGTGTCGCGCGCATTGAGGTGCGTGAGGTGGCTGACCTGGTCGGCGCCAAGCGAGCAGCCGATGCAGGCATGTTCCGGCCAGCCGTGCACGCCGGGCTCGAAGAAGGCACGGTAGATAATCAGTTGGCGGCGGCCTTCGAACAGATCGAGCAGGCTCATCTTGCCTTTGGGGCCGTCGAACGCGTAGGTCTTCTCCACGGCAAGCCACGGCATCCGCCGCCGTTCGGCGGCCAGCGCGTCACGGGCACGGATTTGGGCCTTCTCCTTGACGAGAAGCCGCTCATGCGCAGCTTCCCATTCCTTTGCCGATACGATCGCGGGTTTCTTCATCTCTCGTCTCCTTTTCCTGATTTCGATTTGCTTGACTTCGATTTGCGGCCCTTCGATTGGGCTGTGTCCTCGTCGCTCAGCATCTGCTCCAGCTCGTCGAGGCGGCTGGTCCAGAAGCGCTCGTAATGGCCGAGCCATTCATGGGCGCTGGCGAGCGGGCCGGGATCGAGCCGGCAGACATGCGTGCGCCCCCTCACCTCGCGGCGGATCAGGCCCGCATGCTCCAGCACCTTGATGTGCTTGGAGGCCGCCGCGAGCGACATCGCAAACGGGCCTGCGAGCTCGCTCACGCTGCGTTCGCCGCGCGCGAGATCGCGCAGCATCTCTCGCCGCGTGGCATCGCCCAGCGCGTGAAAGACGGAGTTCATGGGCGGCGCCTGATATTCAACCATGTGGTTTAGTATAGGCGCACAACGAATAAAGTCAACCTATTGGTTTAGTATTGGCCCATACGCCGCGACACCGGCGAAATGCGACCGCAACTTGATGATTGTCTTTGTGAAAACCTGTCGCGCAATGAGCGGCGAAGCCGCTGTCCCGCGATCACAGCCGCGTTAGCCCCCAGGGCGGGCGACAGTCCCCGAAAATCAAGGCCGTGAAGCTTACTTTGCGCGACGCGCCCGTTCGAGGAGCAGTCTCAGGTCGTCGAGTTTTTCCTGCTCCTGCTCGACCATGACGACGGCGAAGTAGCGGTCCGTTGACGGCAGGTATTTGTTGTCGGCATAGAACTGGAAGGCGTGCAGCCGCCTGCGGCACTGCTCCTGCCTCATCACGAGTTCCCCACGCGTCATTCATCGCCCCCGATTACGGGACGGCCCCCCGCCCCATCTTGACCTCGACCACCGGCCTCAGCTTCTTGCCGGGCAGCTCGCCGAGATCGATTCGCCTCTGCAGCCAATAGTTTTTGAACTGCTCGTGCGTGTAAACCGGGACTAATACGGTAGGCTCTCCCAGAGATCATGACCATCCGCCCGATTGTCCGCTACCCCGATCCCCGGCTCGCGATCCCGGCACGGCCCGTGACCGAATTCGACGACGCGTTGCGGGAGCTGGCAAACGATCTGCTCGAGACAATGCACGCGGCTCCCGGAATCGGGATCACGGCGCCGCATATCGGTGTCCTCTTGCGGGTCGTGGTGCTCGACCTTGGCGCCAACGAAGGCGCGCGCACTTACGTCAATCCGGAGATCGATTGGGCATCCTCCGAGATGATCCTGCACCGGGAAGGCAGCGTCTCGATGCCCGGCGTCACCGACGAGGTCCAGCGTCATGCGCGCGTCCGGATCAGCTATCGGGATGTCGACGGCAGCATGCAGACGGAGGAGTCGGACGGCCTGCGCGCCGTCTGCCACCAGCACGAGATCGATCAGCTCAACGGGGTGTTCTGGATCAACCGATTGTCACGGCTGAAGCGCGAGCGGCTGATTAAGCGGTTTGAGAGGGGGTCGCGGGGATCGTAGGGCGGGATGGCGAACGCGTAACCCGCCATTGCGAGTACGACTATGCCTTCGGCCTATTGCTTGAAGCAATGGTCGCGGTGCCATTTCAGAAAATGTGGATGTGGGTGGTCTGATATTCGGCGCGGCGTAATCGCGCGACCCGATTTATTTATTAGAGACCGTATGCCGTCCAGATCGTTCGTTTGCCGAGAGATCAATATCTCCAAATTGTCGGCCAAGCCAATAAGACCACGATCAAACATCCAGTGCGCTGTGCCCGAAAGCGCGATCCCATTACTAACGATATCCGGCCCATTCGCCTCCACTGGCCGGATATGTGCCGCTGCGACTTCTGCGCGTCCCATCCCATTGATGAGCTTTAGTCCGGTGATGGCGCAGCGCTCATCATAAGCGCGCAGGACAACACGCCGGAAGACACGATCGCGTAAGACCCTCGATAAGGTGACGCTAACGCGGTCGCGCTGCTGGTCAACTGCAAAAGGCGTCTGCTCCTCGTCAAGACCAGACAACGGCATATCGTTGTCAAGCCGAGGCAACAACGGCGTATTTTCTGCAAAGCCAAGTTCGGATATTCTCTTGAAATCATCGGGAGAGAGCGGACGAACCGCCGACTGAGCGCGGCCAGAAATCCGTCCTTGTGCATTCAGAACGCCTTGCTCTACCGGTCCCGTGGCCCCGTTGAAAGGAACTGAATTCGCGAAATCGAGATAGCTTCCAGGCTCGATCAGCGCCAAATACATCCCGGAGACGCTCGGATCGGGAATGACCTGACTAACCTTTGCAATTGCAAAGTAGCCTCGCGTGTCAGCGACTTTGCGCGGTTCGTAATAGACTATCCAGTCGCCGACGCACGCCTCAACGCGACGAAGATACTGACTCGGAAATTGATAGCGCTCGGCGGGACTGTCGTCGTAGATCGAGTCTGAGCGATGAACAAATACTCCGAATCCCATGGCTTTTCAGCACGGCCTTTCCGGAAGACTTATTTTGGTCCTCGAGCAAACGCTCTAAAAATCAGGCTCTGTAGAACCGCCAGCTAGCCTCACTCCCACTCGATTGTTCAAATCACGCATAGCATATTGAAATTCCTTCGAAATTTTTTCTGCGGCCGAACATATTCCGACGATGGGTCCGCTAAAAAGTTACGCTTTTGATTTTAAAGGGAAAATCATCAAAAAAATATTTTTGTGGTTTCGCTAGCTATCGGCATCATTCGGTCGATTGTAGCACTTCGAAGCGGCCGGCGCCGTGTTCGATCTCCGTCTGCAAAGTACCGTCACCAAACAATTCCAATTAGAAAACGCGGCGCAATTTCCGGTTTGAATCTGCACTTGCCGGATAGTTCGGATTTTTCATCGGCCAGAAGATAAAGTCCTGCACGTTTTCGTCTGCCCACTCATCAGGAATGCCGGCAATGAAGTCGTGTCCATCATTCTCATAAACGACCACGAGGTGACGCATTCCCATGCATCTCGTCGATATAAAACTTCGCCTGGCTCTGATATTGGCTGCAGAACACCGAGCCGATGAACTTGAGTTTTGAAACGTCGCGCATTCCCGCCCCCTCGGCGCTGCTGCGTTCAACACCGGTGCAAGGTACGCGTCTGCGTTGAGTCGGTACACAGGTTTGAGCGCGGACCGAAGCCCCGCGCCTTTACAATCGTTTCGAAAGCTTAACTTGAGGACTAGGCTGCGCGGCCCTAATGCAGCTTGGCTGGTGGGGACCAAGGGCGGTCACCAATGACGTTGCTCGTTGCATTTCTAGTTTGCTGTAGCGCGGCTGTTTTTCTCGCCCATGCGTTTGATGCGTATGCCGCCAAATAGAAAAACCCGCCGGGTGAGTTGTCCGGCGGGTTTAAGTTTTAGTCGGCCTTACCGCGGAATGCGTGACCGCGACCCGGCGAAGCTAGAACGACTAGATTTGGGTCCGTTACCGCCCGAGCCGCCGGCGATGGCTCGCCAACTGCTGCCGGTTACGCCGTAGGTGTCACGTCTCTGCTTCCCCGGAGAAAGTTTCCGAGCGCGGCACGCAGCGGGATTGGCTTTGGTCCTTGGTCGTTCAATTCCTGGCCTAACAACCGCGCGATCTCCGGCGCATGCTGCATGCTGCCGCTAGCAAACAAACGCGAAAGACGTTCAATCTCACAATCTTTGAGGTCTGACATAGGTCCACCTCCCAATCCCCCATCCTCAACCCCGTGGCGCAGTGGACCAAGTTAAGCTTTCTCAATGTTCACCTTGCGGTGTCTATTGCGAGCGTGCCAGCAAAAAACCCGCCGGTTGAGAACGCCGGCGGGTTAAGTTTACCCTTAATCATGCCTGTCGCGGTACGCGATACAAACCCGCGACGCTTATGACGATAGCGCCAGCAGGTTGACGGCCAGTGACCTGTAAGGTGCATGTCAGCATGTTGCTGCAGAATGATCCCCGCCCACACTGGGGCAGGTGATGGACAACTGCGATCGCGCAGGGGCGGCCACGACCACAATTTGAATTGTCCGACCCTGGGGCCGCCGGTGATTTTGAGGTACCGGCGGCCCTGCTTACTACCGCCCCAGCCGCGGGCGATGGCTCGCCAGCCGCTGCCGGTTACGCTTCCGGTGCGATCGGCGGCCAAAGCGCCTCCTGACGACCTCGCCGAACGCGGTAGTAGAGCCGATTCACCCAAAAGGCGATGCCGGTGGTCTTGACGACTGACGAAGAGAGGGATGTTTGGATGCGCGCCCTTGGGGCGAGGCGAAGGCGCTACAGCGGCCGTTGCCCGACGCGGCGCTCAAGATCGTCATGCGCGGCGCAGACGAGGAAGGTCGGGGCGGCGGCGTGACGCGCATCTTCTCGCGTTGATCACCGAGGCACACTGTTAGGCCGTGGCCTCCGGGGAAGCGTGACGTAGTTCACACGCGTCGCACGCGGCGTAGGCTATCAGGTGACCAGACCGATCATCAGATTCGGGCTTGGAGGTCGCAAATGGCTGCTGCTATTGCAAGTTTCCTTTCGCGCGTTTCTGGAACCGAGGTTGAAGTCGAAACTCTCAAAACAGTTGCTATATTTTGCGGAGTAGGCTTGCTCGTGTCTCTGCTCGCAGCAACTTACGGCTTGGACTTGAGCCCCGGATTTTTCTGAGGCCGACTGTTAGTCCAATTCTGCGCTAAGTCATGCTACCCGGCATGAAACATCGGATTGAGATTTGATTATCTAACCGCAACGGCCAGACCATTGTGCGGCCCGCTAGGTTCGGTTCGGTGATCAACGCATCGTCGGGAACATCGATCCAGCCAGCTTCGAGCCTGACCCGATAATGGCCGTCCTTTGCCTCCCAATCGGGGTCTGCGACCGTTTCGCCATCTGCCATCGAGCAGCAAAGTCCTTTGCCGCTCGCAAGATGATCAAACCATGGTTTAAGCGGCGAATTGGCGTAGCGGCCATCAAGGTCGCGAGCTGTCACACTGCCAACGAGGCAAGGAACTGTGACGATAAGGATCAGACCAAACACGATGCGTTTCATGTGCCACGCTCCTGAATGTCGAAGTCAGTCCTGCGTCGTTATTAAGCTGTGTTATGCCGCTCCTACGCGAATCGCAGCCCGATACTAACCTGCGTCCAAACATATCGCAGCGATTGCGCCGGACTTTTCGACAGCTTCGCTCTCCGGCGCGGTGCCCGCCGGACGCGGTAGTCGCGCCGATTCACCCAAAGGCGATGCCGGTGATCTTGACGACTGACGAGGAGCGCGAGGTTTGGATGCGCGCGTCATCGGATGAGGCGAAGGCGCTACAGCGGCCGTTGCCTGACGACGCGCTCAAGATCGTGATGCGCGGCGCAGACAAGGAAGATCGGGCGGCGGCCTAAACGGGGGACGGCTGCAATCTCCGATGCGTCGATTGAGCGACTCATGTTGTTATCAAAGCTGACCGCACCGCCGCGCGGTCGGCAGCCGGGCGCCGCGTCTTCCACCTACCCCAGGACACGAACGCTCGGCTGCCTCCGCGCCGCCGCGCATTTGATTTCGCAAAAAAAGGGCCGCTGCTCGCTAACGGCCCGTCCGGGAAAATTCATTGGAAATCAAATGTGCCCTGCCCGGGTGTTAGTTATCTAGGCTAAAACGTGGCCAAAGGGGAGCGTCGAATCGGCAAGCAACACGCGGAATATTCCGGGCGTTGCTGCTGCGCAACAATGCGAAGTGAGAGCGAATGAAATTCGTCAACGGCCGGCTCCTTGCCGATCCCGATGTCGCCGCGCGCAAGCTCGTCGAACTCGCCAACGCGGTTGAAGCCGCGCAGGACGGCCGCATCCATATCGAGAAGATCAACGGGCCGATGCTGTTTCAGCTGAAGGCCACGCCGGCGGAGTACAAGGCCGGGCTCGATCGTGCGATCGCCAACGGTTGGCTGGTTCTGCATGAGAGCGGGACGTTCGTGAAGTTCACGCAAGCCGGTGCCGATCTGTTCGCCTGAGCCGCTATGCCGGATCTCCTGATGCCATCCCGTCAATAGCCCGGTCCCAGGCGATAAGCTCAAAGATCATGCCGCGTTTGATCATCTCGGCTTCGAGGTCGGCGACATGCGTCATCCAAGCGCCCGTATCCCTTACTTTGAAGCGCAACTCCTCGCCTTGCTCCTCCGCGGCATCGTCGGCGGCCAACGCACCACGCACCGCCTCGTACATCATGGTGAGACTGTCGTTTGTCAACGCCAAGTAGTTCATCAGAACAACCTATAGAAAAGCCGCCGCGGCGCCTACCATGGCGCACTGTGCCGTCTCAGTTGGCGACGTTCAACGGCCCAGCCGCTTCTCCACCCGCTTGCGGCTGTTGCCGACCTTCTTGACGGCTTTCTTCACCGCGGCCTTAGAGCGGTGCGTTTTCTTAGCCTCATAGCGCACCTCATAGCCCTGGCCGCCCGCCACGCGCGCCCGGTCCTGCTTGCGGCCACGAACCGTCTTTTTCGCTTTCTTTGCCATCGTCTCCTCCAGGTTGCGATTGCCAACGCGCGCAGCGGGAGAACGGTTCCTGATGGGGGAACGGCGGGCTAGGTTAGGCCCATTGCCTTTCAGTGTTTTTGGAGTTGCGCCATGCGTCGCTCACCCTCGATCGTGCCGGAAACCGACGACCGCGAGATTTATTTGGTCCTGGTTGACTTCGGCGGCTACCTCGGCCGCGCCTGGCCAGAGACTGACGAAGAACGGACCGACCGCGAAACGGTGATCCGGGATCTCTTCGAGGGGCAGTATTCCGACCCCGTCCGGGTGGTGGCGTTCAATACCGCGAAAGGGCTGGTCGCGGGACGTGTCAGGGGAGATCGCCGACGAGCTGGCGCAACGGCTGGCCAGCTTGTGGCGTGATGTCCCGCCGGCGCTGGATGGCTTTCTGGACCGCCACGGCGGCGGCCGGCCCGTACAGCTCCCGCTGCCGTTGCACGGCGCGGCCTGACAGATCGATCCTTGATGCCCCGCAAACCTATCGAATTACCGCCTGCTCTCGCGCGCAGCTTCATAGCGGACATGCGCGCTTTCTTCGCGGTGAAAGACGGCATCAAGAGAGATGAGATCGCAGCGCGTCAGGCATGGCTGCTGAACCAGCATCTTGGTCCGCGGGAGAAGCAGCTGAGGCTGATCGACGTCAGGGAGATGTTCGTCGAGATGAAGGATCACATATGACGAACGATAATCAGGCTGGTGACACTCGGGCGCACGCGATTCTTCAGCGGACGCTCTCGGAGGACAAGACGGTCTGGATCTACATCAACACCGCGAAAGAGGTCGGCGACGTCGATCACCTGAAGGTCTTCGCCAACGAGGATGCTGCGGAGCGCTGGTTCGCCGAGCACGATCCGGAGGGCGTGGCGTTCGAGTATCCGGTGTGCGCGTAGTGTTCGCTTCCCCTTTCCGCTGACTTGGCTAGCTCGGGGAAATTGTGGTCCCATGGCCTTTTCAGATGCTTCCGTAATTAAATGAAATCAACAATTGTCAAACGCTCTATCGACGTTTCGGGTCGCAGGACGAGCATCAGCCTGGAAAAGCCTTTCTGGGAGAGCTTAAAAGAAATTGCGTTGGCGCGCGGGAAATCACAGCCGCAGATGGTGGCCGAAATCAGCGAGGACCTGGCTGGTAACCTCTCTTCGACGATCCGATTGTAGGTCTTGCGCTACTATCGGCAGCAATCCCGCCGCCGCCCGAAGGGGAGTTCACCTTACTCTGTAGGCCGCCGTGGGCCGCGCCCCAAGGCCTAGCTATATTGCAAGCCGCGCTGGCAGGCGCTGTCATCGCGCCATGAACACGCACTCACCCTGGTACGATCCCAACACTGAGAAATCGCGCCTCTTGGCAGCGTTGGAGCAAATGCGGCGCTTCTGCTGCATGTCTGAGGAAATCATGCCCTGCGTGAAGCAGCCAGGCAGCTACGCTCTGCTTCAGGCAATCAAGGAAGCGATCGACGGCTATGCCGAGCGCGAGATGGGGCACCGAGAGTATTTCTGGGGCCGGCCGCACAGCGCGGGGTGCAAGCACACATGAGAATGATAATCATCTCTCCGTCATTTGGTGCGCGCATCCGCCGGCCCAAGCGCGGCAAGTATCGCCATCGCATCCCAGCACCGATCGGAAAGCCGGTGAACGGCAAGCTACGCCGGCAACCCAAATGAAATTCGTCGACACTCGTTCCTTCGCTGATCCAGAGGCCCAACTTGCCAGCAGGCCAACGCACCGCCCGCGTGCACCATCTCTACAAGTCGCGGCTCCGGCTCGCCGTAGAAGAACTCGACGACCTTCGCCGAGCGCGCGGCGATTTCGATGCACTTCAGGTCAAGGGGTGGGCGCGTCGACGTTCCGTTGAGGAATATCGGGGCGACGATGAAGTTAACTCCGAACGGCTTGTCTGTGAGCAGACGTACCTGCTCGAGCTGATCGGCGAGCGTGGCGGCCGTCAGCCCCGGCCGAGCGGTGCCCAGCATTCCGAGTGCACCGGCCTCCGACACTGCCGCTGCCAATTCTGGTGGCGCAGCCGCGCCCATGCCTGCCTGCTGGATCGGTACCGCACAGCCAACAAGCTGTGTGAACCTTGTCGCGATCATCGTCGCCTCCTGCCAAATGCTCAACTTTTAACGAAGCGGCACGAGTCTGATAATGGTCGGGTAGGATCGAGGCGCGGATCGGGCTTCGAATGATGCCGACGTTTTCTCGATCCCCCCTATCAGTAGGGTCGGAGACTGGCGCGCCGGTTTAGGTCGATGTTTGTGTTCCCTGTTGCCTCGCCCTTTCGTCTGCGAGTGTCACATCATCTCGACCGTGCCACGTTTCCAGTCCCCGCCACGTCGAACGCAACGTGCGGATTTCCCGCTTTGCGCTCACCTGTTCGCTTCGCGGCAAGGTTTATGGGACCTATCCTGCTGGGGCGACTTTCGGCTGAAGCCACCGAACCTTGTAGCTGTTGAACAGCTTCAAGGTTTCGTACAGCCGCTTCCTACTCCACCGCGCCCAACCGAAGCCCTTTCGCTTCCGAGCCCTCATCAGATGGCGCCGAACCTTCTTTTCCACCCAGTCTTGAATGTAGCCAAAGCACTCGCTGGCGTGCCCAACCGCGAAGTAATTCACCCAGCCACGTAGGATCGGGTTGATCAAGCTGATCACCCGATCCACGGGTTGGGATTGGTGGCGGCGGAACACGTCTTTGAGCTTCCGCAGCAGAGCCGTTCGTTTCTTGAGCTTTGGCGTGAAATGTGCTCGCCAGACGCCCCTTCCACTACGGATGCGGCGGAAATCGAATCCGAGGAAGCCGAAGCTTTCGTCGCGGCCGAGGTCCACGATCCGACTCTTCTCTTCATTGACTTCGACTTGCAGAGCGGCCAATTCCTCCCGGAGGCGTTTCTCAACCGCCGTCATCAGCCAGTCATGCCGCGGGTGGGCATCCACCAAGATCACCAGATCGTCAGCAAAACGCGCATACTCGATGCCGGTGTACTTGCCGTAGCGTGTCACCTCTTTTGCCCGCTCGAGCATTCGGTCTACCTCGGTGAGGTAGAGATTACTGAGCAATGGGGAGATCACTCCGCCTTGCGGGACGCCGCATCGACCATTGGCTTTCAGCATGATCTTCAGCAGGTGCATCACATCATCATCATCGACTCGTTTCGCCACTTTGGCCAACAGTCGGTCGTGCCGGACATTGTCAAAATAGCTCCGCAAATCGATATCTATGACGCGTGTCTTGTGCTGTACGATTGCCTTGGCCACTCGGTCGACCGCCTCATGAGCCGTCTTCTTGGGTCGGTATCCAAACGATCCCGGTTGGAAGTCGGCCTCAAAGATCGGCTCCAAGATGAGCTTGAGCGCCCCTTGCACCACCCGATCCCGGATAGCAGGAATTGAAAGGACGCGGACTTTGCCGCCGTCCTTCGGTATCTCCTGCCGCCGGGCCGGCAACGGTTTGTAGGTGCGCTCAACCAGTTCGCCCCTGATCTGCCCGAGGAATGCCTCCACGCCTTGCGCCTCGATGGCCGCGAAGGTGACCCCATCTACTCCGGGAGCACCATCATTATCTTCGGCCAGCGCATACGCCTTGCGTAGTGTTTCCATCTTGCAAACATGGACGTACAAGCCCCAGAAACACCAAGACGTCTCAGACTTCGCCTTGACGTATAGTCTCCGCCTCAGGTCCTGCAAATCGTTGGACGTCTTTATCATCTCGTCCTTGCCTTCCCGATTGAAAGAGACATTACAAACAGCAGGGCCACTTCGCTCCACAGACATTACTCCGCTTCATCGCTACTACTGGCCCGCCCGACACCCTCTCGTCTTTGGCCGACTTCCCGGTTTCGCCGGTTATACGGCCTACCTTGCTCCGACGATTTCTCGCTGGGACGAGGAGGGTCTCTCCAGTTACTCAGCATGTCCTTGTCACCGTGCTGTCGCTTTCACCCCGCCGAGGTGGAGATGCCGCATCGGTCAGATTTCGGCACCCCATGCTGCCTTCGCCCTACGGAAGCAGGCTCGGCCCTCGGATCTACGCCTTTCGAGGCCACATTTACGTTTACTGTCATTACGGCCCGGCAACTCGTAGTCTCCCCAAGGAAGACCTTGTCGATAGGCTTCAGGATTTTGATCTCTCTCCACCCTGCTATCCAAACTACGGGGCGCCTGACTTTTGCCCCGGCAGGTCTACCTCCTGCTGAACACACCAGTCTTAACTGGACGCACTTCCGTACGGCGAGTTTTCCCCGGTACGGCTGGAAGGCTGGCATTTCAGGCGAGACCTTCCCGGCGCGTCGATCAGCTTATAGCCTGCTCCCGGCATGCGCTGACCGACGAATGGTTTGTCTTCGCCCTTCGTGCACCTCGTGGCCACTACGGTAGTCCCGCTCTGTGTCGGGCCGCGGACTCGATAATGCTCCGCCTTGGAGGTCATCACTCCTCCGCCTCAGGGGCCCTCGCTCGGGTTCGGGTTATAGTGTCCCGAACCGTCATCACTTAATCGGCCCCATCCGCCCCACTCGCAGGCACATCGCGATTTCACCGCATGGCGGCTTATACGCGATGCCTTCGCTGTGCGGGAGCGCCTAGGCGACCCGCGAGTAGTTCCGAACTTTCACTGCACATTCCTTCCTGGCATGCCGTCCTCTCCGACCCCGGGGAGTCCAACATCGATATGTTCCAGAACTTCGACGCCGACATGGCCTTCGCCGTTTGACCACCGGCTCGGCACTCCCAAAACTCCCGCAATCCGTTCCACGCGGGCTTCTCATTTCGTGGCTTCACTGGTTCGCTTCCGCTACGGCCTGCCAGGTTGCTCGCCCCCCTGTACGGATCAGACTGGGATCGCCCAGCCTTCGGGGACTTTTACTTCCAGGCTTTCAACGGATCGGTCTCCCTCTCCGTTGCTGGATATAACTACAACAATGGCTGGATCTCATGTTGGCGGGACTTGCACCCGCTGGAATGGCAGCTAGTCTAGTTTCGCTGCACGGTCACACTGAGAAGAACTCAGTATGTTTTCCGCTTTGAACCTCAAACTCAATCCTCTCTGATCCATTCCGCGAGCGGTTTGACATCCGGCGGCTCGGCATAGGCACGCGGCCACATGTCTACGACCCATTCGGTTTTGGTTGCTCGGTCGACCAGTACCGCCGTATTGTGCGGCAACTGCAGGACCAGTGCATTGCCACGGTAATGTGGATCGCCGACAGAGTGATGTTTGAGAAGGCCCCACTCTTGTAGGACGAGTAGCAGGCTTGTCGTATTGCGGGTGGTGTCCCAGCAATCGAAATTGTGCTTGTCGTCGAATGCACGGATGTCGGCATTTGCTACGCGCTTGTCAGTACCGATGATCGGCCCCATGCGGCGATCGAACCAGATCACAGCCTTCTGCACGGCAGCCCGCTCTGCGGCGGCCGAGCTGCGCCCGGTTCCAAGAATCTTGCTCAGCGCACGGCGGTCGGCGGGCGTGAAGTCCAGCATTTCGCGGCGCCGGCAGACGAAACTATAGCACACGGTCATCGATGTGGCCGAGGGCGGGAAGATCGACACCGTGGTATAGAGGGCTGCCTGCGCCGCTGTCAGTTCGATCGCAGCGACAGGCCCTGAAATCCAGAAGTATCCGAATGCAGCCGCGACTAGACCGCAGCGCACGACTATTGCACCAGTCAAATCCGATCGCTCCTGTTGAAGAGCCCCATCGACTTTTTTTGAGCTCCCCGATTCCAGCGTAAAGTAGCGCGGCGATACGGCGATGCCAAGACAAGCGCTTGGGTGCAAGACACAGAAGATTTCAATTCAAGTAAGCCGCTGGGTGATGCGCGTGCGAAATCGGCTCGCTCCGGAAGGGGTTATCAACGGACCTGGGAGCGCCGAAATCTTACTTCCCCTCTTGCCCCGTAAACGGACATCGCCAGCGAGTTGGACCAGTTCCGAAAAGTGCCATGAAAGATCCCCCGCAGACAGCGACTGCAGGGTCCCGGACACCGGAACGGCAGCCGCTGTCTGCGGCGCTTTCCCGCTATAGTAGCGTTCCCCGTAGTATCAGCGAAGCCACACTGAAGTAGATTACGAGGCCGGTCACGTCGACGAGGGTTGCGACAAACGGAGCTGAAGCGCTGGCCGGATCGAACCCAATGCGTTGCAGGATGAACGGAAGCATGGATCCGGTCAGCGAGCCAAACATGACTATGCCGATCAAGGCGACGCCGACTGTTAACGCTATCAGCATCCAATGTTCGCCGTAGTCATAGAGACCCAGATATTGCCAGAGCGAAATGCGAACGATGCCGACCAAGCCTAGCATTGTTCCAAGCATCAGTCCGTTTGGAATTTCCCGCAACACAACGCGCCACCAATCCTTTATCTCAAGTTCACGCAAAGCCAATGCGCGTATTAAAAGCGACGTGGCTTGGGATCCAGAATTACCCCCTGAGCTCATAATCAGCGGGATGAATAGCGTGAGCACGATTGCCTTTTCGAGTTGCCTTCATAGCCTTGCATCGCCGACGCCGTCAGCATTTCGGACCCAATTTCCATGTAAGGCTCGTTGATAGCCGCCATGCCGCCGAACTTCTGCACGTCTTCGGTGGTTTCCTGAACGATGGCGTCGATGATGTCGTCGACCGTGACAATTCCGATTACACGATCGTGGTCGACCACCGGAACGGCGAGCAGGTCATACTTAGATATCAGTCGGGCGACATCTTCTCGGTCCATGAGAGGGTCGCGGTAATCAGGCGTCCTGGCCGAGCTACGGAAAGCACCGGTGCCGCTGGATCTCCGATGATGAGGCGGCGCAGGGTGATCATCTGAACCAGCTTTTTGCTGAGGGGATCCAGCACGTAGATCGCGTACACAGTTTCCCGACTGCTTGCCACGTGGCGGATATAGTCGAGGGTTTGCTGAACCGTGTAAGTTGATGGAACGCTAGCGAACTCCGTCGTCATAATCGATCCGGCAGTGTCCTTTGGATACTCCAGCAGGCGGCGAATGTTGACCCTGGTGTCGGGATCCAGAAGATCGAGCAACTCGGCGCAATGAGGTTCTCTTAGATGTCGGCGAGCCGGTCCGCAGACACGCCAGCCAGCAGCTTTGCTGCGGCGTCCCGCGGCATCAGCGCGACGAGTTCGCGTTCGCGTTCAAGGCCCGGCTGATCGAGGACTTCAATGGCGCGGTCGGGTGGCAGATGAAGTAGAACCGCGACTGCAAGTTTTTGAGGCAAGTCGTTGAGAGCCTGTCGGGTGCACGTTCGTCGATCATACTTGCAGCAAGGAACGCCGGATTGACCGTATTGTCGGCGTTCCACACAGCATCCCGGGTGTCGAGATTGGCCATGATTTATATCCTCTGGTTGCTCGCCAACATCGAACCCGACGACAGACACTAATGCGATCAAGCATAGTAGTATTATCGAATTCCCGCGGTCGTAAACGTCAGAGGGTTTAAGTGCACCCTAAACAGGAGCAGGTCAGATATGGGTCTAAAGGCGACCTCGCCGACGCATCGGGTGTCGTTCCGCACTACCCTACAAGCCGGACATCCGGGCCGTCAGCAACGGGCCAACAGCAGTCGAAACACCGAACTGCTGCAACGATTATGACAACCTGCTGCTTTCAGCTCGCTAGAGGCGGCGCACCGAAGCGACCCACTTGCCTCTCATGCCCGCGCCGTTCTCCGATCGCCGCAGCGCCGCCCACAGCCGCATGATTTCAAAGGGACGTAGCAGGTCGCGCAAATCGTCTTCATTGAAGTAGTGGTGAGGCAGGAAGTCATCATCCATCTCATCTAGATCGGGGCGTGGGTCGACAAAGGTGTTAGGTTCGATTTCGGCAATCTGCCCGGCGGCGACCCTTTCGCGCAACAGCCGATAATCGAGGGTGTCCGTGCAGGGAAAGTCGACCAGCAGCAGCCCTCCCGGCTTAAGCACTCGTCTGATCTCACCAAGCGTCCGTATGATCCCCTCCCGCTGGTGATGGTGGATCGTCGATATCGACAGCGCGCCATCGAATATGCCGTCCGCCCAGGGCAGTGTGGTCATGTCGGAAATCTGGCCCTCAAAATTGATCCGACGGTCCGCACACACTTCTTGGGTCAGGCGAATGCCGCTGGGAGAGATATCGATTCCCGCCATGCGAAACCCGCAATCGCCCAGATAGACTACATGTCGTCCCACCCCACAGCCAAGATCAAGGACGAAACCTCCTACGGGAAGGTCTGTTGCCCAGTCCACAACGGCGGCGTCAGGAGTGGCGCAGCTCCCGTAACGCGGATGTCCGTTGCCATGTCGCCATATCAATTCCCAGCCTACACGTTCTTCTGGTTTGGGAATGTTCGGCATGGTTGTCAGCCCCTGTGTCTTGTTGGCCATGCACGAAGACTAACGTGTCTGGTAGACTGGCGCCTGTTTTTTTTGCTTCCCCGGAACGGGTCAGCAGACGCTCTCGTCGACCCATCAGGCATTGGTCGGGTCTACCCCAGAAACCGGACATCTCGGCGCTCGCCAGGTATGTCGGAAACGAGCCACAACCGGACTTGAGCTTCTGACGTTCCGTGACTGTTTATGATCACCGAGCCTTTAGAAGGACGAAAGCGACGATGTCGGTTCTTGAAGCGGGTTGGCTCAGATCCACTCAGATCGAGCGGCTCTCCGGTTTGTTGAAGTCCTCAAAAAGCCCGCCGCTGATCCATCAAATCGAAGCTCAATTGATCCGCCGCTAGTCCGGGTATCTAGGTCGGGATCGAACTCATGATGCCAGAGCTCATCGAGCATCGTTTCATGAATGGCATTTTTTACGCGCTGAGCTTCTTCTGCACTTCCTGATGCCGTAAAGTTAGCGATAGCAGAAATGAACCTGTTGATTTCGCCAAATGGCAGCAATCGAGCGTAGTACAACTCGATTTCGGTCCCAACCCGTGGATCTGCTGGGCCGTAGTGATGGCTCGCAAAAATCTGCAGGTTTCCGACACTATATTCGTTATAAAAAATCTCGTAGCGACGGCCGTATTCTGGTTCCTCGCGGCCTGTGAGTTCAGCGTCAAGTCGTTCTTGCAACCGCCATGGCTCGTTTGGCTCAAACCTGTGGTTTAACGCGACGGCAAACATCTCGAAATCGGAGAAGACCCGTCGATCCTCATCGCTGATTCGTAGCTCGGTGCCGTTTGGTAACGAAGACGGTGTATGATTGGGCGTGATGGGCTTGCCATTTAGCAGCTTACCTTGAAATTTCCGCTTAGGGACACGCCTAACCGTTCGCCAGATGTAGCCGGTGAAGCCTAAATTCACCAGGACCAGCAATATCAGAACTTCGTACATGTTCGTCCCTAGTTGCTGTTTACGGCGGTTCAACGATAGCTGGCCCAAGGAAAAGACTGCAATCCTAACCGAGTTAGCACTTTTGTGCTCGTTCACGTGGTACAATTTTCAATGTGTGTCCGGCGCGAGTCCTAATTGTCGCGCAGGAATACTCACGACGGTATGCCCCTTTAATTTGGTCCAGGGCAAATCCTCGCGCGCCAAGACATGCGCTAGGCGGAACACCTGACGTCAACCGAGATACCCAGCGAACTGTCCAAAGATAGCCATGAACGCCGGCGAGCTTGGGCGCGCGAACCAATCGGACCACCATGTCCTCTAGCTCCAACACCAGCATCGCCAAGAAAGCTCGCACGAAGGCCGAGGCGGATTTTGCCACTTGGCTCATGATGGCCAAGCTCGGTGGTTTCGATGACCTTCCGGCAAACGCACAGAGCTTTCTGACTAACTATCGAATTCGACTCAAAACGATGAGCGAGGCCGAGTCCACGCCCCTAGCCGTTCGCGAGGTCTACACCGCCTATTACAGCGAGATGGGAGGCTTGGGCGCGGCGCCAGAACCGAAGGCCCGCACGCCAACGACAGGGGACAAAGTCGTGCGGTTCGGGAGACGGCCTAAACCTCAGCCTGGTCTATCGGCCGCGCGCCATTCGACGAGGCCCACGATCCGAAAATCCCTCCAGGCACTGCTGATTTTCGCGAGTATGGTGGCGGTGATTGCCGTATATAGATTTCTCATGCAGTAACAGCGCCCGCGGATTGTGTGCGGGGAAGAAGTGCCGCTCACAGAAACCGCGCTGAAACTGGTGGCTCACCAAGCATGTCTGCCCGGCCCCGCTACCTCTAACCAGCGGCCCGCCTCGTATGGCCACTTCTGCACAGGCCGATCTCGCTTGCCGCGGAATGCCGGCTCGAAGCTCAACCAAGTCCGCGCCCGCAATCGAGGTGCAAGACTCGTGGCCACGGCTGGAGGCATCGACCGGGGCCGCGAAGGAGGCAGCACAACATTTGACATGGATGCACGCTATGCGGATGCTCGAAGATGATCCAAGTCCAAGATGGATGCACCGCGTTGATCGGGACGTTGTATCCTTGGAGGTGAACGTCGAATGGCAATGGCCTCGATGAGATGCCGGTACGCCGCGGTCGCAATGGGCCTGGCTGGTCTGTTCTGGACCCTGCCCGCTCTGCCGCAGGCGATGACGGATTCTGACCTGGACTCCAGCGTGCGAGATATCGTAGCGGACAACATTGACCCCGTCGCGGTAGAGAATGATGCTGGAGGGCTCGCATCCGCAGTCTACGTCGCAGGCCATGTATGGTTCTTCAACTATGGCCTCGCCAGCCGAGCTGAGAAACGGAAAATCACCTCGGATTCGCTGTTCAACCTGGCGTCGGTGCGCAAGGTATTCGATGCCACACTGCTCGCGCTGGGAACGCTTCGTGGCGAGCTGAGCTTGGACGACCCGATCAACAGATACATCCCGGAATTGCATGGCGACTATGTTCGCCGGATCACGCTCGGGCAGCTTGCCAGCCACACTTCCGGCCTCTTGCTGGCAACCGATCACCCGCCGTGGCCCAGCAAATCATACTCGTTTACCGAATTCATAGATGTGCTCAACGCCTGGACCCCGGATGCAGGCGAAGAGCCGGGCAAGCAGCACATCTATTCGCACGCTGGTTATGTGCTGCTGCAGCTGGCGCTCGAGCGTCGGTATGGGCGTCCGATCAATGAACTTATCGAAAGCCGGATTCTAAAACCTCTCGGCATGAATTCGACGCTGCTTCCGGCACGCGGATCGGACAACCAGTCCATCTTGAGTCCGGAAGTCATGCGGCGCGCTGTTCAAGGTTATTTATATGATGGCACGCCAGTTGGCGTGCCGGGAAGCCAGCACAGCTACTATGACTTCGCCGGAACTGAACAGATGTTTTCTTCGGCGCGAGACCTCGTGATTTTTCTCGATGCCTGTTTGGGTGGCGGAACGGCCGATCCCCAGCTGCGTGCGGCGCTGAAGATGACCCAGCACGAAATGATCCGTGTCAGCCAAGAGCTCGGACAGGCGATGGCCTGGGAAACCGTTTATGTGGATGGCATAACCATCGTCGATAAGCCTGGCGGCCTCAGCAACGCATCAGCCTATATCGGATTTGTACCGGCGCGAAAGGTCGGTATTGTTCTGCTCGCCAATCGAAGCGATTTCCCCTACGAGATCGCCCGCAATCGCATGCTTTCGGAATTGTCGCGATTGCAATGACGCAGAACTGGGAATGCTCATCCGGGCTCTGATCGCCCGAATTCGGCGTACCAATTGGCCAGGTTTCATCATGCTTACCAGTCAGCTTCTCGTGCTCGCCATGCGCGGGCAGCCCGCATCGCGTCTCGAAAGAGCCTCGCTGCGGCATTGGACGAAAAGCTATCGTGCGATCTACAATGAGTCCCTCGTCGTTTTCTTCGATAAGATCGAAGCTTTCCAGCTCGTGACCCTGAATTACTCCCTTCCATCTCAGTAGAGTTCTTCGGTCGTCCAGCTTCCACTCTCCCGTATAGACACCTTCTCGCAACGTGGTCGACGTCGCGAAAATCTTAGCGACCACCTCACGACCTTCTGCGGTCCGTATCAACACAGGACTGTGAAAAACGACGTTTGGAGCGAGAATCTTTTCATAGTCAGCCACGGTGGCGTTGCCCGACTCGCGCAATTTTCGAATTGAATGCATGGTGGATTGCTCCTCTCACTTGAGACGCTATGCCTGCTTCTCGGCGGCATTTGCTGCGTTCCTCTGAATCCACGCCTTCTTATTGGTGCCAGAAAGCCCAGAGGCGCATGATAGCGGTTCAATGCAGCGTCGTCGTTTAGACAAAAGGAAGACTCAATACTTCCCTCGCCCACGTCCCTCTGCCACCGGAATGAGACATCGCCGCAACCAGCATTCGCTTTGGCTAACGATCGGGGGCGACAGGCGGCGTCGCAAGCTTCGGGCAATCGGCTTTCAGAAAAAGACCGTCAGAACGATCGCAATCCTTGACGGTCTCATCTACGTCGGGTCTTGCCACTTGTGATCAAACCGTCGGAAGAACCGTCAAATGAGTTAGCTTGCTCCGTCCGCCGCGAATGTCGACTCTCGTTGAATCAATGATTTGGACAAACAACGGCGCGGAGAGACGATGGAGAGCGAATGATCAATCGGATCTCCTGCAACCCCCCATCTTTCCTACGCTATTTCTCTCCTACGCCCTCCAGAATATCCGGTCCCCCTACTCCCACTCGATTGTCTTGCATCGACCTATCATTAGGATACAAATTCAAGCTACTAATCCAAAGCACCGACGACCAGACCGTCACAACTATCCCTTATGAATCCACAGCAATATTTCTTCGGCTGCGCAATCGTTCGATATCGGCATCTATCGACCTCAATCGCGGGCTTCAGCTGAACACATTTGGCGTTCGGTCCTCTAAGCCGTCCCATGTTCAATAACGAGTACGATTTGATGAACCAGAAATTGACGCCTAAAGGCTCGTTCGGCCTAACTATAGCCTGAACTCACAAATCTGCAGTAGTCGGGGGAGTCCGCTCTGGTGCGCATAACGGTCTCAAGTCGGACATCGCTCCATGTCCGAAAAGTGCCAGAAGCCGCAATCACCAAGCGTATCGCACCACGCCCTTGCCGGCGTAGCTGGCGGTGACGTGGGAGAACTCCCCCTCGAAGGTCGCGACCGAGGACCAGCCGTTGCGCCACTTCATTTCGGCGGAGGCCGTCATCAGGGCTGAATTGCTCGCCTGCGCCGCGCCGTTGACGACAAAGGATGCTCCCGGCAACGCTTGGAAAGTAGTAGCGACATTGCGATCAGGATCGAAATCATGCGCCCAGGCGAACCGGCCGCGCAGCGTGAGCAGGCCGGTCGCCAGCGCAAAGGAACGGTCGGTGCGGACGCCGAGTTCGGCGCGCGTATCGGTCACGCCCTGCGAACCATAGGCCAGCGCAAACGCATTGCTGCCGAAGACGGCCGACTCCGCGTAGGCCGGCAGCCAGAAGCTCGTGAACTGTCCAGCGGCATAGGGCGTGATGCCCATCCATCTGGTGGCGAAGCGATAGCCGCCCTCGACGCGGCCCGACAGCGCATTGGCATTGAACTCCGCATGCAGCTTGTCGGCCATCGCAAGGCGGTCGGTGGTGATATCCTGCCAGCCATAAGCGAGCGCACCGGAGATATAGGCAGCGCCCACCGTGTGCCTGACATAGCCGCCGGCCTGGAACAAATCCGAACGCCCGCTGCCCGAATTGGCGACCGAGAAATTGGTGCCGCCGCCGGCGAGTGCGAAGCCCGCAATGGTGCGCGGCGACAAGAGATAGTCGGCGCCCGCGGCAACGCCGAAGATGCGGCTGGTGGCACTGTTCGATCCCGTGGCCGTGTTGCCATCGGTGGTCTGCGAGCCGCCAAAGCCGGAGGTCCAGACGCTCCAGTGCGGATCATAGACCTGGCGCAGCGGCGCCTTGGTGAAAACCGCGGCATAGGCGGCGCGCTCGCGATCGGACCGCGTGGCACCGTTCGCGGCATGGGCGCTCGCGCCGCTTTCCTCGGCATAGGGCGTGGTGGATACCGCAGGCGACGTCGCGCTCTCGCGCCCGCCGATGAAGGGATCGAGCAGCGTGTTGATGAACTCGCTCATCGCCTGGAACGTGGTCTGCTGCGAGCCCGTAGCGGTCTCGCCGGCAATCTGCGACAGCGCGGCCGGCGACAGCCCGACGTAACTCACGGGAATGGTGCCATTGCTGTTAAAGAATTGGCTCAGCGCATTGCCGACATTCCGCTGGTTGGCGTTGAGATTGCCGAGCGCGTTGTAGTTCAGGGACAGCGAGAGAAAGACGCTGTTGGCGCCATAGCTCAGCGTCGCCGGCAGGCTCGCCGGCAGATTGTTGACGCCGGCAAAGGTGCCCGTAATGCCGCCGGTCGCGTTGAGGATCAGATAAGACTGCTTGGTAATGCTCGACCCCGTCAACGCCACCAGCAAATTGCCCCCCAACGTGGCGGTGCCGGTGACGTTGACGCGATCCGCCGAACTCGAATTGATCTCGACGAGGTAAGCGCCCGCCGTAGCGAGGATCAGATTGCCCTGCACCGTCAGCACGCCGCCCGGATTGGCTGGCGCCAGTAGGCCGCCGGCATTGACGGTGACGCTGCCGACTGTTCCGCTGCCCGACAGCACGCCGCCAGAATTGACTGACACGGCGGAGGTGATCGAGCCGGTGATGCTGAGCGTGCCGGCATCGATAAGGGTCGGCCCGGTATACGTGTTCACGCCGGAAAGGATCGTGGCGCCCACACCTACCTGCAGCACTTGGCCCGGTCCGGTGATGCTGCCGCCATAGTTGAAGACATCGGAGCGGTTGAAAGCAAGGACCTTGCTGGTCGAGGTATCGCAGGTCGGATCGGCAGCGTTCGAGCAGAAGGTGATGTTGCCGATCACGCTGCCGCTCGTCCCGCCGTTGCCAAGCACCAGCGCGCCGCCATTGATGGTGGTGCCGCCGGTATAAGTCGCGTCGCCCGCGATCGTCAGCGTTCCCGCGCCGTATTTAATCAGAGGACGCACCCCGACCGTGCCATTAGTGAGATACGAGACGTCGGGCATCGAATCGTTGTCGGCCAGGCCGAACTGCAGCACGGTCGCTTGCTGGAAGTAGCTCGTGACATCGTAGAGCACATAGGCGCCGCGGCCGATCGAAGACAAGGCAAGGACATCGACGGCCGGATTGTAGGCCATCTGATAGACCAGCGTGTTCGGCAGGCCCTGCCCGAACGCCCGCCAGTTCGACAACAGGCCGTTTGCATCGCTGTCGGCAACGGTGATCGGGCTTTGTGTGCTCGAGATGACGCAGCCGTTCGGCGCCGAGGTGCACGTCGGCGGCGTGTTCATGCCGCCGACCAGCAACGCGTTGACGCCATTGTTGGAGATGAACTCGACCGAGGTCGGCCGGATGAAGCTCTGCGGCAGGTTGGAGGTCAGGTTGGTGAAGGTCGCAACGCCGCCCGAATTGCGCGTGTAATAGAGATTGCTGGCGTCGGCGACGAAGATGCGGGACTGGATACGGTTGTCGAACACGATGCCGGTCGGCGTATCGCCGCTGTAGTTGGTCAATTGCGTCAGCGATCCCGCCGAATTGGTGGTGCTGAACCAGACCTGGCCGCCGGACGGGCCAGCTGCGCCGACCGCGATGGCACGGGTATCGTTGACCGTGCCGTAGGTGACGACGCTCGGTCCGCCCGTTGTTCCGAGATCGGTGAGGGTCAGATCGATCGAGGTCGCGTTGACGCCGTTGGCCCCGCTCAGCGTATCCTGGGTGGTGTAGACGTCGGTGGCGCCGGTGATGGCGATCAGCCGCGGATCGATCCGGTTGAGCACGAACAGGGCCGAGAAGGTGTTGTTGGCGCCGACGACGTCGGCGCAGAACTGGCCGCCATTGCAGGTGACCGGAATGCCGCCGGGATTGTTGACGGGATCGGGCAGCGGGCTGACCATCTGGCCCTGCTTGTTGATGATCATGCGGCTCACAAAGGCGAGGTCGGCGATCGCCGAATAGACCGCGGTCTGTCCGCTTAGCGTCCGGTCATTGAACGCGATGTTCGTGCCGTCGCCGAAATTGATGGCGTTGAAGACGGAGCTGTTCGGCGCGGATTGCAGCGACACGCCGTTGTCCTGCGCGGCGATGCCGAGCCGCTTGCTGTTGGCATCGTAGGCGACCTGATAGCCCTCGAACGCGCTGAGATTGTTGAGACCCTGCCAGGTGCCGCTGCCTTGCGGGTTGGTGAGCTTGTAGACACCGCCGTCGCTGGTGAGGATCAGGTTGCCGGCCTGGTCGAAGGTGATCGAGCGCGAGTCGGCGTGCACGGTGTTGGCATCGAGGAAGTTGTTGCCGCTCGTTCCCTCGAAGGTCAGGCTGGTCGCCGTCGAGGTGTTGCCGCCCGGATTGTAATTGACGCGGAACACCTCGATCGAACAGAACGACGTCGGCGTCGCGCCTCCGCAATTCTGGTAGGCGTCGCCCGAGAGGTAGACGATATTCTTGTTGGTCGGATCGATCGCCAGATGAAGGTTGACCGGCGTCTGCCCGCCCGCGACGACATTCGGCGCGGCGGTCAGCTGGTTCCAGCTTCCGCCCTGGTTTGCCGACAGGAAGACGCCAACGAGCGATTTGGTCGCGATGTCGCTGAGCGCGATCGCAAGCGAACCTCCCGGTCCGGCGGCAAGCGTGATCAACGTTGCATCGGTCGAGGTGATGAGGCCGTTGCTGTTGGTGGAGGTGAAGACCGGCGTCCAGTTCGCGCCGGTGTTGTGACTGACATAGACCGCTGTGGCACTCTTGTTGCCGCCGTTCTTGACCGCGGCGTAAAACGTCGTGGGGTCGTTCGGATCGGTGACCAGCGAGGTCACTGCCCCGTTCGGCAGCCCGCTGCCGGCGCCGGAAACAATGCTGAACGTCGCGCCGCCATCGGTGCTACGAAACAGCCCGTAGCCCGCCGTCGCCGAGGACGGCGCCTGGGTTTCAAAGGTCGCCGCGAGAATGGTGCTGCCGCGCGCCATCGCGCTCACCACGCTCTCGCCGGCAAAGGCGCTGTTCTGCCCGAGCGCACTCCAGCTGGTCCCGCCGTTGGTGGTGTAGAGCAGTCCGGTCGCCGGACCGCCGCGGCCCCCGTTCAAATTGAACTGGCTGTATTCGCCGTTGTCGGTGATGCCGATGCCGGCGATGATGGTCTTGCCGCTGGTATCGGTGGGATCGAGGCTGAGCGATCCGATCGACAGCGAGGCCTGATTGTCGGTGAGAGGTTTCCAGGTCGCCCCGCCATTGGTCGTGACCCAGATGCCGCCATTGGGTGTGCCCGCGAAATACGTGTTAGCCCCGAGCGAGAAGTCCGGCAGGATGGTCTGCACCGCGCCCGATTCCGATCCATTCGGCGACGCGTCGGCAGACTGAACGGCGTAGGCTGGTCCGACCCGCGGACTAGGCCCCTGCGAACTGAAGGTTTGATTGACCTGTGTCTGCGACGCGGCCGGATGCAGCGTGGCGGCGATGCCGATCGACAGTAACGCGCCGGACACCCAGGCGCAGCGTCGCGAAAAGCGCCCACGCACCAGAGCCGCCTCGCAGAGGCGGTACGCCGCCCACTTCATTACACGCCCCCGACCCGAAATGCGGCCGGTCCGCAATTCCCGCCCCGGGAATGCGGCCTGTCCCAACGCTAGTTCCCACTTAAGAAACCGGCAATCCGAACTGCGGCAGGATGACGCAGTTTGGCAACGAGTGTGTCCTATCAAGCACAGCAGCGACCAGAGCGGCGAGCACCGCGCGGGCTTGGAATTCTCGCTGCACCGGCTGTCGCTGGACACCAATCCGGAGATCATGAGCCAGCTCAGCCGAGTCGCGGCCAAACATCGTCGATGGTCGGTCGGGATTGCGGTACGGAAAACCACTTCGGTCGATGCGGACCGGGCGCGCTCCTCATGACCGCGACCGGTTGGCCGCATCCTGATTGGCATCTATTTCCGATCGCGTCGGGCGGCGGCTGGCGATGCTGCTGAGCTTCGCGCTGATGGGCAGTGTATCGACGTCGGCTATGGGGTCATTCGCAACGGTTTGGCCCTGAGCCGGTGACTTCCGGTCTGTCCCAATAAACGGACATAGCGAGACCAGCCCGACCGGTCCGGTTTGTGGCCAACAACGAACTCATGCACCGCAGCAAATTGCATCGTTATTCTATCACCTCATCAGCGCGGGCAAGCAACCTTGACCAATCGCGATTTTGCGCTTTTGGCCACGCCAGCGCGCATTTCGCATATTTGCGCGGCCGTCCGACTCCATTTCCGGCCAAAGCCCCATCAGTCTGTGAAGTGATCCGGGGGAAGCTAGTCCGCCCTCGCGACAGGCGGAGTTGTCCCTGGGACCGTCGAAATCAAAGCGAGTCCCGTTTCGATATGGGGCACAGCTTCAACCAGCGCGCGCGTGTAAGCGGTTTGCGGATTGTCAAACAATACCCGGCTTTCGCCCTGCTCGACGATGCGGCCATTTCGGAGCACGATGGTCCGATCGCACATCATGCGAACGACGTTGAGGTCGTGGCTGACAAACAGGAAGGCCAGGTCATCCTCGCGTCGCAATCGATCGAGCAGTTGCAGCACCACCGCCTGCACCGAAACGTCGAGCGCCGCCGTCGGCTCATCCAGCACCAGCAGGCGCGGCCGGCAGGCAATGGCCCGCGCGATCCCGACACGGGCCTTCTGGCCGCCGGAGAGCTGATGCGGGAACCGCGTCAGTAATTCGACCGCCAGTCCGACGCGCTCGGCGCACTCCTCCACCCGCTTCCGCAATGCGTCACCTGCGCGCAACCCTCCAAGCCGCAGCAGCGGATGGGCGATGCAGTCAAAAGCGGTAAAACGCGGGTTGAGACTGTCGTTCGGATCCTGAAAGACGATCTGGATATCTTTCCGAAACGGCGAGCGGTGGAAATCGCGGGCCAGGATATGACCGATCGATTGCCCCTCGAAGTTGATCTCGCCCTCACTCGGGTCGATCAAACGGCAGATCATCCGCGACGTCGTGCTTTTGCCCGAACCGGATTCGCCGACCAGGCCGACGCTCTCGCCGGCCCTAATCATCATCGAAAACTCCGCAACCGCAGCCGTGCCCTCGTCAAATCGCTTGGCGAGCTTCTGCACTTCCAGCAGCGGGGGCGTGCCGGGCGGCGCTTGCGGTCTCGGCGTGAGCTTGACCGCAACGGGGCGTCCGCGCTCCTCTGCCGTCACGAGGTCTGCGATCCGCGACGTCGCCGTCGGCGACGCCGCGACGAGACGCCTGGTGTAGGGATGCCGCGGCACGCGAAATAGTGTCCTGGGTTCGGCCTCCTCGACCAGGCGACCCTGCTCCATCACCACGACGCGGCGGCAATAGCGGGCGGCGAGGCCGAGGTCATGGGTGATCAGGATCGTCGCCATGCCGCGCTCGGCCGCGATCCCGGTCAACAGGTCCATCACAACTTTCTGCGTCGTGACGTCGAGCCCCGTCGTCGGCTCGTCGGCAATCAGCAGCGCCGGATCGCAGGAAATCGCCATGGCGATCATCACGCGCTGGCACATGCCGCCGGAGAGCTCGTGCGGATACGCGACCATGCGTTGTTCGGGTTCGCGAATTTGCACCGCGCGCAATAGCTGCAGCGCCTTGGCGCGCGCCTCATCCCGCGACACTCGCCGGTGAGCGAGGACGGCGTCCGCGATCTGCTCCCCGACGGCGCGGATCGGGTTCAGTGCTGCTCGCGGGTTCTGGAAAATCATCGCCATCGCGGCACCGTGGAAATTGCGGAGATCCGCCGCTCGAGCCCTGGTGATGTCCTGTCCACGAAAGCGGACATTGCCCGCGGTAATCCGCCCGGCTGCATCGAGGAGCCCGGTGATCGCAAAGCCGGTGACGGATTTGCCCGAACCGCTCTCGCCCACAAGGCCGAGAATCTCGCCCTTTTCGAGGGACAGCGTGACTCCGCGCACCGCCTCGACCAGACCGCGCCGGGTCGAAAAGGTGACGCGCAGATCGTTCAATTCCAGCAATGCGTCGCTCATGTTCGCATGCGCGGATCGAGGATATCGCGGACCCCGTCTCCGAGCAGATTGAAGCACAGCACCGCCATCATCAGCGCGAGACCGGGAAACGCGACCAGCCACCACTTGCCGGTCGAAATAAAGCGCGCACCTTCCGCGACCATGATGCCCCATTCCGGCGTCGGCGGCTTGACCCCGAGCCCGATGAAGGAAAGTCCGGCGGCGTTGAGGATAGCCCAGCCGAGATTGAGCGACATCTGCACCGCCATGCCCGGCAGTACGTTCGGCAGAAGGAATCGCAGCACGACCGAGATATGGCTGTCGCCGCAAGCACGCGCCGCTTCGACCCAGCCGAGATTGCGGCGGATATTCACCTCCGCCCGCGCGAAGCGGATATAGAACGGCAGGTTGATGATGGCGGTCGCGATGACGATGTTCTCGACCCGATTGCCGAGTGCTGCGACCATTGCCATCGCCAGCACGAACAGCGGAAACGCCATCAGCACGTCGACGAAGCGGCCGACGCCGCGATCGAGCCGGCCACCCGCATAACCGCAGATCGCGCCGATCACGGCGCCGATCGCAAAGGAGATGCCGACCGCCGAGACGGCGATGGCAAGGTCGAGTCGTGCCGCGACGATCAGGCGGCTGAACACGTCACGGCCAAGCTGATCCGTGCCGGCGATATGGGCGGCGCTGGGCGGCGATAGCGCTTGCGACACATTGGAGACGATCGGATCGTATGGCACGATCCACGGCCCGAAGATGGCAACGAGCGTCAGCAGCAACACGCCGGCGGCGGCGACACCCGTGACTGGGTTTCCGCGCAAGATCCAGCCGGCATGTCGTAGCGTGGCGCTGGTCATGCGATGGTCACCCTGGGATCGGCGATACCGTAGAGGATGTCCACGACGAGGTTGACGATCACGAACACGCTCGCCATCAGCAGGACAAAGCCCTGCACCGGCGCGTAGTCGGAGGAGAGCAGCGCGTCCAGCGCGTAGGAAGCCACGCCCGGCCAGGAGAACACCTTCTCCACCAGCACATTGGCGCCAAGCATGGTCGAGAACACGATGCCCGCGATGGTTATGACCGGCAGGATGGCGTTGCGCAGCGCATAGGTGACGACGATCCGCCACCACGGCAGCCCGACGGAGCGCGCGGTGCGCACGAAATCGCTGCCGAGCGACACCAGCATCGAGGCGCGGGTGATGCGCGCCAGCGGGGCTATCACGAACAGCGCCATGGTCACCGCCGGCAGGATCAACTGCCGGAACGCCGCCCACCATCCCTCGATATCGCCGGCGAGCAGGAAGTCGATCAGTAGAAAGCCGGTCCGCGACAGCGGCAGCGAGGCGAAGATATCGACCCGCCCGGTCGGATCAGGCGCAAGGCCGAGCAGGTAATAGAAGACATAGATCAGCAGGAGACCGGAAACGAAAGTCGGCACGCAGACCCCGAGCGCACAGAACAAGCGCACGCCATGATCGACGACCGAGCCCGGCCTCAGGGCGGCGAGCACCCCGAGCGGCACCGCCGACACGAGTGCGATCAACAGCGCCGTGAAAGTCAGCTCGAGCGAGGCCGGCAAGCGGTCGCGCAGATCTTTCGTGACCAGCTGTCCAGTCATCATCGATCTGCCGAGATTGCCTCGGCCGACATCGTAGAGATAAAGCACCAGCTGTTCGGGCACCGGCTTGTTGAGGCCCATCTGCTTGCGGATGACCTCGATCTCCTCCTTGCCGGCATTGGGCCCGGAGGCAAAGAACACCGCGGGATCGCCCGGCAGCACCCGCATCAGCAGGAAGGTGAAGACCAGCACGCCAAACAGTGCCGGCAGCGAGGACAGGAATCGCTTTCCAGCCCTTGTCATCGTCGCGACGAAGGCCGTCATCGCCCGGCCGTCACTTGCGGCTGAGATCGCGATAATCGACCTGCCGGTGGAACTGATAGGTGTAGCCTTCGATCGAGGGCGCCATCACCGCATCCTGATTGGGCTGCCACAGCGGAATCTGCGGCAGCTCGCTGAAATGGATGGCGTTGAGCTTGCGGCCGTCTTCCTCGTATTTGGCCTTGTCGGATTCGAAGCGGGCTTGCTGCGCGATCGCCACCAGTTCGGGATTGTCGATCGACGAGTAGTTCCAGCGCTGGTTGCCGGTATAGAAATTGCGATAGAAATAGTCGGTCGAGGGCAGCCAGGCGACAATGCCCTCGGTGAAGAAGGGAAGCTTCTTCTCGTTGATCTGCGTCGACATCTGGGCATCCGGCAATTTCTGGATATCGACCTTGATGCCGATCTTGGCGAGCAATTCCTTCACCAGCGCCGCCATCGGCTCGGCGGTCGAGGCCTGTCCCACATTGAAGCTGAAGGTGGTTGAGAAGCCGTCCGGCATGCCGGCTGCCTTCAGGTATTCCCTGGCTCTGTCGAGGTCGAGCTTGACCGGTTGCGGGATCGGATAGGCGCCGCTGGTCGGCTGGCCATCCGGCCAAGTGGCGCCGAACAGCGGCGCCCCGCGGCCGAACAGCGCCGCCTTGAACATGTCGTCATAGGGCAGCGCAAAAGCGATGGCACGGCGCACGTTGATGTTGTCGAAGGGCGGAATCTTGTTGTTCATCGAAATGAAGGTGACGGAATTGTATTGCGGCGTCGAGATCACCTTCAATTTGCTCTTGGCCTCCAGCGACTGCACGTCGCTCGCCTGCAGGTCGATGACGATATCGGCGTCGCCGCGCTCGACCAGGTTAGCGCGTGTTGCCGGTTCCGGAACGGACTGCACGATGACTCGCTTGAAGGACGCCGATTTCTCGGCCGTGCCGCGGTTCCAGGCCTCGTTGCGCATCATGATCACCTGTTCGCCCGGCTTGAATGTTTCGATCTGATAAGCGCCGCTGCCGGCGGTGTGCTCCTTGAGCCAGGCCATCGCCCAGGGATCGTCGGCCGTCGCATGCTCCTTGGCGGCCTTGGAGTTGATGATGATCGGATAGACGGTGGCGAGATTGGGCAAAGCGAGCTTGTCTGGTTTCGGTAGCGTCACCTCGAAGGTCAGGGGATCGATCACCTTGAACTGATCGGCCGACGTCATCGAGCCGGTCAGCAACTGCGCCTTGCCAAGCACCGGCGCCGTGACGGCGCGGTCAAGCGACCATTTGACGTCTTCCGCCGTGACCGGCGTGCCGTCCTGGAATTTGGCGTCCTTGCGCAGATGAAACGTCAGTTTCAATCCGTCCGGGCTGACCTCATAAGACTCCGCCAATTCGCCGGTGATCTTGTCAAGATCGAACACCCATTTGCCGTTGAGCTGCTTGCGACCGAAGGACACCAGCCGGTCGTAGGTGGAAAGGCTCACCGCAAAAGCCTCGCGCGTCGAGCCCGGAATATTCGGGTCGAGCGTATTGACCGATGCGCCCGTCACGTAGCGCAACGTTTCGGCGCGCGTTTGCGCCTGCGCCGTTCCGGCAAAAAGCGAACATGCGACAAAGGCAACCACCGAAAGCAGGCGCTTCGATCCAATCACGCTCATCGATCCGATTCCCTTTTTCGAGCTCATTTTCGCGGCGAGAACACGGCAAGCAAGGGATATGCCAGTCGGCAGGCTTGCGAAGACGACCACCTATCGCGTGCAACATGGTTCAACACCCCTCGCCCGTCGCCTGCCGTGCGACCACCGCCTGCGGAACGTCATAGGCGGAAAACGAAGCCCAATGACGCTCGATGTCGGCGCGGAACAGGCCTCGGGTCAGACCGTACACGAGTTTCGGCACCGCTGTCGTCATCGCATTGATCGACGAGCCCGACGCGCCAAAGCTCATGGTCGAGGCGATCGCGAAGACATGGATGTCGGCAATCCAGGGCGTTGCTCCGGCGACGCGCTCCGTCAGCGCGTAATCGTCGGCGAGATAGGGAAAGCGGCCGAGGCGCGGGCTCTGCTCATCCGCCGGCGGCCGGTAGCGATCGGCCCAGGTCGCAATGTTGGCGGCACAGTTTTGCAACTCGCGACGGCCTGCGAAATTCATGTCGATGCCGGTGCCGCAGATGACAAAATCAGCCGGGAACGCACCCGTCGGCGTTTGCAAATCGACCCCAAGCTCCATCTCCATGGCGGCCTCGATCGGGGCGCCTTCGTGCAGGTGAAAATTGGTGTGACGGGCGCAGCGGTCATAGGTCGCCTGCGGAAAGCCTTCCCGCATTTCGAGAACGGCGCGCATGAAACGCCAGCGCCAGGCATCGTCCAGATCGCAGAGATGGCGCAGGAAGCCGCGGAAGGTGAGCCAACGGTAGGGCTGGATGAGCTGGATCTCGGTGCGGCGGCAAAACAGATGCAGCTCTGCCGCGCCTTCTTCCAATGCCGTTGCCGCGTTGTCGAAGGCCGACGCGCCGGCGCCGATCACCGCAACCTTTTTGCCGCGCAAGCGCGCAAAATCGATCGGCTGCGCCGCGTGCACGCATAGCGATGGCGGCAGATGTCGCAGCGGCTCCGGAATGATCCAGTCGCCCATGCCTTCCTGTCCCGTCGCCAACACGATCTTGCGCGCAAACACTGTATCGAGACCAGCGGCGCTCTGCACCCGGGCCGCCAACAATCCGCCCGTGGCCGGTCCGATCTCGAGGACCTCGCAGCCATTGCGCACGGGCATGCTTACAACACGCCGGAACCACAGCAGATATTCAGCCCAACACTCACGCGGAATCAGATCGAGCGTGCGCCAATCCTGCTCACCGAAGCGCGCTTCATGCCAGGATTGATAGGTGAGGCTCGGAACATCAAGATCGGGGCCGGTAAAGTGCTTCGGGCTGCGCAGCGTATGCATGCGCGCATAAGTGAGCCATGGCCCTTCTCGCCCCTCCTCGGCTCTGTCCAGCACAAGAATGTTGGTCACCTGCGAGCGCATCAACCCAAACGCCGTAGCGAGACCGGATTGGCCGGCGCCGACGACGAGAACATCCAGTGCCGTTCTGCCGTCCGGTCCCAGCTTTGGCGTGAGCCACGCCGCGTCCGGATGCGCGATCCTGAGGAGATCGGCATGAACCCGGCCTTCGAGCGCGGCAAGGGCGTCGGTCATGCCGCGAGCCAGCCGCCATCGACCACCATCACGGTGCCCGTCGTAAAGGAAGAGGCCTCGCTCGCAAGATGGAGCGCCGCTTCGGCCACTTCCTCAGCCTTGCCAAATCGCTTCATGGCGTGGCGATTGCGCGAGGCTTCCCGCACCGGCTCGGGATCGGCGTGACGGGCAAAACTCCGCCGCAGCATCGGCGTGTCGATGGCGCCCGGCGCGATGGCATTGACCCGGATGCCGTCGGTCGCAAAATCCACCGCCATCGTGCGGGTCAGGCTGAGGACGGCGCCCTTGGCGGCGATGTAGGCGCTGTTGTTGCTGCCGCCGGCGAACGCCAACTGTGAGGCCAGCGTGATGATCGAGCCGGAGCCCTGCCGCTGCATCTGCGGCACCACCGCGCGCGACCACAGCCAGGTGCCCCCGACATTGGTGCGGAATACCGCGTCCCAATCGGCGGGATCGGTGGTCAGCACCGTACCGCCGCAGGAAAATCCGGCTGCGGTCATCAGCACGTCGATCCGGCCGCGTCGGGTAACGGTCTCGCCGGCGACCGTCCGCGCGAACTCGGCCTCGCCGACGTCGCCGACATGCGCGGATGCTCCACCCTTCGCAGCCTCGATCGCCGCTAGGGTCTCATGCAAGCCGGTATGATCACGATCGACCAGCGCGACAAAGGCGCCTTGTTTTGCGAACAGCACCGCGCTGGCACGGCCAATGCCCGAGCCGGCGCCGGTGACGATCCCAGTCCGCCCCGCCAGTCTCATGTCAAGCTTCCCCTTGATGTTCTGTCCACCAGGCGCTCAGATCGGCAGCGGAATCGGCGCAGCCGAACCGTGCCCGCCGGCCGAATTCCTGCTCAAAGCGCAAAACCGAAAGCGGTGCACGGTCAGTCGAGCTATGCAGATCGACCGTTGCCGCTTCTCCGGCGTCGGCCAACCGGCAAATGAAGCCGGGATGCAACGCACCCAATGCCTCCCCCCATTGCAGCGCCGACCATTCCACCCCGGTTGAAATGTTGTAAAGCTGGTGTTTCGGCTTCGCAGCCTCGATCAGCAATGTCACGGCCTCCGCGACATCCGGTGCATAGATCCAGTCCCGGACGCCTGGACGAGGCAGAACCGCAGCGTGGCCACGTTGCATCGCTGCAACAATCTGCGCCTGCGCGCTTAGTGTGTCACGCACCCCGGTCGCTCGCTCCCAGGGCCCGAACACGGCGCTTAATCGCACGCTGATGATCTCGCACGACCAGAGCTCGGCTAGTCGCGCGGCAACTTTCTCGGAGGCGAATTTGGTGATGGCGTAGAGTGAAGCCGGGTCGCAAGCCGTCTCTTCGTCGAGCGGCAGGTTGCGGGACGAGCTGGTGCCGTAGGCTGCAGCCGATGACAGATTGACGATGCGTCGAACGCTGCTGCGCCGCGCCGCAGCAAGAATAAGCAGTTGCGCCAGCAGGTTCACCCGCACAATAGCCTCTGGATCGGCCGCCTCGCGCTCCGGTCCGGCGGTGATCGCGGCTCCCAGAACGATCACGTCATACCCCGCCGCGATGACGTCCTCGACGGTCTGGCGATCACTGACATCGCCACGGATTGCCGTCAGCCGGTCGGCGTGGCGCGAAAACTCCCTTGCCGCGGCGGCCGGCAAGGCGGTGCGATCGAACAGCGTCACCGCATGATTGCGCGCCAGTAGCGCGGCGGCAATGTTGAGCCCGACAAAGCCCGCGCCGCCAAAGAGAAGAATTCTCATTGCTCGATCCGAACCGGTCGCGGAGGACAAATCACAGCAGCTTCGCGCCGAAATTCTGCTCGGGATCCATGTCCGGCATCAGCCGCCCGGTCGGTTTTGCCGCCTCCCCTCCCGTGCGCGCCAGGAAACGGCCGTACCCCGCCTCGACCAAGCGCTTGCCATCCGACACGATGACGCGCCCGCGCGACAGCACGGTCGTCGGCCATCCCTTCAGATCGCGGCCGGCGAACGGCGTGTAGCCGGCGAGGTCGTGCATCATGGCATCGCTCAGCGTGACCTCGTGCTGCGGATCCCAGATCGCGATATCGGCGTCGGCACCGACGGCAATTGAACCCTTGCGTGGATGCAGATTATAAATTTTTGCTGGCGCGGTGGCGGTCAGCTCGACGAATTTTTCGAGCCCAAGGCGGCCCTTGGAAACCATGGCATCGAACAGCAGTGGCAAGCGCACTTCGAGGCCAGGCAGGCCATTCGCCACCCGCTTAAAATTGGGATTGGAGCCGGCGCGCAATTTTCCGGTTTCGTCAAACCGGTAGGGCGCATGATCGGATGACACGGTCTGGAGATCGCCAAGCGCCAGCGCCTGCCACAGCGCCTCCTGATCGGAGGCGCGGCGTGGTGGCGGGCTGCACATCCACTTGGCGCCTTCTGCGCCGGGCTTATCGAGATCTTCCGCGGTGAGGAAGAGATATTGCGGACAGGTCTCCGCAAAGACCTTAAGCCCTTGCCCGCGCGCATCGCGAATCACCTTTGCGCCTTCCGCCGTCGACACATGGAAGATCATGATCGGCTGGTCGATCAGTGCAGCCATGCCGATCAGTCGGTTGAACGCCTCCGCTTCCGAAACCCGGGCATGGCTGATCGCGTGATATTTCGACTGAGTATAGCCGCGCGCGAGCAGCCTCTTGACCATCCAGGAAATGATCCCGTGGTTTTCGGCATGCGCACACAGCAGCGCGCCGTTGTCGCGGGCAGCCAGGAGAATGTCGAGAAGCGGTTCGTCGTCGATTTTCAGGAGATCATAGGTCATGAAAATCTTGATCGAGGCATGGCCTTGCTTGATGAACGCCGGCAGGTCCTTCTCCAATGTTTCCCTGGTCGGATCGGCGATGATCATGTGAAAGGCATAGTCGATGACGGCGCCCTTTTTGGCGAGCGCGTGATAGTCCTCCAGGACCTTTGGCAGTTTCATGCCGACGTGCTGGGCCGCGAACGGAATCACGGTGGTCGTGCCGCCGAAAGCTGCCGATACGGTTGCGCTCTCGAATGTATCGGCATTGACGATGCCCGCGGCCGAGAGTTGCTCGATATGAGCGTGGCTGTCGACACCTCCCGGCAGAACCAGCTTGCCGCGCGCATCGATCTCCCGCCGCGCCCCCTGCAGCCCGCGGCCGATAGCGGCAATGGTCTCGCCGGAAACGGCGACATCGGCCTCGAACACGTCGCTCGCGGTCGCGACACGTCCGCCGCGAATGAGGAGGTCGTAGGCGGGCTCGGTCATGGCAAACTCCGGGGTCCTGGGCATCATGTCGTATATTCGCCGAATGAAGCACAGATCGTGCCGTCACGCTCTCTTGCACTTGCGGCACAGACAGGGGATCATGCCTTGACCGATGGCATGGTGATTGCTTCCATCCTGGCCACACCAGATGCGCCATTCCCCAGGAAACATGATGTCTCGGCCACGCATTCTCGTCATCAATCCCAACTCCAATCAATTGGTAACACAGGGGCTGGAGGACGCCTTGAAGCCGCTCAACTTTGACGGCGGACCGGAGATCGTCTGCGAGATGCTGCCGGAGGGGCCCTATGGAATCGAGAGCCAGGCCGACGTCGACAGCGTGGCGATGCCGCTGCGCCGCCGCGTCGAAAGTGACAACGGCTCGGCAGCTTTCGTCATCGCCTGCTACAGCGATCCGGGCCTGCACGTCTGCCGCGAAGGAACCGATCGGCCGGTCTTCGGCATCGCCGAATGCGGCGTACTGACGGCGCTCTCGCGCGCGGAAACATTCGGCGTGATTGCAATCGCCCAGCGCTCGATACGCCGCCACATCCGCTATCTCAGGCAGATGGGGTTGATCGAGCGTCTGGCCGGAGAGCGGCCGCTCAACATGAGCGTGGCGGAAACGGCGTCGGGCGAAGGAACGCTCGTGAAAATGATCGAGGTCGGCCGCACGCTCAAGGACGAAGATGGAGCCGGCGCCATTGTCATGGGCTGTGCCGGCATGGCGCGCCATCGCAAACCGCTGGAGCAGGCGCTCGGTATTCCCGTGATCGACCCGACCCAGGCGGCCGTGACCATGGCACTCGGCACGGTGCAGTTCGCCCATCACTGACTAGCCGGTTCTCGTTGCACGTCGTGACCAGCGCGATCGGTCGGGGCACGACCACCCCACACAGCGACTTGTATCGGTCGTGCGGGTTGATATCGCGGAACGAGATACAGGCCATTCAGATTTCCGGCGGCGGCACGGCGCCGGTACGGCTGGTGATGAGGCCGTAATGCTCGATGCGGCGGTGCCGCGCGAAGTCGAAGATGGTCTTCTTGCCGAATACAGTAGCGTCGAGATCGCAGGGGTAGATCAGAAGCTCGTCTTCCTCGGTTTTGGCCTCGGCGACAATTTCGCCGTCGGGACCAACGATCAGGCTGCCACCGATCAACGGGAAACCATCCTCGACGCCGGCCTTGGCGACGCACACCACCCAGGTCGAATTCTGGTAGGCACCGGCCTGTGCCGACAGGCGATTGTGGAACAAGCGCTTCTCGGGCCCCTCCTCGCTTCGCTGCGAATTGACCGAGGGCGTGTTGTAGCCGATCAGCACCATCTCGACGCCTTGCAGGCCCATCACGCGATAGGTCTCCGGCCAGCGCCGGTCGTTGCAGACCGCCATGCCGAAGATGCCTCCGAGCGTTCGCCAGACATTGAAGCCGAGATCGCTGGGCTCGAAATAGCGTTTCTCCAGGTGCTGGAAGGCGCGCTCGGTATCGAACTCCGAGTGTCCGGGCAGATGGACCTTGCGGTATTTTCCGACAATTTTCGCGGACCGATCGGTGAGAATGCAGGTGTTGAAATGGTGCCCGTCCGGGGTCAGTTCGGCGTAGCCGAAGCTCATCGCCATCTGGTATCGCGCAGCGCGCTCGAACAGCGGCTTCGTCACCGCGTTCGGCATCTCCCGCTCGAACCAGCCATCGACCTCGGCCTGGTCCTCGATGTACCAGCGCGGAAAAAACGTGGTCAGCGCCAGCTCCGGATAGACGATGAGGTCGGCACCACCGGCCTCGGCTTCATCCATCAGCGCGATCATGCGCTTGACGACGGCTTCGCGGCTGTCGGCCTTCTGGATCGGGCCCATCTGGGCGGCTGCGACATGGATGACGCGCATGCAAGACTTCCTGGGTGCTCGTATTGGGCTTCAACGGCAGCCCGATCCGGGATTCGAGACCGCAGCGTCCGTGGCAGGCAAGTTAACAGTTAACCCCGCCCTGCCGCTAGTAGCGTGGCTCGCCAGTTGGCCAACAGATCGGCGGCTTCGACCCGCACGCAAGGACAGCCTGGTCGGCAAGCCGCTCCAGCGGCAGGACCCTGACCCATCTTGCTTCCTCTTCCGTCAGGCCGATCGACAGCGCGCGGTATCACAATCCCGGCGCATCGCGCACCACCACGCGGATCGGCGTGGGATTGAAGCCATTGCAGGGATTGTTCACCTGGGGACAATTGGAGATCACGAACAGCACGTCCATGTCCGCGGTCACGTCGACATAATTGCCCGGCGCAGAAATGCCGTCGACGACCGTGAACTTTCCGGAAGGATCGATCGGCACGTTCATGAAGAAATTCAGGTTGGCGACGATGTCACGCTTGGTCAACCCGTGCTTTGATAACTCCAGAATGAAATTCTCACGGCAGGCGTGCTGGTATTTGGTCGCCTCGCCGAAGCGCACCGCGTTGCTCTCGCAGGAGCAACAGCCAGCCGAAGTGTCGTGGCGTCCGCAGGTGTCGGCCGTGATGCGCGCCATCACCCGGCCCCTGTTGGAGATCAGCCGCGTGCCGAGATCGATATAGGCCGATCCCTGGACACGCAGCGTATCCTGCGAGCTGTAGCGCTCGCTTGGGTTTTCCGCGCAATACAGCAGAGCATCGACTGCCTGCTGACCCTCGCTGTCGATGATCCGCAGCGTTTGCCCCTTCTTGAGCACGCGCGACCATGGGCGTTCTGCCGGAATATCGCAGATGTACGCCGCGTCTGAAGTGTCTTGATTGTTCATGGGAAATCCCTGCTCAGGCGAAAAGCCGGTCGGTGACGGCGAAGGCGCGCGCCGCTTCCGGCGACGCGGTCCGGCACGGGTCGTCCGCGGCCGGAGCCGCCGCACGGTGCTTGATCAGCGTGACCGGTCCCGTCGCCGCGGGCCGCGCCGGATCGAGCGGATGCGGGCAATTCGACGCGACGATGATGGCATTCATCTCGGCACGCAGATCGACAAAATCGCCCGGCCGCTTGTGTTCCTCCAGCCAGCGGAAGCGGCCAGCATCGTCCAGTGATACCGGTGCGAAGAACGTGACGCAGGGCGGGATGTCCCTGAAATCGAGTCCGATCTTGGAAGCGGCGGCGAGAAAGTTCTCCTGCGTGTTGCGCGTCGTCGTCCCAAACGCGGCAAGTGTCGAAGCGGGCGTCGAACCACCGACCATGAGATCATGCGCTCCGCTGGTGTCCTCGATCAGCGACAGGAACACGCGCCCCATGTCCGACAGGATCACCCGGCCCTTCCCGACAGCAGCGCTCCACTGCACTTTGACGGTGTCAGCGCAATTGATCCGTTCGGACGTATCCTCTTCACGCCAACCGATCAGGGACACGCTGGAGCGGCCGGCATCATCGACGATCCGCAGTGCCTCGCCGCGCCGCAAGCGCATCGTCGCATACCAGCCGGGCGGCACCTGCTCTCGATGGATTACCGCATCAAGCGAAATCGGCGCACCGTCCAGTGCGGTCGGCTCAGGCAGGCCCTTCGGCGTCAGTTCCTGTCCGGCTGCGCGCAGCTCTTCATAACGCCGCCGGTTGGCCTCGATCTGCTGCTGCGTCTGGCTCATTTCCTGTTTGCTCCGATTTCGCCTGTTACCGTGAAATGCGCCTCGACCGGCTTTCCTGCGTTGCCGTTGATCGGCAAGATATCTTGCGGACAGGCCGAGAAGGCGATCACCAGGTCCATCTCGGCGCGCAGCCGGACATGGCCCCCGGGCACCGGCCGCGGCGGCGCGGCAAAGCCGAGCGTGCCGTCCGCATTCCAGGGAATATTCATGAACAGGTTGAGCGGGCTCGGCACCTCCGGCGGCACCAAACCGAGCTCGGCCATCCCCGCAAAGAGATTATCGGTGCAATTGTCGTGATGGTCTTCGACACCGAGGAAGGCATAACGATAGCGATCGCAAGCCGCAATCAGCGTGTCATGCACGCCGCCCGAGGTGTCGTCGGTCAAGGTGAGGATCGGCCGGCGCTTGTTGGTCCGCAGGATATCGCCAGGCTTCGGAACGAGATGCAGGCTGTGCGCCCGCGTGTGCTCGTTCGACATGAACTCCGCGAGGTCGGCGCGATTGAACGCCCAGGTGTCGACGACCTGCTCGCCATGGGTATTGATCACGGTGACGATCTGGCCGGCAGCAACGAAAGCGGCTTTGCCACGCCGCGCTGGAATTTCGACGAGAGTTTCCATCACCCGATCCTCACGGTCTGAAAGCGATCATGTCGATTTCGACAATGCCGCCGCGCGCGAGGTCGGTGACACCAACCGTGGTGCGACCGGGTCGCCGATTGTCATTGAAGTAGGTCGAGAAGATCGCATTCATCGCCGCGTAATCGCGCTTGAAATCCGTGAGGTAAATGCGGACGAACACGACGTTGGCGAACGTCATCCCGGGCCCCGCGAGCACGCGTGAAAGATTGTCCATGACCTTGCGCGTCTGCGCCTCGATGCCCGGCGGGATCGGAAGCGAATCGTCATCAGGATCGGTCGCAAGCTGCCCCGTCACGAACACGAAGGGACCCGCCTCGACGGCATGGCTATAGGGAGCAACCGGCTTCGGCGCATCGGGCAAAAGATGAAAAATCGGATCCATGGGTTCCCGCCTTTGCCGTGATATTCAGCGTCCACCGTTCGCGGCATGTCCTGTGTAACGCTGGATGAACTGGCGCGCGCGCTCCGTCTCGGGACTGGAGAAGAAGCGCTCCGGCGCTGCCGTCTCGACGACCCGTCCGTGATCGAGGAACAGGATTCGCGTTGCCGCATCGCGGGCGAATCCCATCTCGTGAGTCACGACCACCATGGTCATCCCCTCATGGGCAAGCTCACGCATCACGACCAGCACCTCGCCGACAAGCTCGGGATCGAGCGCGCTGGTGGGCTCGTCGAACAGCAGGAGATCGGGCCGCATCGCGAGCGCCCGCGCAATCCCGACCCGCTGCTTCTGTCCGCCCGACAATTTTGCCGGAAAGACATCGCGCTTGTCGCTGAGCCCGACTTTCGCCAGCAATGCCAGCGCCTCGTCGCGTACCTCGGCCTTCGACCGCTTCTGCACCTGGACCGGCGCCTCCATCAGGTTCTGCAGCACCGTGAGATGCGGCCACAGCGCAAAATGCTGAAACACCATGCCGATGCGCGTCCTGATGCGCGATAGATCGCGATCGCTCATGACCAGACCGGCCCCGTTGACGCCGATTTCCGCGCCGTTCAGATAAATCTGGCCGGCATCGGGGCGCTCGAGCCAATTGATGCAGCGCAGCAGGGTTGATTTGCCCGAGCCCGACGGACCGAGCACGCAGACGGTCTCACCCTTTGCGACCTGGAAGCTGACATCGGACAACACTTCGAGCGCACCGAAGTGCTTGGAAACACCAGCCACATCGAGAACGTTGCCGCTCGTTGCCATCGCGGCTCCTATCGCCTCGCCGCGGCCAGCCGATCGATCGAGCTGACACCCGCCTCGATCACAAGGCACAGTACCCAATAGAGAAACACCGCCGTGATGAATGCCGCGAACGGCACATAATGCCGCGACTGGATCGAGCTTGCCGCATGCGTCAATTCCGGCAGCGCGATGATGGTGAGAAATGCGCTGTCCTTGATGATCTGGATGATCTGGTTGCCGATCACCGGTCCGGCGGCCAGCAACAGCGGGGGAAGCACGATGCGGCGGAACAGCGCGACACTGGAGAAACCGAAGGCGAGGCCGGCCTCGATCGGTTCGCGCGGCTGAGCCATCCAGGCGCCACGCAATATCTCTGCCATGTAGGCGGCATTGTAGAGCGTCAAGGCAAGGAGGCCGGAGGTCCAGTTGTCCAGCCTGATGCCGAGCGATGGCAATCCGTAGTAGACGATGTAGGCAAACAGCAGGAACGGGACGCAGCGCATGACGTCGACGAAACCGCGCACCGCGCCGGCAAGCCAGCGCTGTTTCGCCATCAAGGCCGGCGTAAGGACAAATCCGAGCAAGAGCGCGGCGGCCGCCGACAGCACCGAGAGGATGGTGGTATTGCCGAGGCCACCGAGCAGCAGGCTGCGCTCGCTCCATACGATGCCGAAATCGTGGATCATGCGGCCGCCTCGGCCATGACCTGGCGCCGCTCGATCCAGCGCTGCAAGGAGACCAGGGCAAACACGATCGGCGCATAGAGCGCCACCGCGATCAGGAACGGCGGCAAGGGCTCGTAGGTCTCCGCGCCAATCCGCACGGCCGCCCGCGTGATATCGACGACGCCGACCACGGCGAGTACCGGCGTTACCTTGATGAGCAGCGACATTTCGTTGACGAGACCGGGCAGACTGGCCCGCGCGATCTGCGGCAGCACGATGCGGCGGAACCGCAAGCCGGCACCCATGCCGACCGCCTGTGCCGCCTCATACTGGTCCTTCGGGAAATTCATCAGCGATGCGCGCCAGACCTCGCAGTTGAATGCCGCCGTGTTCATGACCAGCGCGAGGATGGCGGCCGAGACCGGACCGATCGCGATCCCGATATTGGGAAGCGCGAAGAACAGCAGAAGCAGCAGCGTGACGAGCGGCGTCGCGCGCAGGATGCTGACATAGACGGTGACCATACGCGCGATGACCGGCACATTAGCCCAGCGTAGCACTGCGAGGCCGAGGCCGATCGGCAGACCGATCAGGATGCCGATCAGCGACAGCGTCACTGTCACCACGGCACCCTGAAGGAGGGCCAGCACATCGCCAGCGGACATGATCGGTCATCCGGGCCGGAAGATCAAAATTCAGGCTCGAACAATACCGGCAGGTTTGGGAAGGCTTCGCCGAACCACTTCTTCTGAAGCTCGGCAAATCGGCCGCTCTCCTTTTCCTTGGCGATAAAGCCGTTCAGGAATTCCAGAAGCTCGGTGTTGCCCTTGGCGACGGCCCAGGCCGGGAATGATTTTCCGGACACGGCTTGTCCGAGCTCAAAGACGCCGGGCTTCTCGGCGACCATCGTCTGCAGGTTGATGACTGTGTTCACGACGTAGTCGACCCGGCCGAGTGCGAGATCCTGGTAAGCCTCGGGATAGGAGGTGTATTCGACCACCTTGCCGAGTTTTCCGCCCTCTTTCTCCAGCATCGCGTTGAGTTCGGGCAACCGCGCCAGCAACGCACTGCCGGCCTGCACACCGACAATCTTGCCGTTCAGGTCCTTGATCGAGGAGATGCTCTTGTCGTCCTTGCGCTTGACGTAATAGTGCGTGGCGTCGGCAATCGGGCTCGTGAAATCGAGCGACTGCTTGCGCTCCTTGGTGATGATCGCAGCCGTAATGGCGACATCATATTTGCCGGTGCTGACGCCGGCGAGGATGCCGGTCCAGGGCAGGATCTGCTGCTTGATCTCGAACGGCGCGTATTTGCGCAAGTCCTCGATCAGCTCGTTGTCGAAGCCGGTCGGCTTGCCGTCCTTGACGAATTCGAAGGGACGGAAATCGTCCTCGGTCGCAACGATCAGTCCGCGCTTCTTGATCTCGTCGAGGCTGCCGGCCCGGGCGCTGCCGGCCAACATGGGCATTAGCATCAGAGCGACAACGAGGCCGAGCGTCAGGCGTCTGGAAATCGAATTGGAGCGGGCGAGCGAATCGGTCGTCATGATGGTCTCCCTTTCGTTGGTGTGTCAGTCAAAGTGAAATCCGTGGGCGCGCAGATAAGGCGGGAATGCCGCGCCTTCGGCCTTGGCTGCCTGACGCGCCTTGTCTTCCGACCAACCGTAGAAGGCGGCTTCGCCGAATTCGGCGTTTGAGCGCTGTTGCTCCTTCGGGATCGCGTGCAGCGCGTGCCGCCTGTGGTCGTAATCGTCGACGCCACCGCCAAGCGCACTGTCGTCATAGCGATCGCTATGAACAGTCACGCCGCGCGGCAGCCGCAAGCTCACATAGCCGTCGCCCTGCGGATAACCGATGCAGAGGCCGGCGACGGGGAAGACGAGATCGGGCAGACCGAGAACGCCCGCGACCTTGTCGACTTCGTTGCGGATGACGCTGATTGGACAAACCCCAAGCCCGGCCGATTCCGCACACAGGATCATGGTCTGCATGGCAAGCGCAGCGTCGATGCTGGCGTTGAAGAAGCCTTCGAGCGTTCCGTTCTCGACCGGTTTGCCGCGCATCTCGCCGATGCGTTGCAGTCGCCTGGCGTCGCCGAGGAAGACGAAGAACACCGGTGCGATCCCGATCCAGGGCATGGCCGGAAACAGCTTGCCGATCGCGGCGCGTTTCTCGGAATCGCGCACGCGCAGGATCGATGCCTGCTGGAAATCGGATTTTGCCGATGCGCTCAGCGCACAGGCGACGAGCAAACCAAGCAGTGCCTCGGCGGGCATCCTGTCGCTGTAACGGCGCACGGTCTTGCGCGACAAGACGCGGCGGATCAGGTCATTGTCTTCGGCGCCCTCGCCCGAAGCACCGCCATCACCAAAACGTCGCGCAATCGCGTCCGAACAGGCTGACATCAGTTGCCTCTCCAGGGAAAGCGGAGGGTGACCGATTTGCGGAGCAGCGACGTCGTGAGAGCCAGCGCCGTCAGCCGCGGTTCGAGACAGTTCATCGCCAACTCCACACAGGCTTTGCGAAACCCTGGAATTGGCACCGACCCGAGCAGTGCCAATCCTGGCTACTGAGGTCTCCCGGGATTTTATCCCGCCGTGCCCCGTGCGGATTTCTCCCGCTCGGGCGGCAGCTCTTGGACCAGCCATCTCGATGGATGCGGAACCCTAGCCACCAACTCAATGCTGAGAATTGGAGCAAGGGACATGCCAGATCGGTATCGAGGGCCGGCGCGGCTTCGAAAGCGCAGATTCAAGGCAGATCATTCTGCCAAACGTAGGGGATCGCGAGATAATTCATCCCCGGCGCACCGTTGTGACATATTGAAAATGCGAAGCATGCTTCGCAATCGCCCGGATGCGGCCTCGCCGGCGCGGTCTCTCGACCGTTCGAGGCTGCCGTTTTTGAGGCAGACTGCACAGATAATAATCGCTGAGCGGTCCGTGGCCCGCAGATCAATCAAACCCGACAGTCGCATCGCCGAGCCCGGAGCGCGCCGCCACAATCTTCTGCATCATGGCAATGAAGCGGTTCTGGTCGGCCTTGCTCAGGTCAGCCACGGTCTCCAGATGGGCCAGCCTTGCCGACTTCTCCATCCTGCGCAGCAGTGCGGCGCCGGCGCGGGTCAAGCGGCAAGTCTGCGAGCGCCGATCGTGTCGCGCGATCGCGCGATCGACAAAGCGACGCGATTGCAAACGCTTAAGCGCCCCTGTCGTCGTCGTGCGATCGAGTGCGATATCCGCCGCCAAGGTCGTCTGATCGGCGGTTCCGCGTTTCGCCAGCGCGGTGAGCAGGCTGTACTGCAGCGGCGTGATCTCGAAGGCCGCGCATTTTTCCTGGAACAGGGCGACGTGGATCTGGTGCAGCCGCCGGATCAGGTAACCGGGCCGATCCTCGAGCGGCCACGGGCTTTCGGTCTTCGCGCGTCGTTCGGCCATCAAAATCTTTCCCCGCTGCGAACGGCACAGAGCCGCGCCTTGCATGAATTTGAAGCTGTCTATGCCACGGATATCGGTGTAAGAAAATACGAAGTATACTTCGCAATTCGGCGGGCGCTCGAATGCGCCGTCGAACCGGGAGAGGAGATCGGCCATGTCAGTGAGCACCAGCTTCGACCTGCTTCTGCGCGGAGGCCGCGTCATCGATCCGGCCTCCGGCGTCGACGGATTGAAGGATGTCGCGGTCCGCAACGGCAAGATCGCCGTCGTACAGTCCGACATCCTGCCGAGCAGCGCCCGGGAAGTCGTCGATGTCACCGGCAAGATCGTGCTGCCGGGGCTGATCGACACCCACGCCCATGTCTATCAATATGTCACCGGCCGCTTCGGCATGAACGCCGACATGGTCGGCGTTCAATCCGGCGTCACGACGCTGGTTGACCAGGGCGGGCCCTCCTGCATGACCCTGCCCGGCTTCCGGCACTTCATTGCCGAAAAGTCGCAGTCGCGCACTTACGCCTTCCTCTCCGCCTATCTGGTCGGCGGTCTGGAAGGACATTACTATCCGAACCTCTACCGTCCCGATTGCGTCGATATCGACGCTACCGTGAAAGCGGCGACCGCGAACCGCGACCTCATTCGCGGCATCAAGGCGCATGCCGAGATCGGCGGCTTCGCGCGCTGGGGCATCCGCGTCATCGAAATGGCAGCCGAGATCGGGCGCCGCGCCGATCTGCCCGTCTATGTGCATTTCGGTCAGTTGTGGGGCCTGCCGGAGAGCGGCGCCAACGGCGAGGACGTTGACACCATTCTCGAACGGGTAATTCCGCTGCTCCGCTCCGGCGACATCCTGGCCCACCCATTCACGCGTCATCCCGGCGGCTTCGTCAATCGTGAGGGCGAGGTTCATCCGGTGATCCAGGCGGCGCTCGACCGCGGATTGCGGGTCGATGTCGGCCACGGCAGCCATTTCTCCTATCGGCTGGCCCGCAAGGCGATCGCTACCGGGATCGTCCCGACCACACTTGGCGCCGACATCCACGGCTACAACACGCATGTTCCGGTTCCGGCCGGTACGCCCGAAGAGCACGCCGACGACGAAAATCATCCCTTTGCGGGTCAGGCGAAATTCAGCCTGGTGCAGGCGATGAGTTCGATGATGGCGCTCGGACTCCCGCTGGAGCAGGTTGTGCCGATGGTGACGTCGCGTCCGGCCGAGATGCTTGGTCTTTCCGATCGCATCGGCGCGCTCAAGCCCGGCATGGATGCCGATGTCAGCGTGCTCGCGGAGAAGCCCGGCCGCTATGTGTTGCTTGACAACGAAAAGACCGAAGTGGTCGCCGAACGGCTGTTGCAGCCGGTGTTCTGCCTGCGCGCCGGCGCGCGCCACGACGCGGTTGCTTCCATTCTGCCTCAGGCCGTGGCAGCCTGACAGCCTCGCATGGTTGAAGCGGAGGCGGCAGGCCGGATGTCCGACGTCGAACGCGTTTCCGCTTCGGGCGCGGCGGCCGGCGCCGGCCAGGGCATCGGCGCACGAATGCCGCGCAAGGAGGACGATCGCTTCCTGCGCGGGCGCGGTCAATATGTCGCCGACATCCGCCTCGCGGGCCTGCAGGATGTCGCTTTCGTTCGCAGTCCGTTGGCGCACGCGCGCATCAAGGCCATTCATGTACCGGAGCGCTTTTCCGATGTCGTGTTCACGGCGTCCGATCTTGCCGGCATCAAGCCGATCCGCGCGGTATCGGGATTGCTGGGTTTCAAAATCTCGGAACAGCCGGTGCTCGCAACCGGCAAGGTGCGGCATGTCGGCGAGCTCGTCGCCATGTGCGTGGCACCGACACGGGCCGAAGCCGAAGACATCGCGGCGACCGTCATCCTCGACCTCGATCCGCTTCCGGCGGTGCACGACATGCGCAAGGCGCGCGAAGCCGGCACCGCACTCGTTCACGAACATTGGGGCGACAACGTCTTTCTCGAAAGCCTGTTCGAGGTCGACATCACGCCGGCGCTCGATGCCCCCATCAGGGTGACACGCGAGATTTCGACCGCACGCCAATGCATGTCACCGCTTGAGGGGCGAGGTGTAGTCGCGACCTTCGATCACCGGCTCGACCAGCTCACGCTCTACACCGGTGCCCAGATGCCGCACATCGTGCGCAACGGCCTGTCCGATTGTCTCGGTATCGAGCAAGGGCGCATCCGCATCATTTCGCCCGACATCGGCGGAGGATTCGGACACAAGGGGATCCTGCTGCCCGAGGAGGTCTGCCTTTCCTGGTTAGCGATGCACAAGGGTCTCACCGTCCGTTGGATCGAGGACCGGCGCGAGCATCTGAGCGCGAGCGCGAACTGCCGGGAGCATTACTACAAGATCACCGTCTATGCCGATCGCGATGGGCTTCTGCGCGGTATCGATTGCGAGGCCACCGTCGATTCCGGCGCCTACTCTTCCTATCCCTTCTCCGCCTGTCTTGAGGCCGCGCAGGTTGCGAGCATCCTGCCCGGTCCCTATCGCATGCCGGCCTATCGATGCCGTACTTTTTCAGCCGCGACCAACAAATGCCCGATCTTGCCCTATCGCGGTGTGGCACGGACCGGTGTCTGCTTCGCGTTGGAGATCATGCTTGATGCCGTAGCCAGAGAGGTGGGACTCGAGCCCGGCGAGGTGCGGCTGCGCAATCTGGTGCCGCCCGAGGACATGCCGTTCGACAACATCACCAAAAAGCATTTCGACAGCGGCGATTATCCGGAAGCCATGAGGCGCGCCATCGCCGCGATCGACGTCGCATCGCTCCGCGAGCGCCAGCGTCATCAAGAGCCCGATGGGAGGCTGATCGGCGTCGGCCTTTCCGTCTATTGCGAACAGGCGGCGCACGGCACCTCCGTCTATGCCGGCTGGGGCATCCCGATGGTACCGGGACACGAACAGGCCACCGCACGCATGACGCCAGACGGCGGGCTCGAGATCCGGGTCGGCGTGCATTCGCACGGCCAGGGCATGGAGACGACGCTCGCCCAGGTCGCGCACGAAATTCTCGGCATCGATACGGCCAAAGTGCGTGTCATCCATGGCGATACCGCGCTAACGCCCTACTCGACCGGCACCTGGGGCTCGCGCTCCATGGTGATGGCCGGCGGCGCGGTGGGAACGGCGTGCGAGCAGATTGCCGAGCGCGCCAAACGCATCGGCGCAAAACTCCTGCAGCTTGATCCCGCCGCGGTTTGCTTGCGTGACGGGCGCGTGTGCGGTCCGACCAGCAGCATCGACCTTTCCGAGATCGCGCATACCTGGTACCGGCGGCCCCAGGACTTACCGCCCGACGTCGATCCCGCAGGGCTGGAATCGACCAGCGGGTACAAGCCGCAGCGCGATAGCGGCACGTTCAGCTATGCCGTTCATGCCGTCACAGTCGCCGTCGATCCCGATCTCGGCGATGTCGAGTTGCTCGATTACGTCATCGTCGAAGACGGTGGTGTGCTGGTCAATCCGATGATCGTGGATGGGCAGATCTATGGCGGGCTGGCGCAAGGCATCGGCACGGCTCTCTACGAGGAAATGCCGTTTGATGAAGCCGGACAGCCGCTGGCCACGACGCTTGCAGACTATCTGCTTCCCGGTCCGACCGAAGTGCCCGAACCGCGCCTCGATCATATGGAAACGCCCTCGCCTTACACGATGTTCGGCGTCAAGGGCATCGGCGAAGGCGGCGCCATCGCGCCGCCGGCGGCGATCGCCAACGCCGTGAACGACGCGTTGCGGCCGCTCGGCGTCGAACTGCTGCACTCGCCGATCTCGCCGCGACGGATCGTGGAGGCCGTCCTGGCCGCGCGCGAGGCGGAAAGACCGGCAGCATGAAAGCCGCGCCCTTTGCCTACGAACGCCCCTCGGACCTCAACGCAGCGATCGCCCTGATGGGCGAAGCAAAGGAGAGAGCCAGGATCATCGCGGGCGGTCAATCGCTCGGCCCGATGCTGAATCTGCGCCTGGTCCAACCGGATTTGATCATCGATATCGCCGGGCTCAGTGAATTGAAGCAGGCCGAATGCCGCGGCGACGAGCTCGTGATTGGCGCCTGCGTCACCCACGGCGACATCGAGGACCGGCGCATTCCCGATGTCACGCGAGGTGCGATGCAGCGCGTCGCCGGAGCCATCGCCTATCGCGCGGTGCGGAACCGCGGCACAATCGGCGGCTCGCTCAGTCACGCCGACCCCGCCGCGGACTGGGTTTCGGCCCTGCCGGCGCTCGGAGCGAAGGTGAGGCTGCGCAGCACGAGCGGCGTTCGTGATCTCGCGATCGAGGATTTCATCACCGGCGCGCTGGAGTCCGCGCTTCAGGTGGGTGAGATCGTCGAGGCGGTCCGCGTGCCGGTCCTGCGGGCTTCGACCCGTTGGGGTTACGTCAAGGCCTGCCGCAAGCCCGGCGAGTTCGCCCGCGCGATTGCCGCCGTGCTGATCGATCCGGAAGCCGTCGAAGCCCGCGTCGTGATCGGCGCCATCGAGACCGCCCCGATCGTCCTGCGCGACGCATCGCTGTTGTTCGGCGGGCGCGTCACCGGCAACTTCAAACAGCAATTCGATGCGCGCGTGGCCGATGCACTCCTGGTCAAGGCCGGCGTTGCCAATGCTGCCGACCGGCACATCCATGTGGCCGTACTGCGCCGGGCGATCGACGAGGCGGCCGCGTGACGACGATCGGAATCACGGTCAACGCGCGCGCGGTGAAGGCGTCGGTCGAGCCACGCACCCATCTCGCGGATTTCCTGCGCGATCACCTCAACCTGACCGGCACCCATCTCGGCTGCGAGCATGGCGTATGCGGGGCATGCACGCTGCTGCTCGACGACATGCCGGCACGGTCCTGTATCACCTTTGCTGCGGCCTGCGACGGTGCACAAGTCACCACGATCGAAGGCCTCGACGACGACGAGATCGCAACCGAGCTTCGCGCCGCTTTCACCCGCGAGCACGCGCTGCAATGCGGCTACTGCACACCGGGGATGCTGATCTCGGCGCGCGACCTCGTGCTGCGCCTCGATACGGCCGACGAACGCGCCATCCGCGTCGGGCTGAGCGGCAATCTGTGCCGATGCACCGGGTATGTCGGAATTGTCCGCGCGGTGCGTTTCGTGATTGAGCAACGGCGCAAGCGTGGGCTATTGCCTCTGCCGGGCGCTGGACGCGCGCGGCTCGGACCGGTGGGGGCAAATAATGGCCGGAACACCGGCGCACCGGAGATCGCGCCTCCCGCGGTGAACGCCGGGGCTGAACATCCGGAACAACCTGCGGATGGCAGCACGTCAGGCATACCCGACTTCGTGCCGGACAAGGTCTTCGACGATCATTTCATCGTTGCACGTCCGCCCGACGAGGTATTTGACCTGTTCGGTGATGTCAGGCGGATCGCCGCCTGTCTTCCGGGAGTTTCGCTAACCGCCATTCCGAGCCCGGAACGCGTCGAGGGCGTGATCCGGGTCAAACTTGGCCCGGTTGCCGCAAATTTTCGTGGCACTGCGCGGATCGAGCGAGATCGCACAAATCGCGCCGGGCGGATCGTCGGAATCGGGAGCGACCAGCGCAGCCGCTCGTCCACACAAGGCGAGATTCTCTATCGGCTCCTGCCGATTGAACATGGCGCTGCGACACGTGTCGAGATTTCGCTCGGCTACAGCCTGCGCGGTATGCTGGCCCAGATTGCGCGCGAAGGATTGGTGCGCGACCTTGCTACTCGCCTGACCGCTGACTTCGCCCGCAATCTCGGTCGGCAGCTCTCAGGCGAGACGGGAAGCGAATTTTCGAAGCAGGCAATATCTGTCAACGGCCTCACACTGATATTCGATGTCTTGCGCATACGCGCACGAAGGATCGCTAATAAGTTTTGGGGCCAATGACAGGGCCGCCAGTTGCGCCGGCAAGCTCGGAGCGATGCCCGCAGGCGACCGATGGAAGTCGGCCGCCGTCCGTTTGGCTTCCTATCCCTTTGCCCGGCCCACGGAGAGCCAATTTGGGTTTTTCGCGGTGGCTGTTGCATTGCGGCAGCTGAGGACACGCCATGCCGCAGCCACAAACATCAACCAACAGATGTAGGTTTGCTAAGCGACTATCGGCTTTCGCTTGGACGCGTCGATGCGTCAAGTGAACGCGTGGGCTGGATAGCCATGACCATCGATGATCTTCGCTCTAACATGGATGCGGCATCTTTGGGCGTGAGCCACAGTCTGGGCGCCACGACCGAAACATCGGCCTTTGCCGCCGCTGTTGTGCCGCTGAGGCAAATCCCTCCCACGCACCCCAACCACCCCCTCTCTCCCGAGCGCCTGCGTCAGATCGATCGCGTCTTCTTCGGGCCATTCTTCAGAGAAAAGTACGGCGCGGGAGGAGACAGAGCGCTTGAGAACAGTCGTATCCGCTACTACGGCCCGGTTCAACCCACGAGCAATGCGGGCGAGTTAGCCGGGCGTCGGTACGTGCACGAGTTTGGTACCGCGACCGGGTTGACGCGCGGTTGGCACGAGACACTGGATCGGATGGGTAACGTTCGGCAAATTCGTCCCGAGCGGCTCGATGGGATAAAGAGACACTATCAATTTGACGGCAACGGTCGATACAAGGGGAGTTGGTAAATGGAGGTCGATCTCCAGGCTGTCCGTCGGGTGTTCGAGGATGTGTTGAACGGCTGCATGTTGCGAGAGCAAGCAGATCGCTGGGCACACGCGGTGGTGCAGGAGGAGGAAACCGGTGTCGACATACGCGCCGCCTCGCGAAAGGGAACGAATTTGGGCCGGTGTGATGTATCTTTACGGGATTGATATGATGACAGCTCCGAACGCGTACCTTCACACCTGCGACGACATCAGGAGGGGCATGATCGCGAGCATTGGCGTGATTGGCGATGAGGTGCCCAATGACAATTCAACGGTCTCTTGAGAGGCCGTGGCAACGCTTCACTGCAGATAGTGTCCGCCGATCAGCCAAGTCTCCTCACCTGAAAGATGCTGCCGGCCCTTATCGTTGATCCGATCAGTGATCCCACCAGAACAAGCTTTCGATCGACCCTTGGTCTCCGTTTCGCCAACTCACATTTTTCGCTTGAACTCAGCGACTGCGCTTCATTCCGCAGGCTTGGAAGGGATAGTCCGGCAAATCCGCATCTCCATGCCCGATCCTAACGTTGGCAGAGGAACCACGCCGCGATGTTCGACGCGGTCAATTCGATTGAGCGGCGCTACCAACCGTACCTGGTGCAATCGCTGGGCGTGTCGCTCGGCCGGTTCGAGCCCCATCCGCTACCTGTGCTGATCGCAACCGACGGCGGCGCTTTTCCCTGAATTCGAACGAGAATTCCCGCCCGCCCCATACGATCGAACGGTTGCCAAGACGCAGCCGAGTCGCTTTATTGACAATCGAAAACTGAGTAGGCCCCTCGCTTTCGCTGCCTTTCAGCACTGGAGATGATTTGATATGAAGGCGGGAAGGCCAGCAAAGCAGTCCGATCGCGACATCTGGCGCGTCGGCGTCCTGTTCTCGCGCACCGGATTGATGTCTGTCTCCGAGTCCGAGCATTTCTTCGGCACCGCGCTCGCGATCCAGGAGGTCAACCGGGCCGGGGGCATTCTCGGACGCGAGATCGAGGTCGTCGCCTACGATCCCGGCTCGAATCCGGAGACCTATCGCCGAATGGCCGATCGCCTTCTGACCGAGGACGGCGCCTCCGTAATCTTCGGCTGCTCGACCTCGGCGGAGCGCAAGGCCGTGCTTCCGGCCATCGAACGGCGCAACGGGCTGTTGTGGTATCCGTCGCTCTACGAAGGCTTCGAATACTCGCCGAATGTCATCTATACCGGCGCAGCGCCTAATCAGAACAGTTTTCCCTTGGCCGAATACATCGTCCGGAAATATGGCCCACGTGTCTATCTGATCGGCTCGGACTACATCTATCCGCGCGAATCCAACCGCATTATGCGCGACCTCGTCGAGTCGTACGCAGGGCAAGTGGCCGGCGAGCAATATGTTGCGATGGACGCCGATGAAGCCGAGCTGACGCTGGCCCTCGAGCTTATCCGCATGCGCTCGCCCGACGTCGTGTTCTCGACCATTGTCGGCCGCTCGGCGCAGCGATTCTATCGGCTGTTTCGCAAGATGGGCTTTGATCCCGCAAAGCTGCCGATCGCGAGCCTGACCATGGCGGAAGGCGAAATTCGCGAGATCGGGCCGGAGTCCTGCGCAGGGCATCTCACGGCGTCAGGTTATTTCGGCTCGCTGAAGCGCGACAGCAACGGCCGCTTCAAGAAAGCCTTCGCCAACGCGTTCGGCGCCGACAAGCCGGTGAGCATGTGGAGCGCCGGCGCCTATGCACAGGTCAAACTGTTCGAGAAGGCGCTGACGCGGGCCGGCAGCCTCGACACGCAACGGCTGGTCGATGCCGCGCTCGGGCTCAGCCTTGAGGCTCCGGAAGGACCGATCCAGATCGACCCTGACAACAACCACATCTGGCTCACGCCGCGTATCGGACAGGTTCGGCCCGACGGCGAGTTCGATATTGTCTGGGAGGGCAAGGGCCCGATCAAGCCGGACCCGTATCTCTCGATCTCTCCAATCGGCGGGCGCTGGCTGACCGAAGAAGCGGTGATCGCATGAAGCCGGGCGTCCGTCGTCTCATCGATGAGCTTCGCGGGGCGCGCGTTCTCGTCATTCACCCGCGCGATGCCGAAGGCGAGGCTTTGATCGATCAGCTGAAGCGGATCGGCTGCAATGTGCGCGGCGTCTGGCCGCCGCCTGCGACGATCCCGCAGGACATCGATACGGTCTTTCAGTTCGTCGAGGGGTCGGAGGAGACCGTGTTCCCGGTAACGTCGAACGAGCATGCGCCGACGCTGGTGGCGATCGTCGACTACGAAAACCCGACCATCCTGAAGCGGCTGCTCGACAGCAACGCCCATGGCGTCGTCAACAAGCCGATCCGCTCCTTCGGCATCCTCTCCTCGCTCGTGCTCGCCCGGTCGTTACGCGGCTACACGCGGCGGCTCGAAGGCAAGGTTGCCAAGCTCGAGGACACGCTGAAGGCACGCCGCGATGTCGACAAGGCGGTCAAGATCCTGGTCGGTCTGAAAAAGATCGGCGAGGTCGAAGCGTATGAATTGATCCGCCAGCAGGCGACGCAGAAGCGGCTGACAATGGCCGAAATCGCGGTCTCGATCATCAACGCGCAGGAAATGCTTGGCGGGCTTGGCGTTCTCGATCCGCCGGTCCCGCGCTGACCAAGCCCATGGCTTGAGCAAAAGCGGCCTGATCTTTTTGCAGCCTTGGCCGTTGACTTGGATCACGCATTGGGAATTACTTGCAGCCAATGCGCGCCAGTAATGCGGCCGCGTCATGGCCGGTCGGCCATGTTACATAAAGGCTATGTAGCCCTCGGATTGCGTCGCTCGGCGCATTCGGGGGCTTTTTATTTTGCGGCGCGCGGCTCGCGCGGCGACGGAGTCGGTTGCCTTGTCGAAAGATTATGACACGAAGGTACGGATCGCCTGCGTCCAGATGCAGCCGACGATCGGAAAGGTCGAGGACAACGTTGCGCACAGCATCGACCTGATCGATCGCGCGCTTGAGCAAGGTGCGACGCTTGTCGTGCTGCCGGAGCTGTCCAACACCGGCTACATGTTCAGCTCACGCGAGGAAGCCTTCGCGTTGGCGGAGCCGATCCCCGGCGGACCGACCGTGAAGGCCTGGAGCGAGATCGCGGCCAGACACAGGCTGCATCTGGTTGCCGGCATTTGCGAGCGCGACGGGGCCAAGCTCTTCAACAGCGCCGTTCTGATCGGGCCAAGCGGATATATCGGCACGTTCCGCAAGGTTCATCTCTGGAACGAAGAGAACCTTTATTTCGAGCCGGGCGATCTCGGCTTTCCCGTGTACCACACCGCGATCGGCCGCATTGGCATGGCTATTTGCTACGATGGCTGGTTTCCTGAAACCTTTCGCCTCGCGGCGCTGCAGGGCGCAGACATCGTCTGCGTGCCGACCAACTGGGTGCCGATTCCCGGCCAGGCGCCAGGCCGCGAAGCGATGGCGAACATTCTCGCGATGGCGGCCGCCCATTCCAACTCGATCTACATCGCCTGTGCCGATCGCGTCGGCACCGAGCGCGGTCAGCCCTTCGAGGGCCAAAGCCTGATCGTCGGCCCTACCGGCTGGCCAGTCGCCGGGCCCGCAAGTCGCGACAAGGAAGAAATAGTGATCGCGGATATCGCGCTCGGCGAGGCGCGGCGCGCGCGGAACTGGAACGCCTTCAACCAGGTGCTTCGCGATCGTCGCTCCGATGTCTATGGCGAGATGCTCGGCAGCGATATCAAGCGGGGTTGGTACTGACCATTCGAATATCATCACACGGAGGATATCCATGCGTTCGCGATTGCTTCTGACTTCTCTTGCCGTGGCCGCGGCAATGGTGCCGGCGATGGCGGCCGATCCGATCCGGATCGGCGTGCCGGTCGGTCTCTCCGGCGCCAACTCGGTCGTTGCGCCCTCGGTGGTGCAATCCGCCGAGCTTGCGGTCGAGGAGATCAATGCCAAGGGCGGCGTGCTCGGCCGTCCTCTCGCACTTGATGTCGCCGATGACGGCTCTGGTGCAGCCGGCGCGCAGAAGGCGTTCGACGCGCTGATCTTCCAGAAGAAGGTCAATGTGCTGATCTCGATGGAGACCAGCGCCGCACGCAACGCCGGCCTGCCGATCGTCACGCGCGGCAAGACGCCCTTCATCTACACTTCATTCTATGAGGGCAAGTCCTGCAGTCCCTATCTCTATGTGAACGCCTGGGTACCCGAGCAACAGGTACCCCCGATCGTCGACTATTTCAACAAGGAGAAGAAGGCGAAGAGCTACTTCCTGATCGGTTCGGACTACGCCTTCGGCCGCGGCATGCTGTCCTTCACCAAGGCCTACATCGAGAAGACCGGCGGCAGAGTGGTCGACGAGCAATATCTGCCGATGGATGGCTCCGACTGGACGCCGATCATCTCCAAGCTGAAGGCGTCCGGCGCCGATGCGATCATCACCTCGACCGCCGGCGGCGCTCCCAACGTGACGCTCACCAAGCAGCTCCGCGCGGCGGGCGTCAGCCTGCCCTACGGCAATCTCGCGGTCGACGAAGGCACCGCCAAGAGCATGGGCGCGGACGCCACCGGCATCTTTATCTCCGCGTCTTATGTGACCGGCATCGACACGCCCGCTAACAAGACATTCCTTGCGGCCATGAGCAAGAAGTTCGGTTCCGACCTGAAGACGCCGAACGACCTGTCGGTGCCGGAATACGAGGCCGTCTACGCCTATAAGGCCGCGGTCGAGAAGGCCGGCGGCACGGACCAGGCCAAGGTGCTGAAGGCGCTGGACGAGGTGTCCGTCGACGGGCCGCGTGGTAAGATCCAGATGAACAAGCAGCACCATGCGCCGCTCACGATGTATCTCGGCGAAGTGCAGGCCGATGGCGGCGTCAAGGTGATCCAGAGCTTCCCGACCGTCGACCCGGGCGCCCAGTGCCCGCCGAAATCCTGATCGAAGCTGGCGTGAGGCTGACGGGTTCTTCAGCCTCGCGCCATTCTGACGCGGAGCCACCATGCTGACCGTCGTACTTGATGCCGTCACGACGGCGGCGCTGCTCTTCATCATCTCGTCCGGACTCCTCATCGTGTTCGGCGTGATGAAGATCATCAATTTCGCGCATGCCGCCTTCCTTACGGTCGGCGGCTATGCCGCACTCGTTGGCGCACAACTCGGGCTGCCCTGGGTGCTCGTGCTGCCGCTCGCTTTCATCGCCGGAGGCATTTGCGGCGCGTTGACCGAAGCCATCATCGTCCGGCGGCTCTACCAGCGTCCGCTTGACGCGATCCTCGCCACATGGGGCCTCGGCATCGTGATCGGGCAGCTCATCACGCTGGCCTTCGGCCGCGAGGTCCAGTTCGTGCGGGCGCCGATCACCGGAACGGTTGCCTTCGCGGGCCTGGATTATTCCGCCTACCGTCTTGTCATGGTCGCCGCCGCCGTGATCGTAGCCCTCGTCTTCACCGGCCTGCTCAGCGGCACGCGGCTCGGGCTATCGACGCGGGCCGTCATCATGAACGAAATGCTGGCGCAGGGGCTCGGCGTCAACAGCGCCCGCGTCCGGCTTGCCACGTTTGCGGTCGGCAGCGGCCTGGCGGCCCTGTCCGGTGCGCTGATCACTCCGCTGTCGAGCGTCGATCCGAACATGGGCCTGCCATGGCTGATCAGCGCTTTCATGTTGGTGATGGTCTCGGGCGGATCGCTGCTCGCGCTGGCGGTGTCTTGTCTCGTGCTCGGCGGATGCCAGGTGATCGTATCAACCTTCGTCAATCCGATCCTCGGCGGGCTGACGATCGCCATCCTTGCGGCGGTCGTGCTGCGTGTCCGACCGGAGGGCTTTGCGCGTGCCTGAGGTGCAGCAAGCCGCGACGACGGCGCCGCCGATGGCCGGCGGCCTCTCGGCAAAATTGGCGCTTGCGGCGCTCGTGCTGCTGCCGGCAGGAATCGTCGTCGTCGCGCCCTCGTTTCTCGATACCTACCTCGTCAACATCCTGATCCGCGCCTTTTTCGTTGCCATGGCCGCGATCACCGTCGACATCATGTGGGGGTATTGCGGCACGCTGACCTTCGGCCAGTCGGCATTTTTCGGCATCGGCGTCTATGCGCTGGCGATCGTCTTCACGGAATATGGCTTCGGAACCTGGCAGGCGTTTGCCGCGCTTGGCGCCACACTTGCAGTCACGGCTGTCGTCGCCGCGCTCACCGGATGGCTTTCGTTCTACCCGGGCTCGACGCCGCTCTATGCCTCGATCGTATCGCTCGTCGTTCCGATCGTCCTCGTCCAGATCCTCTATTCCGGCGGCACGTTCACGGGCTCGTCCAGCGGTCTGGTCGGCTTCGAATCGTTCGATCTGGAGCTGGAGAACTGGTTTCGGTTTGCCGGCCTCGGTCTGATCGCGGTTGCCGTCGTGGCATTGATCGTGATGCGCAGCGACACCGGCCGGCTCTTGGCCGCGCTGCGCGACAACGACGCCCGCTGCACCTATCTCGGCATCGACACCTCCCGCATCCGCATTGCCGTGCTGACGCTTACCGCCCTCGTCGCCGGGCTCGCCGGCTTCGGCTATGCCGCCTTCGGCGCGGTCGCGGCACCTGAGAATGCGAGCTTCACCTTCGGCACGCGGCTGATAATCATGGTGGCACTCGGCGGCCGCGGCACAATTGTCGGCGCGATCGTCGGCGCGCTCAGCATCGAGGTCGCCAGTGCCTATCTCTCCGGCAGTTTCCCCTACGTCTGGGAACTGATCATCGGCGTCGCGCTGATCGCCGTCATCCTGGCCTTCCCGGACGGTCTCCTTGGAGTCTTCAGAAAACTCCGGCGCGGCCTCACCGGGTTCCGCGCAGCCGAGGCCACTCACCTTCGTCCCCTCCCCGCTTCGGTCATCGCCGACAAGGACCGCGACGTGGCGATCGAGGTTCACGGACTGGGAAAGCATTTTGGCAGCCTGACGGTGCTTGACGGCGTCGAATTCACCGCACGACGTGCGGAACTCCTGAGCCTCATTGGACCGAACGGCGCTGGCAAGACGACGCTGATCCGCTGCCTGTCGGACGGGCGCGAGCGCTCGACCGGTGAGGTTGCGATCGCCGGCCGGCCGATCGATCGTCTGCCACCGGATCGCATCGTCCGCTTCGGCCTTGGCCGCAAGTTCCAGACCGCCTCGGTATTCGAGACGCTGACGGTTGCCGAATGCCTGCGCATCGCGCGTACGCAGCACGCCGCTCCCTCACTGATCTCGACATCGACCGTCCTGGAATTGCCGGCCGCCGCGACTGCCGTGCTGGAACGCTCCGGCCTCGCCGAGCGTTTGAACGAGGAAACGCGTAATCTGAGCCATGGGCTGAAGCAGGCGCTCGAGCTTGCCATGGTGCTGGCATTGGAGCCGGAAGTGTTGCTGCTCGACGAGCCGACCGCCGGGCTCACTCGAGCGGAGCGGCACGGTTTCGCCGACATCCTAAGCGCGCTGGTGACGCGCGACCGGTTGTGCATCCTGCTGGTCGAGCATGATCTCGATTTCGTACGCGAGATCTCGTCGCGCATCATCGTGCTGCATCAGGGCCGGATCGCGCTCGATGGTTCGGTCGATGAGGTTGTCAACAGCGCATTGGTGCGGGAGATCTATACTGGCCAGCCCGCGGCGGAGGCCGCGCCGTGACCGCCGCGCTCGAAGTCGACGGGCTCGCGAGCGGCTATGGCACGTCGCAGGTCGTCAGCGACATATCCTTTGCACTCGCCAAATCCGAGGTGCTGGCGATCGTCGGCCGCAACGGCATGGGCAAAACCTCGCTGCTGAAGACCGTGCTCGGCTTTCTGCCGGCTTGGCGCGGCACCATCATGCTGTGCGGCCAGGACGTCACCCGCGTGCCACCGCACTTGAAGCGACGACGCGGTCTGGTCTATGTGCCGCAGGAGAAGGCACTGTTCCAGGATCTCTCGATCCGCGACAATCTCAGGCTCGGCATTCTCTCCGATCGCGACTTCGATACCTCGCTCGATCAAGTCGGCCAATGGTTTCCGGTGCTGACGCAGCGCCTGCGCCAGCGCGCCGGCACGCTGTCCGGCGGCGAGCAAAAGATGCTGATCGTCGCTCGCGCCCTGATGGCGCGGCCCGAAGTCTTGTTACTCGACGAAGTCACCGAAGGCCTGCAGCCGTCTCTGGTCGACCGCCTGTCGAACGTGCTGATGCAGGTCCGGAGCGAGATCGGCACGTCGATGGTGGTGATCGAGCAGCACCTGCCGTTTGCGCTCGGTATCGCCAGCCGCTATCTCGTGTTTAAGCGCGGCGAGATCGTCGATCACGCCAATGTCGACGCCGACGCAGCGGCACGGATTGAAACGCAGATGCGAATCTAGCCGCGCGTGCCCTGCCGCACAATCATGATGCTGGCTACGGTCTCAAGACAGGCGCTTGCGGGCACGGTCGCACCGAAAGCGTAATATTGGCGCGCAGCGACCGGTCGCTCGCACAATCACGCGGCACGCGCTTTCAATGCTATCGATCCTCCGATGGGGACACAGACGATCGAGCTAATGCGCACGGTTATCATGGCGGACCGAAATACAACGATTTATCCCGCACGACCTTGAACGATTCGGGACGATTACCTTGGTAGACTGTCCTCGTCGACAGCAAAGAAGCGGCCCCAGCTTGGGCGTGGAAGCTGGGGCCGAAGATTAAAGATGCCCGGGCGGTGCGGCCGGGTCCAGCAGCCGATGGGGCCGCTATTCGCTGCAACAAAATGGTCACCGCGACGAAACCACTTCCTCGGCCCAACGAAGCAGCCCTGAAACAAAACGACGCCAGGTACGTGTCGTTTGCGGCGGGAGCAGCGTTCATGACCTTCGTTGATGCGTTTCTGATTCGTGTAACGTTACCGTTTTTCTCGCGCATGCCGTCGACGCTTATTAGGCACATTGAGGGTTGACCAGCGAGCGCGGGACCGAAGCCCCGCGCCTTTTCCCCTAGTGAGAACTCATCTCTCGCTTGAGTGCTATCACTCGCTTCTCAGCCTCATCGGAAATGGCATTTGGCTCCAATGGGGCAAAATCGTTGCGGCGGCGGTTTGGATGGCCTCTGCCTCCAGCGCAGCCAATTCAGACAACGACATCTTTTCAATGTTTGCCGCCAAGTCATCTTTCGACATCTTGTTCCCCCCATGTTTCTGCATTTTTTCGCCCTGAATTGATCTCCAAAGCTGGGCATCAATCAGGCGTTGAAGAATGATCTCAGACACTTCTGGCGGATTTGTGATCTTGGCGAATTGACCGCCCAGTCGCCGGCGATGGCTCGCCAGTCGCTGCCGACCTATCACATCCGAAATGCAACACATTGCGAAAACAGCAACTACGTGGCGCGAGTTGCACTGAGGGAACCACTCGAACTCAATGTAACTTTTGAGGCGGGTGGGATTATAATTGGGGAACTTTCGAATGCCATACTGCAGCTTTTTGACCTCGTGATCGGTGAGGAATGCAGAAACCAAGGTGGTTTGATCCTTGAAGGTCTGGACGTCGCATCGGATCGCGCCCAACAACTGGCAAGCGAACTTTGTACGGTGCGGCCAGAGTTGAAGACTAAGGGCTGCGCTGTTCGTGTCACCGACACCGACAACAAGGAACTCTGTCGAACGCCGCTCGATCCCATCCCGGCGTGGGTAAGACGTCAACTTCTGTAGGAAGCCGACTGGGCGCCGCCGGAAAAAGTAGCGCCCGCGGGGGTTGCCCGGCGGGCATGTGGGCTCAGCCTTCTAGCAGGTGTCGGATTCGCGGCCGGCTACGCTTCCGGTGAGATCGGCGCCGGCGCTTCATCTTAGCCCCGACAGCAGAGCGCAACGATCGCCGCGGCCGGCTTTGAGGGAAGCAGCGAACGCCGCCAAAAAACTGTTAAAAGTGATGGTGCCCGCCGCCTGGTCGAGATCGGGCTAAAGGCAAGGGTTAGCTGTGGAAGGCTTGGAACGCGCCAAGGAAACGAAAACGGCCGAAGAATTGGCGGCGATGATCCACGAGGATCTGAGCAAGATTGAGGGCTGCCCCGCAACTGGGGTTAAGGTGACCGTCTATGGTATTCCCTGGAAATCAATGCTCAGCTTCGGCACCGCGGCCGGCCCTGTTCGCAACAAGGCTGAGTTGCAGAAATTCATTGAAATCATAACCGAACGCCTGCAGCGATTATGCAATGTAGCGAAAGCCCTCACGGGGGCCGCTTTCGCGCCTCTGTCCCCATTGATCGCGCAAGCCGGGTGCGCTTGGATGGGAAACCAATGAAAACATCGGCGCAATATTTGGCCCTATCGCAGCACTACCAAATCGCGAAACTCAGCACGCGGGATGCCGCTGCGCGCGATCAGCTTGAAACATTCGAGCGCAGCTACTTCATCCTTTCCCAGAGCGCTCAGATACTCGTCCGCTCGAAGGTCTTCCGCATGCGCTTTTCCACGCCCACCGCAGTAGCTCGCCACCGTTCCGCGCCAAACCACCGACCCCCGTAGCTCTCCCGAGGGAGAACGTGGTTCCCGAAAGCGGCAAGCCCGCCGGCTGAGGACCGGCGGGCCAAGGTTCGGAGTGCCGCAAAGGTACAAGCTCGCCACAGCTCAGAAAGCGGCGGTTATTTCACCCCGGATTCGCGCTTGTTCTTGGCATACAGTTCTTTATCGGCGCTGCTCACTGTGAACAAATTCGTCGGGGCGGGCGTGCTCGCCGCGGGCGCTGCATCCGGCTTCTTCGCGTGGTGAGTTTTCGCCGCCAGGGCGGCCGACGTCGACAGACCAAGAATAGCAATGCTGACAATGATGGTTTTGTTCATGCTCGAACTCCTCTCTAGACGGGGAACAGGAGCGCGGCAGCGTCTCGGCGTCGCTGGTGTTTGGGATCGACACCTAGCGCCGCCAGCCCCCCAGCCAGCAACATAGTCGGGGCGGCGGCGTTCCACAATTTCTATTCGGTAGGCGTGTGGGCTGGGAGGCACGCCAGATTGGCGAGGCCGTCGATAGTCACTGAGCTAGCGGCTGAGACTGGTTTGCCGAGCACGATCTGGAGGGCGTGGCGTTCGAGTATCCCGTTTCCGAATAGCTTCCGACGAAAAAGCCCCGCCGCGCCCTAGCTCGCGGCTTGCCTAAAAAATCGGCGCGACCACTCGCCAATCTTAAGCAACACTACGCTGCAGGCGCGGGGCGGACATGGTGGCTCCCAATGGCGAAGATTATCCAGATAGAAGCAGCGTGCTCCCGCTGTGACACCACGATTTATGCGATCGAGCCGGTCTATGATACGCCGGAGTTTGGGACGGTGCCGTTGAGCGTCACGGTCTGTGCGTGCTGCGGCCATCTCATGATTGTCGAGCACGACCTCACACTCCGCGAACCGACAACGGATGAACTCCGCAAGGCTGCCAAGCATCCGGACGTCGTCGCCGAGATACGAAGCGCGATCAATTGAATGAAAGCCCGTTTGCTCGCACGCCGTGGCGCCGCCGGTGCGTTATTTCCGGCGGGCTGGTGTGAAGTGGCGAGCGCGGGAAACGTTCCACGCGACCGCAGCGCGGGGCCTGCAGGGGCGGCTTTCGCGCATTGATTTAACCTTTCCGTAACCGGCTAAAGGGCAGCCTCGCGTCGCTCTATTTCGGGAATAGATTTTATCTCCATTTGATTATCCAGCGCGGCCTATCTCGATATCGGAGCTTCATCGTTCATCCTTGGGCAACGGAAATTCCGTGGGGGCTCAAAGGAAGGTGAGGAATGTCTCGGCATGACCTCCAGGATGGAGACTTTATTACAGATTACGTCGTGACAATTGGCGCGAAAACCATTGTTAGTCTTACAGTTGTGCTGATTGTCGGTTTGCGGTGCTTATGAGGTACTGAGCGGTCGAGGCGCCGTTCTACAATTCGATAGTGCGGCGCCTTCGGGCAACCGGAGGCGCCGCATCCCACGACACGCAGTAGCTCGCCGCCGTTCTGCGCTACTAGTGCAGAGACAAAGTCGCATGTAATACGCCGCGCTAACCTGCTCTATCCCGCGCTGCTCTCCCCTACTCCCACTCAATCATCAATTGCCATTCTAAATTCTTGTAACAGCAAATGTTTTCTTGGCGTCGATTGTTATATACCGTCATCCATGCCGTCAGATTTCCTCGCTGTTGAGTTTATTTGCTTAATTTTGGCCCTTCGCAGAATCCACATCTCATCATCTATCGGCTGCAGACGGCTCGACAAGCTGGATCGCAAACAATCAAACGTAAGTTACGTTGAGCGACGAAATATGTCGCTGGAAAACGTTAGAATATGCGGAGCTCGAACTCACTCGGCAGAACTCTAAAATGATCCTAATAAGCGGAGTCCCGTCCAGCGTGTGTCGGCGGGTCTTAGCATCTCTAACACACCTTCTTTTGGCGGACGGATTGAGCTAATGATGTTACAATATTGTATGCAAACTTTTGCTGCCTCCCCGGCAGAGCCGGGGGACCTCCCTTGGTGGGTTAGTTTGTAGGTTCAAACCTCTCATCGTCAATCAGAACGGCGGCTTCTTTGGGTGGCTGATTCTGGTCGATCTGATATTTGAAATTCATGGTCGGAGCGTAGACCTGTCGCTGCGCGAATACGGCAATAGTCCCATTCGATGCCGCCACCTGCTCCTCGGTAAAGTCGGCTTCGCCATTCTCCAGTTCGTATGCCCCGATCACTGCAAGGTTAGGTGAGATTGGGAATAGAATTTCGGTTCCCTTGTGCTTGAAACCAGGCCCTCGGTTTCCTCGGGCTGGGTCGGGTTCTGACCACATGAGACACACCGGATGATCGCTGGTTATAAAGCCGCCCGAGCTTTCCGGCGCTTTTACGAGCACCCATTTGCGCGCAAACAGAAGCGGCAGGATGTGGTCGAACGTCTCCATCTCGGTGCGGATGTTCTCCAAATTAGGCACCTCGATTTTGTAGTCGTCGGGATTGTAGTCCTTCTTCACCTTGTCGTAATCGGTATCCGCATCTGCCGGCATGAAGCCGGCCTCCTTCGCCTTTTTCACCTGAGAGTCCCACATCTGCGGGCTCGACAACGCGACATCAAGCACCACTTTGGCGAGGCGATCGCGGAAGCCTCGGAAGCGTTCTCGTAGTCTCGGGTTACGGATGTGAAGCAAGCCGATCAGGTTTAACAGGAGGGTCCGATCTTCCTCGTTCTTCAACGATTTCGCGGCGACGATGCGGACCAATGCGGGACCGATATCGCCCTCAACGCTCGCCATCGCATTCTCAAATGCGTCCGGCTTATGCCCTTCAAGATCGATCGTATTGAAGTCTGTTTGGAGAGCTACGTTGTCGGGTGCCGGCCGGAAAACCTTCCGGTCAACTGCGTCGAACGCGTACAGGTTGGACTTCTTCTTTTTTGAGTTCTTCACCGAGAACGATTCGAGGTAGCACTTCGGAACGAAGTGGTGGCGCTTGGCTACCATGGCTATCCCGTTGCTCCGCCCTATGTATCGAGCTGCGCCGCGTCAATAATGTCGTCGATGTCGCTGGCCGGCCACACCATGCCGATCTGGGCGTCTGACGGGTCGTCGGTATGCAAGCGACCGGAATAGACCCCGATGAATTTTGACTGAGGGGTGCTATCCGATGATATCGCGTCATCATTCAAAAGGTGGGCAGCCCAACTGCGCCGGATTACCGGAGCGCCCGACATCCCCGGCCGAGACGCAGTATCAACGAGCATATAGCCGGCGCCGAGCTTGGTCAGGTCGGGCTCGGAAGCGATGCTCCCGCGCTTCCACACCGGAAAGCCGGGCGGTTGGTTGCCGAACGGATATCCCAAAATATACACATCCATGCCGATGCGAATTGCAAGGTCGGCTTCCGATCGAAGGGCATTGATCGGATACATATTGACGATCGGGTCATCACCGCGGATCGGCAACGGGACCGCCACAACGTCACAGCCGCGCTGGCGGCCCGGATAGACATACCAAAGCGGATTATTGTCCGCGTCTCGGATCCGCATCTCGTACGTCTGTTTGCCGAAATCCATGATCCGGTATTGAGCGGCATCTTAAGCATGTCGGGCTGGACCTTCATTTCCAGTTTGCCGGTCCGGGCACTGCGTCCGGTAACGACGTGCCAGTTCGTTATGAGATAGTGCTGCTCTTGCCGCTTCCAAATGAAGCCCGTCGCGGTACCGATGGCCTCACCCCGTCACACGACGGCAGGCCCAACGTCTCGCGAAGCTGGGCGACCGAGGTTTTTCCGAAGTCCGGGCGTGCCAGTAACGCTCTGTCCGACGTTTCTCGCACTTCGCCGACGGTTTTTGGGCCAGCGGCAAACAACGCGTCCTTAATACGCGTCGGAAATCGGACTTCACGAATAGGCGTGTCATCCGGGAGTTCGGGAGAGGGCTCGAGCTCGCTCATTTCCGGTGCTCCGGCGCAATCACTTCTTCGCCTTCAGCCCGATCTCGACCGGGCGGCGGATAGCTTCCGACAGACGACTATTCCATCCATCGCCCACGCAACGCATCCCATTGATGTTTTCGCTTGGAATGCAATTGCATCTCGGCGAGCATTTCTGGGATGCGCGACGCTCCAGCCATTCCGTGATCCACGGATAGAGTGCACACCAAATCGCGATTCCGGCGAACACACCCCACATGGCGCTGCAGTCCCCGAGTCGACTTCGACAGACCACCACAATTTCCCCGAGCGTAACCGGCAGCGGCTGGCGAGCCATCGCCGGCGGCTGAAGGTTCAAGGTGGGAACCAGTATTTTATGTTGCGCCAACCGCCAAATGGCGAAACGATCCCTACCGCCGCCCCATTAGGTCGGTGGTATTTCAGTAAGTGGATTTGAGCATGACACAAGCAATTGAGCTGATTATCGACGGGTATCTCACCCCAAAGGATCGCACTGCGCTCGAGGATCTCCGAGCACATCGCCAGCGGCTCAGGAAGCAGCTGCAGGACCTGCCGAACAGTGGGCCGGACGTCGTCGGTCGCTCGACGGAGTTCTTCGACGAAGAGCTTCGCGTGATCGAAGCCGCTATCAATCGCCATTGAGCGCCCACATTGGCCTGCAGTAACCGGACGTCAACCCGCCAGCGCTAGGTTGGCAGCGTATCGCATTCCGGGGCACCGGTCATAGGAACCCACAGAGCCCGCCGGCCTTCTCAACCGGCGGGTTTTCTATTTCCACGCGCATTGTTCGGCACTGTTGCATCCGCGTCATAGCGACTGGACCACATTCTCGCCATGATTGATCCAAGCCGTCGGGACCACCAGCGCGGTGACTTGGCGAAGGCTCGGCACACCTCCGGCTGGGGGCATGTGCCGAGCCGCCAGCCACGCGGGTCTCGCGGGAGTCTGACCTTCATGAGCGATTTCGACGTCGATGAACTGCGCCGGCTGGAGCGTCAATGTCTGGAGCAGGCACAGGAATGTGCGAGGCCGGAAGGCAGGACGGCATTGCTGAGCTTGGCAGTGGATTATATTATCGCGCTGGCATCAAGCGGGTCCTCATCAACGGCCGCGCCGGCTCAATAGACCGGCCGCACCGCGGGCGCCGGGCTTCGGTCCCGCGCTCGACCATTGCCTAAGACAACAATCGCCAAACAGACCACACCAACGCGATCAAGACCGCGATGAAGGTCACAAGCTTTAGGCACCGATAAACAAGGCGAGCGCGATTTGGCATGCGGCTCCGCCTAGGGCTTGCTTGCTGAAATCGCGACGGCCTGGAACACCTACGTCCGACGCGGGATTTCGGTTTTTGAGGGCCTAAATGCCGCGGTGCTGGCAGCCCTGCGGTGGTCTGATTGGCTGGTACCTGAAGCCCGGAAACCAAACCCGCATCACTGACTCTTCCAGGCCCGGCAATCGACGATCCCCAGGGAGGGGAACAGTTTTGGTCACTGAGTTCCTGGCTGGCAAACGGGGCAGTTCTGGGCGCATACTCGTGGGATGGGGACGGGATGGAAGTTCGTGGGTGAGTTCAGGCGAGGGCGCAAGGAGCCTTTGGCTCTCGAGTGCATTATTGCAATTCCCGACCCAGAGAAGGCTCAGGCCATCGCCCGGGACAAGCTGGTGGGGGCCGATAACATAACGGCAATGGAAATCTCCGGGAAAGAACTAAGAGCCTTGAACCTCCGAGATGGCGACGTAGACCTAATTCCCCGAACGCCCTAGGGACTCCAATCAGCTCGCTAAATCGATCGACTAACGGCCCCATGCCCACGCGGCTCGGACTCACCAGCGGCCTTCCTAGAGTCATGGAGGGGCATCTGACAGAGAGGTCGCTTTCAGCAACCGCGGCAGATGCCTTTGACCATGCGGTCAAGCGCCGCGTTCTCGCGATCGATTGGATCGTTCGGGTCACTCATCAGCTCCTTCGCCGTGGGCCCCTTGATCGCGCCGCAGTTGGCGGTGGCCGAGCGGTGCCTCCGGCGGCAATTGCTTGTTCGGGTTCGTCGATGAAGGTGGTGCGGATGGATTTCGCGAACCAACCGTCTGCCCAATCGCCGCCGAAGTGTCGATCACGGCCAGCATGCTATAGGCGTGATCAGCTTTCGCATGATGGATATCCCGAGTCGTAACGGGGAGACTCGACCACAAGCTGCCTAAACCTCACGTTTCGTTCGGATGTTCCAAGGGCGCGAGGTCTGGCGCTTTCTATTGGCCGTGATAGGCCTCGATCGCATGCACCAGGAAAATGCCGGCGCTAAATGAACCAATGATTACGGCTAGCTCGAGCATCGAGCGCGTCCTCGGCCGATTCCTGAGTTGCTTGCACAACCTCTAGATAGTGCTGAGTGAGGCGCGACGCGCCGTTGATCACTCCCCTTTGATACGAGGCGACGTCGATGGGCGACGGCTTTTTGCCACCGAATTGCCACCAGTTTGTCTGACGAATCACGTTCGTTTGATCAGTTTCTGAAGGAGATACCGAAGTGGCGACAGGGACTGTGAAGTGGTTTAACGCGACCAAGGGATACGGATTTATTCAGCCCGACAGGGGCGGGAAAGACGTCTTCGTGCACATCTCAGCCGTGGAAAGAGCCGGATTGAGCAGCCTCAACGAGGGCGCCAAAGTAAGTTATGAAGAGAAGGAAAACCGTGGGAAATCCTCCGCGGAAAATCTGAGGGTCGGCTAAAAGCCGTCTGCCGGTAATCCGCCGAGGGACGTCGGACGGTGTTTCTATGACCTGCCGCATGGCTAGGGCTGGTGAGCCATCGCCGGCGGCCGAGCCGAAGACAGCTGAGGGCGCAGAGCTTCGGTCCCGCTGCTCACGCCGCATGTCACTCAAGCGCGCTCCAGATCTCTCCTACGATCTCCCACCAGCCGACGAACGAAAAGGTAAGACCAAAGCTGAGAGCGATCGCCATCTCGGCAATCCGATAGTAACTCATCGGCGCACACTGGTCCGCTATCGGGCCAGCACGATGGCTGGCTGGAACTTCCCGTGCAGAGACCAGCCATGGCGCCGCAGTTACTTCAAAGGCATTGGGATTCTGAACGCCTGCCTGCCCAGTTCAGTAATTCGGTAGCTTGCAAGATCATGATCAATCGCTCTGCATTCTATCCAAGCGTTCCTGATCATGTTACCGAGTATTCCGTCACCTGCCGGCGCCAATCGCTGATACGGCGTCCACTCCGCTTGCATGAGCTTCTGCAAAATGTCCCGCTGCCGCATGTTGGGATAGGGACTGCTCATTTCGGATTCATCCTTTACCAGCGAACAGAAATCCCCTCGCAGCGCACTATCGACTTGTACCAGCAGAGGAGGCAAAGGCGTTTCTTACAGCCGCGGACAGTTTTGCCCAACCGCACGATAAAGATCCTTCTTCGCAGGCTTTAGAACGCTCGATGACGGGCCTTTTCACCGGAAGCGGAACCTTCGGAGTGAGAACTAGTGGCGGCCCAACATCTTGCGGGGCGGCTTCCACAGCTGCCTGCTCCCGGTCGGCCAGTTGTTTAGCCAAATCCGATGAAAGCATTTCTCGTCGTTGTGCGCCGAGAAATTCCATATAAGCACTGTCAATCTGCTTACGCTCGTCCGCATTCGGGTTAGGGCCCGCGATGTAGAAAGTCCGATTCTGCATAAAGTCGAAATAGGCGTATCCACCGCCGGCCTTTCGACGGCCCGCAAAGCTTTCGCCACAGTGCGTGATCAGCTTGGAGTATTCGATGCCTGAAGAGGCATTGGCCTGGGCCTCTTCAGCACATTCCTCGTAGTCCTTAACCTGAAGCTCTGACTTCGGATAGCCGAGTAGTACCGTGACCACAGAGAGCAGCGCCAACGCCGCCACTATTGCAAGGTGCCATCCAGCATCCTTGCGCGGTTTGTACATCCAACGAATCCCCTCATCGATTCGTCCACCACAAAGAAAAATTAAGCGCTTTTCCGCGCGTCTAGGGAGGTGGAGTGCCAATTGGCGACAGCCGCGCGATTTTCTGCCGAGGCGCTTGCTAGCCATGATGGCGCGCATTAGCATTGATCCATTGCAGAGGAGAATCAATCTTATGATGCGGTCAGAAAAGCTTATGCAGCCTTGGCTTCCGTGGCCGTGCTAGTCTCGCGTCGCTGAGTTTTTGAGCGGCCCTACGTTAATTCGACTTCCGCGCGCGCTCTGTCAGCCTTACCTCCACCGCCGCCATACTCAAGGATAAATTTAACGTCGTTTTTTTTCGACGGAGCGATCGGCTCTCTTTCCTTTTCCTCTTGCTGCTTACGCAGTGTTGACCGAAACCAATCTACCCGCTGCAAAGGCTCTGAAAACTAGCGCATGTGCTTGCAAGCAAGTGCATCGCCTGGCGTAGGCCTAACCGTCGGAAGCTAAGTGCGCCGTTTGGCGTCCACCATTTAGCGCTTTGAGTTGATTTACATATTCCTCAGGCTTCAACAAATGGAATGGAGCTTTCAAACCCATAAAAGTCGCTATGCGACCAATGAAAGCAGTGCAGTTGGTTGTCTCCGCATTCCATAATGGCGAGGTCGCCTGAAGATGCTTGATATATTCGAAGACTTTTTTGGCGTCAGCCTCACTCAAATAGACGCGATAGCTGGCCGTGAGATATTGAACGTCAAGGTCACCGTAACTCGCTCCGGTCTCAGAGGGCACCCACATAAGATGTCCCAACACGTAGGGTACCGTATCGCCTGCAGGGTGCAGGCCAGCAACTTCGACCTGCTTCTCGCTCGTCTTGCCGTACCAAACAAACGCATGACCGTACGATGCAGCCGTGCGGGCACGAAAATCCACGTAGTAGGGTCCCTTGACCGCAGGGCCAGATTGAGACCTTCGAGCCGGTTTCACATCTGCCGTGGAAGGCGGGGTGCTCGGCGCAACAGCGGCCGTCATCACACCAGGTTTCATTGAAGGCTTGCGCGCAGTGTCCCGTTGCTGCTGATGATCCGCGTTCGCCACTAGCTGTTGTGCGCTACTGCTTCCGATTCCCAAGCCTACGTAGGCTGCGAGGATGCTGGTCCCAACCACAAATAGCAGACCAGGCGATTTCCGATTCGCTCTTGCCACCTTCAAACCCTCACAAATCCACGATGACCGATATCTTGGTCGGTTCGAGTCAATAGATGCGTCTCCGGCCGCCAAGGGGCCGAAGACGCATGATTGAGGGGCCCTCGAGTTAGCCCTTGGTTACAACCGTCTGCGGGTACTTACCAATTGGATTTTTGCCAACGGGGTACTTGCCAACGGGGTACTTGCCAATTGGGGCGTTCTGGACAACCGGCTGAGGATGAGGGAGGTCCGCAGCAACCGCTGTTCCCACAAAAGCCAAAGTAGCGGTCCCCACGATCACGAATTTCAACATCGAAGTCTCCTGCTGTCATCGATCGATTTAAAGTACCTCATGATTGCTGCGGGTCTAATCACAAGAGTCCCAAACGGATGATCGCACAGCTTTTTTTGACAAATGTTGCAAAAATGGCACGAAACGGGCCGATCTGGAACTTGCGTCCCTCAATGAGATATTGCAGGGACGCCACTTCAGAAGAGTGAGGGGAAAACGCGGCCGGTTCGCGCCATATACACGCGATAGCTGTCGCCGAAAGCTTCCAACATCATTCGCTCTTCCCTGGCGACGCGGCCAAAGAACAAGATCCCAAAGCCGACCAGGCCAGAGAAGCCGGCGACCCAGTTCGGCAGCAGCAATGCCTGAGCGATAGCCCAAAGCCAGAAAGCCGAATACATGGGGTGTCGAACTCTCCGATAAATGCCGTCCGTGACGAGTTGATGGTCTTCCCGCACGTCGAGACTGATCGACCAGTTCCGGCCGAGCGCTCGATGCGTCAGGTGAAACATGACCAATGCCGCAATCGCAACCAACAGCCCCAGCCAGGCCTGGATAGGATGGAAGGTGTAATCCGCGAAATGAGGAAAGGTTGTCGCAACGTAGGCAACGGGCAGAATTCCAAGGCCGGTAAGGGATATGAGCAGTAGCGCAGTTTCCCAGGGACCCCGGTCACTCCGTAGAATTTTTTCGCGGCGGGAACGGCGTGCGTATTCGTAGCGAATGAGGTACCAACCGATCGCCAGCATAACAAACACGAACTTTGAAAACGCCGGCGTCATCTTGGACCAGGTCGCCGCGCCGGCTCAGTTACCGGCTCGCTGCAGGAGGGCGGAGCGCCGATAAGCGCTCCATCCTCCCCAATCATCGAAACGGCGCCGTCTGCAGCGAGCGTCTGCGATTTGGCTGAGACAGGCCCGCATACCAGCATGAAGTAATCGTACGGTGCGCGCCTGTCATTTCCGCTGATAAACTGGCAGTGCAACCGGTAGAATTTCAAACGAATGCGTCGATACATGGCGTGCTCAAGCATTCGACCAAATTCGATGAGCCTGATAATGGGCCCGTCTTCCGTCGGCAACGCCATCTCGGCCATTGGGTCGGTGTTATAAAAATTCATTATGTCAACGCGAGCCTGATAGTCGCCCCAGAAGATGCCGGGCGACAGGGCGACGCGCGCCACTGCCGCGCGAAAGCGTGTTGCCGCGCGGTGCAGCCCGATCTTGAGTACAGACGATCCGATCGTGAGGAACGTGACCGGAATCTTGCGTGTGCCGAATGCTGGGTCCAGCATCAACGCGCGATCAAGAAGATCAACTGCTAGCACGGCGCCAAGACTATGACCTATGACTAGCACTTCGTCTGCATCAGAGCCACTAGCCGCTGCGACGATCTCCGCGGCCAACTTGTCCAATCTTTGCTCGAGGATCCAATTACCCTTTCGAACATATTCGCGAGAAAAACTCCAATCGTCGAAAAGTGCATCCAGGTGCAACCAGCGCCAAGGGCCAGCCAGAAGGGCTGCGAGCAGGACCACAATTGCAATGATGCCGACGGGAATTGATCCACTGGCTTTTGAAGCAAGCACGCCAATGAGCGACGTCACCAGCATGAGGGCCCCGAACGTGACGAATGGATAGAGAAAGAAACCCGCGTAGTGCCAATTAGTTCGTAAGTAACCCCGGAGCGCGCCAGACACAGCGAAATCCAGAAAGGCAATAATGCCGAGCGGAATGCGCCAGTAAATTGCGCGACGGCTGAAGGTTTCGATCACGTCGTCCCAGCGAACAAGATGGTAATCGGTTTCGACCCGCCAATTTGGGCCAGTCGTCGTCACGCTCCATTTCGTCGCGTCGGCGCCATCATGCGGATCATTGATGGAGGCTTTAACTGACCAAATAAGTTGAAACCTTGCTATTTCACGTACAAAGCGTCGTTGCGCGCCAGCATGGGGCGTGATTGGATCATAGCCGCCCACATGGAACACCAGCCTCTTGGAGACGGTGGTTCTTGCCATTATTCAACCTGCGAACTCTTCGAGTTTCCCGCAACCTGTTGAACGGACTGCGCAGTCTCACTTGATCTATAATTGCAAGCAGTTTCTAGCGAACCTCTAGCGCCAATGACTGTCAACAGGGATTCAGTCAAATCACCTAGGGAACGCTGGTTGGGTTGTTTCGCCCTCCGGACCATTACCGATATTTTGTCACAAACTAGAGCTGCTATAGTAGCGTTGGTCGGCGCAACGATGCTTGCCGGCACGTCTGACGGAGCGCTTTCGCAGGCGCGGGGAGTCGTGTCCCCCGCCGAGAGATGCCTTGCGGCAAATCAGGGTCTCTCGTTGGGCGTACTATTGCCCCGCACAGCCGCGCGTCTAAAGTCCAGTGAGTCGTTAAAAATTGTAGCAATCGGTTCATCTTCGACTGTAGGACTCTGGGTGCTTGCGTCGGCAGCAACATACCCCGAGGTGATGCGCCGAGAACTCTTGAGACTTAGATCGAACGCCACCATCAGTGTCATCAACAGCGGTCGAGTCGGCGACACCGTCCACGACAATGTCGCGCGCTTCGAACGCGACGTTCTCGCCCACAGGCCGGATCTCGTCGTATGGCAGTTGGGAACCAATGACGTGGTCTGGGGCGGTCGGCCAGACCAGCGGCTCAAAGAAACGGTTATTGCAGGCGTAAAGGCGCTTAAGGCCGCACCTACCGACGTAGTGCTAATGGACCTGCAATATGCACCAACGGTGCTCGCCTCAGACTACTCTGCTATAGAGGCCATCATCGCCGAAGTCGCAAAGCAGGAACGGGTTGGACTGTTTTCTCGCTTCGCCCTGATGCGAAACTCGATCGACGCTGGCGTCGCACAAGGCGCGCTTGTGTCCTGGGACGGATTGCACACTACGGTCGACGGTTATGATTGCATTGGCCGAGCTCTTGCCCGAGCTATCTCAAATAGTACCCGCTGACCGCCCTCTCGGCGAGTGAAGCATAGCCGAACCCGGCGTCGTGCTGGAACAAGCAGCTTGGGTCAGAACTGAGAGGATGGGACAAGCCTCCGGGCGGACCGCATGTGGGATGCTCGGGCGTTTTAGTAGGCACGAACCGCATGTTGACTCGGGTGACTGCCTCACAAATTGTGCCTCTGCGTCCGCCATGTCGTTATTCCGTCGTTTGACGTAGGGCTTCACGCAAACTGGCGGCATCAATCGTACGGCATGGCCAAGTGCCTGGAGTTGGCGAGACCAGTGGTGCGACGAGGCGCAAGCCTCGATGCCGATCAGGCATGGCGGCAGCTTCTCAAAGAAGGCCAGCACGTGGCGACGCTTCAACTGCCGGCGAATAACCACCTGGCCGGCGGCATCAACTCCATGAACCTGAAAGACCGACTTGGTGATGTCGAAACCGATTGTCGTGACCGTCTGCATGACTCGCTCCTCTAACAGCGCCCACATCCGTGGCACTCACGTGGCGGTGGAGGAGCCGTCCACGGCATCAATAGCGGAGTCATGCGCCGCAGCAAACGGCATCTCCATTCGATCACCTTGTCGGCTCGTCCAAGCAGTGAGGGGCGGCACGGCGAGAGCGAGCGCCTTGGCGTCTTGAGGTTGACGATAGGCTTGGACTTCGTCGGCGCCTGCACCCATCTGGGTTTGCCTTACGAAAGCCACCGACTACGGGCTCCAGATAGGAAAGGTTCCACGTCGGAGGTACAGCAATGATCCGTGCCACGGTACTCCGTGCGCTTGTGCTGGCGGCGGCTTTTGCCGTGGGGTTAACGCCGGTCACGTGCCTTGGCGAAAACAGCAATCCGTTGCCGACCAAGGCGACAAAGGAGCTACCGCCCGAGCTGCTCTCGCTGCTCCGACAAAAAAAGATGCCAAAATATTCGCCCATCCTTGTGCGCCTTTTCAAGGAAGAGGCGGAGCTCGAAGTCTGGAAACAGGACACCACCGGCCGTTTCCAGATCCTCAAGATCTATCCGATCTGTCGGTGGTCGGGCGATCTTGGGCCGAAGTTGCAGGAGGGCGACCGTCAGGCTCCAGAGGGGTTCTATACAATTACACCCGAGTTGATGAATCCCAACTCCAACTTCTATCTTGCGATCAACGTCGGCTACCCCAACAGCTACGACAAAGCGAACAACCACGACGGCAGCTTGCTCATGATCCACGGCGACTGCTCGTCGAGCGGTTGCTATGCCATGACCGACGAACAGATAAGCGAGATCTATTCGCTGGCACGCGACTCATTCCTCGGCGGCCGGCCATCGTTCCAGGTCCAGGCCTATCCGTTCCGCTTGACGCCGGCGAATCTGGCGCGGCATCGAAATAGTCCGAACTTGGCCTTCTGGAAAATGCTCAAGATCGGCAACGATCACTTCGAGACGACGCATCTCGAACCTAGGGTGGATGTGTGCAATCGCCTCTACATATTCGATGCGCAACCTCGCCCAAATTCGCCGAATCCTCTTGTGTTCAATCCCACCGATAAATGCCCCGCCTTTGTCGTGAATCCGGAAATCGCGCGGCGGGCGCAGGAGAAACAACGCACCGACGAGTTCGAATACGCGCAATTGCTTAAAGACAACGTGCCAGCCGCGCCAATCTACAGCGGACTGGACGGCGGAATGAATCAGGCTTTCCTCGCACAGTTTCCGGGCAGAGTGACGCTTTCGAAAGTGCTGCCGTATGCATCTTACCTGCCGCAACTGCCACCGACCCCCTGGGTCGACAACGATGGTTCGTTGACGAGTAAATGGTTCGGCACCTTGTTCTCTAAACCGATTGTATGTGATCTGGCTCGTACCAGCTTCCTGTCGAGCGTCCTGGCAGGGCACCGGTGCTGAACTGTTGGTCTTCAGGGGTGAACCGATTGGAGTGTGTGAGCGGTCATGACCGTCAGCGGACGTTGAGGGATGGGGTTCGGCTGAGGCGTCCTCTCCCGTGCAGCTTCCCAATTCTCCCATACGCGCATCGAAGGCTTCACCCGTTCAGTCACGCAGCTCAGCCAAAAGACTGATCAATCCAACAACAATGGTCGGAACGCCGATGCCGATGCAGAGTGTCGTCCCGACATTAACCCAGATAGCACCGGCACCTATTATTCCGAGAGAAACAAGATAAGCGGTCGTGCTCATGCCCTCAACTCTTCAAGGCTGATTGCGGCGGATAGTGCGTTTTGAGCTTAGCGTTTTGTGGCTCGCGTCGTAAAATGCCGTTAGGATAGCAACTCTGGCTTGATCGGCATTGTCGCTGGTGACAGCATCCCTCACATCGGGGATACGTTGGCCAACGACACACTTGCAACGCATCGGAACGCCTCATTCAATGAAGGCTTTGCGTCCGGTGGCTAGCAGGCTAGGGCTACGTTCGAGCACCGCTCGGCGCAGCAAACCTCTACGCAAATGCAACGCAACGGCACAGGCCGTCGAGGGAAACCTTGGCGGCTTTTGCGTGAGCGGGCTAGGATGGTGACGCTCGCGCAAAACGACGACAACTAGGACTATGCGCTCCTCTTCACTCATTTGCCCCACGACGCCGCGTTAAGGGATGTCGCTGACTGCCGCAAATCCCGAGGCGATGATACCGGTCGGACGGTGATGTGATGAAAAAGCTTTTGCTCGCCACGGCTGTTATCGCACTGACGTGTGCTCACGCACACGCCAATCCGATGACTATACCAGATGGGATGCTCAGCTGGTGGTGTCCGGTGCCACAGCTCGGCCTCCTGACCTTGGGCCGTCCACCGCAGACCTACGTGCGCAGTACGAAGAAGCAAGTCGCCAAAAGCGATGACTGCATAGAGATCAGACACACCGGTCCGCGCAACAGCTACGGCATGTATGGCAGAAACGGCCGGTGCATGTTTACAAACACCGAGCGCAAGCCGCGCGTCAACATGGACGAGCCGTACAGCGATAGTGCGTACATTGTGGATATGGAGTGCCCCGGCAAGTCGACAATCACCTTCCAGCTCATTGATGGCAATCTGGCATTGTGGCCGGATGGTGATTAAGCCGCCATCCCCGCCGTGCTCCGATAAACTCATGCACCCGATACGGTCTGCATACCAAACCCTGGGCCTATTCGCATCGTCATCGAATTCGCACCTGACGCTTTTGGGACCATCGGTCGCTCCGGTGGTCCTTTTCGTTTTAGCGCGATTAGAACGGTGCGGGACCGATCCTCAGCGCTCCTCCGGCAAACAAGCATGTTTCACTCGAAATATTTCCCCCTCCGGTGGGCTCCGCCCCGTTAGCGTGTTGCTTTCGATTTCTGTCCTCCCGCGCGGTGGCGATACTCCGGCGCGTCACGCGACCGCCTCAGCGGCCCTCTCCACCCCAAAGGTGCGTGTTTTCGCGATGGGCATGTTAGGCGTCATCAGGGCATATAGGCGGTCCCAGCAGCCCCAACCCCGAAGCCAAGTTTCCCGGCTTTATGCCCGGGCTTTTCATCGAGCCAGTGAACCGGGCGGCGCGGTTGTTTGAGGTGCGCCATTTTCTCTTCATTTTGGCGCAAAACCTCAAAACTTGGCCTGCGATAACAAATGCAATGGCCGTCGCCAGCTTACAGGCTGTCTCTTCGGAAATTTGCAGCTCACCTCGGATATAGGACAGCCCCCGGCCCCGGAAATCGCCCCAGCGGTAAAAACACAAAGGGACCGCCCCTCAATCGGGGCGTTTTTTTATTCGCCCGCCGTGGCCGGATGCTGCGATAATGCGACCGGGTCGGCGTTCGCGCGCCCCGCCCGGTCTCACCCGCAAGCCAATGGATCGCAGCCATGGGCACGAAGGCTAAGGGCAATTATCCCGAACCGCGCGCCGCCGTCCAGAAGATGGACAAGGCACGCATCATGCCGCCGCTCGATTATGACGCGCGCTGGCTGCCGATCGAGGCCGCGCCCGCACTTCTAGCCGAACGAACCACTGCTCTCGCAATTGATCTGACGGACGCTCTGCTGCGGGGCCACCTGCGCTGCATCCGGTCGGCGGCGGGAGAGCACAAGCGGGTAGCGGCCAGCGCGTGGCGCTATCAACTCATCCTGTCGTCCGGGAAGGACGGCTTGCGTGTCTTGCGACGCCCTCAACCGGGAGAGTACGGCGACAGCGTGAAGTCGGTTCGCGGCTGGGTTTTCTATGTCTGGAAACCGGACTTCGACCGCATCTGGCCGCCGGGCGGCGCGCGGGGTCGATCGTGACGACCCGCACAGAGCAGCCGCCGCTCGATGACGATCCGCGCTGGCTCCCGATCGATGCCGCGCGCGATCGGTGGGTCGAGCAGACCGGCGATGCCAGTCTCGCCCTCGTTGATCTGACCGATGCTCTGGCGGATGCCCGCCTGCGCTGCATGGTCCGGTCGACGTCCGGAAAGCGCAAGCGGCGGGTAGCGGCCACGGCGTGGCACCATCGGCTCATCCTGTCCGCAAAGGACGGCTTCCGCGTCCTGCAGCGTCACCCCGACACCACAGAGACGGTTCAAGGCTGGCGTTTCTTTGTCTGGGAGCCAGATCTCAAGATGATGGGCAGCGCGCGGGTTCGATCATGACGATGCAGCCCGATCCGAAAACGCCCGACGTTTGGCCGCATCCTGTCTCGCCACGCCGAGCGCCCGCCAAGGTCGTCAGGATGCGGGGACGGCGGCGATGATCGAGTACAAGTCCGAGCAGTGGGATCAGATCAGGACCGTGGTGCGCGATGCACTTGGCCTAGGGCGCGCCGGTTCACGTTGGCGGTGCTCTTAACGACTTGCAGGGCTAATCGGATGCGGAACCATGATCCAGATCAAGATGGGCATTCGACAGCCACCCAAGGAATTCGCGCAGTAAGTTGCTCAACCCGTTTTCTGGGCTGGACGCTTCGCGGCTGGGTCGCCGCGCCGGTGAGTGTGGTGGGGCCACCGCGATCCCAACCCCGCCACCGCTTACTGTTCGGTGATCTGGAGCGTGTCACCAATGAAACGCTGTCTCGCTGCTTTCACAATCGCCGCCGGCCTGTTCGCACCAGTTGCGCACGCCAACGATGCCTTGGAAGCCAAGTTGCGGGCCTACGTTCCGGTTTTCTCTCTCGCCAAAGTATGTGACATCACGATCAATGACGTCACCTCGGGTGACCACCGCGCCATGCTTGAAGCGGTGAAATCCGACCGAAACGCTGACAAACTCGCCTACCGCCTCAATTACGAAACGCAGACGGCCTACGTTAAGGCCCGCGACGGAGGTCAACGGGTCGCCTTCTGCAAGGACTTCATTGCAGCCAACAGCCAATACGCCAAGGCGCGCGTCACCGCCGTGGTCGAGGACCACATGAGCCACGTCAGCACTAATGTGCAGAAAGCGATTGCCTACAACGTCTGTGGAGCGAACACCTCCGCCAAGCTGTCCAAGGCCGACTGGAAGCCGTACGCGCTCACCAAAAAGATGCTTCAGATCGAGCATCAGTTGGCCAAGGAAAACGCCGAGAGGGAGGGCTGGAACGTCACTGAGGAAACGACGGCGGTCACGGAACAGTTCTGCGCGGCGGTAAAAATCCGATGAGCATACCGCCGCCGAGCCCCGCTGATGCGTCTTTGCGCGGCCCGTCCGTGGGGATGAATTTAACGCGACCGGTGGGGCTGGAGCGCGCTCGCCCGCCTCGTTTGACGTAGATCAAAGCGGTCGCCCGGATGCCGCCCAATAGCGCATCATGGCATTTGACCTAAGACGGCTTTCCATCGTCGACGTGACCGCGATTGCGATTATCGTTCTCAGCATGGCTGTACTCGCCTTCGTTGGGTTTTCCATTTGGGCAGAACAGTGAAGGGCGTAAAGGCACGGAGGTCGGTCATTTCGCCGGCATCCTCCGGCGAGACAATGAATCGGAAATGGTGACGGTCATCGCGGCAGCGTTCTGCGAAGGCCCTTTCGTCCGCCTGGTCACGAGCGGCATCGAACATCTGGCCGCTCGTGCCATCGCGGGTGACGCCGTCGCGTTTGAGATAGGACAGATGCGCCGCTAGCGGCGCGCGGCGCGCACCGAGCGATCGGCCGCGCACGACGCGCGCCTTGACAAGAACCCGCCGTTCCGAGCCGAGGAGACGGCTGCGGCTGAAACTGCTGCGACCGCGGCCAAACCCGGAGCGGCCGGACCGGCCGCCCCTGCCCCAGCCGCCAGCCTCCCCGCCCGCCCTCCTCGCGGCCCGCAGCATCTGATTGACGAATGTTTTTTGTTTGCCGGCGCCCCGATTGCCAATGCGGCCGGGCCGAACGCGTAGGTCGTCGTCGCGTTGGCTCATCTGGCAGACCTTCGCGAGGCGATTTGCTGACGAGTGCCGGAAACCGTGCTGAATCTGTTTGTCTTTCGTTTTCGCGCGGCACGCGCGCCGACCGACGCCCCCGCAAGGAGACCAGCCGCGCCAATGGCTTGTCGACCGCGCGGGGGCACGATTTTTATCTTGCCATAGGTCGGTCGGCTGTTTTCGTGGGCTCTGCTCTTTGTCTCGAGTGAGATCATGAGGGCTTGGCTCTGGATCATCACGTCATTCCTTCGCTACTTGCCGTGCGGTTCTTGCTTGCTGGCGAAGAGGCCGGGAGACGGAATGAGCGCGGAAAGATCGGCGACCGTTCGGTCGTTGCGCGCGAAAATCGCCCGCGGCGTGAACGCCGAGCGACTGAGGCCCGAGACGCCCGACCGCTGCTCGACAAACAACGGCGCTTGCTGCCAGGAGACGTGATCGGTGGTGACGAAGCGATTGTCGCCGGGACGTTGATCGGACAGCAGGGGCGCGAGCTCGGCGACGTAGACCAGCGTCTCGTCAGGGAGCGGACGGCCTGTCGCAAGATGGTCCTCGTAACGTTGTGGGCCGGCGTTGTAGGCGGCGATGAAGCCGGCGGTGCCGAAACGTTCGCGCATCTCGTGGAGATACGCCGTGCCGGCGACGATGTTGTCATGAGGGTCCTTGGGATCATCGCCGAGCCCGTAGCGAAGGCGCAATTCCGCGTAGGTGTCCGGCATCAGCTGCATCAGGCCGACGGCGCCTTCCGGCGACAGGGCCTTGGGGTTGCCATCGCTTTCGATCCGGATGACGGCGCGGATCCAGGATGCCGGTACGGAGAAACGGCTTGCTGCTTCGTCGACGAAAGATTGCCACGGAGCGGCGGGCCCAGCGGACGCCATGGATGCAGGTCCGGCGTACGCTGGAATGGGGAACGAGGTCACGACGGAGGCCGCGGTGATGATACCGAAGCGGCCAAGCAGCCGCGCCATCAATGTGATCACGTCTGTCGCCGCGACGGACGGGTCCAGCTCAGATGGAGGATGTCGCCGTCGCGCTCGAGATGGAACAGGTTGGCGCGGATCGGGTGCGCGAAAGACGGATCATCGATCACGAGCGCAACGTAATCGCCTGCCCGCTCGCCGGTACGCTTCCAGCCCGCGCCGATCTCACTTCGCCCGTGAGCACGCGATAATCCGGGGCGTTTTCGGCGTCGCTCGCGACCGCCGGGATGATGTCGATCTCGCGGTCAAGCGTCAGTGTCCGAACTGTACCCTTATATCCATCGTTCTTGCGCTTGAAGATGCCGATATGTGCCATGATTTGCTCCGTGTTTGGGTTGGCGAGGTGAAGGATCAGCGTGTAGCCGCGCGCCAGACGAACCGGCCGTCGCCGGCTTCGTCGGTCCACAGCGGGACGGCGCGCGCGATAACGGCGGCTTTCGGCAACGGACCGAAATAGCGGCCATCGAAACTGTTGGGTTCGTCCCAGTTCAGGAGAAAGACTTCGTCGTTGCCGATGACGCGGCAGCCCTGCCAGCTTGGTAGAGGGCGGCCGCGGCCATCGCGCTCGCGGGCTGACGCAGCGGCGATGCCGTCGACGTTGATTTGGGTGCCGATCCGACACACAGACTGGCCGGAAAGGGCGAAGATGCGCTTGAGCAACGGCACGCTGCGCGGCAGATAGCCGCCATAATCCAGAAGCGAGGCGAGCGGTTCCGGCGGTCGCACGACCACAAGTGTGGTGACGCGCGGACAGTTCGGTGGTTCGACCGTGTACAGTCCACGGGGAGCACTTGGCGTAAGGTTCCAGACATATTGGGGGATGTCTTGATGTCTGGCTGTTGCCGTGATCGCAGCAATGGCCAGCAATCCGACCGCGAGCGGTGCGAGCCTGGCCGTCATGGCACGATCCTGCGGCGCTTCAGCCAGGCACGGTGCCGGGTGAGCGTATAGGCGCGCGGTCTTTCGCCGACAACGAGACGATTGTGAACGTGCCGCCAGTGATCCGGAGCGGCATCGGCCGGATTGATGCCGAGCACCTCGACAGCGTCAATGGCCTGTAGCACGCGTTCGACTTTCGGCCAGCCTTTGATCGACAGGAGAACTTCGCCACCTGGCTGCACAAAGGACGCGGTGGTGCAGCGCTCGCCGGGTAGGACGGCGCGAAGGATATCGATCTCGGAGGAGACGGTCCCGTAGCCGTTGCCCGCCCAGCGAACGACCGCGAAAATGGTGTTCTGCGCGAACGAAACACGGCGGCCATGACGGTCGAGACGCAGACTTCCGACAGGGCGGCCGAAACGGACACGATGCTCGACGCGCTTGGCCAACCATGTCAACTCGACATGGGTGAGCTTATCGGATGTAGGATCGGTGGATTGGCAAGTGAAGCTTTGGATGGCCACCATTGCACGCATCCTTAGCGCGATCGGTGAGCCGCAAGCCGCCCCAGGCCGGGCACCGCCTTGGCAGCGTGAATTACGCCGCTTCCCCGATCAGACGTAGATTCGCGCAACCCGATATCCGCCCAAGCTTGCACGTCTTCGAGCGTATAAACGACGCGGCCCCCCAGCTTCCGGTAGCGCGGGCCGGTGCCGTGCGTGCGATGTTTTTCCAGCGTCCGGTTGGAGACGCCAAGCATGCGGGCTACCTCAGGAGTCCTGAGGTAGCGCGGAGACGAAGGGACTTTGTCGGCCATGGGATACATCCGGCTTGGATTGGCCGTCTTCGCTCATCGACGGCGTGACGGGCGCAGCATCGCGCATTTCGGGCAGCGACAAGGATGACGAAGATAGAGAGACGTAAACTGTCCATCCCCCCTCAAGCGGCGCAGCTTTGCCCGGCTAATCGGCGGACGGCGCGCCGACCATGGTGGCGAGTTGACCGAAGCTCCAGTGGGTCGGCGCGAGGCTCCAGCCCCAGTCGGTGGGCGCGTGCCTTGTTGGTTGCTCTGCCCCGCCGTTTCCTGCACCTCTTCTGGTTTGCCGTCTTGCAGCGTATCGCTATCGGCTGGATCGGTGGTTGGCGCAGACGAAATCGACACGGCGGCCGCGTGCGCGTCGAGTGAGCAGCTGTTCATCGAGGCGCGATCGGCATGGTCTCCATGCTCGCCGGCAGCACTTTGCGGAGCGTGATCCTCAGGCGAAAGTCGATGCGCATTTGTCGAAGCAACTCGGTCTAGCGTTTCAAGGATGAGGGGTTTCTCCTGATCGACCCGTCGTGCAACCTGCGTGACGAACTCATTGAAGCGCGCTGCGCCTATTCTGCAGGCAGCGGATTGCGCGGCGTCCGGCAACGCTGGCGTCACAGTGAGATGATAGCGCGCGTGCATCGCAACCGTTTCACCAACGAATTTCAATTCGCGCGTGAGCTGATCGAGTTGCTGGCCCATCTGGGCCAGACGTTCATCCATACCGGGGCAGTCGTCCTGATCGCCTGCTACATCAAGAAAACGATGGAGCGCGGCGCCGACGAGCCCGGACTTGGTGGCGCCGCGTTGCTCAGCGGCTGCCGCCAGCCGCGTGACGAGTTCTTCGCCGACATAAACACAGATTTTTCGCTTCATGGCGCGCTCTGGCCGGCGGCCGTGTGCAAATCTGTTTCGAGAATTTTTCTCACGTTCGACGCTGACCTTCGCCACTCTATTCACAGAGATAGAAAGGCGTGTCGCGACATCCGCGCAAGGTGCGGAGCTCAGGGATCGCAGTTTCGGCGGGATCAGCGCATGAAAACAGGCGCTAGCGTGGACATCGGCGATCGCATCCTGTTTGCAGACTCGGGCTTTACGCTCGCGAGCGTCGGCAATGGCAATTGCTAGCAATTGTTGCGCATCTGTCTGCGTTCAAACATCGCTGATCATACGGTGACGATCTGCGCGCAGCGCGATCATCGACATGCCGGCATACAAATGTCGACCGGATGTCTGCAGACGACGGCGTTTAACGCTCCTCAGGCCTCGACGTCGTGCCGCGATTGCGTCTCCGCGTCATAGAGGCGAATTCGGAGTGCAGGAAAGCGGCGTTTCAATTCGATGGCACCGTTCTCGGCACCCTCTCTGGTATTGAATTCGGTTTTGATTCGCCCGTCGATTTCGAGGGCGAACCCAATCGTTGGAAGTTCGTTGGAACGAGGAGGCATATCGGTATCCCGCGCCGCATTTAGAGGCCATGGCCTACTGTGAGTCTGGCTCCGTCGGCAAGAGCGCAAGAACGAGCAATAAATTTGTTAGAGACTGAATAACATCTGACCACGAGTACCATCGCTTGATGGCAGCCTTAAGAGGATCTGTTTGTCTATCTAGCGATGCCATATGACAGCAATCGTTATGGCAATCCATGTACTTGGGCGCTCTCGCCTATCGAATGGCCGGCGAATGTTCTTTTACGAGAATACTGTAGGCCCGAAGAGAGTGGCCGCGGGCACTTCATTTTATGTTCTTGGATCGAAGCGGTATCCAGCGGATCGGATGGCCGTTTGGGGTAGTGGAATTCGGAGCCGCGCAGCGAGCGTTCCTTCAAATTATCTCAGAACAGAATCGCATCGGTGATTTTATAGACAGCTCAGATGTCGTCGCGATGGATATCTAGCCGATCGCGTTGCGGGTTCAGCTTCCTGTGAAATGTTCGGAATCGGACTACGCTTGTTCAAGTAATTGACGCCGGTTCTACGATTGGCGCTGCCCGCGACGTTTCATCGGTCGCCTGATGACGTTTGATGAGGCACAGAGATCGATGGAGGCGAGCGACGAAGCATGATGAAGAACGCAAATTGGTCCGCCACGCACGAAGCGCGCAACGTGAGGGCAGGATCTGAAAAGCCACTTGCCAGACCGGTCGGAGCGACAGAAGCCGCTCGATCCGCCGGGAGTCCTGCATCATTGCAGTCGGGCGCGCGGACAATCCGGCGTCCGGAGTTGCATCAACTTGTCCCACTGGCGGATTCGACGATCTACGAACTGGAGCAGCGTGGAGAATTTCCGCGCCGCTTCTTCATTACCGAGCGTTGCGTCGTGTGGAATCTCGCCGAGGTTGAAGCCTGGCTTGAGGAGCGTCGACGCGCTTCGAACGCCGATCAGGCCAATCGGGGCCCATCAGTTCGTCCTTACCGACGCGGCCGACAACACGACGCCGTCGGGGGCGACTAGCTGCATCGAAGGTGGATAAAGGATCGGGGTGCGGTCCTTACCCTCAAACCAAGCATCGACGAGATCGGCCCATTCCTGAAGCATGTGACGGCGTTGTTGTTCGTATTCAGCCTTGTTGTAGACGCCCCGAGAACTGCGACCGTCCTCGTGGGCGAGACATTTCTCGATCCAGTCGCTGTTGAAGCCGAGTTCATTAAGCAGCGTTGAGCCGGTCCGGCGCAGATCATGCACCGTAAACGGCTGGAGCGGCAGCCCCTGTTTTTGGGCTCGCATGACGACGGCCGTGGTGATGCGGTTGAAGGTCGCGCGGGACATGGGGGCGTCGGAATCATACCGCGACGGGAGGATATAGCGAGAATTGCCTGCACAGGTTTTGAGTGCGATGAGGATGTCGAGCGACTGGCGAGACAGATAGACGTTGTGCGGCTTATTCCGTTTCATCCGTTCCTTCGGAATACTCCAGACGGCGTGCTCAAAATCGACCTCATCCCAAACGCCGTCAAGAAGTTCGCTCTTCCGAACCATCGTCAGCAGGATCAGTTTGAGCCCGAGCCGGATGGTTGGCAGCGTCGGGACCTCTTCGACAAGACCGAAGGCAATCCGAATTTCGGATGACGTCAGTGCCCGGTCTTTCGGCGCGAAGGTCGCGATCGATGCCGGTCCAACCTCGTCCGCGGGATTGGCGACCTTGGCGCCGTTCGCTTTGGCGAACCCGTAGATCTGCTTGACGATATCACGGACGTGGATCGCCGTTGCCGGCGCGCCACGGGCCTTCACCTTCTTGCAGAGCGCACGCAAATCGTCGGGCGTGATCTCGGTCAGAAGCCGGCTCTTCCAAGCGGGGAGAATATCCCGATCGTAGATCGACTTGCGCATGGAGCGGGTACTCCCCGCCATGGCGGCTTCGTCGAACCAGCGCTTGCTGACCGCGCCGAAATTGCCATCCGCGAGCGACTGCCGCTTCGCCCTCTGTTTTTCCTGCGCGGGCGAAACGCCCTGCATGATCGCGGATCGGGCGCCGATGCACATCTGGCGCGCCGCCGCGAGCGAGAGGCCATCGGCCCCGTAACGGCCGATCGTCAGCGTTTCTCGCCGCCCATTGAGACGGTAGTCGAGCCGGAATGTAATGTGGCCTGACGGCGCGACGACGACGTACATGCCGTCACGATCGGTAACCTTGTAGATTTTACCTTTTGGTCTCAGTGCTTTGAGAGCAGCGTCTGTGAGCATTTTTACGCCTCCATCTGGAGAACGTAACATGTACAACGCTCAATTTATACCGTCAAGTAAAATACCGTCGAGACAACAAATAATCCAATAATATCATAATATTACGGCAATCACTGACAAAAGTCGGCTGACGGTATTGGATAAATAGACTGATCTGCCCAAAACGTAATACCGTCAGAATCGCCGTCAGATCGGACGCAACGCGAGCGTTGCCCACCGACTGCCATCGAACGAAGCCTATTTTATTTCAGTAGGTTATACGGAGAAAGTGTCAGCGGTCGATAGCGGCTGATTGAAGTGGATTTATTCCCACTCGATCGTCCCCGGCGGCTTGCTGGTCACGTCATACACCACGCGATTCACGCCCTTGACCTCGTTGATGATCCGCGTCGCGACGTTGCCCAGGAACTTCATGTCGAAATTGTAGAAGTCCGCGGTCATGCCGTCGGTCGAGGTGACGGCGCGCAGGCCGACGACGTATTCATAGGTGCGCCCGTCGCCCATGACGCCGACGGTTTTCACCGGGAGCAGCACGGCGAACGCCTGCCAGATTTCGTCGTAGAGGCCGGCCTTGCGGATGGCGTCGATATAGACGGCGTCGGCGTTGCGGAGGATGTCGAGCTTTTCCCTGGTGATGTCGCCGGGGCAGCGGATGGCCAAGCCCGGGCCCGGGAACGGATGGCGGCCGACGAAGATCTCGGGCAGGCCGAGCTCGCGGCCGAGGGCTCGCACCTCGTCCTTGAACAGCTCGCGCAGCGGCTCGACCAGCTTCATGTTCATGCGCGCGGGAAGGCCGCCGACATTGTGGTGGCTCTTGATGGTGACCGACGGGCCGCCGGTGAACGACACGCTCTCGATCACGTCGGGGTAGAGCGTGCCCTGCGCGAGAAACTCGGCGCCGCCGATCTTCTTCGCCTCGGCGTCGAACACGTCGATGAAGAGTCTACCGATGGTCTTGCGCTTCACTTCGGGGTCGGTGACGCCGGCCAACTCGCCGAGGAATTGCTTCGAGGCGTCCACATGCACCAGCGGAATGTTGTAGTGATGCCGGAACAGGTCGACGACGCTCTCGGCTTCGTTCAACCGCAGCAGGCCGTGGTCGACGAAGACGCAGGTGAGCTGATCGCCGATCGCCTCATGGATCAGCACGGCCGCGACCGCGGAATCGACGCCGCCGGACAGGCCGCAGATCACCCTGCCCTTGCCCACTTGCGCGCGAATCTTCTCGATCGCCTCCTCGCGGAAGGCGCGCATGGTCCAGTCGCCAGTCAGGCCGGCAACCTTGCGCACGAAATTGCGGATCAGTTTCGCGCCGTCAGGCGTGTGCACCACCTCGGGGTGGAACATCAGGCCGTAATATTTGCGCTTCTCGTCCTGGATGATCGCGAACGGCGCATTGGCCGAGACGCCGGCGACGACAAAGCCCGGCGGCATTCTAGTGATGCGGTCACCATGGCTCATCCAGACCGGATGGCGCTCGCCGGTCGACCAGGCGTTGTCGAACAGGCAGCTCGCCTCCTTCACCTCGACATCGGCGCGCCCGAACTCGCGGTGATGGCCGCCCTCGACCTCGCCGCCGAGCTGCGCCGCCATCACCATCTGGCCGTAGCAGATGCCGAGCACCGGCACGCCTGAATCGAAGATCAGTTGCGGCGCGCGCGGCGAGCCGGCCTCGTGCACAGATTCCGGGCCGCCGGAGAGGATCACCGCTTTCGGCTTCATCTCGCGAAAGGCGGCTTCGGCCTTCTGGAACGGGACGATCTCGCTGTAGACGCCCTCCTCGCGGACGCGGCGGGCGATCAGCTGGGTCACCTGACTGCCGAAATCGACAATCAGAATCTTGTCATGCGCCGTGGCCACATCGGGCGTCAGCGTCTCGTGTGATTTCTGTGCGGCTGTCATGGACAGCAGATACGCGACCGGGACCGGCCCCGCAACCACGGGAAATCGATGCCCCCTACTCTTATCGGGGGATGGACATATCGATATATGTCAATATTACTGACCTAATTGCTTCAGGACAATAACGGGAGGAAAACCATGCCGGCATCACATTATCAACCTTCACAGCTCGCGGCGCTCGGCCGCGAATGGGTGGAAGCCTGGAACGCCCACGATCTCGAGCGCGTGCTGTCGCTCTATGCCGAGGATATCGAGATGACCTCGGACCGGATACCGGCGATGGGTTTTGACCCCAGCGGCACCGTGCGCGGCAAGGCGGATTTGCGGGCCTATTGGAGCAAGGCGCTGGCGCTGATCCCGAACCTGCGCTTCACGCTGATCGAAACGTATGTCAGCCCCGACAGCGTCGTGGTGTTTTACGAGAACGAGCGCGGCAAGAAGATCTGCGAGTATTTGCGGCTCGATGCGGCGGGGAAGATCCGGCAGGGCTCGGCGAACCATCTGGCGGATTAGCTGACGCCGTCGTCATTGCGAGGAGCGACAGCGACGAAGCAATCCACATCCCCGCTTGCTGCGGCATGGATTGCTTCGCTTCGCTCGCAATGACGGTTGATGGGGGGTCACGCCTTCTTCAACACCGACACGAAGAACCCATCGGTGCCGGTGCGCCGCGGCGTCATCAGCCAGCCCTCGGGCGATTTCATCGCGGCCTCGGCGAACGCCTCGGCCTTGTCCCACAGCACGCGCGCGGTCTCTTCCGGCGGCGCAATCGCAAATTCCGGATGGCGCGCGATGAACGCTCGCACCTGCTCGCCGTTCTCCTCCGCCAGCACCGAGCAGGTGATATAGGCGATCCGTCCGCCCGGCTTGACCAGGCGGCTGGCGCGATCGAGCACGGCGATCTGGTCCTTGATGCGGATTTCGAGCGCGCCGGGGCGCATCCGCCATTTGGCGTCGGGGTTGCGGCGCCAGGTGCCGGTGCCGGTGCAGGGCGCGTCGATCAGAACGAGATCGGCTGACGCCTTGATGTCGGCCAGGGGGTCATCCTCGCCTTTCGGTGTGCGTATGTCGGCGTTGTGCACGCCGGCGCGCGACAGCCGCTCATAGATCGGTGCCAGCTGGCGCTTGTCGTGGTCGGTCGCGATCAGCCGGCCCTTGCCTCCCATCATCGCGGCGAGCGCCAGCGTCTTGCCGCCGGCGCCGGCGCAGAGATCGATCACCTGCTCGCCGGGCTTGGCCGCGGACAGCAATGCGGCGAGCTGCGAGCCTTCGTCCTGCACTTCGACAAGACCCTTGATGAAGTCCTCTTCGGAATGGATGCCGGGATTCTTGGCGTCGGCACCGAGCTCGATGCGCAGGCCCATGGGCGACCACGGCGTCTCCTTTGCGCCGAGATGCTTCATCGATGCGAGCACCTTCTCGCGCTTGGCCTTCAGCGTGTTGACGCGCAGGTCGAGCGGCGCGCGGCTCGCCATCGCGGCTGCCTCCGCCGCGCGATCGTCGCCGAACACCTTTGCGAGATACGGATCGAGCCATTCCGGATAATCGCCCGCGACCGGCGCCGGCGCATCGTTGGGCGAGCGCGAGGTCAGCGCGCTACTCTCCGCCTCGGTCAGCGGCTCCGGTGCGAAACGGCCGCCGTCGCACAGCGCAGATATCGTCGCAGCATCCATGCCGCGCTCGACCTTGAGCATGCCGAGTACACGCGAGCGCGGCGTGTCGTCATCCATCACCCAGGCGCTGGAGGCGCGACGCCGCAGCACGTCCCAGACCAGGCCCGCGATCGCCGCGCGGTCGCCGGAGCCGGCAAAGCGATGCGCCGTGCCCCAGTCCTTCAGCGCCTTGGCCGCGGGCGCGCGCTGCGCGTCGATGGTGTCGATCAGTTCAATCGCGGCGGAAAGCCGGGCAGCGGGAGTCATTGAAATCTTTCGGTTGGACGCGCCTCAGAGCAGCAGCAGGATCTTCAGCGCGAAATAAAGCCACATCACGAACACGACGATCACGCCGGCAAACCAGGCGAGCGAGCGCGTCCGCACATCGTTGGAAGTGACGAAGATGCCGGCATGCACGAAACGCGTGACCACGAACACCCAGGACAGCATCACGATGATGAGATCGGCATGGCGGAGCGGCAGCGCCAGCGCGATCAGCACATAGAACAGCACCGGGACCTCGAACTGGTTGGCATAGCAGTTGCCGAGCTGGGCCGCGCGCGCCGGCCAATTTGGCTGGCGCAGCGCGATGTCCTTGAATTTGATCTCCCCGCTCTTGAGCGCCTGGCCGCGGGTCATGGCCATGCCCATCAGCAGCGCAAAGGTGAGGAAGATTTGCACGAAAAGCGGCAGCAAAACCATTTGAACTGACACGGGAATCTCCCCTTGACTTCCCCTTGGCCGGGCGGCTGGCAAGCTAATAGCCGCCCCCTCCGGCTATGACAACAAAGCCGGCCGCCGCCGTTGAACCATGGAGCGGAACAACGTGACTAACTGCCGATAGTTCAAGTCGTTTTGGGTTTTGGCAGCGAGATTGCCACGATGAATATTGCGACCCCCCTGTTGCAGGGCGCGAGCCAGATGGCCGCAATGCCCGGCGATTCCGTCACCGCCTTGCTCAGCAGGATCGGCGACCTCACCGGCCTGTTCGGCGACGGCCCGGATGGCGGGCTCGGCCTCATCATGTCGGGACTTGCGGGTGCCGCCGCGGCGCTGGCGGTTGCGATTGCGCTCACCGTCTATTTCCACACCGGCTACCGCACGCTGCGCGACGTGATGAAGCATGGCGTTGCCGCCATGGTCGCGCTCGGCCTGGTCGCCTTCGTCGTCTACGACATGCGGCATGCCGCGATGACCTATCTCGGCATCAATCCGTCGAAGCCGGCGGTCGAATTTGAAATCCGGCTGCCGAAGGCGACGTTGTCGGCGATCTCGGACACCCAGATCGAGCTGCATACCGACCTCAACCAGCGCCTGGCCCGGGTCGAGGGCGCGCTCGACGCAACCAATGACCAGAGCGTGCTCCGCGGCGTGGTGACGCTCGATTACCGCACCACCGACCGCGTCGTGGTGCTCAATCTCGCCGGCCGCGCCCAATGCGAGTTCAAGCTGCGCCTTGCGGCCGATCCCAGCCGTTCGGAGGGATTTGGGCCATGGCATCTCGCCGATCGCGTGGCGCTGCCCGATGGGGCGAGCGAGGCGAATCTCCACGACGCCTTCGCGATCCGCTATCGCGTGCTTTAGGAAACGGGTCATTTTCTCCGTGCGTTTGCGAAACACGTTCTCGTATCGTCTCGCCCCAGCCATTGCTTCGCTTTCGCGGATGCGATGAAATGCCTGCCGGGTGAAATGTCACTGCCGACGTTTCTGCGATGGGGAACATGATGGGACGATCGAATGCCGTTCGCTGGATCATTGGTATTGTCGTTCTGGCAGCCTTCGGTGTCACCCTCTGGTTTGCCACACGCCCGCCGCCGCTGACGATCCAGGGCGAAGTGTCGTCCAATCGCGTAGATATCAGCCCGCGCGTGTCGGCGCGCGTGAGCAAGCTCAACGCCGATGTCGGCGACAATGTCGAGCGCGGCGCCGTCATTGCCGAGCTTGAAAGTCCCCAGCTCGTGGCGGCGCTCGCCGCGGCCCGCGCCGCACTGAGCGTGGCCAAGGCCGATCTCGCCCGCATCAACAGCACGCGGCCGGAAAACATCGCCGCCCGCCGCGCCGACGTCGATTCCGCCCAGGCCGACGTGGTATTGGCGCAGGAAACTTTTGACCGGCAGAAGCAACTGTTCGGCACCGGCAATGCGCCGCAGGCCAAGCTCGATGAAGCGACCCGCAACCTCGCGATGGCCCAGCAAAGGAAAGACGGGGCCGACGCGACCCTGAAACTTACGATCGAGGGCTCCAGTCCCGAGGAGAAGGCGCTGGCCGCCAGCCAGGTCAAGCAGGCCGAAGCAGCACTTGGCCAGCGCGAGGTCGACGTCGCCGAACTCACCATCCACGCGCCGATCCCGGGCCAGGTCACCACGCGCGTCGCCGAGCTCGGCGAGAATTTTTCCGCCGGCGCGCCGCTGTTCTCGATGGTCAACCTGAAGGACGTCTGGTTCACGTTCAATTTGCGCGAAGATCTGCTTGCCGGGCTGAAGGTCGGCGACACCTTCGAGGTGATGGTGCCGGCGCTGCGCTCCGAAAAGATCCCGGTGCGCGTCACCCTGATCAACGTGCAGGGACAATATGCGACCTGGCGCGCGACACGCGCCACCGGTGAATTCGACCTGCGCACTTTCGAGGTCCGCGCGGTGCCGATCCAGCCCAGGGAGGGATTGCGGCCCGGCATGAGCGCGATTGCCTCATGGGCCGATCGGGTCCACTGAGATGCGCCCCCGCGCCGCGGTGAAGCCCGGGTTTGGTCTGGTGTTCTGGCGCGAGCTGCGCTGGCTGCGCCGCAGGCCGCTCCTGCTCGCGCTCACGACCTATGTGCCGCTGGCGCTGATGGCGCTGCTGACGGCAATCTTCAGCGCTGGGCTGGCGACAAGGCTGCCGATCGGCGTGCTCGATCTCGACCAGACCGAACTGTCGCGCGCGATCATACGCACGGTCGATGCGACGCCGGACGCGGCGGTCCAGATTCACGTGGGCGAGCTCGCCGAAGGGCGGCAATTGATCCAATCGAGCCAGATCTACGGCCTTTTGATGCTGCCCCAAAACCTGCAGCGCGACGTCTTCTCGGGGCGACGGCCCGAGGTCGTATTCTTCTACAATACCCAGAAGCTCACTCCCGGCAATCTCGTGCTGCGCGGCGTCAGTAACGCCGTCCTGACGGCCGCGGCCGGCATCCAATTGTCGTTGCGCACCTCCGAAGGACAGCCCACTGAAATCGCGACGGCGGACCTCACGCCCATACCAGTGCAGACCAATGCGCTGTTCAATCCAACGCTGAACTATCTGCATTTCCTGCTGGCGGCCCTGTTGCCGAGCCTGCTGCAGGTCGTGATCGTGACGACCTCGTCCTATTCCGCCGGTCTCGACATCGACAGCCCCCATCGCCTGCGCATCCTGCGGCGGCTCGGCGGCGGGCTGTGGCGGGCATTGGCCGGCAAGCTCTTGCCTTACACCCTGATCTATCTATCGCTGCTGCTCATCATCGACAGCATTCTGTTTCGTTTCTTCGACATGCCGCTGCATGGCAGCGGAACGCTCCTGCTGTTCGCCGGCATCCTCTTCATTCTCGCCTGCCAGTTGATCGGCGTCCTGCTCGCATTGCTGCTCAAGCCGACCGCGAGCGCAGTCAGCATCGGCACGCTTCTTACCGCGCCTGCCTTCGGTTACATGGGCGTGAGCTTCCCGCGGCATGGCATGAATGCCTTCGCCTATTACTGGGGCGAGATCCTGCCGGGCACCTGGTACCTGATGGTGCGGATCGACCAGACCATCCGCGGCACACCGCCGGAGCTTTCGTCCAAGCCCGTGCTCGTTCTTGCGACCTTCGTCACGGGTTTGACGGTCCTCGTGGCGCTGCTGCTCGAGCTCAACCGCGCGCGCAGCAACGCTGCCGCCATCCGGCCGGCGGCTGTCAGGGAGGCCCTGCCATGAGCGCGATCTTCGGCGTGTTCCGAAACGAGTTCAGTCGGATATTTTCACTGCGGCCAGCTTTCGCTACACTCATCCTCGCGACCTGTATCTATGCGGCGTTCTACCCGCAACCTTATGTCAATGAGGCGCTGCGCGATCTGCCGATCGCGGTCGTCGACCATGACGGCACGCTCGGCAGCCAGGAACTGGCGCGCCGCGTCGATGCGACGTCCGATGTCGCAATCACCATGGCGTTGCCGGACCTCGCCACCGCGCAACACGAAGTCTATGCGCGGCGCATTTCCGGCATCCTCTTCATTCCCCAATATTTCGAGCGCGATCTTCTGCACGGCCGCCCCTCTCCGGTCGCGCTCTATGCTGATGCGAGCTACTTCCTCGCCTTCCAGCGCATCAACGGCGGCGTCGGCGCGGTGGCAAAAACGTTCGGTGCGGAGGTCGAGACCGCGCGCCTGATCGCGGCCGGCGTCGATCCTGCGGTCGCAATCGCCGCCGCCGATCCGATGCCGCTGACCGCGGTTGCGCTGTTCAATCCGCAAGGCGGCTACGCCACCTACGTGCTGCCCGCGGCTTTCATATTGCTCGTGCAGCAGACGCTGCTGATCGGCGTCGGATTGCTGGGCACGCTGCCGGGCGGACGATTTGGCTCGCGCGAGGGCGAAGCCGCGACCGCAGACCCGTTCGCGATCGTGTTCGGCAAGCTCCTGACCTACCTGGTGCTCGAGGCCGTGGTGCTGCCGTTCTACCTGATCATCCTGCCCTATCTCTACGGTTTGCCGCGGCTCGGTTCAGCCTCGCACATTCTCATCTTCGCGCTTCCCTTTGTGCTCGCGGTCGGCGGTTTCGGCATGGTGGTCGCCGCGATTTTTCGCAAACCCATCGCAGTCCAGCTCGCCTTTGCGGCTGTTGGGCTGCCGTTTTTCTTCCTCGCCGGTTTTGCCTGGCCGCCCGAGTCGATCCCGCGTGCGATCAGGGATGCGGCCACCCTGCTGCCGAGCAGCGAGGCGATCGACGGCCTCGTGAAGATCAGCCAGCTTGGCGCGCCCCTGTTCGACGCGCGCAGCCAGTTCCTGACCCTATGGGCGCTGGCGATCCTTTATGGCGGCCTCGCGCTGGCGTTCGAGTTCGCCGACCAGCGCGCGCTGCGACCACGTGCCGCTGTGGCGTGATATGTAAAGGAGGCGTCATTTTTCCGATTTCGGCCCGTGCTAGGATCGGGCCGGAAGGAAAATTCCCATGACTACATTCCGCCTGACGCAAATTTCCGACACCCATCTTTCCCGGCGCTCGCCCAAACTGATCCGGAATTTCGAGCGCATCGCCGAGCATATCGACGCGACGCGGCCCGACCTCGTGCTCAACAGCGGCGATATCGGCTACGACGGCCCGACCCAGCCCGACGATCTCGAATTTGCAAGGTCGCTGCACGACGCGATGCCGGTCGCCTGCCGCTATCTGCCCGGCAATCACGACATCGGCGACAATCCGACCCAGATCGGCCCGGTTCCGGCGCAGTTCATCAGTGAAAAAGGCCGGCAGGGCTACATTTCGGTCTTTGGCGACGACCGCTGGCGCTTTGAAGCCGCCGGCTGGTGCTTTGTCGGGCTCAATTCGCTTGTGATGAACTCAGGCCTGGTCAGCGAGGCCGAACAGTTTGACTGGCTTGCGGGAGAACTCGCCAGTTGCAACGGCAAACCTGTCGCGCTGTTCCTGCACAAGCCGATCTTCCTCAATGCGCCCGACGATCCCGAGATCGAGTCTTCCTCATTCCGCTATGTGCCGATGCCGGCGCGGCGGCGGCTGGTCGAGATGCTGCGCAGTGTCGATCTGCGGCTGGTCGGGAGCGGCCATGTGCATCAGCGCCGCGATTTCACTTATCAGCACACGCGGCATGTCTGGTCGCCGTCGGCCGGCTTCATCATCTCGGATGCAAGGCAGGAGCGGATCGGGATCAAGGAAGTGGGCCTGGTCGAGTATCGCTTCCAGCCCGACAGTTTTGAGGTCCGCCACGTCCGCGCGCCCGGGCAGGTCGACGTCGATCTCGAGGAGATCTGGGCGAAAGAGCAAAAGGCGCCCGCGCCTGCGAAAGCCCCGGCGACCCTTTAAGGCACAACGCCGCGTCAAATCTGCGCGGCGTTCTTCAATTCCTGCTTGATCGACGCCAGCAGCGACTGCAGCGCTTCGATGTTGGCCGGCTTTTCCGGCGCGCTTGCGACCAACGGCAGCGGCGCCGGAGCGCTCACTGCGACAGGCGCAGGCTTTGGCGCAATGACCGGCCTGGGCGGGAAAATCGGTACGGAACCGGATGCCTGCGTTGCCGAATCCGCCGCCAGTTCCGGATCGGGCTCGACGAATTCGCCATGCAATACGTCTTCGCGGCGGCCCATGATGAAAAGGGTCGCCCAATACCCAAGCGCGAACAGGATGACGCAGAAAATACTGATCTCAAACAACATCACAGCACCAGAAATTGGTGCAATATTTCAATGTCTTGGCCCACCCGTCAAGCGACGGGCGGGTCGGATTAGTGCCAATTCCGCACCACTGTTGCCGTTGGGATACGCCTAGCTAGCTAGCCGGGCGGGTCAGGCCTTATCCGGCCCGACCCGAACCAGCTGCTTGCCGAAATTGGCGCCCTTCAGGAGCCCCATGAAGGCGCCGGGCGCGCTGTCGAGGCCTTCGGTCACGAACTCCTTGTACTTGACCTTGCCCTCGCGCACCCAACCCGACATGTCGCGCAGGAAGTCGGCGTGACGCGCGGCAAAATCGCTGACGATGAAGCCGCGGATGGTGAGGCGCTTGGTCAGGACCGCGCGCATCATCATGGCCGCCCATTTCGGCGGCTTGGCTTCGGTGTCGTTGTAATGCGCGATCAGCCCGCAAACCGGCACGCGCGCGAAAGCGTTGAGCAGCGGAAACACCGCCTCGAACACCGCGCCGCCGACATTCTCGAAATAGACGTCGATACCCCCAGGGCAGGCTTCTTTCAGCTTGGCGGCGAGATCGGGATCGCGGTGATCGAGGCACTCATCGAAGCCGAGCTCCTTTTTCACATGCTCGCATTTGTCCTTGCCGCCGGCGATGCCGACCGCCCGCGCGCCCTTGATCTTCGCGATTTGCCCGACCGCCGAGCCCACCGCGCCCGAGGCCGCCGCGACCACGACGGTCTCGCCGGGCTGCGGCTTGCCGATATCGAGCAGCCCGGTAAAGGCGGTCATGCCGGGCATGCCGAGCACGCCGATGGCCGTCGAGATCGGCGCGATCTTCGGATCGATCCTGGCGAGCCCCTTGCCGTCGGACAGCGCATGCGTCTGCCAGCCGGCACGCGCCAGCACGATGTCGCCCTTGCCGAAGCCGGGATTGTTCGAGGCGATCACCTCGTTGACGGTGCCAGCCTCCATCACGCCGCCGATCGGCACCGGCGTCGCGTAGGACGGGCCATCGCTCATGCGCCCGCGCATATAGGGGTCGAGCGAGAGCCAGATCGTGCGCAGCAGCACCTGCCCCTCGCCCGGCGTCGGGATCGGCGTCTCCTCGATCCGGAAGTCTGACGGTTTGGGTTCGCCGACGGGACGCGATGCCAGAACGATACGCTTGGCCTGGGCCATGGTGGTTTCCTCCGCTTTTTTGTCTGATGACCGACATGTAGCGGGGAAGCCGGCGCAGAGGAAGGGCGCGCGAGGGCGCCGGTTGACTTTCCTGCTGTCCGCAAGACCGAATACTCGATCCTCCAATTGATACAATGCAATGTCCGCTTCCAGCTCATGATGATCTGATGAGGACCCCGGTACGGAACGTTGAACGCTGTCAAACAGGCGGCAGCAGAAGTTGAGCAAGGGGTCGCAAATGAGCACAGGAAGGAGGCTACCTGCCGCGGCATCAACGGCGATAATTGTACTCTCCTGCGTCATCTTCGATGTGGCCCTGCACCGCCTCTCCGCCTGGATCTTCGACTTCAACTATTTCGACAACGGCTTGCCACAGAGCGTCCTGGTCAAGACGGGCATCTTCCCTGCAGCGGCCGTTCTTGGCTTCTGCGTGATGTTCGGATTTCTCGCGCTGATCTACTTGCACTCGCGCCCAAAGCTTGGCGGAAGGCCTCTGCGGGCCGGCCAGCGTTTCTTCGCACCGATCGCCTTCATCATGTTCTTCGGCGTCCTCGAGTCCGCCTTCGTGTTTCCAACGCCCTTCAAGAGCGAGATCATCACGGCTTTCGCTGATGCCGTTCCCTATATCCTTCTCGGCGCCCTGCTCGGCTGGTTCGTCCCCTCCGGAACCGGTGAGGAACGAAGCCACGAAGGGGACTTCGCTCCCTGGCAGTCCATGCTTTGGGTTGCCCTCTTCTACGTCACGGGTCGGTACCTCGTCTCATACCCCGTTCTCCATATCTGGTCGGGATACATCGATCGGACGGCGGGCACGTTCATCTGGACCGTCGGTTGCGGTCTCAGCATGGGTGCCTTCTACTGGTTGGCGGGGTCGGCCCTTTCCGCCGCAACGCCCATGCGAAAGGCGCTTCGTGTGGGCGGATTCACGCTCGGAATATTCTGGCTCATGGTCCAGCTGTTCTTCGCGCTCATCTCCGCGGTCCCTGTCTCCGACCTCATCATCAGAGGAACGGCCGACATCGTCTATCTCGTCGCGGCAATCTACAGCTTCGAGAAGCTGTTCCGGAGGAACGCTTCGCGGCCTGGTGTTCGTGCCATCGAACAGCCCTAGACCGCCCCCGGATAGTTCGGCGACTCGCGCGTGATGGTCACGTCGTGGACATGGCTTTCGCGCAGGCCCGCGCCGGTAATGCGCACGAACTGCGCCTTTTCGTGGAATTCAGCGATATTCTTGGCGCCGACATATCCCATCGCCGCGCGCAGGCCGCCGGCGAGCTGGTGCATGACGTTGGCGACCGGGCCCTTGTAGGGCACCTGTCCCTCGACGCCCTCGGGCACGAGCTTGAGCGTGTCCTTGATGTCCTGCTGGAAGTAGCGGTCGGCCGAGCCGCGCGCCATCGCGCCGACCGAGCCCATGCCACGATAGGCCTTGTAGGAGCGGCCCTGCCACAGAAACACCTCGCCCGGTGTCTCGTCGGTGCCGGCGAGCAGCGAGCCGACCATGGCGATGTCGGCGCCGGCGGCGAGCGCTTTGGCGAGATCGCCGGAAAATTTGATGCCGCCGTCGGCGATCACGGGCACGTTCGCCTTCTTCGCGGCTTCCACCGAATCCATGATCGCGGTGAGCTGCGGCACGCCGACGCCGGCCACGATGCGTGTGGTGCAGATCGAGCCGGGGCCGATGCCCACCTTGATCGCATCCGCGCCGGCATCGATCAGCGCCTGCGCGCCCTCTTTCGTCGCGATATTGCCGGCGATCACCTGCACCTCGTTGGAGAGACGCTTGATGCGGTTGACTGCCTCCAGCACGCGCGAGGAATGGCCATGCGCGGTGTCGACGACGATGAGATCGACGCCGGCATCGATCAGCCGCTCGGTGCGCTCATAGCCGCCCTCGCCGACCGTGGTCGCTGCCGCCACGCGCAGCCGTCCCTGCGCATCCTTGCAGGCGAGCGGATGCGCGACCGCCTTTTCCATGTCCTTCACGGTGATCAGGCCGACGCAGCGATATTGATCGTCGACCACCAGCAGCTTCTCGATGCGGTGCTGGTGCAGCATCCGCTTGGCCTCGTCCTGGCTCACGCCTTCGCGCACCGTGACGAGCTTTTCATGCGTCATCAGTTCCGACACCTTCTGGCGCGGATCGGTGGCAAAGCGCACGTCGCGGTTGGTCAGAATGCCGACGAGCTTGCCCGGCTTGCCGTTGCCGGCGCCGGTGACCACGGGAATGCCGGAGAAGCCGTGAACCTTCATCAGCGCCAGCGCATCGGACAGCATCGCGTCGGGGCCGATGGTGAGTGGGTTCACCACCATGCCGGACTCGAACTTCTTCACCTGCCGCACCTGGGCGGCCTGCGCATCGGGGTCGAAATTGCGATGGATGACACCGACGCCGCCCGACTGCGCCATCGCGATCGCCATCCGCGCCTCGGTGACGGTATCCATGGCGGAGGCGATGATCGGGATATTGAGCGGGATGGCGCGGGTGACGTGGGAGCGGATGTCGACGTCCGAGGGCAGTACGTCCGAATGGCCGGGTTTCAGGAGGACATCGTCGAACGTGTAGGCTTCGCGAAAGCCTTGAATTCCCTGCGCCATCGTCAACTCCTTATCCGCGGCCCGGTGGCCGCTATCAGCTTCTCGGGGATGAACACCGCCTTCGGCAAAACTGGCGTTCCGCCGTCGAATCGAAGCCCATCGGTGGGGTTGACGCTGGTCGATAGCACGGTGCTGTGACGAATCAAAGCACCATGCACAGCCTTTTCATCGGCTATCTTTCACCGGGGATAGCCCGGTGGCGGCCCGTGCTGGCGGATCGCCTCCACCATCTCCCGGTGCCGGCGCTCTTCCCGCTTCATATGGACCGCGATCACCGCATGCGCGGACGGCACCAGCAGCAGGAAATGAAAAAACAGGCCCAAAATCAGGCAAATTGGCAGCAGCACCAGGTTGAAAATCGCCGAAAATGGCTGCCCGTTCAGAAGCAGGCCGAGCGGCGGCAACAGCGCAGCGAGGACGTAAATCATCGTTGAACTCCACCGACCATGCGAAAACCGTCAGGCAGCATTTAGGTGATTACCCGTCCAGAGCAATAGGCCGGGTTCGAAGCACCAGCTCAAAATCCGGTTGCGCCAAGGTCGCGCGGATCGGAAGTGATCCGGATGTCAGTCGATCAAGAGGGCGATCGGTACCCCCAATGCGCGCGCGAATTTCTTTTGTAGCTCCACGGGTCCCTTGCGCCGACCAGTCTCGATCTCGGACAGATAGTTCTGGCTGATGCCAACCGCGACAGCCAATTCACCTTGAATCATGCCCCGCCATTCGCGAATGACGCGGATTGCGTTATCGCCATTTGCAAGGCAGTCGGCGACGGCTTTTGGCAATACCACTTCGCGCCCCTCCTTCAAGGCGCGCACCGAATTGCGAACGATCCTGCTCGCGGCGGCGTCTTCCTGCGCCTCTGCGGCGAGGGCCACCAGCCGGTCATACTCGTTGCGCGGCAGCACCGCGAGATCGTCCCCGCCGGGGGTACGGATGAACTGCACATTACTTTTCGCGGTTCCGGCTTTTGCCATGGCGTTTTTCTCAGTCATAAATTTCACGGCGATGCCCCACCGCGTGGATTGTGATTGTGTCGCCCTTCACCGTGAACAGGACGCGCCAGTCGCCCGCGCGTAGTCGCAAGCCAGGCGCTCCCTTGAGGGCCTTCACGTCGCCGACGCCGCTTTCCGCGAAAACCCTCAGCTTCGCGTCGATTTGTGCACGCGTCGCTGCGGTAAGCTTGCGCCATTGGCGAATTGCGGCGGACGTGAATTGGACATCTTTCACGCCCCTCTATCGCATAATGCGATAGAAAAGGCAAGCCAGAATCGCATAATGCGATGAATTCGGAAGCAGGACTCAAGGTACGCGCAAACGCAAGGCACACATGATTTGGATTTTGTATTCCCTTCCGCAATAGCCAGTATGACAGGAGGGTGATACAGCGCCCTCACCTGCCTTTGCCGCCTCTTTTCACGCCAGCCGCATTTTGATGGACAAACAGCGCGTTATCCCGCTCATCGTCGCCACTGCCCTGTTCATGGAAAACATGGACTCGACGGTGATCGCGACCTCGCTGCCGGCCATTGCCGCCGATATCGGGAGCAGCCCGCTGACGCTGAAGCTTGCGATCACTTCCTATCTGCTGTCGCTGGCGGTCTTCATCCCGGCGAGCGGCTGGACCGCGGACCGTTTTGGCGCGCGCATGGTGTTCGCGTTCGCGGTCGCCGTGTTCATGATCGGATCGATCGGCTGCGCATTGTCCTCTTCCGTGACCAACTTCGTGTTCGCGCGCATCCTGCAGGGCATGGGCGGCGCGATGATGACGCCGGTGGGACGTCTGGTCTTGCTGCGCACCGTCGACAAGAGTGCGCTGGTGAATGCCATGGCGTGGGTCACCGTTCCGGCGCTGGTCGGCCCCGTGGTCGGACCGCCGCTCGGCGGCTTCATCACCACCTATTTTTCATGGCACTGGATCTTCCTGATCAACATCCCGATCGGGCTGCTCGGCATCTTCATGGCGATGAAGTTCATCGACCCGATCAAGAGCGTCGATCCGGAGCGTTTCGATCTCTATGGCCTCGTGCTCGCGGGCGTCGGGCTTGCCGGTATCGCCTTCGGCCTGTCGGTCGCGGGCCTCAATCTGTTGCCGTGGAGCATTGTTGCGGCGCTGGTCGGGGTCGGCTCGATCTCGATGACGCTGTATGTGATCCACGCACGGCGGACGGCCTCGCCGGTGCTGGATTTCTCGCTGCTTCGGCTGCCGACGATGCGCGCCGCGATCATCGGCGGATTCATGTTCCGCCTCGGCATCGGCGCGTTGCCATTCCTGCTGCCGCTGTTGATGCAGGTCGGATTCGGCCTGTCGCCATTCCAGTCCGGCCTCGTCACCTTCGCCTCCGCGGTCGGCGCCATGGGCATGAAGACGCTCGCCTCCCGCATCATCCGTACCTTCGGCTTCCGCAACATGATGACCGTCAACGCCGTCATCAGCGCGTTCTTCCTCGGCGCCTGCGCGCTGTTCACGGTGACGACGCCGCTGCTCCTGATCTTCATCATCCTGGTGGTCGGCGGCTTCTTCCGCTCGCTGGAATTCACCGCCATCAACACGGTGGCCTATGCCGAGATCGAGCCGGCGCAGATGAGCCGGGCCACCACGCTGGTCAGCGTGAACCAGCAGCTGGCGGTATCGGCGGGCGTTGCGGTCGGCGCAGCCACGGTCGAGACCACGCTGTGGCTGCATCACCAGACCGAGCTGAGCGCGGGCGTGTTTGCGCCGGCCTTCCTGGTGGTGGCGCTGATCTCGGCGGTCTCGTCCTTTTCCTTCTGGCAGATGCCCGACGACGCCGGCCACGAGATTTCGGGCCGCCGCAAGACGATCGCGATCTCGAGCCGCAAGGGTGCTGCCAAGGAAGCCGCGCAGGAAGTCACGGTGGCAGCCACCGAGGGCACCCAGGACGCGCGGGATCAACGGCTGGGGTAGCGGGATTCTCTCCCCGTCATTGCGAGCGAAGCGAAGCAATCCAGACTGCCTCCGCGGAAACAGTCTGGATTGCTTCGTCGCTTCGCTCCTCGCAATGACGAGCGGTTAAAGCTCGTTTTTCGGCCCGCCCCGAAACCCCGTCGCCAGCACGTAGCGCTCGGAAGAATCCTGCCGGCTCGCGGCGGGCTTCACGTGCTTGACGCTGACAAAATCGCGCTTGAGCTGCGCCAGCAGCTCGTTGTCGGCGCCGCTCTGAAATACCTTTGCCAGGAACGCGCCGCCGGGATTGAGCACTTCGGTGGCAAACGCCACGGCGATCTCCACCAGACCCACGATGCGTAACTGGTCGGTCTTGCGGTGTCCCGTGGTGTTGGCGGCCATGTCGGACATGACCACGTCGGCGCGGCCGCCTATCATCTCCTTCAGTTTTGCCGGGGCGTCGGCGGCATGAAAATCGAGCTGGGCGAACTGGACGCCGGGGATCGCCGGCATCTCCAGAACGTCGATCGCGACCACCAGGCCCTTGCCTTCGGCGGCGCCGACGCGTTTGGCCGCGATCTGGCTCCAGCCGCCGGGGGCGGCGCCGAGATCGACCACGGTCTGGCCTGGCTTGAGCAGGCGATGTTTGTCGTCGATCTCGAGCAGCTTGTAGGCCGCGCGCGAACGAAAACCGTCGCGCTTGGCCTGCGCGACATAGGGATCGTTGAGCTGCCGCTCCAGCCACAGTTTCGACGACAATTTTCGCTTGCCGCCGCTCCGGACCGTGACATGCAGCCGGCCGGTCTTGTCCTTTGCCATGGAATCCTCAGACGCCGAGCGCGCCGTCCTCGCGCATCATCTCGACCAGCATGCCCTCGCGCAAGCCGCGATCGGCGACGCGCAGCCGCGGCAGCGGGAAGGCCTGGCGGATCGCATCGAGAATGGCGCAGCCGGCAAGCACCAGGTCGGCGCGGTCGACGCTGATGCAGTTGTTGTTGGCACGGTCCTGATAGCTCATGCCGAGCAGCCGGTCGACGGTCGCGGTGATATCCGCGTCCTCCATCCAGATGCCGTCGACCCGGCGGCGGTCGTAGCGCGCCAGATTGAGATGGATGCCGGCCAGCGTCGTCACCGTACCTGACGTGCCAAGCAGGTGCATGCCGCCGACGTCGCCGCCATGCTCGGCCGCGAACGGCGCGATGTGGCCGGCCACCTCCTCGACCATCCGCGCATAGGATTCTCTCGTCACGTCGCGGCCGCCATGATGCTCGGCGAGCGTCACGACGCCGAGCGGGATCGACATCCAGCCCTTGATGCGAGGCTGGCAGGGCTTACCGCCGCCATCGCGCTCGATCCGCACCAGTTCGGTCGAGCCGCCGCCGATATCGAACAGGATCGCGCCATTGCCTTTGGGATCGAGCAGCGGCGAGCAGCCGATCACCGCCAGCGCCGCCTCGGTCTCGCGGTCGATCACCTCCAGCCGGATGCCGGTTTCGGTCGCGACGCGGTCGCGGAAGCCATCGGCGTTCGTGGCCGCGCGGCAGGCCTCGGTCGCGATCAGCCGCAGCCGCCTGGCCTTCCTGAGCTGGATCTTGTCGCGGCAGATCGACAGCGCGGCGATGGCGCGCTCGATGGCGGCGTCGCTGATGCAACCTGTGGCCGATACGCCCTCGCCAAGGCGGATGATGCGCGAGAACGAATTGACCACGCGAAAGCTGTCGCCATACGGACAGGCGATCAGGAGCCGGCAATTATTGGTGCCGAGGTCGAGCGCCGCATAGACCTCGGCGCCTTTCTCGTGTCCTGGCTCGTTTCTTTGGCCCTGCAAAGGCTGCGCGGCCGCCGCGCCGGGCGTCGCTAACACGCCGCCACCCTGCAGGACTTCGCAGGGCAACGGGCCGCCGCGAAGCCGCGTGTCATCATTCATTCAAGCTATCTTTCCGCGGCTGTCAGCAGCCGGCCTGGAATGTCTATTCACGCAAACTTTAGCAGCGCGTGAGGGGTGTGCAACAACCCCCACATAGGACTATGCCTAATCGGCCATTGTGGCGGCCGGATTGGTGCGTTATGTGAGCCGAACGGCGCGAAATTGCGCGAAAACAGGCTTTTTCAATGCAAGATCATACGTCGCCCGCCTCCCTCGAAAACGCTGTTGCAATGCAAAAATACGGCGTCGGACAGCCGGTCCGCCGCAAGGAGGACGACACGCTGGTCCGCGGCAAGGGCCAATACACCGACGATTTCAGCCTGCCCAAGCAGGCCTATGGCTGGGTGGTGCGTTCTAGCCACGCCCACGGCATCCTCAGGGGTGTCGACACGTCAGCGGCGAAGGCCATGCCGGGCGTGCTCGGGGTATGGACCGGCACGGACCTCGCCAGCGCCAATTTCAACCCCTTCAGCTGCGGCCTGCCGCTGAAGAGCCGCGACGGCTCGGCCCTCTTGCAGACCAACCGCATGCCGCTGGCGACCGACAAGGTGCGCTATGTCGGCGACGCGATCGCCTTTGTCGTGGCCGAGACGGTGGCGCAGGCGCGCGATGCGGCGGAAGCGGTGGAACTCGACATCGACGCCCTGCCCGCCGTGACCGACGCGGCCGAGGCGGCCAAGCCCGGCGCGCCGCAGCTTTATGACCACATCCCCAATAACGTGGCGCTCGATTACCACTATGGCGACACCGCCAGGATCGAGGCGGCCTTTGCCAGCGCCGCGCATGTAACAAAACTCGACATCGTCAACACCCGCGTCGCTGTGGTGTCGATGGAGCCGCGGGTCGCGCTCGGCCATTACGACAAGGCGACCGAGCGCTACACCTTGCAGGTGCCCACGCAAGGCGTGTCCGGCAACAAGGCGGTCATGGCGCGGATCCTGAACGTGCCGCCGGAGAAGGTGCGCATCCTTACCGCCAATGTCGGCGGCTCCTTCGGCATGAAGAACCTGAACTATCCCGAATATGCCTGCATCCTGCATGCCGCAAAGGCGCTGGGCCGTCCGGTGAAATGGACCGACGAGCGCTCGACCAGCTTCCTCTCCGACAGCCAGGGCCGCGCGCAGAAGATTCATGGCGAGCTGGCGCTCGATGCCGACGGCAAATTCCTCGCGGTGCGCCTGTCCGGCCACGGCAATCTTGGCGCCTTCATCACCGGCGTGGCGCCGGGACCGCTCTCGCTCAACACCGGCAAGAATCTCGCGAGCGTCTACCGCACGCCGCTGCTCAGCGTCGACATCAAGACGGTGCTGACCAATACCACGCATATGGGCGCCTATCGCGGCGCCGGCCGGCCCGAGGCCAATTACTACATGGAGCGGCTGATCGATAAAGCCGCCGACGAGATGGGCATCGATCCCCTCACCCTGCGCAAGCGCAACTTCATCAAGCCGGCACAACTGCCGTTCGCCGCTGCCTCCGGCGTCACCTATGACAGCGGCGATTTCGCCGGCGTCTTGGCGAAGGCGCTGGAGATTTCCGACCACGCCAATTTCGCCAAGCGCAAGCGCGAGAGCCGCAAGAACGGCAAGCTGCGCGGCATCGCGGTCGGCTCCTATCTGGAGGTGACGGCGCCGCCGAGCGGCGAGCTCGGCAAGATCACCTTCGATCCGGACGGCTCGGTGACGCTGACCACCGGCACGCTCGACTATGGCCAGGGCCATGCCACGCCGTTCGCGCAGGTGCTGACCTCGCAGCTCGGCGTGCCCTTCGACCAGATCAAGCTGCAGCAGAACGACAGTGATCTCGTGCGCTTCGGCAATGGCACCGGCGGCTCGCGCTCGATCACGGCGACGGGACAGGCGATTGTCGAGGCATCCGCGCTGGTGGTCGACAAGGGCAAGAAGGCGGCGGCGCATTTCCTGGAAGCCTCCGAAGCCGATATCGAATTTGCGGGCGGGCGCTTCACCATCGCCGGCACCGACCGCTCGATCGGCATCATGGAGCTGGCCGAGCGGATGCGCGACGGCAAAATGCCTGAAGGCACGCCAAACTCGCTCGACGTCGATCACGCCACCAAGGACACACCGTCGACCTTCCCCAACGGCTGCCATGTCGCCGAAGTGGAGATCGATCCGGATACGGGCGTGACCAGGATCGTGCGCTACGCCGCCGTCAACGATTTCGGCACCGTGGTCAATCCGATGATCGTCGCGGGTCAGCTCCATGGCGGCGTAGCCCAGGGCATCGGCCAGGTGCTGATGGAAGAGGTGAGCTACGACAGCAGCGGCCAGCCCATCACTGGCTCGTTCATGGACTACGCCATGCCGCGCGCGGAAGACATTCCGGTGATGGAAGTCGGCGACCATCCCTCGCCGGCCAAGAGCAACCCGCTCGGCACCAAGGGCTGCGGCGAAGCCGGCTGCGCCGGCAGCCTCGTCTGCATCGTCAATGCGGTGGTGGATGCGCTCGGCGAATACGGCATCAAGCACATCGACATGCCGCTGACGCCTGAAAAGGTCTGGCGCGCGATCCAGGAGGCCAAGGCGAAGGCGGCGTAACCGCTCGCACCGGCGTCATCGTCCGCCAACGGGTATGACAGTTGTGTGGGTGATGCGGGCCCTGCCGAGGTGAATCCCATGGTTTTCTGGATCGCGAGCGTGGCCGGATTGGCGATCGCTTATCTCCTCGGTTCCACGCCCACTGGCTATCTGGCCGGGAGACTGCTCAAGGGCATTGATATCCGGGAGCACGGCTCGAAATCCATCGGCGCAACGAACGTATTGCGAACCCTGGGGAAATGGCCCGCGTTGGTGGTGCTTCTGATAGATGTGCTGAAAGGTGCAGGCGCGATCGTCTTTGCCCGCTGGTTTTATCCCTGGCTCACCACATTGCCGTCCGTCACGCCACCGACAGCGCTCGATCCGCAAACCTGGGTGCCCTGGGCTGTTGGCTTGGCCGGACTTGCCGTGTTGTTGGGGCATAGCCGTTCGATCTGGTTGAATTTCACAGGCGGCAAATCCGCGGCGACCGGGCTCGGTGTGTTGCTGGCGATGTCCTGGCCGGTAGGTTTGGGTGCTGCGACGGCTTTTGGCGTTGTGCTGGCTGTTTTCCGGATCGTATCCCTTGGCTCGATGCTGGCGGCGTTGACCGCGATCGCCCTCGTCTGCGGCCTGGAGCAGCCGTTGCCCTATCGGTTGCTGGTGCTTGCAGGCGGCATTTACGTGATTGTCCGCCATCGCGCCAACATTGCGCGGCTGCTGGCCGGGACGGAGCCGCGCCTGGGGCAAAGTAGCCAAGAATCGAAGGCAGAATCGAAAACGGAATTGCAAATTTAGCGCATGCACTCTGCTTCAGGCCGCCGCCTGCTCGCGCGGCTGGTAGATCGCGATGTGCCAGCAATGCGCCAGCGGCGTAGTGCCGTTGGCGACCACCAGCGCGTCGAGCTCGACAAAGCGGTGGCCCTTCTTCTCGTAATTGCCGATCACCTTCGCCCGCGCGGTCAGCTCGTCGCCGACCTTGCCGGCGGAGAGGAGCTGCATCCTGGTGCCGACGTGTATCCAGGGGCCGAGGATGGCGTTGTCGACCAGCACCTTGTTCATGACCCGCGGCAGCAGGCCGGGATGGCCGAGGCCTTCGCGCGCGTAGATCGGATCGGCCTCCCTGATGTCGCGGAGATACTCTGTTGCCGCCTCGCCGGCCCACTGCCGAGGCTCGACGCCGAGCCATTTGCCGGTTTCGTAGGACGTCGTGCTCACCGGCTTCCGCTGGCTCACGGCGGCAACGGCGGTGTAATCTGCGAGCGCATACGACGGCCGGGGGGCCGGCAGCGATGCCGTACCGGTGGCGCAAAGCTCGCCCTTGCTCTGCACTTCGATCGCAAGCCCGCCCGCTTCCTCGACGGCGCTCACCTCGGCGATCTCGCCGTCATAGACCGGTTTGACAAAACGCGTCTCGATCAAGCCGCGCTCGAGGAAATCGCGGCCCCATTTCGCGACGGGCATGTGCAGCATATAGGCCATCACATCGACGCCGGGCACCAGACCGCCGGAGAAGCCATATTTGCGCGCCACCGTATCGTCGTGGATCTTGTTCTCGGAGAACTTTGAGGTGTTGTAGGCCGAGACGCGGTAGGTTTGCAGACCCATGGGTTTTCCCCGATTTCGGTGGTTTTCTCACCATAATGGTAGTCGAACCCGGGCGCGTGGCAAGCTCAGCGTTTTGCTCGCAATTTTCCGCCTGATGGAGTACAGGCGGGGCGAAACCAAGCTTCGAGAAAATGACGGAAAATCAGACCACCCGCATCTATGTCGATGCCGACGCCTGCCCGGTGAAGGACGAAATCTACCGCGTCGCGGCCCGGCACGCGTTGCCCGTCAGCGTCGTCGCCGGCAATTTCATTCGGGTGCCGCAAGACCCGCTGATCGAACGGGTGGCGGCCGGTTCCGGCATGGACGCCGCCGACGACTGGATCGCGGAACGCGCCACCAAGGGCGATATCGTCATCACCTCGGATATTCCGCTGGCGAGCCGCTGCGTCAAGCTAGGTGCCGAGGTGATCGCGCCGAACGGCAAACCGTTTACGGAAGCCTCGATCGGCATGACGCTGGCGGTTCGCAATCTGATGACCGATCTGCGCTCATCCGGTGAAGTCACCGGTGGCCCCAAATCGTTCGCTCCGCGCGATCGCTCGACATTCCTGTCGGCGCTCGATCAAACCATTCGCCGCATCCAGCGCCAGCGGGCCACCCAGCCCGCCGTCAAGCAAGAGTAAAGTTGAAACCATGGCGCCGCCGCTGATCCAGTTGAAAGACATTGCGCTGACCTTCGGCGGCACACCGTTGCTGGCCGGAGTCGAATTATCCGTATCGGCCTCCGAGCGCGTGTGCCTGATCGGCCGCAACGGCTCCGGCAAATCGACACTGCTCAAGATCGCCGCCGGCCTGGTCGAACCCGACAGCGGCAGCCGCTTCGTGCAGCCGGGTGCAACCATCCGCTATCTGCCGCAGGAGCCGGATTTTTCCGGCTTTGCCACTACGCTTGCCTATGTCGAAGCCGGATTGGCGCCGGGCGACGATCATTATCAGGCCAGCTATGTGCTCGAGCAACTCGGCCTGCACGGCGACGAAGACCCCGCGCACATCTCGGGCGGTGAAGCCCGCCGCGCGGCGCTGGCGCGGGTGCTGGCGCCCGAGCCGGATATCCTGCTGCTGGACGAGCCGACCAACCATCTCGATCTCACGACCATCGAATGGCTGGAAAGCGAACTCGATAGCCGCCGCAGCGCGCTCGTGATCATCAGCCATGACCGCCGTTTCCTCTCCAATCTCTCGCGCTCGACCGCGTGGCTCGATCGCGGCCAGATCCGGCAGATCGACCGCGGCTTTGCCGGCTTCGAGGCCTGGCGCGACGAGGTGCTGGCGGAGGAAGAGCGCGACCAGCACAAGCTCGACCGCAAGATCGTCAACGAGGAGCATTGGCTGCGCTACGGCGTTTCCGGACGCCGCAAGCGCAACGTCAAGCGGCTCGGCAATCTCTACGCCCTGCGCGAGCAGCGGCGCGATTATCGCGGCGCGGCCGGCAACGCCAACTTGACCGCGGCGGAAGCGGACAAATCCGGCAAGCTCGTGATCGAGGCCAAGAACATCTCCAGGACCTATGGCGATCGCAAGATCGTCGATGGCTTCTCGATCCGGATCCAGCGCGGCGACCGCATCGGCATCGTCGGCCCGAACGGCGCCGGCAAGACCACGCTGATCGAGATGCTGACCGGCACGAGCCCGCCCGATAGCGGCATGGTCCGCCTCGGCGCCAACATCGAAATGGCGACGCTCGACCAGCACCGTGAAAGCCTCGATCCGAAATCGACCCTGGCGGAAGCGCTGACCGGCGGCCGCGGCGATCACGTCATGGTCGGCGGCAAGCCGAAACATGTCGTCAGCTACATGAAGGACTTCCTGTTCGGGCAGGAACAGATGCGCACGCCGCTCGAAGTGCTCTCCGGTGGCGAACGCGGCCGGTTGATGCTGGCGCGCGCGCTGGCAAAACCGTCCAATTTGCTGGTGCTGGACGAACCGACCAACGATCTGGATCTGGAAACGCTGGACGTGCTGGAGGAAATGCTCGGCGATTACGAAGGCACCGTGATCCTGATCAGCCATGACCGCGATTTCCTCGACCGCGTCGTAACCTCGGTAATCGCGCCCGAGGGCGATGGCAGCTGGATCGAATATGCCGGCGGCTATACCGACATGCTGGCGCAACGCGGCGCCGATCTAAAGCGCGAGGCGGCGAAGAATGCGGCGCCGGAACCCACCAAAGCGGCCAGGGCCGGCGGAGCTTCGGGCCCATCGAAGCGCAAGCTGAATTTCAACGAGAAACACGCGCTGGAAACATTGCCGAAGACGATCGCCAGGCTGCAGGCCGAGATCGCCAAGCAGCAGCGGTTCCTTGACGATCCCAACCTCTATAAGAAGGATCGGAAGAAATTCGACCAGGCGTCGGACGCCTTGACGACGGCACAGAAGGAATTGCAGGAAGCCGAGGACCGCTGGCTCGAGCTTGAAGTGTTGCGCGAAGAAATAGAACAGGCATGATCCGTAGGATGGGTAGAGCGAAGCGAGACCCATCGCGTCTTGACTTATGATGGGTTTCGCTGCGCTCAACCCATCCTACGAATTGGTAATCGAGAGTTCTGATCATGACCACTCCCCTCGCCGCAAAAATCGCAAAAGAATACGGCACGCCCTGCGCCGTCATCGACATGGACAAGGTCGAGCGCAACATCGCCCGCATCCAGACGGCCTGCGACGCCGCCGGCGTCGCCAACCGGCCGCATATCAAGACCCACAAGAGCCCCTTGCTTGCGGCAATGCAGGTCAAGGCCGGCGCGAAGGGCATTACCTGCCAGAAGCTCGGCGAAGCCGAGGTCATGGCGGAGGCCGGGATCGATGACATCCTGATCTCGTACAATCTGCTGGGCGATCAGAAGATGGCCCGCCTCGGCGCGTTGCAGGCCAAGGCGAACATGACCGTCGCGGCCGACAATTCTGTGGTCGTCGCCGACCTGCCGAAAGCCGCCGCCGCCTCGTGCCGGCCGCTGTCGGTCGTGGTCGAATGCGACACGGGCCGCAAGCGCGCCGGCGTCGAGACGCCGGCGGAAGCGATCGCGCTGGCGCGCGAGATCGCGGCCTCAAAGGGCCTGCAATTTGCCGGCTTCATGCTCTACCCGACCGAGACCGGCTGGGCCGAGGCGCAGAAATTCTATGACGAGGCGCTGGCCGGCGTGCGCGCGCTCGGGCTGGACGCCAAAATGGTCTCGACCGGCGGTTCGCCGAACCTGAAGAATCTCGGCAAGCTCAAGGGCGCGACCGAGCACCGGCCGGGCACCTACATCTACAACGACCGCATGCAGGTCGCGGCCGGCGTGGCGTCATGGGACGATTGCGCGCTGAACATCTATTCGACCGTCGTCAGCCGTGCCGGTCCCGACCGCGGCATTCTCGATGCCGGCTCGAAGACGCTGACCTCGGACACCGGCGGCGGGCTCGAGGGCCATGGCCTGATCCTCGAACATCCCGAAGCGAAGATCGCCAAATTTGCCGAGGAGCACGGCTTCCTCGATCTCGCCCGCAGCAACACGCGGCCGAATGTCGGCGATGTCGTGCGCATCGTGCCGAACCACGTCTGCGTCGTCGTCAACATGATGGACGAGGTGGTGATGGTGCGGGGTGATGAGATCGTCGGCGTGCTGCCGGTGGCGGCAAGAGGGAAGTTGCGGTGATTACGATGCCGTAGGATGGGTTGAACGAAGTGAAACCCGTCGATGTCGCGGGAGAATGATGGGTTTCGCTACGCTCAACCCATCCTACGCTCAAGCCACTTCAGCGCACCCTTACCCGCCGCAGCACCCGTCGCAAACGACGCCTGCAGGAGATAACCACCGGTCGGCGCTTCCCAGTCCAGCATCTCGCCGGCCGCAAATACGCCGGGCAGCGTTCGCAGCATGAAATCGGCATCGAGCTCATCGAAAGAAATGCCACCGGCCGTCGAGATCGCGCGCGCGATGGGCGCCACGCCCGTCAGCCTGACCGGCACGGCGTTGATCAAATCGGCAAGGCTTTGCGGTGGCAACGAAGACAGCGATTGGCCCGATGAAATCGCAGCCTCCTGCAACAGGCCGATGGCGACCGGCGAGAGATTGAGCGCCTTGCGAAGGAAATTGGACAGCGATTGCTTGCCGCGCGGCGCTGAGGATCGGGCGGCCAATTCATCCATCCCGAGATCAGGCCGCAAGGCGACACGCAGGACCGCTTCACCCGATTTCGGAATCGCCTCGCGCAGTTCGGCCGAGAGCGCGTAGATCGCGCCACCCTCGAGGCCATTTCGCGTAATCATTGCCTCGCCACGAATGGTTTGCGCACCGAATCTGAACTCGCCCCCCTTGAGCGGCTGGCCCTCGAAGCGGTCGCGGAAGACGTCCGACCATCCGACCGTGAAACCGCAATTGGCCGGCCGCAACGAAGAGATCGCGATATCTTTCGCCGCCAGCAATTCGACCCACGTCCCATCCGAGCCCAACCGCGGCCAGCTAGCGCCGCCAAGCGCGAGCACCGTCGCACGCGCTCCGACTACCCGTTCGCCATCCGGTGTTTGAAACCGCAATCGCCCCTGCTCGTCCCAGCCAGTCCAGCGATGCCGAAACGCGAGTTTTACGCCCTGCGAATCCAGCCGCCGCAGCCAGGCGCGCAACAGGGGCGAAGCTTTGAAGCTTTGCGGAAACACCCGCCCGCTGGAGCCGACGAAGGTCGGCTGGCCCAGCGCGTCGCTCCATTCGCGCAGCCTATCCGGCGAAAAGTCGGAGATCACGGCTTCCAGCCGCGCCGCCGCTTCGCGATAGCGTGCAAGGAACGCGGGCAGCGGCTCGCTGTGGGTCAGATTGAGCCCGCCTCGCCCGGCCATCAGGAGTTTGCGGCCGGCCGACGGCATCGCGTCGTAGACGGTGACGCCAACGCCGCCCTGCGCCAGCACTTCCGCCGCCATCAGCCCGGTTGGGCCGGCGCCGACGACGATGACGTCCATCGCTAGAGTTTCACGCCGGCGCGCGCAGCGGCCTGTCCGACATATTTCTGGGTCTGCTGGAACGCGCCCTCCAGCGCCTTCGCCTTGGACATGTCGCTGATCTCGGCGAAATGCGCGGCGACGGCGTCCGGCGTCCATTCCGACGGCGGCAGGTTGATGCCTTCGCTCTCGATCAGCTGGATCACCGCGAACGAGCCGGCGCCGGCGCCCATGATGGTCCGGGTCGGCGCGTCCTCGCTGAGCATATATTCCACCGCGGGCGTGATTGCCTCGGGCCGCATCAGCTTCAGCGGCTCCGGCGGCAACAATTCCTCGGTCATGCGCGTCGCCGCGGTCGGCGAGATGGTGTTGACGCGGATGTTGTACTTGCGGCCCTCCTCGGCCAGCACGTTCATCAGGCCGACCATGCCGGACTTCGCCGCGCCGTAATTGGCCTGGCCGAAATTGCCGTAGAGGCCGGATGAGGAGGTCGTCAGCACGATGCGGCCGTAGTTGCGCTCGCGCATGCCGTCCCACACCGCCTTGCAGCAGTAGAAGCTGCCGACCAGGTGCACGTCCAGCACCTTGGTGAAATCGGCAGGCTCCATCTTGCCGAACGACTTGTCGCGCAGGATGCCGGCATTGGCACACATGAGATCGACGCTGCCCCATTCCTTGGTCGCGCGCGCGACCATGGCGGCGACCTGCTCGAAATTGGAGACGTCGGCGCCGTCGGCCATCGCCGTGCCGCCTGCCTTCCTGATTTCCTCGACCACGGCCTCCGCCGGCGACAGCGAGCCGCCGGTACCGTCGCGGGCGCCGCCAAAATCGTTGACCACGACCTTGGCGCCCCGGCTCGCCAGCCCCAGCGCATGGGCGCGCCCGAGACCATTGCCCGCGCCGGTCACGATGGCGACGCGTCCGTCAAACCTGATTGTCATGCGTGAAATTCCTGCTTCTCGTCATGGCCGGGCCTGACCCGGCCATCCATCAAAATGAAGTGCTTTTTCACCAGCGATGGATTGCCGGGTCAAGCCCGGCAATGACCAGTGGAGTTGTCACACCCGGCGATGATGAGACGAATTTACTCGAAATAAATCAGCCCGATCCAGTCGGCCACGATCGCGGGCTTGTCCTCGCCCTCGATCTCGACGGTGACATTGGTGCGCGACTGCAGCTCCTTCGGCTTGCGCAGTTTCGCCTCCGTCAGCACGAAGCGGCCGCGGACGCGTTTGCCGGCGCGGACCGGCGAGATGAAGCGAAGCTTGTCAAAACCATAGTTGACGCCCATGGTCGTGCCTTCGATGACCGGCATCACTTCATAGGACATGATGGACATCAGCGACATCGTGAGGAAGCCGTGCGCCACCGTGTTGCCGAACTCGGTCTCGCGCTTGGCCCTATCCGGGTCGACATGGATGAACTGGTGGTCCTCGATCACGTCGGCATAGACGTTGATCCGGTTCTGATCGACCAGGTGCCATGAGGAGACGCCGACTTCCTTGCCGATCATCGCTTGATAGGCCTCCAGCGAAACCGGGGGCTTCTTCCAGACTTCATTCATTTCAATGGTGCTCCGACCCGGCTGTACGAACCTTCTGCAGCTCCGGGAAATCCTCTTCGCGATATTCCTTGCCGCGCAGCGCGTCCTCGCGGTTGTTGTCATGCTCCAGCCGGCGCAACTGCACGCGGCGGATTTTTCCCGAGATCGTTTTCGGCAGCTCCGTCACCAGCTCGATCTTGCGGATGCGCTTGAACGGCGCCAGCCGCGTATGCAGGTGCTTGAAGATCGACAGCGCCGTCTCTGGCGAGCGCTCGACGCCCGCGGTCAGGAGTACATAGGCCTTGGGGATTGCGAGCCGGATCGGATCGGGGCTCGGGACCACCGCGGCTTCCGCGACGGCTTCGTGCTCGATCAGCACACTCTCCAGCTCGAACGGGCTGATGCGGTAATCGGAGGATTTGAAGACGTCGTCGGAGCGGCCGACAAAGGTGAAATAGCCGTCCTCGTCGACGAACACGACATCGCCGCTGCGGTAATGATCGCCGTCGGCGCCCGAAAGCTTGCCGTCCTCGCCCTGATAGCCCTGCATCAGGCCGGCCGGGCGGTCGGCGCCGAGCACCAAACTCACCTCGCCTTCCTTCGCAACGTGTCCGTCAGTATCCATGATTTGCACGCGATAGCCCGGCAGCGGCCGGCCCATCGAGCCGACCTTGACCTTCTGCCCCGGCGAGTTGCCGGCGAGCGCGGTGGTCTCGGTCTGGCCGTAGCCGTCGCGGATGGTAAGGCCCCAGGCGGCGCGCACCTGGTCGATCACTTCGGGATTGAGCGGCTCGCCGGCGCCGCAGACCTCGCGCAGGCTGACCTTGAAGTCGGAAAGCCGCTCCTGGATGAACAGCCGCCACACCGTCGGAGGCGCGCAGAGCGTGGTGACGCCGCACCGGCCAATCGTGGCCAGCAGCTGTTTCGCCTCGAAGCGCGGCTGGTTGACGATGAAAATCGTAGCCCCGGCATTCCACGGCGCGAAGAAGCAGCTCCAGGCATGCTTGGCCCAGCCCGGCGAAGAGATGTTGAGATGCACGTCGCCCGGCTGCAGGCCGAGCCAGTACATCGTCGACAGCGCGCCGACGGGATAGCTGCGCTGGCTGTGGCGCACCAATTTTGGTTTCGCCGTCGTGCCCGAGGTGAAATAGAGCAGCATCGGCTCGTCGGCCGCGGTCGGTCCGTCCGGCGTGAACGTTTCCGGAAACTCCGCGGCCTGCTCGAACGGCAGCCAACCCTCGACTTTCGCATTCGCGCCGACGACGATGCGGGTGAGCTTCTCGGCACGAAGACTGGCGAACTTGCCGACCTGGTCCTGCGTCGCCACCACCACCCGCGCGCGGCCGCGATCGAGACGATCCTGCAATTCGTCCGGCGTCAGCAGCGTAGTCGCGGGGATCACGACCACGCCGAGCTTCATCGCCGCCAGCATGGTCTCCCAGAGCGGCACGACATTGCCGAGCAAGAGCAGCAGGTGATCGCCGCGCTTCAGCCCCTGCGCGCGCAAAAAATTCGCGACCTGGTTGGAACGGCGCGACAACGTCGCGAAGGAAAGCTTTGTCTCGCGGTCATGGCCGGCATCGACGATCCAGAGCGCGGTGCGGTCGCGGCTTGCGGGATCGCGCGCCAGCTCAGCATCGAACCAGTCGAGCGCCCAGTTGAAGGGAACGGGATCGGGCCAGCGAAAACCTTTGACCGCGGCGTCGTAATCCCCGCGGTGTTTGAGCAGAAAGGCACGCGCTTCCTGAAAATTTGTCATCAGGCTTTCCCGGCAAGCGCCCTAACGTGCTGGATAATTCCTGAAAAGTCCACGCCGCCATGGCCCGAGGCGTCGAAGGCCTTGTAGAGCTCCTGCGCCTGCTTGCCGAGCGGGGTCGCGGCGCCCGAGGCTTTTGCGGCGTCCTGCGCCAGGGTCAGGTCCTTCACCATCAGCGCAGTGGCAAAGCCCGGCTTGTAATCATTGTTGGCGGGTGACGCCGGCACCGGGCCCGGCACCGGGCAATAGGACGTCAGCGCCCAGCATTGGCCCGACGAAGTCGAAACCACATCGAACACCGCCTGATGCGACAGCCCGAGCTTCTCGGCCAGCGCAAAGGCCTCGCCGACGGCGATCATGGAAACCGCGAGCACCATGTTGTTGCAGATCTTGACGCCCTGGCCTGCGCCCGCGCCGCCGCAATGCACGATCTTCTTGCCCATCTTCTCCAGCACGGGTTTTGCCGCTGCAAACGCCTTGTCCTCGCCGCCGCACATGAAGGTGAGCGTTGCGCCCTTGGCGCCGCCAGTGCCGCCGGAGACCGGCGCATCGACGGAGGCAACGCCGTGTTTCGCCGCCAGCGCATGCGCGTGTTTCGAGCTTTCGACATCGATGGTCGAGCAATCGATGATCAGCGCGTCCCTGGCCATCGCGGGCACGACCTCGTGCCAGACCGAGAGCACATGCTTGCCCGCCGGCAGCATGGTGATGACGATTTCGGCGCCCTTCACCGAGGAAATCGAGCTGTCGGCGACCGCGGCGCCGTCGGCTTTTGCCTGATCGCGCGAGGCCGCGACCAGGTCGAACGCCACCACCTTGTGGCCGGCCTTGACCAGGTTGGCCGCCATGGGGCCGCCCATATTGCCGAGGCCGATGAATGCGATCGTTGCCATGTTAGTCTCCTCCGCGTGGGCTTTTATGCTTTTTAAGGGAATTTCAATTCGTCCGCGCCGATCTCGGCGAAATAAGGCGCGACCATCTCGGGCGTCACGTCCCCGATATCAGGCGGCGACCATTTCGGGTTGCGGTCCTTGTCGATCACGGCGGCGCGCACCCCTTCGCGGAAATCGTCGCTGCGGAAAACTTCCAGCGCGGCGCGATATTCCCGCACCAGACATTGCTCCAGCGTCGACGCGTTACGCGCCAGCCGCAGCAGCTTCAGTGTCACCACCATGCCGCGCGGCGATTTCTCCGCCAGCGTCTTGAGTGTCTTTTGCGCGAATTCCGATCCCTCGCGCTTCAGCGCCGCGACGATGTCTTCCATCCGATCGTGGGCGAACAGGGCGTCGATCTGCGGCTGCAGCGCCGCCACGGGACCGGCCTTCTCGCCGGTAGCAAAGCCCTCGATCAAAGCTTTGACTTCGTTCGAGGCGGTGCCCGGGCGGACCTTCGTGAGCACTTCGCGCAGCGCGGGCAGCTTCGCCGGAGGCACGACCGCGTCCGCAAAGCGCGCATGGATCGCGTCAGGGCCATTCATGGTCTGCCCGGTCAGCCCGAAATAGGTGCCGATCTCGCCCGGCGCGCGCGACAACAGCCAGGTACCGCCGACATCGGGGAAGAAGCCGAGGCCGACCTCGGGCATCGCCAGCTTGGTGCGCTCGGTGACGACGCGATGGCTCGAATGCGCCGACAGCCCGACGCCGCCGCCCATCACGATGCCGTCCATGAAGGCGACGTAGGGTTTTGGAAATTTCTCGATGCGGGCATTGAGGATGTATTCTTCGCGCCACAGCACCTTGCCGAGATCGCCGTTTACTTTCGAGCTCTCCCAGAGCGCGCGGATATCGCCGCCGGCACAGAGGCCGCGCTCGCCCGCGCCTTCCAGCACGATGACAGCGACCTGCGGATCGGCCTCGAACGCATCCAGCGCCTTGTCGATGTCGCGGAACATTTCCAAGGTCACCGCATTGATCGCCTTCGGCCGGTTCAGCCTGACAATGCCCGCGGAACCTTCGCGCCGCGCGATCAGATCGGGTTCGGTGACCACGCTCGCATCCGTCATCGCGCGCCCTCGATCAATTTACGCGCCACGATCAGCCGCATGATTTCATTGGTGCCCTCGAGGATCTGATGCACGCGTAAGTCCCGCACGATCTTCTCGATGCCGTATTCGCTGAGATAGCCGTAGCCGCCGTGCAGCTGCAGCGCCTGGTTGGCGACCTCGAACCCGACATCGGTGCCGAAACGCTTGGCCATGGCGCAGAGCATGGTGGCGTCGGGATCCTTGCGGTCGAGCGCGGCGGCGGCGCGCCAGAGAAAGGTCCGCGCCGCCTCCAACTCGGTCGCCATGTCGGCGAGGCGGAATTGCAGGGCCTGGAATTCGTCCAGGCGTTTGCCGAAAGCCTTGCGCTCCTTCATGTAGGCAAGAGCCTTGTCGAGCGCGCTTTGCGCGCCGCCGAGCGAACAAGCCGTGATGTTGAGACGGCCGCCGTCGAGCCCGGCCATCGCGATCTTGAAGCCGATGCCTTCGTCGCCGAGGCGATTGGCGACGGGCACGCGGGCATTCTCGAAAATCACCGCGCGGGTCGGCTGCGCATTCCAGCCCATTTTGCGCTCGTTGTTGCCGAACGACAGCCCGGGCGTGTCACCCTCGACCACCAGCGTCGAGATGCCGCCGGGGCCGTCGGCGCCGGTGCGGACCATCACGACATAGAGGTCGCCGCCGCCCGCACCCGAGATGAACTGCTTCTGGCCGTTCAGCACATAATGGTCGCCGTCGCGCACCGCGCGGGTGCGCAGCGCAGCCGCATCCGATCCCGAGTTAGGCTCGGTCAGGCAGTAGCTCGCGATCAGCTCCATGGTGCAGAGCTTTGGCAGCCATTTGTGGCGCTGGATGTCGTTGCCATAGGCATCGATCATCCAGGACGCCATGTTGTGGATGGAGATGAAGGCCGACACCGTCGGACAACCCTGCGCCAGGGCCTCGAAGATCAGCGCCGCGTCGAAGCGCGTCAGCGCCGAGCCGCCGACGTCGTCCTTGATATAGACGCCGCCGATGCCGAGCTTGGCGGCTTCGCGCATCACCTCGACCGGAAAGTGCTTCTCCTCGTCCCAGCGCAGGGCATGCGGCGCGATTTTTTCCGCGGCAAAGTCCCGCGCCATCTCGCGAACGGCGATCTGGTCCTCGTTGAGCGTGAACTGCATCGTCCCGGCTTGACGATGCTAGTTCATCGTCGGGATCGAGAACTCCGCGCCCTCCTTGACGCCGGACGGCCAGCGCGAGGTCACCGTCTTGGTCTTGGTGTAGAAGCGGATCGAATCCGGACCATGTTGGTTGAGATCGCCGAAGCCGGATTTCTTCCAGCCGCCAAAAGTGTAATAGGCGATCGGCACCGGGATCGGCACGTTGATGCCGACCATGCCGACATTGACCTTGGCGGCGAAATCGCGCGCAGCGTCGCCGTCGCGGGTGAAGATCGCAACACCATTGCCGTAATCATGGTCGGACGGCAGTGCGAGGGCTTCCGCGTAATCCTTGGCGCGCACCACTGAAAGCACCGGGCCAAAAATCTCTTCCTTGTAGATGCGCATGTTCCTGGTGACGTTGTCGAACAGGCAGCCGCCGAGATAGAAGCCTTTCTCGTAACCCTGCATCTTGAAGCCGCGACCATCGACCGCCAGCGTCGCGCCTTCCTTGACGCCGATATCGATGTAGTTCCTGACCTTGGCGACCGCTTCCGCGGTGACCAGCGGGCCGTAATCGGCCGACGGATCGATCGAAGTGCCGATCTTCAGGCTCTCCACACGCGGGATCAGCTTTTCCATCAGCCGGTCCGCGGTGGTCTTGCCGACGGGAACAGCGACGGAAACCGCCATGCAACGCTCGCCGGCGGAGCCATAGCCCGCGCCGATCAGGGCATCGACGGCCTGGTCCATGTCGGCATCGGGCATGACGATGGCGTGGTTCTTGGCGCCGCCAAAGCACTGGCAGCGCTTGCCGCTCGCGGCCGCGCGCTCGTAGATATATTGCGCGATCGGCGAGGAGCCGACAAAGCCGACCGCCTTGATATCGGGGTCATCGAGGATGGCATCGACGGCCTCCTTGTCGCCGTTGACGACATTGAGGATGCCCGGCGGCAGGCCGGCCTCGATCATCAATTCCGCGAGCATCATCGGCACGCCGGGATCGCGCTCCGAGGGCTTCAGGATGAACGCATTGCCGCAGGCGATCGCGGGGGCGAATTTCCACATCGGGATCATGGCCGGGAAATTGAACGGCGTGATGCCGGCGACGACGCCGAGCGGCTGGCGCAGCGAATAGATGTCGATGCCGGGGCCGGCGCCTTCGGTGTACTCGCCCTTCATCAGATGCGGGACGCCGATCGCGAATTCCACGACCTCCAGCCCACGCTGGATGTCGCCCTTGGCGTCGGGAATGGTCTTGCCGTGCTCGCGTGCCAACAGTTCTGCGAGCTTGTCGTAGTCGCGCTGCGCGAGTTCCAGGAATTTCATCATCACGCGCGCGCGGCGCTGCGGGTTGGTCGCGGCCCATTCGGGCTGCGCGGCCCTGGCGTTTTCGACGGCGGCGCGGACCTCGACCTTGGAAGCGAGCGCCACCTTGGCCTGGACGTCGCCGGTCATCGGTTCGAAGACGTCGGCCGTGCGGCCGGACGTGCCCTTCACTTCCTTGCCGCCGATGAAATGTCCGATTGAGCGCATGTTTTCCTCCACGCCTAGCGAATGCCGGTTTTGGCCGGCATCTTGCAGTCTTTATGGCGTTTGGAAAGGGTATATGCGCGATGCGGTGTTGCGAAAATGCCGGCCTGCGCGCCGCCGCGTGCAGGCATTCGACCAATGGCTTAGCCGATTACCCTGAGACGGCAGTTCAATGCCGGGCTGATGCCTCGGCCTTGGCAGTGGCCTTCTTCGCTGCTGGCTTGGCCGAAGCCTGACGGCCGAGCGCGGCTTCGCGGCCGGCGGCAAGAATATCCTCGGAAAACTCGCCAGTGCCAGCGATGCGCGAGAGCACCAGCGTTCCCATCATCGTCGCCAGCGTAGCCGAAGCCTGCTTGCGCGCAGCCTTGCGCGGCAGGTCGGGAATCTGATCGGCGATCATGTCGATCATCTGCTCGAGCTTGGCGGCAAAGGCCTTGCGGGTCTTCGGATTCTCGCGCGCGATTTCGGCGCCCAGCGTCGGTACGGCGCAGCCGCGGCCGGGGTCGTCGCGATGCGTGGTCGTCAGATAGGAATCGACGATGGTTGAAAGCCGTTTCTCTGCCGGAATTTCCGCGGCCGTCTTGCGCCAATGTTCCATCGAGCGGTCCATCGCATAGCCGAAGGCCTCGATGACAAGCGCATCGCGCGAATCGAAATGCGCGTAGAAGCCGCCATGGGTCAGCCCCGCCTCCTTCATCAGGTCGGCGACACCGATGCCATGCGCGCCCTTCTCGCGCAGCCGCACCGAGGCCTTGCGCACGATCCGGGCGTGGGTCTCCTGCTTGTGCTCTTTGGAATAGCGCATAGGTCGTTCCATGAAATGTCTACAGTCATATAATAGCAGGCTGGAAGCGAAAAAGCTGCCGTTATTTCGTTAATTCCGCTTCATACAGGATTTTACCGTGGCCCTTGACAAGGGCGCGTCCTCTCCGGGAAGTAGCGTGTTCCGCCCACTTCGCGAGACCTTCCATGGACATGCTCAACCCCTATTGCGGCCTCGACCGCGACTCCCGCGGCGTCGTGCGGCTTTCGATCTGCAATGCCGGGTCGCTGAACATCCTGGGCTCGGCGGTCATCAACGGCGTCCGCGAAGGCCTGGAACAGCTCGCATCCGACCGCACGATTCGCGTCCTGGTGCTGGCCGGCCAGAGCGAGAAGAGCATGATCGGCGGCGCCGACATCAAGGAGATGGCGACGCTGGAGCAGAAATCGGCGGAAGCCTTCATCTCGCGCTTGCGCGATCTCTGCGAAGCCGTGCGCGGCTTCCCGGCGCCGGTCATCGCGCGGATGCCGGGCTGGTGCCTCGGCGGCGGGCTCGAAGTCGCCGCCGCCTGCGATTTCCGGGTTGCCGCGCATGACGCCAGGTTCGGCATGCCCGAGGTGCGGGTCGGCATCCCCTCGGTGATCCATGCTGCATTGCTGCCGCGGCTGATCGGCTGGGGCCGCGCGCGCTGGCTGGTGATGACGGCGGAAAATATCGACGCGCCGACGGCGCTCGCCTGGGGCCTGATCGACGTGGTGGCGCCGCAGGGCGGCCTCGATGCGGCGGTCGAGCGTGTGACCTGCATGCTGCTCGAATGCGGCCCGGAGGCGCTGCGCGCGCAAAAGGCGCTGCTGCGGCAATGGGAGGAACTGCCGCTGACGGAATCCGTCAATCTGAGCGTCGCCGTATTCGGGAGGTCGTTCCTCACGGACGAGCCGACCCGGCTGATGCAGGCCTTCGTCAACCGCAAGCGTTAAGCGATCGCCCCCGCATCGCTCATCCGACCCCGACGTTTTGTCATGATTTGTTACGGTTGCAATTTTTGCGGCGCATCATATGATAGACATCATGTAAAACTGACTTGCTACGCCCAGGGAGTTCCGCCATGGCCGCAACATCCGATCCCGTCGTCATCCTTTCCGCCGCCCGTACCCCGCTCGGCCGTTTCATGGGCGAGCTCACGCCGTTTGCCGCCCACAAGCTCGGTTCCCACGTCATTGGCGCCGCGCTGGAGCGCGCCAAGCTCGCGCCGGAGAAAATCGACGAAGTCTTCATGGGCAACGTGCTGCCGGCCGGACAGGGCCAAGCCCCTGCCCGCCAGGCTGCGCGCGGCGCGGGCCTGCCCGACGCCACCGGCGCCACCACCATCAACAAGGTCTGCGGCTCCGGCATGAAAGCGACCATGCTCGCGCACGACATCATCAACGCGGGCTCGGCCAATATCGTGCTTTCGGGCGGCATGGAGAGCATGTCGAACGCGCCCTATCTGCTTGCGAAGGCGCGTTCCGGCTACCGCGCCGGCCACGACCGCATCATCGACCACATGATGATGGACGGGCTCGAGGATGCCTATGAGACCGGCCGCTCGATGGGGGATTTCGGCGAGGCGACAGCCGAAGCCTATCAGTTCACCCGCGCCGACCAGGACGCCTATGCGATGGAAACGCTGACCCGCGCGCGCCGCGCGGTTGAGGGCGGCGCCTTCAAGGCCGAGATCGCGCCGATCACGCTCAAGGAGAAGACCGGTCCGCGTCTTGTCGCCAATGACGAGCATCCGCTCAAGGTCGATCCGGCGAAAATTCCCGGCCTGAAGCCGGCGTTCCGCGCCAACGGCACGATTACACCCGCTGCTTCTTCGGCGAATGCGGACGGCGCCGCGGCGCTCATTCTGACCAAGCGCTCGCTTGCCGACCGTGATGGTCTCTCCTATCTCGCGGAGATCAAGGGCCACGCCACCCACAGCCAGGAACCGCAATGGTTCACCACTGCGCCAATCCCTGCGATCCGCAAGTTACTCGACAAGGTCGGCTGGAAGGTCGGCGATGTCGATCTGTTCGAGATCAACGAGGCGTTTGCGGTGGTCGCGATGGCGGCGCAGAAGGACCTCGGCATTCCCCGAGACAAGCTCAACATCAATGGCGGCGCCTGCGCGCTCGGCCATCCCATCGGCGCGACCGGCGCGCGGCTGATCGTAACACTGCTGCACGCACTGGAGGCGCAGAACCTGAAGCGCGGCGTCGCGGCGCTCTGCATCGGCGGCGGCGAAGCCACCGCGATCGCGGTCGAGCGCGTGACGCATTAGCGCCGTCGTCATAAAATGAGGGAACTATGTCATTTGAGACGTAGTTCCCTCATGTCACAATGTGCATTGCAAACTAACCTCCCGACAACTGGGGCCCTATGATCTCGAACTGGCTCGCGGCCGCGCTCACCCGCCGCAACATCCACTACGGCTGGGTAATGGTCGGCATCACCTTCTTCGCGGCGCTGGTCTCGGCCGGCGCGGTCGGTGCGCCCGGCGTGTTCATCGTGCCGCTGCAGCGTGAGTTCGGCTGGACCACGGCGGAGATTTCCTCGGCGCTGTCGATCCGCTTCATCCTGTTCGGGCTGATGGCCCCCTTCGCCGCGGCGCTGCTCAATCGCTACGGCCTGCGCAACGTGACCTTGGCGGCGCAGTCGCTCGTGATCTCGGCGCTGGTCGTCTCGCTTGCCATGACCAAGGTCTGGCAGTTGATGCTGTTGTGGGGCGTCGTGATCGGCCTCGGCACCGGCATGACCGCGCTGGTGCTGGGCGCGACCATCGCCGCGCGCTGGTTCGCGGCCCGGCGCGGACTCGTGGTCGGCATCCTGACCGCCAGCGTCGCCACCGGGCAACTGGTGTTCCTGCCGCTGCTTGCGCACCTCACCGATCGGTACGGCTGGCGGGTCGCTCTCGCCCTGATGTGCGGGATGCTGGTCGTGGCCGCTTTCTCGGTGCTGATGCTGATGCGCGACCGGCCGAGCGACGTCGGCTTGCGCCCGTTCGGCGACGAAGGCACGCAACCGTTGCCAACTCCACCGCCGAACAATGCCCCGATCCTCGCCGCCGCGCTCGGCACCTTGCGCGACGCGTCGAAATCGTCCGTGTTCTGGGCGTTGTTCCTGACCTTTGCAATCTGCGGCGCCAGCACCGCCGGCCTGATCCAGGTGCACCTGATCCCGATGTGCCTGGATTTCGGCATCCCGCAGGTGCAGGCCGCGAGCCTGCTCGCCGCGATGGGCGTGTTCGACTTTTTCGGCACCATCTTCTCGGGCTGGCTGTCGGACCGCTATGACAATCGCTGGCTGCTGTTCTGGTATTACGGCCTCCGCGGGCTGTCGCTGCTGTTCCTGCCGTTCAGCGACTTCTCGTTCTACGGCCTGTCGCTGTTTGCGATGTTCTACGGGCTCGACTGGATCGCGACCGTGCCGCCCACGGTGCGGCTCACCGCGCAGCGTTTTGGCGCCGAGCGCGCCAACCTGGTGTTCGGCTGGATTTTTGCGGGCCATCAGATCGGGGCGGGCGTTGCCGCTTTCGCGGCCGGCCTGTCGCGGACGCTGCTGGCGAGCTATTTGCCGGCCTTCTTCGTCGCCGGCGCGCTCTGCATCCTGGCTGCGCTGATCGCGCTTGGAATCTCGCGGCCGCCGAAACCGGTCGCCGCGGCGGCCACGGCCTAATACGTGATCGTGGTGCGGACGCCGAGCATGACGGCGTCCTTGATGCGGCGGTTCTGCGTGGGATCGTTGGAATCGACCGCGCCACCGCCGGGATGGGCGATGTATTCGAACACCGGCTGCACCAGGAGGTTCGGCACGATCTCGGCCTGATAGGTGATCTCCAGGATCGCCTCATAGTCGCGGATCGGATAGGCAGTGCCGGTGAAGAACTGGACGTCCTGATCCAGTTGGCGCGCACGGTCGGATATCCGCGCATAGGTCGCCGCCACGCCGAACTTGTCGTTCGGCCTCCTCTCGCTGAAGCCGGTGAACAGGAAACCACCATCGAGATAGGCGCTGATCAGGTTGCGGTCGGACGGGCTGACGGAAGCGCGGAAGAAGAACGCAACGCCCTTGTCCGCATCGAACGGCGAGCGCTGCAGCATCTGCTCGTAGACCATGAACACGCCGTTGTTTTGCCGATGCCACAACGGATCGCCCGAGCTGTTGGGATCGGCCAGCGACAAGCCATCGGCCGAGAAGCGCTGATCGGCAAACGACATCATGTGATACCAGGCGCCGCCCGTGAATGTCGCCGGCAGCTTGCTTTCGCCGATCTCGAATTTGTATTTGACCTGCCCGATCCACCACGGTGGATCGTTGACGCGAAACAGCACGCCATGGGGATTGGCGAGTTGCGGGTCGAGTGGTGAATCCGGCGGCGCCGCGTCGCCGTCGAACAGCGCGAGATAAGCCGTGATGCGGTCGGAGAGATCAGCCTTGACGCGGATGCCGGGCACCGCGAGCGGCGGCGAAGGACCGCCGGCCGGCAGGATGATGCCGGTGATACCGGGCCAGCCCAGCGCGGAGTTGACGAACATATCGTCATAGGTGCTGTCGAAGAACTCAACGTCGGAGGCCTGCTGGCCGACGCGAATGGCGAGCTTGCCGCCGAGCAGCTTCTGTTCGATCCAGAGCTCGTACAACCGTGTCGAGGGCAGTGCCTCGACGCCGCTCACCAGCATCAGATTGCCGATATAGCTGCGCGACAGCCCGTCGCCGTGGATCTGGAACATGTTGGCGTGGAAGGTCGCGCCGGTCCAACCCGCCACCTTTTCGAGATCGATGGTGGTGCCGAGATCGAGACGCCCGGTGTAGATCTGGCCGGCGCGGACGCCGCCGGAGATATTGGCGAACCCCTCCCCGATATAGGTCGCGCTGAACTGGATGCCGGCATCGGCCAGCGCCTGCCGCGGATCCTTGGTGCCGGCGTTCTTCGAGTCATCCGCGCAAGCAGTGTCGGCCGAAGCAATGGCGGCCAGCGCCGCGAACACTGCGAGGGCGCGGAGAAGCACTGTGCACATGTGAGGGATACCGTGGGCCGCCGGGCTATTTTTTGACGATGCCCGAGCGCCTCATGATCCAGTAGGCGGCCGCGGACGAGAGCACCATCAACCCGGCCGCCCAGAGGAAGCCGCCATCGACGTCGGTGAGCGGGAGCCCCTTGGTGTTCATGCCGAAAATGCCGGTGACGAGGGTCGGCGGCAGCAGCATCGTGGTCACGATCGACAGCGTATGCAGATGCCGGTTGCTCTCCTCCTCCATCTTGTAGCGCAACTCCTCCTCGAGCAGCCGGCTGCGTTCTCGCAATTCGACGATATCGTGGTCGAGGCCGTCGAGGCGCTGCGCAAGGCGCGCCGCATGGAGTTGCAGCGCCGGGCTGAGATGGTCGACATTTCGCCGCTCCAGCCGGTGAAACAGCACACGCAGGCCGGTCAACTGCCGATGCAGGCGCAGGCAAGTGCGCCGCTGCCGGCCAAGGCTGGGGCGCATGTCCGCCTTCACGTCGCCCGCCACGACGCTTTCCTCGATCTCGTCGAGCTCGGTGCCGATGCGATCGGCCATGCGGTCCATGGTATCGGCGACTTCGTCGATGATCTTCTCCAGCAGCGCCGCGACATGCTTGACGCGGTAACCGCCCTCGAGCACGCGGCGCGTCGCATCCGCCGCACATAGCGCCTGCTGGCGGCCGCTGATCAGGAGCCGCTCGGTCATGGCAAAGCGCAGGAACCCGGTCTCCTCGGTTGCCGCATCGATGTCGCGGATCAGGTCCGAGAACACGCCGTACACGCAATCATCGAGGAGATGGAGCTGCTGGAAATTGTCGTTGGACAGCAGCAATTCCCGCGCCAGCAGCGGGATGCTGACGTCGGCCAGCCACGACCGCACGCGCATGTCGGCGAGGTTGAAATGCAGCCACAGCCGGCCGTCATGGATGAACTCGATCGGCGCATCGACCGGCAGCTGCTCCGCGCTGCCGTCGTCGTGCAGGCGAAAGGCCCACACCAGGCCCGGAATGACGGAGGTGCCCAGCAATGGCGCCGCCGACGTATTGGCAATCTTGGCGGTATCCGGTTCAGTCAGCATGACCGCCCCGGCAACCCTGAAAAACCATTGATAACATTTGCATCCCCGACCGGCGGCGACCTTGTGTCGCCTTGCCTGTCGCAGGGATTCAGCAGTGGCCCATTACAGTTTGATGTCGCGGCAACGGACCGGCGACATCACGTCGCAGGGTGACCAGCGCATTTTCCCGCCACCGCGTCACCGACGCCACACATGCGGGAGCTACGGCCTGATGGCCATGTTCGTTGCGAGCCCGGGCGTGCGCAGGGGTTCGGCGAGGCGGGCGAACTCGCAGAGCAACGAGCGCGTCTTGCGGGGATCGATGATCTCCTCGACCCAGAATTTCTCGGCGGAGCGGAACGGCGAGCGCAGCTTGTTGAGGCGATCCTCGATCTCCTTCTGCTTCGCCGCGGGATTGTCGGCCGCATCGATCTCGGCGCGGTAGGCCGCCTCGATGCCGCCTTCGAGCGGCAGCGAGCCCCAATAAGCCGACGGCCAGGCGTAGCGGATGGAGAAGCGATCCGCCGGTTGGTGCACGACGCCGGCAACACCAAACGAATTGCGCACGATCACGGTGCACCAGGGCACGGTGGTCTGGTTCACCGCCGCCATCGCGCGCACGCCGTAGCGGATCGTCGCCGATTTCTCGGCGTCGAGCCCGATCATGAAGCCCGGGCAGTCCATGAGATAGACGATCGGCAGATGGAAGGTTTCGGCGAAGTCGACCCAGCGCACCACCTTCTGGCAGGCTTCGGCTGTCCACGAGCCGCCATAGTGGAAGGGGTCACTGGCGAGCACGAGCACCGCGCGCCCCTCCAGCCGCGCCAGACCCACGATCATCGGGCGGCCGTAGTTCGAATTCAATTCGAAGAACGAGCCTTTGTCGACCACGGACTCGATGATCGGCCGCATCTTGTAGACTTGCCGGCGGCTGCGCGGCACCGCCTTGATCAGCGCCTCGTCACCTCGTTCGGGATCGTCGTTGCAAGGCAACGTCGGCGGCAATTCGAATACTGAGGACGGCAGGTAGGACAGGAAACGCCGCGCCCTGGCGAAGGCCTCCTCCTCGGTGTCGACCGCATCATCGACGCCACCAGCACGGGTCTGGATGTCGGCGCCGCCAAGCTCCTGCTTGGTGAGATCCTGGCCCAGCCGCTTCACCACCGGCGGGCCCGCAACGAACATCGCTGACGCCCTCGTCATGATCGAGTAATGGCTGGCTGCCAGCCGCGCGGCGCCGAGGCCCGCGACAGAACCGAGTCCCAATCCCACCACCGGCACATGCGCGAGATTTTCGGTCGTTAAGCGATACGCGCGGTTGCCGCCGATGCCGCCGGGCAGATTGGCGGCGCCCTTGGTCTCGATCGTCTTCACCGAGCCGCCGCCGCCGGAGCCTTCGATGATGCGGATGATGGGCAGACGGAAATCATGCGCCATCTCTTCCGCCATCAGCGGTTTCGCCGAGATGGAGGCATCCGCCGAGCCGCCGCGCACGGTAAAATCGTCGCCGACCACGACGACGGTGCGGCCGTCGACCTTGCCGCGGCCAAACACGCAGTTTGCCGGCGTCAGGTGCCTGAGCTCGCCGTGCTCGTCATATTCGCCAATGCCGGAGACGGCGCCGATTTCGTGGAAGCTATCGGCATCGACCATCTTGTCGATGCGTTCGCGGACGGTGAGCCGGCCCTGGTCGCGTTGCCGCTTGACCTTCTCAACGCCGCCCATCTCGCGCGCGAACGCTTCGCGCCGAGCGAGCTCGTCGAGTTCGGGCTTCCAGATCATTCGTCTCCTCCGTCTTGAGCACCGTGTTGTTGTTATTGGTCCGGACCGGGAGCGCCTTGCGCTCCAGCCGGTTGTTGAAGATGTCGCCCTCGGCGCCTTCAAGCAACCCGCCGACGGCAACTGCCAATTCGATCATCAGCGGCGCCACCTCCTTGTGCAACCGCTTCTCGTCAAACATCGCCGACAACAGCCCGATCGTGACCACGACGAAGGTCTGGTATTGCGGCGACCACAAGGGCACCGCGAGGCCGTTGATGTGCGGGCTCCAGAGGCCGCAGGCAACGACATAGCCGCGCTCTTTCAGGAAACGGCGGTTGTTCTCGATGCGTGGACGCAGGGCTTTCGCGGCGTCCGGCATCTCCCGCTCCATCTCGTTGAGCAGCGCGTCGCCCATTTCCGGCGCAAGTGCGGCCGCATAGGCGTGCCCCGCCGCGGTGGTGCCGATGGCGATGCGGCTGCCGGTGGTCTCATGCAGGCCGAGCGCGTTCGCCGCGCGGGCATATTCGAGATAGACCAGATGGAAGCGGTCCGGGATCACGAACCCGACCGTGCCTGGCAATTGCTCGGCGATATCCTGCAGGCGGAGCCGGATCAGATTGCGAAGCTGCAGCCCCTTCATCATCGAGGTGCTCATCGCCACCGCGCTCGGGCCGATCCGGTATTTCTGGTCGCGCGGCAAATAGACGAGCTGTCCCATCCGCGTCAGGGTGTGGGTGAGCCGCGACACCGTCGATCGCGGCAGCCCGCAGCGGTTGGAGATTTCGAGATTGCCGAGCCGGGTCTCGTGGCCCTCGAAGCATCGCAACACGTCGAAGGCGCGCGATACCACCTGAATGACGTCGCCTTCCCCAGCCAAATCGCCGGCGAGCATTCCCTGCCTGCTCAGGCGCTCCGAGCGTCGTCCCATGCGCTCCTCACTTGTTTTTCCATTATACGGAATAAAATTCCACTTGCAGATGAGGCTACCTCAGGCAATCTGCGCCCACAACAAGAAGCCGGTTGGCATGCCAGATATCAGAGTAGTGACCGAAGTCGCCGGGCGCGTGTGCGCTCTTCCCGTTGAAGCCGGTGCGAGCGTTGGCGATGGTGACGACATCGCCTTTGTCGAATCCATGAAGATGGAAATTCCGGTCGCTTCGCCCGCGGCCGGCAAAGTGAAATCCATTCTGGTCGCCGTCGACGACGTCGTCGCCGAAGGCCAGGCGGTCGCGATCATCGAAACTTGAATCATTGGGCCGCCTGCCCAATTCGCGAGCCGGTTGCGCGCGGCGGCGTAGCGCGGCAAAACGTCAAGCCATGAAACCAGTCTCTCCTCACGCCGTGGCCTGGGCCAGTTCGAAACCGCCATTGCTGCGGTTTCTCGACCGCTGCCACGCCGACTTCCTGCTCGAGACCGGCGGCGACGTCGCGAGCTACATACCCGAGCTTTCCAAGGCCGATCCCGATCATTTCGGCATCAGCCTCGCCACCCTCGACGGCCATGTCTACGAGGTCGGCGACACCCGCGTGCCCTTCACCGTGCAGTCGATGTCGAAACCCTTCGTGTTCGCGCTGGCGCTGGACAGCCTGGGCGCGTCTCGGGTCGAAAGCGTGATCGGCGTCGAGCCCTCCGGCGATCCCTTCAACTCGATCCGGCTCAATGCGGAGAACCATCCTTTCAATCCGATGGTCAATGCTGGCGCGATCGCCTGCTCCGGGCTGATCCACGAGGCCAAGGGCGCCGGCGCGTTCGAACATATCCGCCGCGAGCTGTCGCGCTTTGCCGGGCGCGATCTCGGCGTCGACGAGGCGGTCTTTGCTTCGGAAAGTACGACCGGCGATCGCAACCGCGCGATCGGCTATCTGCTGCGCACCAATGCCGTGATCAAGGACAACGTCAGCGCGGTGCTCGAGGTCTATTTCCGGCAATGCGCGATCCTGGTGACGGCGCGCGACATCGCGATCATGGCGGCGACGCTGGCCAATCGCGGCATCAATCCGGTGACCGGCGAGCAGGTCACCACGCCTTACGCGATCGCGCGCACGCTGTCGGTGATGACCTCGTCCGGCATGTACGACTTTGCCGGCGAATGGATCTACCGGGTCGGCATCCCCGCCAAAAGCGGTGTCGGCGGCGGCATCCTGGCCTCGCTGCCGGCACGGCTCGGGCTCGGCAGCTATTCCCCGCGCCTCGACAAGCACGGCAACTCCGTACGCGGCATCAAGGTCTGCCAGGCGATCTCGGCGCATTACGACCTGCACATGCTCAACCGCAGCGACGACGCGCGCAATTCGATCATCGCCGACTACACCATCGGCAAAAATCCATCGCGGCGCAGCCGCAGGCCGCATGAGCAGGAAATTCTGGCCGCGCATCACCAGGATGTCCGTGTGTTCGAGCTGGTCGGCACGCTGTCGCTTTCCAATGTCGATTACGTGTCGCGGCAGCTTGCGGCCAAGCCGCGCCCGCAATTCGTGATCTTCGACCTGCGCCGCGTCTCCTCCGTGACCCGCGCCGGCGCGCGGCTGGTCGCGGAGGAATTTCGGGAACTCGCGAACTTCCATGTCACGGTGATCCTGTCCGGCATCAAGCGCGCATCCGCGGGCTGGAAGATCGTGCGCGAATGGACCGACGGGATTTCCAATTTGCGCGATTTCTATCTGCTCGATGCCGCGATCGAATGGGCGGAAGACCAGGTGGTGTATCGCCATGGCGGCGCGATCGATTTCCACGACACCACCGAATTGTCCGAGCAGCCGCTGCTGGCGGGGCTTTCGGCGGAAGAGCTGGCGGCGCTGGCCGCGCTTGGAACGACCAAGACCTACCGCCGCGGCGAGAAGATCGTGGGTGCCGGCGAGCCCGCGACCTCGCTGTTTTTCCTCCAAAGCGGCGTGGTGCATGTCACCCTGCCCGACGGCGCGCGGCTGGCCACGCTGACCGCCGGCATGGCCTTTGGCGAGATGGCGCTGCTGGAGCCGCGCCGTTCCGCCGACGTGCTGGCCGACGCATCTGCTACCGCGGTCGAAATCCCGATCGGCGATTTCGAGCGCTTCCGCGATCATCATCCCAGGGCCGGCGAGCGCATCATGCGCAACCTCGCGCAAATCCTGGCCGACCGGCTGATCGTTGCGAACACCAAGGTGAATTTGCTGACGGCGACGTAAGCTCACTTGACGGCCGCGACCTTCCGCTCGATCCTGGCTTTCCTTCGGACGGCCGGCTTCTGCCATTCCATCACCACAAACCACGGCACGCGGCGCTGGCGTTCCCGGTGAATTTCCGCGCCCGACACCGCGGGAGGCTCGTCGAAAAATTTCAGGTTCAGGCCGTTTTCCAGGAAGGCGTTCATGTAGGCGGCGAGCGGCCGGTGCCAGTTCTCGATCCGGATCCCGGACCATTCGAACCAGAACGGAAACTCGTCGAGATAGCGGTCGACGGGATAATGCAGATGTTCCCCGCTTGCGTCCTTCACCCATCCGCGATCGGCACAGGCCGAGGTGAAACCGGTGAGATTGGCCATCAACAGCGAACCGCCGGGTTTCAGTACCCGCGCCATCTCGCGGATCGCGGCACGGAAATCCGGGATATCGATCAGCGTGATGTAGGTGACGACGAGATCGAAGCTCGCTTCGGCAAAATCGAGCTGCTCGGCGCGGCCGAGCCGGTAGTCGCCTTTGGGGTCGCGCTGTTTTGCGACCTCGATCAATCGCGCCGTTGGATCGATGCCGGTCGCCTTCACGCCGGCCGCGCGGAGCATCCGGCAAAACCGCCCCTCGCCGCAGCCGACGTCAAGCGCTTTGCGGAACCCGACGGCGGCAACCCGCGCCATCATCACGGGATCGAGAACGTGTTCGCGTCCCCAATCCCCGCGGTCGCCCTGCTCGCCCATGGATTCGATCCAGGCGATCGCGGAACTGTCCCAGCCATTCTCCATGATGCTGCCTCCGAAATGCTTTCGTCAGAGCAATAAACACAAAAACGGCTCAGCTTAATTCCGTTGCAGCGACACAACAAATCTTGACTGCCATTAAGATATCACCTCACCTACAGGTTGCAAATATCGAACAAAGTATTGGAACCACCGGAGGACCTACCAGCGGTTGTCGGTTGGGTCTGCTAGACCACCTCCGCCGCCGGTTGCATGTCGATTGCAAACGTTTCCAGGAACTTCGAGGTCATGATGTAGAAGCCGACCGAGAGCTGCAGCTCGATCAGGGCACCGGGCGTCAGCTTTGCCTTGATCGCGTCGAAGGTCGCGTCCGTCGGCCGGCGCAGTTTTACGATCTCATCGGTGAAGGCGAGCGCGGCGCGCTGCACCTCGTCGAAACAGGCGGCGGCCTGCCAGTTCTCCAGCGCCTCGTTCTGCTCGTCGGTGACGCCGACGCTTCTGCCGATGCGCTTGTGGGCGACGACCTCGTACGGCGCCTCGCACAAAATGCCGGTGCGCGTGATCGCAAGCTCGCGCACGACCGGATCGAGCTCGCCCCGGTTTCGGATCGCGCCGCCCAGCCGGCAATATTGCGAGAGATAGCTCGGCGAATGCGCCATCATGCGGAAGATGTTGGCATTGCGGTTCTTGCCCAGCAATTCGCGGGTGCGATCATTGTGCTTTGCGGGATCGCTGTAGTCGATGCGGGCCATGTTTCCTCGCCTTTCCAGCCTGTTGTTTTATTTTGACAAAACACTATCCGCCGGAGGCCACGCCGGAGTCAAATTGCCGCCGCAATACTGTTCGACGGTGACACAGTCGACGCCGCTGAGTGGGGACTCATGAAGGCGGATGCTCGACGCGGGGTGTTCCGAGTAAAAATTCTGACGACCGTGCGCGCCTGCCGCGCCACGGATCGTTGCGCCCAGGTTTAGGGAGAAAACCGGCATGAAGGAAGCCACCAAGAGGGCAACCTCGGCGGCACTCGCACACATGCTGGCGGTGACGGCCATGCTCGTCATCGCCAGCGTCCTTTTCTATGCGCGATGACCTCGGTCATCGCGTGGAGCGAGCCGGTCCGCCCGCAGTACGGGTCGGCAAAGCTCCGAGACGAAGCATCCAGTGTTTGTATGGAGTCCTGGATTGCTTCGGTTCTTTTGTCGGTCATCTCTCCCTCTCGAAATAGGGCACGAGGCGGCCGGCGAACTGCGAGAAACGGGCGCTGACAGGGTCGCCGATGGCGAGATCGTTGGCGCCATGGGCCATCATGCGAAAGCCCTCCTCGGTGTCGACCAGCACAATGTTGTAAGGCACATGCGCGCGGGTTTCCGGCGTCGCGGCGCGGGTCACGATGGAGGTCGCGTAGACCGTGCCCTTCCCGCTCGCGCGTTTCTCGGCGAGGTCGGTGGCGCCGCAGGCCGCGCAAAAGCCGCGGCGGAAATATTGCGGCCTCTCGCAGGCGGCGCAGACCTGATAGAGGATCGCTTCGTGCCCCGTGGTCCAGTCGGCCGGCTTGCTCATCGCTCGCGCTCCAGGAACATGCTGACATGCGACGACAGTACGCCGCCGTCGCCATGCAGCAGCGCCATCGAGGCGTCGCGCACCTGGCGGTTGCCTGCGCGTCCGGTCATCTGCAGGTGCGTCTCGACCAGATGCGCCATGGCGCCGCCGACGCCGCAATGGCCGTAGCTCAACAGACCGCCATGGGTGTTGAGCGGAATTTCCCCTTCACGGCCAAAATAGCCGGAACGGACGCGCGCAGCCGCCTCGCCGCGTTTGGCGAGGCCGAGGTCTTCCAGCAGCATCGCCAGCGTAATGGTGAAGCTGTCGTAGACGGCGGCGTAGCGCACATCCGATATCGCCACGCCAGACGCCTGTTTGGCCTTGGCGATGGAGATCTCGGCGCCGAGTTCGCTCAACACGGGCGCAGCGGTGACATGCTGATGGGTATGTGCCTGCGCGCAGCCGCGGATTTTTACGCGGGCCGTATTGGTTGGTTCGCGGCTGATGGCGAACGCCGCGCCGCCATCCGAGACCGGGCAGCAGTCCAGCAACTTTAGCGGCGACGCCACCGGCTTGGAGGCCAGCACGTCGGCAACCGTGATCGGCTCGTGGAACTGCGCGCCGGGATGAGCCAAAGCATGCGTTCGCATCAGCACCGCGAATTCGGCGAGGTCCGCTTCGGTCACGCCATATTCGTGCATGTAGCGGGAGGCGACGAGGCCGTAATAGGCGGGAATGGTCGGCCCGAGCGGCACCTCGTAATCGGGATGGCCGACCTGCGCCAGCGCCACGATCGAGGCGTCCCGGCTCTGCCCGGTCAGGCGGTTCTCGCCACCAACGACCAGCACATGTTTGACGACACCCGCCTCGACCAGATGATGCGCCAGCATGGTCATCGCGAGGCCGGTGGCGCCGCCAACCTGTACCGCATGGGCGTAAGCCGGGCGGATGCCAAAATGCTCGGCGAAGACGGTGGCGAGCATGATGTGCGGCGACACCGTGGAATAGCCGCAGAGGATGCCGTCGATCTCGCCGCGGTTGAGGCCGGCATCCGCGATGGCGAGTTCGGCGGCCTTCCTCATGAGGTCGAGCGAGGTAAGGCCCTCGTGCTTGCCGTAGGAAGTGAGACCGACGCCGGTGATGTAGGTCATGCTTTTACAACTCTATCAGTCCTTGTCATTCCGGGGCGGCCCGAAGGGCCGAACCCGGAATCTCGAGGTTCCACAATGCGCAATTGCGCATTGGGGTTCGCGCTTCGCGCGCCCCGGAACGACGGGCTTTGGCTTTCAGCTCTCATCATCAATACGACTTCGGCAAGCCAAGCGCCTTCTCGGCAATGAAGCTCAAAATCAGCTCGCGGCTGACCGGCGCGATGCGCGGGATCAGCGACTCCCGGAAATAGCGCTCGACGTGGAATTCCTTGGCATAGCCGAAACCGCCATGGGTCATGACCGCCTGCTCGCAGGCGTGGAAGCCGGCCTCCGCTGCGAGATATTTCGCGGCGTTCGCCGCCGGCCCGCAAGGCAAGCCCTTGTCATATTGCCAGGCGGCCGAAAGCGTCATCAGCCAGGCGGCTTCCAGCTCCATCCAGTTTTTCGCAAGGGGATGCTGGATCGCCTGGTTCATGCCAATCGGGCGGTTGAACACGACCCGGCCCTTGGCATAGTCGGCCGCGCGCGACACCGCGCAATGGCCGAGACCGACCGCTTCGGCCGCGATCAGGATACGCTCGGGGTTCATGCCGTGCAGGATATATTCGAAGCCACGCCCCTCCTCGCCCAGGCGGTCCTCGACCGGGATTTCAAAATTCTCGAAGAACAGCTCATTGGAGTTGACGGGCTTGCGGCCCATCTTCTCGATCTCGTGCACGGCGATCTTGTTGCGGTCGAAATCGCTGTAGAACAGGCTCAGGCCGTGGGTCGGGCTTCTCACCTCTTCCAGCGGCGTGGTGCGGGCGAGCAGCAGAATCTTTTCCGCGACCTGCGCCGTCGAAATCCAGACCTTCTGGCCGTTGACGACATATCGGTCGCCCCGGCGCACCGCGCGGGTCTTCAATTGCGTGGTATTGAGGCCGGTGTTCGGCTCGGTCACGGCGAAGCAGGATCGCTCCCTGCCCTCGACGATGCCCGGCAGCATGCGACGGCACTGCTCCCTGGTGCCGAACACCACCACCGGGTTGAGCCCGAACACATTCATGTGGATCGCCGACGCACCGGACATGCCGGCGCCGGATTCCGAAATCGTGCGCATCATGATCGCGGCGTCCATGATGCCGAGCCCCGAGCCGCCATATTCCTCGGGGATGCAGATGCCGAGCCAGCCGGCGTCGGCGAACGCCTTGTGGAAGTCGGCGGGGAAACCGCCCTCCTTGTCCTTTTTCAGCCAATAGGCGTCGTCGAAACGCGTGCAGATTTTCGCAACCGCGTCGCGGATCGATTCCTGGTTGGCGGTGAGCTCGAAATCCATCTTTTCAATCCTGTGCAGCGGGCTTTGTTACGCTTGCCGCGGGCCTGGTGACGCCGTCGCGGACCATCGCCGCAATCTCGTCGGCCGAAAATCCGGCCTGACGCAGAATCTCCTCGCCATGCTCGTTGAGCAGTGGCGCGAGCCGCACGGTTTCGGCCGGCGTCTCCGACCAGGTGGCCGAGACCTTCATGCTGCGGATCGGACCTTCGGTCGGGTGCTCGACGATCGGAAAGTAGCCGGTCGCGACCAGATGCGGGTCTTCCAGCATGCTTTCGAGATCATGCATGGGCATCACGGGAATGTCGGCCCTGGTGAGCAGCTCCTGCCATTCGGCGGTCGTGCGCCCCTCGAAGATACGCGCGAGCTCGCCATAGACGGTGTCGATGTTAACGGCCCGGCCGGAGAAGGTCGCGAACCTGGGATCGGCGCGCAGATCGTCGCGGCCGGTTGCCTTGAAAAAACTCTCCCACTGCTTGTCGTTGTAGACGATCACGCAGATGTAGCCGTCGGCGGTCTTGTAGGGCCGGCGGTCGCGCGACAGATGTCGCGCGTAACCGCCCTTGTCGAGATGCGGCTCGTAGGTCAGGCCGCCCATGTGGTCGCCGAGCACAAAACCCGCCATGGTCTCGAACATGGGGATATCGAGCCGCTGGCCGCGCCCGGTGCGATCGCGATGCACCAGGCTGGCGCAGACCGCGCCGACGGCGGTCAGGCCCACGATGCGATCGACCAGCGCGTTCGGCACATAGCGCGGCATGCCATCAGAGGTCTGCGCCATCAGCGCCGGCAAACCGGTCGCGCCCTGGATCAGGTCGTCATAGGCGGGTTTCGCGGCATAGGGCCCGTCCTGGCCGAAGCCGAACACGCCGGCATAGATCAGCTGCGGATTGCGCTTGGCGACCGCGTCGTAGCCGAGATCGAGCCGCGCCATCGCCTGCGGCCGCACATTGTAGATCAGCACATCGGCGCTCTCGATCAGCCGCAGCACCGCCTCGCGCCCCGCAGGCTTCTTCAGGTCGAGGCAGATCGAGCGCTTGTTGCGGTTGGTGTTGAGGAACACCGGGCCCATGCCGGGATGGCGTGTCGGCCCGATCAGCCGCGTCACGTCGCCGTCCATCGACTCCACCTTGATGACATCGGCGCCGTAATCGCCGAGCATCTGGGTCGCATACGGCCCCATCAGCACGGTCGTCATGTCGATGACCTTGATGCCTTGCAATGGGCCCATGGCGGCGTTCACTCCCGGTTTGTTGTGGAGGCAGGTAACGGCAGCGCGGAGCGGAGATCAAGGGCGGTGGGGGTATGGGGGCATGCGGAACCGTCTCTCGTGCCCCGGATGCTGCGCAGCGCGCAGCGGTGCGCTGCTGATCCGGGGCCCAGGTCGCGTCGCATGGGTGGGTCCCGGCTCTGCGTCGCGGCATTGCATGCCGCAACGCGTCCGGGACACGAGAGCATGGCTCCGCATTCTCGCGGCACGATTTGCCCCAGTCTTGCGTCAAGGCGACCCTCGAAAATCAGAGGGCGCAGGGAAAGCCGGATGCACGTCGCACCCGCAGCCTCGTGTGCGAGAGATAAGCGCAGAAAGCACACGAGTAATACAGGTACGCCGAAACATGCCGGCCTTCCCTGCGCAATGGTTTTGCGGCTTATAGCGCGCTCTCCCCGGTGTCCGGGCTTGATAGCCACCGTCGCCCTGCGAAAAATGTCTCGCAGAACTTGATCCCAGCATCGGGAGATCAGGACCACACGCTTTTGCCGCACGCCGGCCGCATCCCTCGTCGGATGATACGGCCCGCGTCCATCGCCTCCCGCCCGACGTCCGTGACGACGCGTACGCCCCTCCGATCGGGGCGGGATGGGCGCAGACAATCATATTTTTCTGAAAAACGGAAGTGAAATTTTTGTCGCCGAGGGAATGCTCAACCGGATCAGCTTGAACCGGCTCACGAAATTAGTTTGTCGGCGCGGGCAATCTTGCGGGTCGTTGCGCAGGCGAGCGCGATCAATGCGCCAAAACCGGGCAACTGATTTGCCCGACGCGTCACCGATCGGACTCCTTCGTCAACGGCATCTGTAGTACAAGCACGGGCCATCTTCGGGCGCGAGCACCCGACGCTCACGGAGCAGTCCATGAAACCGGATTTTACCTTCGTCAACACCAACGGCGTTCGGCTTCGCCTCGCCGAGAGCGGAACGGGCCCCCTGATCGTGCTGGTGCACGGCTGGCCGGAGAGCTGGTATTCCTGGCGCCACCAGATTCCGGCGCTTGCGGCAGCCGGCTATCGGGTGGCAGCGGTCGACGTCCGCGGATATGGCGGAAGCGACAAGCCTCACGCCATCGAGGCCTATTCGATCAGGGAAATGTGCGCCGATATCGCCGGCGTGATCGAGGGCCTCGGCGCCAAGCAGGCGATCCTGATCGGCCACGATTGGGGAGCGCCCATTGTCTGGCATACGGCGCTGTTCTTTCCCGAGAAGGTCAGCGCCGTCGCGGGATTGAGCGTTCCCCATACCGGACGCGGGCCGATGCCGCGCATCGAGCTGTTCCGGAATCTCTACAAGGACCGCTTCTTCTATCAGCTCTATTTCCAGGAGCCCGGCGTTGCGGAAGCAGAGTTCGAGGCGGACGTGCGCACGTCGCTTCGGAAAATCTACTATCAGGCTTCCGGCGAAAGCCGGAAGGCAGGGCCAAGGCCGCCAAAACCGGCCGACGCGAAATATCTCGATGGCCTTACCGATCCGGACCCGTTCCCGGATTGGCTCACCCCTGCCGATATCGACTACTATGTCGGGCAGTTCACGCAAAGCGGCTTTCGTGGACCGCTGAACCGCTACCGCACGGCAGAGCTCGACTTTGCCCAGCAAGAGGCGATCGCGGATCGCCGGATCGAACAGCCGGCTGCCTTCATCGCGGGAGAGCTTGATCCGGTTCTCACCTTCATACCCGGCGTCGATCTCGTGGAAATCATGCGCAAGCATGTCGCCGATTTGCGGCTGGTTCGGATCATCGACGGCGCCGGCCACTGGATTCAGCAGGAGCGTCCGGCCGAGGTCAACGCAGCACTGCTGGAATGGCTTGGAGGGATAGGCTAGCGATGCAGGCGAAGAGCGAAAGGCCATCTCTCCTGGACGTGGTTGCTTTGCTGACGGACCTCCCCGAGCACCGGCTGGCCCGGGGACAGGTCGGCACGGTCGTCGAGCAACTCGACGACAAAACCTTGCGGGTCGAGTTCAGTGACGATCAGGGCCGGGCCTACGCCATCGCGCCTTGCCGCGGCGATGATCTCCTGGTCCTCCACTATCTCCCAGAGGCTGCCTGACGCCAAACGGTCTGCGCTACGCTCGCGTGCCATTGGCCGCATGTTGCACTCGGCGGTCGACTGTCCAATACTGGCCGCGCTAACCCAAGAAGAAACCAGGCTCAGGGAGCAAGAAAAATGTCATTTTACCGAGGCATGACCTGCGAGAACGTCACCATCAAGGGCGACAAGGGCACGCCGATCACCGCCTACACAGCAAAGCCGGAAGGCTCCGGGCCTTTTCCCGGCGTGGTGCTGGTCCATCATTTGCCGGGCTGGAGCGAGCTTTACATCGAGACCACGCGGCGCTTTGCGCATCATGGCTATATGGCGATTTGCGCCAACCTCTATGAACGCGCGGGCCAGGGCAACCCGGACGACGTCGCCGCAAAAGTGCGGGCCGACGGCGGCATCCCCGACGCTCAGATGGTCGGCGACACCGAGGCGGCCGTGAAGTGGATGCGGGCGCAGCCAAACCACAACGGCAAGGTCGGCATTTTCGGCTCCTGCTCCGGCGGCCGGCACGCCTTCATCTATTCCTGTGAGAGGAAAGATGTCGACGCCTGCGTCGAGCTGTGGGGCGGCCGCGTGGTGATGCCCAAGGAAGATCTCAACGAGAAAACGCCGGTGGCGCCGATCGACATGACCAGGGACCTCTGTTGTCCGCTGCTCGGCCTGTTCGGCAATGACGACCGCGCACCGAGCCCCGAGCAGGTCAACCAGCACGAGGCCGAGCTGAAGAAGCACGGCAAGAACTACGAGTTCCATCGTTATGACGGCGCCGGCCACGGCTTCTTCTATTGGCACCGGCCGCTGTACCGTCCCGAGCAGGCCATGGACGGCTGGAGCAAGGTGTATGCCTTCTTTGGCAAGCATCTCGCGAAATAGGAGGATCGAACATGTGCACGTCGATCATCGAAGTCGTCGACGCCGAGGGGATGGCCAAGCGCGGCGACGAATGGTTTCCGCTCTCGCATGCGGTGGTCGCCTATGACCACGCGCGCCACGCTCATCTGGGCGATGTCATCACGCTCGATTTTCTCAACAGTGCGCTCGAGCCCGGGGCGCGCGCCGGGGTCGAGCTGACGCTGGAGAGCGCGATCGAGCTGCGCGCCGCGCTGGACCGCGCGATCGCCGCCGCCGAATTCGAGGAGGCGGAAGTGCGGGGCAAGGGCGCGCCGCCGGTCATCGTGCGGGCGGCGTAATTTCGTAGGGTGGGCAAAGCGAAGCGTGCCCACCATTTCGCGCACCGCAAGAAAGGGTGGGCACGGCGCTTGCGCGCCTTTGCCCACCCGACGAGAGCGGCGTTAGCGCTTTCCTTCTATCGCGATTTCGACGAGATAGGGCCGGTTGGCGGCGACTGCTTTTTCGAGAGTCGGTGCGATGTCGTCGGCCTTGTCGATTCGCACGCCTTCGACGCCCACGCCTGCGGCGAGATGCACGAAATCGAATTCCGGCCCCGTGAGATCCATCTGCTGGTAGGGATGCTGGGTGCCGGGTGCAAAATTCTGGCGCCAGACGTCGGTGTTGTGCTTGAGGATGCGGTATTCGCGGTTCGCCAGGATGACGAACACGATCGCGAGCCTGTGGTGGGCCGCGGTCCACAGCGACTGGATGCTGTACATGGCGGAGCCGTCGCCGGAGATCGCGACGACCGGACGGTCGGGGATTGCGACCTTGACGCCGATGGCGCCTGAAAACCCCTGCCCGATGCCGCCGCCGCGGCCGCCAAAGTAATCGCCAAAACCGCGGTAGTCGAAGGCACGCGCGAGATCGAGGCTCGCGGTGATGCTTTCATCGACAATCACGACACTCTCGGGCAGGCCGCGCCGAAGCTCGGCCGCAACGCGCGGCATTGAGGTCGGCTCGCGGCTCCAGCTCTTCTCCAGCCGCGCGCGATAGGCCTCCTTCTCCCTCGCGCGCAGGTCGGCGAGATCAGCATTGCGGCGTTGTGCGGCAGCCTTGTATTCCTGCGGCGCGCGCGAACCCAGCACGCTCACGAGCGCGCCGAGGCTCGCCGCCATCTCACCGACCACGCCGGCGTCGAGCCGGTTGTTGAACGCGAGACGCTCCGGGGATTCCTCGATCTGAGCGACGATGGCGCCGTTGGGAATATGGCCGCCGGACGCAAACCAGATGTCCTCGAAGAACGGACCGCCCAGCAGCAACACGAGATCGGCGGCGCCGAGGGCTTTACGGACCTGCGCCGCATCGCCCGGGAGCGAGGCGCGATAGTTCGGGTGGCTGGTCGGAAACGGCGCGTGGTGCCGCAGCCCTTCGAACCACACCGGTGCGCCGATCGCCTCGACCAGCGCGACGAGCGCTCGCGTCGCGTCCGATCGGGCGACGTCGTCGCCGGCCACGATGACAGGGTTCTGCGATTTCAGGAGCAGGGACGCCAGCGCCTCGATGCCCCTGGGATCGGGATGCGCGGCGCGCCACAGCCTGTCGGCGGCGACAGCCTCGATGGTGGTCTCCTGCTCCAGCACGTCGATCGGCAACGCGACGAACACCGGGCCCTGCGGCGCGTCGGTGGCGACCTTGAAGGCGCGGCGCAGGATCGGGGCGATCTCGTCGGCGCGCTCGATCTGCACGCTCCATTTTGTCACCGGCGCGGCCATCGCGACGAGGTCGTGGCCGAGCAGCGGATTCGTCAGCCGCATGCGCGTGTCCTGCTGGCCTGCGGTGACCACGACCGGCGAATTGGCCTTCAGCGCGCCGTAGAGCGAGCCGATGCCGTTGCCGAGGCCGGGCGCGACATGGAGGTTGGCGACCACGGGGCGGCGCGCCGCATGCGCGTAAAAACTTGCCGCACCGACGGCGACGCCCTCGTGCAGCGCCATGATGTATTCGATTTGCGGATAGGCCGGCAGGCTGTCGAGCAGCGGCGTCTCCGTCGTGCCGGGATTGCCGAAGATGTGGCGCACCCCATGCGCCACGAACGAGTCCATCAGCACACGGCGTCCGCGCATTTCTATCCCCGTTAGTTTTTCGCAGCTGTCATCGTCCGCGAAAGCGGACGATCCAGTATTCCAGAGTGCCCATTATTGAACGCCCCTGGAATACTGGATGCCCCGCCTGCGCGGGGCATGACAGGGTTGGTTGGGGCTACCTCGCCGGCTCGAGGATCGAGACGTAATTCGCGACTGCGGCGCCGCCCATGTTGAAGATGCCGCCGAGTTTTGCATTCTTGATCTGCATGCCCTCGGGCGCTTGTCCTGCAAGCTGCATCGCGGTCATCACATGCATGGAGACTCCCGTCGCGCCGATCGGGTGGCCCTTGGACTTCAACCCGCCGGAGGGATTGACCGGCAGCTTGCCGTCCTTCTGGGTCCAGCCTTCCTTGATCGCCCGCGCGCCCTGCCCCTTCGGCGTCAGGCCCATCGCTTCGTACTCGATCAGCTCGGCGACGGTGAAGCAGTCATGGGTTTCGACGAAGGAGAGATCGGTGAGCGCCACGCCCGCCTTTTCCAGCGCGCGCTGCCAGGCCACCGTGCAGCCCTCGAACTGCAGGATGTCGCGCTTGCTCATCGGCAGGAAGTCCTGCGCATGCGCGGTGGCGCGGATGTTGATCGCCTTGCCCATGGACCTGGCGGCTTCCGAATCCATCAGCACCAAAGCGGCGGCGCCGTCAGAGACCAGCGAGCAATCGGTGCGCTTCAAGGGGCCGGCGACATAGGGGTTCTTCTCGCTCTCGGAGCGGCAGAAATCGAAACCGAAATCCTTGCGCATCTGCGCATAGGGATTGGCGACGCCGTTCTTGTGGTTCTTGGCCGCGATCATTGCCAGCGCATCGGACTGGTCGCCATATTTCTGGAAATAGCCCTGCGCGATCTTGCCGAACACGCCGGCAAAACCGCCGACCGTGTCGCCGTCCTCGGGCAGATACGACGCCTTCAAGAGATACTTGCCGATGTCCGCGCTCGGCGTGCGCGTCATCTGCTCGACCCCGACCACCAGCACGGTCTTGGCCGCGCCGCACGCGATCGCGCGGATGCCCTGGTGCACGGCGGCTGATCCCGTGGCGCAGGCGTTCTCGACACGGGTCGCGGGCTTGAAGCGCAGGGCCGGATCGGCCTGCAGCACCAGCGAGGCCGTAAAATCCTGCGGCGAGAAGCCGGCGTTGAAATGGCCGAGCACGATCTCGTCGACGTCGCCGGCCGAGATGCCGGCATCGGCCAGTGCCTCATTGGCGACCTTGACGACGAGGCTTTCCACGGTCTCGGCGTCGAATTTTCCGAATGGCGTATGCGCCCATCCGACAATGCTGGCTGTCATGGCGTTCTCCCTGAATTCGCTTGGGCCGTTTTAGCCGATCGGCGGCAAGACTTCACGCCGCTTTCGCCGACTTGACCGACCGCTCGCACATGGCGGTTATGCCGGCCCAATTGCCGGACTTGATGTCGACGGCCTGGCACAGCCAGGAGCCGCCGACCGCGACCACATTGGGCTCGGCCAGCCACATCGGCGCGTTGGTCTCGCCGACGCCGCCGGTCGGGCAGAATTTTACGTGCGGGAACGGCCCGGCCAGCGCCCGCAGTGCCTTGATACCGCCGGCCTGCTCGGCCGGGAAGAATTTCACCACGTCAAAACCATGCGCCAGCGCCTGCATCAGCTCGGACGCGGTCGCGATCCCCGGCGCGAAAGGCAGCGAGCTTCCGGCCGCCGCCTTCAATAGCTCCGGCGTGGCGCCGGGGCTGATACCGAATTTGGCGCCGAGCTCTTCGGCGCGGGCGAGATCATCGGCGGAGAGGATGGTGCCGATGCCGACAATGGCGTCGGGCACATTGGCGATGATGGCTCTTGCCGCGTCGATGGCGACCGGCGTCCGCAAGGTCACCTCCAGCATGCGCACGCCGCCGGACGTGAGCGCGCGCGCCAGCGGCACCGCATCCTCGAGGCGGTTGATGGTCAGCACCGGGACGACGCGGGCGGACTTGAACAGCGAGGCGAGCTTTTCCTGTTTCGATGCACTCATGACGAAACCTTGCGAAGGGGGAACGGATGGGCCGGCATGGCTGAACGCGGAATAATGGCACCGGGATGGCATACCACAACTCCCGCCAGCCGATGGCCGGCTCGCGCTGATTCGACCGGACCCTCGCCCGCGAGCCGGGCCGCGAGATAGGCGGCGGCAAAGCTGTCGCCGGCCGCGGTGGTGTCGACCACGGCTGCGCTTACCGGCTCGGCTTCGATGCGCTGCGAGGCGCGGGCAATGCGCAGCAGGCTTGCGGGTTCGGCGAGTTTCAGCACGACCTCCCCACCCGGGATTTTCGCGAGCAAGCCTTCCGCGTTCTCGCCGGGATAAAGCGGCAGCAAATCCTCGGTCGAGGCGAGCGCGATGTCCGAGGTTTCCAACGCCTCGCGGAAGACGCGGCGGGCGATGTCGGGATCGGGCCAGCCCCGGGGCCGGAAATTGGTGTCGAAGGCGATGCGTGTGCCGTGTGAGCGCGCCTCACGCAGCGCCGCGAGCAGGCGTCCGCGTCCGCTCTGCGTAAAGATCGAGAGCGTGATCGCGGAGAGATAGACGAGGTCGTAGCCGCCGAGCGATCGCAGCAGGCCTTCGGTTTCGGGCAAATCGAGCAGGCTCCGCGCCGCAGCACTCTCGCGCCAGTGGAAGAAGCGGCGCTCGCCGGCAGCATCCGTGGCGATCAGGTAAAGGCCGGGCAGCTTGCCGGCCAGGCGTGCGACTTTGCCGGTGCCGACGCCCTCCGCCTGCCAGCCCGCGACCATCTCATCGCTCAAGGGGTCATCGCCGAGCGCGGTGATGTAGTCGACGGCCACACCAAGCCGGGCGAGGTAGACCGCGGTGTTGAGCGTATCGCCGCCGAACCCACGCGAATACAGGCCGCCTCCGGCCTGCTTCAGCTCGATCATGCATTCGCCGATGCAGGCAACGCCGCTCATCAGCTGGGCTCAGGCGGCGAACTTGCCGCCGAGCTCATCCTCGATGTGGATCTTGATGATGTCGTCAAACGTGTTCTCGGCGGTGGTGAAGCCGAGTTGGCGCGCGCGTTTGGCCTCGAAATTACGCGGCCAGCCAGCGACGATACCCATGATGAAGGGATCGGGCTCGCGCTTGATGCGGGCTGCGACCTTGTCGCCGGCGACGCGCTTGAGCGCTGCGATCTGCTCGCCGACCGTGGCGGAAAGGCCGGGCATGGTGAGGCCGCGGCGCGGACCCGCGGCGGCAAGGTCCATGGTCGCAGCATGCAAGAGGAAGCCGACCGCGGAGCGCGGCGTGGCGTGCCAGTGGCGCACGTCCTCGGACACCGGCAGGACCGCTTCCTTGCCGGCAAGCGGCTCGCGCAGGATGTTGGAGAAGAAGCCGGAGGCGGCCTTGTTGGGTGCACCGGGGCGGACGCAGATGGTCGGCAGGCGGATCGAAATGCCGTCCAGAAAACCCTTGCGCGAATAGTCCGAGATCAGAAGCTCGCCGATTGCCTTCTGGGTGCCGTAGCTGAGCAGTGGCGTGTGGAAGAACTCATCGCCGATGGCGTCGGGGAAGGGCGCGCCGAACACCGCGATCGACGAGGTGAACACCAGGCGCGGCTTGTAGCCGCCGCCAACCAGGCGAACGGCATCGATCAGCATCCGCGTGCCGTCGAGATTGATGCGGTAGCCCTTGTCGAAATCGAGCTCGGCCTCGCCGGAGACGATGGCCGCGAGATGGAAGATCACGTCGGGCCGGCCGGCGATCAGCTTCTCCGCGGCGCCCGCGACGGCGAAATCACCCGCGTGCACCTCGACCGGAAAGCCAGGCTTCTCCGGCGTCGCTGGCGCCACGACGTCATGCAGCGTCATCTTCGCGATGTCGGACTTGCCGAGCCGGCCGTCTTTCAGGAGACGCTCGACCAATTTGCGGCCGACCATGCCGGCCGCGCCCAGAACCAATACGTGCAAGAGTCACTCCTCGTCGTTTTTTCTTTTATGCGGGCGCCAGAGTCATCTGTCAAAATCCTCATGGTGAGGAGGCGCGAATGCGCCGTCTCGAACCATGAGGTCCCGCCAGCGGCCTCATCCTTCGAGACGCGCTCGCGCGCTCCTCAGGATGAGGGATGGAGTTATCGCCGGCGCGCTTATTCCTTCACGGCGCCGGTCATCGCCGACACATAATGCTCCACGAAGAAGGCGTAAAGGATCACGAGCGGCAGCGAGCCCGCGAGCGCGCCCGCCATCAGCGAGCCCCATCGATAGACGTCGCCATCGACGAACTCGTTGACGATCGCGACCGGCACGGTCTTGTTCGGGGTCGATTGCAGGAACGTCAGCGCGTAGATGAACTCATTCCAGCACAGCGTGAAGCAGAAGATGAAGGCCGATATCAGTCCGGGAATGGCCAGCGGCAGCACGATCTTGATCAGGATCTGCCAGCGGCTCGCACCGTCGATCAGCGCGCATTCCTCGAGCTCGAAGGGAATGGTCTTGAAGTAGCCCATCAACAGCCAGGTCGAGAACGGGATCAGGATGGTCGGATAGGTCAGGATCAGCGCCAGGGGCGAGTCGAACAGGCCGTACTGGAACACGACGGTCGCCAGCGGAATGAACAGGATCGACGGCGGCACCAGGTAGGCGAGGAAGATCAGCCCGCCGACCAGGCTGGCGCCCTTGTAGCGCAGCCGTACGATCGCATAGGCCGCCAGCACGCTGGCGATGATCGAGAGCATGGTGGCGCCGACCGCGACATACATCGTGTTCCACAGCCAGCGCGGATAATGGCTTTCGAACAGCAGCTTGTGGAAATGCTTGAAAGTGGGATTCCAGGTCCAGAACGGATTGAACTTGTCGAGATCGAGGAGCTGGTCGTCCGGCTTCACCGAGGTCAGCGCCATCCAGTAGAATGGAAACAGCAGGATGATGACGATGATCGCCAACGGCAGATAGAGCGTCACCAGCCGCCGCGGCAGCGACTGAAGATAGCTCATGCCCTCGCTGTGATCGACCCGCCCGGGCGTCGACAGGATGGACTTGAGGTCGACCTTGTTGGCGGGAAGATCAGTCATGGCGCAAACCTTCCGTCGTCCCGCCGAAAGCCGGGACCCATAACCACAGGATTTCGTTGCGACGAAGATCGTCTGCCATCGCGGGCCTACCGATAGATTCCGCGGTATGGGTCCCGGCCTTCGCCGGGACGACAGCAATGAGATCAATCATTGTTTTCCCCCTGCTGCCACTTCCGGCGCTGCAGGCCGAACCAGGACACCATGATCGCGGCGAGCAGGAACGGGATCATGGCGCTCGAGATCGCGGCGCCCTCGCCCAGTTGGCCTGCAATGATGGCGCGCTGATAGGACAGGGTCGCCATCAGGTGCGTGGCGTTGACCGGACCGCCGCGGGTCATAGCCCAGATCAGCTGGAAGTCGGTGAAGGTGAACAGCACCGAGAAGGTCATGACCACGGCGATGATCGGGGTCAGCAGCGGATAGGTGATGTGGCGAAACATCTGCCATCGCGTCGCGCCGTCGAGCGTGGCCGCCTCGTAGAGCGAGGGCTGGACGGTCTGCAGGCCCGCGAGCAGCGTGATCGCGACGAACGGCACGCCACGCCAGATATTGACGAAAATCACGCAGATGCGGGCCCAGGTCCTGTCACCCAGGAAGTTGATGTTGTGATCGAGCAGGCCGAGGTGCTTCAAGGACCACGAGATGATCGAGAACTGCGAATCGAAGATCCACCAGAACGCCAGCGCCGACAGCACGGTCGGCACGATGAAGGGGATCAGCACCATGGCGCGCAGCATGGCCTTGAACGGCATGTTCTCGTTCAGCAGCAGCGCGAGATAGAGGCCAATCGCGAATTTGAAAGCGCTGGCGACGGAGGTATAGAGCAGCGTGTTGAACACCGAGAGCCAGAAGATGCTGTCATCCCACAACCACTCGTAGTTTTCGATGCCGATGAAGTCCCCGATGCGGCCGATGCGGGTGTCGGTGAAGGAAAGCCAGATGCCGAGCCCGAGCGGATAGGCCAGGAAGAAGATCAGGAACGCCAGCGCCGGCAGCATGAACCAGAAGCCGAGCCAGTTCCTGTTGTGCTTGAGCTGGTCCCACGTCGTCGCCTCGCGAAGCTGCGGCTTGGCGCGCTGGGGAGCAAGGGCGAGGTCGGCCATGGGCGTGTTCCTGAATGGATTCTCGTGAAAAGGGCGGCAGTCGCCTGCCGCCCGCCGCCAATGACGTCATTACGCGCGATAGATACGCTTCAGCTGCCGCTCGGCGTCCGCGACGGAACCTTTGGCATCCTTCGAGCCGGTGCAGTAATTGGCGAACATATCGACCACGATGAAGTCGGCGATCGCGGTCGCCGCCTTCTCGCCCGGCGTGCCAATGCCGGAAGCCGGCAGCGCGCGCTTGCTGGCCTCGGCGAACACCGCGTTCTTCGGATCTGCGGTCCACACCGGCGCGGAATTGTATGCGTTGAGCGTGTGGGTCAGATAGCCCCGCGCACCCGACAGCCACTTCTCGAACTGCTCCTTCTCCAGCATGAAGGCGATAAACGCCTTCGCCGCATTCGGATATTTCGTGAAGTTGAATGCAAGGATCGGAACTGCGAGCTGCAATTCCGTCGGCTTGCCGATCGGACCGACCGGCCACAAAGCGTGGTAGGTGTCCGCGGCGAGATCCTGCATCTTTGGATCGTCCTTTTCCGCAACATAGATCGAGATACCGTTGGCGGTGCAATAGAGTTCGCCGGCCAGGAACGCCTTGTTGTTGGAGCCGTCGTTCCAGGACGCGGTGCCGGGAATGAAGCTGTCGGAAAGCTCCTTGCAATATTCCAGGGCCTTTGCCGTCTCCGGCGAGTTGATGATGACCTTGTCGTCCTTGTCGACGGTCCAGGCGTTGTGACCCCAAAGCACCCAGTGCAGCCAGCCATTGGCGTCACCGGTGGCGTGGCCGAGCGCAAAACCGGCCGGCGTGTTGTTCGCCTTCAGTGCCTTGCACATGGCGAGGAAGCCCGGGAAATCCTTCGGGAACTCCTTGAAGCCCGCCTTGTCGAGCGCGGACTTGCGATAGGTCATGTAGCCGCCGATGGTCGCGACGGGAATGCCGAGCCAGTCGTCGCCCTTCTTGCAGGTTTTCGCGGCGGCATCGGTCCAGCCGCCGTATTTCTTGCCGAGGTAATCGGCAACGTCGTTCATCTTCAGGACTTTGGTCGGGAACAGTTGCGGCAGTGTGTGCAGGCCCCAGGCAAGATCGAGCCCCGAGCCGGTGTTGGCGGCCACGGAAGCTTTCGGCTGCACGTCCTCGAAGGATTCCGAGAACACGTTCATTTCCGTGCCGGTCGCCTTCGAGAATGCCGCGACCATCGCGTTGAACGCGTCGTCTTCCGCCGGCACGAAGCGCTTCCAGCGCATCACCGTGAGCTTGGCGCCCTGCTCCGCCTTCCACGGCGCGTCCGCGGCCCAGGCTTTGGCCCAATCGAACAGCGCCGGTCCGGTCAGCGCGCCGGTTGCGGCCAGCGCGGTGCCGCCCTGAAGCAGGGTGCGGCGGGTAAAGTCTTGCATTGCCATTTCTCCCTTTAAAGCTTTTGGTTTGATTTTAGTTTACGCATTGAGCCGTTTGCCGCTGGTCTCGTCGAACAGATGGACCAGCGACGGATCGGGTTTGAGGCGAACCTTGTCGCCCGGATTGAACTGGTGACGCTCGCGGAACACCGCGACCACCTGCTCGCCGCCGAGCTTGGCGAACACCTGGGTCTCCGAGCCGGTGGGCTCGACCACGACGATCTCGGCCTCGGCGCCGTCATCGGCAATGGTGAAATGCTCCGGCCGCACGCCGTAGACCGCGGGCCTGCCGTCGGAATTGGAGGGCGCCGAGCTCAGCGGCAGCTTGACGCCGTTTGGCCCCTCGAAGCCGACGGACCCGTTCGCCTTCACCTTGCCCTTGAGGAAATTCATCGCGGGCGAGCCGATGAAGCCGGCGACGAACTGGTTGTCCGGCTTGTCGTAGAGTTCGAGCGGCGTGCCGATCTGCTCGACGATGCCGTCATGCATCACCACGATCTTGTCGGCCATGGTCATGGCTTCGATCTGGTCGTGGGTGACGTAGACGGTGGTGGTCTTCAGCCGCTGGTGCAGCTCCTTGATCTCGGTCCGCATCGCGACGCGGAGTTTTGCGTCGAGGTTGGAGAGCGGCTCGTCGAACAGGAACACCTGGGGGTCGCGGACGATGGCGCGGCCCATGGCGACGCGCTGGCGCTGGCCGCCCGACAATTGCCTGGGATAGCGGTCGAGCAACGGGGTCAGCGCCAGGATCTCGGCCGCCCGTGCCACGCCCTTCTTGATCTCGTCCTGCCTGGCGCCGCGCAGCTTCAGCGAGAAGCCCATATTGTCGGCAACGGTCATATGCGGGTAGAGCGCATAGTTCTGGAACACCATCGCGATGTCCCGCTCCTTGGGCTGGACATTGTTCACGACGCGGTCGCCGATCGAAATCGTCCCGGAGGTGATGTTTTCGAGCCCCGCCAGCATCCGCAGCAAGGTCGATTTGCCGCAGCCGGAGGGCCCGACCAGCACGACGAATTCGCCGTCCTCGATCGGGATCGACACGCCGTGCAGGACTTCAAAGCTTCCAAACGACTTCCGCACGTCGCGAATCTGTACGGACGACATACATTCCCCTCCCACTCATAAGATCTGCCCCGTGGTCACCGCCACGGTCTTGCTTTTGTTGGGACGCGTCTTACCAGACTTTTCTTGCCCTGTCCTCGGATCAAAGTCGTAAGACAGGGGTCTTGCCAGCGCGATTGCGAAGCAGTCAGTGGCATGTAAAATCAGCCGTAACAGGCGCACAATAATAAGGCGTGTGCGCCGCGGGAGAAAACATGAACAAGCCGCTCACCGGCGTCACCAGGCGCAAACTCCGCTCCAGCGAATGGTTCAACGATCCGACCAATCCGGGCATGACCGCGCTCTATCTGGAGCGCTACCTCAATTATGGCCTGACCCGGCAGGAGCTGCAGTCCGGCAAGCCGATCGTCGGCATTGCGCAGACCGGCAACGACCTTTCGCCGTGCAACCGCCACCATCTCGAATTGGCACACCGGGTCCGGGAAGGGATTCGCGCGGCCGGCGGTATCGCGATGGAGTTCCCCACCCATCCGATCCAGGAGACGGGCAAGCGCCCAACGGCGGCGCTCGACCGCAACCTCGCCTATCTGGGCCTGGTCGAAATCCTGTTCGGCTATCCCCTGGATGGCGTGGTGCTAACCACCGGCTGCGACAAAACCACGCCGGCCTGCCTGATGGCGGCCGCGACCGTCAACATGCCCGCGATCGTGCTCTCGGGCGGGCCGATGCTCAACGGCTGGCATCAGGGCGAGCGCACCGGCTCCGGTACCGTGGTCTGGAAATCGCGCGAGCGGATGGCCGCCGGCGAGATCGGCTATGAGGAGTTCATGGACATCGTGGCGTCCTCGGCGCCCTCGGTCGGCCATTGCAACACCATGGGCACGGCCTCGACCATGAACTCGCTGGCCGAAGCGCTCGGCATGTCGCTGCCGGGCTGTGCCGCGATCCCCGCGCCCTATCGCGAGCGCGGCCAGATCGCCTATGAGACGGGCGTGCGCGCCGTCCAGATGGTCTGGGAAGATCTGAAGCCCTCGGACATCCTGACGCGGAAGGCGTTCGAGAACTGCATCGTGGTCAATTCCGCCATCGGCGGCTCGACCAATGCGCCGATCCATATCAACGCGCTGGCGCGACACATCGGCGTGGAGCTGTCGATCGATGACTGGCAGAAGCACGGCCATGACGTGCCGCTGCTGGTCAACATGCAGCCTGCCGGCTTCTATCTCGGCGAGGAATATCACCGCGCCGGCGGCGTGCCGGCGGTGGTGCGCGAATTGATGGCGCACCAGCGCATCCACGAGGATGCGATGACGGTGAACGGCCACACCATGGGCGACAATTGCCGCGAGGCGCCAAAACCCGACGGCGACGTGATCTGGAGCTACGGCAAGCCGCTGGTGAAAGACGCCGGCTTCCTGGTGCTGCGCGGCAATCTCTTCGATTCCGCGATCATGAAGACCAGCGTGATCTCCAAGGAATTCCGCGACCGCTATCTGAGCAATCCGAAGGATCCGAACGCGTTCGAGGGCCGCGCTATCGTATTCGAGGGTCCGGAGGATTATCACCACCGCATCGATGATCCCGCGCTCAACATCGACGAACACTGCATGCTGTTCGTCCGCGGCACCGGCCCGATCGGCTATCCCGGCGGCGCCGAGGTCGTCAACATGCAGCCTCCGGCCGCGCTGATCAAACGCGGCATCCTGGCGCTGCCCTGCATCGGCGACGGAAGGCAGTCCGGCACCTCGGGCTCGCCCTCGATCCTGAATGCCTCGCCGGAGGCCGCCGCCAATGGCGGGCTTGCGATCCTCAAGACCGGCGACAAGGTCCGCATCGATCTCAACAAGGGCTCTGCCAACGTCCTGATCCCTGACGCGGAGATCAAGCAGCGCCATGCCGAGCTGAAGGCCAAGGGCGGTTTCCCCTACCCGGCCAACCAGACGCCGTGGCAGGAGCTCTACCGCACGACCGTCGGCCAGCAATCCACCGGCGCCTGCATGGAGCTTGCGACGCGGTATCACGACATCGCGGGCAAGGTCGGCGTGGCGCGGGATAATCACTGACGCTCTAAACTGTCATTGCCGGACTTGACCCGCCTGCGGGGCCGAAGCCCTTCGGCGCGGCGGAGGCCCGGCAATCCATCGCTTTTCAGAAGAGGATGGATACGCGGGTCACGCCCGCGTATGACACCGAAAATATTCCACGAGCTTAAGGGAAGAAACCCATGTCAGACCGCCTCAAGGGCAAACGCGCCTTCGTGACTGCCGCCGCCGCCGGAATCGGGCGCGCCTGTGCGGTCGCGTTTGCGCGCGAGGGCGCGAATGTGTTCGCTACCGACATCGATGAGAAGGGACTTGCCGCTCTCAAGAACGAAGGCATCGCCGAGGTGGCAAAACTCGACGCGCGCAGCAGCGCCGACGTCGCCGCGATGGCCAGGCGTGTCGGCAAGGTCGATGTCCTCCTGAACGCGGCGGGCTTCGTGCATCACGGCACCATCCTCGAATGCTCCGACGACGACTGGGATTTTTCCTTCGAGCTCAATGTCAAATCGATGCACCGCACCATCCGCGCCTTCCTGCCGATGATGCTGGAGAGCGGCGGCGGTTCGATCGTCAACATCGCGTCGGCTGCAGGTGTGATAAAAGCCGCGCCGAACCGCTACGTCTATGGCGCGACCAAAGCGGCGGTGGCGGCGCTGACCCGCTCGGTCGCCTGCGATTTCGTTGGCAAGCAGATTCGCTGCAACTGCATCTGCCCCGGCACCATCGAGACGCCGTCGATGCTGCAGCGCGCAGCGACCGCCGGCCCCGGCGGGCGCGAGATGTTCGTGGCGCGGCAACCGATGGGCCGGCTCGGCACGACCGAGGAAATCGCGTTGCTGGCGCTCTATCTCGCAAGCGACGAGAGCGCGTTCACGACCGGTGTGGCGCATGTGATCGATGGCGGCTGGACGCTTTAAGGAAAAAACATGGGCATGAACAAGATCGATCTCAACGGCCGCACGGCCGTGGTCACCGGCGGCGCGCAAGGCTTTGGCCGCGCCATCACCGAGCGCTTTGTCGCCTCCGGCGCCAAGGTCGCGATCTGGGATTTCGACCAGCCGCTGGCGGAAAAGACCGCGGCGACGATCGGCAACGCCGTCTCCGCCTTCAAGGTCGACGTCAGCGACCTCGCTGCGGTCGAGAAGACCCGTGACGCCACGCTGAAGGCGTTCGGCAGGATCGACATCCTCGTCAACAATGCCGGCATCGCCGGCATCAACAAGACGGTGTGGGACACCGATCTCGACGAGTGGCGCAAGGTGATGCGCATCAATCTCGACGGCCCCTTCATCTGCTGCAAGGCGATCGTGCCTGCGATGATCAGCCAAGGCTACGGCCGCATCGTCAACATCGCCTCCATCGCCGGCAAGGAAGGCAACCCCAACGCGGCGCACTATTCCGCGTCCAAGGCCGGGCTCATTGCGCTGACCAAATCGCTCGGCAAGGAGCTGGCCTCGCATGACATCCTTGTCAACGCGGTGACACCTGCGGCTGCCAAGACTGCGATCTTCGACCAGCTCACCCAGCAGCATATCGACTTCATGCTGTCGAAAATCCCGAAGAACCGTTTTGTCCTGGTGGAAGAGCTTGCCGCCATGGTGGCGTGGCTCGCCTCCGAGGACTGCGCGTTCTCGACCGGCGCGGTGTTCGATATCTCCGGGGGACGGGCGACCTATTGAAGGGACGGGAGAAGCGCGAATGAAATTTGCGCGTCGCGATTTTCTGGGAATGGCCGCCGGCGCTTCGATCTTGCCGGTGGTGGCGCCGCGCCCTGTCCTCGCCCAGCTCGCGCCCAATCCCGCCAGCGTCCGCCCGCCGTCGGCGACTGAGCGCGCCGCAATGGCGCGCGTGGCCCGCGCCTTCATGGAAAAATACGACGTGCCGGCGCTGTCGTTCGCGGTTGGGTATGCCGGCGAGATCGTTCACACGGATGCCTTTGGGCTCGCCGACCGCGAACGCAACGAGCCCGCCACGCCGGCACAGCTTTTCCGCATCGCCAGCCTCAGCAAGATGATCACGTCGGCCGCGATCTTCACGCTGGTCGAGCAGAACCGCCTGCGGCTCGCCGACAAGGTGTTCGGTCCCGGCGCGGTCCTGGGCACCGACTTTGGACAGCCGCCCTACAGTGCAGGGATCAACGAGATCACGATCGAGCAACTGCTGACCCATACGTCCGGCGGCTGGACCAATGACGGACGCGATCCGATGTTCACGCATCCGAACATGAATCACACCGAGCTGATTTCCTGGACGCTGAACAACCGGCCGCTGGATCACCCGCCGGGCCAGAATTACGCCTACTCCAATTTCGGCTATTGCGTGCTCGGACGCGTGATCGAGAAACTGACCGGCCAGCCCTATCCCGATTATGTACGAGCCGAGGTGCTCAGCCGCTGCGGCATCACCGACATGGTCATCGCCGCCAGCCGGCTCGAGAAGCGCCGGCCCGACGAGGTCAAATATTACGGCCAGGGGGAGGATCCCTACGACGCGAATGTCGCCAGGATGGATTCGCACGGCGGCTGGCTCGCGCGCCCGCCCGACCTCGTGCAATTCCTGATGCACATCGACGGTTACGCCAAACCCGCCAATATCCTGAAACCCCGAACGATCCAGATCATGACGACGGGTTCCTCAGCCAATCACGACTATGCCAAGGGCTTGGCGGTGAACAAGTACGACAATTGGTGGCATAACGGCAGCCTGGCCGGCACGACCACGATCGCGGTGCGCACCCATGGCGGTTTCTGCTGGGCCGCCTTCACCAATACCAGCCGCCGCAATTCCAAAATTGGCGACGACCTCGATACGCTGAACTGGAATATGGTGCGCGAGGTGGGAGGCTGGCGCGTTGCGTGAAGGGGAAAGGCCAGCCGTGATCGACTGCCGCCACGCGCTTTTTCGACCGGCGCGGTGTTCGACATCTCCAGCGCAGTCAGGACAGTTTTGTCCTGTCGAGAAATGGCTTCCACGAAAGGGCTTCGCGGCTGGCCTCGTCCAGACGGCCGTCCTCCAGCAGCCCTCCGACACAACTGAAGTACTGGCAAAGGAATGTCGCGTCCGGCAATCCATACACGCGCTCATTGGGTACCCACATTCCAAATCTCCCCGCGGAGATCAAGACAGACATGATGGCGGGCCTGAGATCGCGCGCATTGTCCGGCCATCCCGGAGATGCGGTCCGGGTTTTGAGATCATCTGAAAGACTGCGAAATTTGTAGCCGAGGCTTCGCAGCTCAAAGGCTTTCCGTTCGCCTGACCTTCTGGCTGACGTTTCCAAGGAAACGCCGATGACCAACCCGGTCATGAACACCAGCGCAAATTTGAACCAGCGCAGTTCGCTTACCGCGACGAGGTGATCCAAAATCAGCTGGGCTGCCGCGTTGGGCTCGGAGAAGACATTTTCCGCGAGCCATTTTTCAAGAGTTGTGCCGATGAGAGGGATCAGCAGCAGACCCCAAATCCCGAACAGAAGCGGTTTGAGCCATTTGAACATGGACCGCCATTGGCTAGCACACTGGAATGCCCCGTTGGGGAGATTGTCGGGTTCCGTAACGGGTCAGTCCTCATGCCTGATCCGGTCAGTCGCGAGGGAGTGGCGTGCGCTCATGCATTCGCTGGCTGCACGCAGCGGCCCGCGGTCGTCGCGATCCAGATGCCGGCGAACACGGTCACGATCCCCGCGATGAGATTTAAACTCAGCGGCTCGTCGAGCAGCACCGCGCCGACCAGCGACGCCGTGATCGGATTGACCGTGACCGAGATCGCCACCCGCGTCGGCGTGGTGCGCTCCAGCGCGAAGGACCAGAGATAGAAGGTGAGCGCGGCGCCGAAGGCCCCGAGATAGATGGCGGCGGTCCATTGCGCTGGCCCGAAGGATGCCACCGGCTCAAAACTGTCGCGCCACAGGGAGACCAGGATGAGACACGCGGCGCCGACGCCCATGGCCATCGCGGTGAAGGAGATGGGACCGGAGCGGCGGATGATCGGTCTCGACCAGATGCTGTAGAGCGACATGCACAGCGCCGCCGCCACCATCAGGAGATCGCCGCGCCACGCGCCTGCCGGCGCGTAGGCCAGTCCCGACAGCAGCGCCAGCGCCACGCCGCCCATCGCGACCAACACCCCTATCGTCTTGCGCGTCGTCAGCGGCTCGCTGCCGAGCGCTGCGCCAACGAGCATCGTAAGCAGCGGCAAGGTCGACAGCGCCAGTGCGCCGCGGGCGGCCGTGGTAAAGATCAGGGAGGCATTGAAAAGGATCGGGAACAGCGCAAAGAACAGCACCCCCAATGCCGCCGTGCCCAACCAGTCGCGCCGCGCCGGCCAAGGCTCGCCTTTCAACGATGCGATCGGCCACAGCAGCAGGAAGCCGATGCCGAAACGAAACGAGCCGATGGCGAGCGGATCGAGCGCGTTGACCAGATAGCGCGTGGCGCCAATCGCGGTGCCGCCGGTGCCGCTCGACAACACCGCGGCCAGGACACCCCAAACCTCACTCATTAAGCGGCGCCCATTCCCGTCTGCCCTCAAGCTTCCAGCTTGCCGGCGACCATAAAGCGGGGCTACTAATCACGAAATCGAATTTCATTGATGCATGAAATGACGTTTCGTGATGAATATCCCCCCGCTTGATCCGGAGCTGCTGCGGGCCTTCGTGGCCGTCGCCGACCAGCGGTCGTTCACGCGCGCGGCGACGACGCTGAACCGGACCCAGTCCGCGGTCAGCATGCAGATCAAGCGGCTGGAGGATCGCCTCGGCGCAAAACTGTTCCACCGCACCAAGGCCAATGTCGATTTGAGCTCGGCCGGCGAAGGCCTGCTTGGCTACGCCCGCCGCATCCTGACGCTGAACGACGAAGCGGTGGCGCGGCTGCGCCAGCACAAGGTCGAGGGCGTGGTGAGGCTCGGCGTGATGGACGATTACGGCACCGCGATCGTGCCGCCGCTGCTGGCGAGTTTCCTCGCCGGCTATCCGCTGATCCATGTCGAGATGGAGACCGGGCTCACGGCCACGATGCCGGCGCGGCTCGGCGAGGCCTACGACCTCGTCATCGCCATGCACCCGGCGGGACGCGGCGACGGCGAATTCCTGCGGCGCGAGCACGCGGTCTGGGCGACCAGCGCCGAGCACGAAGTCGAGGAGCAGGACCCGTTACCCGTCGCGCTCTATCCGCAAGGCTGCCTGTTCCGGAAATGGGCAATGGAAGCGCTGGATACTGCGAAGCGCCGCTGGCGCCTCGCCTTTGTCAGCCATAGCCTCGCAGCGGTGGAGGCGATCGTAGCGCAGGGGCTCGCGGTCACCGTGGTGAAAAACGGCACCTTCCCGGCACGGCTGCGCCGGCTCTCGGAGCGCGACGGCATGCCGCCCTTGCCGGCCGCCGACATCTGCCTACATCGGGCGAGCAACCTGTCGCACGCAGCCGCTTTGCTGGCGGATCATTTGCGCACGACAATATCGAACGATACCTCCTTGCAGCACAAACAGCGTAACACGGTCCGGCGGGCCAAGCCGAACGAGATGGTCGATCACTCATGAACGTCACCGCCTACGGCATCTCGGTCTGGGTCTTGCCGCTCATCTTCGCCATCACCTTCCACGAGGCGGCGCACGGCTTTGTCGCGCACCGGCTCGGCGACGACACCGCCTTCCAGCTCGGCCGGGTCAGCTTCAACCCGCTCCGGCATATCGATCCCTTCGGTACCTTGATGCTGCCGGCAATGCTGCTGTTCACAGGCTCGCCATTCCTGTTCGGCTATGCCAAGCCGGTTCCGGTGAATTTCAGCGCGCTGCGTGATCCCCGCATCGGCATGATCCTGGTGGCGCTGGCCGGGCCCGCCACCAACATCCTGCTGGCGCTGGTTGCCGCGGTCGCGTTTCACCTGCTCCCGATCGTGCCCGCCAGTGCCCAGCAATGGGTTTTCGACAATTTGAAGAATGCGCTCCTGATCAATGTCGTGCTGGCGGTGTTCAACATGATGCCGATCCCGCCGCTCGACGGTGGCCGGGTAGCCGTCGGCATCCTGCCGCGGCCGCTCGCGATCCCGCTCTCCAGGGTGGAACCGTTCGGGATGCTGATCCTGATCGCGATTTTGATCCTGCTGCCGCTTGCAGGTTCGCAGTTCGGTCTCAATCTTGATGTTATTTCTGCAATAATGCGGAAAGCGACTGGCGCTATTGTTGGATTCATTCTTTTTTTAACCGGTAACGCCTAATCGCAAGGGCGAAAAGGACCCGAGGGGCTCTTGGTCAAGGCTGCGGATATGTTGATTGCGCGACGTGCCGATACCAGGGCGCGCGCGGACTTTGCGACCTGGAAGATGATGGCCAAGCTCAATGGCGCTTCCGCGCTGCCGGCCGACGCCCAGAATTTCCTCGCAAGCTACAAGAAGCTGCTCGGCGAAATGCCGGAAGGCGACGCCACCGAGGCCACTATCCAGATACTCTACAAGGCCTATTATGCCGAGATGGGCGGTGTCGGCCCCCCGCCCGACGTCCGGCCACAGCGCCAGAACGAGCCGGTGGCCGACAACGTCACGGCGTTCCGCCGTCCTGTCGTCCCCAAGCCGAACCCGCAATCAGCCTTCGGGCCGAACAGCAAGCGGCAGCTGCCGGTGGCGCTGATCTTCGCCTGTCTGGTCGTGGTCTATGTCGGCATCCGCTTTTTCTGGCGGTAGCGGTTGCGGCGTTCTCCTGGCGAGAGGGCATATCCCCCCGATTGAAGAGGCGTTCCAACTACATCCGCCCCGCCCTAGCTACTTTCCGGCGCAAAATTGATGCTTTGGGAAGAGTGGTCAAGGGCGCGCAGCAACGCAAGATCCGCCGGAGACGACCGGCGGGGGTTTTACAGAAGCTGATGGTGAGGGCGGGCGGATCTACCGGGCGGTCCACTTTTCGATTGCGCGGCCGATGTTGATGAGGTTGTCGGCAATGACGCCGAGGCCAACCCAACGCTTCATCCCGGCATCGCCTTTGTAACGGCAACGGTTAAGCCCATGCCGCCGCTTGGTCACACTGATGCGTCCCTCGCATCCGGTCCGCCATTTCTGGCCGTCGCGGAACCAACGCTTCTTCTGCTCGCGGCGGCGTTCAAGGCTCTTGGTCGAGCGGTTGGGAATGCAAACGCGCTTGACGCCTTTTGCTTTCGCGGCTGCCTCGTTCTTTGCAGAGTAGAAGGCGGCGTCTGCCGCTACGAGGCGCGGTGCGCGTCCGAGCATCGCTTGATGCGTTTCGATGGCTGCGATCAGCAACTCCGAATCGTGCGGTCGCTGAGCGTAGACTTCATAGTCGATCACAATCTGGTTTTCGGCCTCCTGCAGTTTTACCATCTTGCCGAATTCGTTGGGCTTGCCCGCCTTGCCCTTACGGATGATTTCTGTCGACGGCTCGAACAGGCTGAGGATCTTGCCCTCGGCGCGCGTATCGCCGCGGAAGATGCGCGCTCTGGTCTGCTTCATCACCTGCTTGATCAGCGGCACCATCGCATCGAGTTCCTGACGCAGGCCCTCCAGCACCAACTGCCTGCGAATGCTCGAAGCGCGCTTCACTCCTGCGGCGATCTCTTTGGAGAACCGCTTCGCCTGTCCCACCACCCGGCTGGTCGAGTTGAGCAATTTGCCGTACGCCTGCGTGAGCTTCTCCCGGCTCTGCTTGGCTTTGGAGCGCGCCGCGCGCGCGATGTCCAGCACCCGCAGCTTCACCGTCCGACTACGGTCGCACAGTCTGGCTCCAGTCTCGCCGGCGATCGTTGTGATCTTCTTCATGGTACGGATCAGCACCCGAACCCCGTCTCCCAACAAGCTCGAGTCGGTCGGATAATGGATGTTGGTCTCTACCACCGTCGTATCCACGCGCATTCTGCGCCCTTCCATCGCTCCCTTGTCCCGTGCGAGCCTTACAAGTCTTTCATGAATCTGTTTGACCACGTCCGGCCCCACCGCCACTCCCCAGCGGCCCATCGTCTTGGCATCGGGCGTCTTGGCGGCGCCTACGCGGGTGAAGTCGCGGTACACCAGGTTGGCGCGCACTTCGCGCTCCAGCACGCCATAGCTCCAGTTACGGATGTGCTTGAGGATCAACAAACGCAGCACCACCTCGGCCGGAGCACTTGGCCGGCCGCGGCTGCGGCTCTTGGGATGCCGCTTCGCCAGCGCTTCGTACACGGCCGCTACGATTTGTTCGTCCGCCAGCACCTGATCGGCGTGCGTCATCCAGCTTTCGCGGAGATCGCTCACTTCCTCGGCGATCAATCCATCGCCGAAGCTGAGCTAGGCTGCGGCGCCAATGCCGGGCATAGTGGCGCTCTAGGACAAAATCTGGTTGGAGGGGAAATGAAGCGGTCAATTGCAGCGCTGTTGATGACGGCGAGCGCCGTGTTCGCGGCAGGCGCCTCGGCGCAGACCATGGACAAGGTGGTCAAGGTCGGCGCGCTCGGCGATCAGTCCGGACTCTATCAGGATATCGGCGGTCCCGGCTCCACGGTCGCGGCGCAGATGGCGATCGAGGATTCCGGCCTGCTCGCCAAGGGCTGGAAGATCAGTGTGATCTCGGCCGATCACCAGAACAAGCCCGACGTCGGCGTCAACATCGGCAAGCAGTGGATCGACGTCGAGAAGGTCGACGTGTTCGTCGATCTCGCAAGTTCCGGCGTGGGCCTGGCGATCGCGAACCTCGCCAAGGAGAAGAACGTCGTCAACCTCAACTCCGGCTCGGCGTCGTCAGATCTCACGGGATCGCAATGCTCGCCCAACACCGTGCATTGGGTCTACGACACCTACATGCTCGCCAACGGCACCGGCAAGGCGCTGGTGAAATCCGGCGGCGACACCTGGTTCTTCCTGACCGCCGACTACGCCTTCGGCCAGGCGCTGGAGCGCGACACCGCGGCCGTCGTCACCGCTTCGGGCGGAAAGGTACTTGGCAGCGTCAAGCATCCGCTCAACAACGCCGACTTCTCCTCGTTCCTGCTTCAGGCGCAGTCGTCGAAGGCCAAGATCATCGGACTTGCCAACGCCGGCGGCGACACCACCAACGCCATCAAGCAGGCGGCCGAGTTCGGCATCGTCAAGGGCGGCCAGAAGCTCGCGGGCATGTTGTTGTTCATCACCGACATCCACTCGCTCGGGCTCGAGACCGCGCAGGGCCTGAACTTCACCGAAACCTTCTACTGGGACATGAACGACCAGACCCGCGCCTTCTCCAAGCGTTTCATGGAACGCTTCAAGAAGAACCCGCCGACCATGGTGCAGGCCGGCGTCTATTCCTCGCTGATCCATTACTTCAAGGCGCTGGAAGCGCTCGGCGGCAATCCGCATGACGGCCGCACCGTGGTCGCCAAGATGAAGGAGATGCCGACCGACGATCCCTTGTTCGGCAAGGGCTCGATCCGCGCCGACGGCCGCAAGATCCACCCGGCCTATCTGTTCGAGGTGAAGAAGCCCTCGGAATCGAAATATCCGTGGGACTATTACAAGCTGATCGCGACCATCCCGGCGGATGAAGCCTGGCTGCCGTTGGAAAAGAGCGTCTGCCCGATGGTGAAGAAGAGCTGAGGGTCTCAGTTCGTCATGCCCGGGCTTGACCCGCCTGCGGGGCCGAAGCCCCTTCGGCGAGGCGAAGGCCCGGGCATCCATCCAGGGATGAAGCAGCCCTTGATCAGTTGATGGATGGCCGGGTCAAGCCCGGCATGACGACAGGTCATGTATTGCCGTCGGTCGTGCCTATTTCGGCCTGGTGAAGTTCACATCGAGGTTGAAGCTGTACTGCTCGTCGGTGAGACCGGCCGGCGGCAGCGGCACCGGGTCGGAGCGGTGGATCATGTCGATCGCCGCCTTGTCGAAGATGGAATCGCCGGAGGACTCCACGACATTGGCCGTCACCACGTTGCCGCGCCGGTTGAGCACGATCGCGACCTTCACGGTCGTGGCCTTCTTCTGGTTCGGCGGATATTTCTTGTGCAGCTCGAAGGTGGCGGAAATCTTCTTGCCCCACTCGGCCGTCAGTTTCAGCTTGTCCTTGCCGAGACCGTGGGGATTCGGCGCCTTGGCGATGTCGGCATTGGGCGCATCGGGGTCGAGCGTCTGCCGCGAGGTCGCCTCTGAGGCCTGCTGCTCCGGCGCGGCCTCGGTCTGAATGGCCGCGACCTTCGGATCCTCTTCCGTCGGCTTCTCGGTCTTGTTGGGCGCCACAGTGCGATCGGCTTCGTCGGTTTCGGTCGGCCGCTCCTGCGGCAGATCCGTCTGCTTCAGCTCGGCCTTCTGCTCGACCTGCAGCTGCGACGCCTGCTGCGCATCGGTGTCCGGCCCCGGCGGCAGATTGTCGTCCTCGACCTTGGGCGAGACCATCTCGACGGCGAATTCGTCGGTGTTGGCGCCAAGACCCTCATCGTCATCGCGGGTCTGCAGATGCGTGACCGCCAGCGCTGCGCCGCCGAGATGCAGCGCGAGCGCGACGCAGGCTCCCAAAATCCACAATCGCCGAGGCGGCGCCTGGTCGAACTCGTCAGACATCGCTGTCCATCAGGGATTTGCGGCCGCTGCCGGCGGTGACGCCGTCGGCGCGCCCTCAAGGGTAACCAGCTTGTATTTGTTGTAGCCGCCCTGCCGCAGCAGCTCCATCAGCCCGATCAGCTCGCCATAGGGCACCGAGCGGTCGGCGCGCAGGAACACGGGCTGGTCCTTGCCGAAATTGGGGATTGCATCGAGGGATGCGATCAGATCGGGCCGCTTCACCGGATTTTCCCCGATCGCGAGCGTCAGGTCGGACTTGATGCTGAGATAGATCGGCTTGTCCGGACGCTTGATCGGCGTCGCACTCGTGGTCGGCAGGTCGACCGGCAGATCGACGGTCGAGAGCGGCGCCGCCACCATGAAGATGATGAGAAGCACCAGCATGACGTCGATGAAGGGCGTGACGTTGATTTCGTGCGCTTCCGCGAACTCCTCGTCGTCGTCAAACCCGCCTTCCGCGATCGAAGCGCCCATGGTTCTACTCCGCCGCCGCGCGCGAGTGTATCACGCCGCTGTTGACGCGGTCGATATCGCGCGACAACAGCCGCGCCGCCGCGCCCGAGGCGCGGCTCACCAGTTCGAGATAGGTTTTCGTGCCGCGCGCAAAATGGTTGTAGATGATGACCGCGGGAATCGCGGCTACGAGGCCGATCGCGGTCGCAAGCAGCGCTTCGGCGATGCCGGGCGCGACGACGGCGAGATTGGTGGTCTGCGACTTCGAAATGCCAATAAAACTGTTCATGATGCCCCACACCGTGCCGAACAGGCCGACGAAGGGCGAGGTCGCGCCGATGGTGGCGAGCACGCCCATCCCGAACCGGATGCGGCGCGCCGCCGCGCGCGAAATCTCCGCAAAGCTCAGGGCGGCGCGTTCCTTGATGCCGGTGTCGGAGGCGATACCGGCCGACAGCCGCGCCTCGTGGATGGCGGCCGCGATGAACGACGACAGCACGCCTGTCTTCTTGCCCAGCATCAGCTGCGCTTCGGCGAGCGAGCGGGCGTCGTTGATCTTTTTGAGCTGGGACTTGAGCTTCCTCTGCGCGATCGACAGCTCGAAGCTTTTCGCGATGAAGGCGGTCCAGGTCACGACCGAGGCAAAGGCGAGACCGATCATCACCGCCTTCACGATGATATCGGCGGACATGAACATCGACCATGGCGACATCTCGCGGGGCACCTGGAACGCGACGGGCCTTGCGGTCGTGCCGGTGTTGTCGGTGGAAACCTCGGCCGGCGCTGATTGAGCACTTGCCGGCGCCGAAGCCGGAGTTTGCGGCGCGGTGGCGCCTTGCGGAGCTGGCTGGCTTGCCACAGGGGCAGGTTGCGCGCCGGGCGCGGCGTTTTGCTGGGCGAAGGCGACTGAGGCCAGCGCAACAATCGCCGACACCACCACCAATTTAAGAATGGTTCTAAACATTTAGCGCCCTGTCTCCGGCCGATACGCCCGTCATTCGTCGTTATGCCTGAAATTTCGGCCGTTCAAGGTCAATTCCGGGCATGAGCGGACAAAAGGTTTTGAGGCGCGCTCCCCGGGAAGCGCGCACCAAGTCCTGATCCATCTCGATATATGGATGGTTTAGAGCCGATTTCGTTCCGATTAAACCAGAACTACTCTAAGTTGGCGCATCTGCAGAACCTGTACTCTAGAACCTGTACATGGCCTTCAGACGAACGGTGCGCCCCTGTCCCGGCGAAATGTTGTTGTCGCCGTCGGCGGAAGCCCAATAATTCGTGCTGAAGAGGTTCTCGACCGTGAGCTGCGCCTTCCAGTTCTGGTCGATGTTCGCATAGATGCCGGCATCGATCCGGACGAAGCCAGGCAAACGGACCGTATCGTCGCTGGTGGCAAAGGAATCGCCGAAATAGATGACGCCGACGCCGGCGCTCCACATCTCCGTGAACTTGAACTTGTTCCACAAGGCGATTTGGTTATAGGGCACTAATTGCACGCGGTTGCCGGCCAGGATCGGCAGCGCCGTGACCCCTCCCGGAGGAGCCTGGGTCAGGTCATGGGCGATGCGTGCGTCGGTATAGGCGTAGCCAAGCTGCGCTTGCCAGTAGTCCGTGATGTAGCCGTTGAGGCTGATCTCGAAGCCGCGGATGGTGCTCGCGCCGTTCGGAAACGCGATGCCTGAACCCTGAGGCGCGAGCGGGTCCGGGATCGGCTGGTTGGTGCGATCTAGCTGGTAGATCGCGGTCTGCAGCAGCAGCTTCGGGAAGATGTTCCACTTCAGCCCGATTTCCTTGTTCTCGAACTTTTGCGGTTGCAGGATCAGCTGGCCGGGGTTCAGCGCACTGAACTGGTCACCCGTCGAAGGCAGATAAGAGACGCTGTAGGCACCATAGATCGAGAGATTGTCCTGCGGCTTGACGATCACGGCGGCCGCCGGCGAGACCAGATTATCGAGCCGCGCGCGGTTGATATTAGTGTTCATATCGAGCGCCGACATGTCGAAACGGTCATAGCGCACCGCGCCGATCAGTTGCAGGTAGCGCGTGATGTCGACGGTGTCGCGGGCGTAGCCCGACTGAATGTTCAAACCGTAGCTGCTGTTGGAATCCGCCGCCTTGACGCCATCGCCGATGTCGGTCGTCGTGAAATGGTGGATAAAAGTGACCGGGCCGAAATAGGTCGGCGCGAATGGATTCTGCGTGATGGTGTTGCTGAGGCCGATCGGACTTTTCGAGTTCGGGAAGTCACCCGTATTGCGGATGTCGACGCCGGTCTGGCGGCCGAATTCGGTGCCGAAGCCGACGGTGTGGTAGGTTGGGCCGACCCAGGTCTTGTAGGTGAAGTCGGTCTGGTTGAAGACGTTGTCGCGGTTGGTCGTGTGCTGGTAGGCACCGAGATTGACGAAGGTGTCGGCCGGATCGACACCGCCGTTGAACGTACCGTTGGTGGGATAGACGTTCTGATAGAATTTCTTGTAGTCGGCGGCGATGGTGCCGTTCCTCACCGTCAGCCCGTTGTCGAAATCATGCTCGATGATGGCCATGCCGGTCTGCACCGTGGCGACGGCCTTGTTCAGGCTCGGGCTGCCGAAGAACGTCGAGAAATCCCCGTTCGGCGCGAACGGCTGGGTTGGATTGAAGCGCGACCCTGTCGCGGGACCGGTGAAGCCCGGCAGTGCCTGCGAGGGATTGCCGCGATCCGCGGTGCGGTGGTCGTGGAAATATTCGTAGGACAGCTTGATCTTGGTGCTGTCGTCGGGCGTCAGCGTGACCGTCGGATTGATGCCGTAGCGCTCGAGATGGTTGAAGTCGCGGAAGGCGTCGGCGCCCTCGTAGAACACGTTGAGCCGCGCGGCGACGTTCTCGTTGATCGCCTGCCCTGCGTCCAGCGTGACGCGGCGGTCGCCCCAGGAGCCGGTCTGCGCAGTCGCCTCATAGATGCGCGTGCCGTCGGCTTCCTTGAGCGTGCGATTGAGGACGCCGCCCCCGGCGCCGCGGCCGAAGGTGATCGCCGCCGGCCCCTTCAGCACCTCGATGCTCTGCGTGTTGTAGATGTCGCGGAAATACTGCACGTCGTCGCGGAAGCCGTTGACGAAGAAGTTGGCGCTGGAATCGACGCCGCGGATCACCAGTTCGTCGCGATTGCCCTCGCCCTGGTGCACGGCGACGCCGGGCACGTAGCGCGTCACGTCGGTGAGGTTCTGCTGGCTCTGGTCGCGGATGAAATCCTTGGTGATGACGCTCATCGACTGCGGGATGTTGACGATCGGCGTGTTGGTCTTGGTCGCGACCGAGGTGCTGTTCGTATAATAGCCGACCGTGCCGGTGCGCTGGTCATATGTCTGCATGATCTCCTTCGGCGCCGGCGGCGCCGGCTCGACCTGCCGCGCGGCCTGCTGCCGCTGCCGTTGCGCGCCGCTGCGATCGGAGCGCTTGGCCGGCGCGGTCGGGCGCGCCGTGCGCTGCGTTTCGGGGGCTGCGACATTGACCGGCGGCAGTTGCGAGTTCGGCTGAGGCTGGGCCTCGGCGGCTGCCGTCTGCGCCGATGCCGGCGCGACAAAAGAGAATACGCCGAGCGCTGCAACCATGACGGTCACGCTTGCCGCACCCGGAAATCTCGCGCCCGCGCGTGCGCCGACCGTTGCGTTCGATCGCGCTTGTTCTTGTTCACTCACCACGCCGCCCCTTAAAACCGTTCTAAATCCATCCACCGCTTGATGCGGTCAACGAGCACTTGAACCCGCGCTCGCCGTCGCCATTCCATTTTGCGTTGTTTGAATCGTTCGAAGATTTTTGCAGGTGTCGCAATGGATCGCGCGCAACACCGCGCGGGAATCCGACAGTCTGGAATTGGAAAAAGTCTAAACTGGAGCGGACTGAGCGAGATGAGATCAGGACGAGTCGCCAGCGCTCCAGATTCTTGTTTTGCGCATGATCTTTTCGGAAAACCGGTGCCCACTTTTCCGGATCATGCGCTACACTTCCGCCCAGTGGCGGATGAGATTGTGGTAGATGCCAGACAGTTTTACCGTCTCGGGATCGTCGCGGCCGAGCCGCTCGACCAGCGACTGGATCGAGTTGTCGAGATCGAAGATCAGGCTGCGCGCCTGGGTGTCGCGGATCATGCTCTGCAGCCAGAAAAAGGACGCGACCCGCGCCCCGCGCGTCACCGGCGCCACCAGAAGCAGGCTGGACGCCGGATAGAGCACGAGATCGCCGGCCGGCAACTTGATCTCGTGCGAGCCATAGGTGTCCTCGATCACCAGCTCGCCGCCGTCATATTCCTCGGGCTCCGACAAAAACAGCGTCACCGACAGATCGGTGCGGATGCGCAATCCCGTGAGACGGTCGCCGCGCACGGCATTGTCGACATGGATGCCGAAATGATGCCCGTCCGAGGCGGCATAGCGATTGAACAGCGGCGGGAAGATTTGCAGCGGGATCGCCGCCGACAGGAATCGCGGGTTGGCGGTCAGCGCCGAAACGATGCGATTGCCGAGTCTTCGCGCCACTTCGCTATCCGGCGGCAGCTGCTCGTTGCGCTTCACCAGTGCCGACTGCGCGCCGGCGGTGGAGCGGCCGTCCTCCCAATCGCTCGCGTCCATGACGTGGCGGAAATCCGCCACATCAGCCTTGCTCAGCACGTTGAGAACACAGACCAGCATCTAGTGCCGCCGATTTGAAGTCCCTACAGTGTGGGCCGCGATCTCGATCAGGAACTTCAAATCGAAAAGCGGCACGAGAATTATGAGTTTGCTAGTGCCCATGACTTTTCCGAAGTTCGCGTAAGTGAGTGCCGAGGCGGGGCACGAACTTCGGAAAATGGGCACTAGTAGCGCGCCGACAGCACCAGATAGGCGGCGCGGCCCGGCGCCTCCAGCACGAAGGGTGCCGCGCTCTGGTACAGCGCGTCGTAATAGCGCTTGTCGAAGATGTTGTTGACGAACAGCTTGACCGTCCAGTTCTTGTCGATCCTGGCTTCGACGAAGGTGTCGAGGCGCCAGTAGCTCGGGATCGACGCGCCCGAGTTCGCCGCCAGCACCGTGCCGCCGTAGATCTTCGAGCGGTACACCGCCTGCCCGCCGACCTCCCAGACATCGCTGGCCTGGTACTTCGTGAGCAGGCTGAAGGATTCGTGCGCGATGTTGGCCAGCGGCCGCCCGACATTGGTCGTGTAGAGCAAGGGGGCCGGCATCAGATTGGACGGCACATTCGACTTGGTCACCTGTGACTGCATCAACACCAGTCCGCCAAATACACTCCATCTGTCGGTGATCTTGCCGCCGACGCCGAGATCGATGCCGCGGACGTAATAGGCGGCGCCGGCAAGGACACAGGAAACGTTGCCCGTGGTTGCCGTATACGGGCAGCTGGGGGTCTGGGTCGTCGCGCTGACGTTGAAGGCTTCTCGGGCATTATCCTTGTTGGTCTGGAACAACGCCGCCGTCAGCAGCAGATGGCGATCGAACAACTCCCACTTGGTGCCGAGTTCGATCGCCTTGTTCTTTTCCGGCCCGAAAATCTGGTTCGAGGCGCCGTTGAGAGCCGGGGAAATGCCGCCATAGGCCGTGCTGGTACCGTCGAATTCGGCGCCGACCGGGTTGGCGGAGGTCGCATAGGCGACATAGACGCTGCCGTTCGGCAGCGGCTTCAACGTCAGCCCGAGGTTGAAGTTCGGAATCCCGAACTCGGCCTTCTGCGTGCCATACACGCTCTTGCCGTTCTGCGTGCCGAAGCCGGCCACGTTGAGGTTGTAACCGTCATAGCGAACGCCGCCGTTGAGGATCACCAGATCGTGGTAGTTCGCGGTATCGAGAACGTAGCCGCTCCTGGTGTCGATCCCGATCGTGGTCGGCCTGTGGGCAAGTGCTAGTCCGCGGGTGAACGGCAGCTCTGCGTATTGCGGGGCGAACACATTGACGTCGGTCTTCGATCCGGTGCCGGTGAACGCTGTTGGGCCGGTCGTGATTTCGGAGGCAAGCCCGGTGAAGGTGTCGATCGAAGAGGTTTCGCGGTCGAGCTCGACACCGGCCAGCGCCGTGTGCTTGAAGCCCAGGCCGTCGTTGAACTTGTAGGTCGCTTCCGTCTGGTTCGCCAGCACGTCGGTGACCTGGAAGCGGCTCTGCGGATTGGCAGACAACGTCCACAACAGCGGATTGGCATTGGTGAGGACCGGCGATTCCGGAAGCGTCCCGACATACATCTGGGTCGAGCGCGAGTCCCGGAGCTTGTTGGTGACCAGCAGGTCGGGTGTGATCTGGACCTCGGCATTGATGGTGCCGATGTCCTGGCCGGTCCGGTAGAAGTCGCGGTTGACGAAACCGTAGAAATTGTTGCGGTTGACGCCGAAGTCCGGGAACGGGCCACCCGCGGTGGTCGCGGTGCTCGGCCGGTAATACGGCACGCCGAAATCTGGGATGCCCGTCAGTTCGGTATGGATGTAATTGCCGGTGAGCTTCACCGCATCGACCGGCTTCCAGGTCGCGGCGACGAAGCCGCCGTTGCGGTCGTCGGTGACGTAGTTGCGCCCCGCCACATTGGCGTCCTGGAACAGGCCGCCGGCGCGAAGGGCCAGCGTCGGGCTGATCACCTGGTTGACATCGAGCGTCACCCGCTTGGTGTTGTCGGTGCCGAAGGTGGTGTCCGCGCTGTAGAAGCTTTTCTCGGTCGTCGCCTGCTTGGTCACGATGTTGATCGCGCCGCCCGCGGTGCCGCGCCCGGCAAAAGAAGAGGCGGGGCCACGCAGGATCTCGACCTGCTCGGTGAAGAAGTTTTCACGCACGCTGACGCCGGAATCGCGCACGCCGTCGATGAAGACGTCGTTGCGGGCGTCAAAGCCGCGGATGAAGAAGCGGTCGCCGAAGGCGTTGCCCCCCTCCCCGGTGCCGAGCGTCACGCCGGCGGTCGACAGGATCGCCTGCTTGAGCGTGGTCGCGTTCTTGTCCTCCAGCACCTCCTTGCTCAGCACCGTGACCGACTTCGGCGTGTTGAGCAGCGGCTCCGGGAATTTTCCCGAAGCCTGCAGATGATCGACCTTGTAGGGCGCGACCGGATCCGCATAGGGATCGCGATCGGCACGCAACTGGCCGGCGTTCGGAAACGGCACGGGCGCGGCCTGCTGCGGCTGCGCCCGCCGGGCCGCGCGGCGGAGAGCATCGCGCGCGCGAACCTGGTCTGGCGTCGGCCTGGAGGCAGCAGGACGCGGGCGAGCCGTCGGGGCATCGACGTTGACAGGCGGGAGATTGGTCGATTGCTGCGCTTCGACGCCGCCGACCGATGCCACGACAATGAGGCCGGCAACCGCCGAGACCTTCTTGCCGGAGTAACTGTCGAACTCCGCTTCGATGCGATTGATCGCCGCGAACGATCGCAGCGATCGCGGTGTGACTGCATGCCCCATTTTTCTACACGCCCCATGACTTGGAGATTGTTCCTGGAAATTTTTCTTCGAATTTTTTCTTGCTCGCTCATCCCCAAGCAGCGAGCGATGAGAGTTTGGTATCGGGCTAAATATTCAGGGTCAACGCGGCGGCTACACCTGAGGCACTTGAATATTTCCAGATCAAAGCGATTCTAAAATTCAGATTGAAAGCATTCCAAAGTATCTTTGTAAGCGTTCCAGAAAACCCGCTTCAGATACCGATTTCTCACGCATCGGTTGCCGATCGCTCAATCACTGCTCGGCGGTTTCATCAGCGAGAACAGCTCGTCGACCGTCTGCTGCGCGACGTAGCGCACGCGATCGCTGTTCTCCATGCCGGCGATGTTGACGCCCTTCACGACCGCGCGGATCTCGTCGCGGAAGTCGGTGAGAAACCGCAGGGGATCGCGCTGGTCGTTGGCGACGCGCGCGATCAATCCGGCGATCAGGATCTGACACGCGATCATTTTTCCGTTCAGCTCGTCCATGCTGCGCTCCCCGTTGGTCGCGGCCGTATGAACGAGCGACATCCGCCGCGCAATGCGGATGGATTTAGAAAGGCTTTTAGAAGCGTTCGCGAGACACGCGCGGCGGGCGAGCTTCGCGCGCGATTTACTTCGCCGCGATGTGGTCGGGCGGATCGGACAACGCCTTGATGCGGTCCTTGATCTCGCGCAGCGTGGACAGGCTGGTCTTGATCGCGTCGTCCGGCAGGTCATGCAGGACATCGATTGCGATCGCGTCACGCAGGCTGTCGAGATCATCGACCAGCTGCTTGCCGCTTGCGGTGAGGAACAGGCGGTTGGCGCGACGGTCCTTCGGATCGTGCCGGCGCTCGAGCAGGCCATGTTCGACAAGACGATCAAGCAGCCGCACCAGCGAGATCGGCTGCAGCTCGAGCACGTCGGCGAGGTCGACCTGGGACAGGCCCTCCTGCTGGCGCAGGCGAAACAGCACGATCCATTGCGCGCGAGTCGTGCCGCGACTTTTCGCGCGATGATCGATATAATTGCGCAGCAGTCTCGAACTCTCTACCAACTGCGCAACCAGCTGGCGTTTAAGGTCGAGCGACATACTCGGTTCAGTCCCCTCTAACCTTGCCAATTGTTTAGGATTCTCAAGCTATAGTGTGTTTACACATAAAGTGCATGCGTATTATATCTGTGCGTGCTGGGAACGGTTGTGAAGACCCGCTATTCTTTTTTCTTTGAGCCGAACGGACCAACATGAAGCGGACAATCCGGTGGATTCTGTTTATCGCGGTTGTCGCCGCTGCGGGCTATTTTGGCTGGCAGCGATATTACGGCCCTGAAGTACAGGCCAAGGCGGAAGCGGCCCAGAAAGCATCTGCGCGCCGGCCGGCCATTCCGGTCAGCGTTGCGCAAGTGCAAAAAGCCGACTTCCCGGTTTACCTCACCAGCCTCGGCACGGTTCAGGCCTTCAACACCGTAGTTGTACGGACCCGTATCGACGGACAGATCGACAAGATCGCGTTCCAAGAAGGCCAGTCGGTCAACCAGGGTGATCTCTTGGCCGAGATCGACCCGCGGCCATTCCAGGCGGCGCTCGACCAGGCCAAGGCCAAGAAGGTTCAGGACGAGGCCAACCTCGCCAACGCCAATCTCGACCTGCAGCGCTACACCAAGCTCGGCGAGTTCGCGACGCGCCAGCAGACCGACACCCAGCGCTCCACCGTTGCGCAACTGACCGCGCAGATCGCAGCCGACGACGCGGCGATCTCCAATGCCCAGACCCAGCTCGACTACACCCAGGTGAAGACGCCGATCTCGGGCGTGGTCGGGCTGCGCCAGGTCGACATCGGCAACATCGTCAACGCCTCGAACATGAGCGGTATCGTAACGGTGACCCAGATCGAGCCGATCGCCGTGATTTTCACCGCGCCGGAAGAGCAGCTTCCGTATATAAGCGAGGCCCAGAAAGTGGCCCCGCTCAAGACCATTGCGATCACCACCGACGGCAAGAAGCCGCTCGCCGAAGGCAAGCTTTCGGTGATCAACAACCAGGTCGACACGACCAGCGGGACTATTCGGCTGAAGGCGGTGTTCGACAACAAGGATCATGCCCTGTGGCCCGGCCAGTCGGTTTCGACACGGCTGCTGGCGAAGACGCTGAAGGATGCGACCGTGGTGCCTGACGACGCGATCCAGCACGGCACCAGCGGGCTCTATGCCTACGCCGTGACGGCGGACAACAAGGCGGAGTTGCGCAAGGTCAAGGTCAGCCAATCGATCGACGGGCGTTCCGTGGTCGATGAAGGGCTGCAGCCGGGAGAACGGGTAATCACGGGCGGGCAGTTCAAGGTGCAGCCGGGTTCGCTCGTCACCACGGCGGTCGCGAGCTCGGACCAGGCGAAGGACAAGGTCAAATCTGAATGAGCGCCCAGACCGGCGTCAAAGGCGAAGGGATCTCGGCTCCCTTCATCCGGTTTCCGATCGGCACCTCGCTGCTGATGGCGGGTATCCTGTTCGTCGGCCTTGTCGCCTATCCGCAACTGCCGGTCGCGCCGCTGCCGCAGGTCGACTTCCCGACCATTCAGATCACCGCAAACCTGCCGGGCGCCAGCCCCGAAACCATGGCCTCCTCGGTGGCGCAGCCGCTGGAACGGCAATTCGCGCAGATCCCCGGCATCGCCCAGATGACCTCGACGAGCTATCTCGGCACGGCGGCGGTCACCATCCAATTCGACCTCAACCGCTCCATTGACGGCGCTGCCAACGACGTGCAGGGCGCGATCAACGCCGCCAGCGGGCAGTTGCCGAAAAACCTCCCCTCGCCGCCGACCTATCGCAAGGTCAACCCGGCGGACTCGCCGATCCTGTTGCTGTCCGCGACATCGGAGGCGCTGCCGCTGACCACGGTGAGCGACGCCGTCGACGCCCAGCTCGCGCAGCAGATCAGCCAGATTTCAGGCGTCGCGCAGGTCATCATCGGCGGCCAGCAGAAGCCGTCGATCCGCGTCCAGGTCGATCCCGCCAAGCTTGTCGCCAAAGGGCTGTCGATGGAGGACATCCGCGGCCAGATCGCGCTCACCACCGTCGACAGCCCGAAGGGCAATATCGACGGCGACAAGCGCGCCTACACGATCTACGCCAACGACCAGTTGCTCGACGCCGACAAGTGGAACGACGTCATCATCGCCTACCGCAACGGCGGCCCGTTGCGGATCCGCGACATCGGCAAAGCGGTGACCGGCCCTGAAGACGCCAAGCAGGCGGCGTGGGCCAACGGCAAGCGCGGCGTGTTCCTCGTTGTGTTCAAGCAGCCGGGCGCCAACGTCATCGAGACCGTCGACAAGATCAAATCGCTGTTGCCGCGACTGGTGGCGGCGATCCCGCCGTCAATCAAGATCGAAATCATCTCCGACCGCACCCAGACCATCCGCGCCGCGGTCGAGGACGTGCAGTTCACGCTGCTCTTGACCATTTTCCTCGTGGTCATGGTCATCTTCGTGTTCCTGCGCAGCTTCTGGGCGACCGTGATTCCGACCGTGACCGTGCCGCTGGCGCTGCTCGGCGCCTGCGCGCTGATGTGGGTGTTCGGCTACACGCTCGACAATCTGTCGCTGATGGCGCTGACGATCGCGGTGGGTTTCGTGGTCGACGACGCCATCGTGATGCTCGAAAATATCTCGCGCTACATCGAGGAAGGCGAAAAGCCCCTCGCCGCTGCGTTCAAGGGCGCGAAGGAAATCGGCTTCACCATCGTCTCTATCAGTGTTTCGCTGGTCGCGGTGCTGATCCCGCTGTTGCTGATGGGCGGCATCATCGGCCGCCTGTTCCGCGAATTCGCAGTGACGCTGGCGATGACCATCTTCGTCTCGATGATTGTGTCGCTGACGCTGACGCCGATGATGGCCTCGCGCTTCCTGCGCGCGCATCACGAGACCCAGCACGGCAGGCTCTACCAGCTGAGCGAGCGCGCTTTCGACGCCATGCTGCGCGGTTACGAATACGGGCTCGATCTGGCGCTGAGCTGGAGGCGGGTCACGATGATGATCTTCTTCGCCACCCTCGCCCTTTCGGTCTACCTGTTCGTGATCATCCCGAAGGGATTCTTCCCGCAACAGGACAACGGTCTGATCACAGCGACCTCGGAAGCCTCGCAGGACATCTCCTTCGACGCGATGAAGAACAAGCAGGAGCAGCTCGTCAACATCGTGCTGCAGGATCCTGACGTCGCCACCGCCGCGATGGCGATCGGTGGCAGCGGCCGCGCCGGCAACAACGGCAACATGTTCATCACGCTGAAGCCGCGCAGCGAGCGCGAGGCTTCCGCCCAGCAGATCATCACGCGGCTGCGGCCGAAACTCGCCAAGGTCGAGGGCGCAAACCTTTATATGCAGGCGGCGCAAGACGTGCGCCTTGGCGGCCGCCCCACCCGCACCCAGTTCGAGTTCACGCTGCAGGACGCCAACCTTGCCGAGCTCAACGAATGGGCGCCGAAGATCCTGGCCAAGATGCAGACGCTGCCGCAGCTGCGCGACGTCGCCACCGACCAGCAGACCCAGGGCACCACGCTGGTGCTGAACATCAACCGCGACACCGCCTCGCGCTACGGCATCACGCCCCAGCTGATCGACGACACGCTTTACGATTCATTCGGCCAGCGCCAGGTCACGCAGTATTTCACCCAGCTCAATTCCTATCACGTGATCCTGGAGATCCTGCCCGAGCTGCAGGGCAACCTCGACACGTTGAACAAGATCTATGTCCGCTCGCCGACCACGAATGACCAGGTGCCGCTCTCGACGTTTGCGACCTGGACCAGCGATCCCGTCCGTCCGCTGTCGATCAGCCACCAGGGTCAATTCCCGGCGATCACCATCTCCTTCAACCTCGGCCAGGGCGTGGCGCTGGGACAGGCGACCGACGCGGTGCAGAAGGCGATGACCGATCTCGGCGCGCCGCCGACGCTGAACTCGAGCTTCCAGGGCACGGCGCAGGCGTTCCAGCAATCGCTCGGCACCGTGCCGTTGCTGATCCTCGCCGCACTGGTCGTGGTCTACCTGATCCTCGGCATCCTCTACGAGAGCTACATCCACCCGATCACCATTCTCTCGACGCTACCTTCGGCCGGCGTCGGCGCGCTCGCGATCCTGATGGCGTTCGGCTATGACTTCAGCCTCATTGCTCTCATCGGAATTATTCTCCTGATCGGCATCGTGAAGAAGAACGGCATCATGATGGTCGACTTCGCGATCGCCGCCGAGCGCGACCAGCATCTCTCCTCCGAACAATCGATCCGCCAGGCGGCGCTGCTGCGCTTCCGCCCGATCATGATGACCACGATGGCGGCGATGCTCGGCGGCGTGCCGCTGATGCTCGGCACCGGCACAGGTTCGGAAATCCGCCAGCCGCTCGGCTATGCCATGGTCGGCGGCCTCATCGTCAGCCAGGCGCTGACGCTGTTCACGACACCGGTGATCTATCTCTATCTCGACAAGCTCTCCAATGCGTTTGCCGGCTGGGGCCGCTCGAAGGCCGGCGACGCCGATGCGCGCGAAGAGCACGGCTCGGTCAAGGAAGCCGCCGAATAACTTGACTTTGCCCTGCTGCCGGCTCATCGGAATGCGTCATTCCGGAGCCCGCCTCGTGAAGATCATCGCGAAATTTTCCTTGTCTGCTGTTGTCATCATGCTGGGCTGTGCGGGCCAGGTTTCCGCGCAGGCACCGAAGGCCAAGGGCCCGCCGGCACCCGCTCCGCAGGCCGCGCCGGCGCCGACACAACAGCCCGACGCCACCGGCGCCCCGCCGCAGCCCGGCTGGATCGCGCGCTGCGCCAGCATCGGCCGCGACGCGCCGCTGGAATGCGCGGTCGAAGAGACCGCGGTGCTCGCCAAGACCGGTCAGTTGGTCGTGCTGGTCAATATCCGTGTCACCAGCGACACCCGCACGCCGGTGGCGATGGTGCAGCTGCCGCTCGGGCTCAATCTGCCGGCCGGCGCCAAACTGCAGGTCGACGAGGGCAAGACGGTCGATCTGCAGGTCCAGACCTGCGAGAACCGCGGCTGCTATGCCAATCTTCCCATCGCGCCGGATATGTTGGCCGCGCTGCGGACCGGCAAGCAACTGAAGGTATCGTTCCAGAATCTTGCCAAGGATCCGATCACGATCCCGTTGCCGCTGACCGATTTCGCCGCGGCGTATGACAAGATCAAGTAACAGGTGATCGTGCCCCCGGATGCAGCGCAGCGCCTCTTTGCGGTGCGCTGCTGATCCGGGGCCCACCCGCAAATCGGAATGGCGCGTGGGTCCCGGCTCTGCGGTGCACCGCTAACGCGCTGCACCGCGTCCGGGACACAAACAACATCACTGCCTCGCCATCTGCGCGTTGCCGACACCCTCGCCGTCGAGCTTCTGGTCGTCATGCATCTTCACAGTGACGCGGTTGAGCTTGCCCGTGAACTCGAACGGCGCCTCGTAATGCGACACCGGGCTGCCGCGGTCGCGGCCGATGTCGAGCCCTGACCAAGAGATGAAGTTGTGGAAGGCAAGCTGGGTCTGCATCGAGCCGGCGGCCTCGCCATCGATCAACAGCGTGTAGGCGCTAAATCCCGTGCGCGCGCCCTTGGCCGGCGGCTCGGTGCGCACCAGCCGCTCGACATGCAGCCCAAGCCGGTGCGTCCCCGGCGAAATCTTGCGCTCCGAGCGCAGGATCTCGTGGCCGCCACCAATATTGAGGTCGTGCACGAGATGCCCGTCCTTGATGTAGAGGCTGTAGCCCGAGGTGGCATCGCCATGCGCGATCAGCACGCCCTCGGCGGCGCCATCCGCGATCTCGACATGGGCCTCGATGGTGTAGCTGCGGCTCCTCACATCGGGCGCGACGTCGGTCGGCACATGGCCCATGCCGGCATGGAAAGTGAATTGATTGCGCGCGCCGTGGAAACGCGCCGCGTTCTCGGCAAAGCGCGGGCCAAAACGGTCGTCGAGCGGCAGCACATTGTGCTTCTCGGCCTCGCTCCACCACAGCTTGATCATCTCGGCCAGACGTTCCGGCTCTTTTTCCGCGAGATTATCGACTTCGGAGAAATCGCGGTCGAGATGGAACAGTTCCCACTTGTCATTCTCGAACGGCGTGCCGGAGGGATGAAAAGCGACCGCCTTCCATCCCCGGTGCCAGATGCCGCGATGGCCGAACATCTCGAAATATTGCGACGATGGTTTGGATGGCGCGGCGGTGTCCGTGATCGAGCGCGCAAAGCTCTCGCCTTCGATCGGCATTTGCGGGCACCCCGCGATCGCAGCCGGCGCGCCGATGCCGATGAGGTCGAGCAGCGTCGGCACGAGGTCGCAGGCATGCACGAATTGGTGGCGCAGCTCGCCTTTGGCCGCGATCCGCTTCGGCCAGCTCATCACGAAGGGGTCGCGGATGCCGCCGCTATGGGTGTTCTGCTTGTAGCGGCGCAGCGGCGTGTTCGACGCCATCGCCCAGCCATGCGGGAAATTGGTGTGGGTGTCGGGGCCGCCGATATCGTCGATGCGGCGGACCTTCTCCGCGATCGGCTCGGGCCGCAGGTTATACGGCCCCATCGCATTGATGAAGCCGAGCGGCCCGCCCTCCTGGCTCGCGCCATTGTCGGACATCACGATGATCAGCGTGTCGTCGCGCACACCGGCGGTTTCGAGAAATTTAATCAGTCGCGCCAGATGCCGGTCGGCGTGGTCGAGCATGCCGGCAAACGCCGACTGCAACCGGGTGAAGACGCGCTTCTCGTCGTCGCCGTGGTCGGCCCAGGCCTTCACGCCGTCATTGCGCGGCGGCATTTTTGTCTCTGACGGCACCAGGCCCATCGCCTTCTGCCGCGCCAGCCGCTGCTCGCGCTCGACGTCCCAGCCATGGGCGAACATGCCGTCGTAACCCCCGATGATGTCGGCGGGTGCCTGGTGCGGCGCGTGACAGGCGCCGAGCGCGACCCAGGTCAACCAAGGCAGATCGGGCCGGTCGGCGATGTGATCGCCGATGAAACGGATCGCCTGATCGATCAGGTCCGAGGTCAGGTGATAGCCGTCGGCGTAGGTGCCGGGCGGATCAACATGCGCGTTGTCGGAGACCAGTTCCGGCGCATATTGATCGGTCTCGGCATCGAGGAAGCCGTAGAAGCGATCAAAGCCGCGGCCGAGCGGCCAGCCGTCGAACGGCCCGGTGGCGCCACTCTCGGTCAGCGGCGTCACATGCCACTTGCCGATCATGTAATTGCGATAGGCGTGCGCGCGCAGCATTTCCGCCAGCGTCCCCGCCTCGCGCGCGATCTTGCCGCGGTAGCCGGGATAGCCGGAATCGAAATTGGACAGGCACCCGACGCCGACCGAATGATGGTTGCGCCCGGTGAGCAGCGCCGCACGCGTGGTCGAGCACATCGCCGTGGTGTGAAAGCCGGAATAGCGCAGGCCCTCGGCGGCGAGGCGATCGATGGTCGGCGTCCTGATCTGCGAGCCATAGCAGCCGAAATCGGAGAAGCCGACATCGTCGAACAGCACGACCAGGATGTTCGGCGCGCCGGCCGGCGGTTTGGTGGGCTGCGGCCACCAGGGCTTCGATCCGACAATGGTCTTGCCGATCGCGCCGCCGAACAGCGGCCTGTCGCCTGCGCTCATGATGTCCTCCCAGACTTTTCCCGCGACAGCGGTTGGTCCACCGTTCGCTCAATTCCGTAGGGCGGGTTAGCGAAGCGTAACCCGCCGGCAACTGACACCGCGGAAAGAATGGTGGATTACGCTGCGCTAATCCACCCTACATGTCAGGCGCCGCCGAGATACGCCTTCTGCACCTGCGGGTCTTGCGCCAGCGCCGCCGCGGTGCCCGACAGCACGTCTTTCCCAACCTGCAATACGGTGGCAAAATCGGAAACCTCCAGCGCGAGCTCGATCGACTGCTCGGCGAGCAGGATGGTCAGGCCTTCGCGGTGCAACTGGCTGAAGGTCTCGTACATGGATTCCACCACGGCGGGCGCCAGTCCCAGCGACGGCTCGTCCAGCATCAGGAGTTTCGGGTCGCTCATCAGCGCGCGGCCGACCGCGAGCATCTGCCGCTCGCCGCCGGACATGGTGCCGGCGCGCTGCAGCCGCCGCTCCTTTAGCCGCGGGAAGATTTCGTAGACGCGCTCGAGCAAGGTCGCGGTGCGCGACTTGTCACGAAGCGGCGTGGCGCCGAGCAGAAGGTTGTTCTCGACGCTCTGCTGCACGAACAGCCGCCAGCCCTCCGGCGACAGCGCCAGCCCCTTGCGCACGATGGCAAAGGCATGCTGGCCGCCGATCTCCTCGCCGCGAAACATGATGGTGCCGGAATGCTTCGGGATCAGCCCGGCGATCGCGTTCAGCGTCGTGGTCTTGCCGCCGCCATTGGAGCCGAGCAGCGCCACCACGCTGCCCTCGGGCACTTCGAGGGAAACGTCCGAAACCCCGATCAGGTCGCCGTAGCGGACTTCGAGGTGCTCTATCCTGAGCAACGGCCCGCTCATGTCACCGGTCCGCCCATCAATTCGATCGGGGTGTGGCCGGCGGCGGCTTTCGCCGCGCGGGTGCCGAGATAGGCCTGGATCACGGCCGGGTTGCTGGTGACCTCGCGCGGATTGCCCCGCGCAATCTCCTTGCCCTGGTGGAACACCATGACGCGGCTCGACAGCGCCATGATGACTTCAATGATGTGCTCGACGATGACGAGCGTGATGCCGGAGCGGTGGATGTCGCGCACCAGATCGATGGCAAGCTGCACCTCGCGCTGGGTCAGGCCCGCCATGGCCTCGTCGAGCAGCAGCACTTTTGGCTCGGTTGCGAGGGCGCGGGCAATTTCCAGCCGCTTGCGGCCGGGCGTGCCGAGCGAGCGCGCCGGCGCATCCGCCAACCGCGCCATGCCGACCCGCTCCAGCACCGCGCGCGCCCGGCTTTCGGCCTCTGTGCGATGCGAGGTGCGCAGGAACGCGCCGATCATCACGTTCTCCAGCACCGTCATGCCCTCGAAGGTCTGCGGCACCTGGAAGGTACGCGCGAGCCCGAGCCCTGCGCGCGCTTCCGGCGTGAAGTCGGTGATCTCCCGCCCCTCGAACAGCACCTTCCCCGAGGTAGCCTGCAGATCGCCGGTCAGGCAATTGAAGAAGGTGGATTTACCGGCGCCGTTCGGGCCGATCAGGCCGAGGATATCGCCCTGCTCCAGGGTGACGGAGGCGCAATCGACCGCCTTGAAGCTGCCGAAAGCCTTGGTGATGTCACGCGCTTCAAGGAGCATGGCTGGCTCCCAGGGTTGCCGCCTTCTCGGCCGCCTTGCCGCGCTTCTCCCAGAGCCGGATCGCCAGCGCCAACAGCCCGCCGGGCTGGAAGCGCGAGATCAGCACGATGATCGCGCCATAGACCACGAAGGTAAGGCCCGCGCCCCTGCCGCCGAGCAGGCTGTTGGACAATTCCTCCAGCGGTACCAGGATCGCGGCCCCCACCAGCGGCCCGAACAACAGGCCTGCGCCGCCGAGCGCGGCCATGATCAGCATCTTCACCGAGATCAAGATGCCGAGGCCGGATTCCGGATCGACGAAGCCGAACATCATCGCATAGAGCGCGCCGGCCACCGAAGTGAGGCCCGCACTGAGCATATAGGCATAAAGCTTGGTGCGCGCGGCCGGCGCGCCAAGCGAGCGCGCCGCGCGCTCGGAGTCCTTGATCGCCCGCAGGTAAAACCCCATGCGGCTGTTGGTCATCCACCAGGTGATCGCAAGCGTGATCGCGAGCACGGCCAGGAACAGATAGTAGTAGGGCAGCGCCGAGACGAAGGAGAGATCGAACACGTTGCGCGGCACGGTCGGGCCGCTCAGGCCGACGGCGGCGCCGAAATATTCGGTATTGGTGACGATCAGCCGCGACAGCTCGGCGATCGCAATCGTCGCCATGCTGAAATAGTGCCCCGACAGCCGCAAGGTCGGGCCGCCGATGACGGCGGCAATGGTCACCGAAATGACGATGCCGGCGGGAATGCCGACCAGTGGCGACAGCGCGAAATGCGTATACGCCCCCATGGCCGCATAGGCGCCGCAGCCGAAGAACACGACATGCCCGACCGAGACCTGGCCGGCATAGCCGCCGACGATGTTCCAGGCCGACGCGGCGATGGCATAGAGCAGTACTAGCGCGCCCAGACGCTGCTGGAACGGCGTGGAGAACAGCAAGGGATAGGCGATCACGACCGCCAGCAGCACCGATGGCCAGATCAGCCGCCGCATCATGCTTTGCCCATCAGGCCTTGCGGCCGGAACCAGAGAAAGAAGATGAAGAGCGAGTAGACCACGATGTCCTTGTAGACTGCGCCGATCAGATAGCCCGAAACGGATTCGATGACGCCGATCATGAGGCCTGCAACCAGCGCGCCGGGCACGCTGCCGAAGCCGCCGAGCGACACCGTGACGAAGGCCACGATCCCCAGGGTCTCGCCAACCGTCGGCACGATGTAGAAGAAGGTCGCGATCAGCGCGCCGGCCAATCCCGTGGCGCCGGCCGCGATCGCCCAGGCGATCGCCTGCATGCTGTCGGGACGGATTCCCATCAGCTGCGCCGCGGTGGAATCTTCCGCCACTGCGAGCATCTTCGAGCCGAGCGAGGTGCGCGTCAGCAACAGATGCAGGCCGAGCGTAACCAACAGCGCGACCACGCCCGCGAGCAGCCGCGCGGCCTCGATGCGCAGGCCGAAAATATCGAAGGTGCCGCCGACGAGGTTGTTCGGCAGCGACAGGAAGTTCGCGCCGAACCACCAGAACACTGAGTAGCGCAACAACAGCGCAAGCCCGAACGTGCCGAGGATCTGCGCCAGCATCGGCCCCTTCATGATGTGGCGGATCAGGCTGAAATAGACGATGATTCCGACGGTGGCGAGCAACAGCGTCGCGACCGGCGCGCCAACCGCGGGGCCGACGCCGAACACGCTGAAGACCACGAACGCCGCGTACATGCCGAGCATGACGAAATCGCCATGGGCGAAATTGACGATGTTCATCATGCCCCAGACCAGGGTCAGGCCGGAGGAGAACAGCGCGTAGACGGCACCGAGCAGAAGTCCGCCGACGATCACCTGCACCAGAAAGAAAGACATTTAGCCGCGCGTCGTTGCGAGGGAGGTTGGCGTCGAGGTCACATGAAAAGGGCGGGAATTGGTATTCCCGCCCTCAAAAAATTACCAGCCCTTGTAGGGTAGCATCGGGGCCTTCTCGGCGGCATCCTTCGGCCAGACCGAGACGTAGTTTTCGCCGTCCTGGAGCTGGATGATGCGCCCCGAGGCCAGGATGTTCTGGCCCTTGGCGTCGAACTTGACACCCTTGTAGCCGATCACGAGCTGGTCGGGCTTGAGGTCGGTCGCCTTCAGCGCTGCCTGGATCTTGGCAGGCTCGGTCGAGCCGGCGCGGTCGATGGCATCGAGGAGGACAAAAAGGCCCTGCATCTGGCGGGCGACGGTGTCGTCCATCTCGACGCCGCTCTTCTTCTTGTACATGTCGGCGATGATGGCGGTCGGCGAGCCGGCGGGGCCGGCGCTCCAGGACGAGCGGTTGAACGCGCCCTGCGAGAGCTTGCCCACCGCCTTGATGAAGTCCGGATCGGAATAGCCGGCGTCGTCGGCGAGCAGGATGCCCGGCTTGAAGTCCTGGGCCTGCATGGTCTTGGCGAACAGGATCGCATCCGAGGTGTAGGAGATCATCAGCACGACGTCGGGCTTCTTCTCCTTGAGCTGCAGCACCTGACTCTGCACGTCGGTCGAATTGGAGGCATAGGCGACATCGAGCGCGATGTTCAGCCCCTTCTCCTTGAAGGTGGTGGTGATGGTGTTGGCGACCGAGGTGCCGTACTCGGTGTTATCGTGCACCAGCGCAACGCTGTCGACCTTGGCGCCCTGGGCCTTCATGTCGAGCAGGAAATCGGAGAAAACCTTGGCGAAGTCGGAGGCGATCGGCGTGGTGCGGAAGAACCATTGGAAGCCGCGCTCGGTGAGGTTGGCGGCCACCGACTCGCCGTTGACATAGGGGATGCCGTATTTCTCGGCGATGGCGCTCGACGTCAGCGTGATGCCCGACTGATAGGCGCCGGTGACCGCGACCACCTTGTCTTCGGTGATCAGGCGCAGCGTCTGGTTCTGGCCGGTGGCGGGGCTGCCCTGGTTGTCGGCGAACACGAGTTCGACCTTGGCGCCGCCGAGGCCGGCAAGGCCTGCGTTCTTGGCCAGCGGAATGCCGGCGAGCTCGGGATGGGCGTTGTTGACGATGTCCATGACGACGTCGAAGGCGGCCTTGACGTGGGTTCCGATCGAGGCGGCGCCGCCGCTCAGCGGAAACACCGCGCCGATCTTGACGACCTTGTCCTCGGCGGAAGCACCGGTCGCAAGCCCAAGCGAAATCGAGGCCGCACAAGCCAGCCCGAATATATTGTTGAATTTCATTGTGAAGGCTCCGGAGAAAACACGTCGCGGTTGCAAGCTGTTACCTGGGAAGCGCGGGCGATGTCCGCTGCCTGCCCCTGCCCCGTTTGTTGCGGTGCATCAGCATTGCATGGCGTTCCAGCATGGGCAAGCGATGCAGGCCGGCCGCGCCGTTGCGCGCGGCTTGGCAATTTGTCGAAGGGCGCGGGGCCGCGCTGCCCGCGCGATAAGCAACTCGAAGCTGATGTCTGCGCGCACGCACCCGCGCAACTAGATGTCTTTCGTCACCAGACGACCGAGGCTGGTAGCAAAATCGACGCTCCGAATACCGCTGGCGGAGCCGCGCAGAGGCACCCTTGCCAAGGGCGGGAGGTAGCGGGTAGAAGGGCGCAACGCCGGGCCGCCGATTTGCGCAAAAGAGGCGTTGCGGCCACTTCCGGACAATCCATCAAGCTATTGAATTTGTTCGGAAATCCGTTGGGGAATGGTGTAACGGTAGCACAACAAACTCTGACTCTGTTTGTCTTGGTTCGAATCCAGGTTCCCCAGCCACACTCGGCAAAAAGCGCAACGATTACTGCCGTTTAGATCCAATCCTCAGCTCGCGCATCGTACCGCTAATGGCCGTCGGCGTCTTCGCGCCGCCACATCGTGGCGGTGATGGAGGATGGCCATGTGCACGAAGTGCAGTTTGCCCCTCACCGCTCCGGGGAGATTGAAGGGATAGGCATCGCCAAGCCCCATCGAGCGATTGAGTTCGTTCATGGCGTAGGAGACAGGCGTCCATGACGACAACAAGGCCGCAAAATCGCTTTCGAGATAGGGGTCGTCGAAAGTCCGCCGCGCGCGTTCGTCGAGCGAGAGCGGCAGCGCCGCCGCCGAATCCAAGGTGGAGACGATGTGGAGGAAATGCGCGAACGTCTCGGCCCAATCCTCCCAGGGATGGGAGGTCGCATACTCGCTGATGAAGACGTCGCGGTCATAGGAGCGGTCCCCACGCTCGTGATAGTTCGCGAGCGAAGCCGCGTAGCTCTGGCGCTCGTCACCGAAGATCAATCGAAACGGCTTTTCCAGCTTCGACTGACCGACCAGGACGCTCCAATAGAAGTGACCGACCTCGTGGCGGAAATGACCCAGCAAGGTCCGGTACGGCTCCCGGAAGGCGGCTCTCCGCGCCTCGCGCTCGGTGTCGTCGGCTTCCGACAGGCTGAGCGTGATCAGACCGTTCAGATGCCCGGTCAGGATCGGCTGTCCCGCGTCCTCATCCGACAGGATGTCGAAGGCAATCTGTCTGCCCTCATGATCGACGAGGGGCAGCCCGAGGCGATAAAGATCATAGAGCAAACGCCGTTTCGCCTGCTCCACCCGGCGCCACAGCAAAATATTCCGCGGCAAGACGAGGTTGGGAATGGTGCGCGTCAGCCGGCAGGACGAGCAATATTTGTCGTCGATCCGCGCCGACCAATTGCATCCGATCAGAGCGCGGTTGACGCAGGGTATCGTAGTTTGAAGCGCACGAAACTGCATGTGTCCGGCGTCGAATACCAGACGCAGGCTGCAATGCCCGCAACGGCTGTCCTCGAAAAGTATCCTTTCGCGACATGCCGGACAGTGGTGCTGTCTCATGGGCAAAGGCCCCTGTCTGGAGTTCGGAATATCTAGTGCACGAAGGGTCACGCGGGCGCGACGCCGCGTAACCCTTCGGGGGACTGTCCCGCTCCTCGCAGAATTCCATCGCCGGAACTATAATCTTCGGGACCCGCGCACGTTCCGGTGCGGGGCGGAATATGTATTAAGGCTCTCGTCGGGTGCGACGCCGCCTTGCGGAAAGGTCCAGCCATGCCGCAGCCGTCTGCCTCTGGATCGGACCCGTTCGACCTGCAGCGTTTCGTCGACGCGCAACGTCCCTTGTACGCCACGGTGCTCGCCGAGCTGCGCAGCGGCCGCAAGCGAACGCACTGGATCTGGTTCGTCTTTCCCCAGGTGGAAGGCCTCGGCCACAGCGCGATGGCGCAGCGTTATGCCATCCGTTCGCGCGCGGAGGCTCTCGCCTACCTTGGGCACCCTGCCCTCGGTGCGCGCCTCATCGAATGTACCGAATTGGTGGTGGGCGTTGCGGACAAAACCGCCCATGAGATATTCGGCACGCCCGACGATCTCAAGTTTCGTTCATGCATGACGCTGTTCGGCGCGGTAGGCGGGCAAGCCATCTTTCGCCGTGCCCTCGATCGCTTCTATCAGGGGACACCGGACGAGGCGACGCTCGCGATCCTCAGACAAATGTGATGGGCCGTGATCAGGGTTCATGGAAGCGGGCCGACGATCGCAGGCGGCGCGCTATCGCGGCGCTGGTCGTGCGAACAGGACAAGCAAACGGTAATTTGAAAAGATCGGCTGCCCTCAGCGGTTAGAGTGCGCGCATGCGAGCAAGCTTGCCGCGAGCCCTCACGACCAGGAAACAGAAATCATGATGATGAGCAGACGAGCATTTTCGGCCACGCTGGTCGCAGGCGCGGCCGGGGCACTGATCTCGACACGCGGCACGGCCGCAATCGCCGCTCCGGTGAAGGCGCGCAACGTCGTGCTCGTGCATGGGCTGTTTGCGGACGGATCGTGCTGGTCCGAAGTGATTACGCGATTGCAGGCCGCAGGGCTCAACGTCACGTCGGTGCAAAACCCGCTGACGACCCTGCCAGAGGCGGTGGCGTCGGCGGAGCGCGTGCTGGCGCGGCAGGATGGTCCAACCGTTCTGGTCGGGCATTCCTTTTCGGGGATGATCGTCACCGAGACCGGGGTGCATCCGAACGTCTCCGCGCTGGTCTATGTGGCGGCGCGCGCACCGGATGCTGGCGAGGATTATACGGCTCTGGCGAAGAAATATCCGACGCCGCCGGCGTCGGCCGGCATCGTCTTTGACGGCGACGAAGGACGTCTCAGCGAGCAAGCCTTCCTGCACGATTTCGCAGGCGACCTGCCGGAGGCGAAGGCCAAGGCGCTCTATGCGGTGCAGGAGCCATTCCACAAGGCGCTGCTCACCGGCAAGACCACCAATGCGGCCTGGCGGTCGAAGCCGAGCTTCTATGCCGTCTCGACGGAGGACCGCACCATCAATCCGGACCTGGAGCGCTTCATGGCGAAGCGGATGGGAGCCAAGACCATCGAGGTGAAGGCAAGCCACCTCTCGCTGATCTCGCAACCCGACGAAATCTCACGGCTGATCCTCGAGGCGGCGCAGGCTTGACGGCGCCTGACGGCTTACGGCGGCCTGAGGCGCCCGCGAGCGGCGTCGGCGAAGCCGCTTCTCAGCTCGCTCAGCCAATAGCTCATTGGCTGGCGATATGAGCAACTGCCGTCGTCATGTGGCTCGCTTCACCCGGGTGCGACGGGCTCGAAGAGTGATGTGCTGCAGCGAAGAAAATGGAGATCGCTATCGCAACGCCGCAGTTGCGGACAAAAGCGATCAGGATTGGGGACACTAAAGCGGCAACGGCAATGGGCTTCATCTCTCCCTCCATTCGATGGAGCGACAATATCGCTGCGATGAGATCCGATCTTTCGAACGCGGGACGGACTTCCGCATTCGCACGACCTCAACCTGGAGCGAGGCGCCGGCGCGCACCTATGCCGCTTTTGCTTCGCCGGCCTTCACGTTCGCAAGATGCGGTGCTTCGCGCAGCCGGCGGTTGGCGATTGCGCCATTCAACGCACGATGCTCGCACTTCCAGCGTGCCGGCGATTTGCCGGTGAAGCGTTTGAACACGGTCGAGAAGTGCGCCTGCGCGTTGAACCCGACGGAAAACGCGACCTCGACCAGCGGCATTCCCGTCTCGGCGAGCGCAATCTTGGCATGCTCTACCCGCTTCAGGAGCAGATACTCGTGGGGCCTGAACCCGGTCGCGGCGCGAAACTGCGCGGCAAAATGCATCCGCGAGAGCCCCGCCGCGGCCGCCATGTCGTGCAGGCTGATCGGCTTTCCGATATTCTCCACGAGGTATTGCTCGACGCGCCGCAACCGCCATTTCGGCAGCGCGCTGCAGCGCCGGTCATCCTGCTGGCGCGCCATGGCGCGCATCACGATGGCCTTGCAGACGCTCGCCAGATACTGCGGATAGCCGCGGTCGCCGGGATCGAGCAGCGAACGGCCAAGGGCCTCCGCCAGCGCGTCGCGGAACAGCGGGAGCCGGCTGCTGTCGAGCACACTGGTCTCGTCGGCAATGATCCCTTCCTCGCAAAGGAAGCGGTTGTCGACGTGAAAGTGAAGAAAATCGAATGGCGGCGTAAACTGCGCCGTCACTTTCTGACCCGGGGCACTGATGTGCATGGTGCCCGACGGCATCAACCCCTCGAACAGGGTTTCCGACGCGCTCGCCCATCTGACCCGGGAGACGGCGAGCGAGAGGCTGATGATGTGGCAATGGCGCGGCGTGATGGAGACTTCGCAACGCTCGTCGCCATGTGCGGCGGTCCATCTGGAAACCTCGATTTCCGGACGCCGCGCGCCGCTGGCCGAACAGCCGCCTGCTTCGCGCCACCGCAGTTCCTCGAATATCCGTCTTCCCTCGTCGCGCCCATCGGCAGCATCAGCCGTCGACAAATCAGGCGGATCGAAATCATTCTCCAGCCATTGCGGCTGCCAGATCGCACCTTCGCTCATCATGTTCCATCTCCGCTCGCAGCGCGATCCCGGGTGAACTGGCCCACGCTTCCTTGCGTTTGAGGCCACGATCGCAACGGGATCGGTTCGATGGGCGGATGGTGGTCGAGGGCTCGAGATACAGCCAGTTAAGAGGCGTTAAAATCACAAAATTTCAGAACTTTAACACGGTATTTCAGACCTAACTCATTGGAAAGTTTACGACATTGCGCGCCGCGTGCATTGCGGCAATCACGAGGCGACAAGGCCGTTTAACGTCGCCTTTGCGGAGATCAGGTCAGGGGTTTCGAAGCCTTCGGTGAACTTGCCGTAGACGTCGGCGAGAATCTGGCGCGCGTCCCCGCCCTGTCCGAGCGATTCCCTTAGTCGCGCAAGACTATGGGCGGCGCGCAATTCCCAGGACAACGCCCCCTGCAGGCGCGACAGATCGATGGCCTCGCTGAAACACTCGGTGGCCGCGCTGATCGATTGGCTGCCCCTTGCTTCGAGCAACAGCTCGCCCTTGGTACGGATCAATTCCGGCTGATACCACTGCTCGCTGTCCTCGTTGACCAGGGAGAAGCCCTTGTCGATCGCCGCCATCGCCTCCTCGCGCTGGCCCATTGCCGCAAGGCCCCTTGCCAGCGAGCACAGGAATTCCGGATAGGACAGTGTCCATCCGCTCCTGTCGCTGGCTTCGATTGCGGATTTCAGCAAGGCGACGCCCTGCTCTCCTTCGCCGCGCGCGACCATCACCTTGCCTTGCAGAAGCCGCGCGACCACGCGCCAGATACCGCTGGGCAGGCCGACCGCCGGATCGGTCAGCATGGACGCCGCGTGTTCGGCTGCGGCGAAATCGGCGGTCATGAACGTCACGGGAAAAACGCCGTAATACAGAACCCAGCACAGCGAGAGCTGATCGTTCGCGGCCTGAATTTCCTTCAGGCTGGCCCTGGCATGGGCGACCGCCTGGGTCGCCGATCCCCGCAGCCACAGCACGCGCGCCAGCATCGCCTTGGCAAGGGCGTGCTGGTCATATCGGAACCCGCGCGTACCACGCTGATTGTCGTGCAGCGGCGGAATCTTCAGGACGGCTTCGAGGCGGGCTTGCGCCTCGGCTTGCCGGCCCCAGAACTGCAGCGCGTTGCCCAACAGCCGCTCGCCGATCCGTGCGGCGGACAAATCGCCGATACGATGCGCAAGACCGAGAAAGCGTTCGGCTGTCTCCAGCGCGGCCCGGCTTTCGCCGTTCATGAATTGCAGCGCGGCGAGCCCTGCCAGGATGCCGAGCTGTGCTTCGCGGTCGTCCAGCTCGCCGGCAAGGTCGAGCGCTGCGCTCAGAATGCTCCGCGTCCGCTCGACGCCGCCCATGGTGAATACCATGGCATATCCGAGCGCGAGGTAGAGACGCATTCGGACGACCTTTGCGAGCCCGGTTTCGACATCGACCGCATTCAACGCAAGCTCGATCCGCTCCCGGCATTCCAGCAGCTGGGCCGAATGCAGCCAAACCGGCGCATAGGCCGCGGTGAGATTGACGCCGATGGCGACGTCGCCTCCCGGCGAGAACGACCAGTCCAGCGCCGCGCGCAAATTGTCGATCTCGCCGGCAAACCGGGTGATGTCGTGGCTGGCCGGCCTGACCCGCGAGCCCAGATTGGCGCCGGCCATGAATTCCTGAAAAAACTCCGCGTGCTGGCGCGAGATCTGCGGCGCCTCCCCGCTCTCCGTCAGCTTCTCGAGCGCATAGGCCCGGATCGTTTCCAGGAGACACCAGCGGTCGCCGAAAGCCGGCCCGTCCAGCGTGATGAACGATTTCGAGACCAGGCTTGCAATATCATCCAGCGCGATGGACGAGCCGCCCTCCGCGTCCTTCATGATGGCCGCGGCGGCATCGAGCGTGAAGCCGCCCGAAAAGACCGCCAGCCGCCGAAACAGCTGCTTTTCGCTTACGGAAAGCAGCCGGTAGCTCCAGTCGAGTGTCGCACGAAGCGTTTGATGGCGGTCGATGGCCATCCGGCGGCCGCTGGTCAAAAGTGCGAAACGGTCGTCCAGGCGCGCAGCGACCTGTTGCAGCCCCAGCGTGGCGACACGCGCCGCGGCAAACTCGATTGCCAACGGGATGCCGTCCAGCCGCCGGCAGATCGAGACGATGATCGGAAGATTTTCGGCGGTCGGTGCAAAGTCCGACATCAGCGCCTTGGTACGGGCTGTGAACAGCTGGACGGCGCTTTGCCGCAGCGCCGTCTCGAATTCCATATCGGCGTTGGGTACGTCGAGAGCGTGGACCCGGTAAACATATTCGCCATCGATCCGGAGCAATTCCCTGCTGGTGGCAAGGACGGTCACATGCGCAGACATGCGCGTGACCGCGTCCGCCAGTTCGGCCACGGCATCGACGAGGTGCTCGCAATTGTCGAGCACGATCAGCACCTTTCGATCCTTGATCGAGGATGCCACCGCCTTTGTGGAAATTTCGTCGCCGCCGATGCGCAGGCCCAATGCGGTTGCCACGGTCGTGGCCAGGAGATCCTGGCTCGTGATCGAAGCCAGCTCGACAAAGCGCACATCGCCGTTGAAGTCCGCCAGCAGGCGCCGCGCGACCTCGCGCGCGAGCGCGGTCTTCCCAATTCCGCCGGAGCCGGTCAGCGTCACGATCCGGTGCGCCGCAAGACAGTCCTGCAGCTCATCGAGCGCCTCGGAGCGGCCGACAAGGAGCTGGGCGACGACGGGTAAATTCGTCGAGGAACCGGCGCCGCGCGCCGGAGCCGATTCAACCTGCGGGGTGCTCTTGCGCGATTCCGCCGCCTTGTTTTCGGGTTTCTTCGCCGTCCAGGTGCCGAGCAGCTGATAGCCCCGGCCGGAGACTGTCTTCAAAAGCCCCTGATCGGGGCCGAGCGCCTTGCGCACCGCCGAGATGTGGGCATGCAGCGTATTCTCCTCGACGAACGTGCCCGGCCAGACCTGACGCATCAGGTCACGTTTGCTGACGACATCGCCCGCCGACTGGACGAGTATCTCGACAATCGCAAATGCCCTGCCGCCGATCGGCACTTCCGCGCCTGCGGAGCGTATCTCCCGGCGTTGCAGATCGATCTCCAGCGGACCGAAGAAGAAAACATCCTTATGGGACTGATCCCGCATCATCGTCTTTCGAGTTGCGAGTCGCGTCAGGCCCCCACATGCCCAAAAGGATACATTTCGCGGGATACGGCATCAAGGGCGCGCCAAATCGCCGCTTTTTCATCAAATCGCGGGAATTTCGCTTATTCCCGCCCGACGAAAATGAAAAATCGGGGTGCGGACAATACTGATCGGTCGCCGGAGGCCGGCCGAATTTCGCGGCGATTGGTGAAGGTTACGGCGTTTCGACGCGCATCAGGCAATGCCGTGCTCGGCAAGAAAACGCATCATGAAGACCGCGATCTCCGGTGCATGGGTTTCCAGGGCGAAGTGGCCGGTGTCGATCAGGTGTACACGCGCGTCAGGCAGATCGCGCTTATAGGCTTCCGCGCCCGCCGGCAAGAACGCGGGATCGTTCTTGCCCCAGACCGCCAGGAAGGGCGGCTTCCAGCTGCGGAAATAGGCCTGGAACTCCGGATAGCGCTCGAGATTGCTGCGATAGTCGAGGATCAGGTCGAGCTGGATGTCCTCCGCTCCCGGCCGGGCCATGTAGGCGATATCGGAGGTGTAGCCGTCGGGCGACATCCGCTTCACGGCGGCGCCCGTCATGTATTGCCAGTCGCGGATGGTCTCTGCCGACAGCGAGCTCCGGCACGCCTCGCGGTTGGCTGCCGTGGGTTCGCGCCAATAGGTTTGCCACGGCCCCCAGGCATCGCTCAATCCCTCGAGATAGGCGTTGCCGTTCTGACTGACGATCGCGCTGACACGTTCCGGCCGCGCGCTTGCCATTCTGTAGCCGACGGGCGCACCGTAGTCGAAGACATACAGTGCAAAACGGTCCAGCTCGAGCTGGTCGACAAAATGCTGCATTACCCGCGCGAGATTGTCGAAGGTGTAATCAAACACGCCTCGCGGGGGCGAACTGGTCTCGCCGAAGCCCGGCAAGTCAGGTGCGATCACGCGATAGCGGCCGGACAATTCGGGGATCAGATCCCGAAACATATGGCTGGATGTGGGGAAACCATGCAGCAGCAGGACCACCGGCGCATGTTCAGGTCCCGCCTCGCGATAAAATACCTCGGAATGACCGACCACCTGCCTGCGAAACCTGACATCCATTGACACCTGCCTGCGAAACTTTAGCTCAAAGTTGCAGTGTGGAGCTGGCAGCGTCTTTCTGGAGTGCCCTCACTTCCAAGATCGCACGGTCACGTGCGGCCGGCGCGTTCAAATCGAGTTGACAGGGCGTTGCTGCGCTTTGCCGAGGGGTTCGCCGGCGAGCCGCCGTCACTCGGACGGCTGCTCGTCCTCAGGCGCAACGAGCTTCGCCGGTTCGTCGTAACCGGCGCGGCTGCTGTAGAACACCAGCGCCATCAGGCCGACGCCCACCACGAGAGAGAACACGACTCCCGCTATCAGCGCGACATAGCCGCCGGGAGGAACATCCGTGCCTGCGGCCATATGCCAGCCCATGCCCGCCACCGCGAGCGTGAAAATCAACAATGCGACCAGGCCGGCGAGCACCGCGTAAGAGGCGCCGTCCAGAGTCTTCGCGCTGGAAATCAGGTTACGCCAGCTCAATTCCTGAGAGATCGGTCGCATGACGAGCTCCTTTGCTTGCTCCGATAACCAGGTACTATCGTGCGCCGATCGAAGCCTTCGGTCTTGCACATTGCCGGCCGAGTTTCGCAAATGCACGCCGTCGCGCGACGCGTGCGATTTTGATAGAGCTTCCGGCGGTTGAAAGACGCTGTCGCGCGCTACCGCCAGATTGGCCTGGATGAAGACTGTTGCGCCGGGGGATACTACCGTGCAGAAAACTGCGATGGCTGGTCAAGCGACGATGCAGGCGGCTGTCCTCGAGGCACCCGGGCTGCCTTTCAAGGTCAATTCGATCGCCCGTCCGCAACCAAAGCGTGGCGAAGTGCTGGTTCGCGTCCACGCCAGCGGCGTCAATCCGCTGGACCTCAAGATCCGCGCCGGCCAGGCCGCGCACGCCCGCCATCCCCTGCCGGCGGTTCTTGGAATCGACCTCGCCGGTATCGTCGAAGCCGTCGGCCCCGGGGTATCGGGCTTTCGCGAAGGCGATGAAGTTTACGGGATGACGGGCGGTGTCGGCGGCGTGCAGGGCTCGCTGGCCGAATTCGCCGCGGTCGATGCCGCGCTTCTCGCCCCGAAGCCCGCGACTTTGACGATGCGGGAGGCCGCGGCCCTGCCGCTGATCTTCATCACCGCCTGGGAAGGGCTGGTCGACCGTGCGCACGTGCAGGCCGGCGAGATGGTGCTGGTCCATGGCGGCGCCGGCGGCGTCGGCCACATCGCCGTCCAGCTTGCGAACGCCTTCGGTGCCAAGACCTTCGCTACCGGCTCGGCTGAAAGCCTGCCGTTCATCGAGCAGCTCGGCGCCGTTCCGATCGACTATCGCGCGAGCAAGGTCGAGGATTATGTGGCCGAACACACCAGCGGCCGCGGCTTCGACCTGATCTACGACACCGTCGGCGGCGCGACGCTGGACGCATCGTTCAATGCGGTGCGGCGCTTCGGCCATGTCGTGAGCGCGCTCGGTTGGGGCACCCATGCGCTGGCGCCGCTGTCGTTTCGCGCAGCGAGCTATTCCGGCGTCTTCACCCTGCTTCCGCTCCTGACCGGCGAGGGCCGCGCGCATCACGGCGAAATCCTCAAAGAGGCCACCCGACCGGCCGAAGCGGGAAAGCTGCGCCCTCGCATCGATCCGCGCCGCTTCACGCTGTCCAACGTCGGCGAAGCGCACGACGCGATCGCGTCGGCCAAGGGCAAGATCGTCGTCGACATCGATGGCTAGCGCACAGGATAGCCGACGGGCTCGTCGCCAAAAAGAATGAAACGGTGGCGCTGAGCCAGCCGCTTCAAGTCGCCGGGAGAAACCAAAACAGGGACGCAGGCCAGGAGGCCGAGATTGAAGGGCGCCTCATCAAGCACGCCCTTCACTCCTCGTCACGACGAGCGGCTCTCCTTCTACAACGAAAATTGGGCCGAACCGATGCCGAGGAGATTAGGCCCGGCCGGAACGAATTTCTTTTGCAGTCGCGCGCATTTTATCGAAAGAGCACGCTGATCGACGCCAGACCGGCAGGTGTGTTCAACCCGAAAGCCGCTCGACCAGGGCCTGCGCTTCGCGCAGGTCGGCCACCCCCGCACCTTCCGTGAAGGCTTCGCAAAGCGGCACGAGGATTCGTGCCGCGTCCGCCGGGCGCTCCTGCGCGACCCTGAGGCGCGCAAGGCTCAACGTGCTTCTCAACTCCCAGAACAGCGCGCCCTGCTGTCGCGCTAGTTGCAGCGCCTCGTCGAAGCATTGCTCGGCGGCCTCGGCAGACCGATGTTCCGCTTCTTTCAGGAGCAAGCCGCCCCTGATGCGCAGAAGCTCAGGCAAATACCAGCGCTCGTCCCTGGCCTTGCAGCGCTCCAGGACCTCGTTGACGATGGAAAGCCCCTGGGCGACCTCACCTGCCTCACCCAGATACATGGCGAATTTGCCCAGCGGAAACAGGAAGCGCGGCAGAAATCTGGCGTCTCCGGCACTTTCGAGTTCGCTGCGCAGAATAGCCAGTCCCGTTTCGACGTCGCCTCGTCTGGCGATCACCATGCCCTTGAAGCAGCCCGCCCAGAGCCGCCAGACGCGTATGGCGTGGCGCTCGGTGTGTTCGGTCAAAGCCGAGCCGTAGCGTTCGGCGGCATCGAGATCTCCAGCCAGGAATGCGATCGGGCAAGCGCTCTGTCCCAACACGCTGCAGAAGGTCAGCGCATGTCCGTTCGCCAGCCCCTCGTCTATGTTCTGCGCGACCAGGCGAAGCGCCTGATCGGCATAGCCTTGCAGCCAGAGTATGCGTGCCCGGAAATAATGCGTCGACGTTCGCAGATCGAGCGGAAAGATCTTCGGCTTCTCGTCCAGTTCGGTCAGGCGCGCGTCGACCCGGTCAATGTGGTGACGCGCAGCCCGCTGGTCGCCGAGATAGTGCAACGAGACGGCCAGGAGTTGATCGGCGATAATGGAGTCGGTCGGATCCGGGGAGTTTTCTGCCGCCTTCACGAAACGATGCGCAAATTCAAGCGCCTTGCGGAACTCACCGTTGTTGAACTGGTCGATGCACAGTCCCCAGAGGGCGCGCAGCCGATATTCCTTGTCATCGAGCTGGTCAGCAAGTTCCAGGGTGGTCGCAAGCGCAGGCGCAGCCTCCCGGGAGCGGCCCACGCCGTACATCAGCGACCAGCCCAGAGCCCCTGACAGCAGCATGCGCAAGCGCGCCGCGCCAACGGCGCCATCGTCGAGGTTGGCGAGCGCCAGCTCGACGCGCTGACGGCACTCGGCGAACAGCGACATGCGAACCCATAGCGGGATCATTGCAGCCGTCAGCACTACGCCGAGCTGCACATCGCCGTCGGCTGCGAATGCCCAATCGAGCGCGGCTCGCGCATTGTCGGTGTGCCGGCCGTAGATCGTCATCCAATCGGGTTGCCTGAATTTGTCTCTGCTGTCGGCCTCGATCAGAAAGTCCCGGTAGAACTCCGCATGCCGGCGCGTGGCGTCCCGATGTTCCCCGCTGCCTCGAAGCTTTTCGAGGGCATAGACGCGGGTCGTTTCGAGCAAGCGATAATGGGGGCTCTCACCGCGGACGTCGGCCACCACAAGCGATTTCACGACCAGGCTCGCCACCTGATCTGCCGCAAAAGTCGGGTCAAGACCGGTTACGGCGGCGACCGCGGCCAGCGAAAAATCGCCGACAAAAACCGAAAGCCGGCGCAGCAACTCCGCTTCCGCTTCCGACAGCAGGTCGTAGCTCCAGTCCAGCGTGGCCCGCAGCGTCTGGTGCCGCGGCAGCGCGCTGCGGCGACCCGTGGTCAGAAAATTGAATTGGTCGTCGAGCAAGGTCGCGATCGTCACGGGGCCGAGCATCGCCGCCCGTGCGGCTGCAAACTCGATCGCCAGCGGGATGCCGTCGAGACGCCGGCAGATCGATGCGATGGCGTCGAGATTGTCGTCGTCGAGCTTGAGGCCGGCTCCCAACGCCCGGGCACGCGCCAGAAACAGCGCGGCTGCGGAATGGCTGAGCGGATCGCGTTGCTGCGCTCCGTCTTCCGGCGGCACGGCGAGCGGCAGAACACGAAAAACACGCTCGCCTTCGACCCGCAGCACTTCGCGGCTGGTTGCGAGAACCGTGACGCCCTCGCAGTGGTTCATGATGGCTTCGATCAATTCGGCCGACGCCTCGACGAGGTGCTCACAATTATCGAGCACCAGCAACATGCGCCTTTTGCCGATCGCCCGCGCGATGGACTCCGCGGAGGTCTCCTGACCCTCGAGCTTGAGACCGAGGACACTGGCGACCGCAGGCGGCACCAGTGCCAGGTTGGAAAGTGTCGCCAATTCGACCAGGATGCGACCGCCTTGAAAATCCAGAGCAAGAGCCCGGGCGACCTCGAGCGCGAGCGCGGTCTTCCCGATGCCGCCGGGCCCGGTCAACGTCACCACGCGACATTCCGCGAGAAGCTCTCGCAGTTCCAGAATGGAGGAAGCCCGGCCGATCAGGTCGAAGGTCGCCGCCGGCACGTTGGTCACGCCGGGCTCAACGGGCAACTGAGTAGCCCGGACGAGGCTTTCGCGCCCCTTTTGTTGTGACATTCCAGTTCCCGGACAACAGCAAGACGGGGTCCGGCTCTCGATTAAACGACAGCCAATTCATGCGGCTGACGTGCCGATGCCGCTCAAACGAGACGACGACCCGCAAGGATGCAACGACACAGACGTTACCGCCTTATTCCCGGTTTCCAAGGCGTTTTTGCTCTGCACCAGCGCATATGTGGCAGTCTTTGTAGGGATCGTATGGATCGGTCCCTGTATTCGAATCCACTCGATAGTTATGCTGGGTCGTCGAAACGCAGGGTTGAGTGGGCAAAGACAGACCCTGCTTCAAATCAATCGTGGAGTGGCACCATGTTTTCGCGACGATACGTTTTGGCGGCCTCGGCTCTTGGCGCGGCAATGACCACGTCTGCACGCGCGCAGACCTTTGGCAATCCGGATCAACCGCCCCAGGGCGCCATCAACTCCAAGGTGCCCGTCACCGATCCGGGGCCGCAGAATCCCGCGATCGCAAACCAGTTTCCCTCGGCGCAATCTCCGCCGGCCACCGATGTCGGCGGCATGCCCTTGACCTGGGCGTCATTCAACAATGCGCCGAAGCGCATCCAGAACGGCGGCTGGGCACGCCAGGTCACGGTCGACGACTTTCCGGTCGCAAAGGAAATCTCGGGCGTCAATATGCGCCTGACCTCCGGCGGCATCCGCGAACTGCATTGGCACCAGGCGGCCGAGTGGGCGATCATGACCTACGGCAATTGCCGCGTGACCGTGCTCGATGCGCAGGGTCGTCCCTATGTCGGCGATGTGAAGGCTGGCGATCTCTGGTTTATCCCGGCCGGGGCGCCGCATTCGCTGCAGGGGCCTGGGTCCCGACGGCTGCGAGTTCGTGATCTGCTTCGACGACGGCCATGCCGACGAATTCAACACGCTGCTGCTGACCGACTGGATCGCGCATACCCCGCCCGAAGTGCTGGCCAAGAATTTCGGCGTGCCGGCAGACAGCTTTTCGAAGATTCCGCTGCACAATCTCTGGATCTTTCAGGGCACCCTGCCGGGCGATCTCGCGGCCGACCGCGCCGCCGTCAGCAGGGGCGGCGCGGTCGCCCCGCCCTATCCGTTCATCTTTCCACTCGAGGGCTCAAAGCCCACCCGGGAATCCGCTGCCGGTTCGATCAAGGTGGCGGACAGCACCAACTTCAACGTCGCCACCGCGATCACGGCGGCGCTGGTCACCGTCAAGCCCGGCGGCGTCCGCGAGATGCACTGGCATCCGAACGCCGACGAATGGCAGTATTACATCCGGGGCAAGGCGCGGATGACCGTGTTCAACACCGGCCCCAATGCGATGACCATGGATTTCAATGCCGGCGACATCGGCTATGTCAGGCGCAATCTCGGCCATTATGTCGAGAACGTCGGCGATACCGACCTGCAGTTCGTCGGCGTGTTTCGCGCGCCGCGCTATGAGGAAGTCTCGCTGTCCGACTGGCTCACCCATACGCCGCCGAAGCTCGTGGCCCAGCATCTCAACAGCGAAGCCGATATCGCGAAATGGCCGGACAACAGCCCCGGCATCATGAAGGGCTGAGGGCTATCGCCGGCTCGCTAGTTCCTGACCGCGTAAAGCGGTGTGCGGATGGTGAGCTGGTAGGCCGGCTTGGGCGTCCAGGCGATCTGCGCGGTGATGCCGAACAGGCGGTTGTCATTGTCGTCCATCCGATCGAGATCAAGCCGCACCAGCGGCTGGGTGAACGACGGGAAAGGCACGAGATTGAGAATCTGCGCGCCGCCAAAGGACTGCACACCGGCGCGGCCGGTGAACTTCCAGTTGTCCGGCCATTGGTAGTAGCCGCCGACATAGCCGATGAAGTTCGGATTGACTCTCGCCAGGGGCGAATCGACTTCGACGCGGGTGTACTGGGCGCCGGCGAGCCATCCCCTGGTCTCGTCCTTGTTCAAGGCGTAGTCGAACTCCAGTATCGTGTTCAGCGACGTCGTTGCCAAAGGAGAATCCGGAACCGATCTCGTGATCGTCGTCTGCAAGGTGATGGTCGGGATCGAACCGCCATTCTGCTGATAGAGATCGGCCTGAAATCCGAGATTCCAGCTCGCGATCGCGAGCGTCGACCAGTCGGACATTCCGCTTTGCGAGGCGCTCGCGGTGAAGCCCCCATAGAGCGAAACCCGATCGTTGACGTCGACCGTCAGCGGCACGTCGAGCGCGTAGCCCTGGCTCGCCGGCGACGACAAAGCGGGCCGGCCCGGCGACGCCGGGACGGCGGTATTCGTCAACGCGGCCACATTCGAAATCGTGGTGGACAGCAATGACGAATTGCCCAAACCGATCGAGAGCGTGTTGGCGGGCAGCCGCGTGTAGTTCGTCCTCAGGTCGAGATAGATATTCGGCAGCGTCGAGGCCGTCTTTGCCGATTCATCATCATCGTCGCCCTCCTGGGCACGGACATGACCGCAGAATGACATCGACATCAGCAAGGCGACGCACACGGCCCCTAGTCGCCGGGCCATGGCGCGCCTGCGGCCCTCGCGCGCTGAACCGACCCGATCCCTGTAGCGGTGGGCATTCAATGCCGCGGCCTCCACCCGTTACCGTAGCGGCGAGATTTGTCCACGATATCACAGGATCGCCGTCTTCAATGTTGCCATAAATCGGCCGAGCTCATGCGTCAGCAGGACTTCCATTGATCTGGCAGATGGCCAATTTCAGGGGTAATTTGCGCGCTGACGATTCGATACTGATAAGATCGCAAGATCGCCGGGGTCCGCAATGAATTTGCGATGTGTGTACTTCGCGTTTCTGCTGTCTCTGATCCCGCTGCACGCCGGGCACGCCCAGGACGTGCCGCCACGCCATGAACTCGAGGCGATGGTGAGACAGATCACCAGCAAGCCCGTGCCGACTGCAATTCTGTTTCATCGCAGATCCGGTGCGATCGACGACCTCTGTCGCCTGGAGCCCGCGCGGATGAACCTGACGCGCAACGGCAGCACGGTCCGGGAGTTTTCCGTGCTGGTCGATCACATCGAGGGCGCGGAGTCGCCGCGGCAGTTTTTTGCGACGCTTTCGCGCGTCGCCGTCGATGCCGACGGCGCAGGTCGCGCCTATCATCCCGAAGACCCGCTCGGGAAAGGCGTCTGCGAGCGAACCACCGGCGCGGACGGCAAGCCGAACCTCAGCGGAATTTGTGCGCTGGACCAGTTTTCCAGCGGCGGCGCCTACGTCTTCAGCGGAACGCAAAAGCTTTCGAAAGACGCCTTCGTTTCGAACTGGCTTACGATGTGGCCCAAAATCCGTGACAGATCGCTCAAACCTGTCGTGCTCGCCGACGTCTATCCGGACGTACCGAAGGATTTCTACTTCTTTCATTGGCGCGAGCGCGGGCTCACGGCTTTCTTCAAGGACAACATCATTCCGAAGGACCGCGAAGGATTTCCATGCCGGTACGGTCCGACAGACGGGCCGCGCAACGGCTATTTCATCTCGGCGACGACGCTGGAGAATAATACGGTGCATCGGCCGGATGGCTGCGCGCCGCACCGCTATCTCGACGCCGAGCGCGTGCCGTTCATCGTGCTGCCGAAGGGCGGCTTTGGCCGGGTGGAGGTCGGCGATATCGCCATCGTATGGCGGAAGGAAAAGGTGGTGTACGCGGTGGTCGGCGATGCAGGGCCGGCGACCAAATTGGGCGAAGCATCGATCGCGTTGAACGCGATGCTGCTTGGAAAATTCGGCGAGCCCTTTCCCAACATGAAAGCGACGTGGTCGCTCGATATCGACAGCGGCGGCCCGGTTTCCATCCTCGTGTTCGGCGGCACGCACCGAAATCTGCGCGGCGACTACTCGCCGGCGAATGTGGAGGCCGTGGCGCGGCAAGAGCTGGCGCGCTGGAACGGCCATGGCGATCCGCTGCGCCGTTTCGAAGCTTGCCGTGCGGTGGCTCCTGTCAATCCAGCGAAGTAGTTCCCGGAATAGTACGGGGCGGCGTCCAACATGGTTAACGGGATTTTAACACCTGATGCGACATGTTGACTCAGGGGCGAACATTGCGGCGTTGGAGAGGCGATGTTCGATACGATCATCCTGCTCGCGGGACCGGTGGAACAGGTCGCGTTGGCGTCCGTGCTGCGCGGGCATAATCCGCAGCTCACCATCTACCCGGCGACGGCCTCGGAGCATCTCGCCGCCCTCGATCGGGCGATACTGCCGCGCGCGCGGCTGATCGCGTTTTCGTCGGCGGTCATCGTGCCGCCGCGCGTGCTCGCCGCGCTCGGCTTCGGCGCCTACAACTTCCATCCCGGTCCGCCGGATTATCCGGGCTGGGCACCGGCGCATTTCGCTCTCTATGACGGCGCGACCACCTTCGGCGCCACCGTGCATGTGATGGCCGAGCGCGTCGATTCCGGTCCGATCATCGATGTCGACGCCTTTCCAGTGCCCGCAGGTATCAGCGTGGCGGGCCTGGAAGGACTGGCTTACGCCCATCCTGCGAAGATGTACTGGAAGCTCGCCGGAACGCCCGCGACCGAGGCCGCGCCGCTGCCGGCGCAGCCCCTGAGCTGGGGCGGCAGGAAGAATTCGCGCTGCGCCTATCAAGCGATTTGCGATATTCCGCTCGACATCAGCAAGGAAGAGCTGGAGCGCCGCATGCGGGTGTTCGGCGGCAATCATTTCGGCAGTCGCCTACCATACGCCTGCACGGCGTGGAGTTTCGCGTGGTGAGGTGAAGCCGCGCCGTTGATCCTTCACAGCTTTGCCAGTCGCGAGAGAGATGCTACGCTTCGTCGCCGATGCAAGGGCCGAGCAACGACGCCAAGCGTGTTGGCTCCGGCTGCCGATCTTCGGCATTTTGCCTGATCGAATATCTGCTCCGAGCAAAAGGTCCTCGCCCCCTGCATCCAAGGTGAACGATGCCCTATCCTATTCCTCTTCAGATACACGTCATCTGGCATCCGGACAGCGATCAGACTTGTTTGCCGCTGGCCCAGAAACTCTATGTCGCGCTGAACCGCGACCCGGTTCAGCCCTTTACGTCCGGCGTGGGCATTCCCGTATTTTTCCGCTCCGCAGGCGGCGATCCCAACGCGCCAAAGGGTGTGCCTGCACCGATCCTGGTTCCAGAGAACCAATATGATCTCCGTCTGGCTCTGACCACGGCCGACCTGCTGCTTGACAGGGCATGGTCCAGATACGTCACGGACAACCTCGCCGAAGTTGCGAGCAAACGCGACCGCGCAACGATGCTGGTTTGCGGCAAGCTCCTTCCCAATTCCAACGTGTTGGCGCAGGTCATGGACTTCAAGGATCCGGGCGCCGGCGAATTGATCCTCCAGCAGGTGCTGCTGCAGGCGTGTCGATTGATCACCCAAAGGCAACCTTCATCCAGCGGCGAGAACGTCGGCGCCGCACCGTTGAAGCTGTTTCTCAGTCATACCAAGCGCGACCCGCTGGGACGGACGATAGCCGTTGCCCTCAAACAACATCTCGACGGCATGGCACTGGACCGCTTCTTCGACGAGGTTTCGATCCAGCCGGGTGACGATATCGGCAGCACGCTCAAACGCAACATCGCGGAGTCCGCGCTGGTCGCTATCCGTACCGACGGATACGTGGGCAGCCCGTGGTGCCGCAAGGAAGTCGCGCTCGCAAAGCAAGAGCGCAGGCCGATGGCCGTCCTGGATGCGCTGGTCGACAAGGAGGCTCGCTCTTCGCCGTTTCTTGTCAATCTTCCAAGCATCCGAATCGACGTCGACAAGTTCGAGTCTGACAAGACCGATCCGGACGACAAGAAACTGCAATTGGACCGGATCGCCAATTTCATCGGTCTCGAGGTGCTTCGCTTTCTCCATGCCGAGCGGCAGCTTCATCTTTTGCAGCAGCAGGGGCTGGTGGATCAAAACGCCATTCTGCTTCCGCGCCAACCCGAATTGCGGGATGTTGCCGTTCTTCTCGGAGCCAATGTGCAATCGCACACCTTCGTGCACCCCGACCCCGTGTTGAGCGCTGAAGAGGCAGAGCAATACACCGCCTACAAGGCGGACTTCACCACGCCGACCAGCGTCTGGACCAGGCGGTTGAAGGGCCTTCCGCTTGGCATATCGGTCTCGCTGGGTGATCCGATCGAGGAGAGAGCGCTCGGCCTGTCGTCAGTCCTGCACGTTCGAGACGCCACGCGCATCATCGCACGGCAGGCGCTCGCCGCCGGCGCGAAACTCGTCTATGGCGGCGCGCTCGAGATGAAGGCCGGGCAGCCCGGGCAATTGACCGAGGCCCTGTTCGAGATGGTCGGCGCCTACAACAGGAGCGGATTGATGTCCGCTCCTCCGCTGGTCAACTATGCAGCGTGGCCCTGGACCGAAGAAGTCGACAATGACTGGCTCGCTGCGCGCCTTGAAATGTTGGAGGTCGAACGCGGCTCGCGGCCCGCGGATCTGCAGGACCCCGATCCCAAGCCGGGGCCGGGAAAATTCCTGCGGCTCGCCGAAACGCCTTACGGCCGTTATGTACTGGCGCGCAGCCTGAGCGCCATGCGCGCGCAACTCGTCGCGCGGACCTCCGCCCGCGTCATCCTTGGAGGCGCGCCGCACACGTTCAGGGGCATCATTCCAGGCATCATTGAAGAAGCCTTGCTGACCATCCGCAAAGAACGACCTCTCTATATCATGGGTGGTTTTGGCGGCGCCGCCGGCCTGGTCGCGAAAGCCATCCTTGGCGAGCATCCGGAAGCGCTGACGCTCCAGTTCCAGGTAACGAAATCGCAAGCTTACGGAGAGTTCCTCACAATCTACAACAGCGAACGAGCGAGTCACCCCGAACTGAAGTTGCCCGAGATCGACTACACATCGATCGTGCAGGAATTGGCGAGCTACGGCCTTGCCGGCGTGAGCCGCGCCAACGGCCTGTCCGAGCAGGAAAACCGCGAGATGTTTGCAACCGGCAGCATCGACTCGGCTCTTTTCCTTCTCATGAAGGGGCTGTCCGCGATATCGCCGCCCTAGCGCGCCGTCGCGCGGCGCATCACGGCCCCGCGCCCACCCTCCCCGGCAGCCACATCGCGATCTCCGGGAACAGCACCAGAAGGCCGAGCAGCACGAACATGATGAGATGGAAGGGAATGGTGCCCATCACGACATCGGCGAGCTTGCCGCTCCAGATGCTCTGGATCACGAACAGGTTGATCCCGATCGGCGGCGAGATCTGTCCCATCTCGACGAACAGCACCAGGATCACCCCGAACCAGATCGGGTCGACGCCATATTGCAGCAGCACCGGGTAGAGCAGCGGCACGGTGACGACGATCATGCCGAGGCTTTCGACGAGGCAGCCGAGCACGGTGTAGAGCACGAACAGCGCGACGAAGAATTCCAGCCGCGACAGTTTCATCCCCACCAGGAATTGCGTGATCTGCTCGCCGACGCCGGCATAGGAGATCGCATAGGAAAAGACGTAAGCCGCGTAGATGATGAAGAGGATGTTGCCGCACACCCTCACCGTGGTCTGGAGCGCGTGGCGCAGCACGGCAAAATTGAACTCGCCCCAGAAGCAGGCGATGACCATGGCCAGCACGCAGCCGACGGCGGCGGCTTCGGTCGGCGTGACCAGGCCGGTATAGATGCTGCCGATCGTGCCTGCAATCAGCACCACGAACGGAATGACGTCGACAAAGGCCGAACCGATCTCGCGCGCCGAATGCCTACGGGTCACGACCGGGCTCACGCTCGGCTGCAGCCACGCGTGGACGGCGATGTAGCCCATGAACATCGCCGTCAGCAGCAGCCCCGGCATCACGCCGGCCATGAACAGTTTTGCCACCGACGTCTCGGTGAAAGTGCCGTAGACGATCATGGCAATCGACGGCGGGATCAGGATGCCGAGCGTGCCGCCGGCGGCGAGCGAACCGGCGGAGAGCCGCGGGCTGTAATTGCGCCGCTGCAATTCCGGCAGCGCGACGCGGCCGATCGAGGCCGCCGTCACCACGCTGGAGCCGGAGATCGCGGCAAAGATGGCGCAGCCCGCGATGTTGGTCTGCAGCAGCCCGCCCGGCATCCAGGCGACGAGGGTCGACAGCCCGCGGTAGACGCGCAGCGAAAGTTTGCTCTCCTGCAGGATCTCCGCCATCAGGATAAACAGCGGGATCGCCGACAGCGTAAAACTGTCCATGCTGCCCCAGCTCACGAGGCCGAGGCCCTTCAGCCCGGCAAGGCCGGCGTGGGTCAGAAGATAGAGCACGGACGGCACGAGGATCGCGAAGGGGATGGTCATCCCGACACAGAGCAGGCCGAGAAACACGGCGAGGATGAAGATCAGCTCGACGCCGGGGCTCATCGCGCGACACCCGTGCGCAAAACCTTCGCCTTGGCGGCAATGGTCCGCATCAATGCGAAACACAACAAAGCCATGCCCACGCCCATCGAGGTCTGCGGCATCCACAACGGCGTGGCGAGCGGCGTCGGCGCGACATCCTCGGTGTGGAAGGAATTGAGGGACAGCCGGATCAACTGCCATGTGACCAGCGCGCACGCCGCAAGCGATATCAGCTCGAAGACGATCTGCGATATCAGGCGCGCCGACGGCGACAGCCGCATCTGCACCAACTCGACGCGATGGAACGCGCCGTGCGATTCCGCGACCGACATGCTGAGGAAGGTCAGCGCCACCAGCAGGTAGCCGCCAAGCTCGTCGGTGACCTGCAGCGACGTGCCGAAGATGTTGCGCGCAATGGCCTCGGCGCCGATCATCACGATCATCGCCAGCAGGAACAGGCTGCAGACGGCCTCGCTGCCGATATCGATCAGGCTCGCGCCAGCGGTCGGCACCTCGATGCGATGGACGGCGCCGTCCTCGGAAACCTCCAGATGATCGGACATGGCTAGCGTCCGAGCGCGGCGCGAACCTGCTTCACGGCGTTGGCCGCATCCGGCCCCTTCGACTTCGCCCAGTCGTCCCAGAAGCTCGCGACGATTTTGGCGGCCTCCTCCTGGTCGGCCTTGCTCGCCTCGGTGATGGTCATGCCGCCTTCGGCGAATTTCTTGGTGAGGTTGTCCTCGTCATTCTCCATCGCGCTGGTGATCAAGGGCATGTTGTCCTTGACGATCTTCTTCACCTTCTCCTGCACGTCGGGCGGCAGTTTTGCGAAGCGATCCTTGTTGGCGATCACCACCGAATTGAAATAGTTGATGCCGAGCCGGTAATTGAATTTCAGCAGGTCCTTCCAGGTATTGCCGCCGCCGGTGTTGGCGGTCAGCACGCCGTCGACCACGCCGCGGTCGAGCGCCGAGGGCACATCGGGCGCACCGAGCGTGACCGGCACCGCGCCAAGCCGCTTGATGAGCTCGCCCTGTTCCGGCGAAGTCACGCGGATCTTCTGGCCCTTGAAGTCGGCAAGGCTGGTCAGCTTGTTGCGGGAATAGGCGACCTGAAACGGATAGAGGTACTGGCCGAGCACGACCAGGCCCTTCTTGCCGAAGGCGGCTTCGAGATAGGGGTCGACCACGCCTGCGGCCTTGGCATATTCGTCGCGGGTGCGGATCAGCATCGGCAGCCGCAGGATGCCCGCGATCGGCACGTTGCCGGTGAAGTAGCCGTCGTCGCCCATCTGCACGACGTCGTCGCTGACGGCTTGCGTAATGTTGGTCGTATTGATCGGAAGCGAGCCGCCGAGATGCAGGCGGACCTTCAGCTCGCCGTTGGTCTCCTTCTCGATCTGCTCGATGATGACGTTCATGCCCTTGACGGCCGCGACCGTCGCGACCGGATTATAGATGTAGAGGTCCCAGTTCTCCGCAGCCGTCGCGCGCGATGACATCTGGCTGCAAAGCCCGAACGCAAGTGTGGAAATGGCGGCAAGCCTGACGGCGGCGCGTGCGAACGGGCGCATCGGTTTCTCCCCAGAACATTCTTGTTTCTTGTCGGGGCAGTTTCGCCAACGCCGGCGCGGGCGGCAAGGGAGAAGTTTCGCAAATCAGCGCACGCATATGTCGTATGACGGCATATGCCGGACGCATGCGCCGCCACGCTCGCTTGAGATCGAGCTAACCTGCAACCGGCGGCGTGCCGTGGGTGTGGAAGGACTCAATCGTCTTCAACCCCCAGGCCTGGCCCTTCTTGCGCTCTTCCTCGGTCCAGACGATCGGCTTCCAGTCCGGCGCCAGGATCAGCCGCGCGCCGGCATTCGCGACCTCGACGCGGTTGCCACCGGGCTCCCAGACATAGAGGAAGAAGGTCTGCTGGATCGCGTGCTTGTGCGGGCCGGTCTCGATATGCACGCCGTGCTCGAGGAAGATATCGGCGGCACGGAGGATCTCCTCGCGGCTGTCGAGCGCGTAGGTGACGTGGTGGAAGCGGCCCTTCTTGCCGTAGTGGTCGCGGGTGTAGGCGAAGTCGTAGCTCTTGTTCGACATGGTCATCCACATCGCCGCTTCCGTGCCGTCGTTGAGCACGATCTGCTCGGTGGTCCGCAAGCCGAGATAGTTCTCGAAGAAGAGCCGGTTGGCCTTGATGTCGACCGCAAGGCAATTGAGATGGTCGAGCCGGCGCACATTGACGCCGCGCGCGGGAAAGCGCTGCGCCTGGTTCTTCAGGGCCGGTTTCAGCTCCGGTGGCGCCTGGTACCACTCGGTCTCGTAATAGAGCTCGACGATATGGCCGTCGGGATCGCGGCAGCGAAACGCCGGCCCCTGCCCCATGTCGCCGTCCACCCAGCCGATCTCGAACTCCGAACCCTTCAGCGCGGCGACGCGGCGTTCCAGCGCCTGCGGACTGCGCGCACGCAAGGCCATGTGCTCCATGCCTGAGGTCTTCGAACCCGTCAGCTTCAGCGAATAACGCTCGTAATCGTCCCAGCCGCGCAGATAGACCGAGCTGCCCTTCTGCCCGCTGACGGTCATGCCCATCACGTCGACAAAGAATTTCAGGCTCTCTTCGGGCTTCGGCGTCAGCAATTCCATGTGGCCGAGATGGGCGAGATCGAAGATCGGCTCGGGATGCATCGGAGCCTCCGTCAGATGAGCGCGCGCGTAACGTCGTCGAACAATTCGTCGACGGCATAGGCGCGCGGGATCAGCCCCTGCTGGGCGGTGTAGTGCGTAATCAGTTCGAGCGAATGGCGCATTTCATCGGTAGAAAACCGCGGCGATGCCGGTGACACTTTGGCGGATTCGGCGAGCAGCCGATGCACCTCGCGCACGACATCCGGATGTTTCGCAGACAAGTTCTCGCTCACCACGACCATATGGTTGATCGGCTGCACCTTGTGCTTCGCGAACCACACCTTCTCTTCCGCCGCGGCGTCGGCGAATAGCGGCCTCAGGTCGGGATGCTCGACCTTCTCACCCAGCACCGCGTCGAGCTCACCGTCGACCAGCATCTGCACGATCTGCTTGCCGGCGGGCGCCCGCTTGGTCGTATCCTTGAACTCGGCGACGTGAGCGTCCTCGAACGTCACCCAGTCGATCGAGTTGAGATCGACGCCGTAGTCGTTGGCCAGGATGCCGCGCAGCCACGCGCCGGTCGTGGTGGTGAAGGAGCGGATGCCGACGCGCTTGCCGTTGAGATCGGCGGGCTTCATCGGCCCCTGCTTCGCGTTGTAGAGCGCGTAAGCGTGCTGAAACCGCGCCACCACCACGTTCGGCAGCAGCACCATCGGCTTGCCAACGCTTTTTGCCATCAGATAGGTGACGATCGCCATCTCGGAGACGTCGAACGCCTGCTCGCGAACCATGGGCTTGAAACCCCTGTTGGTCGGCGTGTAGTCGACGAAATCGAATTCGACCAGATCAGACTTGATCGCGCCCTTCTTCAGCGCACTCGTTCCGGGATGATCGCCGAGGAGCGTTCGCAGCCGCATCGCCACCTCAATCTTCCGGCGGCTCGTCGACATAGACGAGACCGGCCTTCTTCAGCGGCTCGCGCATGTTGTACATGTCGAGGCCGAGCACACCGGCCGCGAGCTGCTTGCGCTTGCTCTCTTCATCGGCATGGCGCTTTTCACCTTTGGTGACGACTTCGGCTGCATACTTCGGGCTGACCACCACGACGCCGTCGTCGTCGGCAATCACGGCGTCGCCCGGCTTGACATTGATGCCCCCGCAAACGACGGGCACGTTGACCGAGCCCGGCGTCGCCTTCACCGTGCCCTTGGCCGAAATCGCCTTCGACCACACCGGAAAGCCCATCTCGCGCAGCGATTTGGCGTCGCGCACGCCGGCATCGATCACCAGTCCCTTGACGCCGCGCGCCATCAGCGAGGTCGCGAGCAGATCGCCGAACATGCCGTCGGTATTGTCGGCGGAGCAGCCGACCACGAGAATATCGCCGGGCTGGCATTGCTCGACCGCGACATGGATCATCCAGTTGTCGCCGGGATGCGCCAGCACCGTCACTGCAGTGCCGGCGGCCTCGCTGCCCTGCCACACCGGGCGCAGATACGGCTTCATCAAGCCGTACCGGCCATAGGCCTCGTGCACGGTGGCTACTCCAAGCACGCCGAGCCGCTTCACCAGATCGGCATCCGTGCGCCTGAAGTTCCTGACAACAATAGTCTTCATGCCAATTCCTCCACCGCCATCGGGAACAGCCGCTGATAGGCTTCGCCATAGGTCATGGCCTTGCCCGAATTGCGTCCGCCCTGCATGCCCCGCTGCAGCGCGACGCGCTCGTAATAGGCCCATAGATGCTTTTGCGCCGCGAGGATTCCAAAGCTCTTGCGCTTGGTCTCCCAGACCTCGTCGATGTTGAGGATCACCTGCGGTTTGAAGTTGCACATCTCCGGCTGGTGCGGCTCGAACAGGAACACCGGCGGCGCCGAATATTGATATTTCGCATCGGGCTTGTGGCCCATGGCCTGCGCCACCACGCGGGTCTGCTGCGCGAAATGCGCGGCATCCGGGTGATCGAAATTGTAGGGGTCCTCCAGCGCGTGCGTCAGCACGAAGCTTGGATTGAGCTCGCGGTAGATGTCGACCATGCGGTCGAAATGGGTTTCGTTGACTTTGAGCGGGTAATCGCCGCAATCGAAGAACTCGATCTCGGCGCCCAGCATTTTTGCCGCGCGCTCCGCCTCGTCCTTGCGGCCGGCCTTCACCGACGCCATGGTCGCGCCCTTTTCCTTCCACGCGAACTGGCTTTCGCCGCGCTCGCCATAGGACATGCAGACGATCTTCATGCGATAGCCGCGTTTCGCATGCAGCGCGATCGCGCCTCCCGCGCGCCAGACGAAATCCCCGGGATGGGCGGTAACGACAAGACCAGTTTTCATGCGCACTCCGTTTTCTTGTGTGGCCTAGCTGCCGAATTCAAACAGCCGCGCGGGATTGGAGACCAGGATTTTCTCCTGCACCTCGTGTTCCGGCGCGAACAAGGGCACGAGATCGACGAGGTCGCCGTCATTGGGCATCACCTTGACGTTCGGGTGCGGCCAATCCGTGCCCCAGATGACGCGGTCGGCCGCCGTCTCCACGATCTTCCGGGCGAACGGCACGGCATCGACAAAGGGTGGACCGGCGGAAGAGACCCGTTCGCAGCCGCAGACCTTGACCCAGCATTTCTCGTCGCGGCGCATCAGCTCGATCAGCGTCCGAAACGGCAATTGATCGAGTCCATCGGCGGCCTTGACGCGGCCCATGTGGTCGATGGTGTAGCGCACCGGCAGCCGCGCCAGCATCTCGGCATATTCGGGGATGTCGATCGCGTCGAAATGCAGGTCGACATGCCAGTTGAGCGGCGCGATCATCTGGATCACGCGGTCGAACACGCCCTTGTCCGGAACGCCGCCGAGGTGACGCACGAAGTTGAAGCGGCAACCGCGAAAGCCGCCCTCGTGCAGCTCGCGCAAGCCCAGCTCCGTAATGCCGTCGTCGATATTGGCGACCGCGCGGTAAGCGCCGCCGCTCGCCGCGATCGCGTCCAGCGCGACGCGGTTGTCGGTGCCGTGCACGCTGGCGTTCACGATCACCGCGCGGCCAACGCCGAGCTTGCCATGCAGCGCGCGGAAATCTTCGAGCGGCGCATCGGGCGGCGTATAGGGCCGGTCGGGCGCATAAGGGTATTTCGCGCCCGGTCCGAAGATGTGGCAATGCGCGTCGCACGCCAGCGGCGGCAGCCTGAACATCGGCGTCCGGGTATTCGGGTCGGGACCGGGAATGGTCGGCTTGAACATAGGCTAGTGTCTGCCTTTGGTCGTCGCGCGCGAGCGGACGTCGGCAGCCTCCTCCAATGCGGGCGCCTGCAGCGAGGCGACGGTTGAGCGCACCAGCTGCTCGATCGCGCTGGCCGCGTCCGCGCCATCAGCCTCGCCGCGAGACAGGCGCGAGACGCGCTCCGGCGTCACCAGCGAATAATACAGCGCGCCGAGCAGGAAGTGGCAGCGCCAGACGATCTCGGTGCGCGGGATGTGCGGCAGGCTTTCGCCGATCGCATCGATGAAGGCGTGACTGATGTCGTCAAAAGTCTGCGCGATGATCTTGCGCGCCACCTCGTTGCCTTCCGCCGACATCACCGCGCGCAGCCGCGTGAAGCGCGCGCCGCCGCCCGCGAGATCGCTGCCGGAGGAGAAGGCCGGCAGCACATAGGCCCGCACGATCGCCTCCAGCCGGTCCTGCAGGTCGCGCACGCGCTTCGCCGCGGCCAGAAGCTCCGCACGCCGATGGTTCATCGGCCCGCAATGGCGGCGGTAGATTTCGAGCAGCAGCCCGTCCTTGGTCTTGAAATGGTAGGTGACGCTGCCGGGATTGGCGCCGGCGGCCTGCGCGATCTCGCGTACCGACACCGCGTTGAAGCCGTTGGTCGAGAACAGCTCCTCGGCCGCTGCGAGGATCGCCTCGCGCATGTTCGGCTTGCGGCTGTTGGCTTCTTTCCTGACGGGCCGGCGGACCATGATTTGTACATTTGTACAAAAGAACAGGTCCGGTCAACAGAAAATATGGGCGGCCCTGTGGCACGCCGGGCGCCTCTCGCTGCTGTGCTTGCGCGCCGCTCCGGCGTCAGAACGTGACTTCGAAGAACAGGGGATCCTCGACCACGCGCTCCCCGTGCGTTTCCTGCGGCGTCGGCTCGTCCACCCGCAAGACGACGCCCTTCGCCTGCTTGTTGAGGGCGGTGACCAGCTCTTCGAGCGGCATCTTCGCCCAGCGCTTCTTGACGGCCATGTCGTGATTGACGGGGATCATCGCGACGCGGAGGTTCTTCATCTCCTCCAGGCCCTTCTCCTTGAGCGTCGCGTTATGGCTGCCGTGATGGCCGACCTTGTAGAAGATCGTGCGGTTGAGCAGGTTGGGCCCCGTGACGTTCTTGTCACCGACCGTCCACTTCAGATCCTGCCATGACAGCCAGTTGCCGACCTGCGCGTCGGCCGCGAACAACAGCACGTCGCCGCCGGGTTCAAGCTCGATCGCCAGCACCAGGCTGGTGTTATTGGTCAGGCTGTCGAGCTGCAGCGCCATTTCGGATGCGCCACCCAGCCAATCGCCGTCGATCCGCCGCCAGCCGTCGGGGGCTTCGCCCTGCACCTGAAAATAATGCTCGCGGAAGAACTCCAATTCGGGTGTGGTCTGGGCGTAGCTGAAAGGGATCTCGAATTGCTGATCGAAGGGGCGGCAGTCGTCGGTGGCGGCAAGCGCGGTCCCTGCTCCATCCATGAACATCTTGAAGCCGTCCATGCTGAAGCCGTAGGTCTCGCTGTTGCTGGTCGACGGATTGATCTTGCGAAGCGCCTTCTCGTCGTGAGGTGGACCGAGCACGTAAAACCGGGCAGTCGTGCCCGGCGGCACCTCGGGAACAGCCTTCTTCGGATCGAAGTAGCGCGGCTTGCTCACCTTTGCCTTGACGATATCAAGCGCGTCCGTGGTCGTCCCGCCTCTCGCCATCCCGAAGAACTCCAGCACACTGCCAAGTTCCTCGGCCCCCTGCTCGTCGCCGGCCGCTTGCAGATGGCTCAGCCCCATGCGCAGCGCCGCGAGCGCCAGCCCCTTTTCCTTCCTGAGCTTCTGCGTCAATTCATCATCCGGGTCTTCAGTCCAGGCAAGCCAGAGTTCTCCGATCTTGAAAGGTTTGAACGCATCCTGCGCCTGATAGAATCCCGACACGTGATCCCAATGCTCATGGGTGGCGACCAGAATGTCGATCTCGCCGCCGGTGGTGTCGTGAATGTGGTTCACCACCCGGTTCATCATCGGGCCGGGATCGGGGGTACCGAGCACCACCCCGCAATCGATCATCAGGTAAAACGGCCGATCGCCGCGGTCGGTACGTGGCAGCGAGACCAGGAAGCAGTCGCCGAGCCCGTGGCGGTACATCCTGATCTTCGCCCGGTAGCCGCAAGCGGGCGTCGGCGCTGCCGTGGAAGGAGGCTGCGCCATCGCGCTGGTCATGGCGGTCGTGGTCGCGTTTCGTTCTGCCGCTTGCGGTGTGCTCCGGCGAGGCCGGGGCGCCGCCCGCTTTCTTGCTTTCGCTTTTTTCGGTGTTCGCGCCAAGGCAACTCTCCCCTCAATGCACGTGGTGGATCATTGCAAACGGTTCGCGGACATTGGTTGGATCGTCGAAGTAATTGCCATGGAGTCCGTCACCCTCTGCCATGGCGAAGCCCATCTGGTTTTGAATGCGCCAGGGACTGTCGACCTTCTTGCGCACCATGTAGCGAACCTCCGCGGTCGCGAGGTCGATGATCAAGGTGCAGCCGCCGCGGAAGCGCGCCCCGGGCATGTCCGTCGGCCGGAAACTCTGCGTGATCTCGACCACGAGATCGGACCGGATATTGCCGTCGGGTCCCACGCGCCGCACCGGGCGCACCGAATGCACCTCGATCCGCCGAAGCTCGCCGTCATAGGTGCCGATCCGATAGGGCTGCGGCTTGTCGATCCGGAGCAGCCCCAGCGCCGACAGCTCTTCGTCGCTGACCGAGTCCTTGTCCATCAGCCAATGCCAGAACGTCTTCGCATTCTCGTTCGACAGCTTATAGGCGTCCTCGCGCTTGCTTTTCAGATCCCAGTCGGTCGACATGTTCTTCAGCACCTTCATCACCTTGGCCTGCTGCAGCGGCAAGGGCGGCGCCTCCCAGCGCAGGCTGCCAGGCGAGAGATGCTTCACGTCTCTCGGATAAATCCCGCGATTGCGGAACGCCTCGATGAAGGCAACGCGGTATCCGAGCCGGTCGTTGGGCACGAGATCGGTGTCGGCCGAGATCAGCGCCCGCAGATATTCGCCGAACATGATGTCGACCGGCGGACAATAGTCGAGCGCGCGGATGCAGATGTTGAGCATCTGGCCCGCCACCTTGCTTGCTTCATTCGCCAGCCGGTTGATCAAATCGGTGGAAATTGCGCCATCCGGCAGCACGCCGGTGCCGCCGGTGGCGATCCGGCGCAGGTCTTCCGTCCTGCGCTTGTAGATTTGCAGGAACGCGTCGAATACCGCGGCGACCAGCACCGCACCGACCTGGTGAGGATCGCCGGTTTTCCCGGCGTCATCATAGTCGCTTTGCTTCGGCATGGCGCGCACCCATTTCGCCGGCTCGTCGCTGCCATCCTTCTTCACCATCTGGCCGATATAGTCGCGCAGCGCACCGTAGCGGTTGGTCGCCTCGCCGAACTGGACGGCGAGCTGCCCCAGCAGATTCTGCTCCTCGAGATTGCCGCGGGTGGCCGATATCTGCTGCCGCAGCGCTTCCGGAAGCGTGAAGTGCTGGAACAGCGCGACGATGTCGGCGAACGCCTCGTGAAAGGCAAATACGTCCGGATTGGTTGCTTCGCGGAAGCGACGGTGCACGCCGTCGAGCAGGGCATGCGTCGTCTCATGGGCGATCACGTCATGCGATACCGCCGTGAAGATGACGCTGCCCTGTATCAATCCCTCGGCCGCGGAGTCGGTAGCCTTGAAATAGCCCAGCAGCAACGCCTTGTGTTCCGGACTGTAATAGGCGTTCTTGGCGCGCAGGGCATGGGGATAGATGCGTAGCCGCTGCACATATTCGAACACCTTCTTCGGCTCGGCGCTTGCGTTCGGTGCTTTCGGAGGCTGCGCCGCCGGGGGCGGCCCGGGCTTCGTGTCCGCCGGGATCTCGATCTCGCGGGGCGCCCACAGCGCGACGCGGCCAAGCGCCTTCTCGAAATGTTCGATGGTCTTCATCGAAACCGCATAGACCATCTGCTGATGGAACTGCGGGCTCGCCTCCGAGGGAATCAATCCCGACCGCGTCAGGATGTAGGGATGGTTGAGGTCGACCGGCGCGTAGCAGCAGCTGCTTGCCGGATCGACGTCGATCACCTCGATATATTCGCCGATCGGCCCCGGCTGCAGGTCGTCCTCCCATTTGACCTCCAGCGTCGCCTCGTTGATGCTGATGGTCTCGAGCTTGGCGCCGAGCGCCGGATCATAGGCGTAGACGCGCAGCGGCCGGACGGAAGGCTTCGGCGGACTTCGATTCTTGGCGTGCTCCAGCTGATAGTTGAGCACCGCATTGCCGAAGGGCACCGGCGATGTCGGAGCCTGCGGCGGGCCGAGGGGCACATTCGCGGCCGCGTTGTTCAGCGCATCCCGGAGCGCATCCGATGCGCGCGGGTGTGCGGCGAGCGCGTACACCAGACGCAACTGATCGGCCTTCGGCGCCTCGAGCAGGTCGAGCGGCATGACGTTTTCAATATCGGTGTTTTGCGAAAGCTGCAGCGCCTCCAGTTGCAGCATGCGTTGCCTCGGGTCGTCCCCGGTGATGCCGAGGCCACTCAGAACCTGCAGGATGGGCAAGGATACCGTGTCGACCGCAGCTTTGCGCAGCGCGGACGCCACCGCCGGCATATGCGTCAGCGCTTCATTGGCGCGCAATTTTCCGCGCCCGAGCTGCAGATCCGGCGTTGCCGTGGGATGGTCGAGCAGCGCACTCTCGAACAGCGCCTTGCGGATCGCCTCGATGCGCATCCACCCTTCCGGATAGGCGTCGACGGCCGCGCGGTTCTTCTGCAGCCAGATTGCGGCTGCGGCCGCAACCTGCGGCGTCGCCGCCGAGGTCCCGGCGCCGTCATAGTCGACCATGTCGGGGCAGCCCAGGCGCGCCCATGGCACGTTCGGCGTCGGCGCCGCAATCGCCGTCGACATCTTGCCGATCGGCCCGTAATTGCCGGCCATCTGGTTCAGCGCGAGATCGGCATAGGGCTTGCCGTTCGCCATCACGCCGCAGGCGGCCACCACGCGGTTGAAGCGCGCAGGATAGACGACGTTGTGGGTCGGCAGATTGCCGAAATTGTTGCCGGCCGCGGTGACGATGAAAACGCCCTGCTCGTACAGCGCGTTCACCGCATCCGCCCAGGCCTGCGAGGCAAGCCCGCCCATGCTCATGGTGATGATGTCGACGCGGGTACCGGCCGCATTGAGCCCGTGCACGTAGTCGAACGCCTTGGCGATCGCGCTGTTGCTGAAGAGCACGACGCGGTTGGCGACGCGGACCGGGACCACTTCGGCAAACGGCGCCCCGCCCAGGGCCGTTGCCGGAGCAATGGCCGTTCCGGCCAGGATGCTGAGCGTGCCGGTGCCATGACCGAGATTGGTCAATAGTCCGCTGGTCTGGTCACTGGCGTCATTGGGATTGTCGTCATCGACGAAATTGCGCGCGATATCCCGCCGCAGGTGTTTCGGCAACGAACGGTGATTTGGATCATAGCCGGTGTCGAAATGGGCGATGCGGACTTTCGATGCGACGTCCGGCCCGCCAATTGCGGCCAGTGCGGTGTCGAATTGCGAATGCGCGGCGTCGCGGAACCAGTAATTGTCGCCGTTGACCGGGAAAGCGGGATTTTGCGGATCGTGGTCGGCACAGGATTGCACCAGCGATTGACCGGCTTCGGAAGGACTGCCGGTGATCCATTTCTGCTCGATGTCCGGCTCGGCAAATTTCGGCGCAGTTGCTCCCGCAACGCCAAAACCGTCCTTCATCAACTGATGGCAGACATCCCAGGGATTCTTCTGGTCGTCGACCGCGTCTTTTGGCTTCAGGACATACCAGACGTCATCGGCGGCGGCGCTGAGCGCGGACTGCGAACCGATGCTCTTGAACAGCGGCTCAACCTCGAAGGAGACAGCTGCCGCCCCGAATGTCAGCTTCGTCTCGGAAAGACCAGGCGCAGCCTTGACCAGTATGCGCTGCATCGCAATCACCACCAGTAATGCAAAATACTAAAATCAAATCGCTCAATCTCACGAGCCTAATGCATCGATCGGCGCTAATCAACCAGCGCGAGCGCGACGACTTAGCGCACGGCACGCGGTAAATGCCCAACTTGACCGATTTATATGTCAGAAGGAGTGTCCCTTGCGCGCAAGCCTACCGCGCATTCGCCGGTGCGTGCACCGGCCACAGCTCCTCGCGCCAGTGCAGGGCGATCGCCGCCATGGCCATCAATCCGGATGCCGCATAGAGCGTACCGGTCGCGGTATAGCCGATCAGATCGATCAGGCTGCCGGCGGCGAGCAGCCCGAGCGGCAGGCCGTAGATCACCATCATGCGCACGCCCATCACGCGGCCGCGCAGGCGTGCGCTCGCGGTGCGCATCAGGATCACGGCGGCCGAGATCATCGAGAGGCTCTGCGCGATGCCGGCCAGCACCAGGCAGGCCATCCCTACCGGCATCGTCCTGATCTCCACGAACACCAGCAGCATCGTATACCAGGCCAGCGTTGCACCGATCAAAAGGCGGGCGACGCGCACGCCGCCAGCCAGGCTGAGCGTGATCGAGCCGATGAGCGAGCCGGCCGCAAAGCTCGCCGAGAGATAGCCGAGACCGGCCTGGTTGGTCTGAAAGATTTCGCGCGCGACGTACGGCAGCAATCCGTTGGTGAAGGGAAAGGCGGTGAGATTGGCCAGAAAGGCGACGCAGAGCACCGCGCGCATTCCGGGACCACTCCAGGCATAGACAAGGCCCTCCTTCAGGTCGCGCAACACGGACGATACAAACAAATCATTCGTCGCGTGACCCGCCGCGCCATGAGGCTTCGTCGGCCGGGCCATGCACAGCATCAGGACGGCGGACGTAAGATAAAGGCAGACAATCGCCACATAGGCATAGCCGATGCCAAGCACCGCGAACAATCCGGTGCCGCTCAAGGCGCCGGCGATGCGCGCGCTGTCCATCGTCGTGCGCGACAGGCTGATCGCACCGACCAGTCGCTCGGGCGGCATGATGTCGGCGAGCAGCGCGCCGCGCACGCCGAGGTCCGAGGGACGGATCAGGCCCATGATGGCGACGATGATCATGACATTGAGCGGGGCCAGATGTCCGCTCAGCGCCAGCGTCATGATGCTCGCGGAGAGCGCCGTATAGGCGAAGCGCATCGCGACCAGGAGATCCCGATGCCCCATGCGGTCTCCGATCATGCCGAAGACCGGCGCGATCAGCGTGCCCGCATAATTCAGCGATGCAAGCACGGTCAACAGCAGCACCGAGCCGGTCTCGACCATGATGAACCAGCCGAGCACCAGCGTCTCCACCTCGAACGCCCAGGAGGTGAGCAAATCGGCAGGCCATTGGAAGCGATAGTTGCGAATGCTGAAGGGTGCGAGCGCGGATGCCCGCGCGGACCCGCTCAAGACGCGATGACGCGTTTCACGGCGTTCCACCCTGCCCGGTTCTTGTTGTATTGGGCGGGAGGGTAACGTTGGCCGGGGCGGTGTCAACCCGGCCGTTCACATCCCCGCAATGCGAAAGCTATCCCACCACGTGGCGTACGGCCGCGCGGGTGAGAAAGCGCAGCTTTTCATTTAGCGGGAAGCGGCCGAAATTGGTCTTCACGGCGCCGAGCGTGAACGCGGTCTTCTTGGAATAGTCGATGCGCACGCCGACGATCACGGGCCGGCCTCCGGCGGCGATCTCGTTGGCCTTGCCGATCACGCCCGATATCGACTCGTTGTCGTTCATCGGCAAATAGGCCGCGCCGGTGGCGATCGCGACGCCCTCGATGTTGAGCTTGCCGATCTGGGTGCAGGGCTTGCGGCCGTATGGAATGGCCTGCGCCTGTCCGATCTGCGCCAGCTCGCCGTCGTTGAAGATGTAGTAGACCACGCCGAGATTGTTGGTCGCCGCCGTCAATATCTCCATGCAGGTCATCATGAAGGCGCCGTCGCCGACGATCGCCTGCACGGTGCGGTCGGGGAGTGCGAGCTTGGCGCCGATCGCGGCCGGCACGGCATAGCCCATGCAGTTGAAGTCTGTCGGCAGGATGACGCTTTTGGGGGCAAAGATCGGCATCAGCTCGGCGGTGAGGAAGGTGTGGTTGCCGTCGTCGATGGCGATGATGCCGTTGTCCGGCATTTGCCGCCGCAGGGCATCGAAGAAGCGCACGGGATTGACGATGTCCTTGGCGTCGTTGCGGTACCAGCTCTCGCGATAGGCGGCCTTGTCCTTCCTGATCTGCTCGCGCAGCGCGCTGCTTGCGTTTCGTCGCGGCAGCTTCGCTTCAAGCTCGTTCTGCAATTGCTTCAATACCGCGCCGGCATCGCCTGTTATGGCGACCTTGGCCGGATGATTGGCATTGAAGACCTCCGGATTGATGTCGATGTGAACGAGATTGGCCGGGACGTCGGCGCCATAGCTGCCGGTCGCGATCTCGGAAAACCGCGTGCCGATCGCGACCATGCAGTCGCAATCCCTGAACGCGTTCTGCGCCGCCGGGACGGCGGAAGCACCAAAGCCAAAGCCTGTATGCAGCGGATGGTTGGCCGGAAAAACCGACAGCCCCTGCAGGGTGGTGGCGACCGGCGCATCCAGCCATTCGGCCAGACGGAGGAGCTCGGCCGACGCATCGCGCGTGCCCCAGCCCGCAAAGATGCACGGATGTTTGGCGTCGCGCAGCAAGTCGATGGCGCGCGCGATCTCGGCCGCGGCCTCGACGCGCGGCGGCTGCCGCGGTTGAAACTGCGGCAACTCGCCGGCCTCATCCGTCAGCAGCAGGATATTGACCGGCAACTCGACGAACACCGGGCCAGGCTCGCCCGAGGTCGCGATCCTGTAGGCCTCGAACAGCGTCGGGACGACCTGGTCATGGCGGTCGACCCGGAACGTCGCCTTGGTCAGCCCGCTCATGAATTTGTGGGTGTCCATCTGGTGCAGCTGATAGCGATGGCCGGTGTCGCTGCGCGGCCCGCCCGAGAGCACCAGCATCGGCACGCCGTCGAGGAAAGCCTCGCCGATGCCGCTCGCCGCATGCGTCAGCCCCGCGGCCGGCACCACCGTGAGCACGCCGATGGAATCCGAGAGCCGGCCGACCGCGTCGGCCATGAACGACGCCCCGCCCTCATGCGTGACCAGCACTTGCGTGATGCGGTTGGAGTTGTTCAGCGCATCGTACAATTCGGTCGTGTGCACGCCGGGAATCCCGAAGGTGAAGCGCGCGCCGATCTGCTCCAGCGCATAAACCGTGAGCCAGGCTCCCGTTCTCTTCATGGTGGCTCACTCCCCAAAATTCTTCCGTCGATCGAAGCGGCGGCGATGCGTCCCGAGAGAATGCAGCCGCCGAGAAACGTCCCTTCCAGCGCGCGCAACCCGTGCACGCCGCCACCGCCGAAGCCCGCGGCCTCGCCGACCGCATATAGCCCCGGGATCGGCTGGCCGGATACATCCAGCACCCTGCTCTGCAGATCGGTCTGGATGCCGCCAAGGCTCTTGCGGCTGATGATGAATTCACGAACCGCGATCAGCGGCAACGCCTTTGCGTCGTTGATCGCCTGGAATTCGCAGAGCCGGATGCGGTCGCCGCGGTATTTTCGCAGCGCCGCAATGCGGCGCAGCTGCTCGTCATTCATCAGCGTCTCGCCGCGGGCGATGGTGGCGTCGTAACGATCGACCGCGTCCTGCACCAGCCCAAGTTCGACCGCATTATCGCCCTGCAGGGCGTTCATTTTCTCGACCAGCTCCGGCAGCGAGCCGGCGCTGACGAAATCCCGGCAATTGCCGAGCATCTCGTTCACCAGCCAGCGATTGCCGAAGATGATGTCGCGCAGGAAGCCGAGCTTGTTCCTGTCGCGGATCGAGGGATTGTGCTCGGCGCCCGAGATCGCCAGCTCCTTCAGTGCGATGCGCCGGTTCATGAGCTGCCAGGAATATTGCCTTTCCTGACTGCAGATGTCCGTGACCAGCCGCCGCGTGTCGAAACCCGACACCAGCGGCTGCGGTCCGATCCGCTCCCCCCGCCAGTTCAGCCACAGCGCCGAACGCGGCGGCACCAGCGACAGGCCGTGCATCGGCTTGCGCGGTTTGGGATGATGCACGCCGGCGGCATAATTCCACATGTTGTCGAGATGCGTCAGAACACCGCCAGCAGCAACAGCAGCGTCGTGGAGTTTGCCGTCGGCAAAACGGTGCGAGCCCGAGAGCAGGGTCTCCGGCGGCCTGCCCCAGTCGCGATGCCAGTTTGCGCGCACTCGGCTGAGATCGCCGCCATTGATGCCGCCAGCGGCTACCACCACCTGCTCCGCTTTCACCTCGAACGGCGCGCCGGTCTTCTCGTCGACGCCGGCGGCGCCATCGACCCTGCCGCCCCCCAACGTGAGCCGCTCGACGCGCTGATTGAAGCGCAAGGTCAGCCGCGCGGCATTGCGATGGCCGCGCAAGGCAGCGATCAGCGCCTCCGCGAGCCCCTTGCCGGTGCCCCAGCTCACATGAAACCGCGGCACCGAATTGCCGGGAACGAATTCGCCGCGTTCGACCCAGTTGACCACGGGCAGGAAGCTGACGCCGTGGCGGCGCACCCAGGGATAGACGTCCGCAGTGCAGCGCGACACGTAAGTCTCGGCCCACGCCCGCGGCCAGCGGTCCTCGGGAGCGAATTCGGCAAAACTGCACCAGTCGCGCAACGCCAGATCGGCGGAATCGCGGATGCCCTGGCGGCGCTGCTCCGGCGAATCGACAAAGAACATGCCGCCAAAGCTTTCGCGCGCCAGCCCGCCGAACACGCCTTCCTCGTCGCGGTCGAGGAGCAGCACGGACCGGCCGCCGTCGAGCAGGTCGAGCGCGGTGGTGATGCCGGCGATACCGCCGCCGACGATCAATATTTCGGTCCGGTCCATGCCGTGGCGCGTCTCCCCATCCCGTCACGCGAGTATCACGGTTTTGCCCGCGTGTAGACCGCCGTCACTTGACCGCAGGCGCCTGCGACAAGCCGCGCGCGAGCACACACCTTCGGCGTTGGTAAACCAGCCGTTAAGCCCAAGTGGCCGCTGGAAGCTGAAAAAACCCCGGTTTCCCAAGTGCTCTTAACGATTCCAGCCCGGCCCGTTATGGCAACTCCGCCAAAATACGACAGATTTAACGGACTGGCGGCTCTGCCGGCTTAACCGTTTGTGCAAGGACGCCTCCCATAGTGATTGCCGGTTCCAGCTCATGACTCGCCAGGTTTAGCCCGTGACATCCTTTGGACGTGTGATTTCGGTACGCGGCTCGTTGGCTCGGGTCGGGGTTTTGGCCCAAAACCAGATGCCGGTCTCGGAGGTCCGGGGCACTGTCGGCCGCTTCGTCAGCATCCGCTGCGCCACCTCCACCATCATTGCCATGATCACCGACGCCACCGCGGAAAACGTGCCTGCTACGGCCGACTATATCGCGAGCGCCGGCGTCGATCTGCTCGGCGAAATCCTTGGCGGCGACCGGCCAAAATTCCAGCGCGGTGTCACCCATTATCCGACCATCGGCGACACCGTCGAGCTGATCACCAATCAGGAACTGCGCACGGTCTATGCGCCCTCCGGCTCCGACCAGATCAATGTCGGGACCCTGCAGCAGGACCCTTCCGTCATCGCCTATGTCGATGTCGAGGAGATGCTCTCCAAGCATTTCGCGGTGCTGGGCTCGACCGGCGTCGGCAAGTCGACCGGCGTCTCGCTGCTGCTCAACGAGATCCTGAAGTCGCGGCCGAACCTGCGCATCTTCCTGCTCGACGTCCACAACGAATATGGCCGCTGCTTCGGCGAGCGGGCGCAGGTGCTCAACCCGCGCAACCTGAAACTGCCGTTCTGGTTGTTCAATTTCGAGGAAATCGTCGACGTCCTGTTCGCGGGCCGCCCGGGCGTGCCGGACGAACTCGACGTCCTCGCCGAAGTCATTCCGATGGCGAAGGGCATCTACACCCAGTACCAGAACGCCGACCGTATCGGCTTGAAGCGCATCGACCCCAAGCAGATCGGCTACACCGTGGACACCCCGGTGCCCTACCGCCTGGTCGACCTGATCTCGCTGATCGACGAGCGCATGGGCAAGCTGGAGAACCGCTCGTCGCGTATCGTTTACCACAAGCTGATCTCGCGCATCGAAACCGTGCGCAACGATCCGCGCTACACCTTCATGTTCGACAACGCCAATGTCGGCGGCGACACCATGGCCGAAGTGATCAGCCACCTCTTCCGCCTGCCTGCCAATGGCCGGCCGATGACGGTGATGCAGCTCGCCGGCTTCCCCGCCGAAGTCATCGATTCCGTTGTCTCCGTGCTGTGCCGCATGGCGTTCGACTTCGGCCTGTGGAGCGACGGCGTCTCGCCCTTGCTGTTCGTCTGCGAGGAAGCCCACCGCTACGCCTCAGCCGACCGCAATATCGGCTTCGGGCCGACCCGCAAGGCCATTTCGCGCATCGCCAAGGAGGGCCGCAAATACGGCGTCTATCTTGGGCTCGTGACCCAGCGCCCGGCCGAGCTCGATGCCACCATCATCTCCCAGTGCAACACGCTGTTCTCGATGCGTCTTGCCAACGACCGCGACCAGGCGCTGCTGCGCTCGGCAGTCTCCGACGCCGCCGCGAACCTGCTCTCCTTCGTGCCCTCGCTCGGCACCCGCGAGGTGCTGGCCTTTGGCGAAGGCGTGGCGCTGCCGACGCGGCTGCGCTTCAAGGAAGTGCCGCCGCATCAATTGCCGCGCAGCGACGCCGCGATCAAGACGATGCCGACGGTGGCGGCCGGCCATGACATGCAGTTCGTCAGTGCCGTGCTGGAGCGCTGGCGCGGCGCGACCTCGCAGCGCGATGCGCACACGCCCAACGACCCCGTGTTCAACGAGCGGCCGGCGCCGCGGGTGCTTTCCCCGGTCGAAGCGCCGATGCTGCAGCCCTCGCAGGGGCTCGATCCCGACCGCTTCTCGCTTTTGAAAAAGCCGCTGCGCTAGGGCCGACCTCGGTCCCGGCGCGAGACCGCCGATCGCCCGCCTCCCTGCAAATCGCGCGGGAAGCGTATCGCGAGCATCAAATCAGGCGACCGAAACACTTGATCCATGTCAAAACGTGGAGTCCCGAAAGCCGTCCGATAACAGTGGTCCACCCTGATCGAAACTGCGCCCGGCGTCAGCGTCGCGGACGTCGTTGCCAGGACCGAGGCCGAGCTCGTCATCCCTGCCAAGGCGCCGGAAATGGCGACCCTTGGCTCGTATGCGAGTCGGACAATGGGAGCAGCGCGATGCGCGTGTTCAACGACTTTAACGACCTCAAGGGCGCTGTCGGCACCGAGGTCGGCGTCAGCGACTGGATGGAAATCACCCAGGACCGCATCGACAAATTCGCCGAAGCGACCGGCGACGAGCAATGGATCCACATCGACGTGGAACGCGCCGCACGCGAATCGCCCGGTGGGAGAACGATCGCGCATGGACTGCTCTCGCTCTCGCTGATCCCGACGCTCATTCGGGAGGTCATCGGGCTGAAAGTCGTGAAAAACACGCTGAACTACGGCGCCAACAGAGTTCGCTACCTCACTCCGGTCCCTGCCGGCTCGCGGTTACGTGGCCGCGTTGAGGTGACGGCGGCGGAGGACGTGCCGCCCAATGCGCTGCGCGTCACCTACAAAGTCACCATCGAGATCGAGGGTGGCAAGCGCCCCGCCTGTGTCGCGGAGGTGATCGGTCAACATTACCGCTGAACCACGGCAAGCGCTGCCGGCCGGTCGGCGATTGACCGTCGAGACTGGACGCGCTTTGCGCTGATATCGCGCATCCATTAAGGTCCCGGGCCAATCATCGATATGCCGGAAACCCATTGGATGAAGATGACCCAGCCCTCCGCCAAACGTTTCGCCGCGCCCGCCATCGATACGCTGCCGGAGGACATCCGCATGCGGCTGCTGGCCGTGCAGGAAAAATCCGGCTTCGTGCCGAACGTGTTCCTGACCCTGGCGCGACGGCCTGACGAGTTCCGCGCGTTCTTTGCTTATCACGACGCGCTGATGGACAAGGAAGGCGGACTGACCAAGGCCGAGCGCGAGATGATCGTGGTCGCGACCTCGGCCGCCAACCAGTGCCAGTATTGCGTGATCGCGCATGGCGCGATCCTGCGCATCCGCGCCAAGAACCCGCTGATCGCGGATCAGATCGCCGTGAATTACCGCAAGGCCGATATCACGCCGCGCCAGCGCGCCATGCTCGACTTCGCGATGAAGGTGAGCCGCGCGGCGGAGGAAGTCTCCGACGCCGATTTCGCCGCGGCCGCCGCCCTTGGTTTCAGCGATGACGACATCTGGGACATCACCGCCATCGCGGCGTTCTTCGCGCTGTCGAACCGCCTGGCCAATGTCACGGGCATGCGCGCCAATGACGAGTTCTACCTGATGGGGCGGGTGCCGAAGTAACGCCTGGACTAAGTCCTATTCGTCGTCCGCCGGGCCGCACCAGCCGGGCAGATAGGTCGCGTCGTGGCTCTTGGCCGCCGCCAGGGCCTTTTCCAGCGCCTTGGAGAAATGGTCCTCGACCGTCTTGCGTTGGACATGCCGGCGCAGGTAGTCGGCCCAGAGAAATTCGCTGAACGGCGTCGTGTCCTTGGCAAAGCCGCCGGCGCGGCGCAATTCCCCGGCGAGGCTCCGATACGGGTCGTCCTTGAGATCCTTGATCGACTTCGGCAGATCCTTGAAATGCCGGCGCTCGCCCTTGGCGTCGTAGGGGTAGACCCAGCGCTTGTTGTCCATCACGCCCCAGAACGCGTCCTGTCCGACCATCCTCAAGTCGCCGATCACGGTGACCAGGATGTCCTTGATGCCTTCTTCGTGAAGCGCTCGCGCCATATGATGATGATCGACGACATAGTAGCGCTTGTCGGGGCCGACCACGACCGGGATCATGTGCTTGCCGAGCGTCTTACTCAGCTTTTCGTCGTCCTGCTCCTTGAAGCGTTTGCGCTTCTCCTTGACCTCGCGCATGCCGACGGTCATCTGGGTGGGCCGCAGGTCGAGGATCGGGATCGGGTGGACGAGGGGCTCGCGGGTACCGGACATCGCTTGCATCTCCCGTAGTTGGCTGCCAAATAATTCTCTGAAATCATTCAATTATGGCACGGCGGCGCGGGCGATCAAATGCCTTTGCGCACGCTGAAAGGGAATTGAGACAAATGCTGCGGAGCCCAAGCGACCGGACACCAAAGCCGCGGGTGGTCCGCCTCGGCAGCCGCGAGGTCATCACGGAAGGGTTGCAGCTCAGCTTCTGGGGCGACATCAGCCATCGCTGCATGACCGCGTCCTGGCCGTCCTTCATTGCCGGTGCGGTCTTGGTCTTCATCGCCTTCAACGCCGCCTTCGCGGTGCTCTACTGGATCGGCGACGACCCGATCTCCAACGTGCCCCACAAGGCCTATATCGACTACCTCTATTTCAGCATCGAGACGCTCTCGACCGCGGGTTACGGCGACATGCATCCGCAGACCCATTACGGCCACTTCATCGCCGCGGTCGAGCTCTTCACCGGCATCTTCTCGATGTCGCTGATGACCGGGCTGATCTTCGCCCGGTTTTCCCGGCCGAGCTCGCGGGTGCTGTTCGCCAACAGCGCCGTCATCTCCAACCATGAAGGCGCGCCGACGCTGATGGTCCGCTTCGCCAATGAGCGCCACAACGTCATCAGCAATGCCACCGCAAAGCTCTGGATCCTCAAGAACCTCGTCACGGCCGAAGGCCATCCGACGCGCCGTTTCGACGAGCTGCCGTTGCTGAAGAACGAAAGCCCGGCCTTCGCGTTGAGCTGGACGCTGTACCATGTGATCGACGAGCAAAGTCCGCTCTTGGGGCTGACGGCCGAAGACCTGCAGGCGTCGGACATTTCGCTCATCGTGGTGGTCACCGGCTATGACGTCGTTGCGGCGCAAACCGTGCATGCTCGAAAGACATACGACTGTCCGGACATTATGTTTGGCCAGCGCTACGTCGACGTCGTCCAGCCGTCGGTCGACGGGCGCGTCAGGATCGATTACGGCAGGTTCCATGACACTTTCGAAGGTTAACCCTTGTGTGCATTGCTGACGTGCCAACATTTCCTGTGTGCGTTGCTGCGTCCGTGCTACATTTCGTCAATTACAGCTACAGGTTTCGGAAGCCAAAGCAGTGAAGAACCAGCGGCCCATCGCAGCGGAGGAAGAGCACCGCGTGCTGCAATTCCGGCCGCGCAACGCGCTGCAAACTCCGGCCTTCCGGGGCAGCGCCATCGTCAAACAGCTGCATCATGATTCGGCGCCCGAGCCGGCCGAGCTGTCGCGCCTCGACCTGTCGCGCTACGAGAAGCCGCGGGAGGAGCCGGACGATTTCCGCCACCGCATGCTCGCCAACATCGCCGCCTTCGCCTTCACGGTCGCGCTCACCGCGGTAGGCATCTGGCTCGCCATGAGCATCGCCGACCTGCGCAAGACCCAGGACTGCGTACTGATGGGCCGGCACGACTGCGTCCGGATTTCCACCCAGTAAAGCAAGTCCCCGAGGGGCCCCGAGCAGCTGCCTCAATTTCGGCCCGAACCGCCCTATCCGCCTCCATTGAACTAACGGCGGCGCTCCGATATACGGGCACTCAACCCACGGGCGGCGGAAACAGGGTGTCCGGGACTGGGACAGCCCGCGCGCCTCATCAATCCGGATTTATCTCCAATAATATCAAAGGCTTAGTGATGTCATCCACATTCGATCAGGTCGCCACGATCATCGCTGAAACCTGCGACATTCCGCGCGACACGATCACGCCGGACAGCCATGCGATCGATGATCTCGGCATCGACAGTCTCGACTTCCTCGACATCGCCTTTGCCATCGACAAGGCCTTCGGGATCAAATTGCCGCTGGAAAAGTGGACCCAGGAAGTCAACGACGGCAAGGCTACCACCGAACAGTATTTCGTGCTGAAGAACCTCTGCGCTCGCATCGACGAACTGGTCGCCGCCAAGGGCGCCAGCGCCTAAGGGGCGCAGCGCGCGCGTCATGCACCTCGAATATTTCCAGATGATTGACCGTATTCTCGACCTCAACACGGTCGAGAAGACGATCACGGTCGAGTCCCACGTCCCTGAGCAGAGCACCATCTTCGAGGGCCATTTCCCCGGCTATCCGATCATGCCCGGCGTGCTCCTGATCGAATCGATGGCGCAGACCTCGGGCTGGCTGCTGGTGGCGCTGATGAAGTTCGAGCGCATGCCGTTCCTGGCCGCGGTCAAGGAAGCCAAGATGCGCGGCTTCGTCTCGCCCGGCGAGATACTGACGATCGACGCGAGCCTCGTTCACGAAGGCTCGGGCTATGCCATCACCGAGGCCAGGATCAAGGTCGGCGGCAAGCTCCGCTCCAACTCGACGCTGACCTTCAGCCACGTGCCCTTCCCCAATCCTGATCTGCGCGGGCACATGGATGCCGTGGCCAAGCGCATCGGTTTCCCGCAGCAAGCGTTACAGCCATGACCGACACGCCCGCCCTGAGGTCGGAACCGGCGGAAGTCTGGATCACCGGTATTGGCCTCGCCACGTCGCTCGGCGAAGGCCTGGACGCGAACTGGGAAGCGCTCGGTGCCGGGCGCATCAATGTCGACGAGAAGAATTTCGCGCCCTACATCGTGCATCCCTGGACACAGGTCAATCTCGACACCCAGATCCCGAAAAAGGGTGACCAGCGCCAGATGGAGGCGTGGCAGCGCATCGGCACCTATGCCGCGGGCCTCGCGCTGGAATCGGCAGGGGTCAAGGGCGACAAGGAAATCCTGGGACGGATGGACATGGTGATCGCCGCCGGCGGCGGCGAGCGCGATATCCGCGTCGACACCACCATCCTGAACGCGAAGGCCAAGGGCAATGCGCCTCCGGGCTTCCTGAACGAACGCCTGATGAGCGATTTGCGCCCGACGCTGTTCCTGGCGCAGCTTTCCAACCTGCTCGCCGGCAACATCGCCATCGTGCACGGCGTCTGCGGCACCTCCCGCACCTTCATGGGCGAGGAAGCGGCCGGCGTCGACGCGGCGCGGATCGCGCTGGCGCGCATTGCCGCCGGCCAAAGCGACATCGCGCTGATCGGCGGCTCGTATAATGGCGAGCGCAAGGACCTGCTCGTGCTCAACGAGTTCGGCGATTACAATCTGAAGGACAAATTCGCGCCGGTCTGGGCGCGGCAGAAGCGCGGCGGTTTCGCGCTCGGCTCCACGGGGGCATTCCTGGTCATCGAGTCCAAGGCGCACGCCGTCGCGCGCGGCGCCAAGCCGTTCGCGCGCTTGACCCGCGTGGTGTCCGACCGCAGCCATCGCCGCGAGAGCGGCGAGATCACCGCTTCGCTGCGGAAATTATGGTCTGCGCTCGGCGAGCTCCATGGCGGGGGCGCCATCCTCTCCGGCGCGACCGGGGCCGAACCGGCTACGTCGGAAGAGCGTGTCTTCCTGAGCGAACATCCCGACTTCGCCGTGCGTGCGACGGGTACCCCCTTCGGTCACAACCTGGACACCCAGTTTGCGCTGGGACTGGCGCTTGCCGCGCTGTCCATCTCGCGCAGCGCGCTGTTTCCGCCCGGCGATTCCTCCGGCGTGGAGATTGAAATGTCCGGGCCGCCGACCCAGATTGTGGTAACTGCGACCGGACACTGGCGGGGCGAAGGCATGGCCCTGGTCGAGGCCGTCACTTAATCAAGGCATGATCTCGGGGGCGAGAGCGATCATGCCAGGCGCTGTGAGAGGTGGGGACAACATGACAGCACCACGCGACAAGTTCGGCAGGCCGATCGTGGTCGTCACCGGGATGGGAGTGATCACATCTCTCGGCGCCGGCAAAACCGACAATTGGGCCAAGCTCACGGCCGGCGAATCCGGCATCCGCACACTGAGCCGCTTTCCGATCGAAGGTCTCAAGACCACGATGGCCGGCACCATCGACTTCATCCCGGTCGAGCCGTTTTCGTCCGTGGGTCTCTCCGAGCGCCTGGCCGAGCTCGCCGTCGAGGAAGCCATTGCGCAGGCCGGCATCGGAGCCAAGGGCGATTTTCCCGGCCCCCTCTTCCTTGCGGTGCCCCCGGTCGAGATCGAGTGGCCGCAGCGCGAGGAACTCGGCAAGACCGTCGGCACCACCGACTTCAGCTATGACGATTTGCTGAGCATCTGCGGCGGCGGCAAGTTTGAACCCTATCACCATCGCTTCCAGATGGGCTCGGTCGCGGATTTCCTGGCGGAGACTTTCGGCACCAAGGGATCGCCGATCTCGCTGTCGACGGCCTGCGCCTCCGGCGCGACCGCGATCCAGCTCGGCGTCGAAGCCATCCGCCGCGGCGAGACCGACGCCGCGCTGTGCGCGGGAACCGAGGCTTCCGTCAATCCGGAAGGCCTGGTGCGCTTCTCGCTGTTGTCGGCGCTGTCGACCCAGAACATCCCGCCGCAGGCGGCCTCGAAGCCGTTCTCCAAGAACCGCGACGGCTTTGTGATGGCGGAAGGCGCCGGCGCGCTGGTGCTGGAGAGCTATGAAGCCGCCATGGCGCGCGGCGCACCGATCCTCGGCGTGATCGCCGGCTGCGGTGAGCTGACCGACTCCTTCCATCGCACCCGCTCGAGCCCGGACGGCAAGCCGATCATCGGCTGCATGAAGAAAACGCTTGCCGACGCCGGCATGGAGCCCGGGCAGATCGATCACATCAATGCCCACGGCACCGCGACGCCGGAAAACGACAAGATGGAGTATCAGACGACTTCGGCCGTGTTCGGCGAACTGGCGCAGAAGATTCCGGTCACTTCCAACAAGTCGATGGTCGGTCACACCATCTCGGCTGCTGGCGCAGTGGAAGCGATCTTCTCGCTGCTGACGCTGGAGCACCAGCGCATTCCGCCGACCATCAACTATGAAATTCCGGATCCGACCATCCACTTTGACGTCGTCGGCAACAAGGCGCGCGATGCCCGCGTCACCGCCGTGATGTCCAACTCGTTCGGCTTCGGCGGCCAGAACGCTTCGCTGATCCTGACGCGCGAACCGGCTTGAGCCGGTTTGCGCGTTTCATCGATGCACCCAGTGTTGACGTTTACCAAGAAGCGGATTCGCGACGCGGCCAAGCCGCTCGGCGAGGCGGCGGTCGGCGCGCTGACCGTCGCGATGCTGCGCACCACCCGCTATTTCGATCCCGACAAGACCGCCAGCCTGTTCAGTCGCATCGTCCGCCTGATCGGGCCCGCGCTGCGCGAACAGCGGATCGGCCGCGCCAATCTCACGGCCGCCTTTCCGGAAAAATCGCCGGAGGAGATCGAGGCAATCCTCGCCGGTGTCTGGAACAATCTTGGGCGGGTCGGCGCGGAATTCGCGCACATCGATCACATCTGGGACTTCGACGAGGAAAACCCCAATCCCGAAGGTCGCATCGAGATCCCGCCGCGCACCCATTACCTGTTCCACCATCTGCGATTGGACGGCAAGCCGGCGCTGATCTTCGCGAGCCATCTGGCCAATTGGGAGTTGCCGGCGCTTGCGGCGGTAGCGCACGGACTTGATGCCGCGATCCTCTATCGCCGGCCCAACAGCGCTTCCGCCGACCGCGCCATCCAGAAGATGCGCCAGGTCAATATGGGAACGTTGATCCCGGCCGGCCGTGACGCACCGTTACGGCTCGCGGAAGCGCTGCAAAAGGGCCAGCACGTCGCCATGCTGGTCGATCAATATCTGACCAGAGGCGTTGAGGTCACCTTCTTCGGACGCAAGACCAAAGCCAATCCGACGCTGGCGCGGCTGCTCCGGCAGATCGAATGCCCGGTACATGGGGTGCGCATGATCCGCCTGCCCGGCAATCGCTTTCGCGCCGAACTGACCGAGGAAATTCCGCCTGTGCGCGACGCCGACGGCAAGATCGATATTCAGGGCACCACGCAAAAGATTACGAATGTGATCGAGGGCTGGATCCGGGAATATCCGGAGCAGTGGCTGTGGCTGCACCGGAGATGGCGGTAAATCCTCGAGGCCGTCATTCCGGGGCGATGCGAAGCATCGAACCCGGAAGCTCGAGATTCCGGGTCTGGTCCTTCGGACCATCCCGGAATGACAACCTCACCTTCCCGTCTTCACCTTCGTCCAGAGCCGGTTGATGATGCGCTGGGTGGCGGGATCGCGCGCGGTGATCACGAACAGCTTTTTGAGCGTCGCGTCGTCCGGATAGATGTTCTTGTCGTTGAGGATCTTTCGATCGACCAGCTTCTGGCTCGCCAGATTGCCGTTGGCATAGGACAGGAAGTCGGAATTTTTCGCGGCGACGTCCGGCCGATAGAGATAGTTGATCAGCTCATAGGCTTCCGCGACATGCTGGGCGTCGGCGGGGATCGCGAGATTGTCGAAGAACATCTGCGCGCCCTCTTTCGGGATCGCGTAGCCGATCTCGACATCGCTTTTCGCTTCCGCCGCGCGGCTTCTCGCCTGCATGACGTCGCCGGACCAGCCGACAACCAGGCAGATTTCGCCGGTCGCAAGCGCGCTCAGATATTCCGACGAGTGAAACTTGCGCACATAGGGCCGAACCTTGCTGACGAGGTCGGCCGCCTTTTCCAGATCGGCCTGCTTGGTTGAGTTGGGATCGAGCCCGAGATAGCCGAGCGCCGCCGGGAAAATATCGTCGGCGGAGTCGAGCATATGCACGCCGCAGTCTTTGAATTTGGCGAGATTCTCCGGCTTGAAGACGATGTCCCAACTGTCGATCTTGGCGTCGGGCCCGAGGATCTTCTGCACCATCTTCACATTGTAGCCGATGCCCGTGGTGCCCCACATGTAATTGGCGGCGTACAGATTGCCGGGGTCGTAGGTCGCAAGACGCTGCGTCACGACAGGCCAGGCATTGGCGAGGTTCGGCAGCTTCGACTTGTCGAGCTTCTGGAAGATGCGCGCGGTGATCTGGCGCTGCAGGAAATAGGCGGTGGGAACGACGACGTCGTAGCCGGACTTGCCGGCCATCAGCCGCGTCTCCAGCGTCTCGTTGGCGTCGAAGGTGTCGTAGACCACCTTGATGCCGGTCTCCCTGGTGAAGGCCTCAAGGACATCCGGCGCCATGTAGTTCGACCAGTTGTAGAAATTGACGACGCGGTCTTCGGCTTTCGCCGGCGCCGAGATCAGGACCACTGCCGCGGCGAACGCAGCAACGAAACGAAATCGGCTTGTCTCACCCATCGTCAGCCCACCTTTCTCCGGCGATGCACCGCGTCCGACAGACGCTCCAGCGCGGTGTCGAGAGTGGCATCTTTTTTCGCAAAACAAAACCGTACCACCGAGGTCACCGCGTCCTGCTCGTAGAACGCCGACACCGGAATGGCGGCGACCTTGTAATCATTGACGATGCGCTTGCAGAAGGCCTCGTCGGTCTCGTTGAGGCCGAGCGGCGACAGATCGACCGTGAGGAAATAGGTGCCCTGCGAGCGCAGTACCGGAAAGCCGAGGTTTTCCAGTCCCGCCGTCAGCCGGTCGCGGCTTTTGGCGAGTTGCTGGCGCATCTCGAAGAAATAATCGTCCGATTTGCCGAGGCCGTAAGCAACGGCAGCCTGCAGATTGGGCGCGGTCGTGAAAGTCAGGAACTGGTGCACCTTGGCGGCGACGCGCAAAAGCGGCGGCGCGGCGCAGACAAAGCCGATCTTCCAGCCCGTCAGGGAAAAAATCTTGCCGGCCGAGCCCACCTTGATGGTGCGGTCGCGCATGCCGGGAATGGTGATCAGCGGAATGTGCTCGCGCCCGTCAAAGACCACGTGCTCCCAGACCTCATCGCAGATCGCGACCGCATCGAACTCCTGGCAGAAGCGCGCCAAAAGCTCGAGGTCCTCGCGGGGATAGACCACCGCGGCCGGATTGAGTGGATTGTTGAACAGCACCGCCTTGGTCTTGGGCGTAAACGCGCTGCGCAGCATGTCCTCCGACAGCCGCCAATGCGGCGGCTCCAGCCGCAGCAATTTTGGGATGCCGCCGGCCTGGCGGATGATCGGCAGATAGGAATCATAGACCGGCTGGAACACGATCACTTCGTCGCCGGGCTCGACCATGGCCAGGATCGCCGAGGTCAGCGCTTCGGTGCCGCCCGACGTCACCATCACTTCGGTCATGGGATCGAGCTTGAGCCCATGCCAATGGCCGTAATGGGCCGCGATCGCCTGCCGCAGCTCCGGAATCCCCATCATCGAGGGATATTGGTTGTAGCCGTTCAGCGACGCGGCGGCCGCGGCGCGGCGGATGTCTTCGGGACCGGGATCATCGGGAAAACCCTGGCCGAGATTGATGGCGTTGTTGTCGCGCGCAAGCTGCGACATCGCCTCGAAGATGGTGACGGGGAGGTCTGCGAAGACCTTGTTGGTGGAGGGCATGCAGGTCAGCCGCCGACCTTGGTCTGCAGGCCTGCCGCTTTCCAGCCGATGATGCCGCCGGCGAGGTGCTTGTCATAAGGCAGCCCGGCTGCCTGCGCCGCGAGCGAGGCCGTCACCGAGCGCTTTCCGGAGCGGCAGGCGAACACCACCTGCTTTCCCTTGGGATCCGGGATCGCCTTGGGATCGAAGGTCGAGAGCGGCACGACCACGCCGGCCGGATAGGCCTCGACGGCGACCTCGTTGGGCTCGCGGACGTCGACCAGGAGATAGTGGCCTTCCGCTACCCCCTTCGCCACGTCCTCCGGCGTCAAATCATGCACCTTGTGATCCGCCACGCCCAGTCCTCCCGGTAATCCTTTTGATCAGGGGCGCCAAACTCGCCCCAGTCGGCGCAAAAATCAAGCTCTGGAAAGCGTTTAGCGCATGATCCGGAAAAGTGGGGACCGGTTTTCCGAAACGATCATGCGCCAAAAAGAGGCGTTAATTGAACGCTAGATGGTAACCTGCGTCCCGACCTCGACCACCCGTCCGCTCGGGATCTGGAAATAGTCGGTGGCGTCGTTTGCGGTCCGCGACAACGCGATGAACATGTGGTCCTGCCAGCGCGGCATGCCGGAATGCGCCGCGGGCTTCAGCGCACGCCGCGAGAGGAAGAACGAGGTCGACATGATGTCGAACTGCCAGCCGAGTTTTCGCGCAATCGCCAGCGCCTTCGGCACATTCGGCGATTCCATGAAGCCGAATTTCAGCGTCACCTTGGTGAAGGTCGGGCTGATCTGCTCCAGCTTCACCCGCTCGGAGACGTCGACGCGCGGCGTCGGCGCGGATTCGATGGTGAGGATGACGTTCTTCTCGTGCAGCACCTTGTAGTGCTTCAGGCTGTGCATCAGCGCGGTCGGCGCGCTGACGGGATCGCTGGTCAAAAACACCGCGGTGCCGGGCACCCGCGCCGGCGGACGCTTCTCCAGCATCGCCACCAGATCGGCGAGCGGGAATTCCAGCTTGCGCGACTTCTCGAACAACAGCCGGCTGCCGCGCCGCCAAGTGTACATCAACAGCATCACCCAGCCGCCAAGCGCGAGCGGCACCCAGCCGCCCTCGAACACCTTCAACAGGTTCGCCGCGAGGAAGGTCAGATCGAGCAGCAGGAACGGCGCAATCAGGGCTGCGGCCGCCCACGGCTTCCACTTCCAGACCTTCCAGATCACCACGAAACCCATCATGCAGGTGACCACCATGGTGCCGGTCACCGAGATGCCATAGGCCGAGGCCAGCGCGCTTGACGACTTGAACATCAACACCAGCAGCATCACCGCAATCAGCAGCATGCGGTTGATGCGCGGGATGAAGATCTGGCCGGAATGGGCTTCCGAGGTATGGCGAACCTCGAACCGCGGCATCAGCCCGAGCTGGATCGCCTGGCGCGTCAGCGAATAGGCGCCCGTGATCACCGCCTGGCTCGCGATCACGGTCGCGGCCGTGGCAAGCGCCACCATCGGGATCAGCGCCCAATCCGGGAACATCAGGAAGAAGGGATTTTCAACGGCCTTGGGGTTGTCGATCACGAGCGCCCCCTGCCCCAGATAATTCAGCGCCAGCGACGGCAGCACGATGAAGAGCCACGCGGTCTGAATCGGTTTTTTCCCGAAATGGCCGAGGTCGGCATAGAGCGCCTCGGCGCCGGTCACGGCGAGAAATACCGCGCCCAGCGTGACAAAGCCGATCATGCCGTGATGGAGCATGAACGAAACCGCGTAAAGCGGATTGAGCGCGAACAGGATTTCCGGCCGCAGCGCGATCGCCGGGAACGATGCAAATCCGATGATCAGGAACCAGACCGCCATGATCGGGCCGAAGAAGGCGGCGACGCGCGCGGTGCCGCGCGACTGGACCGCAAACAGCATGACCAGGATCAGCACGGTGAGCGGTACGACGTAAGGCTCGAACGCCGAGGTGACGAGCGTGATGCCTTCGATCGCCGACAGCACCGACAGCGCCGGCGTGATCACCGCGTCGCCGTAGAACAGGGCGCCCGATATAATCCCGAGCAGCACAATGGTGCCGGCGGCCTTGGTAACGGCACGCTGCGCCAGCGCCATCAGCGCCAGCGTCCCGCCCTCGCCATGGTTATCGGCGCGGAGCAGGATGACGACATATTTCAGCGTCACCACCACGATCAGCGCCCAGAGGATCAGGGAAACCACACCCAGCACTGCTTGCGGCGTGGCGGGAGCACCGGCAGACGCCGCCTTGACGGCTTCGCGCAGTGCATAGAGGGGGCTGGTGCCGATGTCGCCGTAGACGACACCGATGCTGCCCAGCGTCAGCGCGGCGAAGCTTGCGGTCGAGTGGGTATCGCCACGCCCATTGGCCGCCGTGGTTTCCGCGGCGGGAGCTACAGCATCAGTCGTCATGGAGTGTTTAAGGCCTTAAATGCTTCTCAGAGCACCGTTCGCAAAGCGAGGCGGCTTATAGGCCCTCGCTAGCCGCATAACCTACCCTCATTTTGCGACGGCGGCATGCGTAAACGCATATATTTTAACCCTGACGCTTTTCAACTCCGTACTTTTCCGGTCGCGCTTATTTTGGCCTTGCTTTTTCAGATCGTGACCTGAGTCCCGACCTCGACCACCCGCCCCGTCGGGATCTGAAAATAATCGATGGCGTCGTTGGCCGAGCGCGACAGCCCGATAAACAGGCGGTCCTGCCATCTCGGCATGCCCGATTGTGCCGAAGGTTTCAGCGCCCGCCGCGACACGAAGAACGACGTCGACATGATGTCGAACTGCCAGCCGAGCTTTCGCGCGATCGCCAGCGCCTTCGGTACGTTCGGCGTTTCCATGAAGCCGAAGCGCAGCCGCACCTTGGCGAACTTGTCGCTGACCGTCTCCATGCGCACGCGATTGGCGAGGCTGACGCGCGGCGTCTGTGCAGTCTCGATCGTCAGCACGACATTGTGCTCGTGCAGCACCTTGTTGTGCTTGAGGTTATGCAAGAGCGCGGTCGGCGCGAAATTGGGATCGCTGGTGAGAAAGACCGCCGTGCCTTTCACGATATGCGGCGGGCGTTTTTCCAGGCTCTTGATCAGGGCGTCCAGCGGCACTTCGGTGCGCCTCGTCTTGTCGGACAGGATCACCGAGCCGCGCCGCCAAGTCCAGATCATCACCGCCATCGCCACGCCGAACAAGAGCGGCACCCAGGCGCCTTCCAGCAGCTTCAGGAGGTTGGCGGCGAAGAAGGTGAGGTCGACCGTGACCAGCGGAACGATCAGCGCGGCCGCGGTCGCCGCGCGCCAGTTCCACAATTTCCAGATCACCACAAAGCCCATGATGCCGTCGGCCACCATGGTGGTGGAAACCGCGATGCCGTAGGCCGAGGCAAGGCTCGAGGAGGTGCGGAACATCAGCACCAGGAACATCACGCCGATGAGGAGCAGCGTGTTGACCCGCGGCAGATAGATCTGCCCGGCATGGGTCTCGGAGGTAAAGCGCACCTCGAAGCGCGGCAACAGGCCGAGCTGCACCGCCTGCCGCGTCAGCGAAAAGGCGCCCGTGATCACCGCCTGGCTTGCGATCACCGTCGCCGCGGTCGCCAGCACCACCATCGGCAGCAGCAGGCTATTCGGCACCATGCGATAGAAGGAATTTTCGATCGCCTCGGGATGGGACAGCACCAGCGCGCCCTGCCCGAAATAGTTCAGGAGCAGCGACGGCAGCACGAAATAGAGCCAGCCGGCCTGGATCGGCTTCCGGCCGAAGTGGCCGAGATCGGCATAGAGCGCTTCGCCGCCGGTGACGGCGAGGAACACCGCGCCCAGCGTCACCAGGCCGATCGTGCCATGCGAGAGCAGGAACTCCACCGCATAGAGCGGATTGATCGCGACAAGAACGCTGGGATCATCGGCGATATGAACGAGCCCCAGGATGCCGAGGGTGGCGAACCACACCACCATGACCGGACCGAAGGCCGAGGCGACGCGCGCGGTGCCGCGCGACTGCACCGAGAACAGCACGACCAGGATGAAGACGGTGAGCGGCACCACATAATGCTCGAGCGCGGGCGCCGCGAGCTTGAGACCTTCGACCGCCGACAGCACCGAGATCGCCGGCGTGATCATGGAGTTGCCCAGGAACATCGAGGCGCCGACCACGCCGAGCGCGAGCAGGAACCAGCTGCGCCGGCCGAGCGCGCGCTGGCCGAGCGCCATCAGCGACAGCGTGCCGCCCTCGCCCGCGTTGTCGGCGCGCAAGAGCAGCAGCACGTATTTGGTGGTGACGACGATCAGAAGCGCCCACAGGATCAGGGACAGCACGCCAAGCACCATCGCGCGCGTGACCGGCTCGCCATGGGCGGCGTCCGCGACCGCCTCGCGGAAGGCATAGAGCGGCGAAGTTCCGATATCGCCGAATACGACGCCGATGCTGCCGAGCGCCAAAGCCCAGAAGCCCGAGGTGACCTGCCCTTCAGAGGCTTCGGTGGAGGAGACGCTGACCGCCATGATGTGTGGAGAACGCTTCCGACGGTGGGATTGATCCAAGGCGCCGGCTATCGAACGCTTCGCCCCCGCCTGTCAATTAGCCAAGCATAGCAGTGCGGGCTTCTCCCCGGCGACGCCACAGCCTCGGTCTTTTCCGGTATTATAGTAGTACGCGCCCTTACGGCTTCAGATTGGGCGGCACGGCCGGGTCTTCGCGCATCAGGGTGATGGTGACGCGCCGGTTGGCCGACAGCGAGGGATCGTCGGGGAACAGTGGCTTGTTATCGGCCTGGCCGGAGACGGCGTAGATGTGACTGGGCGGCAGGCCCTCACGCTCCAGGATCTGGCGAACCGCGTTGGCGCGGTCGGCCGAGAGATCGTAGGCGCCGTAGTCGCTGCGCGCCGGCACGAAACCCGCCGCGGTGTGGCCGGAGATGGTCAGGCGCAGCGGTGTCTGCTTGAGCGGGATCGCCAGACGCTCGAGCAGCCGGCGGGTGCGATCATAGGGCTCCTTCGCGCCATCCGGAAACATCGAACGGCCGTCCTGGTCGACGATTTCGAGATTGAGCCCCTCCTTGGTCTCCTCGAACATGATGTGTTTGGAAATCTCGGTCAGCTCCGGCATGTCCTGCAGCGCCTGCCGCAGCGAGGCGGAAGCGAGCGCGAATTCGCGGTCGATCTTCAGCTTGGCGCCCGCGATCTTCTGGTTGTCCTGCTGGTCCGGGGTCGGCGTGTTGGAAGCCTCTTCCGGATTGATATGGGCGGTGTTCTTCAGCTTCGGCCGGGTCGGAAGGCCGTCGGATTCGATGATGCCGGAGTAGCGCGCCTGGGTCTGCACGCCGAAGGCGTCGCGCATCGAGCCCGCGACGATCTTCAGCTTCTGCGCGTCCTGGGTGGAGAAGGCGACGAGCATCACGAAGAAGCTCATCATCAGCCCCATCAGGTCGGCGAAGGTCACGAACCAGCCGTGGCCGCCGCCATGCCCATCGCCGCGCTTTTTCTTGGCCATCCCTGATGCTCCGCCGCGTTCCTGCGGCCCTTAAGCCGGGACCGGCTCGCCCTCTTCGTGGCGGTGCTTCTCCGGCAGGTAGGCAAGCAGCATTTCGCGCACCAGCGCCGGGCTCTTGGAATCGCGGATCATGAGGATGCCGTCGATGATCAGCGTGCGGTTGGTCTCCTCGTCGAGCAGCTTGCCGTGCAGCTTGTCGGCGATTGGCAGACAGAACAGGTTCGCAACCACCGCGCCGTACAGGGTTGCGAGCAGCGCGGTCGCCATGAACGGACCGAGCTTCGAGGGGTCGGTCATGTTGGCGAACATCTGCACCATGCCGACCAGCGTGCCGATCATGCCGAAGGCCGGGGCGCAGTCGCCGATGGCGCGGTAGATCTTGCTGCCCTCGTCGAGATGCATCAGGAAGTTGTCGCGGTCGCGCTCGAGGTTGTCGCGGATGAATTCGAGATCGTAGCCGTCGGCGACGTAGCGGATGCCCTTGGCGAGGAACGGATCATCCGCCTCGACCTTTTCGAGGCCGACCGGGCCCTGTTTGCGCGCGATCTCGGCGATGCGGGCGAGCTCGTCGACGAGGTCGCGGGCCGACAGCCGGCTCATCGTGAAGGCGAACTTCGCGCCGAGCGGCAGGGCGTGCAATATGACGCTGAGGGGAAAGCGGATCATGGTCGCCGAGATCGAACCGCCGAAGATGATGATGACCGCGTGTTCGGAGACGAACATCTCGAAATCGCCGCCCAACAGCATCAGGGTGGCGATGACAATCGTGCCGGCGACCAAGCCTACGCTTGTCATAATATCCATTGGAGACTCCAACGCGCGCGCGAACGCCGGCCATCCTGGACGGCAGGCGGTTCATCCTGAACCGCGTTTTGAGACCCTACGGTGGTGCCATTAAAGACGCGTAAAGGTTAAACGGGCTGGGCCCATTCGACGCACGACATCACGGTTAGCAGCGGGTTAATCCGCGTCGCGCACGGCGAAACTCCGGCGACAGATTGCTCTGTCACCGGAGTCCACGACCGCTGGCTCCCGCGTCAGGGATCAGTAGTTCGCAGCGAACCGCGGAGTCGTGCAGCCGCCACACACCCAGGGCCATGACCAGTCGGCCACCTTGCCCTTGTTGGCTTCGACATAGGGGCTCCAGGCCTTCGGCGGCAGCGCCTTGCTCTGGTAGACGATGCTGAACTGGCCGTCGGCCTTGATCTCGCCGATCATCACGGGCTTGGCCATGTGGTGGTTCGCCCCCATCACCACCTCGAAGCCGGACGGCGACTTCACCTTCTGCCCAATCATCGCCTGGCGTACCGCGTCAACATTGGTGCTGCCGGCCTGCTGCACCGCCTGCACCCACATGTGGAACAGGATATAGGCCGACTCCATCGGGTCGTTGGTGACGCGCTTCGGGTTCTTGGTGTAGTCGCGCCACTTGGCGATGAAGGCCTTGTTCTCGGGCGTGTTGACCGACTGGAAATAGCTCCAGCCCGCGAGATGGCCGACCAGCGGCTTGGTATCGAGGCCGGCGAGTTCTTCCTCGCCGACGGAGAAGGCGATCACGGGAATGTCGGTCGCCTTGACACCCTGGTTGCCCAGCTCCTTGTAGAAGGGCACGTTGGCGTCGCCGTTGATGGTGGAGACCACGGCCGTCTTCCTGCCGCCGCTGCCAAACTTCTTGATGGCGGCCACTTCGGTCTGCCAGTCGGAGAAGCCGAACGGCGTGTAGTTCTCCATGATGTCTTCATCCTTGACGCCCTTGGTCTTGAGGAAAGCGCGGATGATCTTGTTGCTGGTGCGCGGATAGACATAATCGGTGCCTTCGAGCACGAAACGCTTCACCTCGCCGCCGTCCTTCGACATCAGATATTCGACGGCGGGGATCGCCTTGTTGTCCGGCACCGAGCTGCCGTAGAAGATGTTGTAGGAGGCTTCCTCGCCCTCATATTCGAGCGGATAGAACAGCAGGCCGTTCAGTTCCTCGAACACCGGCAGCACGGATTTCCGCGACACTGACGTCCAGCAGCCGAACACAGCGGCGACCTTGTCCTTGGTCAGGAGCTCGCGCGCCTTTTCGGCGAACAGCGGCCAGTTGGAAGCGGGATCGACCACGACCGGCTCGATCTTCTTGCCGAGCAGCCCGCCATGGGCGTTCACGTCGGCCACCTCCATCAGCATCAGGTCTTTCAGGATGGTTTCGCTGATCGCCATCGTGCCGGACAGCGAATGAAGAATGCCGATCTTGATGGTGTCTTCCTCTGCGCGTGCGGTCGATCCGAACGCCAGCAGAAGCGGTAAGGCACAGATCCGAAGGTACCGTGCAAAGCTCATGGATCAATCTCCTGTTCAACGCGGCGCGTCGATCCCTGCGAGCTGCCGCATGCAGCCGCCCGTCGATCACCTGAACTCACGCTCGCATGCGGCCATGCAAAACCCTGAGAGCCGCGCCTTGAAATTGCGATGGCTCCATTTCGGCGACGGCGCAGATCGGGCGATTGAACAGAAACTGGACAGCGGAACGCGAAAGAGCCGCTTTCCGGGCAGGGATTTGCGTTGCCAAGCGGCAAGCTCGCCATGCCAGTGCGGAAAACAATGCGGCAGGAGTCCAGTTTCGTGGCTCTTCAGGGGTCCAGTTGGCCGCGATCACGCCTCCGCCGCCAGCGAATATGCTGGAATCCCGCGCTGTCGTGCCAAAATCGGCCAAAACTGGACCCATCGGCCGCTTGGCCTTTCCCTTGCATTTCGCCCCGGCATGCAACTGCTCATCCTGCTCGACAACACCAGACGGGAAACGCTCGCCGAGCAACTCGTCGAGCAAATCCGCGAGGCGATCCGCAAGGGCCGCATTGCACGGGGTGCGCGGCTGCCCTCCTCGCGCAATCTGGCCGACCAGCTCGGCATCTCCCGCAACACGGTGGTGCGCGCCTACGAAAACCTGATCCTCGAAGGCCATGTCGAGGCGCGGCCGGCTTCCGGCGTATTCGTAGCCGCAGAACCGCCGCCGCTCGCCGCCGCGGCGTCCATCGCAAGCGTCGCGCCGAGCCGGCCCTCCGCCACGCAGCCGGTGGCACCGGTCGATCTCGAGCTCAAGCGCTTCGTTGGGGTCAAGGAGCGGCGCATGATGGTCGACTTCTCGCTCGACCAGACCAGCGCCGCGATGTTTCCGCTGAAGATGTGGCGGCGGCTGGCGCAGGATCATCTCTCGCAGGGCGCGGCGTCGAGCCTCTCCATCGCGAGCGATCCGGCCGGCCTGTCGGAGCTGCGCGCGGCGATTGCGCATTACCAGAGCGCCGCGCGCGGCTTCATGGTCGATCCAACGCAGATCATCATCACCAGCGGCCGCATCGAAAGTTTCAATCTGATCGCGCGGATGTTCCTGACCTACGACGCCCGCGTCGTCATGGAGGATCCCGGCTATCTCGGCGCTTGTCTGTCTTTCAAGTCAGCGGGCGCGAGAATCATCGGTTGCCCGGTCGACCAGAGCGGGCTGATCGTCGAGCAATTGCCCGAACGGCCCTGCGCGCTCCTGCATGTGACGCCATCGCATCAATATCCGACCGGAGCTGCGCTATCGGCCGACCGAAGGCTTGCCCTGATCGCCTGGGCCCGGCGCAACGATTGCCTGATCGTCGAGGACGGCTATGGCGACGAATTTCATGACGAAGGCATGCAATTGCGGCCGATCCTCCCCGCGGCGCCCGAACGCACGCTCTATGTCGGCGACTTCGCCGCCTCGGTCGGCAGCGGGTTGCGGCTCGGCTATCTGATCGTGCCGCTGCGCCACGCCGAACGCGCGCGCCTGGTCAAGGCGGTGCTTTCCAGCGGCAGCTCCTGGCTCGAGCAGTCCGTGCTCGCCGAGATGATTTCCAGCGGCAAATATGCCTCCCATCTGCTGCGCGTCCGCGCGCATTACCGCGGCTGCCGCAATGGGCTGGTCGCGGCACTACGCCGCTATTTCGGCGAGGTGACGCTCGGCGGCGGCAATGCTGGCCTGCAGCTGTTCTGGCAACTTCCGCCCGGCGTGCCGCACGCCCGCATCTTCGAGCATCAGGCCCGCCGCGGCCGGATCGGAGTCTACAGCCTGAAATCCGCTCCGGTTCACGCCGGCGAAGACGGCGACATGACCCGTCGCGGTATCCTGCTCGGCTTCGGCGCGCTCAGCGAGCGACAGATCGAGAAGGGCATCGCGCGGTTGTCCGACATCGTCGACGACGCCCTCGACGATCACTTGACCGAGATCGGCGAGCTCCTGGTCGACCTGCCGCCGGAGCGTCCGCCGATCCCGACGCCGAAGATCCGCGGCGCTCCGGCCTCAACAAAAAAACACGAGCCGGCTCTAACCGCGCGGCGGGAAAGCAAACCAGACTGGCGGCCCGCTGCCGATTTCGAACATGGGTCGCTCATGTCGTTGCTGAAGAATATCTACCTTTATCCGGTGAAGGGACTGAGCGGTCAGCCGCTCGCCAGCGTCAGCCTCGCCGAAGGCAAGCCGTTGCCGCATGACCGCCGCTTTGCGCTGGCGCGCCCCGGCGTGCCGCTGCAGGCCGACAATCCGAAATGGGCCAAGAAGGGTCTGTTCGTGATGCTGATGCTGGAGGAAGCACTCGCAAAGGTGCAGACACATCTCGATCCCGACAGCCTGCGGTTCGAGGTGCGCTCCGGCAATCGCACTATCCTCTCCGTCAATCTCGGCGAGCCCGACGCCAGGGCCGTGGTCGAGGAATATTTCCACCAGCTGGTCCCCACGCTGCCGGCGCCGCCGACGCTGATCCGTTCGAAGGACGGTCACTTCATGGACAAGCCGGATAACGTGATCTCGCTGATCAATCTTGCGACCGTCCGCAGCCTCGAGAAGCAATGGGGCGCCGAGATCGATCCCTTGCGGTTCCGGGCCAATCTCTATGTCGACACCGGCCGGCCCTGGGAAGAGTTCGAATGGGTGGAGAAGGAGATCCGCCTCGGCGAGGTCACCTTCCGCGTCGACCGGCGCAACGGCCGCTGCGGCGCCACCAATGTCAATCCCGTCACCGGCGTGCGCGACATGGACATCCCCGGCTCGCTGCGCGCCAATTTCGGTCACAAGGATCTCGGCGTCTATCTGACGGTCGCCAGGGGCGGCACCATTGCGGTGGACGATCCGCTGATACGGCCGGCCGAACCGGAGCCGCAGCCGTCGCTGGTGCCAAAGATTAATGCCGGCCTCGGCCGGCGCTTCATCTGCCGCGGCTGCTATTACATCTATTCCGAGGAAGCAGGACTGCCCGCCGAGGGCATTGCGCCGGGGACCACCTGCCAGCAATTGCCTGACAATTGGCGATGTCCGGATTGCGGCACCGACAAGGGCAAACTCCGCCCCTACGTCGCCTGAAATCGAACGGCGCAACCGAATGATCTGACGATCACGGTCCATCCGTGTCCCTCCGTGAAAATACGTAAGGGTTCTTCCGAAGTTTCTCCAACGATCCAACTGGTCCATAAATCGAGGGTCGAGAGAAGTTCGGGATGCGGAGGGCAGTGAAATGACCGGCGAAACGATCAAGGTTTTCCTGTTGCTTTTCATGTTCGGGGTGCTCGAAGCCGCGCTCATTCTGCCGGAGATGGAGGTCAAACATCTTCGGGTGCGATTCAGGCGCGATCGGGCCAAGAATTGAACCGGAACAGCTGGGCCACCGGCCTGACATGAATGGTTCTTTCTGCTAACCGTGAGCGGCGCCCGCTTGTCGCGCCGCTTCCGGATCACGATGTTTCGTCCAGCGACCCCCGTCATCTTCCTGTTAGCCGCGCCTCTCGCGGGCTGCTGGAGCCTGGATCGTCCGGCGGTCCCGAGCGCGGCGATGAATGCCGCGCCAACCGTTGCGCCGCCGAGCCCTCTCGCCGGCAAATGGACGCTCGACGCGCCCGGCGCGGCCTCCTGCACCATGAATTTCGGTGCGCTGCCGGACGCGACCGAGGGCACCATCGCGCCCGCCGGCGGCTGTCCCTTCAATTTCTTCACCAGCCGGAAATGGACCTACATCACCGGCGGCCTGGTCATCCGCGACCACAAGGCGGAAACGCTGGCGCAGCTCGCGCCTGTCGGCCCCGACCGCTACGAGGGCCGGACCAGTGACGGCCAGCAAGTCACGCTGTCGCGCCAATAAAATCACCCCATCACAGCGAACGCGCGATCAGGACCTTCATGATCTCGTTGGTGCCGCCATAGATCTTCTGGATCCGCGCATCGATGAACATACGCGAGATCGGATATTCCTGCATGTAGCCGTAGCCGCCGCGAAGCTGCAGGCATTCGTCCGCGGTCTCGACCTGCTTCTGCGAGCACCACCATTTCGCCATCGAGGCGGTGACGGTGTCGAGATCGCCGGCAACCAGCCGCTCCACGCACCAGTCGACGAAGACGCGCGCGATGACGGCTTCGGTCTTGCGCTCGGCGAGCTTGAACGCGGTGTTCTGGAATTCGATCAGCGGCTTGCCGAAGGCGGTGCGCTCCTTGGTGTATTCTGCCGTGAGCTTGACCGCGCGCTCCATCGAGGCCACCGCGCCGACCGCGAGCGCGAGGCGCTCCTGCGGCAGCTGCTGCATCAACTGCACGAAGCCGTTGCCTTCCTCGCGGCCCAGCAGGTTTTCCGGCGGCACCACGACATTGTCGAAGAACAGCTCCGAGGTGTCGGAGGCGTGCAGGCCGATCTTGTCGAGGTTGCGCCCGCGCCGGTAGCCCTCGGCGCCATCCGTCTCCACCACGATCAGCGAAAGCCCCTTCGAGCCGGGCCCGCCGGTGCGCGCAACCACAATCACAAGATCGGCCGCCTGCCCGTTGGTGATGAAGGTCTTTTGCCCGTTGATGACATAGGAATTGCCCTGCTTCTTCGCCGTGGTCTTCACGCTCTGCAGGTCGGAGCCGGTGCCGGGCTCGGTCACGGCGATGGCGCCGACCATCTCGCCCGACGCCATCTTCGGCAGCCAGCGCTTCTTCTGCTCCTCGGAGCCGTAATTGAGAATGTAATGCGCGACGATGGCGCTGTGCACGGAGACGCCGGTCGTGACTTCCGGCACCGTGCTCTCGATGCCTCGAGCACGGCCGCATCGTACGCAAAGGTGGCGCCGAGGCCGCCATAGGCTTCCGGCACGCTCGGCAACAGCGCGCCCATCTCGCCCGGCGCCCGCCAGGCGGAACGGTCGACCATCTTCTGGCTGCGCCATTTTTCCGCATGCGGCGCCAGGTCTTTGGCAAGGAATCTTCGGAACTGGTCGCGGAAGGTATCGAGCTCCTCGGTCATCCAGGACGATCGGTAGTGCATGGAGCCCTCGTTGTCAGATCGCCGGACCGTTGCAGACCAATCTCAGGCCGACAACCCGGTCAGCTTGAGGCTGAGCGCGCGCAGGCGCTTTCGCGCGGCTTCATCATAGGCTTGAGCATTCGCCTTCATCTCGTTCATGCCGTTGAAGAACAGCCCGCTTTTGTTGGCGACATCGTCGCCGGAGGCGAGATGCAGGATCGCCGCTCCACCCTGCTCCACCGTTGAGATCGGCGTGATGCCGCCGGCGCGGACCATGGTGGTGTTCATGTAGGTCGCCGGATGCAGCGAGTTGACGGTCACGCCAGCGCCCTTCAGTTCATTGGAAAGATCGATGGTGAACATGATCTGCGACAGCTTGCTCTGCGCATAGGCGCGCGAGCCCGAATAGTTTCTGGTGATCATCACATCGTCGAAATCAATCGGGTGCTGACCAAGCGAAGCAACATTGACGATGCGCGAAGGTGCTGCGGCCTTGATCAGCGGCAGCAGCAGATAAGCGAGCAGGAAGCCCGAAAGATAATTCACTGCAAAGCGTAGTTCAAAGCCGTCGGCGCTCTCCTGCCGCCGCGGGCCGCTGCTCTGCGATCCGATCCCGGCGTTGCTGACAAAGACGTCGAGCTTTTTGTGGTCGGCTTTCACCGCTTCCGCCAGCTGCCGTGCGCCCGCAAGCGACGACAGATCGGCCTGATAGAAAATCGGCGCGGCGTGGCCCTTCGCCTTGATCTCGTCGATCAGCGTTTTGCCGCGCGCGGCGTCGCGGCCGTGGATCAGCACGTGGGCGCCCTGCCCGGCCAATTCGCTCGCGACATAGCGGCCGACGCCGTCGGTGGAACCCGTGATCAAGACCGTCTTGCCGTTCATGTTCATGGCTGCGCCTTCCCAAAAATTTTGCCGTCCGCGCGCAGATTGCCATGGCAATCTACTTAAAACCAACCTTCGGAATGTTCGCTTGGGTCAGTAGCTGCATGGAAGGAAGGCTATACACTTCAGAGACGGTCTGCGTGTTCTTCAGATACAGCACCAGGACCTTGTCGTCCGCGATTTGCTGAACGGAGTACAGCTGTTCAATGCCTTCGATCAATTTCCTGGCGTTGGTTCCATCGACGGCGCTCACCTCCAGGGACGCCGTGTCCTTCTCACTCAATCGGCCATCGCCATTGGAATCCCTGTCGACAACGATGTAAACGATGCCCACGCTCTCGCGGGACTCTTCCACCGCGCTTCTCAACTTGCTGTACAAGAAATGGCTCTCCAGGATCAGTTGGCCCGCGCCTTTGAACAGCCATCTGCTCTCGCTCGTGGACGTGTTCAGGAACACGTAGTTGACGGTTTGCTCCGTATTCTTCGAATAGTAGAACGATCCGCCGCCGAACAACTGCCCGCGACGAAGAGGCACCCGGACATAGGATGTACCCGTGACGAAGTCGGGCCGTCCCAGGGCAAACTCATTTGTTACGGTTTCCCTCTCGCCAAGGTTGACCACGTTTGTGGCCCTGCGCACGCGAGTTTCGTCCTTGAGAATCGACAATGCCACGTAAGAGCCAAGCAGGATGAAGCCTACGCTGGCGCAAGCTAACGCCAGCGCGTTGAACCGCCAGACATACCTGAAGAAGGTTTCGCTGCCGCTCATGACTGAAGACCGGTTCGCACCATCGGCTCAGATATAGGCTCAGTGGATCTCCGCCGAGCGCCTCAGCGCTTCCTTCAGCTTCTCCAGCGAAAAATCCTTGGAGCGCGCGATCTCCAGGATCGGCGTCTCGCGCCGGCCGCAGAGTTCGCAGGCGTCGGGCAGTTTGGCGGCGAGATCATAGGGGATCACGATCGCGCCGTGGCGGTCGGCGTGGATGAGATCGTCGGACTTCACGGTCATGCCGGCGACACGAACCTCGCCGCCAAAGCTTTCCGCATGCACCCAGGCATGCGACGGCCCGATCGAGCCGGCCAGCGCCTGGAAGCCAGGGGCCCATTGCGGGATGTCGCGGATCGAGCCGTCGGTGACGACGCCGAGGCAGCCGAGCGCCTTGTGCACATTGCTCTGCACCTCGCCCCAGAACGCGCCATAGCCGACGTCGGCGCCGTCGATGTCCTGGATCACGGTGATGCGCGGCCCAAAGCCGGTGCCGACATATTCGTAATATTCGATGCGGCGCTTGGCCTGCTCGGCGGGCGGCAGGCCGCTCTTCAACACCGAGCGGATCGCTACCGTGCGGGCATAACCGACCATCGGCGGCAGATCGGGAAACGGGCAGACCAGCGGTTTGGTCGTGTAGCCGATCAGCCGCCGCTCCGGCGCGATCACCTCCATCGCATTGCAGATCGTCGGCGTGTCGTAGCGCGCCAGCGCTTCGAGGACGGATGCGGGTACGGGCGCGGCGTTGGTCACAGGCGTTTCTCCGAGGTTTTTGAGCGTTTGATCGGGAAAGCCTATAGCCGAGATCGCGGCCGAACCCAACTCATGGCTGCTATCCTCGGGATGGGGCAAGGACCGGGTCCAGGCCGTGTCTTGATCCTGCTGCATCAAAAGCAACTCCATCCCCTCATCCTGAGGAGCTTGCGCGAGCAAGCGTCTCGAAGGATGAGGCCACCGTCCGGGCCTCATGGTTCGAGACGGGCCAACGCGCCTCCTCACCATGAGGGTTCTGGCGCAGACCAGGACTGCGACGGAAGCGGCCACAGCTCTGCATTCCCGCGGCAAAAAGTGCCCGAGTGATGCATCGATCGCGGCCCTCGAAGATCAAGAGGGCGCAGGGAGACCGGATGCACCAGTCGCACCCGCGGCTCGCATGCAAAAAAGAATGCCGCAGGTACGCCGAAACACCGGCACTCCCTGCGCAATGGTTTACGGCTTATACGCGCTCTCCTCGGAGTACCGGGCTTGTTAGCCTCCGTCGCCTGCCCGGCGTGTCGGGCCCGTTAGGGCCGACATCGCCGACCGGCAGACTTGATCCCAGCGTCGGGGAATCAGGACCACGCGACTTCGCTCGTCCGCGGGCCCCATCGCTCGTCTTGCGACACAGCCGCGTCCATCGCTCCCCGCCTCGCGTTTCGTGACGATCGCGATACACCCCTCTTGCATAAGGCGGGATGCGCCCAACAAATCATATCTTTCTGAAAAACGGAAGGACGATATTTTACGCGTAAGGGCTTGACTCACTTCTGATAAAGAGAATTTGTGTGATTTGCCCGTCGTGCCGAATTTGCAACAGTGGCCGAGTCCCGGCCGGTTACATCGCTACGCGGAAGTCGAGCGCGTGAGAGCGCGGTTCGCCGGGACGACTTAGTGAGCCAAACATCGTCACATCAAAGACTGCGGGTCCGGCGCAGTCGTGAGGCTCAACCGCAGCTTGTTATGGAATATGCCGCTGTCAAATCGAAGGTTCAACCGGTTGCCCAGGCTCGTATTGCGGTGACAGTGATGGACTGCACCGTAATTCCGTTGGTCACACGCGTTTCTCCGGATTTTTGAGGTGGTTTTGGCAGCGCAAGCCTATAGCCGAGATTGGCCGCGAACCCAACTCATGGCTGATATCTACCGGCGCGGCGAACACGGAACGTTCGGTAAAATCATGTGATAGGCTGACAAAACAAGGGGGAAGCGAAAGCGCAGCCAACGGCCGGAGGACACCGCAATGAGCACCACCGCATTCGCACTTGCCGGGCTTGGCGGCTTTAACGCGCATGGCGCCGGATTTTTGGCCGCCGCTTCCAAATGCAAGGTCACGCCCGATCTGGTGACGGCGACGAGCGGGCAAATCATCGTCCTGGCAGAGTGGCTGCATGGCAATGACCTCGAGAAATCCCCGGTCATTCCCGAGCTTGAGCACAATCCGATAGCGCAGCTTGCCATCGTCCTCTCTGGCGACCCCGGCGTCTTTCGACCGGCGTATCCGGAAATGCTGCAACGATGGATGACGCCTCCACCGCTCAAGGGAAATTTCCTCGAAGCGTTTTTCGATCGCCTGCTTCCGGCCCAGCTCTACGTGCCGACGCGTCCGGCGGCCGATTTCGCAAAAATTGCGAAGGTCTTCAACGACACCAGCGACATCGGGATTGTCTTCAACGCCTATAATCTAAAGACCGGGCGGGCCGTCCTGTTCGGAAATCTCAAGGCGCAGAGCCTGTGGCCAGGCGAAAAATCCAACAAGGCCGCGACCCGATCCGTTGCTGAAACGGATGATGCCGAGGTCGAACTCGCACTTCTGCCGATAACCGCCGAGGCCATCGAGTTGGCGCTCTGGCTGTCGTTGTATGGGTTTCAGCATTTGCCGCAGCCAAATCTGATCGATGGCGCGTACGACCGCTCATGCATCGTCTCCGAGCTTCACAAATTTGACCGCATCTTCGTCGCGCGGCCGCTGGCGCGGGGCTGGCTCGACAAAGGGGGGCCGAGCAATTGGTTCGAAGTTCAGGACTGGCAGACCGAGATGTGGTTCTCCGCCGCCTACAAGGCCGAGGTCGACGCGCTCAATCAGATCAACGGCCTCGTGCGTGCGGGCAAGCTCCAGGACCCGAACTACAAGGAGGTGAAGCTGATCGAAATTGCGCCCGAGACGCCGGCGGGATTTTTCAATTATTTCATCGAACGCAAGACCATTTACAAGCGCGCCTATGATCTTGCGATCGAAAAATTCAGCGATCTGGGAGGATAGCAGGAAATTGCGGTGACAGTCCGTAGGGCGGATTAGCGAAGCGTAATCCGCCGTCTTCGAGGCCGCGATCATCGCCTTTCGCCGAAATCTTCGCCCGCATCGATTTCGCCACCCCAATCGAGCGGGACCAACCCGGCACGCACCTCGCGATGAAACGAGGAATGGGGCCAATCCTGCACGCGGGTAACAAGTTCATGCTTGAGCGGATTGATCCAGCAATATTCGACGTGACGCGCATAGTCGGCTTCGTCGCGGATCAAGTGCTCCCAGAAGCGACGTTGCCAGATGCCGCGCTCGTTCCGCGCGAGGTGAACAGCACTGCGTCGTTCCTGCTTCGGCAGCGTTTTCGCGAAGCGGTTCTTGATCAGTCGCCAGCGCATTGAGAAGTCGCAATCGCCAGGGGGCAACTTCAAGACCGCATGCAGGTGATCGGGCAGCACGACGAAGGCGCAGATTTCAAAGTCATGGGTTCGCCGCGTGGCGGCGACGGCCTCGCGCAAATCATTGATGTGATCAACAAGCAGGGTTTGACGCCGGTCGAGGAGATTGACCGTGAAGAACCAGCAACCACCTGGAACGAAGGCGCGGCGATAGTTTGGCATGAAGCGCAGCTTAGCAAATGTCGGAGTTATGTCGCGGCGTAAGGGCGGATTACGCTTCGCTAATCCGCCCTACGGACTACGGACTGGAGAGCGTCAATGCAGCCGCTCGGGCCGGTCGTCCTTCGGCGCCTCGACCACCGGCGCCGCCATTGACGGCGTACCCGCAGGCCCCGCGGCGGCGGGGGCCGGCGCATTGGCGGCTTCATACGCGCGCTTCTGGTCGCGGTAGGACTTCCAGCCGAGCGGCAGGCTCAGGAGATAGAGCACCGAACCCGCCGAGAGGATGTGCCAGGGATAGCCGATCAACAGCGCGATGAAGAAGATCACGCAGACGAACACCGGCAGCACCAGCTCGGGCGGCACGCGCATGCGGATGCTCTTGCCCGAATAGACCGGCAGCCGCGACACCATCAGGAAGGCGATCAGCAGCGTATAGAGCGCGGTCACCATGGCCGGCGGCTGGGGCACGCCGAGGAAGGCGAGAAAGATCGGCAGCAGCGCGGTCACCGCGCCCGCCGGCGCCGGCACGCCGGTGAAGTAATTCTGGGCGAAGGGCGGCTTGTTCGGATCGTCCATCGAGGCGTTGAAGCGCGCCAGCCGCAGGCCGCCCGAGATCGCGAACACCATCGCGGCGATCCAGCCGCCGTCGTGCAGCTCGTGCAACTGCCAGAAATACAGGATGAGGCCGGGGGCGACGCCGAAATTGACGAAGTCGGCGAGGCTGTCGAGCTCGGCACCGAATTTCGACTGGCCCTTGATCATGCGCGCGACGCGGCCGTCGAGGCCGTCGAGCACGGCGGCGAACACGATCGCGGCGACCGCGAGCTCCATCCGCCCTTCGGTGGAAAGCCGGATCGCGGTCAGCCCTGCGCAGATCGCGAGCAGCGTGATGAAATTGGGCACCAGCATCCGCACCGGGATCGGGCGGAAGCGGGGGCGGCGCAGGTCACCATAGCGGTTTCGGCGGTCGAATTGCATGACGTAGATATAGCAAGTGCGGCGCGCTTGCGCCATCGGGTGGCCGCGCGCGGGAATGCCGCAGTGCGGATGGTTAATTCGTCCGGAACGTGCGCGCCTCGTCGCGCTGGCCGAAATCGGCCAGAATCGTCTCGCCCGCGATCGCGGTCTGGCCCTCGGAGACCAGCGCGCGGATGCCGTCGGGCAAAAAGACGTCGAGGCGCGAGCCGAAGCGAATGAGCCCGAACCGTTCGCCGGCGCCGATCGCCTGGCCTTCCCGCACAAAGCAGACGATGCGCCGCGCCACCAGACCTGCGATCTGGATCACGCCGATGCGCCCGGCCGGCGTGGAGATGACAAGCGAATTGCGCTCATTGTCCTCGCTCGCCTTGTCGAGCTCGGCATTGATGAAGGCGCCCGGCCTATAGGCGATGCGGTCGATGCGGCCGGCGACGGGCGCGCGATTCACATGGCAGTTGAACACGCTCATGAAGATCGAGACGCGCGGCAGCGGCTTGTCGCCGAGCCCGAGCTCCGCCGGCGGGATCGAATGCGTGATCATGGAGACGCGGCCGTCGGCCGGCGACACCACGATGCCGTCGCGCACCGGCGTGACGCGCACGGGATCGCGGAAGAACAGCGCGCACCAGACGGTGAGGATCGTGCCGATCCACCCCAGCGGCGTCCATAGCCAGAACAGGATCAGGCTCGCGAGCGCAAAGCCGCCGATGAAGGGATAGCCCTCGGGATGGATCGGCGGAATCTGGGCGCGGATGGAATTGGCAATGGACATGAAACTCGTCACCCTGTTGCACCTTCTCCCCTGTGGAAGAAAGTGGCACGCCGCGGCACTTCATTATTTCAAAATCGAGGGGAGCGAAAGCTCCTACTCCGCCGCATTCGCGATCGTCTCGTCCACGGGCGGCGGCAGGCGGTCGGGCGCCTCGTCCTCGTCGTCGACCAGCGCCAGCCGCTCGCGGGCTTCCTCGGCCTCGCGCTGGCGGTTCCACATGCTGGCGTAAAGGCCGTCCTGGGCCAGAAGCTCGCCATGGGTGCCGCGCTCGGCGATGCGGCCTTGATCGAGCACGATGATTTCGTCCGCGCCGACGATGGTGGAGAGCCGGTGCGCGATCACCAGCGAGGTGCGGTTGCGCGAGACCCGCTCCAGCGCTTCCTGGATCTCGTGCTCGGTGTGGCTGTCGAGCGCCGAGGTCGCCTCGTCCAGCACCAGGATCGGCGGCGCCTTCAGCACCGTGCGCGCGATCGCCACGCGCTGCTTCTCGCCGCCCGACAGCTTCAAGCCGCGCTCGCCGACCTGGGTCTCGTAGCCCTTGGGCGACATCCGGATGAAGCCGTCGATCTGCGCCAGCCGCGCCGCCTCCTCGACCTCGGCATCGCCGGCGTCCCAGCGGCCATAGCGGATGTTGTAGCGGATGGTGTCGTTGAACAGCACGGTGTCCTGCGGCACCATGCCGATCGCCGCGCGCAGCGAGGTTTGCGTGACCTCGCGGATATCCTGGCCGTCGATGGTGATGGCCCCGCCGGAAACATCATAGAGGCGGAACAACAGCCGCGAGATCGTCGACTTGCCGGCGCCGGAGGGGCCGACGATCGCGACCGTCTTGCCGGCCGGCACCTCGAAGCTGAGCCCTTTGAGGATCGCCCGCTCCGGATCATAGGAAAAGCGCACGTCGTCGAAGCGGACCCGGCCTGCCGTCACCACCAGCGGCTTGGCGCCCGGCAGATCCTTGATCTCGGCCGGCCGCGCCAGCACCTCGAACATCTTCTCGATATCGATCACCGCCTGCTTGATCTCGCGATAGACCATGCCCATGAAGTTCAGGGGCTGGTAGAGCTGGATCATCATGGCGTTGATCATGACGAAATCGCCGACCGTGTTGCGGCCGTTGCGCACGCCGATCGCGCACATCAGCATGGTCGCAGTGAGCCCCACGGTGAAGATCGCCGCCTGCCCGGTGTTGAGCAGCGTGAGCGAGGTGTAGACCTTGGTGCTGGTGTGCTCGTAGCGCTCCATCGAGCGGTCGTAGCGCGCGGCCTCACGTTGTTCCGCGCCGAAATATTTCACGGTTTCATAGTTGAGAAGCGAATCGATCGCCTTGGTGTTCGCCTCGACGTCGGAATCGTTCATCTTGCGGCGGATGCCGATCCGCCACTCCGTGGCGTAGTAGGTGAACGACATGAAGACGACGACCATCGCCAGCGTCGCCGCGACGTAGCGCCAGTCGAACTGCCAGAACAGCACGCCCATCAAGAGCGTGACCTCGACGATGGTCGGCATCAGCTGCAGGATCACCATGCGCACGATGGTCTCGATGCCGTTGCGGCCGCGCTCCAGCACGCGCGTCAGCCCGCCGGTCTTGCGCTCCAGATGAAAGCGCAAGGACAATTCATGCATGTGGACGAAGGTGATGGTGGCGAGCTTGCGCACCGCATGCATCGCAACCCGCGCAAAGATGCCGTCGCGCCATTGCGTCAGCACCGCCATCAGGATGCGAAGGCCGCCATAGCTCGCGGTCATGATCAGCGGGGAAGCTACGATCCACAGCGTCCAGTTCGAGGCCTCGAGGGGTGCTGTGCCCTTCCCGGAGAGCGCGTCGGTGGCCCATTTGAAGGTGAAGGGGACCGTCAGGGTCGCAAGCTTCGCGATCAGGAGCAGCACCACCGACCACATCACCCGCATCTTCAGGTCGACGCGGTCGCTCGGCCAGATATAGGGCCAGAGGTGGATCAGCGTTCCGATCAGGGTCGCCTGCTCGTCGGCCGGCCGCCCTTGCGCGGGCGTTTCGCCGGAAGGCGGAGACGCGTGAGGATGAGCCATCAGTGGAGAGCCCGGAAGGCGGCTGCCGTTTTTTTCATCTGTGTTGGCCGTCATATAGGGCCTTTAACCGCCCGTTGCACCATTACCAGCCGCAAATCTTTCGCGAATCGCGGCTATTTGCAGGTAAAATCAGCCGCTTGCGGGAAACAGAACCGGCTTGACGCCGTTTACGCTGCAGTGCCACATGATCGCTATGAGCAAAATCAAGACTGTCTGCGTCTATTGCGGCTCCGGCCCCGGCAACAACCCGCGCTTCCTGGAAGCCGCCTCCGCTCTCGGAAAAATCCTGGCCGAGAACGGCATCCGGCTCGTCTATGGCGGCGGATCGACCGGCATGATGGGCGCGATCGCGACCAGCGTGCTGGATCATGGCGGCAGCGTCACCGGCATCATCCCCGAATTCCTGAATACGCGCGAGCGCATGCTGACCCGCGTGCAGGAGCTGGTGGTCACTCCCGACATGCACGAGCGCAAGCGGCTGATGTTCGAGCGCTCGGACGCGTTCGTCGCACTCCCGGGCGGCGTCGGCACGCTGGAAGAGCTGGTCGAGCAGATGACCTGGCAACAACTCGGCCGGCACTCGAGGCCGGTGCTGCTCGCCAATATCGACGGCTTCTGGGAGCCCCTGCTCGACCTGCTCACGCATATGCGCGCGACGCAGTTCATCCGGCCGGGGTTCGGTGTCGAAGTGCTGAAAGCGGAACGGGTCGAGGACATCCTGCCCCGCCTGCGCTCCGCGGCGGCGATGGTATCCGAAGAGGCGATGCAAATGGCGCCGGAAGTCGCGCGGCGGCTTTAATTCCTTCGATATTTCCTTCGATCCCTGTCGCGGCGCCGCATGGGCGATGCGGCCCCGCCTCTTGCCGCCACCGACATCCCATTGGATTTGCCGATCTTTTTCGATTTGCGTCGGTTGATTTCCGGCAACAGTGAACATCGCTGTGATCTTTGTGCAGTGAATCTTATCGTGACTTCCTTTTGGGAGGAGTCGGCGATACGTTAGGAAAACTTCATCCAAGCGTCACATAAGCTTCAATGTCAGAAACTGCTGCGATTCGAGTTGGCGGCGCGGGTGCGCTCGCTGCGATTGGGACCAAGGGCAAAGCTGCCTCTCCGGACAAGAAAGAAACGGAAGACCCCGTCGATCCCGCCCCGATGCAGACTGCGGCCGAGCCGCGCCTGCAAGAGACGGGCGCGACCGAGCCAAGTGCATCTCCGTCGCCTGGAGGTGACGACGCCGCGCCGAAAGCCGCGGCAGCGAACGCGGGCGAAATCGAGCTCAAGCTTCTTGTCGACGCCGATCGGCTGGCGGGTTTCAACAACGCGCCCGTCATCAAGACGAATGCGCGCAACAAGGGCGCGCGCAAGCATCTCAAGTCCGCCTATTTCGACACGGCCAAGCACACGCTCCGGCGCAACCGGCTGAGCTTGCGGGTTCGTCAGACCGGCGCGCGCTTCGTGCAGACGGTGAAGACCGAAGCCGGCGACGATCCGCTCCGGCGCGGTGAGTGGGAGGCAGCCGTGCCCTCCATGACTCCCGATGTCGCGCTGGCAATGCCGTTCATGCCGGAGAAAATTCGCGGCGAGATCGCGGCTGACGCGCTGGAGCAGGTCTTCGTGGCCGACATCCGCCGCCACCAGCGCATGGTCGAAATGCCCTCGGGCACGGTGGAAGTCGCGTTCGACCAGGGCGTGCTGAAGGCGGGCGATCGGTCGTTGCCGGTCAGCGAGATCGAGCTGGAGCTGAAGAGCGGCAGCGCCTCGGCCATCTACGAGCTTGCGCTGCGGCTCGCCGAGCATGGGCCGGTGCGCCCCTCCATCCGCAGCAAGTCCGCGCGCGGTTTTGACCTGGCGGCCGACCTGCCGCCCGGCGCGCGAAAGCCGCGCAAGCTCAATCTCGAGGCGTCAATCCCGCTCGACGACGCCTTCGCGACCATCCTGCGCAACTGTCTGCATCATCTGCTGGAGGCCATGCCGGCGGCCGAGGACGGCCGCGATCCCGAAGGGATCCATCAGCTGCGCGTCTCGCTGCGCCGACTGCGGTCGGCACTCGACCTGATGCGAACGGCGGGCTCGCTGAACAAGCTCGAGGCGCTGCGCTCGGAAGCAAGCTGGCTGGCGCGCAACCTCTCGGCCGCGCGCGACTGGGATATTTTCCAGAAGGGCACCTTGCCCACCATCGCCAAGGGCTGCCCTTCGATCTCGGGCTTCGACAGTCTGGGCGAGGTGGCGGAAGAATGCCGCTCGGCCGCCTATGACCAGGTACGATCAACGCTGGCCGACCGCCGTTGCGCGCGTTTTGTCATTGAGCTCGGCGGCTGGATCGAGGCGCGCGGCTGGCGCAGCGATGTTGCGCCGGAAAACCTGGGTCAGCTGGCCGAGCCCGCGATCAATTTCGCCGGCAACATCCTGTCGGCGCGGCACATCAAGGCGCTCAAGCGCGGCCGCCACTTCAAGCAGCTCTCGACGGAAGAGCGGCACCGGCTCAGGCTTGCGATCAAGAAGCTGCGCTATGCCGTCGATTTCCTGCTGCCGATGTATGGCCAGCGCAAGTCGACCCGGCGCTATTTCGACAAGCTGGCCGATTTGCAGGAGGAGCTCGGCTCCTACAACGATATGGCGACGACGTCCTCGCTGCTCGCGGGCCTCAATGCCACAGCCTCCGATGGCGGCACGGCCGCTGCCGCGATCGCCGGCTGGCAGGCCCACGCCATGGTCGGCGTCGAGGGACGCCTGCGCGATGCCTGGGCGGATTTTGCCCAGATGAAAGTGCCGTGGGCGGCTGAAGCCGCGGCGTGAGCGGCTGTTAGCCTTGCGGAAACGTCACCGCCTCGATCCGGTTGCCGTCGGGATCGAGCACGAACGCCGCGTAATATTTGACACGGTCGTGCGAGCGCAGTCCCGGTGCCCCGTCGGACGTGCCGCCGGTGCTCACCGCCGCCCCGTGAAAAGCATCGACCTCGGCGATCGTCTTCGCACGCAGGCAGATATGCGTGCCGCTCTCGTGCGGGGTCTTTGCCATGTCCTTGCGCAGATTGATCCAGAACTCCGGATAGGCCTTGCCGAAGCCGACCGTGCCCGGCCGCGTCACCAGACGCGAAAGGCCGAGTGCGGCCAGCGCCGCTTCATAGAACCGCGCGGCGCGTTCGAGATCGGCGACACCGACGGAGACGTGATCGATCATGTAAAACCCCATCCATTTCCCGGCCGCGCCTCACCTCAACCGTCATCGCCCGGCTTGACCGGGCGATCCAGTAATCCGAGACGCCGGTGCCCTGCGGAGAGGCCACGGCGTACTGGATACCCCTTTCGCGGGGTATGACAGCCGTAGCGTGTCCTCACGCCGGCGCGCCTGACTTCACCAGCTTGTAGATCACCGAATCCATCAGCGCCTGGAACGAGGCGTCGATGATGTTCGGCGAGACGCCGACCGTGGTCCAGTGCTCGCCCGCCTCGTCCTCGCTCTCGATCAGCACGCGCGTGACGGCTTCGGTGCCGCCATTGAGGATACGCACGCGATAGTCGATCAGCTTCAGGCCTTCGATATATTTCTGGTACTTGCCGAGATCCTTGCGCAGCGCAACGTCGAGCGCGTTGACCGGGCCGTTGCCTTCAGCGGCCGAGATCAGATGCTCGCCGGCGACGTCGACCTTCACCACCGCCAACGCCACGGTGACGCGCTGGCCGTTGGCGTTGTAGCGCTGTTCGACATTGACGTCGAACTGCTCGACCCGGAAATATTCCGGCACCTTGCCGAGCGTGCGGCGCGCCAGCAGGTCGAACGAGGCGTTGGCGGATTCATAGGCAAAGCCTTGCGCCTCGCGCTCCTTCAATTCCTCGACGAGGCGCGCAAGCTTCGGATCGCTCTTGTCATAGGCGATGCCGGCGCGGTCGAGCTCGGCGATCACGTTGGAGCGGCCGGCCTGGTCGGACACCAGCACCTTGCGGTGGTTGCCGACCAATTCCGGCGTGACATGCTCATAGGTCTGCGGATCCTTCAGCACCGCGGAAGCATGAATGCCGGTCTTGGTGACAAAGGCGCTCTCCCCGACATAAGGCGCATGCCGGTTCGGCGCGCGGTTGAGCATGTCGTCGAGCGTGCGCGACACCTTCATCAGGTTCGCCATCTTCGCATCCGACACGCCGATCTCAAAACTGTCGGCAAATTCGCGCTTCAGTTTCAGCGTCGGGATCAGCGAGCAGAGATTGGCGTTGCCGCAGCGCTCGCCGAGGCCATTGAGCGTGCCCTGGATCTGCCGCGCGCCGGCGCGCACCGCGGCCAGCGAATTGGCGACCGCCTGCTCGGTGTCGTTATGGGCGTGAATGCCGACGTGACTGCCCGGAATATGCCTGGTCACCTCGGTGACGATGGCCTCGACCTCATGCGGCATGGTACCGCCATTGGTGTCGCACAGCACCACCCAGCGCGCGCCGGAGTCGTAGGCCGCTTTCGCGCAAGCGAGCGCGAAGGCGGCATTCTCCTTGTAGCCGTCGAAGAAGTGCTCGCAGTCGAGCATCACCTCGCGCCCGGCCTTCTTCGCCGCCGCCACGCTGTCGCGGATCGAGGCGAGATTCTCTTCGTTGGTGGTCTCCAGCGCGACGCGGACCTGATAGGCGGACGACTTTGCGACAAAGCAGATCGCATCGGCCTTCGCCTCCAGCAAACCCGCGACGCCGGGATCGTTGGACACCGAGCGCCCTGCCCGCCGCGTCATGCCGAAGGCGGTGAAGCGCGCATGATTAAGCTTCGGCTTCTCCGCGAAGAATTCGGTGTCGGTCGGATTGGCGCCGGGATAGCCGCCCTCGACATAGTCGATGCCGAGATCGTCGAGCATGCCTGCTATCACCCGCTTGTCGGCGAGCGTGAAGTCGATGCCGTTGGTCTGCGCCCCGTCGCGCAGCGTGGTGTCGAAGAGATAAAGGCGTTCGCGGCTCATGCCTGATCTCCGCCGAGCGTCTTCTGCATGGTGGTGTTGGCAAGCCATTCGCCATTGACGGTGACGGTGTTGCGCTGCATGGCGATGTAGCCGCGCTTCCTGAAAAAGTCCTCCGCATTGTCGCTCGCATCGACCGTGAGGTTCTTGGCGCCGCGGCCGCCGGCGAGCTTCTCCAGCGCGTCGAGCAAGCTGGAGGCCACGCCCTGCCCGGCCGCGCCTGGATGCACATAGAGCATGTCGATGTGGTCCTTGCCTTTCAGCGAGGCGAAGCCGACCGGCGCATTCGCAAGCGTCGCGATCAGCGTCAGCTCGCCCGCGAGCTTCTTGCCGAACGCCTCTTCATCGTCGGCAACGGAAGCCCAGGCTTGCTGCTGGTCGCTGTTGTAGTCGTCGCCGGTGAGCTCCTCGATCGCAGCGGTGAAGATCGCCGCCAGCACGGGCGCGTCGGCGGGCAGGAACGGCCGCAGCGCGGGGGTGGTGGCGGTGCTCATCGCGCAATCTCCCACGTCGTGCCATCTTTGGAGTCCTTGATGGCGACGCCCATCGCGGCAAGTTCGTCGCGAATGCGATCGGACTCCTTGAAGTCTTTTCGCGCGCGCGCGGCGGTACGATCGGCGATCAGGGCGTTGACACGGCCCGCATCGACGCCACTCGCTTGCCGCTTGCGGCTTTCCCATTGCGCGGCACTCTCCGACAGGAAACCGAGCAGCCGCAGCGAACCGGCAAGCTCCTTGCGGCTCGCTTCGCTGCTCGGCGCCGCGTTCCGCAGGCTGTGCAGGACAGCCATGGCCTGCGCCGTGTTGAGGTCGTCATACAACGCTTCGACCACGGCCGCAGACGGCGCGCCGGGATCGACGTCGGCGGCGATCGCATACCAGTCGTCGAGCATCCTCGCGCTCTCTTCCGCACTCTTCAGCGTCCAGTCGAGCGGCGAACGGTAGTGCGTCTTCAGCATGCTCAGGCGCAGCACCTCGCCCGGCCAGTCGGCCAGCATCTCGCGGATAGTGAAGAAGTTGCCGATGCTCTTCGACATCTTCTCGCTCTCGAGCTGCAGGAAGCCGTTATGCATCCAGACATTCGCCATGCGGTCGGAATGAAAAGCGCAGCAAGTCTGCGCGAGCTCGTTCTCATGGTGCGGAAACACCAGGTCGATGCCGCCGCCATGAATATCGAACTTCTCGCCGAGATGCTTCCAGGCCATTGCCGAGCATTCGATGTGCCAGCCGGGACGTCCCTCGACCTTGATACCGGCCGGCGACGGCCAGGACGGCTCGCCCGGCTTCGACGGCTTCCACAGCACGAAATCGGTACTGTCGCGCTTGTAGGGCGCCACATCGACGCGGGCGCCGGCGATCATCTCATCCAGCGAACGGTTGGAGAGCGCGCCGTAGCGCGGCAGCACCTTGTTCGCCGCATTCATCGCCTGCGGCGAGAACAGCACGTGATCCTCCGCAGCGTAGGCAAAGCCGCCTTCGACAAGCCTGTCGATCAGCGTGCGCATCTCCGGGATATGTTCGGTCGCGCGCGGCTGCACCGTCGGCGGCAGGCAGCCCAGCGCGGCGACGTCGTCCTGGTATTGCTGGTAGGTCGTCTCAGTGACCTTGCGGATCGCCTCGTTCAGCGGCACGCCGGGATAATCCCGCGCGGCGCGTTCGTTGATCTTGTCGTCGACGTCGGTGATGTTGCGGACATAGGTCACGTGTTCCGCGCCATAGCGATGGCGCAGCACGCGGAACAGCACGTCGAACACGATGGCCGCGCGGCCGTTGCCGATATGGGCGAAGTCGTAGACCGTCGGTCCGCAGACATACATGCGCACGCGCGCGGGATCGATCGGCTGGAACGGCCGCTTTTCTTTGGTCAGCGTATCGTAGAGGCGCAAATCCATGGATCACCCGTGCTTGCCAGCCGGGCGTCCAGTGATCTCATTTTGTTGAGAAAAGACGGCCTCAGCCAGCGAATCGCTAGCTAATAATCTCGCAAATGCTGCAAATGGCGAGGAAACCGTTCATGGACCGCACCATGCGGCATCGTAGGCCTCCGCGTCAAGATCGAGGGCCCATGAAAAAGCCGCTTTCGGGCACCAGACGGGCCCTCCCTTGGTTAATCATTATTAATCATTTGGGTTTATCGCTTGGAGCGCTTCTCTCATTCATTGGTGCACCATGCGATTTTTCCAGGCGGTACTGGCCAGTGGATTCCTCATTTTTGCATCTGCAGCGTCCGCCGAGACGCGCGTGTTCATCATCGCCAACCACGCCGACACCTATGGCATCGACCAGTGTCTGGCCAGGGGCGAGAAGTGCGGCGCGCATGCGGCCCGCGCCTATTGCCAATCACGGGATTTTGCACAGGCCTCCGCCTTTCGCCGCGTCGATCCCGACGAAATTACCGGCTCGGTGCCGAAAGACGGCGCCCATTGCCCGCATGGCGGGTGCGATGAATACGTCGCCATCACCTGCCAGCGATAATGGTAAGGTTCCCGCCACATCGGCGCCAAGGAAACGACGTGACGCTGCCGTTGGAAGCGGCTATGGGAGGCGGCCGCGCCAGATAGGGCTCGCGGATTGCCTGTTGGCCGGACATGCCTGAAACGTTGAACGCTTTTTCTTCCAGACGAATGCTGGCCTGCGCCGCGCTGCTTTGCAGCCTGCTCGCGAGCTCGGCCGCGTTCGCGCAGCAGCCGGGCATGCAGCCTCCGCCGCCGATGCAGGCCTCGCCCGGCCCTCCACCGCAAGGTGCGCAGGGACCACAAGGTGCGCCAGGGCCTGCGGTCAATCCGGTCTGCCCGCGGCTCGAGGGACAGCTCGCCACCATCGATCGCGGCGGCAGCGGCGATCCGGCGAAGGACGACCAGATCCGCCGCTACCAGGACGCCCAGAGCCAGCAGCAGGGCGAGCTCGACCGCGTCACCACGCAGGCCAAGCGCATGGGCTGCGAGAGCTCCGGCTTCTTCTCGCTGTTCAGCAACCAGTCGGCGCAATGCGGCCCGGTCAATACCCGCATCCAGCAGATGCGCGCCAATCTCGATCAGATCACCAACAATCTCGAGCGGCTGCGCGCGGGCGGCGGCTTCGGCGGCGCGGATCGCGACAACCAGCGCCGCTCGGTCCTGATCGCGCTCGCGCAAAACAATTGCGGCCCGCAATATGCCAATGCCGCGGCGGCGCCCGGCCCCGGCGGCTTCCTCAATAATTTGTTCGGCAACAACAACTCGGGCGGACCGCCCGGGTCCGACATGGGAACGGCCTCAGGCACCTTCCGCACGGTCTGCGTGCGCACCTGCGACGGCGGCTATTTCCCGATCTCGTTTGCCACCTCGCCGGCGCGCTTTGCCGACGACGAAAAGGCATGCAGGGCGCTGTGCCCGGCAACTGATGCCGCGCTTTACGCCTATCGCAATCCCGGCGAGGACATCAACCAGGCGGTCTCGGTCAACGGCCAGCCCTACACTTCGCTGCCGAACGCGTTCAAGTTCCGCACCGAGTTCAACCCGACCTGCGCCTGCAAGGCGCCGGGCCAGACCTGGTCGGACGCGTTGAAATCGATCGACGACAAGGCCGACGCCGCGCAGCAGGGCGACATCATCGTCACCGAGGAAAGCGCGAAGAAGATGCAGCAGCGCGCGCAGCAGCCGCAAAAATCCGCCCCCGGCAAGAAGGGCGCGCCCGCACAAGCCAGCACGCCCGACGCCGCCGCGCCGCCAACCGATGCGAACGCCTCGTCCGAGGACAAGCCGATCCGCACCGTGGGTCCAAAGTTTCTGCAGGAGAAGCAGGGACCGTCGGTTCCGCGCTGATCGCTTTGCGCTGGTCCAGTGGCGCTACTGCGCCAAAACCCTCGTGGTGAGGAGGCGCCTTGGCGCCGTCTCGAACCATGAGGCCCGGGTAGTGGCTTCATCCTTCGAGACGCGGCTTGCGCCGCTCCTCAGGATGAGGGGATAGAGTCCGCTGTGACGCAGCAAGACTACCCCTCGAACGCCTCCGCGGACGCGCGCGCGGCGCGCGTGATCAGCGTCTCGTCCGGCTCCGGCAACGGCTTGCCGGAATCGCGGAAACGGTTGGTGATGGGATAGCGGCGGTCGCGGCCGAAATTGCGGGTCGTCACCTTCACACCGGGTGCTGCCTGCCGTCGCTTGTATTCGGCGATGTTGAGCAGCCGGTCGATGCGGGCCACCACGTCGCGGTCAAAACCGGCGGCGACGATGGAGGCGAGCGGCTCTTCCCGCTCGACGAGACGTTCGAGGATCGCATCGAGCATGTCGTAAGGCGGCAGCGAATCCTGGTCGGTCTGGTTTTCGCGCAACTCAGCGGTCGGCGGGCGCGTGATGATGTTGGGCGGGATGAGTTCACCGGAGGGCCCGAGCGCGCCGTCCGGCTTCCAGGAGTTGCGCAGGGTCGACAGCCGGAACACCTCGGTCTTGTAGATGTCCTTGATCGGGTTGAAGCCGCCGTTCATGTCGCCGTAGAGCGTGGCGTAGCCGACCGACATTTCCGACTTGTTGCCGGTGGTGACCACCATCGCGCCGGTCTTGTTGGAAATCGCCATCAACAGCGTGCCGCGGGTGCGCGCCTGCAGGTTTTCTTCGGTGATGTCGCGCGGCAGGCCGGCGAACGGACCTGAGAGAATCTTCTCAAAGCCGTTCACGGCGTCCGCGATCGGCAGCACCTCGTAGCGGAGGTCGAGATTCTTCGCGAGTTTTGCCGCGTCATCGAGCGAGACTTGCGCGGTGTAGCGGAACGGCAGCATGACGCCGCGCACATGCTCTCTTCCGAGCGCGTCGACCGCGATCGCCGCGCACAGTGCGGAATCGATGCCGCCGGAAATGCCGAGCAGCACGCCGGGAAAACCATTCTTGCGGACATAATCGCGCAGGCCGAGCACGCAGGCCGCGTAATCGGCCTTGTCGCCCTCGAGCTCCGGGGTGATCGGACCCGAGCAACGCCAGCTGCCGTCATCCCCCTTGATCCAGCGCAGCGTGGTGATGCTCTCGACAAAGGCCGGCAACTGCGCCGCGACCGACAAATCTGCGTTCAGCGCGAACGAGGCGCCGTCGAAGACCAGCTCGTCCTGGCCGGCGATCTGGTTGAGATAGATCAGCGGCAGGCCGCTTTCGGTGACGCGGGCGACCGCGATCGACAACCGCACGTCGCTCTTGTCGCGCGCATAGGGCGAGCCGTTCGGCACCACGATGATCTCGGCGCCGGTCTCAGCCAGGCACTCGACCACGTTTTCATATTCCGAGGACTCTTCCAGCCAGATGTCCTCGCACACGGGCACGCCGACACGGATGCCGCGGATGTTCATCGGCCCCGGCGCCGGTCCGCGCGCGAACAGGCGCTTCTCGTCGAACACGCCGTAATTTGGCAGATTGACCTTGTAGCGGATCGCCGCGATCCGCCCGCCATCGAGCAGCGCGCAGGCATTATAAAGCTTGCCGTCATCGACCCAGGGCGTGCCGATCAGCATCGCCGGACCGTCATCGGCGGTTTCGCGCGCAAGCGCCTCGGTCGCCGAACGGCAGGCGGCCTGGAACGCCGGCTTGAGCACCAGATCTTCCGGCGGATAGCCGGCCAGAAACAGCTCGGGCAGCACCACGAGATCGGCGCCATCCGCCGCGGCGCGGGCGCGCGCGGCTCTAGCCTTGGCGGCATTGCCCTCGACATCGCCGACCGTCGGGTTCAGCTGGGCGAGGGTTATGACAAATTCGTTGGCGCTTTCGGTCATGACGTTAATGTTGCATCGCGGCGTCGCAACTTCAATCCGGCAGCTTCAGAACAGGCCTATGCGCTCGGCGAGGGCAAACAGCCAGAACGCCGCCCCCATCAATAGCGCCACGCCGACGGCGGCCGACCCCATGTCCTTGACCCGCCCGATCTGCGGGTCATGGTCCATGGTCAGGCGGTCCGAGAGCTTTTCAATCGCGGTATTGAGCAGCTCGACCACCAGGACCAGCGCTACGGCGCAGACCAACTCGACCCGGCGCATGACCGTGGCGCCGACCAGCCAGGCCGCGGGCACCGCGAGCATGAGCGCGACCACCTCCTCGCGGATCGCCTGCTCGGAGCGAACCGCGAACATCATGCCGTTACGAGAGTTGATCGTAGCCCGCCAAATTCTCAAAATCAAAATCCCGCCGCCGCTGGCACCGCCTTCACCTTGCCGCCCCGTTCCTGCTTGAGCAATTCCGCAATCAAAAATGCCATGTCGATCGACTGCTCGGCGTTCAGGCGCGGATCGCAGACCGTGTGATAGCGGTCGTTCAGAGCCTCATCCGTGATCGCGCGCGCGCCGCCGATGCATTCGGTGACGTCCTGGCCGGTCATTTCAAGATGAACGCCGCCGGGATGGGTGCCTTCCGCGTTGTGAATGGCGAAGAAGCTCTTCACCTCCGCCAGGATGCGGTCGAACGGCCGCGTCTTGTAGCCGGATGTCGAGGTGATGGTGTTGCCGTGCATGGGATCGCAGGACCACACCACGATACGGCCCTCGCGCTTCACCGCGCGGATCAGGCCCGGCAAGTGGTCTGCGACCTTGTCGGAGCCGAAACGGTTGATCAGGGTCAGCCGCCCGGGCTCGTTGTCGGGATTGAGCACGTCGATCAGCTTCAACAATTCGTCCGGCTTCAGCGAGGGTCCGCATTTCAGGCCGATCGGGTTCTTGATGCCGCGGAAATATTCGACATGGGCGTTGTCGAGCTGGCGCGTGCGGTCGCCGATCCAGATCATGTGGCCCGAGGTCGCGTACCAGTCGCCGGTCGTGGAATCGACCCGGGTCATCGCCTGCTCATAGCCGAGCAGGAGCGCCTCGTGGCTGGTGTAGAAATCGGTGGCGCGCAGCTCCGGATGGCTTTCGAGGTCGAGGCCGCAGGCACGCATGAAATTCAGCGCATCCGAGATACGGTCGGCCAGCTCCTTGTAGCGGCGCGACTGCGGCAAGTCCTTGAGGAAGCCCAGCATCCATTGATGCACGCTGCCGAGATTGGCAAAACCGCCGGTCGCGAAGGCGCGCAGCAGGTTCAAAGTCGCGGCCGACTGCCGGTAGGCCATCAGCTGGCGCTGCGGATCCGGCGTGCGCGCTTCCCTGGTGAATGCGATGTCGTTGATGATGTCGCCGCGATAGCTCGGCAGCTCGACGCCACCGATCTTCTCGGTCGGCGAGGAACGCGGCTTGGCGAATTGCCCGGCGATGCGGCCGACCTTCACCACCGGTAGCGCGCCGGCATAGGTCAGGACCACCGCCATCTGCAGCAGCACGCGGAAGAAGTCGCGGATGTTGTTGGCGCCGTGCTCGGCAAAGCTCTCGGCACAATCGCCGCCCTGCAGCAGGAAGGCCTCGCCGGCCGCCACCCGCCCCAGCGCCTTCTTCAGGTTGCGCGCCTCTCCAGCAAATACCAATGGTGGAAACGTAGCAAGCTGCGCCTCGACGTCGGCCAGTGCCTTGGCGTCGGGGAAATCGGGCATTTGCAGCACCGGCTTCGAACGCCAGCTGTCGGGTGTCCACCGCTCGGACATTACGTTAACTCCTGAGCAAAAACCGCTACTTATCGATGATCGGCGAAGGGCCGCGTTATACTCTGGCTCACCCGCAACTGCTACCTGCATTTACCCCGCCAAGACAAGCGCGAAGACAAGCCCTTGCGGCAAAAGCCAAATTCGCATTTGGTAAAGCAAAACACAGAGCAATGAGGGAAAGCGCCGTGACGGAAGCCGCGCTGGACGACGCTTTCACCGATGACATCACCATCCCCGCCGCCGACGGCTATCCGCTGGCGGCGACGCTGTTCCTGCCGCGCGGCGCCAAGCGCCATGCGGTGCTGATCAGCTCGGCGACCGCGGTGCCGCGCAAGGTCTATCGCGGCTTTGCCGGCTATCTGGCGCGACGCGGCTGCGCGGTACTGACCTACGACTATCGCGGCATCGGCGGCTCCAGGCAATTTGCGCTGGAGGGCTACAACCGCAAGAAGTCGCTCAAGGGTTTCAAGGCCACCATGACGGACTGGGCGACGCTCGACGTCACGGCGGTGGTCAGCTGGATGCGCCAGCGCTACCACGACCTGCCGCTTGGCTATGTCGGGCACTCCTTCGGCGGCCAGGCGCTCGGCCTGCTTCCCAACAACAGCGAGATCTCGCGCGCGCTGTTCGTCGCGGCGCAGGCCGGCTACTGGAAGCTGATGGCCTCGCCCGAGCGTTACCGCGTCTATGCCATGCTCAATTTCGTCGGCACTCCGCTAACCCGCGCGCTCGGCTACGCGCCGGGCTGGAGCGGGCTCGGCGAGGATTTGCCAAAGGACGTGTTCCTGCAATGGACCGGCTGGGTGAACAGCCCGCATTATCTGTTCGACGACACATCGCTCGGCCTCGCCAACTTTGCCAAGTACAAGGGCGCGCTGCGCGCGCTGTGCCTCTCCGACGATCCCTGGGCGACGCGGCCGGCGGTCGAACTGCTGTGCAAGGGCTATATCGCGACCACGCCCGACATCATCACGGTGACGCCCGCCGACATCGGAGCGAGCAGGCTCGGCCATTTCGGTTTCTTCCGCCCCGACCACCGCGACACGCTGTGGCGGGGGGCGGCGGAATGGCTGCAGGCGGAGTGAGCGGCCGTCATTGCGCGGAGCGATAGCGACGAAGCAATCCAGAATCTGGCCGCGGCCAGAGTTTGGATTGCTTCGCTCCGCTCGCAATGACGACGAACTTACGGGAACGGATGCGGCACCCAGTCCGGGATGGATTCGGCGAGTCCCTCGCGTTTCGCAGCCGCGATGAAGCGTGAAAGCCTCGGATGCCCGAGGAACGGCGCCGACGGAATGCACAGCTGCACCAGCTCCGGCACGAATACCCTGCAGGCGGACAGGGCGTGATCTTCCATTTCCGGCGTCGTCATGTCGAACGCAATCGGTGTCAACGACATCGCGGCACATCGCTGCAAAAGGGCCCGGAGGCGCGCGGCGGCATCGCTCGCGTCCGGCATCGGAGAGTAGCGGCGTTCCGATACGGTTTTGTTTCGGAAGAACCACTCCGCATATTTCGCGTTTGTGGGTTCGGCAAAGAATCGAAGATTGTTGTCGAAGTCGTTGAACACGGCCCCCCGCCCCGGCGCCGTGCCCTGGTTGGCCAGCATCTTGATGAACGGGCGGCCCTGCCCCGCTTCCAGCAATGCCTTGCGCGCCGCGGTCCGCACGTCGAGGCCGGCCGCGGCGCTGAGCAGGAAGAAGCACGGACGGCCCGTCCTCTCGACGCAGGTGACGCCGACGACCGGCACGTCTCCGTCCATGGTCAGGTCATGAAACCGGACCTCCAATCCATCGGTCTGCAGGCCCACGCTTGCTCCAAGCAGATCGGCAGGTTCGATCTCCAGCAGCGGCGGCGCGAGACGCGCATACCACCGGATCATGATCGCATCGCGCTCGATCGATTCCAGCAGTCCGGAAAGCAGCGCGCCGGCCAGTGAGGTGCCGGCCGCGCAGCCCGAGCTCGTCGGGTAAAAGCAGGGCGAGACCTCGCCGTGGCCAGGAATATAGCCGAATGAGATCAATCGGCCGGGCACCAGGATCGGAGAGCCATCGATGAGATTGGTCCCCTCGATCCAGCCGATCGGAGTGTCCTCGGTAAATTCAGCGTAGGGGAAGTCCGGCGCAGCCAGCTGTTCGCGGGAGAACGGAACGACGGTTTCAAACGGCACGACCCGCCGCCCCTCGCGCCGAAGGGCCGCGTAGGACGACACGATTCTATCGCCGCCATCAAACGCGAGCGACGCGTATCGCTCGAGAAGTTCTCCCATCGCACGATCGATCGCATCGTTCAGCCTGATGCCGACGCCGCCGGCACGCGCCTCGAAGCCGCTATCGCGGCCCAAAAGTCTGCCGAGCGACGTCGCCGTCGGAAATACGTGATGCAGGTCGAAGTCGTCGGGATCAACAGACATATCGAACAGCGACTTGACCATCCCGAGCTTCTGGCCAACGAACGGCAGCCATCGCCGCGGAATCGTGTGCCCCGAGCATGTACGCATCTTCCGCTAGTCCATGTTGCCGCGTGTCGTCAGCACGTGCGAAAAAACATTAATCCTTGGGGCATTGGCGCGCGGCGAGCACTCTGTGCACCGCGGCAGACGCAGCACGGTCTCGCGGCGAAAGGTCAGATCCAGGCGGTGCACCACGAGCATGTTATTGAGCGTAAAACTACGGCCCTCCATCGCGGCAACAAGCTCGAGCGCAAACATCGAGGTGATCAGGGAAATCCATGGGCCGGACCCTGGCCCGCTCGACCAGGGCGACGGGAGCCGATGGACTTTGACGCCGGGTTCGATGAATACATGCTGTGACTCCGGCATGCCCGCAAACAGCCGCCTGCGAAAGCATTCGAAGCAGGCCGTCTGACGCGGCACGAATGTCGGCCCCACCCAGCCTTCGTAACCGTCAAAGCAAACCAGCGACCAGGGAACGGCGAGTTGCAAGGCCGCCCTGTTGAGATTCGCCATTTCCTCCGGCTCGAAACAATCTTGTGCGGCGATGATCCAATCATTGTCGCCGAGCGCTTGGAGCCATTGCGCGGCATCTTCCGGCCGCGACAGCGTCCGTCCGCACTTCGCCGCCTCTGCGGCCGGCAAACCAGCCCGTCTCAAGGCATTCGCCCCTGAACTGCAGCCAAAGGCGACTGACGAACTTTCGATCATGGTGATCGGTCCGCAAGCCATGTCGGTAAGAGCCGATCGAATGGATTGTCCGAGGACCCCGTGACCGACAATAGCTATCCGCGCCTCGGACAGAGCTTTGCCCGGCGCCGAAGAAGCGGGCGCAACGCCGGCCGTAGGGTGCTCACCGTCGCCCTCAATGATGCCGCTCTGCCGCAATTGCGGAACGACTTCGTCGAGCAATTCGATCTCGGATGCGTTCCAGGGGCGCGGCCCGGTCCCGTCCGGCGAGAGCAATCGCTCGATGATGCGACCAAGGAGCCCGCGTCGCTCGGGATCAGACACGACGTAAACCGGTCCGCTGGTCGAGCCGGTGCGGAATTGCACCTCATCCGGGCTCAGGGCAAAAACGCCATAGACGTCCTTGAAGCGGACATCGTTTCGCGGCCCCTTGCCGTTAGAGCCCGGCATGGTGCGCTTCTACTTCCTGTTGCCGAGGCTGAGTTCCGACCGCGATCGCCGTGACGACGGCATGATCGACGCCGTCAAGCTCGAGGCACGCATGCACCTCGTCGTCGTAGAAGCCGCCGAGCACGACATGCGCAAGTCCGAGAGAAACCGCCGCCAAGTTGAGATTCTGGCAGGCTGCTCCCGCTTCCTGTAGGCAATAACGGTAGCCGCGAGGACCGTATTTGGCGCGGCTGCGCCAGAATTTTGTGGTGACGAAGCAGATGGCCGACACCCGCTCGAGATCCACCACGAACGGATGAATGGGGAATGCCTCGAAAAGCGCCCTGATGTCGGTGACAGCCAACCGTTTGACATGCTCGAGGGCATGCGCTGTGACGTCATAGTGGTAGATACCGGGCGCAGGCTCTCCTTCCTTCAGCAGCGCCACGAACATGTGCGTCGGATGAAGCGCGCCTCCCGACGCAATCGACCGGAACGACACCTCGACGGAGCCATCGTCAGTGGCGAGCGCAACCCGCGCGGTTTCGCCGATGGCGGCATACAGGAGCGTGCCCACTTCGGCTAGCGCCAGCGAACGTCCGCCGAAGGTCCGGCAACTGCGCCTGCCACGAAGCAGTTCAGAGAAAGGACGGTCGGGAATAACAGCCGCTGGCAGATCGATCCGCGGGCGAAGCGGATAATCGCGGTCGTGATGGTGCTGCACGAATTGCATGTATGGCTGCTGAAACAAGGCCACGCCATCGATCATGTTCAAGTCCGTGCGCCGCAGCTTGGTGAGATCGTGGCCGATCTCGATCAGGTCGTCCAACGCCCCACGGCGGCGAAACGCGTCGACGAAGCCGCCTCGCGGGCTGAAGCCTCTCGTGTCTTCCATCTCCGACACCAGAAGCCCGGATATCCCTGCGGTTCGGTCTCTAGCCATGCTTGAATTCCCATGGAGAGCAGGCGCAACGCAGCCGCCGCCTCTGGTTGCAGCGTCAGCCGCAGTTGATGAAAGACATTCCCGCGCCCGCGCGGCTGGTGCCGTTGCGTGCAAACGGCGCGCGCCCACTCAGGCGGGATCCGCGCGCGAATGTCCTCGAAGGCCTTGCCGGGAGCAGCGATGCGCCGCCGGTGCTCACATCCGCTGCGGCGGGCCGTCGACGGTCGTGAGACTGCAAGTGGAGCAGCTGCAGAAGCCGCGGGTGCCGGGAGCAACGACCATTTCGTGACTGCTCAATTCCTTGCCGGTGGCGGCGTCAAGAACCTTGACTTGAATTTTCTGAGAACCTGCTGCGGGTTGGTCTGCCATGTTACGCTCCTCGATTGCAGAACTGAAAAGAACTGGTAATGAGCATTCGCTCAATATATAACAACCTCGGCGTGCATACTATAGTATCATGCCGTATTGCGCTGGGCAATGACTGGTTGTGTTACTGATGCTGTCCAATCGGTAGTGATGTACCGAATGATTGCGCGACAGTGCCGCCGTTGAGCCGAAGTCATCCCTCTTTCACCATCAAAATATTGCGATGTGCTCGGACGCGCGCAAAACACCAGTCCGCGCTGCTTGCCAATGTCGCCCTCGCCGTTTGTTTGGCTCGCGAAATCAGTTTCTCGGCGCCAACGTTTTTCGCGCCCTTTGATGGCGCGAGCGCGACGGACCTCCCAAAGTTCGATTTGCCCGACGGGCGGCGCATCAGTTCAGGCGAATGCAGGCGCCACTTCTTGAGGCGCCGCCTCTAGGCCGACTGCAACATTCCGGCTATCATCATTGCCGCCGCGGATGTCGCAGCCTCCCCGTAAAATGGTGACCCCATGCAAGCGCTGCTCGCTTTCCTGTGGAGCGAGCCATGGATGGGTTCACCTATGAAATTCCGCTATTTCTGTTTGCGACCTTTGCCGGCGCCTTCGTCGCCGGGCTTTCCGGATTTGCCTTTGGCCTCATCGCCGCATCGCTCTGGCTGTACATCCTCACGCCGGTGCAGACAGCGACGCTGATCATCGCGTTCGGCCTTCTCGTCCAGGGCTATTCGGTCTGGAAATTGCGCAAGGCGCTGGACTGGCGAAAGTTGTGGCCCTTCCTCGCCGGCGCCGCGGTCGGCGTTCCCCTCGGGGTCACGCTGCTCACTTGGTCCGATCCGCGCAGCCTGCGGCTTGGCGTCGGCGTCGTGCTGATTGCCTACAGTCTTTATGCATTTTTCCGTCCGGCGCTGAAGCCGGTCGCGGCTGGAGGCCATGGTGCCGACGCCGCGGCAGGATTCCTCAATGGTGTGCTTGGCGGGCTCACCAGCCTAGCCGGCATTCTCGTCACCATCTGGTGCAACCTGCGCGGCTGGCCGAGCACGTGCAGCGCACGATCTTCCAGCCGGTCGCGGTCGCAGTCTTCCTGATGAGCGCGGCCTGGCTCGGCGCGAAGGGAACCATCACGGCGGAGACGGCCAAACTGTTTGTGATGGGCTTGCCGTGCGTCGTCGCCGGAACCTGGCTCGGCCTCGAGATGTTTGGAAGAATTGACGAAACGACGTTCCGGAAAATCGTCCTCGCGCTGCTGTTCGTCTCCGGCGTGACGCTGATGGTCTGAGACCGACGCAACCAAATCCAGCGGGGTCGCGACATGCACGACCTCGTGATGCTGCAACGGCGTTCCTCACGACACCGCCACAATGGTGTCACTTGCCATGGCGGCGCGCCCGAACTAGAGACTCGCACGGGGACAAAGCAGACTCCCCTTTAGACGGCTCCCGTCCAAGCTCTGCGCAACGCTCGATTTTTCGAGAGGTTTGCGCATGGACGGTTCGAGACAAGTCAATTCCCTCACCACTACGGCCGCTCGATTCCTCGCCCTGATCATGCTCGGTCTCGGCCAGCTCACCGTTGCCGCATCGGCAGCTGACGCGGTCGCGCCGAACAGCAAGACCATCGTGTTCGTGTGCCTCCACGGCTCCGTGAAGAGCCAGATGGCGGCGGCGCATTTCAACCGGATCGCCAGAGAGCGCGGCCTTCCCTACACCGCGATCTCGCGGGGCATCGAGGTGGACAGCTCGATCCCGACCAGGATCAGGGACAACCTCAATCTCGACGGCCTCGCGCCGCTGGATTACGTGCCACATCCCCTGATGCCGGGCGAGGCGGCCGGCGCGGTCAAGGTGATCGCCTTCGACGCCGCGCCCGACGACAGGCGCGGCGTGGCCGAGGTGAACTACTGGTCCGACGTGCCGCCGGCGACAAAGGACTACGCCGCCGCGCGCGATGTCATCGTGCGCCACATCGACGACCTCATTCCCGCGCTGGCCGAGCGGCCACGGCCGCACGAGACCCTACGCGGTGTGGTCACCGGCATCGACGAACGCAACGACCTTATCACCTTGCACCTCGCCAGGGACGCCAGCGCCGACTTCAGGGTCCAGGACGGTCTCCTTTTCAATGCAGTGCGCGACGGCGATCAGGTGGAAATCACCGTGGAGAACATCGATGGCGCGAAGACGATCGTCGGATTGAAAATTGAATAGGGATTGCGCGCCGCGCTTGACGTTGGCGCGAAAACGAAACCGGGGGCAACGAACAACAAGGAGACTGCAATGAGTGTGAACACCGAACGCCGAGATTTCATCAGGGGCGTGGGCGCCGTCGCCGCCTCGACCACGGTGCTGGCGGGAACGCCTGCCCTCGCACAAGCCAACCAACCGACGGGAGCCAAAGCGATGCCCTACCAGGCCAAGCCGATGTCGTTCGATCCGAAATCCATCAGCGGCATCTCCGAGAAGGTGCTCGTCAGCCATTACGAGAACAACTATGTCGGCGCCGTGAAGCGGCTGAATGCGATCGGCACGCAATTGGCCGAACTCGATTTCGCCAAGGCTCCAAACTTCGTCATCAACGGGTTGAAGCGTGAGGAACTGATCGCCTCCAATTCGATGATCCTGCATGAGATCTATTTTGACGGACTCGGCGGCGGCAGTGCGAAGGGGCCGCTGATCGAGGCCATCGTGCGTGATTTCGGCAGCATGGAGCGCTGGCGCGCCGAATTTTCGGCGATGGGCAAGGCGGAAGGCGGCGGCTCGGGCTGGGTGATCCTGGCCTACTCGCCGCGCGACAGGCGGCTGATCAACCAATGGGCGGCCGATCATACGACAACGCTCGCCGGCGGCCGTCCGGTGCTGGTGCTCGATATGTATGAACACGCCTATCACATGGACTATGGCGCAGCCGCCGCGAAATATGTCGACATCTACATGGAAGCCATCAAATGGGACAACGCCGCCAAGCTCTACGAGCAATTTAGCCGGGAGAGCTAGCGCCGTGCCCCTGAAAACCCTTGGCGTCATCGAAATTCCCGGCGGCGCGAACAGCGACTTCGACCACGCCGCGTTCGATCCGAAAACCCGGCGGGTGTTCATCGCGCACACCGCGCACGACTGCATCGAGGTGATCGACCACGATGCGCAGAAGCACATCGCGACGCTGCCGGGCTTTCCGGGCGTCGCCGGCGCGGTCGCCGACGACGGGGACATCCTCGCCACCAACCGCGGCTCGGCCAGCGTCGCCTGGCTCGATGCTGCGACCTTCAAGACCAGGGCCGTGTTCAAGTCCGGGCCGCGGCCGAACGGTGCCGCCGTCGTCAAGCGCAGCGGCCTCGGGATTGCCGCCTGCATCGGCGATGGCGGCACGCCCCCCACATTGCATGTCTATGGTTTGAAGGACGGCGGCGAGAGCGTGATGGATCTGCCGGGCCGGCCGCGCTGGTGCGTCACCGACGAGGCTGCCGAACGGCTGTATCTCTGCATCCGCGAGCCCTCGATGGTGCTGGTGGCCCGCCTGCCCGATCTCGGCGATATCCTGCGCTGGAAACTTCCGTCGGGAGGCGCGCATGGCCTCGACATCGATCATTCGCGCCGCCGGCTCTACGCCGCCTGCGACGACGGCGCCTTGGTCGAACTCGACAGCACGTCAGGCCAGGTCAGCAATGTCTGGCCGATTGCAGGCGTGCCCGATGTGACCTTCTTCAATCCGGCAACCGGTCTCGTCCATGTCGCCATCGGCGACCCCGGGCTGGTCGAGACCATCGATCCGCGAACCGGCGCCATCACGCGCACCATCACCGGCGCCGGCGCGCATACGACGGCGATCGTCGTTCCCGACCGGCTGTACGTGATCTCGCCGAAACACGGCGGGGTTCTCGTGCTGGCGGATGGCTGAACAATAAACTCGAGGAGGATCGGATGAAGTGGATTACCCGTGAACATGTGAAGGTCGATCGTGTCGCCTGCCCGTGGCTCATCAGGAAATACGTCGATAAGGATGCGGAGTTCATCTTTGTCCCGGCCGACAAGGTGATGGCGGAGGCGAAGCGGCTCGATGCCATCCCCTATGACGTCAAGGACGTGGAGCTTGGCCATCACGGCAAGGAATGCTCGTTCGAGGCGATCCTGAAGAAGTACAAGCTGACCGGCGATCCCGCGCTCGTGCTGCTCGGCCGGATCGTCAATGGCGCCGATACCGACAACACGCTCTACCGCCAGGCCGAGGGGCCGGGCCTTCAGGCCATCGCCGAAGGGTTCCGGCATCTCGGCTACCAGGACGATCACGCGCTCAATGCCGCCGAGTGGATCGTCTACGACGCGCTCTATGGCTATTGCCGGGAAATGGTGAAGCGCGGAAAGCCCGCCGGCCAGTTCGCCTAGAGCGGGACGGCATCAGGACGGCGCTCTATGCACACGGGGATGCATAGAGGGGTGATTGCCAAAGTTGACGTGGATCAATATCCCGCTCGCCGGGCGATGCCTCATTCGCTTCGATGTTTCCAGCTCAACCCGCTGCGCTTTGGCGTAGACTACAAGTTCCGAGACGGATCGAACCGAGGAACCGGCGTCGACAAAAAAAGCCGACGGCCTCTTCTGCCAAGGACATTATCGCCATGAAGACTCACCTGATCGCCTTGTTCTGCTCCTGCTGCGCGTTGGCAGCTCCCGCCATCCCCGCGATCGCCGAAACGAGGGCCCAACAGACGAAAGTTGCGGCACCCTCGCCTGTTCGCGAAATCCCTCCGCCCGTCGATGCCGTCGGGCTCCCGCCTTTCCCGGTTTTGCGGCAAGATCTGTTTGATCGCAACAACCCCAGAAATCTGCGATCGGATTGGCCCAGCCCACCCAGACAACCCGGACAATTCTAACGACCGGCACGTCAGGGGGGCGCGACACCTGCATCCATAGCCTCTCGCCAGCATCGGATGCGCGAACGCCACGCCCTCCGGATCGCGTTCGGCGAACCAGCGCTTGGCCCTAGAGCCAATCCTTGACGGTCTGCCCACAGGCCCGATAGCGAGATTTCCAGATGAATCCACGCGGGCAAGGAGGACGCGCGCGTGCCGTTGCAGGGCATTCGTTCCATATCCTGGCTCCTGTGCCCCAGCCATCGACCACGCACGCACCAGAAATCGTAGAGTGGCATCCCGTACCACAACCGTCTGCGGCAATAGCTGGTCCGATGCTGGAAAGGGTAACCGCGAACAAAATTGCAAACGTTCTCATGCGCTGCTCCTACAGAACTCCCGTTGGATCAGTATAGCACATCGTCGGCGTTTGCGGGCCTGTCGTTCATCTGGTCGGCAGCCCCCATGATTCCGCCGATCAGCGTGGCACGCAAATTATCAATCCCTTGGGGCGGAGCGGCCGCTACTCCGCGGCCGCTTCGCGGACGTGTCGCGCGGTCGGCGTGCGCATGGTGACGAGCTCTTCGGCCGCGGTCGGATGCAGCGCGATGGTGGCGTCGAAATCCGCCTTGGTCGCCTTCATCTTCACGGCGATCGCCACCGCCTGGATGATCTCGGCGGCGGCATCGCCGACAATATGACAGCCGAGCACGCGGTCGGTGAGGCCGTCGACCACGAGCTTCATCAGCACCCGGGTGTCGCGGCCGGACATGGTCGCCTTGATCGGCCGGAACGTCGCCTTGTAGACGTCGACATGGCTGAATTGGGCGCGCGCTTCGGCCTCCGTCAGACCGACCGTGCCAACCTCGGGCTGCGAGAACACCGCGGTCGGGATGGTGGCGTGATCGACCTGGACCGGCCGCTTGCCGAACACGGTGTCGGCAAAGGCGTGGCCCTCGCGGATCGCCACCGGCGTCAGGTTGATGCGATGGGTGACGTCGCCGATGGCGTAGATGTTCGGCACCGAGGTTTTGGACCAGCCATCGACCGCGATGCCGCCATTGTGCGGATTGATGGCGACGCCGGCCTTCTCGAGCCCGAGATTGGCCACGTTCGGATGCCGGCCGATCGCGAACATCACCTGGTCGGAGGCGATACTCGAACCGTTCGACAGATGCGAGGTGAATTCGTTGCCGTGCTTGTCGACCTTGGTGACGGTGCAACCGGTCATGATGCTGATGCCGCGCTTCTCCATCTCGGCACGTACATGGGTGCGAACGTCTTCGTCGAAGCCGCGCAGGATGTTGTCGCCGCGATAGATCACGGTCACGTCGGAGCCGAAGCCCGCAAAGATGCCGGCAAATTCCAGCGCGATGTAGCCGCCGCCCTGGATCACGATGCGCTTCGGCAACGCTTTCAGATGAAACGCCTCGTTGGACGAGATCACATGCTCGATGCCGGGGATTGCAGCGCCGTGATTGGGGGCGCCGCCGGTCGCGATCAGGATGGTGCGCGCCTTGACGGTCTTGCCGTCGGCCAGCCGAAGCGTGTGGGGGTCCTCGATGACAGCGCGGGTCTTGACGACTTCCGCGCCGGACTTCTCGACATTGGTCGTATAGGCCGCCTCCAGCCGGGCGATCTCCTTGTCCTTGTTGGCGACCAGTGTCGGCCAGTCGAAGGTCGGCGTCGGAATGGTCCAGCCGAAGCCGGCGGCGTCCTCGATCTCCTGATGGACATGAGAGCCCATCACGAACAGCTTCTTCGGCACGCAGCCGCGGATCACGCAGGTGCCGCCCATGCGGTATTCCTCGGCGATCATGGCGCGGGCGCCATAGCCGGCAGCGATCCGGGCGGCACGAACCCCGCCCGAACCTCCTCCGATGACAAACAGGTCGATGTCGAACTCAGCCATTTTTCCCTCGACCTAACAGTTCAAGTAACGATCAGATCTGCTTGCCCCGCTTGCGCATTTCGGCGCGGAACTGGCCGTTGACGATCTCGGCGAAGTTCTGGGCCCAGCCGTTCATATAGGACATGCTGAACTGGATTGCGCGGGGCTCGCTGGTAAGCAGCTTCTGGCCGAGCGGCGACTTGTAGAAGGCGACGAGGTCGACGAGCTCCTTCTCGGTGAACTCGTTGCAGTAGATCTGCGCCATGCCCTCGCCGATCTCCTTCTCCTTGCCGGCCAGCGTCTGGGCGACGATGACGGCAACCTCATTGAGATCCTTCTGATAGTTCAGGTTGGTGGTGAGCAGCTGGTCCTTGGTCTGCTGGACGATGTTGGGCACCGCGTTGGCGTACATCGCCGCCGCATTCTTCATGGTCAGGATTTCGCGGGCCGCCGCCATGCAGGCGGGCGTGCCCTGCTTCAGTGTCGGCGTCGGCGCCGCGGCTTGCTGCGCGGCGGCGGGTTGGGAGACCAGGGCCAGCCCCAGGACCAGTCCCATGCCGAGGCCAGCAGCCGGCAAAATCCTAAAAACGCTCTTCATTCCGCTTCTCCTTGGGATTTGCGGCTTACCGCCGCGCAACAACGCGAATTCCTTGCCCGCCCGCCAGAACCACCATGTCAGCCATATCCGTGAACAGCCCGTGCTCGACGACCCCGGGGATGCCACTGAGATGGCCGGCCAGGCGCGGGGCATCGGCGATGCGCCCGAGGTGGGCATCGATAATCCAGTGGCCGCCATCGGTGACAAAAACGTGGCCGTCCTTGCCCTTCCGCAGCACCATTTCGCCGGAAACGCCGCACTCCGCGAAGGCTTTTGCCATGGCGTGCCGGGTCGCCGCCAGTCCGAACGGGATCACCTCGACCGGTAGCGGATAGCGGCCGAGCACCTCGACCCATTTGCTGTCGTCGGCGATCACGATCATGCGATCCGAGGCCGCCGCCACGATCTTTTCCCGCAGCAGCGCGCCGCCGCCGCCCTTGATCAGGTTGAGCGAATGGTCGATCTCGTCGGCGCCATCGACGGTCAGGTCGAGCCGGTCGATGTCGTCGAGCGTGGTCAGTGCAATGCCGCATTGTTCGGCCTGGGCGCGGGTCGCCTCCGAGGTCGGCACGCCCACGACCTTGAGCCCGGCGCGGACCTTTTCGCCGAGCAGATCGACGAAATGCCTGGCGGTCGAACCGGTACCCAGCCCCAGCTTCATGCCGTCGCGCACCGCTTCGAGCGCGCGCGCCGCCGCCTGCCGCTTCAATGCTTCCATGTCCACGCGAAAACCTGCCCCCGGAACGGTTTCGCGGGGGGTTCTAGCGCATGATCCGGAAAAGTGGGAACCGGTTTTCCGAAAAGATCATGCGCAAAACCAAAAAAGCTAAAGGCGCGATGGCCTCGCCGTCGCGCTTTAGCCTCGTTTTTGGGCGGGGAACAGCCGCAAACGGGGCCGATCCCGCCCCTTTTTGATTAACTCGCGGTCACCCCATCCATGGCCGCCTGGATGGCGGCGAACCGCCCGTCCACGCCTTGTCGCATGTTCGGATGGGTGAAGATGTAGAGCTCGTCGGTCCGGATCGCGTTGATGACGCGCGCGGCCACGGAGGCCGGATCAATGCCGAGCGCAATCTGCCGCTGGATCTCCGCGACCATTGCGGCGGCCGGGCTGCCCGGATCGAGCGGCCGCGCCTGCCCGTAGCGCTCGGGGCGGTTGCGTCCGCTCTCCCCGATCCTGGTGCGCACAAAATCAGGACAGAGGACGCTCACACCGATGCCAAACGGAGCGAGTTGCATCCGGAGGCCCTCGGACATCGCAACGACCGCGAACTTGGTCGCGGCGTAGGGGCTGAAGCCCATGTTGTTGACCATGCCGGCCATCGACGCGGTGTTGACGATGTGGCCGCCTTCGCCATGCGCGCGCATCTGCGGCAGGAAGGAGCGGACTCCATAGACCACGCCCATCAAATTGACGTCGACCACCCAGCACCAATTGTCGACCGAGATATGGTCGATGCCGCCGCCCGCGGCGACGCCAGCATTGTTGCAGAGGACATGGACCTTGCCGAAGGCCGCAAACGTCGCCTGTGCGGCGCGCTCGACATGATCGGGATCGGCGACATCGCAGGCGATGCCGCGCACATGATTGCCGTATTGGTGCAAATCTTTCAGCGCCTGATCCAGCGCGCTTTGCTCGACATCGGCGAGCATCACGTTCATGCCCTCGTCCGCATAGGCCTTCGCCATCGCTAGCCCGATGCCGGAAGCGCCGCCGGTGATGAAGGCTGTTTTTCCCTTGAACTCGCGCATAGCACTCCCCTGCACTGTCAAATTTCGGCTGCTCTCTAGCACATCCGGCTTGCACGATGTCACGGAGATCGATAGCGCTGCGCCATGTCAAAAAACCCGACCATCGTCTTCGATCTCGACGGCACGCTCGTCGATACCGCGCCCGACCTGATCAGCGCGCTCAATTTCGTGCTCGACCGCGAGGGGCTGCCGCCGGTGCCGCTTGCCTCCGCGCGCAACATGATCGGCGCCGGCGCGCGCAAGCTGATCGAGCGCGGGCTGGAGGCGGAAGGCCGCGCCGTGACGGTGAAGGACATCGACCGCATGACCGCGGCCTTCATCGATTATTACGCCGAGCACATCGCGGAGGCCTCGCGCCCCTTCGAGGGGCTCGAGAGCGCGCTCGACGATCTCAGCGCGCGCGGCTTTCTGCTTGCGGTCTGCACCAACAAGCTGGAATGGCTGTCGAAGCGGCTGCTTGATCAACTGGACTTGAGTCCCCGCTTTGCCGCGATCTGCGGCGCCGACACTTTTGGTGTGTCAAAACCAGATCCGGCGATCCTGCAGCAGACGGTGGCGCGCGCCGGCGGCGCGATCGCCTCGACCATCATGGTCGGCGATGCCGGCACCGATATCGGCGTCGCCCGCCGCGCCGGTGTTCCCGTGATCGGCGTCAGCTTCGGCTATACGGAGGTGCCGATCGCCGAGCTGAAACCTGACCGGCTGATCCACCACATGCGCGACCTGCCGGGTGCGGTGGGGGAACTGAATTCGCGCTGAACTCCGCTATAAGGCATTGAAATACAAAGGTTTATAGTATCAAACTCGGCGTTAACCATCAATTAACTATGAGCTTTGGTATGGTTGCGTGGGGTTCCTGCGGCTCCTAATGTTTGATCCGGGCAATGTGGCCGTTGGCCGCAGGGGTGAGTGGCGGATCGAGCATGCGTCGTGTGATCGCGATTGCGTTGGCGGGAGCAAGTCTCGGCGGCTGCTCGTCGTTCTCGTTCGGTGACTACTTCAAGTCCACGCCGCCCGCGATCCAGGTCCAGCTCGAATCCAAGCCGCCGGGCGCCGATGCCAAGACCTCGCTCGGACCCGGCTGCAAGACGCCCTGCTCGGTCACCGTGAACCCGCCCGATACCGGCTTCGCGGTGATGTACACGCTGAACAGGTTCCAGCCGGCGACCGTGCCGGTGACGGTGATCCACAATCCCGGCGACTTCTCCACGCCCGCCTCCACCGTCACCGATCCCAATCCGGTGTTCGCGGAACTGCAGCCCGCCGGCCCGCCGCCGAAGGGCCACAAGGGCACCAAGCCGAAGCACGTCACCAAGCCGAAGCCGGGTGCTGCGACCGCGCCGAGTTCGCAATCGCCGTTCCCGGATCCGAGCGCGGCACCTAGCCGCTGATCGTTCGCAGCGCACCAATTTCCCGAAAGCCCGATCTCGTGGAACCTTGCGGATTGTCGCGCGGTGTCATCGTGCTTAGATTGTGATATTCGCCGAACTGGGCGTGCGGTGCATTTCCCAAAGCTTTGTGCAAGGCTGCTTGAATGAACGGACCGGGTCCCTCTCCCTCGCTGTACCGACCGATGACCGACCCGTTCGGGCGGACCATCAGCTATCTGCGGGTGTCGGTGACCGACCGCTGTGACCTGCGCTGCCTCTATTGCATGTCGGAAGACATGACCTTCCTGCCCAAGGCCGACCTGCTCACGCTGGAGGAGTTGGACCGGCTGTGCTCGGCCTTCATCGCCAAGGGCGTGAAGAAGCTGCGGCTGACCGGCGGCGAGCCGCTGGTCCGGCGCAATGTGATGTCGCTGGTGCGCTCGCTGTCGCGGCATCTTCAGAGCGGCGCGCTCGGCGAGCTCACCATGACCACCAACGGCACGCAGCTCGCGCGCTTTGCGCAAGAGCTCGCCGATTGCGGCATCCGCCGCATCAACGTCTCGCTCGATACGCTCGATCCCGCGAAATTCCGCGCCGTTACCCGCTGGGGCGAGCTCGACAAGGTGCTCGCCGGCATCGAGGCCGCGCGCAAGGCGGGCCTTGCCGTCAAGATCAATGCGGTGGCGCTGAAGAACATGAACGAGGAAGAGATCCCCTCGCTGATGCAGTGGGCGCATGGCAATGGCATGGCGTTGACCTTGATCGAGGTGATGCCGATGGGCGAGATCGGCGAAGGCCGCATCGACCAGTATGTGCCGCTGTCACTGGTTCGCGCGCGGCTTGCCAAGCGCTACACGCTCACCGATCTTCCCGACGACACCGGCGGCCCGGCGCGCTACGTCCACGTCAGCGAGACCGGCGGCAAGCTCGGCTTCATCACGCCGATGACCCATAATTTCTGCGAGTCCTGCAATCGCGTGCGCATCACCTGCACCGGCACGCTGCACACCTGCCTCGGCCATGAGGATGCTTCCGATCTGCGCAAGCCGTTGCGGGCGCAGCAAAGCGACGAGCTGCTTTCTGCCGCGATTGACCGCGCCATCGGCCTGAAGCCGAAAGGCCACGACTTCATCATCGACCGCCGCCACAACCGCCCGAGCGTCAGCCGTCACATGAGCGTGACCGGGGGCTGATGCTCACCGGCGGCGCTGGCGGGGCGGACTTAATCAACGAGACTACGCCCCGGGTCAGCATCCGGCCGGAGCAGGCTCTCCGACAGTTTCTAGTAGCAAGGCGGATTGGGATAGTATCCGCAGGTCTGGCCGTAACCTCCGTAAGCTCCGTAGGCAGCGGCACCGACGGCCGCAGCGCCGACGCCTACCGCCACTCCACGGCGTACGGCTGCGCCACGGTACACACCGCCGCGATAGGCCGCGCCGCGATAGGCGCCGCCATGATAGCCGCCGGCGCGGCCAACACCAGCGCGCCCGCCGCGATATGCGAACGCATCGGTTGAAATCGTGGCAACGCACGCGATGCCGATGATGACCGACGCGGCCAACGAGAAGATCGTTCGACGTGACATGATTACTGTCCTTCCACGGTTGCCGAAAAAGCGTATTCCCCTAGCCCCGCTCCAGACGATTTTCGAACAGGTTGCGCCAGAGAACCCGCAACCTGCCGCAGCAGCGTTGCGCCTTGTGCCCTTGCTTCGTTGATTTAGATCAACCCGGGGACCTTGAAACCGCGTGCATCAGAACGATGCGGCGTCCCGTGCGCTATTGATCGGCGAAGGCGAATGTCACCGGTCGATCTTTGGGTACAGGGTATATTTCGGTCGAGGCAGAATCGCAGCCCCACGGCATCGCCCGCCAGAACCATCTGGACAGCCCGCTAGTGCTTTCCCAAGCCCCGGGCAACGGCTTGAACTTGCGTCAATTTGCCCATTTTCCGATTGACGAGACACCAGCGCGCTGAAATGGTGCGCCCTGCTTTTTATGCCTGCGCGGCCAGATGGGCCGCTGCGCCGATATCCGCGCAGCCAAGACGGCAGAAGCGAAAAAGGGGGAGGACCTGTCGTTGCAATCGCTCATGAGCATGAGCCGGGGGATTGACGCGTTCACGAGGTGGACGGGCAAGCGCCTGGCATGGCTGATCCTGGTTGCCGTGTTGGTTTCGGCGGTCAATGCCATCATCCGCAAGGCCTTCGATACCTCATCCAACTCGTGGCTGGAGCTTCAATGGGTGCTGTTCAGCGTCGTCTTCCTTTTGTGCTCGCCCTGGACGCTGCTCGATAACGAGCACATTCGCATCGACATCGTTAACAACGCGCTGCCGAAAACCGTACGAAACGTCATCGACATTGTGGGCCACGCATTTTTTCTGATGCCGCTGTGCGTCGTCATGATCATCACGGGCGGCCCCTTCTTCGTGCGCTCGTTCGAAATCAACGAGCAATCGGGCAATGCTGGCGGACTCCCGCAATGGCCGGCCAAATCATTGGTCATCATCGCATTCACCTTCCTGCTGTTTCAGGGCTTCTCCGAACTCATCAAGCGTATTGCGGTGATGCGCGGGCTGATCCCGGACCCACATGCGGCCCAGGTGCATGCCATCGAAGCCGAGGTCGAGCACCTCGTCGAAGCCATCGAAAAGCGCTGATCGCTGTGGGTGATCGCCGGGGGATCTAGCAATGTCAGCGTTTCTCATCGCCAATATGGCGCCGATCATGTTCGCGTCGCTGGTCGTCGTGCTGCTGCTCGGTTATCCCGCGGCGTTTTCGCTCGGCGCCGTCGGACTTATTTTCGCATTGGTCGGCATCCAGCTGGGAGAATTCCGGCCCGACTTCCTGCAGGCGCTGCCCGAGCGCGTCTACGGCGTGATGAACAACGATACGCTGCTGGCGATTCCGTTCTTCACTTTCATGGGGCTGGTGCTGGAGCGATCCGGCATGGCGGAGGATCTGCTCGACACGATCGGGCAGTTGTTCGGGACCATACGCGGCGGCCTCGCCTATGCCGTCGTTTTCGTTGGGGCCCTCCTCGCAGCCACCACCGGTGTCGTCGCGGCCTCCGTGATCTCGATGGGCCTTATCTCGCTGCCGATCATGTTGCGCTACGGCTATGACCGCCGGATGGCAACCGGCATCATTGCCGCGTCCGGCACGCTGGCGCAGATAATTCCGCCGTCCCTGGTGCTGATCGTGATGGCCGACCAGCTCGGCAAGTCGGTCGGCGACATGTATGAGGGAGCATTCATCCCGGGACTGGTCCTTGCCGGCCTCTATGCGGGCTACGCATTCCTGGTCACAATGATTTTCCCGAAGGCGGCGCCCGGCCTGCCCGCCGCAGCGATCGGCTTTCGCGAAAAAGACGGCAGCCGGGGCCTGTGGTCGCTGCTGGCACTCTTCATCGCCAGCTGCTTCTTTGGATGGTTCATGATGCGAGGCTCCGATACGCATGGTGCCGACTTCGTCGTGCTCAGCATGTTCTACGGAATCCTGTTCGCGTTTTTCGTCGCAGTCGTGAACTGGCTCATCAACAAGTTCACCGGATTCAGCTTCCTTTCCGCGATGGCGCAACAGACCACTTTCGTGATGGTGCCGCCGCTGTTCCTGATCTTTCTGGTGCTGGGCACCATCTTCATCGGCATCGCGACGCCGACGGAGGGCGGCGCCATGGGAGCCACCGGGGCGATCATCCTGGGCGCCGCCAAACGGCGCCTGAGCTGGGACCTGATTCGCCAGGCAACCGAATCGACCGCCAAACTGTCGGCGTTCGTGGTCTTCATTCTGGTCGGCGCGCGCGTGTTTTCGCTGACCTTCTATGGCGTGAATGGCCATGTCTGGGTCGAGCACCTGCTGACGTCCCTGCCCGGCGGCCAGATCGGCTTTCTCGTCTTCGTCAACGCTTTCGTCTTCGTTCTCGCGTTTTTCCTCGACTTCTTCGAGCTGGCCTTCATCGTCATCCCGCTGCTCGGACCCGCCGCGGAGAAACTGGGTATCGACCTGATCTGGTTCGGTGTGATTCTCGGCGTCAACATGCAGACATCCTTCATGCACCCGCCGTTCGGGTTCGCGCTATTCTATCTGCGTTCGGTGGCCCCGAAAGAATCCTATGTCGACCGCGTCACCGGCAAGAAGATGGAGCCCGTCACGACGGGTCAGATATATTGGGGTGCAATACCGTTCGTCGTTATCCAGGTCGTCATGGTGTTGTTGGTGATCGGATTCCCGTCGATGGTGATGCACTACAAAGGCGCAGCGTCGACCATCGATCCGAATTCCATCAAGATCGAGATTCCGCAGCAGGAACTGCCGCCGCTCGATTTCGGACCGTCAAAGAACTGATCTCTCTTCAAAATGGAAAACCCCGGAACCTTGGTTCCGGGTTTTGCGCAGCTATCACCGGCGGTCAGCTTTGGGCGTGACGCGCCATGAAGTTGTCGTAGCCAACTTCGGCGACCTGGAACCACTGGTAGCCGTTGCTCGAGAAAGCGCCGAGGGACTCGTAGACCTTCTTGAAGTCGGCGTTGGTCGCCGAGACCTCGGCGTGCAATTCCTTCGCCGCCTTCAGGCTGGCCTCCATGATCGGCGCCGAGAAGCCGTGCAGCTTGGTCCCGTTCGCGAGCAGCCGCTTGAGAGCCGTCGGATTGGCCTGATCGTACTTCGCCATCATCCAATTGTTGGCATAATGACCGGCCTGTTCGAGAACGGATTGATAGTATTTCGGCAGCGCATTCCATTTGTCGAGATTGACGAACGAAAGCAGCATCGGGCCACCTTCCCACCAGCCCGGATAATAATAATGGGGCGCGACTTTATAGAACCCAAGTCGCTCGTCGTCATACGGGCCAACCCATTCCGCCGCGTCGATGGTGCCTTTCTCGAGCGCCGGATAGATGTCGCCACCGGCGATCTGCTGCGGCACCGCGCCGAGCTTCTGCAACACGCGTCCGGCGAAGCCGCCGATGCGGAATTTAAGGCCCTTGAAGTCTTCGGGCCCGGTGAGCTCCTTGCGAAACCAGCCGCCCATCTGACAACCGGTGTTGCCGGCGAGCAGCGAGATGACATTGTACTTCTTGTAGAAGTCGTTCAGCACCTCCTTGCCGCCGCCCAGCATGTACCAGGCCTGGTTGATGCGCATGTTGGGACCGAATGGCACCGACGAACCGAAGGTGAAGGTCGGGTCCTTGCCGAAATAGTAATAGGATGCAGTGTGACCGATCTCGACCGTTCCATTCTGCACGGCATCGAGAACCTGCAGGCCTGGTACGATCTCGCCTCCGGCAAAGGTCTGGATCTGGAATTTGTTGTCGGTGGCTTCCCCGACCATCTTGGCCATCATCTCGGCGCCGCCGTACAGCGTGTCGAGCGATTTCGGCCAGCTCGTCGGCATGCGCCATTTGATCTCCGGCATCGATTGCGCGATGGCGGGAGCCGCAACTGTCGCAGCCCCTGCGACGCCAAGTCCGGTCGCCTTGATGAAGTCTCTTCTTTTCATGGTTTCCTGCCCTCTTGGTTGTGAATGTGAGCCTTCTTGGCGAGGCTTTCCCTATCAGCATGGAACATCCGGTTTCCGATTTCCATCCCCCGCCCAAGCAAAAAGCCCGGCCTCGAGGGGAGACCGGGCTTCGACTTAAGGCGTAGAGCTTGAATTCCGGGCGGATCAGCCGCGGGTGCGCGAGCGGATCATGAAGCTGTCGAAGGTGTATTCGGCAACCTGCCACCACAGATATTCATCCGAGCGATAGGCCTGCATGGCATCGATCGATTTCTTGAAGTCGGCATTCTTGGCCGAGATCTCGCCCCACAATTCGTTGGTGGCCTTGAGGCAGGCTTCCAGCACTTCGTTGGTGAAGGGGCGCAGCTGCGTGCCGCCGGCGACCAGACGTTTCAGCGCCGACGGATTCTGCAGGTCGTAGCGCGCCGCCATCCAGGTGTTGGCATAAGCGCTCGCGGCGGTGACGATGGCCTGGTAGTTCTTCGGCAGCGAGGCCCACTTGTCGAGATTGCAGAAGGCGTGCACGGTCGGACCGCCTTCCCAGAAGCCCGGATAGTAGTAGTACTTCGCGACCTTCTGGAAGCCGAGCTTCTCGTCGTCATAGGGGCCGACCCACTCGGCCGCGTCGATAGTGCCTTTTTCCAGCGCCGGATAGATGTCGCCGCCGGCGAGCTGCTGCGGCACTACGCCGACCTTCTGCAGCACCTGGCCCGCGATGCCGCCGATGCGGAATTTCAACCCGGAGAGATCGGCAACGGTCTTGATCTCCTTGCGGAACCAGCCGCCCATCTGGGTGCCGGTGTTGCCGCAGGGGAAGCCGATCACGGAGAACTTCTTGAAGAACTCGTTGCCGAGCTCCATGCCGCCGCCCTGGTACCACCAGGAATTTTGCATGCGCGCATTCAGGCCGAACGGCACCGAGGCGTAGATCGCAAAGGTCGGATCCTTGCCGACATAGTAGTAGGACACGGTGTGGCACATTTCGACGGTGCCGTTGGAGGTCGCGTCCAGCGCCTGCAGGCCTGGCGCAAGCTCGCCGGCTGCGAATAGCTGGATCTGGAATTTGTTGTCGGTCATCTCGGCGACGTATTTCGAGAGCTGCTCGGCGCCGCCGTAGATCGTGTCGAGCGACTTCGGGAAGCTCGACGTCAGGCGCCATTTGATCTCGGGCGCGGACTGCGCGATCGCGGGCGAAGCGACCGCCGCGGCTGCCGCAGCACCGGTTGCGGAAACTTTCAGAAAATCACGACGCTTCATCTAAGGCATCTCCTTGCAGGGGCGTTTCCCATGTTGCTCATTAGCCCTCCCCGGGGAACGCAATCGCGCGCCAAATCGAAGGCTTTCGGCGCGCGGCTTAACACGGATGGGGGAATGCGAAAACGCGACAAAGGCATGACAGCACTGTACGAAAGTCGCATATCACCTAAAGGTAGATTCGCTGCAAGCGCCCGGTTCAAGCCGCTGCAATCACGCCGGAAAGCTGCTCGCGGACTTTCTCGCCGATGGCGCGGTAGATCGCCGCGTGCTCCCCGTCGGGCTCGCTGACCACGACCGGTCTGCCGGAATCGGAGGTCTCGCGAATCGACATGTGCAGCGGGACCTCGCCGAGGAAGGGCACCCCGAGCCGCTCGGCCTCATGCCGCGCGCCGCCATGGCCGAAGATATCGGAGCGCGCGCCGCAATGCGGGCACTGGAAATAGCTCATGTTCTCGACAATGCCGAGCACGGGCACGCCGACCTTCCTGAACATCGCAAGCCCGCGCCGCGCATCGATCAGCGAGAGATCCTGCGGCGTCGAGATGATGACGGCGCCCTTCAGCGGCACGTTCTGCGCGAGCGTGAGTTGCGCGTCGCCGGTGCCGGGCGGCATGTCGACCACCAGCACGTCGAGCGTGCCCCAGGCGACGTCGCGCAGCATCTGGGTGATCGCCGACATCACCATCGGCCCGCGCCAGATCATGGCGGTGTCTTCCTCGACCAGGAATCCGATCGACATGATCGAGAGCCCGAAGCGTTCGATCGGGATCATCTTCTTGTTGTCGTTGAGCTCGGGCTTTTCGTGAATGCCGGTCAGCCTCGGCACCGACGGGCCGTAGATATCGGCATCGAGTAGCCCGATCCTCAAGCCGAGATCACGCAGGCCGAGCGCGAGGTTGAGCGCGGTGGTGGACTTGCCGACCCCGCCCTTGCCGGAGGCGACCGCGATGACGGCGGCGACACCCGGAATTTCCGCCTGCCGCGACATTGGCGAGCCGCCGGGAGGCTGTGGCGGATGACGATGCGCGGAAGCCGGCTTGACGCCGCCCGCGGGCCTTTGCGGCGGTGGCGGCGGTGCGCTTCCCGGCCTGCGCTCGGCGGTGAGCGCGATCATTGCCGTGGTGACGCCGGGAATGGCGCGCACCGCGGCCTCGACCTGCGCGCGCACGTCTTCCCAGGCGCGCGCCTCGTGGGCATCGACATTGATGGAGAAGAAGACCTTGCCGCCATTGACCGTGATCGCCGACAGCACGCCGGCTTCCGTCAAGGCCGTGCCGCGCGGCGACATCACCTTGGAAAGCACGTTTTGGACCTGTTGCTGCGTGACGCTCACGGCGTATCTCCTGCTGGCGGCACGGACTTTGACGAAAGGCCTTGCCGCGGACGCGCTTCACCTCTCCCATTGGGAGAGGTCGATTTGCGCCAGCAAATCGGGTGAGGGGTTACAGTCTATCGGGAAAGCCGCGCCCCCTCACCCGGATTGCTTCGCAATCCGACCTCTCCCCGCTGGGGAGAGGTGAAGCAGAGATGCGTCCTATAGGCCGATCCCGCTCACGAGGCCAGCTTTGCCCCGACGTCGGCGGCGGTTTCCTTCGGCGCAGATGCGCTCTGTTCCTTGGCCGCCTCGTAGTTCAATTCGATCATGACGCCGTTGGGGTCATTGACGAAGATCTGCCAGAGCTCGCCGCCGGGAACCTGGCGCGCATCGAACGGCATGCCCTTGGATTTGAGGCGATCCCGCATGCCGTCAAAGCCGCGGCTGACAAAGGCGACATGGTGGACCACGCCGGAATCCGGCTTCTGCGGCTCGTCGGTCTTGGCGATATCGACGATATGCACCACCGCCTTGCCCTCTGAGTACATCCAGGCGCCGGGGAAGGCGAAGTTCGGCCGCGGGCCCTTTTCCAGGCCCATAATGTTCTCATAGAAATTGACGGTCGCGGCCAGATCCCGGGTCCGGATGTTGAAATGGTCGAGCTGACCTACGCTCATACCCATGCGAAACACTCCCTTTTTTGTGAAGCTGGTTTGAGGGGGTGTTCTAGCACAAATCCCCTCCCCGTCGTCCAACGAAGCCGTTGCCCTCTTATGCCGAGGGGGTATGTTGCAGGCCCCTCCGATACCCCGGCCCGATTGCGCCGGCGAAGCCCCAACAAGGTAGCAGATATGGCCAAAGTCGCATTTCTCGGTCTCGGCGTCATGGGTTTCCCCATGGCAGGACACCTCGTGAAAAAGGGTGGCCATGAGGTCACCGTCTACAACCGCACCGCGGCCAAGTCGAAGCAATGGGCCGACAAGTTCGGCGGCAAGACGGCGGCAACGCCCAAGGCCGCCGCCGAGGGCCAGGATTTCGTGATGTGCTGCGTCGGCAATGACCATGATTTGCGCGCGGTCACGATCGGCCCCGATGGCGCCTTCGCCGGCATGAAGAAGGGCGCGACCTTTGTCGATCACACCACGGCGTCAGCCGACGTCGCGCGCGAGCTCGATGCCGCCGCCAAAAAAGCCGGCTTCAAATTCGTCGACGGCCCTGTCTCGGGCGGCCAGGCCGGCGCGGAAAACGGCGTGCTGACGGTCATGTGCGGCGGCGACGAGGACGCCTATGCCGGCGCCGAGCCCATCATCGCCGGCGCCTATGCGCGGATGTGCAAGCGGCTGGGACCAGCAGGCGCCGGCCAACTGACAAAAATGGTCAACCAGATCTGCATCGCGGGCCTGGTGCAGGGTCTCTCCGAGGGCATCCATTTTGCGAAGAAGTCGGGCCTCAGCGTCCCCGATGTGATCGACACCATCTCCAAGGGCGCCGCCCAATCCTGGCAGATGGAGAACCGCTACAAGACCATGAACGACAGCAAGTACGATTTCGGTTTTGCGGTCGAATGGATGCGCAAGGACCTTTCTATCGCCATCACTGAGGCCCGCCGCAATGGCGCGAGCCTCCCGGTGACCGCGCTGGTCGACCAGTTCTACTCCGAGGTCGAGAAGATCGGCGGCAAGAGGTGGGATACGTCGAGCCTGCTGGCACGGCTGGAGCACGCGGATGTGAAGAAGGGGTAGCCCCGGGCAGCAATAGCGGCGGGCTCACCGAGACGGCGGATTAAGCTTCGCTAATCCGCCCATCACTTCGAGTTTTGATTTAGGACCTGGGCATTGTGTGATATGATTCAACCATGCCGAACAAAATCAACAAACCTTCGCGCGCGAAGTCATCGAAGGGCCTCGTCATTGGCCGCAAGGCCTTTGAGAAAATCAGTGCCGTCGAAGGCATTCGCATGTCTCGCGAGATGAAATCGACCTTTGACACCTTCGAGAAACGAGGCGACTCGGCCGCAACTCGGCGCAGCACTCTTATTGGGAAATACGGGAAGTAGCGCTTTCGTGTCGCTATATGAGACCGACGACAGCACTTACAGCTATCCCGGCACGACGGTCCTCAAGAACCTCAGAAATCTTAAGTCACGACGCGCCCTTGCCCGCTTCGAGACCGCGATGACGGCGCAACGGTTTAATGAGCCTTTGCCTGTTGGCCGGCTGAGCATCCGTCATTTCCGGGCTGTGCATCACCACCTGTTCCAGGACATCTACGCTTGGGCGGGGAAAAACCGAACTGTGCGCATAAGCAAGCAAGGAAGTGCATTCTGCTATCCGGAATACATCGACGCGCAACTCAAGCGTACCTTCGACAGACTCCGGCGAAATAGCTATTTGCGCGGCTTGTCGACTGAGGCTTTCGTCGGCGGTTCGGCCGAGTTTCTAAGTGAATTGAATGCCATCCATGCATACAGAGATGGCAATGGTCGCGCGCAGATGGCATTTGTGGCGATCGTTGCCGACAAGGCGGGACACCCATTTCGCCTAGACCGTCTGCCGCCCGAGCGCTTTTCAGAGGCCATGATCCAAAGTTTTCATGGAAATCTCGGCCCACTGATCCGCGAGCTTGGCCGCCTAATTGATAATCCAAGATAAAGCGCGTAGGGCCGATTACGCCGCTTGGGCCTCATTTTGAAGCCTTGGCGATCTTGTGCACGAGGTGGCCGGTTTCATGGTCACGGCGGAGTTGGCTCAGCGACGTCTCGTTCAGTTGAACAAGCACCTCGCTCAGCTTCTCGGTCGCTGGATAACCGGCGGCAAAACCTTGTCCGTAAATCTTGCGCAACGTGCCGATGAGGGTGTTGCCGTGCTTATGGCTGATTTCGCCGTCGTGGTTGCGGTGGCGATTGTCGAGACCGGCTTTGCTCATGCTGCGCTCCATGGTGCCCGCGGGCGACAGCATCCTCCCGCCGGGACCAAATGGCAATCTTGCGCTGCAACCAGGATGCTTCGCTCAGCCTAGGCTGTCAGCCGTCGTGGGCCGCATAATCGAGCGGTTGGCATACCCTCGCTGTTGATCTCGATCTGGAAGATTTCGGACAAGCCCGCCGTTCCAGGCGGCGTTAGTTGCAGTGCACGGCTGCCCGGCACACGTTTGAGCCATCCGAGCTCCAACAGACGATCCAGAATCCGGGCTCCGACCAGTCCCTTGAGGTGATAACGACGCTCGCTCCAGTCGAGACAAGGCTGGCAGAAAATCCGCCGGGTCCGCGGCCTCAGGTCAACGCCGAACGCGGCAAGGAAACGCCCGCCCGAAGACGTGACCTCACCGCCTTCATCGGTGAGGTCGATGTGCCCCATGGCCACAAGTGCATCGGTAACAGCGACTCCTATCTGGCCAGCCAGGTGATCGTAGCAACTTCGGGCAAAACGGACGGCTTCGTCGTTTGCGGACCGCGGCTGACGGCGGGGTGGCACCTCGATGGCGGCGACGACCTTGATGCTCTCCAGCATTGTCGCGACCAGCGGGGACGCGATCCGATAATAGCTGAAGCGGCGCCTGCGAGTGACCGTCAAAAGCCGCGCGGCAACCAGTCTGCTCAGGTGGTCGCTCGCCGTCGAGCGAGAGATATTGGCGCAGTAGGCAAGCTCGGTGGCCGTCAGCGACTGGCCGCCCATGAGGGCGTTGAGCATCGTCGCCCGCGCCGTGTCACCCACGAGAGCGGCCACTTCCACCAGATTTGCTGCCGCGACCATCCCTGACCCTATCGCTGATACGGCAAGCATATCAATCGATGACAGTTCGGCATAGGCCGAACTGTTGGCGCGAGACAATCGCGAACCGCGCGGCAAGACTCCGGAGCCCGGCGCAACAGCCTGAGCAGGGAACATCGTCCTCCGGAAGTTGAACGTCATGCTGATCCACGCCCTTCATGTCGAGCAGGCAAGTATCATTGCAGCCGTGGTTTGCAGCCTCATCGTCGCCGGCCTCCTGAAGGGGACAATCGGGGTCGGCATGCCGGTCGTCGCGCTGCCGCTGCTGTCGCTGTTCATCGACATCAAATCAGCGGCCATGCTGCTGAGCATGCCTTTGATCTTCAGCAACGTGCCGCAGGCGCTGGAGGGCGGAAAGACCGGGCGATGCCTCATGCAATTGATGCCGGTGTTCCTCGGCATGATTCCCGGCCTCTTCCTTGGCGTTCGGCTCCTGCTGGCGCTCGATGCGAACGTTGCAAGGATTATCGCGGGCCTGGTGCTCATGGGTGTCGGCGGCGTCACGCTGCTCGCGCCGAAGCTGCAACTTCAGTCTCGCCTGGTTTTACCGACCGGCATCACATTCGGATTTTTCGGCGGGATTCTGGGAGGTATCGCAGCGATGTCGGGACCGCTCGTTTTCATATTTCTGCTTGCGAAGGGACTGAGCGGAAAGGCGTTCACAAAGGAAGCATCGCTGTATCTCGTCGTTTCCTCCGGCCTGCTGGCCATTCTTCTGACGGCCAGCCGCCAGTTCAACTGGCTCGACGTTCTGGTCTCGACGGCTGCGATGTTGCCGGTCGTGCTCGGCATGTACCTCGGACGACACATGCGCGATAAAATTGCACCCGAGACATTCAGGAAGCTGGTCTTGATCGCGGTCATTGCCGCGGGCGCCGAGTTGCTGCGCCATGGTTTCTTCAGTTGACGGGCTTGGTCATCAATGGCCTCGTACATGCTCAATCATCAGCCCTTCTTGTAGGCTTTGATGATCTCTTTTCGACGCTCGGAAGGAGATAGACCTTCGCGCTCAAAGCGTGCGCTACGCTGCTTCATCGCTGCAGTCGGCTTGATGCCTTCAACGGCGCTGATTTGGATGAAGCGCTCCCTGCCAATTACAAATTTGGCAGAAACACGCTTGTTGGGTGAGGACTTTTTGCGAACGGCCATATTTGAAGAATAGCACATTTCGTCACAAATTCCACTCAAGAGCTGGATCCATCGATGGCAGGTGTGGCCTTGTTGAGAAGCGCCGCAGTGCGGCCTCACAGCGCCCGACGGGCAAATCACTTCGCCTAATCAGAAACGTGTCAAGCCTCTTCGCGAAAAATATTCTTCTTCCGTTTTTCAGAAACATATGATTGTATCCGCCCATCCCGCCTCCACAAGAGGGGCGTATCGCGATCGTCACGGACGTTGGCAGCGGGATGCGGTGGACGAGAGGATGTTTCAGCGCGCTTGCGCGCCGACGGAAAGCATCCTTTCGGACGGCCAAGCCGTGTGGTCCTGTCCCCCCGACGCTGGGGTCAAGCCTGCGAGACTGATGTCGCCAGGCGACGGTGGCTAACAAGACCGGTGCACCGGGGAGAGCGCGGAGTAAGCCGTAAAACCATCGCGCAGGGAATGCCGGAATGTTCGGCGTACCTGTGACGACTTGCGTGCGTGCTACTTCCATTTTTGCACGCAAGGCAGCGGGTGCGTTCGGCATCCGGCATTCCCTGCGCCCTCTTCTCTTCGAGGGCCACGAAATGATGCGTCACCCGGGCACTTCGTGCCGCGGGAATGCGGACGCTCGTCATTGCGAGTTGGGACCGGCGTTAGGGCGCCGACCCGCCTGGGATGAAACTGTTCGAATGGGAGCAGGCGCGGTATTTTGGGAAGCCGTCGGCAAAGAGGTCGGTTTCTCCCTGGTGCGCGAGAGCCCGGTTGCGAGTTGGACCCGGGTAGCCTGGATGACCCACACTGGCGCGGAGGGGCAGTACTGCCCCGGAGCACGCTTCCTAGGATTCTTTTCTGACAGGCGCCTATGCCGGCGGCGCGAACTGTGGAGGAGAAGAACATGGATGTTCTCTATGAGCGGGTGGCCGGTCTTGATGTGCACAAGGACACGGTGGTGGCTTGTGTGCGGATCATGGTGGACGGCAGAACGAAGCGGGAGTGTCGGACGTTTGCGACCACGACGGAGCAGCTCGTGGCGCAGAGGGCGTGGCTCGAAGAATGCCGGTGCACGCACGTGGCGATGGAGGCGACCGGCGTCTATTGGATGCCGGTGTTCAGGATACTTGACGCCGGCAAGTTCGAGCTGATCGTGGCCAATGCGGCGCACATCAAGAATGTGCCCGGGCGCAAGACCGACATGAACGATGCGATGTGGATCGCCGACCTGTTGGCCTGCGGGCTGATTCAGGCGAGCTTTGTCCCGAACGAGGAGGTGCAGGAGCTGCGCGCGCTGACGCGGACCCGCAAGCAGCTGGTGCGCGAGCAGACGCGGCATGTGCAGCGGATCGACAAGACGTTGGCAGAAGCCAATATCAAGCTCAGCTCGGTAATCTCTGACATCATGGGCGCGAGCGGACGGCGGATGATCCAGGCCATGATTGACGGCGTGCGGCAGCCGAACAAGCTGGCCGAGTTTGCCGGCAAGCAGATCAAGGCGACACCGAAGGAGCTTTACGACGCTCTGCACGGGCGGCTGACGGATCATCACCGTTTCCTGCTCGCGCTTCATCTGAAGCAATGGGACAGTATCGATGAGATGATCCGCAAGCTCGATGTCGAGATCGATCAGCGGATCGAGCGAATGGAGGCGAAGGCGGAAGGTAACAAAACCCCCTTTCGTGCCTTGATCGAACTGCTGACGACAGTTCCCGGGGTCAGCGCCGTGGCAGCGCCGGCGATCCTTTCCGAGATCGGCAGCGACCTGAGCCGCTTCCCGACCGCCGGTCATCTCGTCGCCTGGGCCGGGCTGTGCCCTGGACAGAACGAAAGCGCCGGCAAGCGCAAGTCCTCGCGCCTGCGCAAGGGGGCACCCTGGCTCAAAACCATGCTCGTGCAATGCGCCTGGGCCGCCAAGCGCACGAAAGACAGCTACTACCGAGCTCAATTCTTCCGCCTCCAAGCCAAGCGCGGGCCGCAAAAAGCCATTTGCGCCGTCGCCGCATCGATCCTCACCGCGATCTATCACATGCTCAAGCATGGCACCGAACACCACGACCTCGGCGGTGCCTACTTCGATCGGCGCACCGTGAAGGTCAAAGCGAACCGGCTGGTTGAACATCTCAAAAAGCTCGGCTTCACAGTCCAACTACAGCCAATCGCGGAGGCAGCCTGACGTCACCCAATCAGCAGTTTCTTCCTAGGAGCGCAAGCGACGAAGCAATCCATGCTTCGGCAAGCGGTGAAAATGGATTGCTTCGCTTCGCTCGCAATGACGACGTCCCAGACGAGGTTCCAAACGTTAATTTAACCTCCTGTTAAGGGAAATTTTTCGTTCTTTAAGGCAGCTCTTAAGGATTTGGGGCCACTAGTTAAGATGATGCGAAAATGCCCGTGTGCCGCGGGTGGGGTTGTGTTGTTTGATGAGTAACGCCGCCGATAAGCCCGAAGTCGTGCAGCTTCCGGCCGATCCGCCGACAGCCGCGCAGGCCGGCAGCCGGCGCGCCGCCGCGCAGCGGGTCCGCGAGGCGCGCGACCGGTTAACGTCGACCAGCGGAACCCGCCCCGCCTTCGACCAGGAACTGCTGCGGCAATACGCGCAAACGCGGCTGTCGGCCTCCTATGTCGTGATGCTGCTGGTGGTTGCGACCGGCTTCCTGCTCGGCGTCTGGGTGCAGCCGATCTCGGCCGCGGCCTGGACCTGCGGCATGCTCTGCATCCACGGCGCGATCATGCGCGCCTGCGTCCGCTTCCTGGCCGAGCCGACCACGCCAGCCGCCACCCGGAAATGGCGCTCGCGCTTCGTGGGGCTCGACCTGCTCTACGGGCTCGCCTGGATGGCGCTGCTGATCCATCCGGCGATCGGCGCGGTCCCCGACACGCTGATGATGTTCCTGATGCTGCTCGTCATCGCGATGTCGAGCATGCTGGCGGCGAATCTGCCGATCGCGGCGCTGGCCGCCACCGTGCCGATCACGGCGGCAATCGCGCTCACCTTCCTCCTGAGCGGAACGCTCGACAATTACGTGCTGGCGGCTTTTGCGATCGCAGCCGAAGGCTATTTCGCGCTCCTTGCTCATCGCCTTCACTCCACCACGCTCGCGACGCTGGAGGCGCGCGCCGAAAAGGACGCGCTGATCGGCGAGCTCGAGCAGGCCAAATCAATCTCGGACGAGGCGCGCCACCGCGCCGAATCCGCCAATGTCGCCAAATCACGCTTCCTCGCCCAGATGAGCCACGAGCTGCGTACGCCGCTGAACGCGATCCTCGGCTTCTCCGAGGTGATGAAGAGCGAAATCTTCGGCGGGCACGCGGTCCCGGTCTACAAGGAATATTCCGCCGACATCCACAATTCCGGCGTCCACCTGCTCAACCTCATCAACGAGATTCTCGATCTGTCGCGGATCGAGGCCGGCCGCTATGAGCTGAACGAGGAAGCGGTCTCGCTGGTCAATGTCGTGGCCGACTGCCATCATCTGCTGAAGCTGCGCGCCTCGACCCGCGGCATCACCATCCACGAGGTGTTCGAGCAGGGCATGCCACGGATCTGGGGCGACGAGCGCGCCACGCGCCAGGTCGTGCTGAACCTGCTCTCCAATTCGATCAAGTTCACCCCGCAGGGCGGCGAGATCTGGCTCAAGGTCGGCTGGACCGCTTCCGGCGGGCAGTATCTCAGCGTGAAGGATACCGGCTCCGGCATTGCCGAGGACGAAATCCCGATCGTGCTGGCTTCCTTCGGCCAGGGCTCCAACTCGATCAAGTCGGCCGAACAGGGCGCGGGCCTCGGCCTGCCGATCGCGAAAAGTCTGATCGACATGCATGGCGGCACGTTCACGCTGAAATCGAAGCTGCGCATCGGCACCGAGGTGATCGTCACCTTCCCGCCGGAGCGCGTGATGTCGGCCCTGGCGCCGGTGACGGAGGAAGCGCCGCCGCTGCAGCCGGAAAGCATCTCCACGCCAGTGACCGATGAGAAGCATCGCGCACGCAACAAGCCGATCATGAGTGCCGGCACAGGGCTATGAAATCTTGGTGCTTGCGCCAGCAGCATCAAGTCAGTCAAAATTGCGGAATGAGCCAGGAAACGCCGTGCATCGCAGTATGTCAGATCGATCCCAGGACCAGCCTCTGCTTCGGTTGCGGCCGCACGCTTCCCGAGATCGCGCGCTGGCACCGGATGGAGAGCGCGGAGCGGCACGCGGTGATGGCGCTGTTGCCGGACCGCATGGAGAAGGCCGGGCTGCCGCCGATGGCGAGCGATCCCAAGCGCGACTGACCGACCGCTATGTGTATGCCGGAGGCTCGCGATGACGCGCCTCCTGCTGGTGCTGTTCCTGATGGCGGTGACCGCCAGCGCCGTCGCCGCCTTTCGCGATCCCGAGCAGGTCGCGCGCGCGACCGACACCATCTCGGACTTCCTGCGCAAGCGCGCCGCCTCGCCCGCTTCCGCCGTGCATATCCCGCGCGGCCAGGGCGGCGAGTTCGCGGTCCAGGTGCGGATCAACGGCGTTGCCGCCCCCATGGTGATCGACACTGGCGCGACCTCGGTGGTCCTGACCTACGAGACCGCGAAGGCGGTCGGGCTGCCGCTGGAGCTTCTGGAATATGACGTCGATGTCGAAACCGCCGGCGGCCACACCAAGGCGGCGCGGCTGACGCTCGACCGGCTCGCGATCGGCAGACTGGTCGAACGCTCGGTGCCGGCGCTGGTGGTGCCGCATGGGCAGATGAAGACCAACCTGCTCGGCATGAGTTTCCTCGACCGGCTGGAAAGCTGGGAAGTGCGCGCCGAGCAGCTGGTGCTGCGCGGCTTCCCCGAGCCCGTGACCTCACGCAGCGATCGCGGTCGCGGTTCGCTCTTCAACTAGCGCAATGGCCTCGCGCAATACGTTCACGCCGGCATTCGGCTTGACGCCGTTCTCGGCCAGATGGCGGCGGAACGCGCGCGCCCCCGGCACCGCGTGGTAGGCGCCGACGAAGTGCCGCGTGATCGCGTGCGGACGCGTCCCGCGCGAAAGCTCGCGCTCGATATAGGGCGTCATCGCCTCAAAGGCGCCCTTGATGGTCGCATGCGGTGCGGCTTCGCCGAACAACAGCGGATCGACATTGAGGAGCCGCCACGGCTCCTGATAGGCCGCCCGTCCGAGCATCACACCGTCGACATGCGTCAGATGCGCATTCGCTTCCTCGATATCAGCGATGCCGCCATTGATGATGACGGGCACGTGCGGCAGCGCGGCCTTCAGCCGATAGACCCTGTTGTAATCGAGCGGCGGGACGTCGCGGTTCTCCTTCGGCGACAATCCGTTCAGCCAGGCTTTTCGCGCATGCACGATCAGCACGTCGGCACCCGCGGCGATGACGCCGCGCGCCAGCCGATCGAGCGAAACTTCCGGATCTTGGTCGTCGATGCCGATCCGGCATTTCACCGTGACCGGAATTCTCACCGCGCGCTTCATCGTGTCGACGCAGGAAGCGACGAGTTGCGGCTCGGCCATCAGGCAGGCGCCGAAGCGGCCGTCCTTCACCCGGTCCGACGGGCAGCCGACATTGAGGTTGATCTCGTCATAGCCGAAATCCTCGCCGATCTTCGCAGCCGTCGCGAGATCGGCCGGATCGGAACCGCCGAGCTGCAGCGCGAGCGGATGCTCGCTCGCGTCAAAGCCGAGCAGCCGCGCGCGGTCGCCATGGATGATGGCGGGCGTCGTCAGCATCTCCGTGTAAAGCCGCGCGCGCCGCGACAGCAGACGGTGGAACACCCGGCAATGCCGGTCGGTCCAGTGCATCATGGGCGCGACGCAGAATTTGAATTTACTAGAATCAATCATGCTTCAGTCTTTTCAATTACTTATGCCGAAACTGGTTTCACCTGATTTCATCTCTTTGCTTGCCTTTTCGCACCATTTTGGTGCTTATTTACGACAGAGTTGTAAATCGAAGGGGCAAGTCGTAGTGGGAACGATCAACGCACGCCGTCGCAAGAACGGCACCATAGCCTATTCCGCCCAGATCCTATTGATGCGCTCCGGGCAGATTGTCCACCGGGAATCCCGCACCTTCAACGACCGCGCAATGGCCAAGGGCTGGATCGAGCGGCGCGAGCGGGAGCTCGACAAGCCCGGCGGTCTGGAGGCCGCGAAGATCGGCAAGGAGACGCTCGGAGACGCGATCGACAAATACGTCGCCACCAGCCGCAAGAAGATCGGCAAGACCAAAGCGCATGTCCTCGAGGCGATCAAGGGCATGGACATCGCCGAGAAGCAATGCCGCATCATCAACAGTGAGATGCTGATCGAACTGGCCGAGGATCTTTTGAAGAGCCGGCAGCCGCAGACGGTCGCCAACTACATGTCGCACCTTCAGGCGGTGTTCGCGGTCGCAAAGCCGGCCTGGGGCATGGAGCTTGGTCTTGATGCGATCAAGGGCGCCCACGCGGTCTGCCGCCGGCTTGGGATTACGAGCAAATCGAAGATGCGGGATCGCCGGCCGACCTTGGACGAGCTCGACAAGATCCTCACGCGTTTCGGCGTCGTCGAGGCCAGGCGGATCGGAACCGTGCCGATGCGGAAGATCGTCGCCTTCGCCATCTTCTCTACCCGCCGGCAAGAGGAGATCACCCGCATCCTGTGGAGCGACCTTGAACCCGGCCGGGTCTTGGTAAGAGACATGAAGCACCCGGGCGACAAGGTTGGCAACGACACATGGTGCGACCTCGTGCCAGAGGCCGAGAAGGTGATCGCCTCGATGCCGAAGGTGGCGCCGGAGATCTTTCCGGTGACGACCGATGCTGTCTCGGCATCCTTCACGCGCGCCTGCCAGTTTCTGAATATCGAGGACCTTCATTTCCACGACCTTCGGCACGACGGCGTCTCCCGCCTCTTCGAGATGGGCTGGAACATCCCCAAGGTGTCTGCAGTCTCCGGCCACCGCTCATGGCAATCGCTGAAACGCTACACCCACCTCCGGCAGACCGGCGACAAGTACGCGGGCTGGAAGTGGCTCGAGGAGATCAAATGAACATCCGGTTCACCTCCGACCACCTGTGTGTGTACCGAAAACACAGGGCAGCGAGTCGAGGTTAACATCGCAGCGCTCCTAAAATAAGTACCGGGAGCGCCCAATACCTAAGCCAACACCATTGAAATAGCTGGTATTTCTAATCTCTTCTAAGTTCATTTGTATCACATTTTGTATCTCGTTCTGTATCCCACTTTTTGTTGCCTGGATCGCGTCGCAGGGGCGGAAGCTGATCGCACAACCGCGTCGACGTTTACGCTTCCCACTCGATTGTCGTGCTTCGACCTATCGTTCTGATTTTAGGATACAAATTCAAGGTGACTAGTCCAAAGCACCGACGAGCAGACCGTCACAACCTGTCCCTTATGAATCCACAGCAATATTTCTTCGGCTGCGCAATCGTTCGATATCGGCATCTATCGACCTCAATCGCGTACTTCACTGAACACATTTGGCGTTCGCTACCCTAAGCCGTCCCATGTTCAATACGATTTGATGAACCAGAAATTGATGCCCACCGAAACCGGTCGCCCCAACTGATCAGCACAAGTTTTTAGACGCGCAAGCCGTTGGAGGGACTCGAAACCATCGATAACCGCAAGAATTTTGCTGCGCACGGACTTAGCGGAACTCTAGAGGTCAGAACACGTTCAGATAGACCCTTGCTCACCGCGGAGGACGCCATGCCAGTCACCGAAATGAAGGATCACGTTTATAAGATTCTAGAACTCGTAGGATCTTCCGAAAAAAGCATTGAGGATGCCATCCAAAATGCGGTCACTCGCGCATCAAAGACTATTCGCGAAATGAAATGGTTCGAAGTCGTGCAAACGAGAGGGCATATCGAGAAAGGGGTTGTTCGACATTATCAGGTCACTTTGCGAGTGGGATTCACACTCGAAGAGTAGGTCCGGCGAGAAAGCTGTTTGGCACAACCCGGAACGTCGCGGAGGTCCGACGACGTCTGCTGTTGGGGGTAGAACAGACAGGCCCTTTAAGCGGCTGACTTCTCACTTTGACCCTACTCCGACGTTTGGAACAAACGCCGCGATGAAGAGATCGTCGCTGAAAACTGAGCGCATCGGCAACAAGGCCTAGCGCCGACCGGCTAGCCCCGCCGCAATGTGACAATTGATGTCAATTAGCGGTGTTAGCTTCGCCGGATCCGGATTTATCTGCATTTCGAATATTCGTGCAAAAACGAAAGTCGCGATATTGGCGATCCATTGACGGACTTCGAGCGGGTACGGATTCTCATTTGATTCCGCTTCCGCAAAAAAGATGCACCACAATCTTCGATTAAACATCAACGCTTTGTGCAAGGTGTTGTCGGGGCCCATCCAATTGCTCTGGACTTCCCGCAACTGTCTCGCGGCTTTTAGCAGAGCCTGCGCTTCAATCTCACGGGGAGTTGCTGTCGTTTGCGATGTACGCGCGTAGGCTTGGGCACCGTAGGACATCAACAGCTACCTCGAATGGAAACGAAAATGCGAGGAAACTGAGCTCTTGTAGGATGTCGTCCTTAAAATAAAGTTATCGCATTTTCTTCCGCCGCAGAGCGCGCCGTCATCCCAAGCCGCCAGCCAATATGCTCATTGCAGCCTTCTGCTCGGTTGCCCTACATAGACGATGATCACGCTATGCCTGAGGCGTGCTTGGTCGGATCTATTTCTATAGATCGAATCCCCGCCCCGTGTGGGGTGTGAAAAACGGGACGGGGCATTCACAGCGGGAGTACGACGAAGCCAGAATCCCCCCGCGCGGGGCCTTCAATCCTTCTGGCGCCCTCAGCGACGGGCAGGACGCGATCGCGGAGGCGTCGGAGGCCCATGAGGCCAGGATGGCTCGCTTCTCGACGAGTGTGAGGCCCGAATGAGAGACCACGTCCCTCGGGTGCTCGAACTTGGTGCCGAGATGAAGGAGACAGTCGAAATCGAAAACGTTGTCGCCAAAAGCGGTCGTCGGCCGCATGGCTGCCTCCAAATCTGAGACGAGTGAAGGATTGCCGCGCGGGGGAGCCCGCGCGGCGTCGATCGATCCGAGTCGCCCGTGTCCGGTCAGGCGGCTCTGGATTCGATCTGAGTGACGTTGCTCGGGGCAGCACCGCCGATCGCGATGCGACGCAGCTTCTTCGCCTCGGGGATTTCGCGCTGCAGGTCGATGACGAGCAGGCCGTTCTCGAAACGGGCGCCCTTGACCTCGACGTGGTCGGCAAGGGTGAACTGGCGCCTGAAGTTGCGGGCCGAGATGCCGTGATGCAGAAAGGTCCGCTCTTCCTTGTCGCTCTTGCGGCCCTCCAGCGTGAGGACGTTCTGCTCGACCGTCAGCTCGACTTCATCCGGCTTGAATCCGGCGAGCGCCACCGAGATCTGGAAGCGGTTCTCGTCGAGGCGTTCGATGTTGTAGGGGGGATAGCTTTCCTCGCCGACGCGTTGGGCGGCTTCAGCGAGGTCGAACAGGCGGTCGAATCCGATGGCCGACCGGAACAGGGGCGAAAAATCTACAGTGCGCATAGCCAGATCCTCCTGAGAGCAAAATGGTTACGAGCGGCACCGGACACGACCGATGCCCGTCTCAAGTGGCGGGACCCTGACGGCATCCCGATCGCCTCATGGCGACGCCGAAAAATTTTGCAAATCCGGAAAAAATTTCAAGGGGTCCGCGCAAAATTTTTTCCAGCAAGGAATCGTGGTTGGTTAACACATTCCTGCGGCGAACCCCTCAGTCCCGCGCCCGCCGCACGGCCGCCTTCGGCCGCTTCGCTTCCTCGTCCCAATTCGTCTCCTCGGCCTGCACCTTCTTCTCTAGGGCCTCGATTTGGGAACGAAGCGCGGCCACGCGTTTCGCGTGCTCCTGCTCCGCCTTGTCCAGCGCCGCTTGCGCCTTGTCGACGGCCTCCTGCCTTCGTGCGCGCTCCTTCTGCCTGGCGGCCTCATCCCTGGCTTCCTTGCGCTCGCGACGCTGGCGCTCTCGTTCGAACGCTTGGGCTGCCTTCCGGTCCACCGCCCTGTTCGGCTGGGCAGAAGGCTTTTTTGCCTTGGCTGACGGCTTGTGGGCGGGCTTCTTTCGTCCATCCTGGCCGAGGTTCTTCGGCAGTTCGGCGTGTTCGCCGAAGGGCCAATCCGATCCCACGGACGCTTGAGAACCACGCCCGGCTTCGCCATGGTCGCGGCGATGACGTCCGGATCGTGGCTCTCCTTCGCCGCACCCTGATCGAAAAGATTGCTGTCGGCGCCCCATGCCTCCAGGGCGGCCTTCATCGATGGTGCGGCGATGGCCTGTTCGAAAAAGCCGAGGGAAGTCTGATAGGTCTTCAGCTTCCTCGCCATGAGCGCTCCCCGTATCGCCGCCGCTGGCCTTCTAGAGCGCTTTCCGCTTGATCTGAATCGGGAGGATTATAGGGGTTCCCTCGGGCGTGCAAATCAAATTCGGTTCCTCGGACCACAACGGCGGGGGTGCGCGATGGCGAAGGGATACTCGAAAGACCTGCGGGAGCGGGTCGTCGCTATCGTCGAGGAAGGTGACAGCGCGCGGGAGGCGGCACGTCTGCTCAACGTCGGTGCCTCGACGGCGATTCGCTGGATCGAGCGCTGGACGACGACCGGCAGCGTCGAGGCCAAGCCCGGCACCGGCCATAGCCGCTCGCCGCTGAACAAGCATGAGCAATGGCTGCTCGATCTTATCGCCGAGGAGCCTGACCTGACGCTCGATGACATCCGCTTGCGGCTCAGCGGCGCGAAGAAGCTCAAGGTTGGAACGAGCTCGATCTGGCGCTTCTACGATCGTCAAGAGATCACGTTCAAAAAAAACTCTGCACGCCGCCGAGCAGGATCGTCCTGATGTCGCGGCAGCGCGCGCCGCGCTGAAAGCCGAGCAGCCTTCTCTTAAGGCGCCCCGCTTGGTGTTCATTGACGAGACCGCGGTCACGACGAAAATGGTCCGTCACTACGGCCGCAGCCCGTGCGGGGAGCGGCTGGTCGCGAGCGTGCCACACGGTCACTGGAAGACGCTGACATTCATCGCTGCCTTGCGACTCGATGGCATGACCGCGCCCTATGTCATCGATGGCGCGATGGATGGGCCAACATTCATTGCATATGTCGAGCAGGTTCTCACGCCTACCCTGAAAAAGGGCGATATCGTCTTCATGGACAATTTGCGCACGCACAAGGTCGATGGCGTGCGCCAGGCGATTGAGGCGGTCGGCGCAAGCGTGCGCTATCTACCGGCCTACTCGCCGGATCTCAACCCGATCGAGCAGGCATTCTCCAAACTCAAAACGGCAATGCGCAAGGGCGCGGCCCGCACCGTTAAGGCACTTTGGAGGCTGATCGGCAGGCTCATCAAGACATTTGCGCCAGAGCAGTGCGTCAATTACTTTCGGCATGCCGGCTATGGACGTTGATCCGCATCAAGTGGAAACCGCTCTAGCAGCCGCCCCGCTTCGATCGGATTGAGGTCGTCAACCAGGAACAGGAAGACGTCACGGTCGGAAGCGTAGAGCGTGGTCGTGTTGCGGGTGATGTCGACATTGGGATTGTAGATGCCCGTCGACCAGTCGAGCACGCCGGGCACCTTCCATCGCGTGTCGCCGGTGCCATTGCCCGCAATGCGCTGGACGGCGCTTACCAACTCATGATCAAAGATGCGGCCATAGTCGGGTCCCGTGACCGCGCGCAGCTCGACGCGTCCGTCCTCAACCTCGACGTTTTGACCAGTTCGCCACGATGCGAGGTTAGCCCGTACTGAAGATTGATGGCTGCGAGCGGCGCCGGAAGCCGTCGCAAATAGGCGGACGGCGCGCCGACCATGGTGGCGAGCTGGCCGAAGCTCCAGTGGGTCGGCGTGAGCGCCACGTCTGTACCTGGCACGATCAGTGCCAATCGCTCCGCATCGTCCCGCCTCGCTTCCACCCGGATTGTCGCGCTCTCCGCGGTCCGCGTGCGACTTCGCTCGGCTCGGCCGGACACGGCGCCGAACAGCTCCGACAGGGACAAATAGCGTTCGTCGGCCGGGCGCGAGAACCATTCCGAGGACACGCGGCCGATTCTTTCGCCGCGGCTCGCATCGACCTTGAAAGCTCCATGCTGGTCGCGAGCGGCGTTCTGAATATCAAGCTGACTCATGGGATATCTCCATGACGGAGCCCGAGAGCCTCTCTCCCAGTCTTTACTCCGTCACGAAGAGCTCCGCCTACCTCTCACTCTCTCGCGGGCATCTCAATGAGTGAACGACGAGATGCAAGCCGCACGCGGCAACGATCGTGACCCAAGGGGCGGAGACGCTTTGCGGCTCCGCTCGCAAGCGCATGCTTGCGAATAGAGCGTGACCGACCGATAGGGAGAGGCCCCCAGGCGACAATTCGCTTTTTGGAATAGGACGCAATCGTCGACAAGCGTTGGACATTCCCCTACCCCTCATTCAGGTTCGCTGGACCTCAACCACCATGGCTTCCATTGAATATCGCCGGAGACGATGACTGGATGCGGCTTGGGTGCGAGGCCACATGAACCAGATCCAGGCGGCAAGCTGAAACGTGAGGGCGATGCTGAATGCAACCTGATAGGCGATCATCGGATGATGGCCCCCTTCAATTGACCAATGGTCGATGACGATGCCAATGAGTTCCTGAACGAGAAACGCCCCGCCAATGTGGAATACATTCAATGCCGCGTTGGCACGTCCAGCCAATTCCTTTGGGAAATAGTCAGCTACGATGGCATAGCTCAAGACCGTCGCGGCGCCGACGGCGGCCACGAAGCACCATGGCAGGTAGGTTGGCAACGGCCAGCGCAGGATCAGCGCAAGCTCCATAGCGATGAACAATGCCGCAACGGCGCCAAAAACGGCCTGCGGCTGGATATTGCGCCGACGCAGGCTGGTGGCGAGGAGTCCGAGCAGGAGGGCGCCAATGCTGAGCGCCACAGCCATCGCGAGGAGATGATCGACGAGCGCAGCCCGATCGAGGCCTTCCACATCGCTCAGCCACGGCGCCGCCCATAGTCCCTGCAGCGCCCAAGCGGTCCCGATCGTCGTGGCCGAAAGCGGCGCTAATCGCCAAAACCGCGAGTCGGCGTAGATCTCCCGTAGCCCGGCGAATGGCCGGCGGTCGTTGGCTGAAGATGCCGGCGCCGCGTCGGGGACGAAAAGATAGACGATCGCGGCGATTACTGTAGCTGCCATCGCGAGCCACTCGAACAGATCGCGCCAGCCAATCCAGGACAACGCCCACTCGGCAGGCGTCGTCGCGGTCACGGCGCCCAGTCCGCCGAGCATGACCATCCAACCGTTGACGAGCGCGACACGCTCCTTGGGGAACCACAGGACGGTCGCTTTCAGGCCTGCCGTCAAGGCGGCGGAGACGCCTAGGCCGATCAGCGCGCGGCCGGCAAGAAGCGAGAGGAAGCCGTCCGAGGCGCCAAACAGTGCCGCCCCGCCGGCTGCGAACACAAGCACTACGGCTTGAACCTGGCGAGGGCCATAACGGTCCAAGAAAACGCCGATTGGTATCTGCGCGACGGCAAACGTCAGAAAATAGGCAGAGGTAAGCAGACCAAGACTGGACGGGGAAAGTTCGAACTCCGCTGTCAGCGGGCCGGCAATGAGCGCGCTGATAGTTCGAAACAGGTAGGACAAGTAATAGCAGGCGGCGAACGGCAGGAAGACGCGGAAAACGAGCTGCAAGCCTGAGGCTCGAGCCCCAGTCGGTGGGCGCGTGCCTTGCTGGTCGCCCTGCCCCGCCGTTTCCTGCACCTCCTCTGGTTGGCCGGCTTGCAGCGTGTCGCTATCGGCTTGATCGGTGGGTGGCGTGGACGAAATCGACACAGCGGCCACGTGCGCCTCGAGCGAGCGGCCGTTCATCGGGGCGCGATCGGCATGATCTCCATGCTCGCCGGCAGCACTTTGCGGAGCGTGATCCTCAGGCGAAAGCCGATGCGCATTTATCGCGGCAAGTCGGCCTAGCGTTTCACGGATGAGAGGTTTTTCCTGGTCGACCCGTCGTGCAATCTGTGTGACGAATTCGTCGAAGCGCGCAGCGCCCATTCTGCAGGCAGCGGCCTGCGCGGCGTCTGGCAACGCTGGCGTCACAGCGAGATGATAGCGCGCGTGCATCGCGACCGTTTCGCCCACGAATTTCAATTGGTGCGCGAGCTGGTCGAGTTGCTGCCCCATCTGGGCCAGACGTTCATCCATATCGGGGCGGTCGTCCTGATCTCCTGTTACATCAAGAAAACGATCGAGCGCGGCGCTGACGAGCCAGGACTTGGTGGCGCCACGTTGCCCGGCGGCTGCCGCCAGCCGCGTGACGAGTTCTTCGCCGACATAGACACAGATTTTTCGCTTCATGGCGCGCTCTGACCGGCGGCCGTGTGCAAATCTGTTTCGAGAATTTTTCTCATGTTCGATGCTGACCTTCGCCACTCTATTCACAGCGATAGAAAGGCGTGTCGCGACATCCGCGCAAGGTGCGGAGCTCAGCTATCGCGATTTCGGCGGGATCAGCGCGTGAAAACAGGCGCGAGCGTAGACATCGGCGATCGCATTCTGTTTGGGGACTCGGGCTTTACGCTCACGAGCGCCGGCAATGGCAATTACTAGCAATCGTTGCGGATCTGTTTGCGTTCGAACATCGGCGATCATGCCGTGACGATCTGCTCGCAGCGCGATGATCGAGATGCCGGCATACAAATGTCGACCGGATGTCTACAAGGATGGCGTTTAACGCCTCCTCAGGCCTGGACGTCGTGCCGCGATTGCGTCTTCGCGTCATGGAGGCGAATTCGGAGTGCAGGAAAGCGGCGTCTCAATTCGCGCGCTGTCAGGGCGGGGTCGCCCCGCCTAGCGCCATTCGATCTGGAGATTGCCGCCTTTTTGCCAGCCAAGTCGGCGAACCCGGCGTCCAGGGCCGCCACTCGCCCCGGCACGAGTGATCACCGGCTGCCAGTGCCGAGGCGCCGGCCTGCACGAGAGGCGATTGTGGAATATCCGTAGCTTCTATTCTCGAATCAGCAGCCCGTCGTGTCGAGTGAGCCTGCCAAGCAAGCCGAGGCGGTTCGATTTCTGCAACACCGAGAGATTGGCCCCCTCAACTTTCACAAAATGGCTCCGAGAGGCCGGGAAGGCGTTGAATATACTGCCATTACGACTGCAATCTTGAGGTTAAGTAAGCGCATGACATCAACCGATGAGGCTTTGAAGACAGCCGAACCGCCGAGCGAACGGACGCGACTCAAGAGATATCACTGGTTGGCGAAGTACGACCGGGACACGATCATTGCGATTGTCGACGCGGGTATTGTCTGCCAAGTCGGATATGTTTTCGATTCGATGCCCTATGTAACACCGATCAATCACTGGCGCATTGACGACTACGTCTATTGGCATGGCTCTTCTGCAAGTCGGATGCTCAAGACACAGCAGGAAGGCATTCCGGTCGCTTCACGGTTACCCATCTCGACGGTGTCGTGTTCTCTCGCGCAGCCTTCAACCTCAATATCAATTTCCGTTCGATCATGGCGTTCGGGAACGCCGAGCTTTGCACGGAAGAAGTCAAGCGACACGCGCTCGAGTTTTTCGTCGACCGGTTGGCACCCGGCCTTTGGGATTATGCCCGCAAGCCAACCGAGCAAGAATGGAAGGCGACCAAGGTCATCCGCATGAAGCTGGACGAAGTCTCCGCCAAGGTCAGCGACGGCTTGCCGGACGAGGAGCCCGAAGATCTTGCCTCAGACCATTGGGCCGGATCGGTCGGATTGCGCCTGGTGCAGCTTGCACCTGTCCCCGATCCGAAGCTGCGCGCTGGCATCGAAATGCCTGACTTCATCAGGAACTTCCGCTACCTCAAATAGGCCAGCGCCGCATATCGTCGCAGCTGAATTCTCCCCAATGGTTGTAACGAGACATCATCTGAACATCGGCGGGCGCTGCAGATGCAGTGGACGCCGCAGTTCGATCGCGCGCGCTGCGCGAAGGATGTCTGCCTCTCCTCCCATCCGGCCGACGATCTGCACGCCGCGGTGCGGCTGGATTTATTGACCTGACGCTCCTGCGCGTGCGGCCCGCTCTGCCGCAGCGCGATAATCCGCGGCCATGCTGAGCAACGCCGCCTTTCCCTCTGGCGTCGCGCACTCCTCAGCCTGCTCCAGGCAAACACGCTCAAGCCGGCGGAGCTCGTCGATGTCCGGATCGGTCCGCATGCCGATTATCAGACTCCCGGCCGGCGAGGAAATCAATCCCGGCTTGCCAGATAGCCGTTTCCTGACTCCAGGAAGGCCGCTGGTGAGACGAGGAATTGGGGCTATAATGGGCAGCCGAGCGTCCCCTTCATCGCACAGCGCGCCTGCGGAGCGGCACCAAACCAAATCTTTTTGTGGACTTCAGTCCTCGTTCTGCGGCGTCGGGATTTGAGATGCTCCATGAGCAGCGTCCGCGCGATCCGATATCGCAGACTGGCCCTCGCCCAGCAGGACAAGACCATTGCGGACCTGCTCCTTAAGCTCGCAGATGAATGTGATCGGGGGGTTCTCTGCACGGCCGAATGGAGACGGTCACCCCCCAAAAATGAGCAGCCGCCACTAGCAGGCGATGCCAAGTTCCAGTTTGAGTGGGAGCGATGACGGACACGGAGGCGAAGAATGACCGAGGAGCAAGTCGATCGCATTGTCGAGCATCTCTGTCACCAATTGCACTTGGCTATCCGGTTGAAGGGCAGCCAGGCACATCCAAACGCTAGGGAAATTGCGTTCGAGCATTCCTCTGTAAGAACCGTATTGCTGACGGGGTTGCGTTCGGCTGGTGTCACAATTCACCACGAGGCAGCTGAGGCCATCGAAGAGCCGCCATGGTCCTAACAAAACGCACCGAAGCCCAGCGCTTTAGACTTTCAGATCCAGCAGCTGTTCATGTTCGGCTTCGGCCTGAACTCCGGCAATCTCGCCAACGTCATTGATTATGGTTGTCGGCGGCGCCTTCGCTTCTTGATCGACGGCAAGCTGAACCCTGGCCTCGATTACAGCTGTCGTCGTCATGACAACCCCTCCTTGCCCGCAATTTGTCAGCAGCCCATTTATGTTTTGTAAAGAGTTTCGGTTAACGGGCTCGGCAGCAAAAACCCGCCGGTTGAGAATGCCGGCGGGTTAAGTTTGCCCTTAGTCACCCGCCTGTGGCGCAAGCAACCTCAGTACGTGCAGGCCTGTTGGCGTTGTGGTGGGTTGGTTAATTCGGGTTTTCCTCCAACCCGAGCCCATCTTGTCCTGTACGGCATTTTGCCGTATATAGGGGGACAGGAGACTGCCCATGCCTGAGACCCGAAAATCTGCCTCTTCCGCGTCCCGTCCGCCGGAGACGTCCCGGCTGGAGGCCCGGATTCCGACCACGCTCTATGACATGATGGAGCGCGCCGCCAAGCTGCGCGGCCTGTCGCTCACGGCTTACGTCACGGCTGTCATGGCTGAAGACGCCCGGCGCACCATGGAAGAGGCTCACATCACCCGGCTGTCGCGTGACAGCCAGATGGCGTTTGCCCACGCGCTGATCAATCCGCCGGCGCCGAACGCGAAGCTGCTCGGCGCCAAGCGGCGCCACGCTGAAGTGATCTCGCCGCGGAAGTGACAGCGCCGCAGTTCCACATGGAGGCGCTGGGATCGCGCGACCGCACCGCCTTCTGCTGCGGCAACGACGTTATCGACAAATACTTCCGCGAAACCGTCAGCCAGGACATCAAGCGCGGCTACGCCAGTTGCATCGTTGCCATTGAGACCGCCACCGGCAACCTCGCCGGTTTCTATACGCTTAGCTCGAACGGCATTCCCCTGACCGACATTCCCGCCGATCTCGCGAAAAAAATGCCGCGCTATCCGGTGGTGCCCGCCGTGCTGATCGGCAGGCTCGGCCGACATGTCGATTTCAAGGGCCTTGGTCTCGGCGGGGTGCTGCTGTTCGACGCCATCAAACGCATCGCCGCCGCGGCTGTCGGATCGCACGCCATCATTGTCGATCCGATCGACGACGATGCGGTCGAATTTTATCACGGCTACGGCTTCGTCAAACTCACGGCCGACAGATTGAGCCGGATGTACATTCCGGTGGCGACCGCCCTGAAAGCAATCAAGGACTGAGCGTGCCTATCGCCACGCTGGTACGGCCGGCACTGTCGGCTGGCTTCTGACAGCTGCCTGGCCGCGGTCGCCCTCGAAAGGCCTTCAGCGTCGCGCCGGGATCATTGAGCCGGGCAGCTGCTTCTCGGGCTGACGCGTTCCGCGCCCCAATTCGAACATTCGACTCAGATGCAAGTTTGTATGCGTGAAGCCGGCGTCTCGTCGGGTGATGGCTGGATCACTCTCCGTCCTGACTCTCAAGCCGACGTCCTGCGAGCGGAGTCAAAGGCCCGGGTTTGTCTCCCCGACCGGGTACTGTTCGAGACCATCAACCGGGTCGGCCGCTGGACTCAATAGCACGGCGGATATGGATAGTAGCCGCAGTGTTGGCCGTGATAGTACGCTCCCGTGGCCGCCGCTCCGACGGCAGCCGCACCTACCGCGGCTCCCATAGTAAGCGCGCCGATGCACTCTCCTATGAACCCCCGCAACGCTGCCAGGTGTGAGCGGGCGACCGACACGAGCGTCAGCCTTGTCGACAGAGATAACGAGAGTCCCTTCAGGTGACCGGTGGAGCGAGACGGCAGCCAACCACAACATCGCTGCACCGAGGACCGCGCCGAGCACCGTTAGCCTTTGTTCTTCTCCTAATCGGGTTCATGGCCACCGACCCCTGCGATCGTAGCCACGTGATCTTGCGCTCTCCCGCTAGCCACTCATCAGCATCGGCCTTGCTTATGAGGCCCTTGATGTACCGAATTTCAGCGCCAGGACAGTGAGCCTCAATTTGCCAATCGTCATCGGCGATGCGCTTGCTGGAAAAGATGACACGGGGAGATTTGCTCATCCTGCCAATATGCGCCGTGACTCACCAGTTTTCCACCCTGTAAGTCTGCCACAATCAAACTGACCCACGACCGCGCCCCGAAAGGGGATGTCCGATAGCATCTCCCAGCAGGAATATCGATGCCACGCAAACCGCCGCAGCCTTGAATGAAAGGTCGCACCAAAATGAGACGCAGTTCGTCCGTACTCGGGTTAGGGCCCGCGATGTCGAAGGTCCGATTCTGCATAAAGTCAAAATAGGCATATCCACCACCGGCCTTTCGGCGGCCCGCAAAGCGCTCCCCGCAATGCATGATCAACTTGGAGGATTCGGTATTTGAAGAGGTGTTGGTCTTGGCCTCATCAACGCACTCCTCGTAGTCCTGTGCGACACGAGGAACTGAACTGCGATAGCCAATCCATACGGAGGCTGCTCCGGCAAGCAGTGCCAGGCTCGCTATCGCAAGCGCCCATCCAACACTCACGACCCCGCGCGCGCCGGCTTCTTGTTTCGACGCCACCGGGGATCAGAATTAGGCACGTATCTGCTGAGATAGCATTACTCGAGAGATCAATGCGATGGCGCGTTCAGTGAGAGTTATTGCAACTTTGGCGTCCGTGGCCGTGTTGGCCTGCTTTGTAAGTCCCGTTCAGCAATCGCTCCCGGATAGCCGGCCAGTGTTGCTTCAGATAGTCGCCGAGTTGATCGACCGTCATCCGGTCGACGCCCGCGCTACCTTTGTTGCCCCTCACCTGCCGCAATGCTTCCTTCAGGTTTGCTCGTTCACATGCCTCCTCCATGATACGACACGTGTTGGCTGGGCGTTCGGGCTCACTCACCACCGAGAGCGATTCGATGTCTTCCGGTCCCGCCTGCCGGGCTTCACCCGTCGGCGTCGATGAGAAGTCCAGTCTCAACTGGATATTCAGCCGCTTGTCGCTCTCGAGATTCATGTCCTACTTGCCTCTCCTCTCGTTCGGGCCTTCAGCCACCGTTCCCGGCTCGACCTATCTGTTGACTCCGCCTTTCGGCACGGAGTGCCTCACTAGCCTCGCCGACGACATGACCCACTATGCCCTCTGCTGACTTCTGCCCTGCGGTCAGACCGCCTCACGGCGCCCTCAGTCGCCGAAGCGACACCGAGCAGATCTCCTGGGGTAAGTTCAGTCGCTTTCCGTGCACCGTCGCCGGATCTACGCTTCGCATCTTTGATGGATATGGACTTCGCGGTAAGTCGCCCGCTCGTCCGACGCTCGCGCCTTCTACCCGGTTCTTGTCCATCGACTCGCACGTTTGCTCGACGCTTCCTTCAGACCTCGCCTCGCGGCGACAGCCCTTGCGTTCTTGCTAACCCTTCACCTCCATCAGGTTGGGTAGAGGACTTTCACCTCCAAGCTACTGAACATGCCCAGCACACGACTAAACCGCTCGCGCGGTAGAACCGTCGCGGCAGGCGACACGGCGAAGCAATAGACGACAGCTCGTGAAGAGCGGGGCAATTAGCCCGTAGCTGGCGATTATCCGATGATCGAGGACGTGCTGATCTGGAAGTTCGCGGCGGAGCACCAACCGTTGCACACCGTTGCACAAGAGCCAACTCGAACCCGGCATTCTCGATCGTGATTGTGCACCGTCGCGCTAGTTGCACCCAGTTCAGGAATCTCGACGCAAGCAGGGTTACAGATGCGCTGATGCTCTTGACGAGCAGATCGAAACAGTTTCGGCTCAGATAGCTCCGGGGGCTTTCCAGGTCGGGATTCAAATATCGAGGAGCTCACGTTTAGATTGTGTGGTGTGATATTTTTGCTACGACGAAGTCATTGAAAGTACAGGTGCCGCCAAACATTAAATCCCCATAGGCGATCGTCCTGATCGCCTGAAGGTTGTTTGACGCGACTTAGCTCGATCACGCGGCATCGTCCTACGTCCCCCCAGCGCGGTTTCCTCCTTTGGAGGCTTTCGGACGCCGGCCCCCGTGTGCGCGGCAACACCGTCATGGGGCCGGCATCCGAAACCCTTCACAACAGCGGTCGTTCCAGTGCCCGAGTAGGCCGTCAGTTACTGCCCTTTCGCATTGCGACATGATCCGCGCCTACCAGAGCGCTCAGATAAAGACTTCAGCAACGTGCCTCAGCGTGCGAGCAATTAATACCAATTCTGCTGGGACGGGCTAAGCCCAAGAAGTGCAAGTTTATCCCCAGGGCGCGAACCCATAAATCCGGAGGCGTCAGCGAGCGATGATATTGCCGGCCGGTTGCTGTAGGTTATTTCCAGGGTGATTCACTATGAGTAATTGAGGCGCTATAGGGAGGAAGCTTATGAGTCGCTTCAGTGAGCAAGACCCCCTCGACCCCGATAATCCTGAGCTCGACTACACGCCTCTCCGGTTGAGCGAAAGAGTAGTGAAGCTGGGACCATCCGTCTCGCAGGGAGCGAGATCGGAACCCATCAGGTCGTCGCCAGTCTCCCGTCCCGCCTCGCTCGACCCGAAGGCGATTAACGAACCTGCTAGGCATACGCGTGACTCGGACCGGCGAACCGCGCTGTTAAGCGTTGCCGCTCGCGTCGCTGCGGTTGCTGGCGTCGTGGCCGTCGCGGCGCTGCTGTTCGTGATCATGAAGCCTGCCTCACGGCAATCGGTCGCCGATTCAACACCTTCCGACATAACGGGATCGACGAGCACCGCTCCGCCTCAGTCGAGCCGAGGAGACGTCGAATCGAAGCCCGAACTCGCAGAGTTCAAAGCACTCCTCGCGTCACCACCTAGCCAGCCGGCTAGTCACGAGCAATCCCAGCAGTCGCTTCAGCGTTTTTTGCAATGGCGTGAAAAAGCCAACACGACCGAAACATCTCAATAGTGGACCGATTTTGTCGAAGAATGTCCGCTTTGGAGCGCATCTTTAGGTCGGCGAACCTTTGTTAAGCAGCTGGGATAAGCTTTCTACCATTTGCTTATCAGTCGGCCGACTGACTCCGTTTCGTATGAAACCTTACCAGTTGAAGCCATTGGGCAAGCCCGACAGGAGCGCGACGTGCTTTGATGAGCTAGGCTGAATTTCAAGTCCTAGCGGTTTATTCGGGGGCGCGGGTGTAACGGCGGCTGGCGACCATCGTCAGCTGTTACAGTGTCCTGGAATGGCGCAATGCCGCTCAGAAGTCGAGCCCACGTCATAGACTGAAGACGTAGCAATTCACTGCAAAGGTCTGAGGTACAGCGATGCTACACTCACCTCAAGACGTTCGGCTGCCTCGCGCCGCGATGCGCCCGCAGCCACGGCCTCGATAACGCGTTCCCGCAGGTCACCAGAATAGGCCTTCGGCATCCCCCGCTCCGCAAAGGAGAACCAATGCACCAAGATTCGCCTATCTTTAACCCTTTGGGAATCCCACCGGTTCAAATCAGCCGGGAACGGCATTTAGAGCGGTTTCCGGTCGGGTTGAATTGGGGATTCCCTAAGGCCAACCGATGCGCGAGTCTATGGGCATTGATTCGATCTCAGGGGGGACCAATGCCGAAGCCGTATTCGCAGGAGTTGCGTATGCGGGTAATCGAAACAGTTGAGGGCGGGGCATCGCGGCGCGCGGCGGCGGAGCTTTACGGGATCAGTCCCAGCGTGGTGGTGATCTGGATGCAGCGTTGGATGGCGAGCGGTAGCATTGAAGCCAGGCCGAGCGGTGGCAGCACCTCGCCGCTTGATGAACATGCCGAGTTTCTCCTCGGACTGACCGTCGAGCGGCCGGATATGACGCTGGATGAGATTGTTGCGGCTATGGCGAGATCTGGCATCGCAGGAAGTCGCACAGCGGTCTGGCGGTTCTATGAACGGCACGACATCAGCTTTAAAAAAAAGCCTGTACGCGGCGGAGCAAAAGCGCACAGAGGTGGCTCGCGAACGGCGGCGTTGGATGCGACGGCAAGGCATGTTTGACCCGGCCCGGCTGGTGTTCATCGACGAAACCTGCACGAACACCGGTATGGTGCGCTTACGCGGGCGCTGCCCGCGCGGCGAGCGGCTGATCGGTTATGCTCCACACGGCCATTGGAAGACAATCACTTTCGTGGCTGGCTTGCGGCATCGCGCAATGGTCGCGCCGTTCGTGCTCGAGGGCGCCATGAATGGACCGATGTTTCTCGCTTACGTGCAGCAATGTCTTGCTCCTACGCTCAAGCGCGGCGATATCGTGGTGATGGACAATCTTCCAGTCCACAAGGTCGCTGGCGTCGAGGAGGCGATCGAAGCGGCAGGTGCGAGATTGCGCTATCTTCCGCCGTACTCACCCGATCTCAATCCGATTGAGCCGGCCTTTAGCAAAGTGAAGGCTCACCTGCGCAAGGCGGCTGAGCACACGATCCCGCGTCTCGTGCGCAGGATCGGGCGTATAGTTGCCGATTTCCCGGCAAGAGAATGCAGGAATTTCTTTCGCCATGCTGGCTATGTTCAAACCTGAACGGAATCTGCTCTGTTTAAAGTTAGTGGTGTCTAATTCATAATTAGGTGTAAGTTAAACCGTCTTCTACCAACGGGAAAGGGTGGCTTCATTTGAAACCGATCATGATTTTCGCAATTGCCAGCCTTGGATTTTTTGCAGCTGACTCTGCCGCTTTTGCAAATTCCAAGCACGACCAGATGACAGGACGGAGGCTCACTTCCGTTGGTTGCCAGCGCCAAGTAAACTATTACAGAGCGGTCGGACGCCAATCGCGCAACGCACAAGCAATGTCGGCTTCTTCTCTAAAGCAACGATGAATTGAAAGAAGCCGCCTCAATTAAAGTCCCGTAGTTCTCCGGACGCGAAACAGTTCGAGGCCGCCTCAGTTGGCGGCCTCTTTCATTCCGATGTCGCCTGTTGTGGAGGTTTTCGGATGCCGGCAATGCAGGTCTATCCCCGCGCTCCGAGCGGCCGGCGGCCGAAAAGCGCCAAGGCACGAAGTCGCGGGAGGTTTGAGCACAGGCTGGGCCGCGGGGGCTATGGGGATTTAATGCTGGTGTCGAGCTCGGGGGTAGATCGTGATGTCGGTAGAATGCAGCCGGCGGGTCTGCGTACTGGGACCGGAGACGGGCGATGGACGTCTGGGCAAGCGCTTTGAACAGATCAATGAGCTTAGAGTAGCGTCGAGCGCGGCGACTTGGACGAGAGGGATCGTTACCGGCTTGGGACCAGCGCGTTGGAACGGATAAATAGCGACGCTCACAGGATGTCTTGGTCATGATGTGTCGATCCTGTTCGGCATCGGGCGCCACTTGCGGTTCGCAGCCGGGCGCGAAGGTCTCGATCACGATCATGCGGCCGCCGCAGCGCGGGCAAGGGCAAGGCAGCACACGTGGTATTTCTGTGGCGATATCGGGCGGCTGTTGCGTGTTGGCGGCAGGCGGGGCCACGTTGAGAAGTGCGCGGGCTGTTGCGATGTTCTCGACGCGGTTGGTGTTGGCAAAGAGCCCGTAGTGGCGGATGCGGTGGAAGCCTTTGGGCAGTACGTGAATCAGGAAGCGTCTGATGAACTCGTGCGGGTGCAGCCGCATCGTCTTCCAGCGGTCGGGGCCTTCGAGGCGATAATCTTTCCATCGGAACGCAATCGCTCCGTCGTCGGCTGCAACGAGGCGGCGGTTTGAGATGGCGACGCGGTGGGTGTAACGGGAGAGATAGCGCAGGACCTGCTCGGGCCCTGCGAATGGCGCCTTGCAATAGACCACCCACTTGATGCGCCGCAGCGGTGCGATGAAACGCTTGAACGTTGTCTTGTCGACAAGCCCGGCATGGGTGTTGAAGAACTGCAACTCGCCGTTACCATGCGCCGCCATTAGCATCGCCAGCATCTTGCCGCGGAACATGCGCGCCAGCACCTTGACATGGACGAGGAAGTCGGAGCGAGCGGCGACCCATCGTGCGTTATCGAACGAGAGGCCTCCACCTGGCACAATCATATGCACGTGCGGATGATGGGTGAGCGCTGAGCCCCAGCTGTGCAGCACGGCGGTGACACCGATCCGTGCGCCGAGGCGCTTGGGATCGCTTGCGATGGCGAGCGTGGTCTCGGCCGCTGCCTTCATCAGCAGGTTATAGATCACGCGCTTATTCTGGTAGGCGATGTCACGCAGCTGGCTCGGCAGGGTGTAGACCACGTGAAAATATGGCACCGGTAACAGTTCCGCTTCGCGCTCGGCCAACCATCGGCGTGACGCCGCCCCCTGACACTTAGGGCAATGCCGGTTACGACAGCTGTTGTAACCGATCTCGGTATGGCCGCACGCCGTGGTCTCGCAGCGCGCGACATGCCCGCCGAGCGCCGCCGTACGACAGCGCTCGATCGCACCCATCACTTTCAACTGGTCGAGGCTCACATGCCCGCGGTTGGCCTCACGCCAGCCGGGACCGTGGTCGCGGAAGATATCCGCGACCTCGAGAGCTGGTCGAGCCATGGCCGGCGGCTATGGCGCCGGCGGCTTCTCCTGGTCTCGCCTCGGACGCCCGCGGCGCGGCGCGCTCAGGGTATCGAGTGGGCTCTCGATCTTGGCAATCATTCCGATCGCCACGCGACTGTAGCGGGCTGTCGTCTCAAGCCTGTCGTGCCCGAGCAAAGCTGCAATCAAACGAATATCCTTACCGCGCTCGAGCAAATAAGTCGCGAAGCTGTGGCGCAGCGAGTGCAGAGAGACAGTCTTGCGCAGCCCCGCGGCTTCCGCAGCTTCCTTGAACAGCCGGCCGAACTGACGCGTGGTCAGTGGCCGATGATCACTGCGACCTGGAAACAGCCAGCGATGTTCTGAGGAAATGCCAGCGTCATAAGCGCTCGGCCGGGCTTTCCACCATTGCCGCAACAGAACCAGGACCTTCGCCGGCAGCATCACGTATCGGTCCTTGCGACCCTTGGACTGCACGATGCGTATGATCTTCTGCTCACTGTCAATATCACCCGCTCGCAGCCGTACCACTTCGCTGGACCGCAGTCCGCAACCATAGGCGAGGCTTAGCATCGCTCGCGCCTTCAGGCTCGTCGCCATGGTCAGAACACGCTTGACCTCCTCGGGGCTCAGCACCGGCGGCAGCCTCACGGGCTCCCTGATGTGCCAGACCTCGGCCGCCAGATCGTGGCGACGTAGCGTGACGCGGAACAAGAACCGCACCCCCGTCATAATCCGATTGCGGTTACGGATGCTCGTCCCACTCTCGATGAGGTGCAGCTGGAATTGGCGCACCTCCTCGGGCGTTGCCGTGTCGGGCGAGCGTTTAAGCCAAGCGGCGAACCGCCTGCAACATTGGAGATGACTGCGCTGCGTGTGTGGGTTGAGCTTGCGCGCCGTCATATCTTCGATCATTCTTCGACGCAGCGGACTGACAATGTTGGTATCGCTCATGGGGAGCTCCATTCTGAGTGAGGTTTAAGAAGCACCCTCAATTCTCAGGACGGAGCTCTCCAGCGCTAGTGCTATCCTCGACTACCGGTCTTTCGGCTCTTGCTCCCGCGCAGCGGGCTGGAGCGCAGCGACTTTGTGCGTTGGCACATTTCGGACATGCCGCGATGTCCGGCTTGAGTCCGCTATGCGCTCAAGACCGGACGTTCACTCACACATATGCCGAACGCTCCGCCCGTGCCGTTGGGCGGTACCATTGATTTAACTCAACAGGTCCTCCTAACGCTCGTCGCTTTTAGAAGCAGTTGACTGACTGCTCTAGGAGGACAGGATGGCATCTGACGATCCCACATCCCGACCTACCGCCGGATTCTCGGAAGAAGAATTGGAGGAAACGATCCGTGAGGTGATACGTGCCAACCTCCGGTCTGACATCGCGCACGCAGCGACGGTTTGGCTAGACGAACGCATTGCGTTTTACAACATTGCTAGGAGTAGATTTCCGGCTACGCGCGCTTAGGGACCTCCCCGGATCGCTGCGCTCAAGTTCAGAGCCGAAGGCCGAGCGCCGACCACACGTCGCGCTGTGGCTTGTTCGGCCTACTCAATATGAAAGATCGGTAATGAAACTGAACGGACCTTACCCCGCGATGACGACACGGCAGCAACCAGCACAAGGCAAGTCGTGGATAATCGGTGAACTGATGTTGGAATATCCCGACATGGCTCGCCACGAAGCGGAAGCGACCTATGAGCGAGTTGTAGCTACTGGCCGCAACTTGCTGGCGTTACCGGTAGTCTGTGGCTAGCTGGTGGCGCGTGCTGTACTGGCTCGTAAGCTTGTTCGTGGGTAGATTCACAGCGGCTCGCAGTCGACCAGCAACGCTGCTAGCTTGGCACGCTCGCGCTAGCTGTGTGCAGGCTGGCGTGTACCACTACAGCGCGGCTCGTGTTCTGCAAGCTGACTTCCAGCAACATGGCTGGTGCCACCGAGCGCGCCCCGTGCGATCGTTTGGCCGGTGGACTACGACCCAGACAATTGAGCGGCATCCCGGTGCTTAGCGATAGCGCTCGTGCTTCGGGCCGTTTGTCCAGTTCGGATTTGGGATTGCGGGCTCAAGTACTCGGATATCAATTTGTCCCATTTCTCTGCTTCACTAATCCAGAATGCGTCATTCTGATCTTCAAACGCCGCGCGCTGGCGGCAGAGAACGGCCATGGCACGGCAATAAGCAAACATATCCATTCGACACTCCCCAACCGGAGTAACGCTAAACGTTATGCACGCAATGTGTTGGTTTTGTTACAGACGCGTCTCTGCCGCTCTCCGTAAGAATACGGATTTCCGGGGCGGGTGACCGGAGTCGCAATGGTGCTGCTTCTAGTCAGGCCGCGTCCGACGACAATTGTCGCCGCCCGTCATTCGACCCTAGCTCGATGGGAAAGGTGGATGCCGACAGCATCTCCATTGCGGTTTGCTCTTCGGAGACGCGCCGCTCAAGGTACTGCCGCTCAAGGTCCGTAAGCCGTGTTTGGAGCAATCTGCGATAGTGATGGATATTGTTGCGATGGGTGCGCAAGCGAGCCAGTTTTTCGTCGATCATCGTCGTCATCCTTTGACGGTCGTTCCGACTATCCATTAAGTGATAAAGGGCTGGTACCCGCTAAAAAACTAGCTCGGATAAGCCGACTGTCAAGCAGCGTTTTGTCGCGCTCGCTCGGTTCGTGGGGCTCACCAAGACAGCGTGCCTTTTCATACAGTGCCGTCACACTAGAGGTTGCGTAGTCACCAACCCACCACCGGGGGACTCATCTTTACAGCTTTTGCCCCGCGAACCGGCCCATGGCAAAATACGCACGTCCCCCGAATTCGAAAACTCATATTTTGTACAAATCAAGGAAATCAAATTGGGAAGAAACAGAACTGCGACAGCCGTTTTGGAATTGCGCGGAAGCACAAAACACAACGCTTATCGCTACCGCGATCGCGCTAACGAGCCCATCGTGAAGACGAAGTGCCGCCTGCCGAAGGATATAAAAGCGGCGTGGCGCGAGATGCGAGATCGCGGCGGCCTTTGGTTAACATCGGCCGATCAATTCTTAGTCCACAGCTGCTGTCTACATGGCTCGTTATCGCAACAATGAATGCGGCTCAGCTGAGACTTCGTTGTTGATCGGAGTGCTGTCGAAACTCGGTTTTAGCCCGAAAGAAAAGAGCCGCGTTGAATCTGCCGGCGCGCACAATATAAAGCACCGGACTGTCTTGTCCGATGCACACTTCATTTCAAAAAGGAAGCCTAACTAGTTGGCTTGAGCCGAATTGGTAATCTGCGCCTGCGCGATCCGCGTCCCCGAAGTCCCACCGACGAAAGCGGACACCTCGATGATTGCCGCAAGCAGCAACCGCCGACGCACATGTAAAATCCAAAGTCTTTTTTCTTCACGGACATGCCAAGCAAACTCGCGGCACGGCACATTCCGTGCTGCAAAGGATGGCTTCCGTGACAACGTTGGGAACCGGTAGGCGTTCGAACAGTTGGCGAAGCGGGCGGGATCATTTTGGAAGTGAGATTATGGTCCATCCCATATGCGTCGCCGCGTTGATCGTACTTTCCTTATCAAAGCCGGTATTCGCTGAAAGTTGTGTCGCTTCTCAGTATGGTTACAGCGGGGGCAAAACTGCATCCGGCGAGCGCATGAATCCAAGCGCGATGACCGCAGCGCACCGTACGAAACCATTCGGCTCTCGGGTCACGGTCACATTGCAATCAAGCGGTCGAAGCGTAACCGTCCGGATCAACGATCGCGGCCCGTTTGTTAAAGGACGTTGTACAGACTTGTCCACCGGAGCTGCGCGCGAACTTGGGATGTCCGGAACGGCTTTAGTCTCCCTTGGCGAGACCGAAAACTGAACATCGCTATCGGGCAAGATGCATGACGTTCGCGGCTCAACGCCGACCTTTCTTGGTCGGTACAACAACCAGTACACCACGAAGTTCGTCGATCTGACGTGCAAAATCCAAGGCGTTTGCCTTCAACACGTCCATGGCATGGCCTCGATGACCTTCTTTTTGTAGCTCGGCGATCCGCTCATTGAGTGCGTCTAGACCGTCGCTCAATTCTCGAATTGCGCGTTGAATTGGAAAGCTCATAGCTGGAAGCTTGCTAGTGTTCGGCGGCTGCTCGGTTGGCGACGCCAGCCGGTTGCCGGTTCTTCGCTCTGTTTCCATAGCCCCCTCCGAATCTCTAGCGCGTGGCTATGTCACACTATCTCGTTTTTTGGACGACGGCTCGGTATTAACCGCCGGAACGCCAGACCCGATGGGTCGTATGGAGGGGTCGAAATCGGGTCGGCGATCCGTGGGCTGTCGAGTACTGCGGGTTCAACAGCGGCACTAATCTAGCGGGTTTTCGAGTAAACGCGGCGGTCCGATCGTACCGTTCGGCGTGCGCCGCTTATCTCGTGCTCAACGAAATGCCGCGCTTCGCCTCGTCGCCGACGCTGCACTCCACGACTTGTCCGCGTCGGAGAGCTAACGCTTCAATCTCGGCTCGCTTCAGCTTTCTACGCGTAAAGACAATGTCACTCGGTTCGATCTGGGGAAGGTTGCATACGGCGGCCTCAGCCATTTTCAGAAAGTAGATTCCGACCGCAAACCATCTTTCTCTTCGAAAATCGCTATGCGCCCCGCTTGTTACTCGGACCAAGCAACCACGCGGCGCCAACTGGGTCTTATTTAAGGTAGTCGCCAATAGAGTCATCGAAGATCGCTTAGGAAGTGCCGTACTCGAAAACTGTATTACCATGCTCGTCAACAACGCGCACTAGACTTGATCCGTAAAACTCGCCGCCTTTTTTTAATTCGTCAGCGACAACCACCGCCATGCGTTTCGCGTGCGCAAGACTTGGCAGGTTTCTCCTGATCGACCCGTCGCGCAACCTGCGTGACGAACTCATCGAAACGCGCTGCGCCTATTCTGCAGGCAGCGGATTGCGCGGCGTCCGGCAACGCTGGCGTCACAGTGAGATGATAGCGCGCGTGCATCGCAACCGTTTCACCCACGAATTTCAATTCGCGCGCGAGCTGATCGAGTTGCTGGCCCATCTGGGCCAGACGTTCATCCACACCAGGGCGGTGGTCCTCATCCCCTGTCACATCAAGAAAGTGATCGCGCGCGGCACCGACGAGCCCGGACTTGGTGGCACCGCGCTGCTGGGCCGCGACTGCCAATCGCGGAACAAGATCCTCGCTGACATAGACGCAGATTTTTCGTTTCATGGCGCGCTCTGACGAGCGGCCGTGTACAAATCCGTTTGCGCAAGGTGCGGAGCTAAGCAATCGCGGTTTCGGCGGGATCAGCGCGTGAAAACAGGCGCCAGCGTGGACATCGGCGATCGCCTTCTGTTTGCGGACTCGGACTTTACGCTAGCGAAAGTCGGCAATGGCAATTGCCAGCAATCGCTGCGCATCTGTCTAATTTCGAAGGTCGCCCATCATATGACATGCATAGCAATGATCCGCCTCGCAGCGCACCGATCGACATGCCGGTATGCAAGATGTCAACTGGACGTCTACAGACGATGGCGTTTAACGCTCCTCAGGCCTGGACGTCGTGCCGCGATTGCGTCTCCGCGTTATAGAGGCGAATTCGGAGCGCAGGGAAACGGCGTTTCAGCTCGATGGCACCGTTCTCGGCACCCTCTCTGGTACTGAACTCGGCTTTGAATTCGTCCGTCGATCTCAGCGGCGAATCCAGTCTTTGGAAGTTCGTTCGAACGAGGAGCCCATGCCGAAGTCCAGAATTCTGCGCTGTAGTGCAATGGCTGAGTCTGGTTTCGCCGACAAGAGGATTCATGGATGCCATCGATTTCTAGCATGTCGCCATTGACGTGCAGGTCTGACCGACAGGTCGCTGGCAAATGCTGACACTGCCGGCCAAGCGAAGCATCAGCGCTGTGCATGATGGATCACCCAAACATCGCGATGATTTGAGAGATCAGTATTTGCGCGCCATTGCGACCGATTGCGCGATCGGATCGATCGTGCCCTTTTCTACCGACGCAAAGGCTGCGTTGAATGGACGATAAATCACTAAACCCGGCGCCACGTGCGACATCGCCATCGTGCACCTCTCAACAAGAAGCCTGTCGAGGCCGCATAATGAAAACCGCCTTCATGCTCATGGCCCAGTACGACGGGAAGGTCGTGATTCCGATCGACGTCGTTTGCCGTGACTACTTCCCGCAGTTCACGCCAACGAAGTTCGTCGAGAAGATCCGTTGCGGCGAATTGAGATTGCCGCTGGTGAAGCTGGGACCGGGGCAGAAGGCGGCCAAGGGCATCGCTCTCAATGACCTTGCGAGCTATCTTGATAACCAGATCGATGCGGCGCGGAAGGACATGGAAGCGCTGACGAGCGCCTGAGATCGGTTGGACCGACAACCACTGCCGGTATGAGTTTGAAATCGTTACGACATCGCCTCATGGACCGACGATAAAAGATAAGTGGTTGCAGCTACTTAAACGTCCGGTCGGTCCAATCCATCATGGGACGGCTGTCAACTGAGCCGCATTCGAATTCGATCCCGCGCTGGCAGGTATGTGCCACACTAAAGGTAGTGATCGAGCAGAAAATAACGCCCTTATCACTCAAATCACCCCTCACTCTGAAATCTTAAAAAATCAACAGACAAGACAATATGATAGCTGACAAGTTAGTCTAAAAGCTCTCCGAGCGCGGCACTTCGGAATACGCTATCGACGCCGAATGCCGCCAAGTTCGCGATGCAAGCCGTCAAGCGGTGAATTGCGACAACGGCGCATGAATTGAGTGCACTGGACTGCACCCCGTGCTGTCACCGTAATTCCCCACAGAGCGAAAGGGGAAGAAATGAGTCTCGCGTTGCCCTCAGAGGGGGGTTGTCAGTGCGGCGAAATCCGCTATCGCCTCACGGGCGAGCCCGTATGGCTGGCAGTCTGCCATTGCAACGACTGCAAAATGCAATCCGGAGGGGTTTTCGGCATGAGCCTCAGGATGCGCGAGGCCGATGTCAAGCTCATCAGCGGCGAGCCGAAGTGCTGGACACGCCCCTCCGAGAATGGCGGGCGGGCCAAAAACTGCTATTTCTGCGGAACCTGCGGGATACGCCTTTGGCACACCGGCGGATCAGGCTTCTTGAGCATCAAACCCGGCACGCTAGACGATTTGTCGCTGTTGGCACCGCGTTACGAGGGATGGACGAAGCGCAAGGCGCCTTGGCTAACGATCGACGGGCTAGAGGTCAGCCACTATACACAGCCAGGGACAGCGGCCCGGGGCTGAGCCCGGAAAACCTCTCGCGTCTGGTTGCGCCGGTCGCATGCAATTCGGGCGCAGGAAGGGGCCAGGCAGAACGGTCCCAATCGGACGTGATAATGTCCGGTATTGTGGATAGCGGACGCTAAAGCAGACGTCGCAAAATCGACGCGCGCCGACCATGGCTTAGGTCGATGCTTTCGCATCCGGTCGCCTAGCAACGAGAAGACTGTTCATGCACTGGAAGACGGTTATACCAAGAACGAACGGCTCAAGCGCACCCCGCTGCCCCGACAAACGTTGGCCTATCTGCGCGAGGCCTACGAGAGCCGCGTGAGTGACGAGTTCGTATTCCCCGGTCGCAACCTGGCTAAGCCGATCTCCAACATGACGATGCTCAAGCATCTGAAGGAGATCACCGAAGACGAAACCCTGACGGTGCACGGCTTCCGCACCACATTCCGGACCTGGGCGCAGAAAGAAACCGACTTCGAGGAGGAGATCATCGAGCATTGCTTGCACCACATCACAGGCGATGATGCCGAAAAGGCGTACAAGCGCGGCGACCGAAAAAAACGTGACGCCGATGAGGGCTGCCTGAGGGTTCGGGCTGTCCATTTGGGCGGCATATCACCGCTCGGGCCGTTCGGTCTCATCGGGCAAGTTTTCCAAGAATGACGCCAGATCGGAGCGCGTGATGATGGTCCGTGTACCATACTTGCGAATACGCAATCGCCTCTCCTTGATCGCCTTGTAGATGGATGTCTGGCCGAGCGAGGAAAGTGCCGCAGCCTCCGGGACAGTTAGGCCGAGCTTTTTCATCGTAAGTCGGAGCAGCGATTCGCGTTTCGCCATCCTCAGCAGCGCCAGGGGAATAACATACCTCAAGATCCGACCTATCAATCACTCCTTGGGTTTTTGTTGCTTGACCTTATTCTCCGTGGCAGGGCAGCAACTGCTGCCTCCCTTCTTCGATCCGCTATCGCGATCTTCATCATTATGAAACGCACAGAAGCGGACCTGCCCCATTCAATGTGAGGATGGTCCTCGCCGGCCGCGCTTAATCTTCATTCCCGCGTCTCGCCGGCGCATTACCGGGGGCAGGTACTGCTCCAGGAATGTAATCAGGTAGTTGTCCTGCCGGGAAAATCCCGAGCATGGCAAGACCAGCCATAACGAGGAGCCCGATCTTCAACGCACGCAGACGCGCTTCGGTGTTGACGCGAACCGCTTCGGCGACCTGAGCAGCGACCGCAGTCGTCCTCTCCAATGCGCTTTGCAGCCTGTCGTTGCTGATGAAGTTGATGCTGTCGAGATCGACTTGAGACTGCAGTTCGGGCGTAAGTTTGGGATTCGCCGCGATGCCGGCAAGGATGGCTGCGCTTAGCAGGCCCACGAGGAGTGCGCCTGCGACCGCTGTTCCAACCGCGGCCGCAAGATTTTGGGTGGTGCCGCGCAACGACCCGACGTCACCGGCCAGTTCCTTTGGCGAAGCCGTGACCAGCACGTTGAACAGCAGGGTGACCAGCGAGCCCTGTCCGATGCCGAATATAACGAGACCGAGGAGAACCGGGACCTCGCTCCAGTCGTTATGCACGACAAAGGCGAGCCAAAGCAGCGCAAGGGTGCAGAGTATGAAGCCGTAGCGCCCGATCTGCCGGGGAGTGAACTTGTCGTAGAACCGCACGATCAGCATCGCCGTGAAGAACACCGTAAGGTTAAACGGCATCATGGCGACTGCTGTGGCGATCGGAGATCGCCCCTGCACGATCTGTATATACAGCGGGACCGAGAAATTGAGCGCGGCCTCCAGCGCGACGACACAGAACAAGGCGTAGACCGCGGCCCGCTCCTGAGGCGAATCGATCACCTCGAGTGCGAGGAGCGGTGTCCTCCCCCCAGCCTGTCGCCGGTGCGTCCACATCAGGAATGCCTGACCCAGCACGATGCCCGCCACGATGAAGACCGGTGCCGGAGAAAGGCCAAGCAGGTCGAAAGGCGCGTTGGGTCCCGCCAGTCCCAGACCCCAGCGGTTCAGGTTGTTAAAGCCGAAGCTGATTAGAATGATAGCGGCCGCCGCCAGCAGCACACCGACGATGTCGATCTTCACTTCCGGGCGTCCGGGAAAGGACTTCAGACGAAAGCTCAGGAGAAACACGATGGCCGAAACAGCAATCAGAATTCCGAATGCCGGACGCCATCCGATGAATGTACCGAGAATGCCACCGATCACAAACGCCAGCACACCGGCGGCGGCGCGCGCGGAACCCAGCGCCCCTACCGCCGTCGCTTGCTGACGTCCACTGTAGTTTTCGGCGATCAGCGCCACCAGCGACGGCACAATCACGGCAGCGGACGCTCCGCAGAGGGCCTGGGCCGCGATCATCGCCGTCGCGGTGGGACTGAACGTCATCAGCACCTGCGAGGCACAAAAGATGATGACGGCAGTCCGGTACACCCGCGCCGCACCGTAGCGCTGGGCGAGCTTCGCGCCGAGCATAACAAAGCCGGCGACCAGCATCGAATACGAAACGATTCCGGTGGCAATCGTCGTCGGAGGCACACCGAAGCTGTTCACCATCCCCCCGAGCGCAACAGGCAACGAGGCGACGTTGAAGGACATGATCATCTGCCCGAGCGCGATGGCAATCATCGGCACCCACGATTCCCTGGCTTCGACCCGAAGATTTGCGGTTTCTGGTATCGTTGTCATGGCGATGTCCCTGATTGAAGACTTTCCTGGGCTGGTCTCCATTGGCGCTGTCCGCCTCGCACACGAAGTCAGGTTTCCGGTTTCGACACGAAGAGATCCATGCCTAGCCGTTGCGACAGATATTTTGCGACCAGTTGTCCCTTGACGCTGTTGCCTGCTGCATCAAGTGGCGGCGCAAACGTGCCAAGACCGCCCTTGCCCGGAGACACGGTTACGATCCCGCCGCCAATTCCGCTCTTGCCGGGCAGCCCGATGTCGTAAAGCCAATCTCCAGAGGTCTCGTACAGGCCGGCGGTAGTCATGACGGCCAGCGCGTAGTGACAGACGGTCGGATCGACAACCCGTACCCTGGTGATTGGATTTACTCCTCCATCGGCCAAGGTCGCTCCCATCACCGCCAAATCCCTGGCGCTCACGTTCAGCGAGCATTGTCTGGTGTACAGGTCGGTCGCTTCGGCGGGGTCACAATAAATGCGCCCGAAACTCTGGAGCAGACGGGCGATGCCCTGATTGCGGTAATTGGTTTCTGTCGCGGAGGCGTAAACCTCTTCGTTGAGCGGAAGTGGCCGTCCGGCAAATTGAGACAGCCCCTGATAGATGGACTTCCACTTCTCGTCGGCAGTCACACCCGGCACGAGGCTGGTGGTTGCGATCGCGCCAGCATTCACCATGGGATTCGTTCTCCCATCGCCGCTCCATTCGACTGCGGCGAGTGAGTTGAACGGAAGCCCGGTCGCATTCGCACCCAGTTTCTGACGCGCCTGCTCCGCGCCAATCGCCTGACAAACCAGGGCAAAAACGAACGGTTTCGACACGCTCATGATCGAAAACTCATATTCCGCGTCGCCCACGGCGTGACCTTCACCGTTGGTGCCTACCACGCAAAGGCCAAAGAGCTCGCTCGGCACCCGGGCCAGGGCCGGATAGACCTGTGAATTCTCGCCGTCAGTGTTTGACCTGTATTGTGCATATACCTCATCCACCAACCTGACGATTTCCTCCTCAGGCGGCAAATGGCCCGTCGACACATAGGGGTAGTCAGCAAGATCGCCGACGCCAGCTTGCTTGTTCATGGCTCACTCCCGGTTCTGCTGTACTTTTTCTTTTGCTCGGATCGAGATGTCTGGAATGTCGGATAACGGCGTGATGTGCGATTGATCGAGATCTGCGGCAAATCATGATCGGACGTCGCAAATGAGCACAATCTCCCAGCCCACATTGGTCAAGTACATCTTGATTGCCGACCACGTCAGTGGTCCACCTGAAATGTTAGGTAGAATGATTTACCTGCTGCACCAGAGCAACAGCGCGCACAAATTCCTGCACGCCGGCTGAGAGCGTGCTTGTTGACGCAGCGATGCGGGGATTAGATCGCCTCACAGAGTGCCGTTTCCCGGGGGGGATGCCTCACATGCCCTACAAACTTCGCATGCGACACGCCAGCTGTTGGAGCGGCATTATCCTTGCTGCAGCATTGGCTTGCCCGGCCAGGGCCGAGCCGCAGGCCGAGCAACCCACGGTCGAGGCGTTGATAAAGAAGATTGATGCGTTGCAACGCCGCCTCGACGAAGTCGAAGGCCGTCAACAAGCGGCCAAGTCATCCACCAACAAGTCATCCACCAACAAGCCATCCGCCAGTGCGACCCATCACGCCCCGTCGCCGCCAGTGGCTACTGCAATTCCAGCTTCGACACCCGTCCAGCCGTATCCGGCCGTTCCCTTGCAGCAGGCTGCTGCACCAGTTCCCGGCCTGCTTCCGCCAGAGCGGATGGGGAATCAGTACGAGGGCGAAGGCGGAGACGCATTGCGTTCGGATCTCCCGGGCCTCTCACTGCGTATCCCCGGTTCTCAATCGGAAGTACGGTTTTACGGCTTTGCGAACCTCAACGGGTACCGCGACCTTAACGGCCGCAACCAGACCGATGCGCCGACAGTCCAAACAGTTCCCCTCGCGAGAAGTCCTGCCGACATGCAGGGGGGAGATTTCGGATTGTCCGCGCGATTTAGCCGCGTGGGCATGGATACGCGCACGGCGATCGCCTGGGGCACGCTCGAGACCCGCGTGGAAGGTGACTTCGGCGGTGGCGCGCCGGCAGCCTCAACAAATGCGGTCTTTCGGCTCCGTCAGGCCTGGGGCGAATTCGGCACGGAGCAATTCCGGGTGCTGGTCGGGTGGGCGAACAGCCTGTGGAACGAAGGCGCTTACGAAACAGTAAACTTTGCGACAAACCTCAATCAGTCCTTCGTGCGCCAGCCGGAGATTCGCGCAACCGCAACGCTGGCCCCGGGATTAACCGGCCAAGTGTCGCTCGAAATGCCAGACACACAGTATACGTCCGTGGCTGGCGTATTTACGCAGACCAGCACCCCGGCCGGTTTTACAGGTCTCAGCCCGTCATTTACCTCGGTGCCCGATCTGCTTGGTCGGCTGGAATATCGCAGCGACGGCCTGGTCCTCGACATGCGCGGCCTGTTGCGCGACCTTAGCGTCCGAACCAGCGGCACGGCAGCCGCGCCCCCGGCGCTAACAAGCAATGCCGTGGGCTGGGGTGTAGCGGGAACGGGACGGTTTCCAATGCGCTGGCTGTCAAGCGCGTTTGGTCCGGATGAGTTCATTGCTATGGCCTATTACGGCGAGGGCATCGGGCGCTATTTCGGCAGCAATACCTTCGGCCAGGACGCGCTGTCGAACATTGGCCTGCCCGGTGTGACCAACTTTACCCTCGACCCGCTGCCGACGTATGGCGCGAGCGTAGCTTATCGCCACTTCTGGACACCACAGTGGCGCAGCAACTTCGTCTATTCCTACGCATGGCAACAATATCCATCCTACGCGCTGTTTTTCGTACCGGGATCGGCCTCCGCCACTTTGTTGAACAGCACCATGCAGCAAGGGATCGTCAACCTGATCTGGAGCCCCTTCGCAGAGCTCCGTGGCAATACCGTGGGGACCGGATGGCTCGATGTCGGCCTCGAATATGTGTACTCAAACCGAGGCGTATTCGGCGGCACTGTGGCGACGTCCACGGCCGGCGCAGGTTTCGCCACCGGCAATCGTGTCCTCGGCTCCGTCACTGCAAGATTTTGACGCAGCGCAAGATAGGCGACCAATCGACCCCGGCCATTCTGTGATTCCCGGGAATTCGTGGCTGTGAAAGCTCAGAGGTCGGCAGATAACGGTTTGTGAAAATCGGCATCGCCGCCCGGCAGCGAAGTCCAGTCGGCGGGCATGGCCGCAGAAGCCATGTTCGTCGCGGCCGGGCCTCCGAAGTTACATCTTGAAGAACATCCGAATCACCCTATTCCGCGCGCCGGGTGGCGCGGCCACGATCCCACAAACACCAAACTCGCTGGCGGCGAGCATATCCACTCGCTGTGTCACGCGAACAAGGAGGGCTCTCCGCCTTCCGGATCATGGGAAGGGTCGGTGAATGCAGGTGAATGCGCTCAACCGGACGAACGTCGGCAGACAAATTGTGCGACGCCGCAGAGCGTTCTGTGGTTCTGACTCAAAATCGATGGTTGCCGGGTAGTTTCAGTAGTGGTCATCCATGTTTGATCTCGCCGTCGTTTTGATTTTGCTTGCGGCCGCGATCCTGATGTTCGCGATCAATAAGCCGCGTCTCGACGCCGTCGCGCTGATCATGCTCACGGCGGTGCCCTTCACCGGCGTGCTCACCATGGGCGAGGCGCTGGCCGGCTTCAGCGATCCGAACATCGTCCTGATCGCCGCGCTGTTCGTGCTTGGCGACGGCCTGGTACGGACGGGCGTCGCGCGGCAACTCGGCGACTGGCTGATCTTGAAGGCCGGACGCAGCGAAATCCGGCTGATCGTCCTTTTGATGGTGACCGTCTGCGGCCTCGGTGCGACCATGAGTTCGACAGCCGTTACGGCCATCTTCATCCCGGTGGTGTTGCGCATTTCAAAGAGCACCGGCGTCGGACCGGGCCGGCTGATGATGCCGCTCAGTTTCGCCGCACTCATAAGCGGCATGATGACCCTTGTCGCGACGGCGCCGAACCTGGTCGTCAATGGCGAACTCGAACGCCACGGCGTTGAAGGCTTTCGTTTCTTCAGTTTTACGCCGTTCGGCCTGCCGGTCCTTATCCTGGGCATCATCTATATGAGCTTCGCGCATCGCTGGCTGCCCAATAAAAGCGACGCGAAGAATTCCGACGATACAAATTTCGCCAGCTGGATCGAGGACTATAAACTCGCAGATCGCGAATACCGCCTTCGTGTGACAGACCGATCATCTCTCACGGGCAGGACCCTCGAGGACCTGAACTTGCGTCACTCATCCGGCGCGAGCATCGTCGCCGTCGAACGCAACCGCAAATTTTCCAGGGAGATCCTGCGCCCGACTGCGAAGACGGAGCTACAGGCAGATGACATCCTGCTCATCGATCTGTTCGCTCCCCACAGTAGTATCGAGATGCTTCGGCAACAATTCGCGTTGGAGGCATTGCCACTAAGCGGAGCCTATTTCACCGATCAATCGCAGCAGATCGGGATGGCGGAGGCGCTTTTGGTGCCGACATCGGATCTGGTCGGGAAGACGGTGGTGGAGGCCAGGTTTCGGAATCGATTCGGATTGACCGTGATCGGTCTGCGGCGCGGTATCGTCGCGCATGAAGGCAGCCTGCTGGACGAAGCGCTGGCCGTAGGCGACACGCTACTGCTCATCGGCGCCTGGAAGGACATCAGGCAGCTCCAGTTTGACAACAGGGATTTGGCCATCATCAAGCTGCCCGCCGAACTCGGCGAAGTGCTCCAGGTTCCCGGCAAGGCGCCGCAAGCGCTGGCCTGCCTGGGACTCGTCGTTGGGTTAATGGTCAGCGGTCTCGTCCCGAACGTGCAGGCCGCGCTGATCGGTTGCCTGCTGATGGGTGCACTGGGCTGCATTGACCTGGTCAGCGCCTATCGTTCGATCGACTGGAAAACCATCGTCCTCATCGTCGGTATGCTGCCTTTTTCGATCGCCCTTGAGCGGACCGGCGGCGTTGAACTGGCAGCCGATGGCCTGCAGGCGCTCACCAGTGGCGCCGGATCCCACATCGTGCTCGCTACGCTCTTTGCCCTGACGGCGGTACTCGGGATGTTCATCTCCAACACGGCTACCGCGGTGCTGATGGCCCCGGTCGCCCTCGCCCTTTCACACGAATTGCATGCATCACCCTATCCCTTCGCGATGATCGTGGCGCTGGCTGCTTCCACGGCCTTCATGACGCCTGTCTCTTCGCCGGTAAACACGCTCGTGGTTGCCCCAGGGCATTACACCTTCGGGGACTTTGTACGCGTCGGCGTGCCCTTTTTCTTCATCGTCATGGTCGTCTCAATTGTCCTCGTGCCTTGGCTTCTACCTCTAGCCCGGGGATAGCCTCTACTTCAATCGCTACTCAAAAGGATCGCAACATGAGCCAGTCCATCGCAGCGCCGAAGAGCGCCACGCAGAAATTCCTGGATGTCGTCGAGCGAGTGGGAAACAAGGTCCCTCACCCCGCGGTGATTTTTCTGATGCTCATCGCCATCGTTGTCGTGCTGTCCCAGATTTTGCATATGCTGGGAACAAGCATCAGCTACGAGTTCATCAATCCGGACACTCACAAAATCGAGACGGCGACGACGCCTGCGAAGAGCCTGCTCACGTCCGACGGACTTCGGTTCATGTATGAGCGGCTCATCCCCAACTTCATGAGCTTCACCGCGGTCGGTCTCATGATCGTGGCCATGGTGGGGGCCGGCGTGGCGGAAGAAGCCGGCCTGGTGAAGGCGCTCATTCGCAAACTGGTATTGGTCTCCCCGCCCCGGGCGCTGGTTTACATCATGGCGTTCGTGGGCATCATGTCGAGCATCGCGGCCGACGCCGGTTATCTGGTCTTGATTCCGCTGGCAGGCGCGGCCTTCCTCAGCGTTGACCGCAATCCCCTCGCCGGACTCGCTTTGGGCTTTGCCGGCGTCGCCAGCGCGTTCACCGTGAACATGTTGATCAAGCCGCTCGACGCAGTGCTCGTCGAATTCACCAACGACGCCATCCATCTGGTCAATCCCAACGCCTCGATCGGCCTGACATCGAACCTCTGGTTCTCGATCGCATCCGTCGTGGTTCTCACCGTCCTCATCGCCTTCATCACCGAAAAAACCATTGAGCCCCGGCTAGGTGTATATAAGCCCGAGACCGGCGCGGAAGCTGGGGGCCAACCGGCCGAGGGCAAAGCAGAACTTTCCGCCGAGGAATCGCGGGGTCTGAGATACGCGCTGTTTGCGCTGCTGGGCACTATTGTCGTCTTCGCTCTGCTGACATTGCCGGCGGGAGCGCCACTGCGCAATCCGGACACCGGCGCCCTGATTGGAAACTCGCCGTTCATGAACGGCCTGATCGCCCTTATCATGGTGGTATTCCTGGCCACCGGATCCGCTTACGGCATCGGTTCGGGATCGATGAAGAATCTCACGGACATCATCAAGGCGATCGAGAAAGCGCTGTCTGGCCTTGGCGGTCTGATTTTCCTGTTCCTGATCATCAGCCAGTTCGTCGCCTACTTTAATTACAGCAATATGGGGACTATCCTGGCCGTGAAGATGGCTGATGTTCTGAGGGATTCGAACATCGGCCCGCTTTGGCTGCTGATCGGATTTATCGTGGTCGTCGCCATCGTGGATCTGCTGATCACGGGCGCGATCGCCAAATGGGCCATCTTCGCGCCGATCTTTGTGCCGCTGTTGATGAAGCTTGGTGTCGCCCCCGAAGCCGTGCTGGCGGCATACCGTGTCGGCGATTCACCGATAAATTCAATTACGCCGCTGAACGCCTACTTCGCCTTGGTCGTCGTGTTCGCGCAGAAATACGACAAAAACGCGGGGGTCGGAACCGTCGTTGCGCTGATGCTGCCCTACGTCATCTGGATTTTGGTCGTCTGGACGGCGCTGTTCGCGGCGTGGCATCTCTCGAGACTTCCCTGGGGGTTGTAGTCACGCGGGAGGCAGAAAGGCTTTGGAAACGGGAGCCGCAGGTTCGATGGCAAGATCGAATTGCGGCTCGAACAGTAGAGATCACAAGGAAAAGGGAGCACTGATATGAGTAAAGCCGCTTCGTCCGTGGACGTGAAGGCCGCCGAGGACCACCTGATCAAATTTCTGTCCGTCGAGGGGGTCACCGGCGAGGAGGCGGCCATCGCCGCCGCCGTCTGTGACGAGTTGAAGAAAGTCGGCGTTCCCGCGTCCGCCATCCGGTTCGACGACGCCAACAAGCGCATTCCCTTGCCGACACAGACCGGCAATCTGATCGTCGATCTTCCCGGCACTCGCGCGGGCCCGCGGATCATGTTCGCAACCCATCTCGATACGGTACCGCTTTGTGCGGGCGCCAAGCCGAAGCGTGAAGGCGACCGGATCGTTTCCGACGGCACCACCGCGCTCGGCGGCGACAATCGCACCGGCTGCGCGGTGCTCGTGACTTTGGCCGAGACATTGTTGAAGCACAAATTACCACACCCCCCGATCACGCTGCTCTTCACAGTGCGCGAGGAGAGCGGGCTGCACGGCGCGCGCGAGTTGAAGGCGGCCGATCTCGGCGGCGCGACCATGTGCTTCAATGTTGACAGCAAAATCGCCGCCGATCTGATCACCGGCGCGGTGGGTCAACAGAATTGGGAAGTCGAAATCCGCGGCAAGGCTTCGCATGCGGGAGTGGCTCCGGAAAAGGGAATTTCAGCGACATTGGTCGCGGCCACGGCCCTCGTTGAAGCGCAGCGCGAGGGATGGTTCGGCAAGGTGGTCAAACCTGAAGGCAAGGGAACCAGCAATCCCGGCATTTTCGGCGGCAAGGACGGCAAAGCGGCCGGCGATGCGACGAACGTCGTCACCGACTATGTCTCCATCAAGGGCGAGGCGCGAAGCAATGATGAACAATTTGCCGCGGCCATCGTGGCTGGATATCGCGACGCCTTCAAGAAGGCGGGGACGATGGTGAAAGACGCCAGTGGCGACGCCGCAGAAGTCAAGTTCGACGCGCAGCCATCATACCCTCCATTCAACATGGCGGACACCGAGCCCGTTCTCGTGCACGCCAAGCGAGCGGCGGAATCGATCGGCCTGAAGCCAACGACCATGTTCTCCAACGGAGGCCTCGATGCCAACTGGCTGGTCAGGCATGGCATACCGACGGTTACGATCGGCAGCGGGCAGTATGACATCCATACGGTCAAGGAATATGTGGACCTGCCGGAATTCGCCGTTGGCTGTCGCTTGGCGGTCGCGCTGGCAACTCTGGAAGGCTAGAGGCAACACGGGGTCAAGCCATTTTGGCATCGCTCGGGCCGAGGCGTATCGCCCCGGCTTTTGCCGCTAAGCGACAAGTCCGGTTCCCAAGAGTGCAGCCAAAACCCGCGGAGAGAACAGTTGAGCAGCATCGCAATGACCTTCGCGATCCTAGCCGCCATCGTCGTGCTGTTCGTCTCGAACCGCGTGCCGGTAGTGCTCGTGGCCATCGGCACCGCGCTCGCGCTGTACTTTACTGGCGTGCTCGATCTCGACCAGTCCCTCCGCGGTTTTGGTGACCCCGCTGTCATCTTCATTGCATCGCTGTTTGTGGTCAGCGCCGGCCTCGATGCCACCGGCGTGACGGCGTGGGCGGGGCAAGGTCTGATCGCCCGGGCGGGCCAGAGCCGCGTCCGGCTGCTGGTCCTTACGATGTTGCTGGTTGCGCTGCTCACCGCGCTTATCAGCATTAACGGCGCGGTGGCCGCACTGCTGCCGGTGGTGATCGTGATGGCGATCCGCGTCGGGCGTTCGCCCTCGCAACTGCTGATGCCGCTGGTGTTTGCGGCGCACTCCGGGTCGCTGCTGGCGCTCACGGGTACGCCGGTCAACGTCCTTGTGGCGGAGGCGGCTGCGGACGCCGGCCTCGCGCCATTCGGGTTCTTCTCGTTCGCCATTGTCGGTGTCCCCCTGTTGCTGGGGACCATCGTGATCGTCGTGCTATTCGGGCAACGTCTGCTGCCGGAACGCAGCGGACGCACGATTCCGGCCGACCTGAGCACGCACGCCCGCACGCTGGTCGAGCAGTACAGGCTGGACGATGGGATGCTCCAGCTGCGTGTGCGGCCGCGTTCCCCGTATGTCGGTTCGCCGCCGGCGGCTGTCGACCTCGCGGAATATGCTGGCCTGACGCTGGTGGCCATCCTCGCCGGCGACGGCGGGCCGCTGCGAAGGGCCGCGCTCGCCGAGGGCGACATTCTCATCGTCCGGGGCGACGCAGCAACCGTCGGCGGTCTGGCATCCGACAAGTTGCTGGCCTTTCGATTGGAGGACGCACCCGCCGGCGCTGCGGACACGCTGTTCACCCGCTCCTCCGGCCTCGCCGAGGTGGTGATTCCACCGCGCTCGGGCATGATCGGGCAGCCAGTGTTCCCGGGAATGGTCACGGCCAGCGGTGATCTCGTCATTCTGGCCGTGCAGCGCAGGGACGAAAATCTGGGCCCCGATGAAACCGTGCTGGCCGCCGGTGACACCCTGCTGCTTCAAGGGACCTGGAAGGCGCTCGACGAGCACCTCGACGATCCCGACGTGCTGGTAGTGGACTCGCCGGAGTTGGTCCGTCGCCAGGCGGTGCCGATGGGAGCAGGAGCAAAGCAGGCGATTGTCGTGCTGCTCGTCATGGTGCTGCTGCTCGCGACCGGCGCAGTGCCGTCTGTCATCGCAGGGCTGGTCGCCGCTTGCGCTATGGTGCTGCTGGGTGTGCTCACGGTCGAACAGGCCTACCGCGCCGTGAATTGGACTACGGTCATCCTCGTTGGCGCCATGATACCGCTCTCAACCGCGATGGAAACCACCGGCGCGGCCAACCTGATGGCCGCGACTTTGGTTCACCTGGTCGGGGGCGCCGGCCCGTACGCCCTTCTCGGCGGATTGTTCCTGTTGTCGGCCATCCTTGGTCAGTTGATCAGCAACACCACGACGGCGCTCATCATGATCCCGATCGCGATCGCAGCCGCGAGCGAGATCGGAGTGTCGGCGCGACCCGTACTGATGAGTGTCGCAGTGGCTTCGGCGGCCGCGTTCCTTACTCCCGTCGCCACTCCTGTCAACTTGATGGTGATGGGTCCTGGCGGCTATAGATTCGGGGACTACTGGAAGCTCGGGCTCCCGTTACTGCTGCTTTTCTTCGTGGTCGCGACCTTTCTTGTCCCAGTGTTTTGGCGCTTTTGATCGGCTGCGATGGGTCACGCCAATTGCACCGCTCAACCTCTTCCTCGGGTCGGATCGCGGTTCGGCTTTTGGCTTCGTGGCGATGTCGATGCGTTAGGCATCCTATCAGGACGGTAACCACCTCGGAACGGATGATGAAGAAATGAGGCCAGCTTCCCATACTGCTGTGGCGAAAGAGACGATCACATGAGTAATCCCGCTTTCGTTGCATCGTCATCCGGGCAAAGATATTGGGAGGTTTGGTGGAAGATTCCAAGTTTGTAGAGACGATCCGCAACCGAAGCGCAGCGGACCCCGAACGCATGAACGAGAACGCTCCGGAAACTGGACCTGCCATTGCCGTTGTTCGCAGCCTCGCCGATTTCCAGCCGCTTCACGCAGCCGAAGCCAAGGTCGTGGCGGGTCTGGGGTCGGGAGACTTCAACAGAATCGGCAACGGCTTGTGTCCGAAAGGGAACGACCCCGCGCGAGCCGTGCGCGCGGAGCTCCTGCGCCTCCTTATCCTTGGCTTCGGCGACGACCTCCGTTTGCACGAGAAGGGACTGAGGTTCAGCGGCGCCGAGGTGACCGGCATACTCGACCTCGAGGGCTGCCGGATTCCGCGCGATATCGCTCTTACCGACTGCCGCTTCGACGCCTCTCCGGTGCTGCGCTCTGCCGTTATCGACAATCTGTTCCTCGACGGATCAGCTTTACCCGGTCTGCAAGCCGACCGGCTGGAAGCGCGTGGCGGACTCTCGATCTGCGGTGCGACCGTGACCGGGGAGATCCGGCTTCGTGGGGCCCGCATAGGCGGCAATATCGAGGCAGACGGCGCGACGATCGCGTCGTCTGATGGGGTTACTGTCGATGCCGACGGGTTGGAAGCCCGAGGCGGCTTTCTTTTGCGTGGCGCCAATGTGAGTGGAGGCATCAATCTTTCAGGGGTTCGCCTTGGTGGCGATGTCAACGCGGTTGGCGCGCGGATCGAGCGACCCGGCGAAGTTGCCCTGAATGGCGATGGTATCGCGGCGCGGGGCGACCTAGCCCTGCGAGGGGCGACCATTGCCGGCGAAGTCCGTCTGCTAGGGGCCCATTTCGGCGGAGACTTCGATTGCACGTCGGCGAAGTTTGCGCAGCCTAACGGCTATGCGCTGAGGCTCAATCGCGCCAGGATCGATGGCGCGTTCTTCTTGCGGCAGGGTGCGTCAATTCTGGGGACGCTCGACTTAACGGCCACGGAAATCGGCGCAATCGATGACGAAGAGGCATGCTGGCCGCAAAAGGGCGACCTGCTGCTCAATCGTTGTCGATACGGCGCATTCATTGGTGGACCAATCGACGCGGCGAGCAGGCTTCGTTGGTTGGCGCGCCAAGTGTCCGAGCGGTGGGAAGAGGACTTCTGGCCGCAGCCTTACGAGCAGCTTGCGACGGTGCTTCGGGAGATGGGGCACGACGAGGAGGCCCGCGCGGTTCTCATCGTGAAGGAACGGCTGCAGCGACGCGCACGACGGGCGCGAGCAGGAAATCCGTTGTTGCGAGCTGCGCTGGCGGTGAATGACGGCCTACTTGCTGTGACCGTCCGCTATGGGCGCCAGCCCCTGCTCGCCCTGCTTTGGCTGATCCTGTTTTGGGCCATCGGAGTGGTTGTGTTCGATCTTGCTGAGCGGAATAGCGCGCTCAAGCCCAACAGTGCGGTCGTCCTACGCTCCTTGGAATGGACGATGTGTGGCCTCGAGCAAGCCGACAGTCGCTATATGCCCTCGACAGGACGGGTCGTGGCCGGACGTGCATCGACCGGACAGTCCCAACTATCCTGTTTCCTCAGCCAGCCCGAGGCTTCCAGCTACCCCGAATTCAATCCCTGGATGTATTCGCTGGATGCGCTTTTGCCGGTCATGGAGATCGGGCAGAAGCAATACTGGAGGCCCGACCCCTCGAAGCCCCATGGGCCTCTCACCCTAAATTACTATTATTTCCTATCAGTTATCGGTTGGGCCTTGAGCCTTCTGGCGGTCGCCGGGTTCTCGGGCCTCGTCAAATCGAAGTAGGTTTCTGCCGCAGGCGAACCTCGAAAGTGCGAAAACATTTGGTGTGAGCGCCGCTGAGAACGGTGTGAGCTCCGCTGCGGGAGGCACCGCATCCAGATCAAGGCCTGATAGGCGTTCTTTCCTGAACCCGCTGATCGGCGTTGCATAGGCCGCGGCATCCGGAGCGCTCGGCGGAGTGTCCCTCGCCAAGGCGTCCGAAGCAGAAACGACATTGCCAATCGCGAAGCCAGCCTAATCAAGCGAGCCGCTGGCCTCTGCCGCTATTCGACGGGCGTCGTCCACCTTTGATCGCGCGCCGGATTCGCCTCCAGCGACAGGCGCGCTTGAACCTTGCGTTGCGTCGATCGATGCTGCCCAAGGGCCCGACAAGCGCGCCTTTCCGAGATTCCCATTGTGGCCTTGGCGTGAAGCACATAGCTCGAACGCAGTTCCGGGCTCAAAGAGCCTGTTGTCGCCTCCATCAGGATGAGCTTGTCCAATGTAAGATCCGACACGGCCCGGCGCAGCTGGGCAATTTCGGCCTCCAGCTCCGTCATCCGCTCGGCCTGATCGCTCTCAAGACCTCCGTACCTGTTTCGCCACCGATAGTAGGTTACTTCAGTCAGGTCAATTTCTTGCAGGCAGTCCGAAATCGACTTACCGCTTGCTGTCAGTTCTTCGACCAATCGCAGTTTTAGAACAATCTCTTTGACTTTGTGTCTTGCCGCCATCGATGTCTTCCTCAATTAGCCGCGTTGTTGCCGCAGCGCGTCGCTCATCGGCTTTGACTATAAGGCGCTGCGCGGGAGTCCGGATGTGCCCATAGTCCCACGCCTGTTCGGCGCGTCTCAAAAACACGAAGATTTGGCTATATTGGAAGTTGTGGAAGAAGGATCGTCTTTTTTCACGACCCGTTGATTCAGGTCCTCCATGGACTGCAACGAGGGTATTTGCCGATGGCCCGACTTTCCGAATTGGATTGAAGTCGAAACCATTCGCCCGAAGGAGGACGCAATGAAACGGCGGACAGTGCAACGTCGGACGGTTCTTAAGGGAGGCGCGGCTGCTGTCGGTATGTTCGGAAGCGGCGCATCCGCTTCGATGGCGGTGGGCGCAGGTCAGGCATCTGCCGATACGCTGCCGTCAGTTCCGGACCAGATTCTAATTGCGTTTCAGCGTTTCCGTGAAGCCATCCCGGCCAACTTCGATCATGAGTACGTCGAGAAAGTCGTCAAACCGTTTTTCCTGACCAGTTTTTATGAAGGCGAGCGCCCAATGCTGCCGATGGTCGACGTCACCTTCAGTAAGGAGAACGCTCTACCTTACGACCTGTGGGAACTCATTACCCGGGGCTGGCAACCGACTCCTGAAGATGGCGTTACGGTCTTTTTGCAAGGTCTTGAGAAACGTGGTCCCAATAATCTCCGCAAGAGGATTTATTTTTCGGGGGTAACGCCGGATCTTTACAAGCCGATGTACGGCGCGAAGGTCGTTGCGTTCTTCGACAAACTCCTGGATCCGCAATTTGCAAACAAACCGTTCATGCGGCATTACCTCGATTATTATTTCGACCTCTATTGGGACCTTCATCTTGGAGTGAGCGAAGACGCCATTCCGTTCGAGGTGCGGCAGATTGGTGAAGCATTCAATACGGTTCTTGCATACAGGAATCCCCTGCTGCCCATCACGTACGATAACTACATGATAGTTCGTGAACAGCTGGACTTTCTGAAATCGTGGATCGATGCTCGACTTGCCGACATTGAAGGCGGAAAAATCAAGAATCCCGAACGGACGATGGCCTGGTATTGGTTGAAGAATGCCGGCGATGGGAGTCACTTTGCGCAGAAGGATGTCGTGTTCGAGTGTTTCCACAATTTTGTGGCGCTCAGCCAATGGGGCAACTCGATCTTCGGGATTATGTCGCGTTTGTCCGAAGACGGCGGCGATCCGGCCGTGCGAGCATCGTTTCAGAAGACGATGAGTGGAAATTTTGACAACTCCAACGGCGCCGCGTTCTCGCCACTGGAATTGTCCGTCATGGAGCTGTTCCGCGTCATATCGCCGAACGGCGGCAGCATCTCGGCTATTCACGATGCCAGGACAAGCGCCTATGGCGCATCTCCGCAGCAAAGGTTTGGCTTTCCCGTGGAGCGCCATAGCTACATAAGCACACCCCACACAAGTACCAGCCTGGATCCAGTCCACTGGAAGGACCCGACTGCGTTCGATCCGTCCAGGTATCTTGGCGTTCCTACCAGCGCCCAGATTACTGAAGAAAAATGCCAGCAGATTGGCCTCGCGCGATGCCCGTTTCAGATCACAGGCTTCGAGGTCAAGGATGGACGCAAGGCTAACATCACCAATAGTGGCTTTGGGACGGTTTTTGGCGTCGTCGACGGGAAAAGCCTTCCGGTTTGCGACTATGCCGGCTTCGCGCCATTCGGCTTCGGATACCGACGATGTCCGGGCGAGCAATTAACGATTCAGGTTTTCGAAGATTCCTTCGCAAGGTCTGGCGCGACAAGATCGTCTTCAGCAAACTCAATCTAGCCAATGCTGGTCAGGTACCGGTCGGGCCGAACGCGGTGATCGAAGATAACCTTGGATTCACCAGGTCGGCGTGAACTCGCAGCGATTTGGCGTCGCCGATATGCGATCCCATGATCAAATGTGCACGAGCAAACACTGTGCAAGCAATGAGTTGCCGCAACGTCCTGATAGATATCTTGCCTGGCTCCGTCGTTGCTGTCGCCGGTTTTGCCACGATCGGCTGGAGTAACGCGCCTGGAACGGCGAAGGCGGCTCAGACCGTGCAAGCGGTGGCGGTCCGTCCGCATCGCCACATGCGTAGCCGTCACCGTCGTTGGGGTTGCTGGTGGCAGAGGGGACAACGCTGGTGGCACTGGGGACACCGTGTCTGCGGCTGGCGCTAGACTTAGCCGCCGCCCTCTGAAGATGCCGGTTGCGTCTTTGGCGGCATGTTCGGCGGCGGCCCAGACCTGGAAGCACGTCAGCCGACGAATACCCGTGGTCCATTGCGTCTATGACTACGCCTCACCCGACCAGGCTGAGGTGGGCGGGCGCATGGCCGAGAGCTTGAAGAGACCCATTGCGTCTCTGGCTCGATATTACTCTGACACCACCCGCTATCCCTAGGAAACACCTGCCAATTTAGTCGAGCCGGCGCGGGCGGCTGGACACTTTGGTTTGTCGACTAATCGAGGTAGGGTTCCCGCTCGGGAATACCTTAAATGGAGCCTTCGGATGAAGTCCTCCACATTCACGACGCAAAACTTGAAGCCCTCGGATCAGCTGCAATCGTGGCAGGAGTGGTTCTTCCCCGCTTTTGACATCACACCGCTGGTGCCTGCTGACGATCCATTTGAAGCGCAAAACTCATTATGGAAGCTCGGCGACTTGATCGTAAGCCGGGTGTTGGCGCCCTCAGTGCACGTCAAGCGAACAAAAGCAAACGTGAAAAAGACTGCCGGCGACCACTGGGTACTTACCTACTGTCGGCAGGGCGACACCACGGTCAGGACTTCGAAGGGAGAGTTCACTGCCCTCGGAGGCGTGCCATTCTTCTGGTTGTTTGGAGATGAGTTCGAAAGCAAGCGCACCCGCGTCGACAGAATCCAGATACTGCTTCCGCGAGAGAGATTCAGTAACTTGGCGCCGGCGTTTGATGCAGCACGCGGCTTAGCATTTGAAACTCCTCTTGGTGCTTTGCTCGGCGACTATGTTCTTGCCCTCGAACGGCAACTACCGTCCCTAACCGAGGATGATGCCTCCAAGCTGGCCACAACCTCATGCCAAATGATTACGGCGTGCATAGCCCCATCCGCTGACCGGTTGCGATTGGCAGACCAGGGAATATCGATAGGTCTGTTCGAGCGCGCGAAGCGGATCATCGACGGACAACTGCAGTCTTCGAAATTACAACCGATATTGTTGTGCCGGCAGTTGGGAATTTCCAGATCGCAGCTCTATCGCCTGTTCGAAAGAAAAGGCGGCGTGACCCATCATATTCAGCGGCAGCGCCTGATCCGGATTTTCGATGCATTGTGCAACCCCGATGATCGCCGCCCAATCTCAGAGGTTGCTGCCGATTTCTGCTTTGACGATCCATCAAGTTTCGGACGAGCATTCCGGCGAGAATTTGGGTGTAGCGCGGGAGATGTTCGAGCCTCAGCAACTGCAGGCTTAGCATTGCAGATGCGCGAGCGCACTGTCTCCGAAGCCAACCCATGCTCCTTCGCTCATTTTTGCAAGCTTTAGCCCAAAACCGTCAGCGCAGAGATTTCGGCTGCCGCGCGCAGCACAGTCCGCGTATGCAATCGAACGCACCGATGATGTTTGCGAAATGTTTTTCGGCTATCGGAGCCTCAATCCTGCAACTCCCAAGGCCAGATTGATGCCCACTTGTCCTTCGACGGACAACGGCTGCAGCGAGATAGTGCGATTTGATCCGCCCACCAATACGTTTGCGCCCAGGCCAAGCCCCAGAGACGCATTGCCGCTCGCGCCTACGTAGTTGCCCCGCAATGTGCCGGGGCCAACGTGCGATGTCGGGGCGAACACGCCCCAGAACAGCCGCCCTCCTCCGGTGACGCCGACATCGAGGCCCAGTCGGGTAATCGTTCCCGTATAGTGGTAAGTTTGCCCTGTTGCGTTCGACCGAAAAACGCATCGCATGTGTTGTCTCGAGCCAACAAGCAATCCGACTCTGACGCCGGTCTGGCAAGTGAGCCCACCCACTCGAACAGGCGCGGTTTGCGCAGACGCCGATGTGGTGACGGCAAGGAATACACAAGTGATGATTGACCGGCGCGTTTTTGACATAAAATCCTTCCACTTCGGGGTGTATGATCTGCGGGATACGTTTCGCAGCGCACTTTCCCTATCCGGCGCGATCCGTCAGGAAATCAGTGGCGGGAGAGCCGGATCAGCATACTGCTCATTATTCGAAGCGTTATCCCACAAAACCCGGAGATTTCCTGCGCGGATGTACTGAACGCGCGAGAACGCTCGTATCAAAGCCTGTTCTCCCAACAGTTGATGCGGCAAAATATCAGACGGACCGCTCCAGCCGACAAACTATGCTCCGATCAGCCGGCGGGTCTGTAAAAGTCTCAGGATCGCAAGACTGGCGGCGGCCGCGGCGAGGTGCTTGAGCGTATGCCCGCTCACAATTGAGCCGAGCGAATAGATTTTCTCGTCAAGAAATTCCAGCAGTTTGGCAAGTGCGTATAGCGCAGCGGCGATCACCCAATAGCGGGTGCCGGTATATTTCGGTGGAAACAGCTGCAGGATCAGAACCAAGGCGAGAAAGGGAAAGAACTGCGCCCAGGCATAGAGCCGCAAATCGTCGGTCCAGCGCCACAGCAAGAGGCTGAAAATGCCGATGGCCAGCAACGGCCGCAGCAGCATCGCGCCCGCCTTCGCATCGACGCGCTCTTCGACGACGGCGGAAAGGATGGCGGCGAAACAGATGGTCATTGGCAGCCGATCCCAAAACAGGGTGCTGTCGTTCGGATCCAGGTGATAGTAGGACGAGCCAAAGCCGGTCAGGAATATTCCCGCAAAAAGCACGGTAGTCGTCGCGTCGCGATGAAATTGCAGCAAACCAACTGCGCCAACGGCGACGAATGGCAAATTTGAAACGACATTCCAGAAGTTCGGGATACCGAACAATTCGCGCCGGTCGGCGAACTGATGGTAAGCCTGATCCTGCAAAAGCGGTGGAAGCGGCAGCAATGCGACGAGCGAGGCGATCATCAATCCGTACAGAACCGGGACGGGATGGGCCCGGATGAAGTTTCCGGCGGTCATCTGATAAATTGCCCTTCCAAGATCGAGTCTTCGAAACGAACGGGCCGTCGCTGAGCTGCTGCGACCCTGGCCCCTCGACGGCCTGTGAAAAGGAAGCGAGCAATTGCCTGCTGACCAGATGACCCCCGAGGCTCGAACCTAATCACCCGTGCCACTTCGGAGGATCAATTACGGATCGCTTGTCGCCAATCGAAGTTTGCATGAAGGCTCCATCAAAGACTGACAAGTTTCTTGCGAATCGCGTAGCGGACGAGTTCGGCCGTTGAGGACACGCCGAGCTTTCGCATCGCTGACGCTCGATGGGTCTCAACCGTCTTAACACTCAGCTTCAGGACGGCGCTGATGGATTTGTTTGTGTGCCCCTCCGCAATGAGCTGGACAACGCCCTGCTCACGTGGCGTGATCACCATGTCCGACTTGTTCTGCTTGTTGCTCTGGTAGTCGTGGAGCAGCTTCTCCAGCAGGACGCCGGTGAAGTAGGGTCTGCCGTCCAGCAGCGCCTCGATTGCGGAGATCAAGAGCTTCCTGGCGTCCGACTTGAACAGGAATCCGCGGACGCCCGCCAGAATGGCCTCGGTCAGCAACTCCTCATTTTCGTGCATCGTCAGAATGAGAACTGCGGTGCGCGGATGGAGCGACTTGAGGCGACGGCTGACCTCGAGCCCGTTCATCAGCGGCATCGAATAGTCGACGATCACGACGTCCGACCGCGTCTCCAATGCCAACGCGACCGCCTGCTCGCCGTTGGTCGCCTCTCCGCTGACGATCCAATCAGAGCGCGTCTCAACGATTGCTCGGAGTCCGGAGCGTACGACTTCATGATCATCCGCAATCAGGATGCGTTTCACGGCGTCATTCCCGTATTCCGGCCCGCGACCTGTCGGGCGATCAGCGGCAGGAAAATCACGTCAGCATACTGCTTATCATTCAAAAGGTTATCCCACAAAACCCGCAGCCCCCCGGGAGGATGTACTGAATATACGCGCCCCTCCGCCGTGGGTCGAGCATCGCTGAAACAGCCAAACCGCGCGCAGTTGCCCGCTGCACTTGGCGGGGCGGCCATCCTGTTCGCAGGCCTTGCTTGTCTCCAGTGCCCTCGTCGAGGGATGCGACAGTGTTCTCCGCCATTGGCCCCTGGCCTGCATCCTCCTCCTACGCTGGCGGCGTTGTTTGGAACGTCGATGCTCCCAGCCTGCTGATACGACAAACCCAGAAAAGCGTGGGGAATCCCTGGCATTCCGGAACATTCATCGGTGCGCTTGGGGGTTTTCTCGGATGCCGCAACGGCGGTTTGCCGCATAGCCTAAGGAGCAGCGCATCTTGCGCCGCTCCTTCAGGCTGCCGATTCTGGCACGGGAAGGGCATCGTGGGCAAAAATGAGTACGCATCGCATCCTCACGGATAAGCTGGCGGAGTTCAGTGCCTCCTCCAAGCTCAACACCGAATTGCCGTTCCTGCAGATGCTTGAGGCCGAGGGCCGGACGACGGCGAAGGATTTCCAAAGTCCTATGGATCGGATGTGGGAAAGCGCTCGACCGCGGATATCGACGTTCTTCCGGCGGAATGCCTAGCATGAGTCCGATTGATCCCATCGGCTTCCTCGGCATTCTTGTCGGCCTAGGCGTCGCGATCTATTTCGAAGGCGCGGAGCTGGCCGGCATCGACCCTGGCCTGCTGTATCGGGTTGCAGCGATCAGCTGTGGCGCGCACGGCAGCCGGCCGCATCACGGCATTCCTGGCGCGATGATCGCCCTCGCCGTTGTTATCGTGCTCGGCTCGCTTGGGGGATCGTTCTGAAAGCTCCGCAACTATTTCTGGCCACCAAATTGAGGTTTAGAATGTTGTCGTCATCGCGCTCCCCTTGGTTTTCCGGGCAGCTGCCCCGCGTGCTGCTCGTGGCTGCCCCAGCGTTTATCTTGATGCTCTCGGGCTGCAGCAACCGCGAGACCGCTGGCGAAGCGCCCCCGCCGCGCCCCGTTCGTACGGTCGTCGTCGAAAAAGGCGGCTTGGCCCAGTCAATTGTCCTTACCGGACAGATTCAGGCGGAAAAGGAAGTAGCTCTTGCTTTCCGTATCGGCGGACGGATTGTCGAGCGCTCGGTGGACACCGGTGACCGCGTTACGCCAGACCAGGTTGTGGCAAAGCTCGATCCGCAGAACGAATTGAACTCGCTTCGTTCCCAGCGCGCGGCGTTATCTGCGGCCAACGCTCGGCTGGAGCAGGACTCCAACCATTTCGACCGCCAAGACACGCTGCTGAAGCAAGGCTGGACGACCCGTGCCAACTTCGATCAGGCCCAGCAAGCGCTACGCACGGCGCAGGCGGCGGTGGACGACGCCAAGGCCCAGGCCGAAGTCGCCGAGGACCGCGTCAGCTATACCCAACTCAAGGCTGGTTTGAGCGGCACGATCACGCGCCGCGCAGCGGAATCCGGTGAGGTGGTGCAGGCAGGTCAGATGGTGTTCACGGTCGCCCGAGATTCTGGCTGGGATGCCGTCTTCGACGTTTCGGCTCAAGTATTGCGCAATGCTCCCGGAGACGCTGATGTAATCGTCGCTCTGACCGACGATCCCAACGTCACCGCAAAGGGCCGGGTACGGCAGGTCGATCCGCAGGCGGATCCAGTCACGCGCACGTTTAAGGTCCGAGTGGCGGTCAATGATCCACCGACGGCCATGCGGCTTGGCGCGACCGTGACAGGCCGGATGGAAGTCGACCATGGCCACGGAATTTCCCTCCCCGCAAGCGCCTTGACGGCCAAAGAGAAAAGTCCAGCGGTTTGGGTGGTCAATCCGGACAGCTTGACCGTCGCCCTCAAGCAAGTCGAAGTCTTGCGCTTTGATCCTGGGACGGTGGTGCTTTCCGGAGGCCTGGACGGCGGCGAGATCGTTGTCACCGCCGGTGTGCAGGCGTTGCATCCGGGCCAAAAGGTGAGGCCGCTTGGAGTGAGGTCATGATCGGCCCCAATCTTTCCGACTGGGCGCTAAAACATCGGTCCTTCATCATTTTCGCGATGATATCGATCGTGGTCGCTGGCTTGTCGTCCTATTACCGTCTCGGACGCAGCGAAGACCCGGCCTTTACCTTTCGTACCATGATCGTACAGGCGGCTTGGCCAGGGGCAACGCTCGACGATACCTTGACTCAGATCACCGAACGTCTTGAGCGCAAGTTGCAGGAAACGAAGGGCTTGGATTTCCTGCGCTCCTACACCAGTCCGGGCATGGCGACGATTTTCGTAACTCTCAAAGGCTCGACTTCTGCCAGGCAGGTGCCGGACATCTGGTATCAAGTGCGCAAGAACATTGGTGACATACGCCTGACCTTGCCCCAGGGGGTTGTCGGCCCCGGTTTCAACGATGATTTCGGCGACACGTATGGCCTCATTTATGCATTCACTGCAGACGGTTTCAGCCACCGTGCTTTGCGTGATTATGTCGAGGACATGCGCTCGAAGCTTCTGCAGGTTCCGGACGTCTCCAAGATCGAGATTCTCGGCGCGCAGGACGAGCAGATCTATGTCGAATTCTCGACCAGCCAACTTGCTGGCCTCGGGGTCGACCGCGCTGCGCTGATCGCCGCCCTTCAAGCGCAAAACTCCGTGATTCCAGCCGGGTCAATCCAGACCGGCGACGAGAAATTGTCGATCCGCGTGACCGGCGCCTTCAAGTCCGAGAACGATCTGCTCGATGTTAATTTTGTATCGAACGGACGCCTGATCCGCCTGCGAGACATCGCCGAAATTCGCCGCTCGCTGTCCGATCCGCCGCAGCCGATGTTCCGGGTTAATGGCAAGCCGGCGATCGGCGTTGCCATCGCCATGCGCGACGGCGGCGACATCTTGGCGTTGGGCGATAGTGTAAAAAAAGCGATCGATACCGGCATGGCCGATCTGCCGATCGGTATCGACGTAACTTTGGTGTCCGACCAACCGGTGGTGGTGAAAAATGCCATCGGCGAATTCATGGAATCTCTCTGGCAGGCAATTGCGATCATCATGGCCTGCAGCGTCGTCAGCCTTGGATTCCGGCCTGGCGCGGTGGTTGCCTTGTCTATCCCGCTGACGGTGGCGATTATTTTTCCGATCATGGAATTTATCGGGATCGATCTGCAGCGTATTTCGCTCGGTGCGCTGATCATCGCTCTCGGCCTACTGGTTGACGACGCGATGACGACGGTCGACGTGATGACCTCCCGCATGGCGGCGGGCGACGACAAGGAAAAAGCGGCGACTTTCGCCTATGATACGCTGGCATTTCCGATGCTCACCGGCTCATTCGTCACCGCCGCCGGCTTCGTGCCGATCGGCTTCGCGCGATCTTCGGCCGGCGAATACACATTTTCGATCTTTGCCGTCGTATCGATCGCGCTGATCGTCTCTTGGTTCGTTGCGGTGCTGTTTGCGCCTCTCCTCGGAGTTCTGGCTGCTCAAAGCTCCTGAGCAGAGAAAAGACCAGAAACCGAGCCGCATCGTGAGCGCATTCCGCAGGCTTTTGCTGATGGCCATGCGCCATCGCTGGATGACCGTTGCCATCACGCTCGCATGCTTCGTTGTGTCGCTCTTGGCTATGCCGCTGGTCCCTCGGCAATTCTTTCCGGCCTCCGACCGTCCAGAGCTAGTGGTTGATTTGACCCTACCGCAAAATGCGTCGATCTTCGCCAGCGACCGTGCGGCTACCAAGCTCGACGCGATGCTCAAGGACAATCCCGACGTCGCTAGCTGGAGTACTTATGTCGGGCGCGGCGCGATCCGCTTCTATCTTCCACTGAATGTGCAGCTCAACAACGACTTTTTTGCGCAAGCTGTTGTCATCGCCAAAGATGTCGCAGCACGTGAAAGGCTGCAGGCGACACTTGAGAAAAAGCTGGCTGAGGAGTTGCCCAGCATTGTTTCTCGCGTCTCGCCGCTCGAGCTTGGACCGCCAGTGGGTTGGCCGGTGCAATATCGCGTCAGCGGCGCGGATTTGGCCGAGGTACGGACCATCGCTCTGCAACTCGGCCAGATTCTCGGCTCCAACAGCAATCTGCGACGGGTAAATTTCGACTGGATGGAGCCGGCGCGGAAGTTGCGAGTTGTGATCGATCAGAATCAGGCCCGCCTTCTTGGGCTGAACTCGAACGTGCTTTCGTCCAAGTTGAATGCAGTAATGACGGGCGCCTCGATCACCCAGTTGCGGGACGATATTTACCTCGTTGACATCATCGCCCGCGCTCAAGACGAGCAACGGGTCTCGCTTGACACGCTGCAATCCCTGCAGGTGCCATTGCCTGGCGGTCGCACGGTCCCCTTGAGCCAGATTGCGCGCTTTGAGTATGACCAGGAATATCCGCTGGTTTGGCGACGCGACCGCGTGCCGACCCTCACCGTACAAGCCGACGTCGTCTCCGGCTCGACCCCAGAAGGAGCCGTGGCTTCCCTTGGCCCAGAGGTGGAAAAGCTGCAAGCGAGCCTGTCGAGCGGCTATCGCATTGTGATGGGCGGCACAGTTGAGGAAAGCGCCAATTCACAGGCTTCGGTCTATGCCATGGTCCCGGTAATGCTATTCCTGATGCTGCTGTTCCTCATGGCGCAACTGCACAGTTTCAGCCGGCTCGCCATGGTGCTTAGCCTCGTGCCGATGGGCCTGATCGGTGTTGTCGCAGCGTTGCTGATTTCTGGCCGGCCTCTCGGGTTCGTGGCAATTCTCGGAATTCTGGCGTTGATGGGCATGATCGCGCGCAATGCGGTCATCCTCATCGAGCAGATCGAGGCCGAGCGCGCGCAGGGGCGTGAACTTTGGAATGCGGTTGTAGAGGGCGCGGTCTCGCGTTTCCGGCCCATCATGCTGACGGCGATCTCGACCGTTCTGGGGTTTATTCCGATTGCACCGACCGTGTTCTGGGGGCCGATGGCCTTCGCGATCATGGGCGGCCTGTTCGTGGCGACCATGCTCACTCTCATGGTCCTGCCGGCCCTCTATGTGATTTTCTTCCGCGTCAGGGAACCTGAGCATCGACTAGTTTCCCGAGACGCCCACTTGCCAGCAGGGCCAGGTTAGTCAAAAGCAACTAGATCTGCGCCGCCGGTCATTGTCGGAGACGAGCGTCAAACATTTCGCGGGTTGGGCCAGTCTTCAGGAACGGTAGACAGCGCCCTCCTCCCGGACGCTGCTGTGGCCCGCTGGCACATCGTCGACTGCCGAATAAAGAGCCCTCGGCAGCAGGATCGCGCCGAGCGCACTGACTGCAGGCATCGGTAAATCCACTCGGTGCGACGGGATGCAATCGCGGCTATCGTGAGACGCCTTCTAGGGATTCCCTAATGCATGATCAGGCAATCACCCGATACCTGCCGAGCTATCAAGAGCGCATGATGCGACCCTAAAGTGAAGTGATCGAGCGAGGCAATGCCGCCGCGCATAGCTGACGCTTCACATGACCGGCGTCGTCGATCCGAGAACCTGCGCGAACAGTAATCGGTTTGGCGGTCGTCAAGCGGTACGCCGCATGACCGGGCAAGTGTGCCGGCCGGTGCGGCAAATGACGCTTGAACGAGGCTTCAATTCAATCGACGAACCATGAGGATTTTCAGATGCGGAAGCTTATCTTGATTGTGTGCGGAACATTAGGAATGCTGGCGATCGTGCCACTCGCTACACCGGCAAATGCTGCAGGCCAATGGTGCTCCAGGCACGGGAATGACGCATTGTGCCTACGCGACCGAGGAGCAATGCCGCGCCTCCAGGAGCGGGCGAGGTGGCACCTGCTTCGCCCGGCATGCGTCGCGCTAGTTGCGAGGCCGGGCAGCGAGAGCTTATCCAAAACGGCGGCGCCGAACGATCGGCTCGTCGGCGCCATCCGAACCGTTTTGGATGATGATGTATCGCTACGCGAAGGCGCACACTGGCGCGAAGGCTGATTCCCGGCTCCAGATGCCGACCGCGGCACTGCGGCCGGAATCTACCCCTATCAAATGTGCAAGACCGGCTCTTCAAAGCACCGCAGAGCCTGGCGACGCAATCCGATGCCGTTCGAGGAGTTCCAGCATGCGAGGGTCCTCAGGAAGAGGATGGTGGTCGAGCGCGGCCTGGCGAGCGGCATGGTTCATCTCTCTTTGGCTCGTGCTTGCTGGTGCCGACCTCGGAGATATTCCTGCCGCAGCAGCCGCTGTCGCCGCAGCGACGTGGATGAGCTTGCATTTGCTGGAGCCGAATGCCTCACGGCGCTCGCCGCTTGCCATCGTCCAACTGGTATTGCTCTTCCTGTATCACTCCGTCGTCGCCGGGGCCGACGTTGCAAGACGCGCGCTCGATCCCCGGTTGCCCCTGTGCCCGGGATTTGTGGCCTACCCAACCCGTCTTGCTCCTGGGATGCGTCGTAACGTGTTCACAACACTCACCAGCCTGCTGCCTGGTACGGTGCCGACCGGAGAGGAAAACGGGCAGCTTGTCTATCACTGCCTCGACGTCGAACAGCCAGTCGTCACCGAGCTTGCCGCAGAGGAAGCGGCCTTAATTCGAGCGCTCTACAATGACTGAGTTCCTGACCGCAGCGTTAGGGTTCATTCTGGCGATGCTGGCGCTGGGGCTGGTGTCGATCCTGCGCGGCCCGGGGGACACCGACCGCATGATGGCGGCGCAATTGATTGGAACCGGAGGCATTGCTGCACTGCTGCTGCTTGGCACCGTAACCGGCGTACCCGCGGCGGTCGACGTAGCGTTAACATTGGCACTTCTCGCCACCTTCGCGTCCATCGCATTCGTCAAGAAGGGGCTTTCCAACCTCGAAGCCGATGGTAGCGGATCGAAGGAGGATCAATGAGCCTCGCACGGGACATCATCACGATCGCGGTAGTATCGGCCGGCGCGTTCTTCTTTCTCGCCGGCACTGTCGGCCTGCTTCGCTTTCCCGATACACTGACGCGTCTGCACGCGCTCACCAAAGCGGACAATCTCGGCCTCGGTCTCGTCGTACTTGGATTGCTCCCGCAAGCAGGAAGCCTGCGCGACGGGTTGAAGTTAGTCAGCATCTGGCTGCTCGGGCTGCTCGCGGGGGCGACGGTCTCGCAACTGATCGCGCGAACTGCGCGACAAAGCGAAACGGCAAAATGAGCATCGCAACGGCCTTTGAGATCGTGCTCGCCGCCGTGGTGCTGGGCCTCGGGATCTGGACAATAGCCGTGCGCGAGACCTATTCGGCGACCGTCGGTTTCGTGGCTTACGGACTGCTGGTTGCACTCATCTGGGTGCGCCTCGACGCTGTCGATGTTGCGCTGACCGAGGCTGCGATCGGCGGAGGGCTCGGAGGCGTATTGCTGTTGAGCGCGGCGGCGCGGCTGCGGGACGCCGGACCGATGACGGCAGAGGCGCCGGGCAAGGCGACGCGAGTGAGCGCGGCAGCATTATCTGTGCTGACCGCCGCGGCGCTGGCTGGCGCGGTTCTGCTCCTGCCGGCTTCTACACCAACGCTTGCCCCGACAGTTGTTGGGCATGCGGGGGCGACCGGCCTGACCAACCCCGTCACCAACGTGCTCATGGCCTTCCGCGCAATGGACACCATGCTTGAGAAAGTCGTGCTGTTGCTCGCCATCATCGGTGTTTGGTCGCTTGCACCTGATAATGCCTGGGGCGGCCATCCGGGACCGCGCCATCAGGCCGATCCGGATGGCGTTCTGGTTTTCCTTGCGCGCCTGCTGCCGCCCATTGGAATTGTCGTCGCGATCTATGTCTTCTGGACTGGGGCCAATCACCCCGGCGGAGCCTTTCAGGGCGGCGCGATTCTCGCGTCCATGTGGCTGCTGGCTATCATGGCCGGGTTGACGGACACGCCACCCGCGGGGCGCCGATGGCTTCGGTTCATCCTCATCGCCGGGCCTGGCCTGTTTCTTTTCGTCGGCCTTGGGGGGCTTTGGTTCGGTGCCGCATTCCTTGCCTATCCGCCGGCGCAGGCCAAGGCGCTGATAGTTGGCATCGAGGTCGCGATGATCCTCACGATCGCGGCAACCCTGGGCCTGTTGCTCGCCGGCGCACCGGAACGGAGCGTGAAGTGATGAACAGCGTTACAGTGTTCGGATTGTGTGCCGCTGTCGCGGTCGGACTCGGTCTTTACGGGCTGATTACCAACCCGCAGCCCCTCCGCAAGATCATCGCCTTCAATCTGCTGGGCAGTGGCGTATTCCTGCTGTTCGGTGTCATCGGACGGCGGGGCGCGGCAGCGGGCGTCGGCAATGACCCGGTGCCGCAGGCCCTGGTGATCACCGGCGTCGTCGTCGCGTTTTCCGCAACGGCTTTGGCGATCGCGCTCTTGCTGCGGCTGTTCCAGAAGGCCGGCTCCACGACGCTGGGTGGCGCCGCGCTGCCGAGCGCCGGCTCTGATCCGCCGAGTAGCTGATGCTGCCCCCCGCCCCGGCGCTGGACGCGATAACAACCACGGGCGGTTTCCTGCTGGTGCTGTCGATCGTCGTCCCGGTCGCAGGCGTTTTGCTGGCTTTTGTTCTGGGCGACCGCTACGTCAGGCTGGTCGCATGCGCGACTATCCCGTTTGGGTTGGCGATTGCGGTGGCGATTCTCGTCGTACTGCCAGAGAGCAAGGGCCCTATCGTCTACCTGGTAGGCAACTGGCCGCCACCGCTGGGAATAGCGCTGCGCGCGGACGGGCTGTCGGCGGTGATGATTGCTGTGACTGCCGTCGTGATCTGCGCGGTCGCCGTCTTTGCCGCCGCTGATTTCTCCCCTTTGGCGGCCGAAACCCGCGCGCCATTCGCATTCTGGGTCTTGCTGTTGGCGATCTGGGGGGCTTTGAATACGATCTTTCTCGGTGGAGACCTCTTCACCCTCTATGTCGCCCTGGAACTGCTGACATTTGCCGCAGTGCCCCTGGTATCGCTCGAGGGTCGGGCGGAGACGTTGCAGGCCGCGCTGCGATATCTGCTCTTTGCGTTGCTCGGCTCCGTCCTCTACCTGCTGGGCACGGCGCTCCTCTATGGCCGGTACGGCACACTCGACATCGTGCTGTTGTCACAGCGCATTGGCACGGAGCCTGCCGTTCTCGTCGCCGCGGCATTGATGACAACGGGTCTTCTTGCCAAGACCGCGCTTTTCCCGTTGCACCTTTGGCTACCACCCGCCCACGCCGGCGCACCGGCGGCGGCCAGTGCGATCCTGTCCGGCCTGGTCGTGAAGGGATCCTTCTTCATCATTGTGCGGCTCTGGTTCAATGTCATGCCTGGTCTGCCTGGCTTCGCCGCTACGCAGTTGCTCGCCGCGCTTGGCGGGGCGGCCATCGTGTTCGGCAGCGTTATCGCGCTGCGCCAGGAGCGATTGAAGCTCCTGATCGCTTATTCAACGCTCGCCCAGATCGGATATCTGTTCTTGATGTTTCCGCTCGCGTTCGGTGCCTCCGGACGGCTTGAAAGTGGAGGCGCGTTGGCGGGCGGTCTGTTGCAGGCGATCTCTCATGCCACCGCGAAAGCCGCGATGTTCATGGCGGCCGGGTCGATCTATGCGACTCTGGGGCAGGATCGGATCATAGCGTTGGGCGGTGTCGGACGGATATTGCCCATGAGCGTACTCGCTTTCGCGCTGGGCGGCCTGGCGCTGATGGGTCTGCCGCCGGGCGGCGCATACCTGGCGAAGGAGCTGCTGCTTCAGGCGGCCGCCGAGAAGGGACAGTGGTGGTGGGCTGTCGTGCTTCAGGCGGGCGGAATTTTCACGGGTGCATACGTTGTGCTCGTGCTGGCCCATGCACTGGCGCCCGCAAACGAACCGATTGCTCCGGACAGCGCCGCACCGCGTATTCGAGAGCTGGCACCGCTGGTGCTGGCGTTATGCTCGCTATTGCTCGGCCTTGTACCCTGGGAAGCTTATCTGTCGATTCCGCACGGCGTCGCGCCGGACAAGCTCGGCCTTGGAGCGCTTTCGAAAACGCTCCTCCCCATCCTGGGAGGCGCAGTGGTGGCGATCTTGCTGGGCCGCTGGGAGCGTCCGCCCGGACCTCTATCGCGCTGGAAGGCACTCATGGTGGTGGTCGGCCCGATCCGTCACGCAGGCCTTGCGATGGGTGCGATCGTTGAGGAATGCGACAATGTTCTCCGCCAGTGGCCCATGGCCTGCATCTCCATCCTGACACTGGCGGCATTGTTTGGAGCATCGATGCTCCTGTCCTTCTGATGCTGCAAATCTGGAAAGCGCCGGAATTCCCGAGCAATCGGGAACATTCACCCCCGCGCCTGAGGGTTTTCTCGGGTGTTGCAACAGCGAAACGCTGGCTAGCTTCAGGGCCAAACCAGAGCTTCGTCAAGCAGGAGGCCTTCATGTCCGATCTCGTAGCAATCGTGTATCCGTCTGAATCCAAGGCGGAAGAAGTACGTCAACGTCTCCTCAAATTGCAGAAGGAGTATCTGATAACGCTGAGTGACGCCGTCATCGCCGTCAAAACCGATTCAGGCGACATCAAGCTGAACCAACTTGTCAATACGACCGCAAGGGGTGCGGTTTCGGGAAGCTTCTGGGGCCTCCTGATTGGCGTGCTGTTCCTCAATCCGATCGTGGGCGTCGCGCTGGGCGCCGCCTCGGGCGCGCTTGGCGGCGCGCTGACCGATTTCGGTATCGACGATTCGTTCATGAAGGAACTGGCAACGAGCATCCACCCAGGCGATGCCGCCCTGTTCGTCCTGGTCAAGAACATGACCGCGGACAAGGTGCTCAGGGAAATTCAGGACGCCGGCGGCGTTGTGCTGAAAACCTCGCTGGATGACGCAAAAGAAAAAGCCCTGCGCGATGCGCTCGCGAGCGCGGCCGCGAAGACCGCGGCCTAGACCGGAGCGTCCCGAAGATGCGCCGATACGAGATTCGCCGTCTGGTCGAGGAGGGATACAAGCAGGCGACCCGGATTCTCACCGGGAAACGCGCCGACCTCGCGATGCTCGCCATGGGCCTGCTTGAGTATGAGACGCTCAGGGGTGAAGAGATAAAAGACTTGCTGCAGGGAAAGCCCCATACGACGGGGCGTGTCCGCCCCCTTCCCTCCTGAGGGCCACCGGTCCGCGTTCGAGATACAGGGTTAGCGACGCCCCCCGAAGAGGCGCAGCAGCATCATGAACAGGTTGATGAAGTTGAGGTAGAGCGACAGAGCCGCGATCACGGACTTGCGGCCCGCGGAGGTCTTATCATCGGTGCTGTTGTACATCGCCTTGATCCGCTGCGTGTCGTAGGCGGTCAGGCCGGCAAAGACGCCGACGCCCACTACCGAGATCAGCCAGTCAAGCCCGGTCGACCTCAGGAAGAGATTGACCACGCTTGCGATAATGACGCCGATCAGCCCCATGAACAGGAAGGTACCCAATCCGGAAAGGTCACGCCTGGTGGTGTAACCAAAGAGGCTGAGCGCCCCGAACATCGCGGCCGTCATGAAGAACACCCGTGTGATCGAGGAATTGGTATAGATGTGGAACAGGGTCGAGAGCGACACACCGACCAGGGCCGCATAGACGAAGAACAGCCATCGCGCCGTTGTTACCGACAGGGTATTGATGCGCGCGCTGATGAAGAACACCAGCCCCAGGGGCGCCAGGACGAATACCCACATCAAAGGATTCTGCAGCAGCGCCGGACCGGTGAGCTGATACGTCAGCCACGCGACGAGCGCTGTCAGGCCTACACCAGCAGCCATTTGGTTGTAAATGCGCAGCATGTAGCTGCGAAGACCGGCGTCGATGGCAAGCGCAGTATCGCCGGCTCCTGATGCCGCCAGGTTTTGATCATAGTTTGACATCGCGTATCTCCTTGTGCATCAGCGGCGGGCCACGCTAGTCCTCAAACCTTGCCCGGGTATCGGATATTACCCGAGTCCGGAAGGACAAATACCCTGTCTCCTGACGCCCTCATGCCGGCGCCCCCGCGATCCTCTCAGCCTATCAAAACCGTAACCTGGAACCTTCACGGATCCTCATCCCTTTTGTGGAGATCCCTTACACGTTTGTCACTGGAAGCCAGCAATGCTCCGTCCTAATCCGGCCGTATGCGCTACTTCTTTCATATCGTCGACAAATACGGCCTCTCTTCGGACCAAACCGGATACGAGCATGCCGACCAGGACTCGGCCGTTCTCCACGCCAGGCACATCGCGGCCGAGCTCGCGAAGGCTGGTGAATTTTTCCGCTCGAGTATTGTGCTTATCGCTGGCTGCCATTCCCGAAGCGATATTCAGTCGTAACCAAGGCATAGCCACTCCCTTCACGGAGGGGTCCAGCAGAAAATTGGCATGCCGATTTCCTGCCCCTGCTCTCTACAGAGAATCCCTGATTTGCGGACTAGAAGGCTGCTTCTAACGTCGCCTCCCACGCTGCCGGCATGATCTATGCGGGCGGCCCCAAGTTTTCTATTGCTGCCGGCGATCCTGTACGCGCCCGGGATATGCTCTTCTTTTCTTGTTTTCTTGCCCGGCGCGAACGCAAGGAGGCGGTGTTCAGGCCGGTCGAAGCCGCTTTGTTTGCAGCGCTCGGGATCACCGCAAGTGCCGGCATCTATGCACTGGCGGTCGGAGCGATCTCGATCTGAAGTCTTGTTATTTCACTCGTTGGCCATTTGGAGGCTAGCATGTACATCCCGACCGTCTGCGGCGCCCTGATCCTTGGTGGATTGGTGACAACGACCGCACTAACGACCGCGTCTCAGGCCCAGTCAAACGACAAGGGTGTGTCGGCAAAGGACATTGGCGTATCGGCGCCCGGCAGTTCGACGCCCAATACCAACACGAACCCGACGAAGCACCGCTACTGGCGTCATCGCGGCGGCACACACCCGCACTTTGGCAGCCGCCGCGTTCGCACCTAGGGCCCGGTCGCGGCGCCGATCATTCCGGTCCCTTCGAGTTGGCCGACCAATGAGTGATACGAGGACAGGACAAGAGCGGCTCCGCGAAGTTGTGATCCGCGACGACTCCACCGAACACACCGAAATTGGCGCGCGGCGCAGCATTCTCGCCACCGGGCTGACCTTGCTCGCCACATGCGTCGCTCTCTTTCTGGTGTGGCAAACGGTCTCGAGCCTCCTGATCGTCTTCGCAGGCGTGTTGTTCGCAGCCTTTCTGGATGCTGCTGCGAGGGCCTTGGCGCCCGTTCTTCCACTCAATCGTGCCCTGCGGCTGACGCTCGTGCTTCTGCTGCTCACCGCTCTGACGGGATTTGGCCTGGTCTGGGGCGCGGGCAAGCTGCCCGGACAAACGGGTCTTCTGCTGAAAGTCATGGATACTCAGCTTGACGTCCTCCAGGGGCATCTTGTGGCATATGGTGTCGATCTGCTTGGCCCGGAATGGGGCCGGGACCTTACGCAATGGCTGTTCTCCGATCAGGGCCGTTTTCTCAGCCATGCCCGGCTGGTCCTTGGCGGTGCATCGACTGTCCTGACTGGCGCGCTCGTGATCGTGTTCCTCGGGATCCTCTTTGCTTTCGATCCTGCCAGCTATCGCGAAAGCCTGGTAATGCTGGTGAAGCTTTCATACCGCGCCCGGATGCGAGCGGTGTTGGACGAGATGGGCAACATCCTGCGGTTTTGGTTTGTCGGACAGCTCATCCGCATCATCCTGATGACGCTGTGCGTGTGGGTCGCGCTTTATCTGATCGGGCTTCCCGGCCCCTTCGTGCTGGGCCTTCAGGCCGGCCTGTCGAATTTCATCCCCTATCTCGGGCCCATCGTTGCCGCAATCCCGATTGCGCTGGTGGCAATGCCGCTCGGCGGCTCCCTGCTTGTCTGGGCCGTCGTCATCTACACTGTCATTCAGTCGATCGAGGGCTATGTGATCGGCCCGCTGATCCTGCGCGAGGCGGTCGACACGCCTCCCGCCTGGACGTTGGTCGCGATCGTGCTTTTGGGCGCGCTGTTCGGTGTCATGGGCATCGCGCTCGCCATGCCGCTGGTCGCCATCGGCCGGGTCGCGGTCATCAGATTCTACGTCGAGGATTACCTCGGCGACAACCCCGAGCAGACGTCCAACAAAGGACGATCGTAGGTGGATGACACATGAGCGAGATTGAAGCCAAGCGAAACGATGGTAAGGAATCTTTCCCGACGCGATCGGGCGTGGTTCATTTTCTGTGGCAGCAACTTCCCTACATTTTTGCGCTGGTGCTCGCTATCGCCGGCGTCGCCTACACCAACGCTTCGCACCAGCCTCTCGTTCGCTACTGGGAGTTTCTGGCGCTAGCCATCGGTGTGGTCTGCGTCATCAACAAATGGCCGGAAATCGACAGCAAACAGGCGCGGTGGCGGCTGATCTGGACCCAGGCGCTGCACTGGATTGCCGTCCTGGTCACGATGAACATCATGCTGGTATCGGGCGTTCAGCAATTGCTCCCGACCCCGGCAACCAGCCTTGTCCTCCTGATATTGCTCGCGCTCGGCACGTTCCTCGCAGGCGTCAGTCTTCTTTCGCTGCAAATCGCCTTCCTCGGCCTTGCGATGGCGCTTGCGGTTCCTGCGATATCCTGGCTGCAGCAATCCGTCATCTTCTTCCTGCTCGGCGCGGTGTTGCTGATCGGCCTTGGCATCACGTTCTGGCTTAGCCAGGACCGCCGGCCGAGAGCGATGCCCGCCGACGGCGAAAACCATATGGAGGCTTGAATGCGAATCAACCGGCTTCTCAAAACCATCGGCGCGAGCGCGCTGATTTGCGCAATCGCTGCGCCCGCGTACGCGCAGACGTTCCGGGTCGGCAGGCTCCTGTGTGCCAGCACACCACGCGTCGGACGGGTGCTTGGATCAGCGCAGTCGCTTCGCTGCGTATTCCATGCGAGAAATTCGCCGCAGCAGTACGTCTATGTAGGACGGATCAGGCGGGTCGGTCTCGACATCGGCGCGACCAGCGGAGGCGTGTTGTCCTGGGCCGTTTTCGCCAGGAATTCGCGTATCGGTCCCAGCACTCTGCGCGGAAGCTATGTGGGCGCGAGCGGCAATGTTGCATTGGGTCCCGGCCTCGGCGTCAACGCGCTGATCGGCGGCTCTCGCCGGACTATCGTCCTGCAACCGCTGTCAGTCGAGCGAGCGATCGGATTCAACGTCGCGGCGGGCGTCACCCGGCTGACGCTGGACTCTCGCGGAACGAGGTAATTCAGGTATCCGCGATCTGACCACGTCGCGACTGAGGAAACCGGGAATATTCCCGCTCCGCCGCTCAGGGTTTCGTTGGATGTCGGCATTCCGGGTTCACAACTAGCCCGGATATCTCACACTATCTTGGGGTGGCGGCTGATCCAAGCGGTGGATTTTCGCGGGCTTTGATCGGCCGCACGTAGCGGTGGCGCGGTGAGGCGCGAGAAGAGACTGAACGTTTTGCGGCGGCAGCGGAGAAGCGGTCTCGGTGGGCCTTAGGATGATACCGCGATTGTGACGCGTGCGGCGGGGCGTGTCAGATTGGCGAGCCGCGAGCGCGAGCGGCGGCGTTGAGACGAATGGCTGCAACTCCCCAGAGCTGAGCGGTTGGACAGCCTGAGGCCATCGCAAACTTGATGCGGCGGACGCTGATGCGGACGAGCGCCCCGATCTTTAGGAACTTGAGACGGATGGTGCCGCAAGTGGCCTGGCTGAAGGACGTGTGCTGCAGCCCGATCCGGCGCAAGGCACAGACCAGCACGTAAGCCATCGAGGCGAACCACAGGCGAAGCTGGTTGGCTCGCATCGTTGCCGTGGAAGTGCGATCGGCATAGAGGTCGAGCTGGCATTCCTTGATGCGGTTCTCCATGTCGCCGCGTGCGCAATAGATATCCTCATAGAGCTGCCGCGCGCCCGTCCCGGTGCGCTTGAGCGAGGTGACGACAAAGCGCGGATTGGCCTCGCCGCCGGTGAACTCCGCTTTGGCGACCACTCGGCGTTTGCGGCTCCAGGTCGTGCGCGTCCGCCACCTGAAGTCTCCGTAATAGCGCGCCGGCTTGCCGGTCCGCCGGCTCTTGGCCTCGGCCCGCGCGAGCTCGCCCTCTATCTCGCCGACCAGTCGGGGATTCTGCTGAAGGCCCAGCAGGTAATCGGTCCTGTTGGCCTCGCACCAGGCCATCAGCTCCTCTCGTGCGAAGCCCGAAGTCGGCGCGCACCAGGATGCGCACGAACGGCCAATGCAACCGAATCTGCGCGACAATCCGCGCCAACTCCTCCACCACGCCGGCGGCCGCATCGACGCCCGCCGACCGCAGCTTGGCGGCCAACAGGTGGCGCCCGCAGAAGACGTAGAGCGGCAGATAGCAGTAGCAGTCGTAGTAGCCGTGGAAGAACCGTCCTTCCTGCTCGCCGTGCACCGGATCGTCGGTCGCATCGAGGTCGAGGATGATCTCGTTCGCAGGCTGATCGTGCGCCTCCAGGAACAGCTCCACGAACAGCTGCTTGATCGCGATCGGATTGTGGCTGATCTTGTGATAGCGCGTCGGCTGCAGCCGGCTCAGCTCGAGCCGGTTCAGCGTCGATTTGCCGGCAACCGGCGCACAGTCTTCGCGCCGCGCCTCGAGCTTGCCTGCCAGCACGGCCATCATCGCATCGTGGCGCAGCTCGTCGTGGTCGTTGATATCCTCATAGCCGAGTGCGATGCCGAACACCCGCTGGCCGACCAACGTCGCCACCTCATGCTCGATCAGCTCCTGGCGGCGCTCGTCGTGAAAGCACCCCGCCAATCGGCGCACCAATCCGATCGCGCGATCTGTCGCCCCCAACAGCAATCCGCCGGCATCCGACGTGATCGCACCACCGTCGAAGCCAGCCACAACTTCCCGCCTCTCGACGGGTGCAAATCCAAACAGATCCGCGCTACACTCTGTCGGCATCGGGGTGATCTCCAAATCGTTCGAAAGTCGTTCTCGCAAAGCAACTTTCGCTGATTCGGCGCCCCGATGCGCCATTTCAGTGAGATATCCGGGCTAGAGCTCCAGGCGCTCGAAGGGCGGAACCCCGCTGCCATTTCCAGCGTCACCAGCGCGCTGATCAGTGCCGCCAACGCCGATTCAAGGCTCACGCGCGTGTTTTCGACTTCCACCGCGACCAATCCGTCCATCTATCTCGACATCGACCGCGGCAAGGCTCAGGCGCTCGGCGTCAATGTCAGCGATATCTTCACCGCGCTCCAGGCGACGCTTGGCGGCATCTATGTCAACAACTTCAATCTTTACGGGCGCACCTGGCAGGTCAACGTCCGGGGCGAGGAGTTCGACCGCTCCGACATCTCGGACATCTGGCGCATCTACTTGCGCAACAGCGCCGGCCAAATGGTGCCGATAAGGTCGCTCGCGGGCATCAAGATCGTAACCGGACCTCAGGTGATCACCCGCTACAATAATTATCGCTCGGTGACCGTGAACGGTAGTCCGGCGCCGGGTGTATCGTCAGGCGCCGCACTTGCAGCGATGACGGCCATTTCCGACGACGTGCTGCCCGCCGGCTACAGTTTTGCCTGGACGGGCACCGCCTACCAGGAACAGCAGGCCTCCGGCCAGACCGGCTACGTACTCATGCTTGCGGTGCTGTTCGCCTATCTCTTCCCGGTGGCGCTCTATGAGAGCACGGTGATCCCGCTACCGGTGCTCCTGTCGCTCGTCGTCGGCGTACTCGGCTCATACGCGGGCATCAAGGTTGTCGGGCTTGCTCTCGATCTTTATGGCCAGATCGGCCTTGTGGTACTGGTAGCGCTCGCCGCCAAGAATGGCATCCTGATCGTGGAGTTCGCAAAGGAACAACGCGAGGCGGGTATGGCGCTCGCCGACGCGGCAATCCTCGGCGCGCATATGCGATTCCGCGCGGTCATGATGACCTCGGTTGCCTCCATCCTCGGCCTCCTGCCGCTCGTGATCGCAACCGGCGCCGCCGAACAGAGCCGCAGAGCGGTCGGGACCGCGGTGTTTGCCGGCGTGCTCGCCGCAAGCTCAATCGGAATCTTCATGGTGCCAATGCTCTATGTGACGTTCCAGCGCCTGCGCGAGCGGACGAAGGCCAGAAAGAATCCGGCAGTCGGGACCCGACGCCTCGACCAAGGCGCTCGATCAGAAAGTCAATGAACGACCGCCCCCCTGGGACCTTTGTTGGCACGAGCGAAGATGCCTCATTGGGTTCCAATCGCGGCGCGAACGTGCTGATCGGCATTGGCGAAGTCGGGAATATTCCCATCCTGCTGTTCAGGGTTTCGTCGGATGTTGGCGCTATGGCGTCGCAGTTACCATCCCATGCGTTCGAAGCCAAGAGTCGCCGAGACTGGAGTATGGTATGACCACCTATGACAGCAGATCCACCGTCAAACCGGTGGGACCTCCCTCGCTTTGGGTCTGCACGCTCCTCGGCATCGTCTTTATCGCGGCCGGCATTTTAGCGCTCAGCGACGTCGTGGTCGCGACCATCATAAGCGTCAAACTGATCGGCGTGACTGCGATCGTGGCCGGCGCGTTCGAGATCATGCATGCGTTCTGGACCAAGGGATGGGGCGGACTGCTGTGGCAGATCCTGCTCGGCGCACTTTATCTCGCCTTCGGACTCGTGCTGCTGACCCAGCCGGCATCCGGCGCCCTCATCCTGACCTACTTCCTCGGTGCCGTGCTGTTCGCATCAGGCCTCATCCGTGGCGTGCTGAGCTTCGCCCATTGGCGCGAGAATGGCTGGATGATGCTGATCTCGGGCATCTTCGGCGTGCTCGCCGGAATCTCGATACTGTTTGGCTTCCCGTCCATCAGCCTCTGGGCTCTTGGATTCCTCCTTGGCGTCGACCTGATTTCTCACGGCCTGGCCTGGCTGCTCTATGCGCTTCGGTCGGTGCGAAGGGCAGCGTAACAAGAAAGTGTAACAAGAAGAGGAACACGACAATGAACGCTCCGACCCGCCGGATTTTCCTGGGCCTTGCGCAGAACGCCTTTGCCGCGGCAGCGGTCGGCGCAATCGGCGCTGGTTTCATTGAGGCCGCGGAGGCGATGCCGGTCGCCGCCGATCTAAGGCTAAGGCAGGCCGGGACGCCGTCGGATCTCGTGACGGAAGTGCAGTGGAGGCGCAGGCGCCGCTGGGTTTGCTGGTGGCATCGCGGCCGTCGTCGTTGCGGGTGGCGATGGGTCTAGGGCGCCGATTGCCATACGTAACGCATCGGTGCTCGGCGAGTTTGTCATGAAAACCATGTGACCCCTTCTCACCCAAGTGAACGGAGGAAGCCGTGAGCAACAAGGGCCAATGGTTTCTCGTAGCCGTGCTGGCGCGCTCTGGTCCTGCCTGGAGATCTGGCGGGCGACACCTTCGATGCCTCTCTACGGCAACATCATCTTGGGCGTGGCCGCTGTATTGGCCTTGGCGGCCGGATGCGGCCTGACCGCGCTGATGTACTACAGCCAGCACAAGGGCTACGACGAACCCGCGCGCAGTGACCGAACGCCGCGAGAGTAAGCGAGGTCTTGGTGATGCATTGAGCCCGCAGCTCTGTTCCTGTCCTCAAGCAAGGGGCGATGTACTCACACGCAAGTCGCGCCCTTGTTCCCCAGCATGTTTTCGATAGCTCTCCACGAGAGCTCAGTGAGCCCGAGCCTGGTGCTCACCGGCAGCAATCCTCCAAGGACAAATCGGCGTCGCGGTTCCACTCGAATGTGACGTAAGATCGAGATGTCCGGCACGCTCCCTTTCAATCGGAACGCATAGTCCCGCGTTTTCTGTTGGTCAGGAGCCCCCTTGGAGGAACGCACCGTGGGCGTAGTGAAAAACTCGACCTGGATCATCAGGGAGCAGATGCTATCGCTATGCGGCGTCGGGACTGTTTTGGGCGCATTGTTTTTTGCAGTCTCGCTCACGCCGACACTCGTTCCGAGGAGCTATCTGACTCAGGGCGCCCTCGCCGGGACCTGCTTTGCCATTGGTTACGCGGCCGGCATTTTCTGGCGTTGGCTATGGCACTACCTCGAACTGCCCGAACCCTCGGCGCGCCTTCGATCAACCACCAACGCGGTCGTCGCGATCGTCAGCTTCGTCGTTGTCATAACATTTCTCTGGCGGGCTGCGGAATGGCAAAACTCGGTTCGTGCCGCAATGCGCTTGCCTCCGGTCGAAACCGCTCATCCGCTCAAGGTCTGCGCGATCGCGTTGATCACGTTCGTGGTACTCTTGGCCCTGGCGCGGCTATTTGGGTTCGTGACCAGCTTCCTTTCCTCGCGCATTCGGCTCTTCATTCCAAGAAAGGTTGCAAATGTCGTCGGCCTGGTTGCAGCAGCCCTGCTGTTCTGGTCGATCGCCAACAATCTCCTCATTCGCACCGCTTTTCGTGCGCTCGATTCCTCCTTCCGCGAATTTGACGCCTTGATCGAACCTGAGCGGCCGCAGCCAACCGCCCCCGGAACAACGGGAAGCGCGGCATCCCTGATGAAATGGGATGAACTCGGTCGTGCCGGCCGCGAATTCGTGGCATCGGGGCCAACCGCTGACCGGATCAGCGCATTCACGGGGCGGCCCGCCCGGGACCCCATCCGCGTCTATGTAGGCTTGCGCGGTGCCGATACGCCGCAAGCCCGCGCAAAACTGGCGCTCGACGAGCTCAAGCGCCAGCACGGTTTCGATCGCTCCATCCTCATCATCATCACGCCGACCGGCACCGGCTGGATCGACCCCGCAGCAATGGATTCGGTCGAGTTTCTCCATGATGGCGATGTTGCCAGTGTGGCGATGCAGTATTCCTATCTCAACAGCCCGCTGTCGCTGCTGTTTCAGCCCGATTACGGCGCGGCAGCCGCGCAAGCCCTGTTCGCGGAGATCTACGGCTATTGGACGACATTGCCGAAAGACAAGCGCCCCGGACTTTATCTGCATGGCTTGAGCCTTGGCGCCATGAATTTCGGAAAGATCGGCGGAGCTGTTCGAGACGATCGGCGATCCGATCGCAGGGGCCCTCTGGAGCGGGCCGCCGTTCGAGAGCCGAATCTGGCGCTCGATCACAGCGAACCGCAACGAAGGCTCTCCGGCCTGGCTGCCGGAATTTCGCGACGGCCGCTTCGTGCGGTTCATGAACCAGAATGGAGCAACGGTGTCCGGTGATGCACCGTGGGGAGCGATGCGTGTCGTCTACCTGCAATATGCGAGTGATCCTATCGTATTGTTCTCGTACCGAGATGCGTACCATCCCCCGGCCTGGATGAAGCTGCCGCGCGGTCCGGACGTCTCAGCGGACCTGCAATGGTATCCTGTCGTCACGATGCTGCAGCTCGCTCTCGACATGGCCGTCGCGACCAATACTCCGATGGGCTATGGTCATGTCTACGCGCCGGAGCATTATATCGAAGCCTGGGTTGCCGTAACCGATGTGCGGCACTGGTCGCCCGAAGCACTCGCAAGACTTAAGATTCATCTCGGAAACGTGGCGAGGAAGGAGAGCGAGGACACCGCGGTCAACGACAACCCCTATGCCGACCGGGGAGGATAGAGGTTCGCCTTCGGCCGAACACGAATTCAAACTCAAGTGCAATAACCGGTTCGTTCGTGGCGGCAGATGACCCGATCGTTCATTGCTCGACGAGCCGGGCCCTCACAGCGTAGCGAACCAGTCCAGCGATCGAATTTACGCCTAATTTGCCCATGGCTGATGCCCGGTGAGTTTCTGTGGTTTTCACACTTGAGTTCAGGATAGCGCTGATACCCTTGTTGCTATAGCCCTCAGCCACAAGCTTGACGACGAGCCGCTCGCGTGGCGAGAGCCTTGCATGCCCTTCGCTCATTTCCTCCATCTCTCGGCGCGATTGAACACAAAATCGTCCACCCACAAATGGCCTGTGCGCCATGAGGGCCTCGACGGCTGCCAACAGCAGCTTGTTCGCATCCGACTTCGCCATGAATGCACGGGCGCCAGCTTGAAACGCCTCCTGCGCCAGCACCTCGGATTCATGCGCGGAGAAAATCAGCACCTCCGTCTCCTTGAGGTGCTTTTTTATCCCTCTCGTTACTTCCACTCCGGTCATACGCGGCATAAAGAAATCGACGATCGCAACGTCGGGCCGCTGTTCCAGGGCGGCCTCAAGTGCCGTCCTTCCATCGGCCGCCTCGGCGACAATAGTCCAGCCTGGACGCTGCTCCAGCACCGCACGTATTCCAGATCGTACTGCATCATGATCGTCGGCTATGAGGATTTGTTTCAAGGGAGGCCTCCCTGATGATCAATTTGCTACCAAAACCAAACGAGTCAGAAGACCCGTCGCTGGCAGCCTTTCTTGGGCGCACACCTGCGGCCGTTCTGCTCGATCGTAAACCTGTGCGGAAAGGTCGCATGCAGGGTGGTTCCGCGGCGCGCCGCTGTCGGCGCCGACAATATCTCCAGCCGCCCTCCCATCTCGTCCAGTCTGTCCCGCATGATGCGAAGCCCCGTCCCAAGCGCGGGCGGGCGGCAGCGACATAGGCTGTCGCCGGCGATCATGCCTTGTCCGTCGTCCCGAATCTCGAGTTCGAACGCTCTTTCCATCACCTCAATCGTTATGTCGATTCTTGTTGCCTTTGCATGCCGGTAGACGTTCGTCAGGGCTTCCTGGACAATTCTCATCAACGATCGCTGCTTTTCTCGCGACAGACTGTCCACCGCGGGCGTTATCGAGACATCAACTGCCAACGATGTTCGAACCGCGAAGCCTTCCGCGTATCGCTCAATCGTCGTCTTGAGCCCTCCCTCAAACACGCTCTGTGGGTGCAGTAAATATGTGAGAGAACGCAATTCCTTCAGCGCAAGGTTGATGGAGAGGTCGACTTGTTCGCAATGCTCCTCTGCCTTCTGTGGGTCCCTTAGCGCGTTTCTTATCTGCATCATGCCCAGGCTCGCCGCGATCAGATGCTGGCACGTTGAATCATGAAGCTCGGACGAAATTCGCCGATGAAGCTTTTCCTGCAGCGCAGCTAACTCTGAATCCAACTTGGACGTCCGCCTCACCGCTCCGGAGGCACTTCGAAGACTCCGACTGACCAACGTACTCTGAACGGACATGACACATTCACTTTCCTCCAGCGCTCGGACAGGCAACTGGTTTGTGATGCGTTCCGACAATTTTTCCATAAGTTGAGCAGTTCATTGAGCGCCTACAGGCTATCAGCTAGCCACCATTACTATAAACCACTACGTAGAAATACTGTAGGTAGAAAATCTCAGCGATGTGCCGAGCGTCCCAAAGTTTGGATACGTCAGGTTCATTGCCTGAAGATTTTCCGGAAAAGAGAAATCGGAAGCTGCTTCCAGCGGGCTGCTCGCGCCACCCGACCGGACTGTTGGGATGCCAATGGAGGTGATGTGGCGTGGGCAGGTAACGGCGCCGTGACCACTATCGGTTCGGCGCCGGGATCACTTCGGCGGTCGCGCACCAATCCCCACCATCAACCGACGCCTGAGCGCCGAATTGAAATCTACTCATATTGAGCCAATTTTCACCCAAATTCCGCGGCCTGAAGCATCTGTCGAGGCCGGGAGGGGCCGCTGACCGCCTTGCGGCGAAGCGATCGCTCGATGTCGGCGACGGTGAGAAAGTGTGTGACGGTAAACCCATCCTGCGGCGGCATCTGATAGGTTTTCTGCTCGACCTGTACTTGGTTCATACACGGCTCCTATGTTGACCGGCTCGCCCAACGCCATTGTAGCCGGTTCCGCAGGGGCCGGTAGGAGTCGCTTTCGACTTGTGGTCACAGCCGCGTCAACCTTGTAACGCGGCACGTGGGACAATCAGAACCTGCCGACCATCCAGACACAGCCCCCACGACGCGCAGTAGTCTGCATCCGTTCCGTGCCCCAAGGGATTGATAATTTGCGCGCACGATTGCCCCGCGCCATCATCGGGCATGCCGATCAGACTGATCAAGCATGAAGCCGTGCGCGGCTGTGGGAGCTTCGAGGTCCGGTTTCCGGACGGGAAGCCGTCAAGGTTTTTCTATTGGGATGACGAGGTCAGCCGGCGCTTGCGGCCCGGACTGCTGACCGGCGAACAGGCCCTGGAGCAGGCCAAGGCGTTCGCGCGGAATGCGCGCGCGGCGCTCATCGGTCCGCGTACGAACGCCACGCCGATGCTCTCTCGAGCGGCTCAATGAGCGACTTAGCCGAGAACGGCTTGGTGAGATAGGCGAGGCACCCGGACTGAAGCGCAGCCTCGCGGACGGCAGCGGCGTCATTGCCAGTCATGTAGATGACAGGCACAGTATTCCCAGCCGCTTTGAGACGGTGCCTCAGTTCGATGCCTGACCCATCGCCCAAGTTGATGTCGAGAAGGACGCAAACCGCCCTGTCGAAATCGCTATGGTTTGCGAAAGCTTTCGCGGACGAAAACAGCAAGGTGGCGTAGCCTAACTGCCCCAGCATTCGAGCTACACTTCGCAGCATTCCGGGGTCGTCATCAACAACAAAAACAAGGTTCTGATTTGGCACGGCCATATGCCGCCCGATCTGCGCTTAAAGTAAAAATTAGGTCCAGTGATCAGTGGATAGCGCGGGGTCTTTGTACGGGAAGGGCCGCGCTACTGGATCAAGGTAAGAACAGGTTCCAAGCGGAGCTTGATCCAAATCAATGGACTGCACAGTTGGTTTTGGGTCATCGACGGACTTGACCGCCCCGAAATCCGACTTCCGTTCTACCCCTGCCCCCCAAGACCGGACATCGCTGATCAGACCGGCATCTCGCTACACGCAAAAGCCGCCAAGGTTTCCCTCGACGGCTTATGCCGTTGCGTTGCGTTTGCGTGGAGGTTTGCTGCGCCGAGCGCTGCTCGAACGTAGCCCAAGCCTGCCAGCCACTGGACGCACACCCTTCATTTCAATAAGGCCGTCGATGCGTTGCCGGTGTGTCGGGGTCAACGTGTCCCCGATGACCTGTAATGTGCAATGGGCGACGCTGCTGATCAAGCCAGTGTTGTTGTCCTAAACGAGAACCGCGCCGCTACAGGAGACCGCTCTCCCCTCTCAGTCGCATTCCTCTCGTCGCCTGCGTCAATGCAATCGGGTCGTAAGCCGCTGATTAAGGGCCTGCGGAAGTTAAAGTGAGACCAAATGAAAGTTCTGATCTACGTTGACACCAGCAAAGAGGTCGGCGACCGCGACCACCTCAAGGTGTTTGCGAATGAGCTAGCCGCGAACCGCTGGTTTGAAGACAACGACCCGATAGGGATGGCGTTTGAATATCCGGTGATCGGAGCTGACGAGGACCGAACCGGATCAGCCGAAGCGCCGTTCTTGCGACGCTGCTGATCGCGGCCTAATGAACTGATGATGATGTCCGCAGACGCGCCGATAACGTCGTAACCGGTGCCCTCTGGCTGCTCCTGGCCGCCTGTGCCCCCTGGTGCACTTATGAGCGCAACTCACCTATAGCCCTCAATGTCAGCCGCAAAGATAGCAGCCAACCGGCGTTTCGTTTCGACGCGCGCTGCGTTCGCCTGAAAGAGACGTCGCGAGGCCGATGTGAGTGCAAAGCGCCCTATGCTCACGGGGTTAAACGAAATTGGCGGGGCGTCATACCGGTCCAACGCTCGAACGCGTGGGTGAAAGAGCTGACCTCGCTATATCCCAACAGCCACGCGATTTCGGAGACCGGCAGATCGCGCTCGGCAAGATAACGCTTTGCAAGGGCCGCTCTTGTCTCTTCCAACGCTCGTTCTCGCTCTTATTGAGAAGTTCACGGGCCGCGGATGCGACCACAGGATGCGGGTGATCGCCGTGATGCGGCGTCGTCATCATGGCACGGAGTGTGGTCTCGATCGGGCGCTTCGGATCCGACAGGAAATTGGCAACGCCAGCCAGAGTCTTGTCGTGCTCCGCGTAGAGCACGTGGAGGATGGCGCCGACCAGCAGCGAGTGGCTGGTCTTTTCCCAGTGATTGCGCCGCTCCAGCGCGCCCTCCGGATCGACCAGGATGTCGGCAACGTTCTGGACATCGCGGATCTCGCGGTCGCCGCGGCGCACTTCGAGGAGCGGATTATACGCAGACGAGCCCGGGTTGGTCGGGTCGAACAACAACACGCGGCCGAAGCGTGCGCGCCAGCCAGCGGTGAGGTGCCAATTCTCGCCCTTGATGTCATGGATGATGCAGCTTGCGGGCCAGGTCAACAAGGTCGGCACGACAAGGCCAACGCCCTTGCCGCTCCGCGTCGGCGCGAAACACAGCACGTGCTCGGGACCGTCGTGTCGCAGATACTGCCGATGGAGTCGACCGAGCACGACCCCGTCCTCTCCCAACAGTCCGGGCCGCCACGCCGAAGCGGCACAATTTGGAAAAACTCCGGGCGTTCCGCAGGGCACTCCCGCGATCGAAGTACCGTTTGCGCTGGATTTGACGAACGCCGCGCCGCCCGTACCGTAGAACAGCCAGTTATTCATGGCGACGCCGACGCGTGCCCGAACCGTTCCAACAGCGCTGATGTTGGACGCGATATTGAGCGTGATCGGGTTTATGAGCCCCAAGCCCCCGATGGTCGGAGTTGAGATGCCTGTGCCCTTGATGTTGGCCCAATCAAGATCACCCTCAAGGCCGAGCACGACATAACCTTGCTGGATCTGTGCACCCATGGTCCCGCCGAACATCCCGCCATTGATGTTGAAGCTTGAACGGTCGAACCTGTTGGAAAAGAGAACCAGCGGATCTTGCGTTCCCCAGCCGTATCCGCCGTTAACGCCGACATAAACACCCGTCCAATTATAGATTTGGGCCACCACGGGCGCGCTTTTATAAGTCTGTGTGGGAAGGTCTGCCGCAAAGGCGCTGGCAGAACTAACGGCAGCGACTGCTGCCCATATGACAAGTTTCTTCATGGGAGTTTCTCCAATCCCTAAAGCCGCAGTCCCAACCTGGCCAAGAGGCCGATAAGGGCCGGCAGCAAAGCCGGTCTCAATATTTTGACTTGTAGAGATCAGTATCTAGCGACGACGGGTCCGCCGAATTTGTAGTTCACGCGCAACGTGATCATATCGACGTCCTGGCTGATGCGATTGACCACGGCGGCAGCGGGAGCTGGCAGCGAGAAGGTGTTGTTGGCGTTACCCATGAACAGGTGGTCGTATTCGATACCGGCCGACCAGTTCGGCGTGAAGCCGTATTCAAATCCGACGCCCACGTCAGCGCCCCAGCGGGTTGATGTCGCTGATGCCAGACCGATCCCGCCAGCAGTTTGAATGATATCGAAGCGGTTGCTCGTTACCGCCGCGCCGCCCTTCAATTAAAATAGCACCGCGTTCACGGCGTATCCAACTTGGCCGGTGAACAGGCCGAGGCCAGTGACCTTGGACTTGTCCGTGAAAAGCGGATTAACAACGCCCACGTGCGAACTCCGAAGAGACGCCCAGTCGCCCCCACCTTCCAACCCGAACACAAACTGACCGGCTTGCCAGCGGTAGCCCAACTGACCACCGACAACGCCTCCGGACTGACTGTGGCAACCATCAGGAACGACCACGTTGCCTGCCTGCACGTTACCCCAGCAACTGCGGCTCGAACCATAGCCGCCGTCACCGCCGATATAGAAACCGGTCCAGTCGTAGATCGGAGCAGCGACCGCCACGGGGGCCTTGGCGTATTCCCGCTGCGGAAGGTCGGCCGCAAACGCGAGACCAGACATTCCCAAAGCGGCAAAACCGATCGTGCCCAGCAGTACCTTTTTCATCTAAATTCTCTCCAGCTCGTCTTTGCTTTGTTTAATCCAAATCAACCGAATGAGATCGCCGAAACGCTCTAGTTACTTGGGCCGTTGAGAACTACGTGCCCAACTGCGTAGCGCGCGACTATCCAGAATCAATCAATCCGATGCGCCGTCGCGAATTCCTCAATCTTGTTGCGCAATTGTCACCATCGGTTACACCACGACGAACGCCGCGCGAAATACAATTCGCCGCCTCAGTCATTGGAAGTTGGCATTTTGTGAGCAGGCTTGTCGTAAAATGGCGAACGTAAACCGACTGACATTTAGCGACCCCCGCGACTATGAGCGGGGCGTACGATTGGCTGAAGTCAGCGACCTCGTCGTATCCGAACCGGGCGCGTTCAATGCCACACTGACCATCATGAATGTCGGTCGCGTCTGGCTGCAGAGGGGCAGCGACAATCTTGCACGAACGCTGCGCGTTGCGATCGATAATCCGCGACGGTCGCTAACGTTTCTTGCGGACCGGCAAGCCGCACCGGTCATCCAATCTGGTGCAGAGTTTGGTGCCGGCGACGTCGTATCGTTTGGTCAAAATTCGAGCCATTTTCAGCGAACTTTCGGCCCTATCCACTGGGCCGGAATGTCGCTCCCACCAGGTTGGCTCGAAGACGCTGCAAGAACAATTTCTGCGAGGGACCTAGAGGACCCATCCGTATCGCTTTGGGTGACGCCTTCCGCGGAAAACATGACCCGGCTGCGACGTCTCCACGGTGAAGTGAATCGAATAGTGCTTGTTGGCGAAGCGGCGCTTGATCATCCAGAAATCGTGCGATCACTGGAGCAGTCTCTCACTATTGCCATGGTGGCGTGCCTCACGGATAGAACAGACGGTAGCCGCGGTTTTGCATGGCATCGCCACCAGCAAATCATGCTGCATTTCAGGGAATGGCTTGATGCGAATAACGATCGCGCGGTCTATCTTCAGGAAGTCTGCGCCGCCCTGAACGTCTCTGCACCGACTTTGAGACGCTGTTGCGAGGAACATCTTGGCATGAGCCCCATGCAATATCTGTGGCTGCGGCGAATGAACCTGGCCCGCCAGGAGCTTAAGCGGCGACATTCCCGGAAGTCTGTGACCACGACCGCAATGAGCTTCGGTTTTTGGCACTTGGGCCGCTTTGCGGACGAGTACCGCGCTCTGTTTGGCGAAACCCCAAGCGCAACCTTGGGCTTGCATTCCGAGCGCAGGTAGGCAACAGCGGGCCCGGACCGATATGCGCACGCGGATCGGTGGCGCGGCGAATTGTAACGGTAAAATAAAAGATACCGTCTCATCGCGAGGCATTTGATCTCCGAAGTTTCGGAGAATCTCCGACATATCGGAGGGCACCTGCCGGCACCAAACACGGTGCTGGCTGGCGCGATTCCGTAGTGTCATGTTCTTGCATGCGTTTTCTGTTTGCGCAGAAAGTCGCTCCTGGTTGGCCCGCTTCTTGCGACGCTATATGAACGTTCTGCCTGAGAAAGCCGACTCGGCAAAAACCAGGTTGAAAAATTCAGCGCGCCACCACCAGACCTCCGCGGAGGACGAACCATTTCCAACACTCTCACTCTCGGTAACCTAAAACGATTCTCCGGGTCGATGATCAAGCAATCGATTAGAAGGCGGATCGTGGCTATTGCCGTCGGATTGATCATCCTCATGGTGGCGACATCAGTCCTGTCGATGGTGATGGTTGGGCGGGTCGGCCACCTCCTCGATGAACTGGCGGCAAGATACACTCCAGCCAACACGCATCTCACACGGATCAATATCCTATCGCTTGAACGTGCTCTCGCGCTTCGCCGTATGGTGATCGCCAAGATGCAGGATCCGCCTGATGAGCCAGCGTATAAGGCGCGCAAGGAGCTTTATGACGCAAAGGGCGCCGAAGTCGACAGTGAGGCGCAGGCCGCGCGCAAGCTCATCAATGCGATCATGGAAGACACCAGTACGCCTTCGGATAATGCAGCTCTGGCGCGCATCGACAGCCGGATAGACAGCTTGATGAATGAATCCCGCCCTTATCTGAAGCAGGAGTCGGAAGAGCTGCTTTCGCAGCTTGATACGCGAGATTTCGCGGCAGTGAGACGCGGCCTTGCGCGAGCCGACGTTGTGCGAGATGGACTAGATGAAAAAGTCGCCGCCGTTCGCACGGAGATGGTGAAGGCGAGTTATGGCGCCATGGCGACGATCAGGTCGGAGCAAAATCAAGCGGTCCTGATCTCAGTAGCCGTGACTCTACTTGCCGCGATTGTCGGATTGATTTTCGCCAACCTTGTCAGCGGTGGCATTAGTCGCTCTGTCCGAAGATTGCTGGAGGGTACGCGCGCGGTTGAGGCGGGTCACCTCGATCAATCCATCGACGTGACGACCGTCGACGAAATCGGGCAACTGGCCGGCGCGTTCAACCGGATGGTCGTGCAGCTGCGCGACAACCAGCGGATCAGGGAGACTTTCGGCAAATATACCGATCCGCGCGTCGTGGAGGGATTGATCGATCGTCCGAATTTGACCGCAGCGGAAGGTCAACGCCGCGTGACGACGGTGCTGTTCTGCGACTTGAAAGGCTTCACCAACCTGAGCGAAGGCATGACACCACAAGGTCTGGTCAAGGTCATGAATTGCTACCTCTCGATCATGTCGGAACCGATCCGGACCAACCGGGGGATCATCGACAAGTACATCGGCGACGGCATCATGGCCTATTGGGGACCCCCGTTCGTCGACGAGGCCGACCATGCCCGCTTTGCATGTCTCGCTGCCCTCGAAATGATCGAGCGCATCGTGACGCTGCGTCAGGAAATCCCCGAACTACTGGGCGTGCGCGGCACGCCCATGGAGACCTGCGATTTGCGGATCGGCCTTGCGACGGGCGAAGCTCTGGTCGGCAGCATCGGCTCCGACATCATGATGAGCTATACCGTGATGGGCGACGTCGTGAATCTCGCCTCACGCCTCGAGGGTGGGAACAAGGCGTATGGTACCCGCAATCTGGTCTCTGAGAGAACAATTGCAGCGGCGGGCGCCACGGTCGAAGTTCGTGAAATCGATCAGGTCGTGGTCGCGGGTCACACTCATTCGGAGCTCATTTTTGAGATCCTCGGACGCAATGGCGAACTCACGCCGCAGCAAGTAGCATTGCGGGACAGGTATCAGGAAGGGCTTGCGGCCTACCGCCAGCGGCGATGGGACGATGCGCTCGCAAAGTTTAGTGCATCGCTAGAGGCGATGCCTGGCGACGGACCATCGATCGCTATGCTCAAACGCATCGAAGGCCTCACAGCAAACCCACCGCCTCAGGACTGGGACGGCTCGTGGCACATCGAGAAATAGCTGAAGGCAGCGCCGGGGCTCGCCCTGCAGGATAAGAAGCGTCCTGCAACGCAGAGCGCTTTGCTTCCGGCACTTGAACTCGTCGGAAGGACAACCGATGATACGTGGAATTGTCCTGATGGTGGCATCGCGATCTCAACGCTGAGGGTGTCGTTGGCACGCAAACGACGGAAGTCCTACACAAAAGAGGGATCACGAAAGCATCCCGTCGGAGAGAGATCGCGGGCAGCGGCGCCGCCAAAGCTCACTGCCGCACGATCGGAAAACACCCTGCTCTCGAGGCGCGCGATCCGGACAGCGATGGTGCTCGCGCTGGCGATCGTCCTCGCTTCAGGTCTCGTCTTTTTTTTCCTGAATGCGAGCGGGCTAGTCTCGAACACGCAAGATTATTCCGTCGCGACCTTCGTCGGCAGCGAGACCTGCGCGGGCTGTCATCAGACGGAAGCGGGGCTCTGGAATGCCTCACAGCACAAGGTTGCGATGCAACACGCCACCGACAAGACGGTGCTCGGCAACTTCAACGACGCCAGCTTCGACCACTATGGTGTGCACTCCCGCTTCTTCCACAAGGACGGCAAATTTCTGGTCGAGACCGACGGGCCAGACGGCGAGCTCGCCGTCTATGAGGTGAAATACACCTTCGGCGTCGATCCGTTGCAGCAATATCTGGTGGAGTTCCCCGACGGCCGCATTCAGGCGCTTTCGATCGCCTGGGACAGCCGCCCGCAAGACAGAGGCGGCCAGCGCTGGTTTCACATCTATCCCAATGAGGAGATCAAACACGACGATGTCCTGCACTGGACCAAGCTGAACCAGAACTGGAATTTCATGTGCGCGGAGTGCCACTCCACGGGCCTGCGCAAGAATTACGACGCCAAGACCGACCGCTTCGCGACAAGTTGGGCGGAAATCAGCGTCGGCTGTGAGGCGTGTCACGGCCAGGGCTCGCGTCACACCGCCTGGGCGCGTGAGCAACAAAGCTGGTGGCCGTTCGGCAAGCGCCAGGATTCCGGCAAGGGACTGCTCGCCCTGCTCGATGAGCGTCGCGGCGTCACCTGGCCGATCGATCCGCAAACCGGGATCGGCAGGCGGAGCCTCGCGCCGGCCACCCTTCGCAAGGAAGTTGAGACCTGCGGGTTGTGCCACGCGCGGCGCGCCGGCTTCCACGAAGACTGGATGCCAGGCCGGTGGCTATCGCAGACCCATGTGGTCGAGCCGCTCGCACGCAATACCTACCATCCCGATGGCCAGATCCGTGATGTCGAAGAGCCGTATAATTATGCGCCGTTCAAACAAGGCAAGATGTTTGCCGCCGGCGTCACTTGCAGCGATTGCCACGAGCCGCACAGCGCAAAGCTTCGCGCTCCCGGCGAAGGCGTCTGCCTGCAATGTCATGCGCCGGAGAAATATGCCGACGCGAAGCACAGCCACCACGGCAACGCCGAGCCGCAGCCCACGTGCATCTCGTGCCACATGCAGACCCGTACCTACATGGTTGTCGATCCCCGCCATGACCACACCTTTCGCGTCCCGCGCCCCGATCTTTCCCTCACATTGGGTACGCCGAACGCATGCAATGATTGTCACCGTGACAGGCCAACTCAATGGGCCGCCGCAGCCGTCGAACAATGGTTCGGCCCCGACCGAAAGGGTTTCCAGACCTTTGGGGCGGCGTTCCACGCCGCACGCACCGACCAGGCCGACGCCGCGGCACTTCTCGGCGTGATCGCTTCGGACAGAAATGTACCGGCCGTCGCGCGCGCCAGTGCACTGAGCGAACTCGCCCCACGAGTCTCGCCCGCCAATATCAAAGCCGCACGAAGCGGGCTTTCTGATCCCGACCCGATGGTACGGATCGGCGCACTCGACATGTTGACGAACCTTCCGGCCGCCCAGATCTGGCCGCTGGTATCTCCGCTTCTGGCCGATCCCGTGCGCGGCGTCCGGATCAGGACAGCCTCGCTGCTCGCGGCCGTCCCGGTCGCAAGACAACCCCAGGCGGATCGCGCGCGCTTCGATCAGGCGGCAACGGAATTCATTGCCGCGCAACGCGCCAACGCCGAGAGGCCGGAGGCGCGGGCGACGCTGGCGAACTTCCTTGCCCAGCAAGGACAGTCGGCCGAGGCCGAAACCGAATACAAAGCGGCGTTGCGGCTCAGCCCGTTATACACGATCGCCGCCGTCAATCTCGCCGACCTCTATCGACAACTTGGCAGGGACAAGGAGGGTGAAAGCGTGCTGCGTACGGCGATTACTACGTCTCCGCGCGATGCTGCAATCCGCCACGCCTTGGGGCTAGCTTTAACACGACTGAAACGACCGAACGAGGCACTCGTCGAATTCCAGAGGGCAAGCGAGTTGGAGCCGGACAGTTCCCAATATGCCTATGTCTATTCCGTCGCACTGCATTCAGGCGGCCACGGCGAGCAAGCCATGACGGTTCTAAAGGAAGCCCTGAAGGGCCATCCCAACGATCGCAGCATCCTATCCGCGCTTGTTGCATTCAACCGCACGGATGGCGATGCGGAAGCGGCGCTCACCTATGCGCAGCGGCTCGCCGTCATCACACCGGACGACCCCAGCCTGACGAGACTTATCGACGAACTTCGGCAAGCAACCAAGCCTTCGGCACGATGAGCGCCGAACGTCAGTTTCGTGTCTGGCAGGCCCGCGGGAAATGCCCTCCTTTCAATACGGGGCTGGCTCCCGGGATATCCGGTGGCTCGATTTTGGAGATAGTGGTTACGCTTCCGACTGGACTCCGACATTTCGGAGAAGCTCCGACATTTCGTAGCTCGCTCGCCGATGTCACCGACCAACACTCCCGGCATGACCGGGTATGGCGATGATTTTGCGGGCATTTTTGATTGCGTCATCATGGACTTGCGGATTGGCCCGCTTCTTGCGAATTTAGGAAGACGACGGCAGAACGAAAGAGACGTGATCACCTTCCTGATGGAGATTGTGGCGCGGAACCGCACGCAGACGATATCGCCGGAGCAGACGAACTTCGGACCTTCCGAATGCGTTTGATCGGCGCCAATACCCTTGAGACGAACTGGATCAGCATAATGGCCAACCAAGACACGGCAACTCTCTCGCACCGAGTCGAGCGCGATCTGCGGCTCGATCTGTTTCGCGGCATGGGACTGTGGATGATCTTCCTCGATCACATTCCGGATGACTTCGTTGCCTGGTTGACCCTGAAGAATTACGGCTTCAGCGATGCCGCCGAGTTCTTCGTGTTCATTTCCGGCTATCTCGCCGGTTTCATCTACGGTCCGATCATAGCTGGCGGCCAATTTATCGCCGCCCTCAAGCGGCTGTGGACACGCGTCTGGCAGATGTACGTTGCCCACATCATGCTGTTCCTGCTGTTCACGGCGCAGATCGCCCGCACGGTGCGGAAATTCGACAATCCGATGTATACGGATGAATTCAATGTTCACAATTTTCTCGAACACCCCGACATCCTGATCGGACAGGCGCTTACGCTGCGCTACAAGCCGGTCGATCTCGACGTGCTGCCGCTCTATATTTCGCTGGTCGCCGTTTCACCGCTGGTCCTGTGGTTCATGGTGCGCCGTCCGAACTGGACCCTGCTTGGGTCGGTCCTCGTGTACATCGGAGCGCGGGTGTTCGACTGGAATCTCGCATCCTACCCGCCCGGGACACACTGGTACTTCAATCCGTTCGCCTGGCAATTGATGTTCTTTTTCGCGGCATGGTGTGGCGTTGGAGGCGTAGCCAAGCTGCAGGGACTGATCCAGTCCCGGCTGGCGCAGGCGGTTGCGGTTGCCTGGATTGCGTTTGCACTGCTGATCGTCATGACCTGGCACATTCCGGTCCTGGAATTGCTGATTCCGAAGTGGATGATCAAGGTGATCTATCCGATCGACAAGACCGACCTCGATATGCTGCGTTTTACCCACTTCCTGGCCTTGGCGTTGTTGGTCGCCCGGTATTTTCCGCGCAAATCGGAGATACTCGGCTCCAGATGGCTGCGTCCGATGATCCTGTGCGGTCAGCATTCGCTGCCGCTGTTTTGCTTCGGCGTATTCCTGTCCTTTGCAGCGCATTGGATCCTGGTTCAGCACGCCCAGGGCGGCGCGCGCGCGCTCTGGATGCAGCTGCTTGTCAGCGTCGGCGGCATCCTGATCATGATTGGGCTCGCATGGCTTCTGGATCGGGCTCAGAAGGTCCCGAGCCTGTTCGTCGACGTTGCCGAGTTCGATGGAGGCAAGCCGGCGATTGAACCGGGGAAAGCGTGATTCCGTACTGATGCGGATTAGCTGCCCCGGTGTTGCAAGATGATGGAGAATGTAATCGAAACGAAACTCACCGCAACACGCCCTCTCGACAGCGCGGATGAAGCGTTGCCCTGGAGCAATGCGACACGACGGATCAGGCGTTTCGACGTCTATGATGTCGCCACCGCAGCCTTCATCGCCGCACTCGTCGTCATCGCGCTGTGCACCTTCAAAGACTACGCGATATCCAACGATGAAGCCGTCCAGCATCATTACGGCGAATTGATCATCGCCTATTACACCAGCGGCTTCATCGACCAGAGTCTCTTCAATTTCAAGAATCTCTACCTCTATGGCGGCCTGTTCGACGTCGTTGTCGTCGCGCTTAGCCAGCTGATCCCGATCGATCCGTATGACCTGCGTCACATCCTGTGCGCGCTCATCGGCATTGGCGGGATCGGCGCGACGGCGGCCACGGCGCGACTGATCTCCGGCCCGCGCACGGCTTTGTTCGCCGCAATCGGACTGAGCGTCAGCGGCGCCTGGTACGGCACCATGTTCAACCACACCAAGGACATTCCGTTTGCCGCAGCGATGATCGGGGCCACGCTGTTCCTGGTCCGCATCGCGCGATCGCTGCCATCGCCGCGCGTGCTCGATATAACTGCATTCGGCCTGCTGGCCGGAGCCGCGCTCGGCATGCGCGTTCTCGGCCTGCTGCTCGTGATCTATGCCGGCCTCGCCATTGCCATTTACCTGCCTCGCTCGCGGCCCGGGCGATGGCAGTTCGTGATCGGCTCATCGTTGCGATTATTGCCCGCGCTGCTGCTTGCCTATGTCATCATGATCCTGGCCTGGCCCTGGGCGGCCCTGGCGCCGCTCAATCCGATCCGCGGTCTCCTCGCGTTCTCTGAATTTCAATACGGCATCCGCACGCTCCTCGCCGGCCAGGTCTACGATATGGCGAATGTCCCGCGGCTATATGTGCCGATCTACATACTGATCCGCATGCCGTTGCTGACGCTGTTCGGCGCCGCACTGGCGATCTTGTTCACGGTATTGCCGCCCACCGCCGCCGGCGCGAAGCGGTTGCCGCACAGGGATATCGCCCTGCTATCCCTGACGCTGATCTTTCCACTGACCTGCGAGGTTGCCTTTCACGGTCCGGCGTTCACCGGATTGCGTCATTTTCTGTTCGTAATTCCCGCGCTCACGATCCTTGCGGGCATCGGTCTCGACACAGCGCTGACCGCGCTCGGGACGCGCAGTCGCGTGGCCGCCGCCGGCGGGTTGGCGTTCGTGACCGCGTGTTTTGTCTCGAACGCACTGACCCTGATCAGGCTGCACCCGTACGAATACCTGTTCTACAACACGGTAGTCGGAGGTCTTGAGGGAGCGTCACGGCGCTATGATCTCGACTATTGGTTCGGCAGCATGCCCGAGGCGCTCACTCAGCTCGAGGCTTATCTGCGCCGCACCGCGTCCATCGAGGCAAGCCCGCCGGCCCAGATCTATTCCGTCGCAGTTTGCGGCGAACGCCCCGCGTTCGAGAAGACCGTTACGCTTCCGCAACTGCGCTGGGACTTCAAGGCGGAGTGGGACCAGTCGGAGTTTTTCATCGCGCCAACCCACATGAATTGCGACAGGGATCTCGACGGCAAGGTAGTCGGCACCGTCGAGCGGCTTGGCGTTACCATCGCATTCATCAAGGACCGTCGGGCGTTGATCCGATCGGTAAAGGCGGCCGCTCGGTGAACATTGTCGCGCAAGAATCCGCGCCAGCAACCGTCTTGAAGCCAACCGCTCCGCTTCCTGCGAACGAACGGGAATTGCGGCTCGACCTTTTTCGCGGTCTGGCGCTGTGGCTGATCTTCATCGACCATTTGTCGCCCGATCTCCTGAGCTGGTTCACGATCCGCACTTACGGAATTCAGTGACGCGGCGGAGATCTTCATCTTTATCTCGGGCTACACGGCAGCGATGGTCTACGGTCGCGCGATGTTCGAGTTCGGGCTTCCTGGTCGCGACCGCGCGCATCATGCGGAGGGTCTGGCAAATCTACCTCGCACATGTGTTCCTGTTCACGGTCCTGCTCGCGGAAATCTACTTCCTCGCCACCCGGGTCGAGAGCACTTTTTACCCCGAGGAGATGGGCGTCGTCGAGTTTTTCAAGCAACCCGGAGAGGCCCTCGTTCAAGCCCTGCTGCTGAGATTTCGGCCGCTCAACATGGACGTGCTGCCGCTCTATATCGTGCTGATGTCCTTTCTGCCTCCGATCCTGTGGCTGATGAAACTGAAGACAGACATCGCATTGGGGCTATCGGTCGCGTTATACGCAATCAGCGGGCGGTACGATCTGCATCTGACGGCCTATCCGAACGGTTTCTGGTCCTTCAATCCCTTTGCCTGGCAATTGCTGTTCGTGACAGGCGTCTGGTGCGCACTGGGCGGCGCCCGGCGCATGTCGCGGTTTCTCTCGTCACCAATCACGCTGTGGATATCGATCGCCTATGTGTTCGCGGCGTTCTGCCTCACGCTGACGTGGTATTTTCCACAGCTCGATCATGTGTTGCCACGTCGGCTCGAAC
>CAWDJS010000010.1:0-132963 GCA_963802585.1 uncultured Alphaproteobacteria bacterium | reverse complement strand
GACCCGGAGCGGTCATTCCGCAGTTCGCGACGGCCTGCTATAGGTAGCGGATGCGTCAATGCTTGACATGGCTGTTCTTGCTATCGATCTGCGGGGCAGCATTCGCCGACGACCCAAAGGCTGCGAAGTCGACACGGACGCTCGTGGTGTGCGAGGAGCCACAAACTCCAATCTTGCTCTGCACCAAGCCCTGCACTATGTGGGCAAAGTCCCAGCCAGATTTTCGTTAGTCGCTCGAAGCCTGCGTCGCTGATTGTCGAAAACAAAAACCCTGCGTCGGTCGTTGAGCGGAGATCCACTATTGGCAGATCCTGTTGCAAAAGTCGAAAATCAAACATCTCTGAAAATCTCGCAAAATCCGATGTCTCGACGACTCGGCCGCTGCAATGCTCGCTAGGGTCGATACGAAGGTCCGTGGTCGCTTTTGAGTAAGACAATGTGGACCCTCACATCGTCGCGTGCGGAACGCACCAGCGGTCCTGAAAAATTTCGTTCGTCAGCCGAAAAAGACTTTTTCAACACTATCGGCACGAAACGGACCAACGGCGGTGGCCGACTTGAGTTCGCTTTTGGGGGAAGAGCAGAAGTCGGATTTCGGGGGCGTGGGGGCCGCCGTTGACCCGGAACGGACCTCGTCAAGCGAACGCACCCGTTGCAGACGATCTGTACAACGCGTACCGTCGCCGATGCCGATGCAAGGAACCCCAATGACTGATCGAGAAAAGATTCTAATTGCCCTTCGCGAAAAGCCCCTGAAGGCTTTCGAAATCATGAAGCGCGTGAACATAAAGCATCAGGATGACTGCCAATCGCTCCTACTGAAGATGCGAGACGACGGCGCGGTGAAGTTCGATATTCACAAGGGACATTGGCTCGCTGCGTGACAGGGGTGAAGCTGGCCTAACGGATTAAAGTGCCGACTTCTGAATTGACCCAGAGGAGACTTCCTAGACAGGAACTGCAAAGAGAGCAGAAGGTTACCCTCAACACGGCAGCGCCACCTTGATCGCCGTGAGGAGTGCGAATGCCGTCCGTGGAACAATGCAGAGCATATGCCGCGGAATACAAAATCCTGGGAGCTGATCCGAAGAATTCAGCCCGCCGGTCTGCCGTGCTTGTGAGCATTTCACGTAGCTGGACGGCACTAGGGCACCAACTTGAGAACCTTGCGATTATCGCGAAATCGGAAGGAAAGTAAGGTCGCCTCAAGCGTACTGTCCGAGCGACGCATCAAGGCCGCGTCAGTTGGTCGTGTCCGTAATTCTTCCCTTGCCTGCACAGGCCTCGCACTTCACCGGATAGACTTTGCGAGTTGCTAGTACCGGCTGCTTCACCGTGGGGAAGCCCGTTCCCTTGCAGGCGTCGCAAGTATGCTCTTTGATCTTCTGCGTCTTCATGATGGCCTTTCAGGCCCCCACAGCTATCCGCTGCCTGCCGGGCGTAGTCATCCGAAGCCTTCCCACCAAGTCCACCATATAACCCAGCGCGATCAGTTTGGCGCTGTGCTCAACGGGAATTGCTGCTGGCGGGTCCCTCGTAGAGCAATTGCCGACCTTAAGCAGCGAGGCAAACTCTTCGCGCGTGAGCTTTTTCGGAGCCATGATCCGAACATAGCCCGGTTCCAAAATCAGGAATGGTCAATTTTGCTCACATCAATACTGAGAAAACCATGGCGTCTGACGGACAGAACCTGCACTTCGTCTGTCGCTCCGCGGAAGGCCGGCCGGAACTCTTGCCAGGCCTTGCGTTCGACCTCATTCGGATGAAGCCCGATGAAAGGCCGCGAGGCCTTCGTTGAGAGGAGCGGCAGCGACGACTTGTCAGGGTCGTCCCGTGCGTGGACGCAGCCATCCCATGATCACGTCGTGCGGCGTTCGGCGGCTGCGCGGCAGGCTGTGTCGTTGGACCGCGGCTTTTGCAAAGGCCAGTGCCTGCTGGCCGGATTGTCGTTTCTCGCGCGCAAGCGTCATCCATTCGCGAATGATGGCGCGTTGTAGCTTCGGCTTGGCCATCTGGATTTCCTTTCGAGGCGCTACGCCGCCTTTTGCACCGGATAGGCCTGTGATCGTCGCGCCAAGAGCGCGCAGCCGCATTCATGCACGGTGCCGTCCACGATAACGAAGCCGCGCTTCGCCACCGAGGCGCGAAGGCTTTCGTTCGCCGCTGGTTTTTGTGCGTCAACCCAAACCACCAGCACAGCGCTGGGCTGGAGAAAATTCATCAGCCAGTCCATCGTCGGCTCGAGGGCGTGAAGCGTACGCCGCCGCCAATCCACCAGCGCAACGTCGTACTGACCGGTTGGACGGCCGCAATTGCCCGCCGCCGCCGCGAACAAATATCCGCGCCGCTGCAGCTCCAGCATCAATTCCATGCTCTTCGAGCCGGCGACCACGATGCGCTGGCGCGTTGAGCAGCCCGCGAGCGCGATCATCGGATCAGTGATTCTGTCGCCAGCGGCGACCTGAGGAGAAGACATAACATCACCTGTTTTCGTTCGTTCTCGCCGCAGGCCGGGCCTTGTGGAGATCGATCGTTTGCGAAGCGGCAAGGCTTCGGTGCCGCCGATTACTCCGTTTGCAGGTCTGCGGGACAGCGTGTCGTGCGAGATTGCCTGACTCACACGACCAATATGTTCCAGGCGGGATTTGATTTCGAGAGTGCTGCAAGCTCGGTTTTATATGAGCCGCATAAGGTCATTGAACACGGCCATCGCCACAAGCGACACCTGCTTCTGAGAGCTATCTGCGGTCGGGCGTCGCTATTCCGCTTTTAGAAAACGACCAAGGGACTCCCCTCGAATTCCTATGCTCGACCGTCCACCTTCCGAACAAGCATTCACCGGCCGTGACGCGCTTCCGATGAGCGGCCCGGCGTCCTGATCACGCTGTTGCTTGTGCGCGTCGTCCTGCGCCCGGGAGTTTGCTAATTCGCCGTTACCTGGAGGCTAAGATGTCGGTCTATCGTGCATATATCGTTGGGCTACACGACCGATCCATTGGCGTGGTTCAACTGGATTGTCTTGATGATGAGTTCGCCATCAAATCCGCCAGGCGACTCGTCGATAGCCACGATGTCGAGCTTTGGCAGATGGACAGGCCCATAGCCAGGTTCGACGCCCGGTCCAAACAGATGTGCAAGAAATAGGTGTGGGCGACGCGCTCACAAGCATGGCGATGCTACGTGGCGAGGCCGATGATGCGGACAGCGACGATGCCGCCGCCCGAAAGCGCAATCAGGACTAATCAAAAGCCCGGTCGAAAGACCGGGCTTTTTCCCTGGTCTATTCGCCGTCTCTCCGAGCCGAGCGGCCGGCCACACCTGCGTTGAAGCGCCGCAACCAAAGGGCGTCGATCAGCCGCGAGAGAACCGACGAGCGCTGATGGCGGGACGGGGTGAAGAGGGGATGGCTTGAATATCCCTCGTCGCTCAGTTCTTCGTCGCCTTCTCCGACCTTCGGGGCGAAAGCCACGAAGGGGCCGCCGAGATCCGATTGATGGAATGGGCTTCGTGTCGGGCGCTGCATCTGGCGTCATCCTGGTTCAGCAGACGCGCGAACTCGATCCGATAGAGCCTGGTCCAGCTGCTCTCCAGGCTGGCCAGAAACTCGAGTTCGCGGCCCGTGAGAATCGACATGGGAACGCCTGAATGCCGAAATCGGGGACGACGCTTCGACGTCAGCCCGCTAGATCCTCTGCATTCCGGCGTATTGCCTGCCGCTGTGGGGACCGACGTGAACCCCCGTCTGCATGCACTGCGCTTTCGCCGTCATGCACATCCGCGGTCCGTCGGCCTCGCTGAGCAAATCGCGCATGCAGGTGGCCGCGTAGGCGCTGCAGGTGTGGGGTATCGCAGCCCGCCTCATCGCTATCCTGTATCGATAGGAGCGGCCTCCATCGGACGACTGGCAGCACTTGCCGTTCATTTTGGTGGCGAACGCCGGTGTGAGTTCGGCGGAAACGGCGAGGCCGGAAATGGCCAGCGACACGATCATGGCGACTGTCTTCATGATAGACCTCCTCAATCAGCCAACAACGCCCCCGAAGATACGAGGCTGCCTATGCCGCCGCGCATAGTCGCGAGGAATTGTTACCTATCGTAGTGCTACGTACTGTAGCACTTAGGAGTTTGCGATACAAGTGCCGATTGAGCGGCCATGGCTGCGTTTACATGAGGGCTACGTTCACATGGCAAGGATCGACGGCCACGCGAAGCGTGGCGTCGCGAAGGATGAAGCCGCAGAGGCGGCCAGGCCTCGATTACTGCGACGTGATCGAATGAGCGAGGCGATGTCAGCTATCGCCCTTTCCGACACGCCGGCGGGCTCTCGAAATTGTCTGCTTTTCGCCGAAGACCGGAAGTCCTCGACGGCGGACAGAGCGACAGGATTGACCCTTATCGGAAGTCGGTGGGCCTAATCTGGCCGTCTACCGTTGGCAGGTATCGGAGCCATTCGCCGGATCGGATGCCTCGCGGGTCAATACCTCGGTGCGAGGCGACATAGTCAATCTCTCCGCGCGTGGTGCCGATGTCCATCAGCTCCGTGTCGCTTAAGTTGGACAAGGTGGCGCACAATTTTTGGCGTTCGCGGCGCTCCCGAAAGGCATCCCAATATTTCCCGATGAAGCTGGAGACATGCCGGGTCGATACGGATGTCCGTTCCAGCCACGTTGTGCCGTGCGTCGAGCTCATTGCGAAGTCTCCCTGGGACGGTGTTTCTTCTACGGCTTAGCGTTCCCCTGTTGCCGCCATGGTGTCAGGAGCCGTCACAGCCGGCACGAGGGTGCCGCGAGAGCGGCGGGTATGCTTGACCGGCAGCTTACATTTTCCTCACCTGCGGCTTATTCTTGCGATTTCCAGCCAGGCCAAAGCGCTACCCGGTTATCGCGGGCTCTCATCCAAGGGGATTCGCATCTTGCGCTATCTCTTCGAGGATTACGCATTCGACCCTGACCGGCGCGAGCTGCATCGCGGCGCGGACGTCGTCTCCATCGCACCACAGGTGTTCGATCTGCTTGATTACCTGATCCGCAACAGGGAGCGCGTCGTCAGTAAAGACGATCTCATCAATGCCGTTTGGAATGGGCGCAGCGTTTCGGATGCAGCACTGACGACCCGGCTAAATGTCGCCCGCTGCGCCATCGGCGATTCCGGCGAGGAGCAACGCCTGATCAAGACGTTACCGCGCAAGGGATTCCGTTTCGTCGGACAGGTGCGGGAGGCGCGAGAAGTTGCGGGCCCAAATCCGGGCGATGCGCCCGAGAGCGCTCCTGCAGTTCCCGACAAGCCCTCCATCGCCGTGCTGCCGTTCGTGAACATATCTGGCGATCCCGAGCAGGAGTACTTCGCGGACGGGATGGTTGAGGAGATCACTACCGCGCTTTCGCGGTTCAAATGGTTGTTCGTGATCGCTCGAAATTCGAGTTTCACCTTCAAGGGCAAAGCGGTCGACATCAAGGAAGTCGGGCGCAGGCTTGGCGTGCGCTATGTCCTTGAAGGGGCGGTGCGCAAGGCGTCGGGGAAAGTTCGCATCACGGGCCAGTTGATTGAAGCGGCTACGGGCGCACACATTTGGGCGGACAAGTTCGAGCGTGACATGACAGATATTTTCGCGTTGCAGGACGAAGTCACGCTCGCCGTTCTCTCGGCTATTCAGCCAAAGTTGTTTCAAGCAGAAATTGCAATGGCGACGCGGCGGCGACCCGAGAACCTCACGGCCTATGATTTTTTGTTTCGAGCCCTGCCGCCGTTTTACCTGACGACCCGCGAAGGGTTGGCCGAGGCGATGAGGCTGGCTAGTCGCGCCTTGGAGCTTGACCCCGGGCTTGCTTCGGCCGCTCGTCTGGTAGGTGCCTGCCATAACGCAAACGTCCTTTTGGGCTATAGCAACGATCCTCAGTTCGACCGCAAGGAAGCAGTTCGGCTTGTTCGTTTGGCATTGAGCATCGACGATGGTGATCCGGAAACGTTAGCAACGGCTGCCGTAATTTCGGCGTTCATGGTCGGCGATCATGAAGCCGAGATCGAAATGGCTGACCGGGCGGTCGTGCTCAACCCAAATTCGTGGGACGCATGGAACAGCAGAGGCATGGTCTATAGAATTGCGGGGCTGCCGGAGGAAGCGATTCGGAGCTTTGAACGCGCCATTCGCATGAGCCCGGTAGACCCGCGGCTATACGTAACACTTACTGGCATTGGATTGGCCTTTATCGAGCTTGGTAGCTTTGACGAGGCCATCGTCGTAGGGAGGAAAGCCCTTCGTCAGAACCACTATGTGGCAACTTACCACTGCCTCGCGTCCGCCTTCGCCCATCTCGGACGTGACGCTGAGGCGCACGACGCGGCGGCGCGTGTGCTTGAGATCGATCCCGCCTTTACAATATCGGCGTTTATCGCCCGGGGCGGACGGTCAAACGCGAAGCTGTTCATTGAGGGTCTTCGGAAAGCGGGGTTGCCCGAATGAGCCGTGCTCGCCCGCACGACAGGCTGATCTATAGGGCGAAATTCTCCGCGGCGCATGAGTTTGCTGTTGGCACTTTTCCGGCCTCGCGCGAGGTTCGACGTAAGTCCGGAATGCGCACAAAAACGGACATCCGTGGACCCCTCTGAATTTATCTATTCATGTCCTACTGCGGACCCAGCGCAATTCGGCCGATCGTGCCGTCCTTGACGAGACCAATCCTCCATTCCGCCGTGCCGTTGGCGAAATTGACCATGTAGATGTCGCTGCCCATGCTCGTCACGCCACGAAACGACATCGCGCGCAGCGCCCCGAGCCGACCCAGAATGGCCTGGTTGAAGGGAAGCTGCTGGCGCGTCTGCTCCGCGACTTCAGAGGTCATGCGATCGTAATTCGGCTCGCCGCGTCCCAACGCCTCGATGTATTGGCGCAGCATCGCCTCGCTTCCCGCCAGCGGTGCGGTCCGCCGCAACACAGCATCTCCCCCGGCTGCCTCCACGCTGTGATAGCGCGTGCGTTGTCCGGGCAGCACGATCTCCAGACATTTTCCGGAAGCGTCGGTGACGACCCATGGGCTGTCGACGGAGGTCAGAAACGAGGACGACATCTCCTCGCCGATCGTTCCCTGCGCGATCCGTTTTCCCTCGGCGTCCAGCTTGTACAATCGGATGTCCGTGCCACTGGCGTTGTAAAGGAACAAGTGCACCGGCGCGGTGTCGGCCCGCCCTCGCAGATCCGGCTCGCCGGAACAGGCGGCAGTCCCGCCCAGCACGTCATTGCCGTCAGCGCGGAACAAGACATCGTCAGCCTTGCCGTCCGGCCCCAGCAGCAGCCGAATCTCGATCACGCCATTGGCGAACTTCACGCCATAAACGTCGAAACCACCGGGACCAACGCCGCGAAAGAAAATCGACTCGACGGCGCCGAGTGCCCCAAACATGGCCTGCAGCTCGGAAGACTGGCGGCGGATTTTCGCCGCCAGCGCTGCACTCATCCGGTCGTAGTTGGGAGCGCCGCGGCGCAAATCCTCGATTCCGCGCAGGATGGCCTCCTTGCTTCCCGAGAGCGGGGCTTGTTCCCTGAATCGATCCGGGACTTCCGCAATACGCCGCGCAAATTCCTCCTCGATTGTCTTTGCCTTGGCAGGACTGACCCGCTGTGCAAGCCGGGCGCCGGACAACGGGTCCTGCAGCAACATTTGCGTCACCTTGGCCTGGCCGTCGCCGAGGAAGATCGCGAGGTCACCATGGGGGCTTGCGAACGCATCGGGACCGCTCGCCGTGAGCGCGAATTTCGGCCGTCCGGTTTCCTGGACAAAGAGCCGGTCTGCCTCGCGGATGACCGACAGCACGCGGCCAGGCGTCAGCTGGTACCAGCCGACATAGCTATCGAGCGGCCGCGCCTCGGTTTCGACGCCCTGCCGTGACAGTTCGGCGATCCGCGCGGCGTGCACGTCGCGGCCGTTTCGGCTCAACGCCAGCTCGCCCAGTGATTGGTCATGACCGACGGCAACCGTGATCTGGCCAGTCGGTGAGGGGTAAGAATAGGTTCCATCGCTCACCGCGGCCAACCGCACTTTCCGTTGTCCGCTCAACTGCCCGAACAGATCGTCGCCCTCGCGGAAAACGGTGAAGATCGATCTGCCACCCAATGCATAGAAGGCGACGTGCTGCGGCCCGCGGAGCGCCTTCGCCGCAATTCCGGCGGTGTCGACGATCGGCGTGGATGGCGGCGCCGTGCGGTAGGCGATGCTGCCGGCGGATACGATCATCACCGGCAGGATGGCAGCCGCGGTCCAGATGCGCTTGCGCCAGGAAAGTTTTGCAGGGGCCGTGGGCGCGGCGAGAATAAGCTCTACGCGGCTGCGTATCGTGCACGCCCTTGCCATTTCCAGCCCCACTTCGAGTCCGGCTGGCGCCCGACGGACGCGCTGCACCAGATCGAGCAGGATTTCGGCATAGGACAGTTTGTCATCCAGGACTTCGAGCGCGCGGGCGTCGCTGATGATTTCCGCGAGCTCCGCCAGCCGGACCATCTGCCACCACGCGAACGGACTGAACCAGAACACCGCCCGATTGAGCGAGGCGAGCAACAGGACATAGAAATCCCGGTTGGCGACGTGGGCGCCTTCATGCGCAAGCACGGCCTGGCGCTTCGGCGAATCCCAATCGCTGCATTGGGGAGGAAGCAGGATGGTCGATCCGAACGTGACGGGACCTGCGATGACGCTGCTGACACGCACGCTGTGGTCGGCGGTCCAGGGCTCACCCATCGGCTTTGCGGCGCGCACCAGGCGCCAGGTCAGATAGAGGCCGACCGCCAATCGCAGCAGCAGCACGCCGGCAACGAAGGCATAGATGCCGCCGGCGACCGTCAGCCAATCGATGGCCCGATGCGTTGCGCCGTGGGCGGCAACCGGCGTGCCGCCTTCCAGCGGCTGCGCTTCCGTCAATGGACTCGCCAACGGATCGCCGGCAGGCAACAGCGCCTGGGGTGACTGCACCGGCAGGGCGTCGACGGTGACGCTGACGGTGGTCCAGTGCATCAACAGCGGCATCGACAACGATGCCGCCAGCACCACGACCCAGGAGGTCATGTGCACGTGCGGATTTCGCACACGAAAAAGATTCAAGCCGATCCACACGACGCTTCCGAGCAGGAACGAGCGAAGCGCCGACTCCGCCAGCATCGTCAGCATCATTTTTTCCCTCCCTTCGCTTTGGCCTTCGCAACCTGGTCGGCCAGCATGCGCAGCTGTTTCTGGTCGAGCATCGCCGTATCCACCATGCCGACCAGAACCTCTTCGACCGAGCCGTTGCAGAACCAGTCGACGATGCGCTGCACCGCTTTCGCCGCCACCCGCCCGCGCGGTTCCGCCGCCTGGTAGACATAGGTTCGCCCATCCACCGTGTGGGTGGTGTAACCCTTGTCCTCCAGCCGCCGCAGCACGGTCCGAACCGTCGATTCCTTGAGCGGACGGGAAAGCCGCTCGCGCACGGCCTCGGCCGTTACCGGACCATTGGCCCAAACCAGTTGCATCACCTCGCGCTCGAGGTCTCCCAGTTCGGGCAGGCTGTCGTCCATGGTGCCACCTTGCGATCTCAGGCCCTCTGAATGCTACCGAGCGTCGCACACGTCACCGCGCCGCGCAACGGCGATTCGGCGTCCCGCGCCCGCGTCAAGCGCGCCCTATGGAATGAGCAAAAGCCCGGTCGAAAGACCGGGCTTTTGATCAAGGCGCCAACGGCAGGACGCGGGGAGCGGACCGCGCAATGGCAGCCGCGTTCAATTCGCAGCGGGGAAATGCAGCGGCACGACGAGCAAATAGTGAGTGCCTATGGTCGATTCTTGCCTGCTTAATTCGGCCCCGAGTTGGCCTGCCAATGCTCGAACGATGCGAGTTCCCAGCCGCTTGCTGCGAGCCGGGTCAAAGCCGGTCGGAAGCCCGACTCCGTCATCGCTGATCGAAATCGAGACCGCGCCGTCGATGGGCAGAGAGAGTTGCAGGCGAATTGGTCCATCCGGGCAATCCGGGTAGGCATGTCTTCCGGCGTTCAAGACAAGCTCGTTGATAATCAGCGCGACAAGAATGGCGCGGTCCGCGGCGAACTGGATTTCCCCGGGGGCATCAAGCTCAATCTTGCACGGCGCCACCGCGGGCTCCAGATCGCCAACGACTTCCCGCAAATAGGCGGCCAAATCCATGTTCTCGTAGTCGGCGTTGTAGGCGAGACGGTTGTAGGCCCTGCCGACGGCCGAGATCCGGGTCGAGGCTTCCATGAGTCGTTCGCTCAATGCGGGATCGCCGACGGCGTTGGCCTGCAGGTGCAGCATGCCCGACACGACCTGGAGGCTGTTCTTGACTCGATGGTTGACTTCCTTGAGCAAGATCTGATGACGGTTGAGCGCGGCCTGCAGCTTTTGCTGGTACTGCTGCTGCTCAATGGCCATCCCGAGTATGTTCGCGGCGCCCTGCAGAAAGGTGATGTCGTGCTCTCCAAACTCACCCTGGGATCGGCTGTCAACTTCGAGCACGCCGAATGGCAGGCCGTCGCCCTGCAAGATGACGTTCATGGCACGATGGATGCCATGTTCGACGAGCAATCCTGGAGTTCGGAACCGCTCCTCGTTTTCGAGATGATTGGAAATCACGGGCTTGCCCGTTTGCAGGGCGTAGCCAGCCGGAGAATCCAGATCGGCGCCGACGGTCGCTACGCCGATGACACCTTCGCCCCAGCCGACGCCCGCGCGAACGAGCAAACGTTTTTCTGCCGGAATGTATTCCATGATTTTGCAGAATTCGGCGCCCAGTCCCTCGGCCGTCATCCGCGCGGTGTGATCGAGCATATCGGCGAAGCTCGTGCGCTGCAAAGCAAGGACGCCGAGTTCGGCAAGCAGCTCCTGCTGGCGAATGCGCAGACGGAGAGCACGGCCGGTCAAGTCCTCCTCGGGCCTGTCGCCGTGTTTCCCCTCGACGACGGGTTCGCCTGTCGCGGGTGTTGAGTTGCTCATGCCGTTCGTTAACACACCTCGAACCGGCGATGGCAAGTTCCTTCCATGGAACTGCCACGTACGATCCCGGTTCAATCGACCACGATCTTGACGCGGTCGCGCACCTTGACCTGGGCCTTGCCGTCGAGCCCGTTCAGCACGCGGAAACGTTCGACGGGATGGTCGACGCCGGCCATGCGGTGCGAGAGCGATTCCACGGTATCGCCAGGCTGCACCGTGATCACCTTGATGCGCAGCGGACGGGCGGCCTGGATTTCCTCCAGCGTCAGGCGGCGGAACGAATTGACGGTCTCGCGCGCGTTGCGCTCGCTCTCGGTGGTCTTCTGCCGCGCGGCAAAGATGAAGCGGTAGACGTCGGCACCGACGCGCAGCGCATAGACCTTGAACTGCCACTGGTCGCCGCGCGCGGTGGTCGCCGCCGCCGGGAAACCGTTGATGGTCATGTCCTCGGTCGTGGACTTGTCGACATTCTCCATCCAGCCACTATTGAGATAGTCGCTGAGCGTTTGCTCCGACGGCACCCGCACCACGTCGAAGCGCATCGCCTGCGCGCCGCCTTCGCGCACGCCGATCACGGCTTGCGCGGTGTTGTCCAGCGAGAAATTGTCCGGGGCCTGGAAGGTGAAGCCGAGTTTTGGATGCAGGAAGCGCCGGCCGCGCACAAAACCCTCGCTGGGGTCCTCGCCATAGACGATGTTGTCGACGGTGCTTAGATAATCCTCGCGGTCGCGCTCGGCGTTTTCGGGCGAGTTGTACTGCCTTGCTGCGACCTGCGCCTTCTGCACGCGCTCGGGCGTCGCCGGATGCGAGGAAAGGAAATCCTGCGCGCGCGGATCGAGCGAGGTCTTGCCCGCCTTCAATTCGGCATTGCGCTCCATCGAGGTCAGGAAGCGCGAGGCGCCGTAGGGATCGAAATGCGCATGCGCGGAAATCTCCACGCCCATGGCGTCGGCGTCGATCTCCTGCGAGCGCGAGAAGTTCGCCATGGAAATCTTGTTCTTGGCGATGGTGAAGGCGGTCACCTCGGGATCGCTGCCCATGTCGGTGACGACCTTGTCGACGATCGCGGCCTGCCGCGCCTGGTCCTCGCGCTGGGCGGCGTGCTTGGCCAGCACATGCGCCATCTCGTGGGACAGCACCGACGACAGTTCGGAGGTGTCGTTGGCGAGTGCGATCAGGCCGCGCGTGACATAGAGCTGGCCGGTCGGCAGCGCAAAGGCGTTGACCGCGCCGGAATTGAGGATGGTCACCTTGTAGGGCTGATCGGGCCGGTCGGAAGCGGCGACCAGGCGGTCGACGGTCCTGGTCACCAGCTGCTCGAGCTTCGGATCGTCATAGGCACCGCCATAGGAGGCGAGGATGCGCTCGTGCTCCTTCTCCGAGGCCGGCGTGGTCGTGACCGTCGTCCGGTTCGGCTTGGTCGCGGGCACCGGCGGTTGCACGGCGGCGGTCTGGAAACGGCCCATGTCGCCGCAGGCGGCAAGCGAAGCTGCCGCCCACAGCAGAACCGGCACAGCCCAAAGCTGGCGGCTCATTCCCATTTTGCGTCGTCCCGCAAGCCCATCCACGTCAAGCTACTCGTCCGTCTGCCCCGTAGCGTGTTTATGCGCCCAGGCGCCTCATTTTACGCATGATCTTTTTCGGAACACCGGTGTTCACCTTGCGCTACGCGGCGCTCCGGGTCCGGATCATACCCTTAGTTGCTGCCCAGCACCTCGATCTGCCCGGCCCTTGTCACCTCGATCCGCGGGCCGGGGTGCGCCTCGACCCAGCCGCGAACCAGAATCCGCCGATTCTCTAGTGACTTGACGGCCACGTTCCACCGCCGGCAGCATGCGCCTCGAAATAGTCACAGCGAAGTCCCGTGTCCAGCGTCGCCCGAAGTTCAGGTAAGTCGTTGCCCCAGCTTGTCGTACGGACAAAACCTTGCCCTCGACAAGCGTGAATCGCCCAATCCCGGCCAAAATATCGTCTGCACTTTCCGCGTTTTTTATGGCCGCAGGGCTTGCCCAGATGCCCTTTTTCGCGGCGCGCGCGGCGGCCTCGGCCGCAGCCAGCATGGCCGCGCAGTCCTTGTCGGCAATCTCGGCCGATACCAGCGCCGCGCCCGCAGCCAGCAGCTCGTTCTGCACCGGCGTGTCGTTACCCCTGAGAAACGCAAAGGCGCTTTGCCTGCCGTAACGGTCGGGCGCGTCATCCTCACCGCGCAACGTCACATCCTTGTCGGCGATGATCGCCGACAGCGCTGCGGCGCGGCCTGCCCTGGTCATATCGGAAGAATACGGCTCGATGCCGGCGAGCCTGATCTCGCGGCCATCGCTCAGGCGAAAGCTGTTGCCACTGGTGATCTCGGTGACATGGCCTTCGCCTTGCGGCTCGAATGCGCAAGTGGCCGCGTGCGAGGGCGTGGCCGCGAGCGCGAGAACCGGCAACGCCGCCGCGCAAACGCGACCAAACGCCCGCGCTTTCGATGTCATGGTGCCGATTTGCACCCGCATTCCCTGCCCCATGCTGGCGTAGGACCTGAAAACGAAGCCGATTTATACTTCATTCATTGTAGTTGTTAGACTGAGATTTAAATTTTCCGTCCATGATCGCATCGCTTCTGCGCGAGATTTCGTTGCAAACGGCAGCCGCGCGAAATCGGAATGATCGGCATGGCGATCGCGCATCCAGCGCATTGTGCAGATGATGGCTGCGAATTGGCGAAGCCGCAGTTGCGGCCGAGCGGCCTGCTGTCGTTGCCTGCAAAACTGCCGGCTATCTCTGTTGTTCTTCTGGCGCTCGCGCTCGCCGGATGTGCGCGCAATCCGGCTCGCGGTGATCTCACCGCCGTTCACCACGATCTCAAGCGGGCCCAGCGGGAGGCCAGGACAAACCCTGTTCGCTTGCGCTCGCGTGCCGTTGTCCACGCCGGCACGCCGCAACCTGTCGAACTTCACGTTCACCGGCCCGACCCGGCACTGCTTGCGGCCCAGCCGGCGCCCAACTGCGAGTTCAAGAGAGCCGATATCAAGACGGTGGACCCCGACGAATGGGCCCGCCTGAAAGCGGAGTTCGAGCGTCAGTGTTATCAGGATGCCGAAAAGGCAGCTCGAGAGCGGCTGAGCCAATTGCAGGCAGCCGGCACCTGCGAGGTCGAGCGCGTTCCGCAACAGCGGCCCGTTCGGTAGCGCAAGCACGCTCTCGGGGGAGCCCGAGAAAATATCAACCCTCGCGTGCCGTCGATCTGCCGGGCTCCTTGTGCCTCTTGGTCACAATATCCGGGCCACAATTCCAGATTTCCGTCGTCTTGCCGCCTTATGATGGCACCCTTTTGCCACGAGGATTATATTCTTAGACGCGTGGGAATTGCCGAAAAAGGGGGGATTTTTCTGAAGTCATAATTGCGAGGGACATCGTGCCAACGCTTTACGAATTGCTCGAAGCGCTTCCTGAAGATGATGCTGACGGCCTCAGGCGGGCATTCCGCAAAGCCGCGAAGGCCAACCATCCCGACAACAATCCGGGCGATTCCGATGCTGCGCAACGTTTCAGGCGGATCGCCCGCGCCCATGCGATTCTCCAGGACGAAGCGCAGCGAGCGACCTACGACGCGTCTCTTGCCAAGGCACGGCGGCAGCGAACTCCCAATTCGAAGCGCGCCATCTTCTCCGAATTTCGTGGCCTGCTCCCGCACGCCGTCTCAAGCACGGTGATCGCGTTCGTGGCCATCGGAGCATTCCTGCTGATCCAGAACTTTTCGAGGACGCGCATCGCTTCGACGCAGGCTTCGACACAAGTAGAGGAAATATCCGCACGAGCCTCGTCGCTGACCGCTGCGACGCCGGCGCAGCCATCCGATACAATCGCCCGAGCCGGCGAACACAACAAGCTTGATGACACCCCGGTCTCCAACGAGCCGAAAGCTCCTGATGCGGTCAGGGAGACCGCGGCGCCGGTCGCCGTGGCAGCCGCGGGCGACCCGGGCGCCGTTCCAGCGACGTCCGACGTCGGAGTAAAGGACGCCAGATACTATCGGGAGCGGGGCGGCCTGGCCTATCGCGGCGGAGATTTGTCGCTTGCGCTCGTCGATTTTGACCTGGCGATCAATCTCGATCCGAATTTCGCTGACGCGTATATCGATCGGGCAATTGTCTTCCGTCGGATGGGTGATCTGAAACGCGCCTTTGTCGACGTCGCCGAGGCCAAGCGCATCGACGACCAGAAGCCACAACAAGCAGCGCCGCTGTCAGGCAACAACTGAATTTGGCGATGCCGGCGGACCTCGGTCCGTCCGGTGCCGCGGGACACGCGACCTGCCCCATTCCGTTGAGCGGAAAACCCGCGCGTTCACCGATGTTCCGCTCAGCTTGCCGCTGCCGGAGGCATGCGGCATGATCGCGCCCAATCAAGCCGCGATGCGGCGCGTTATCACGGGAGGATTTTGATGAAGCGGATTTTGATGGGCGCTGCCGCCGCGCTGGTGGCGCTCAGCGCCACGGCGGCGCTGGCACAAGAGAGCAAGCCGCCGCTCAAGATCGGCGGCATCCTGGACATGTCGAGCCTTTACGCCGACATCACCGGCGCCGGCAGTCTCGAGGCCGCGAAGATGGCGGCGGAAGACTTTGGCGGCGAGGTGCTCGGCCGCAAGATCGAGGTGATCGCGAGCGACCATCTCAACAAGGCCGATCTCGCCGCCAACATCGCCCGCGACATGATCGACAACCAGGGCGTCGAGATGATCTACGACGTTGCGGCCTCCGCCACCGCGCTCGCCGCCGGCGAGATCGCCAAGGCGCGCGGCAAGATCATCATGTTCAACGGCCCCGGCTCGATCCGGCTCTCCAACGAGGCCTGCGGCCCCTTCACCGTGCACTATGTGTTCGATACGTTCGCGCAGGCCAATGTGACCGGGCTCGCCGCCGTGAAAAGCGGGCTCGACACCTGGTTCTTCCTGACGGCCGATTACGCTTTCGGCCAGGATCTTGAAAAGGACACCACCAATGTGGTGCTGAAGAGCGGCGGCAAGGTGCTGGGCAGCGTGCGGCATCCGCTCAACACCTCGGACTTCTCGTCCTTCCTGCTGCAGGCGCAGGCCTCCAAGGCCAAGGTGATCGGGCTCGCCAATGCCGGCGGCGACACCATCAACGCCATCAAGCAGGCCGCCGAGTTCGGCATCGTCAAGGGCGGCCAGAAAATCTCGCCGCTGCTCGCCTTCGTCACCGACATCGACAGCGTCGGCCTCGAAACCGCGCAGGGGCTCTTGCTGGCGGAAGCCTTCTACTGGGACCTCAATGACGACAGCCGCGCATTTTCAAAACGCTTCATGGAGCGCGTCAAGCGCGTGCCGACCTCGGCGCAGGCCGGCGTCTACTCCTCCGTCACGCATTATCTGCAGGCGGTGAAGGCGGCCGGCACCACCGATGCCGCCGCGGTCATGAAGGTGATGAAGGAGACCCCGATCAACGACATGTTCGCCAGGAACGGCAAGATCCGCGAGGACGGCCGCATGGTGCACGACATGTATTTGTTCGAGGTGAAGAAGCCGTCGGAATCGAAAGGCCGCTGGGACGATTACAAGCTGCTCGCCACCGTGCCCGGCAACGAGGCGTTCCAGTCGCTGGAGGCGTCGCGGTGTCCGCTCGTTAAGAAATAGCCACCGTCATTGCGAGGAGCGAAGCGACGAAGCAATCCATCTTTCCCCGCGTCGAGGCATGGATTGCTTCGCTTTCGCTCGCAATGACAGTGGAAATGGTTTGAACCAACAACAAAGAAAGCAACAACCCATGACATCCAACGAAATGGTCCTCCAAAACCTCGACAAGGGCCTCCTCACCATCACCATGAACCGCCCCGACCGCCGCAACGCGCTCAGCCCCGACATGACGCGCGGGCTGGTCGACGCCGCGCGGCGCGCGGCCGAGGATCCCGAGGTTCGCGCGGTGCTGCTCAAGGGAGCCGGCGGCACCTTCTGTGTCGGCGGCGACGTCAAGTCGATGGCGGCGGGGCGCGCGCCGATGTCGTTCGAGGAAAAACAGGTCACTCTGCGCAAGGGCATGGAAGTGTCGCGCATCCTGCACCAGATGCAGAAGCCCGTCGTGGCGCAGCTCGATGGCGCGGCGGCCGGCGCCGGGCTTTCGATCGCGCTCTCCTGCGACCTGCGCGTGGCGAGCGAGTCCTGCAAGATCACCACCGCCTTTGCCAAGGTCGGCTTTTCCGGCGACTACGGCGGCACCTATTTCCTGACCAAGATGCTCGGCAGCGCCAAGGCCCGTGAGCTCTATTTGTTGTCGCCGGTGCTGACGGCAAAGGAGGCGTTCGATCTGGGCATGGTGACTAGGGTCGTTCCCGATGCGGAGTGTGAGGCCGCCGCGCATGAACTCGCACTATCGCTGGCGCAGGGACCGTCGATTGCGCTCGGCTATATCAAGCGCAACATCAACAACGCCGAGACGATGTCGCTGGAAGCCTGCTTCGACGGCGAGGCGATCCACCATTCGCGCGCCGGCGAAACCGCCGACCACAAGGAAGCGGCAAAGGCTTTCGTCGAGAAGCGCAAGCCCGCCTTCCAGGGACATTGACCATGGCACCCTACATGCGGCTGCGGCAGATCTGTCTGGTCGCGCCGCATCTCGAGCCGGCGATCCCCGACATCGCCGCCATCATGGGGCTCGAGGTCTGTTACCGCGACGGTAACGTCGAGAAATACGGCCTCGTCAATGCGCTGCTCCCGGTCGACACCATCCTCCTGGAAATGGTCGCGCCGTTCCGCGACGGCACGGCGGCGGGCCGTTTCGTCGAGAAGAGCGGCGGCCGCGGCGGCTATATGGCAATCTTCTGCTGCGACGATCCCGACGCTTACGGCCAGCGCGCCAACGCGATGGGCGTGCGTACCGCGAACCGCATCACCCACGCGCCTTATCTCGGCGTGCAACTGCATCCACGCGATTGCCGGGCCGCCTTCATCGAGTTCAACCATACCGACGGCAGCGACGACGTGCTCGGCACCTATCCGCCGGCGGGGCCAGACTGGCAGAAACACATCCGCAAGGACGTGACCTTGGCGTTGACCGGTGTCGAGATGCAGAGCCCCGAACCGGCTGGGCTGGCCGAGCATTGGGGCAGGATCATCGGGGTTGGTGTCAGCCGGGGTGCGGACGGTGCGGCCGAGCTGAAGCTGCCGAACAGCACGTTCCGCTTCGTGAAGGGCGCCGACGAAATCATGAGCGGGCTCGATTTCCGTGTGGGGGATGTGGCCAAGGTTTGCGACGCTGCGAAGGCGCGGGGCTACAAAGTGTCAGGGAACGAGTTTTTCATCGGCGGGGTCAATTTCCGTCTTGCGGCGTGAATGGCGATATTGCCGGATCGTAGGGTGGGCCAAGGCGCACTTGCGCCGTGCCCACCACGCATCATCCCGCTTGACGGCCAGACGGTGGGCACGCTTCGCTTTGCCCATCCTACATGCCGCGTCAACCCGATAGCGACGGGCTAATAACAAGAAAAGGACCACCCCGCATGCCGCATCCGCTCGACAGTTTCTTTGCGCCTGAAAGCATCGCCCTGATCGGCGCCTCGCGCGACCAGGAGAAAATTCCGGGCCGCCTGTTGTCGATGCTGCGCAAGAACGAATATCCGGGAAAAATCTACCCGATCAATCCGAACTACGGCGATATCGACGGGCTGAAATGCTACAAGACCATCGCCGAGGTCGGTGCGCCGATCGATCTCGCCGTCGTCATCATTCCCGCGCGCGCCGTGGTCGGCGCGCTGGAGGAATGCGCCGCGGTCGGCGTGGGGAACGCGGTAATCATTTCCTCCGGTTTTGCCGAGGAGGGCGGCGATTCCGCCGCGATGCAGGACAAGATCGTCGAGATCGCTGGGCGTACTGGCATGCGCATTTCCGGCCCGAATGCCGAAGGTTTCATGAGCGAGGTGCAGAAGGTCGCGGCGACCTTCAGTCCCACCGTCGACGTCAAGCCCGGCCATGTGCCGCTGGTCGCCACCAAAAAGCGCATCGCCGTGGTCGCGCAGTCCGGCGGCATCGGCTTTGCCATCAAGCACCGCGCCAAGGCACTCGGGGTTGCGATCAGCTATTGCGTCAGCGCCGGCAATGAGAGCGATCTCGGCGCCGGCGAGTTTCTCGAATACATGGTGCAGGACGCCTCGACCGACGTGATCCTGCTGTTCATCGAGGGCATCCGCGACGTCGACAAATTCATGGCCGCCGCCAAACGCGCGGCCGAGGTCGGCAAGCCCGTCATCGTCACCAAGGTCGGCCGCTCCGGCGCTGGGGTGCGCGCCGCCGCCTCGCACACCGCGAGCATGGCGGGCTGGTCGGCGGCCTATGACGCCGTGTTCGCCAAATACGGCTTCATCGTCTCCAACGATCTCGACGAGGCCGTCACCATCGCCGCGGTGTTCGCGGGCAATCCGCTGCCGAAGGGTGATCGCGTCGCGGTGCTGACCGTGTCCGGCGGCGGCGGCATCTGGGGCGCGGATACGGTGTCGATGCAGGGCCTGCAGGTGCCGGCGTTATCCGCGGGCATTCAGGCGAAGATCAAGCAATGGATGCCGTCCTATGGTGCGGCCGGCAATCCCGTCGATGTCACCGCGCAGGGCGTTTCCAGCGGGGGCTTGCAGAAGAGCATCGAGCTGTTCGATGCGTCCGATGAGGTTGACGCGATGCTGGTGGTGCTGTCGCTCTCGAGCGAGACGCGGATGTGGTTCAAGGAAGCCGAGCTGAAGCCGATCATCGCGGCGCAGAACAAGCCGGTCGTGTTCTACTCCTACACGCTGCCGTCCGACTTCGCGCGGCGGGAGCTGGCGAAATCCGGCGTGGTGGTGCTGTCGGGCCTGACCCATGCGGGTGTCGCGATGCGGCGGCTGCTGGAATATTCGAGATTCAAGCTGGCGCCGACCGCGGATGACGCGAGCCTGCCGGCGCGCGATCTCTCGGCGCATCTGACGGCACCAAAGCTGTCGGAGGCCGACAGCAAGGCGCTGCTGCGCGAGGCCGGCATAGCGCTGCCGGACGAGGTGCTGGTGGCCGGGCGCGACGCACTCGATGCGGCGATCGCGCGCGTTGGCTTCCCGATGGTGATGAAGATCCAGTCGCCCGACATCGCCCATAAGAGCGAGGTCGGCGGCGTCCGCGTCGGCATCGCCACCAAGGGCGAGGCGTTTTCGTCGTATCGCGACCTGCTCGAAAGCGCGCAGAAGCATCGGCCGCATGCGGCGATTCAGGGCGTGCTGGTGAGCCCGATGGCGAAGAAGGGCGTCGAGATCATCATCGGCACGCTGCTCGACGCGACTTTTGGGCCGATGGTGATGGTGGGCCTCGGCGGCATCACCACCGAGCTGTTCCGCGACGTGATCTATCGCCCCGCGCCGGTCGGTGCGGATGAGGCGGCGGCGATGCTGAACGAGCTGAAAGCCGCGCCACTGCTGCACGGCTTTCGCGGCGCGGCGAAGGCCGACGTCGGAGCGCTGTCGAAGCTGATTGCGGAGGTGTCGGTGCTGGCTGCGCGGCTGAAGGATCAGGTGGTGGAGATGGAGCTCAATCCGGTGCTGGTACACGGCGAGGGGCAGGGCGTGACGATCGTGGATGCGCTGGTGGTGCCGCGAAAATAGAACGAACGCGCGCGGCGTACTCGCTGCACCCTCTCCCCTTGTGGGAGAGGGTGGATCAATCGTGCGAAGCACGATTGAGACGGGTGAGGGGTCTGTCTCCGCGGAGAGAACCCCTCATCCGGCGCGGATTTCATCCGCGCCACCTTCTCCCACAAGGGGAGAAGGGAAGAGGCTTACCGCCCCTTGAAATTGGCGACGCGGCGTTCGGCGGTCGCCTTCACGCCTTCCTTGAAGTCTTCCGTCGCCCGCAGCTTGTTTTGCTCGACCAGCTCGTGGTTGGTCGCGGCCAGCACACGGTCGGCGAGGTTGCCGCGCATGGTGGCGCGGGTCGAGATCAGGCCGAGCGGCGAGCACTCGGCGATCTCCTGCGCGAGCTTCATGGCCTCCGCACGCACCTGGTCCTGCGGCACGCAGATATTCGCAAGGCCCATCCGGGTCGCGTCTTCGCCGGTGACGCGGCGGCTGGTGTAGAAAATCAGTTCCGCATTGTTCTTGCCAACCAGATCGGGCAGCGTCGCGGTCAGGCCGAAGCCCGGATGGAAGCCGAGCTTGGTGAAGTTAGCCGCGAAGCGTGCTTCCGGACAGGTCACGCGGAAATCCGCCGATACCGCAAGCCCGAGGCCGCCGCCGATGGCGGCACCGTGCACGGCTGCGACGATCGGCTTCTTGTTGCGGAAGATGCGCACGGCCTGCACATAGAGATGGTTGATCGGCAGGTTCGAGGCCGGATCGGTCTCGGAGCGCTTCTCCTGCTCCTGCCGCGCGGGGTCGCCGAAATTGGCGCCGGCGCAAAAGGCCTTGCCCTGGGCAGCGAGCACGGAGGCGCGGATTTCGATGTCGCGGTCGAAATCCTCCAGCGCGTCCGCGATCTGGTTGATCAGCGAGACGTCGAAGAAGTTCAGCGGCGGCTTGCGGATTTCGATCAGGCCGACGTGACCGTGCTTCTCGACGCCGATATCGGTGTATTTGCTCATGATGTCCTCGTTGAATTAGCGCAAGCCAAGCCCGCGCGCGATGATCCCGCGCAGGACTTCGGTGGTGCCGCCCTGGATGGTGAGTTTCGGCGCGGTCTTGATCGCGAACGACAGTTGCTTCTCCAGCGTCTCGCGGTTGGTCGCCTCTTCCTCGACAAAGGCGGCGAGATCGCGGACGCGGTGCGGCAGCTGCTGCTCCCACACCGTGCCGATGTCTTTCACGATGGAAGCTTCCACCACCGGCTCCTTGCCGGCCTGCAGCATGCCCGCCACCGACACCGACATGCGGCGCATGGTATGCACCTGGGCCACCAGCCGGCCGATGCCTTCGGCCGCGCGCACGTCGGGCTTGGTGCCGACCGCGCGCACCAGCTCGGTGAGCACGTAGTAGGTTTCGAGGAAGCGTTCGGGGCCGGAACGCTCATAGGCCAGTTCGCTCGTCGCCTGCTTCCAGGCGCCGTCGATCTCGCCCAGCACATGATCGTCAGGCACGAAATGGTCGGTGAACACGACCTCGTTGAACTCGAACTGGCCGGTGATCTGGCCAATCGGGTTCACCTGGATGCCCGGCTGTTTCATCTTGACCAGGAACTGGGTCAGGCCGTGGCGGCGGTTCTCTTTTGTCGGCGGCGAGGTGCGGAAGATCGCGATCATGTAGTCGGCGATATGCGCCGACGAGGTCCAGATTTTCGTGCCGTTGATGAGATAACCGCCGTCGGTCTTGATCGCGCGGGTTTTCGCCGCGAACAGATCGGAGCCGGAGTTCGGCTCGCTCATGCCGATGGCAAAGCAGACCTCGCCGCGGCAGATGCGCGGCAGGATGTCCATCTTGATGTGCTCGGGCGCGTATTTCAGTAGGATCGGGCCGCTCTGGCGGTCGGCGACGAAGAAGCGGCGGGTCGGCGCGTTGGCGACGCGCATTTCCTCGGTGACGACATAGCGCTCGAGAAACGAGCGCTCATGGCCGCCATATTTCTTCGGCCAGGTCATGCCGATCCAGCCGCGCTCGCCGACCTTGCGCGAAAACTCAGGCACGTCGGTGTCCTCGCGGTTCGGCTTGAACGGCGAGAAGGTGCCGGCGGCGGTTTCCTCGGCGAGGAAGGCGCGTACTTCCTTGCGGAGCTGCTCGCATTTCTCCGGCAGGCGGATCGGATCGAAACGAAGGGCTGCGGTCATGGTGTTTTTCTCGTCTCTTGATTCGGGGCTCAGCGCGAGGCGACCAGCGGCCACAATTCATCGGCGCCGCGCGCGGCGACGCGCTCGCCGAGCTTGACCGCCCAAAAACTCTCGGAGCCGAAATCGTCGCGCCAGGACAGCGCGCGCAGGGTGTAGCGGTGCAGGATGTGCTCGATGGTGAAGCCGATCGCGCCATGCACCTGATGGGCGATGGCGCCGCCCTTTTCGGCGGCCTCCGAGCAACGGATTTTGGCGGCGACGGCTTCGAGGAAGACCGCATCGTCGCCGAAGTCGGAATTGTTGACGATGGTGTCGGCCGCCGAAGTCGCCGCCGCCAGCGCCGCTGCGGATTCGCCGGCAAGTTTCGCGAGATTGTGCTGCACCGCCTGGAATTTCGAGATCTTCTTCTCGAAGGCGACGCGCTCGTTGGAATAGCGTACGCTGATGTCGAGCATCGATTCCAGCGCGCCCGCGATCTGCAAGCTACGCACCACGCCGCCCATCAGCATCAGCGCATTCTGGTCAAAGCCTTTTGGTGCGGGCTTGACGATCGTCGGCGCGACCTTGTCGAAGCTCACGATGTCGCTGTTGTCGTTGGCGAGATTGAGGCCTGCTTCGATGCGCAACGCGCCAGCGCCGACCAGCGCGATTGAGGCGCCATTGGCGCCTTGCGCGAGCACCGCGATGTGCTTTGCAGCCTTGGCGAAAGGCACGCCGCGGGCGCGGCCGGACAAGGTGCCGTCGGCGTTGAGGGTGATGCGGTCCTTCGGGCTTGCGGGCGCCACCGTCATCTCGCCTTCGGGTGAGGGGATTTTCGCCTGCGCCAGCAGCCATCCGGCCAGCATGGTTTCCGCCAGCGGCACCGCGATCGCATGCCGCCCGGCCGCGCCGACGACGCCAAAGCCTTCGGCAAGGCTCGCGCCGGACCCGCCGCAATCCTCGCCCACCCACGACAGCGGCAAGCCGGCTTCCGTCAGCGCCTTCCAGAGCGGCACTTTCCACTTGCCTTCCTTGTCGTGGTTGATGGTTTGCGCATCGGCGAGATCGGCAAAGATTTTCTCTGCGGTCTCGACGACGATGTTCTCACTCTCCGACACGGCGTTCCTCTTTTTTGGTTGGCGAGACCATGATTACCCGGCGCATCCGGCTCGGCCTGCACCTTTTCTTGCGCCCGATGATGGGGAAAAGCTACCCCCCTGACAAGCCGGGATGCGGTATGCGCGCCTGCGGGGCTGGCATGAGAGGGGCAATTCCGCGCAACGGAGTTTCCCATTCCGCCCATTGGTATGTTAGATCGCCAGCCGAAGATGAGAGGCTGCAAACAACAAGAGGAAACGGATGTCGAAGGATGGCTTGTGCGTGATCGTGACCGGTTCGGCGTCGGGCCTGGGAGCTGCGACCGCCGGTATTCTGGCCAGGGGCGGCGCGCGCCTCGTGATCAACTATTCCAGCAGCAAGAACGAGGCGGAAGCGACCGCCGAAGCCTGCCGCAAGGCAGGGTCCCCCGAGGTCCTGGTGGTGCAGGGCGACGTCGCGCGCGACGAGGATTGCCGGAAGATCGTCGCGGCTGCCGCGCCCTGGGGCAAGCTCGACGCGCTGATCAACAATGCCGGTGTGACCAAGCATGTTGCCCATGACAAGCTCGACGAGCTTTCGGCCGAAGATTTTCAGCGCATCTTTGCCGTGAACACGATCGGGCCGTACCAGATGGTCCGCGCCGCGCGCGCGCTGCTGGAAGCCGGCGCCAAGGCCTCCGGCCGGCCGGGTGCGGTGGTGAACATCTCCTCGGTTGCCGGCATCATGGGCGGCGGCTCGTCGGTGGCCTATGCCGCGAGCAAGGGCGCGCTCAATACGATGACGCTGTCCCTGGCGCGCGCGCTGGCGCCGCTCATTCGCGTCAACACGGTATGTCCGGGCTATATCGACACGCCCTGGTTCACCAAGGGCCGCGGTGAAGCCGGCGCCAAGGCAGTGCGCGATTCCGTCGTCGCGCGGGTGCCGCTCAAGGTCGCGTCATCGGCGGACGATATCGCGCAAGCCGTGTGCTATCTTGCGTCACCGGCGTCCAGCAACATGACCGGCGAACTCTTGCGCATGGACGCGGGGATGCATCTGCTTCCGTAGTTGCTGTCATTCCGGGGCGGTGCGACAGCACCGAACCCGGAAACTCGAGATCCCGGGTTCGCGCCAAGGCGCGCCCCGGGATGACGCGCTTTCGCGCGTCAGCGGTTGAAATCCTTCACCACGCCGCTGGCGACGAGCCTGTTCCAGATGAACAGCACCACCAGTGCGCCGATGGTCGCCATGATGAAGCCCGCGCCCTGGTCCGGGCCGTAGTGGCCGATGGCCTGGCCGATCCAGGTTGCCAGGAACGCGCCGACGATGCCGAGCAGAGTGGTCAGGATGAAGCCGCTGGGGTTGTTCGGCCCCGGCGACAGCAAGCGCGCGATGATGCCGGCGATGAAGCCGACGATGATGATCCAGAGTAAGCCGCCCATGCTCATGGTGATCTTCCTTTCCCCTCAGACAAAATGAAAATCAGAGCCGGCCCGACACCTCGTCCGCGTTCGGCAACCGCCCGTCCGGCGTCAGATGGTCGATCACCTGCGGCAAATATTTGCTGAGGCCGCTCAGCAAATCGTCGCGCGACATGCCGCTTTGCGAGGCCAGTGAATTGATCTGGTCGGCGCCAAGGGCGCTCGCGAGATCATTGGGCGAGATCGCCTTGTTCGTACCCGTGCCGACCCAGGAATTGGCGGTATCGCCATGGCCGCCCTGCTGCAGCTGCTTGAGCAGGTCGCCGAGCCCGCCGGAGATCACGCTGCCGGCGGCCGCGCCGCCGAGCAGGCCGCCCAGCGGTCCCTTCAGCACGTCACCAAGACCGCCGCCCATTCCACCAGCCATGCCGCCGCCTGCAGGGGCGGGTGCAGGCGCCGTCGGCGGTGTCGCGCCGGGCGAACTCGCAGTGATATGCTTGAAGGCCTTCCAGGCGATCAGGCCGAGGATCGCCATGGTCATCGGCGACATCCCGCCGGAGGACTGCGAACTCGGCGTGCTCGAGCCGTGGGGGCCGTGCTGCATGCCATTGATGACGTCAAGTAAACCCATGGTCGCCTCCTCTTGCCCCACCGCCGAAAGATATCGGCCCGTCATGACGGTTACAAGGCACGCGCGCGCTGGTACACCACCAAGGAAGCCTTGAATTAGCTGAAAAAGGCTGCGATCTGCGCGATGATGTCACCGCAGCTCTCATAGGAGAAGCAAGATGAACCGGCTATGTACAGCTTCCGCCGCCGCGGCCCTGGTCGTGCTCGGCTCGATCGCGCCGGCTCTCGCCGTGCCGCCCACAGTGACGCCGTCGCCCGGTTATGACGCGCGGTTGCAGGAGAGCCGCAAGGCGGCGTCGACACCCTCGTCGACAATGGTCCCGCCCGTGACGCCGCCGAGGCATCATTCCAAGCCCAAGCACTAGCTTTGCTCTAGCTTTTCTTGCCCTTGCTCGACGCGTTGGAATTGAACAGCCGCTTCAACTCGCTGAGGCTGTCCGACAACTTCGGCCATTCGCAGGAGAAATTGTGCTGCGGGCAGTTGTTGGGGCCTCGCCCCGCCTGTTTCGGGCGCGCCTGCGGGATCGGAATTTTCTCGGTGGAGGGAGTGTCGGACCGCAGCGAAGCCTGTTCCAGCTTCATTTGCTGCTGCTTGACAAAGGCGGCGGCGATGCTGCTGCGCCGCTGGTTTTCCAGATAGACGGTGTATTGCTCGTCGATATGCCGTTGCTCTTCCGGCGTCGGATTGGGACCGGCGATGTCGAAACTGCGGTCCTGCATGAAATCATAATAAGTGTAGCCGCCGCCGGGTTTGCGGCGTCCGGCGAACTTGGCATTGCATTCGGCCAGCGCCGCCGTCTTCTCTTCCTTGGTTGCCGACTTCCCGGCGGCCTCGGCGCAGTCCTCGAAATCGGCAGGCGCACGGTTCCACCATTGCGCGGAAGCGCGCGAAAGGTGCAGCACCATAACACTTGCGAATCCGGCCACGACCAACGCGGCGATACGCGAACCCATCACAGACGATATTCCCCAAGGCGCGCCCGACGTTCCCCAAAGCGCGTCGCCACATTTGCGAGGAATTGTTACCATTTTGCGGCGGGGTGGCATCCCGGACCGCGCAATTTGGGGGTGTGGATTGCCCCTTTTTGCTTGACGTGCCGCGCTGTTTTGGCCGGGTCGAACCCGGCCCACACCGCCTCCGACCAACATGCCAGGGTCGGCTTGTTGGAAATACGGAGGTGATGTCGTGACTTACCGTCATGGACAGCCGGGAACCCTGATCGTCGTGACGTGCTTATTGGCCGGATGTTTCGGCGCCGCCGGCGCCGGGCCGCTCAGGATGCGCCGGAGGCGAGATGCCGCCATTGCTCATTCTCGATCAGCGTCGATCGGCTGATCTGGATACGCGAACAGTCTTCGATCGAGCGCAATATCTGCTTCACCGACTCGAACAGCGCCTTGTTGATCCACGGGCTCAACGTGATCCGGCGAATCCATGACAGTTCGATCGGATAGTCCTTGAACTCGAGTATCTCGGCTTCATCGACATAGACGACGCGAAACTCGCCTTCGTCCTTGTAAGGCTCCCGCTTGAGGAACGGCAGACGGTCGATGCCCAAGGACTTCAAACGCTTGATGTCGCCGATCTTGCTGTAGGTCATGCTGCCCGTCCTGGTCTGCGGGTCACGCTGAAACGCCGACAGCAGCTTTTCCTTGTCGAACTCGATGCGGACGCCGTCGGTGCCGGGAGAGAAAACCCGCCAATGGTGGTAGCTTTCCCTTCTCTCGGCGAAACATAGCGCCAGGATGGTCTTGGCGTCGACCTTGCGCTTGTACTCCGCCATGAAATAGGCGTCGTTGCGGTCGTCCCACGTGGCCGGATTCAGAAGCGTGATGGACCTGGTTCGAAGGATATGGATCGCGGATACGAGATTTGTGTATCGATGCAGCGTTACGGGTGCAGGCTTTGCCATGATCTGCCCTCGGATTTCCCCTCACGCGATCATGAGCTATTCGCCCCCGTCGCGGCAAGCCGGCTGCGACCTTTGCACGAGCATGGCGGCAACGGCTTCCAGCACCCGGTCGATTGCGCCGCGGCGGTAGGCCCAGCGCGGATCATCATTGGGCTTGGCGATCACCATGGTGGCGTTGGCTTCGAACAGCAGGAGATCGCCGTCATCGGCGAGGGCGAAATCGATGCCGGCGTAATCGAGGCCGAGCGCGGCCTGGATCGCCGTCAGCGCGCACATCGCCCTGGCGCCAAGCACGGCAGGCATGTCCTCCAGAAATCCGGCTTCTTCCGCGCGATGACCGGGTTCGTCCGCCATGTCGGAGGTGAAGTAATGCACCTTCCACTCTCGCGAGATCGCGAGATGCAACGGATAGAGTTTTCCGTCGATCATCATCACGCGGAATTTCCGTGCCTTGCCGTCTCGGCCGCGGGCATCGAGATATTCGATCGCCAGTAACTCTTCGCCCGGGAGATCGGCCGCGGCTGCAGCGAGATCGGCGGCGGTTTCGACCAGTACGAAATTCCGTCCGGTGTGATAGCCGGGTGAGCGCAACAGCAGCGGAAACGAGAAGCCGCGCGCAGCGAGCGCGCCGGCGCCGTCGGGACCTGCAAGAATGTCGCGCGCCATCGCCATCGTGCGTGCGGTTCGCACGCCCGCCATGCCGCGAAGGCGTTCGGCATTGCCGATGCGGCCTGTCTTCATCACCGCGCGGGGATCGTTGATCACGCCCACCCCGGCGCCGGCGGCGATCCGCGTCGCGGCTTCGAGCGCCGCCTCGCACAGATCGGCATCGCCGATGGCATTGAAGATGATCTGATGCGGCGGCAGTGGCGTCAGGGGATCGAGGTGATCGGCGACGACGACCGAGGTGAGGAAGCGGGTGTCGTCGAGGAACAGGCCGCTCGGGATATTGCCGCCGCCGGAGGAAACCAGCTGCAGCAATCGGATCGGCGGCTTGTCGCCGCGATAGGGCAGGGTCGAGACGGCGTGCCCGCGAAAGCCCTGTCTGAAATGCTCGCGCGCGCCCTCGCGGTCGCCGAGATCGGCCAGCACCGCGCCGAGCCCCTGATGCGCGGGCGCATGATCGGGATCGACCGCAAGCGCGCGTTCGTAATGTTCGCGCGCCTCCTTGGTGCGGTTGGCGCGCAGCAGCAGGTTCGCGAGGTTCACCCGCGCCAGCGGATTATCCGGATGGTGCAGGATCGCCTCGGCATAGACCCGGCAGGCGGCTTCGATCGCGCCCATGTTGGTGAGCAAGGTGCCGAGTTCGTTGAGCGCGCTGAAATGCGTCGGCGCCTTGCGCAGGATCGCGACAAAGGCCTGTTGCGCGTCCTGATGCCGGTTCAGCGCACCGAGCAGCACCGCGCGCCCGACCTCGAGATTGATGTCCTCCGCCCCGGCTTGCCCTGCCAGAAGCGCGTCGAGCCGGGCTAGCCTCGCTTCCTGCGCCAGCCGCGGCGCCCAGCCGCCGTCGCGCGGGCGAGCTTTGGGCCGGGCAGCCATGAGCTTGGCCTTCCTCCCGGCATTCCCCTTGGCCTTCATGCGCAAGTCCGTAGGTTCACGGCCTCAGGCCTTACACCATGGCCGGCTGATTCGCTCTCGCTGCCGCCCTGGCCGGCATTACGGAAGATTTAGCGACGCCAGGTCTCGCGGGTGCCGCCTTGGAAAGATTTTGTTTACCAGTGATCGGCAAGGTTAAGCGATCCTTGCGATGAGTGATTTTGTGACCAGCGCCCAAGCCACCCCCGCCTCAACCGATGAAATCGTCCACCTGGCCATGGTGCAGCATCTTCTGCAGGGCCAGGAGCACCATGTCCGCGGGCGGATCGAGGAGGCGATATCGTCCTACAAGAGCGGGCTGGATGCCGCCGGCGTTGATGCGGCCGGCACTCTCGCCCTGACCACCAGGGCCGAGCTGCATGCCAAGCTCGGCAATGCCTACATGGTCCGCGGCGAGCTTGCGCTCGCCGGCATGAACTATACCGCGGCGCTGCGTATTGCCCCGCATCTCACGGCCTGCTGGTGCAATCTCGGCAATGTGCAGATGCAGAGCGGCAGCCCCGAGGGCGCGATCGCGCTGTATCTCCAGGCGCTGAAGACCAATGCGACGCATTGGCCGACACGCACCAACCTGGTGCAGGCGCTGATGGCGACCGGACAGCTGGTCGTCGCCAAGGCGCTGCTCTCGGAGCTGGTCGAGGAGCGGCCGCAGGACGCCTATGTCCACCATCACCTCGGCAAGGTCAGCTTCGCCCTGAACGAGGTCGAAGCAGCACTCGCGCATTTTGACCAGGCCGTCGTGCTCAATCCGCGCGATGCCGACAGCCTGTACTGGATCGGCGGCATCCAGCAGAGGTTTGGCGATGTCGGCGCCGCACAGGCGGCCTATGCGGCGGCCGCGCAAATCCAGCCCCTGATCCGCAAGCGTGCGATCAAGTCGCCGGCGGATTTTCGCGTGCTCGCGCTTTATGCGCCGTTCGCCGGCAACACGCCGGCCGAATACCTGTTCAAGGATGCCTGCTACGATACCGACACGCTGGCGCTGCTCAATTCCTTCCGGCCCGATGTCTCGGCGCTGGGCGCTTTCGATCTCGTCGTCAATCTGATCTCGGATGCGGACCAGGCGGAGACGGTGCTGCCGGTGGCGGCCGATCTCGTCGCGAGACTCGGCAAGCCCGTCATCAATGACCCCGACAGGATCAGGCGCACCACGCGCGACGAGGTCGCGGATCTGCTGCCGGGCATTGCGGGCTGCCGCGTCCCCAAGATTTTGCGCATCAATGCGGGCAGCGACGTCTCGGTCGCGGCGCTCACGGCAAGGCTGCCGTTCGCCTTCCCGCTGCTGGCGCGGCCCGCCGGCACCCATGGCGGCGACGATTTCGAGAAGATCGAGGATGTCGCGGCGCTTTCCGGCTTCCTCGGATCGCGCGAGGGCGACCATTACCTGATCGAATATATCGACTACGCCTCGGCCGACGGCCTTTTCCGCAAATACCGCTTCATCTTCGTCGGCGAGAAAATCCTGCCCTATCATCTCGCGATCGGAAGCGAGTGGAAGCTGCATCACGACGCCACCGACATGGACCAGCACGTCTGGATGCAGCAGGAAGAAGCGGCGTTCCTGGAAAATCCCGGCGCGGTGTTCGGCGCAGCGCATTATGACACGCTGAACGAAATCCGCGAGCGCATTGCGCTGGACTATTTCGGCATCGATTGCGCCATCGATCGTGCAGGTCGTCTCGTCGTGTTCGAGGTCAATGCCTCGATGCTGGTGCACGAGCACAACGAGGCGTTCCCCTACAAGGACCCGCATGTGCGCGCCATCAAGCACGCGTTCGATGCGCTGCTGGCGCAGCGGGCGGGCAAAGCCGGGTAATTCCGACAGGCGAATTAGGAAGTTGTTAACCAGAATAGCTCGTCAGCGGGCCGTCATCGGATGAATAACCAACTCTTTACGCAACTTTAGACCGGCCACCCCTAAGCGATGATGGTTTGCATCTGGCCACGCAGACCCGAAGGCATGCAGAGCCCGCAGGCTCGCTTCGATCGCAAGGGGACTCGTTCATGGACGCGCTGGAGGCTCGGGGCGATATCAGGCTTGATGCCGGGCCGAAGACGATCGGGCTCACCTTCCAGAAGTCCGGAATCTACATTTTCCTGATCTCGTTCGCATGTATTTACTACGTTTCGAACACGTCGCTCCTGCTCGAGCATTATGATCTGGGCTGGCATCTGGCCGCCGGAGACTTGATCAGAGCGCGAGGCAGTGTCCCCTTCCAGGATCCATGGGCGTTCACCCTTGGAGACCGGCAATGGTTTAATCTTTCGTGGCTCTGGGACGTGATCGCCAGTACGGTACTTCAATATACGGGCTTCATCGGTCTCGTATTGTTCGTCCTTGCCTGCGGCGCGGTCATCGTCGGGTATCTCGTGTCCATCTGCCTGAGCAGCGGAGCCTCAGCGGCTGCCGTCTGCATTTCGGTATTCTTCGCGAGCCTGCTGTACCCCTCCTTCGTGACGCCTCCGAATATCTATCTCGCGGCTTCGCCGAACACGGCAACCATGCTGTTCTGCGTGATTTTCTACGGAGAGTGCCTGAAGAAAACGCGGCGCTTCCTGTTGCCGGCCATCATGCTGCTCTGGGCCAATCTGCACGGCGGTTTTGTGCTGGGATTTCTCATCATCGGCCTTTTTGGCGGCATTGCCTTGCTCAGGCGGGACTGGATCAATTTCAGGGTCTACGGCCTCGCGGGCGTGGCTTGCCTCGTCGCGACGCTCATCAATCCTCTCGGCTGGCACATCTACGACGGCGTAACGGCCACGTTGGGCCACTTCGTGCAGGAATACATCACCGAATGGTGGCCTTATATTCAGAACGTGAGTGTGCCCGGGTGCATTCCCGGCGTCATCTACATCTCGATCTTTGCCGCGCTTGAGCTCTGCAACGGGCGCTCCACTCCCGTTGCTCTGGAAGCACGGCTGCTTTCCTGGCTCTTCCTGTTCCTGGGATTCTATCAATTCAGGTACATGTCTTTCTTTTTTCTGTTCTCGACGGTTCCCATGGCCCTTCACATCGATCGGCTGCTGCCCCGGAAGCTGAATATTCTGGAAGTCCAGAAGACGCTGTTGACTGCCGGGGTCGTCGGTGTCTGCGCTCTGCCGCTGACTTTCGTGCAGATGAAACCGGCTCTCGCACTTCCCAACATGATCTCGGAGCAGGACGCTCTTTATCTCAAGACGCACTTGTCGCACGCGCGGGTTCTCAATCACTGGAACGTCGGAGGATTGTTGATCTTCCGCACTCAGGGGACGGTACCCTTGTTCGTGGATGGCCGGGGAGCTACCGCCTATCCCGATGATTTGCTGCACGACTATTTCAGGCTGGTCTCGGAGGACATCGACGAGACCGTTTGGGACACGATGCTGAGGAAATACCGGATCGATGCGGTGCTCTGGCCGAAGGGCCATCAATCATTGAGGCGGTATCTCGTGGGCAAGAGAGGCTGGAAGGAAGAATACACCGGCGGGTATGAGACCGTTTACGTCAAGCCGTAACGCAGCCAGCGACGCTCACGGCCCTCACGGCAAATAAAGATACTGCAGCAAGGTCCGCCCGACCGCTTCCAGGCTCTGCGTGGAGCATTTGTCGGGCGTGTCCTGCAGCGTGTTGTAATAGGGCTCATAGTCGAAATCGATCACCACGAAGCTCGGGATGCCGGCGGCTTGCAGATTGCTGTGGTCGTCCTCGATCGAATAACGCGTCGGCGTCAGCTCGAAGGCGTCAGGCGCGGTCTTGATGCCGATGTCCCAGAACTTCCTCACCTCAGCCTCGGCCGACCGGATCGAAGACGGCTCCGGCTGGAGGTGCAAATCCCGGTCGCAGACCATGTCGAAATCGACCGCCTTTTCCGGCCTGGCCTTGGGATAAAACTCGGCAAGCCGGTCGGCGAAATGGGCCGAGCCGACCGGTTTGAAATTGGGATCGCCCGCGCCCATCGAGATCGGGCCTTCCTCGCCGTCGAAGAAGATCATGTCGATGCCGATGGGCGGATCGGGCAGAGCCGAGATGACACGCGCGGTTTCCAGCAGCACCGCGACGCCGGAGGCGGAATTGTTGGCGCCGGGCATCGGCGCCTCGGGATTTTTGGCGTCGCGATAGGCCTTGATGATGCTGTCGTAATGCGTGGTCACGATCATGCGGCGCGGATTGTCGGGGTTGAGGCGGGCGATGATGTTGGTCATCGCCATCGACCTGCCGGCGGAATGGTCGACCCAGCGCTGCGTCTTGATGGCAGAGAATTTCGTCTTCTTCAGCTCCGAGGTGATGTAGTCGATGGTCTGCTGATGGCCGACCGTCTCCATCGAGCGCGGCGTGAATTTCAGCAGCTGCACGATGATGTCGAGTGCGCGCTGGCCGCTCCAGAGATCGGTCTGCACTTCGGACTTCACTTGGGCCTGTACCGGAAACGCGAGCAGCGCGAGTGCGGCGGCAACCGTGAGCAGTCGAAAGCGGGCAGTGTGCAGCATCATCGAGGGACCCTGGTGGACGGTTCTCGCCCGGCGTCATAGACGATCGGCCCTGATGCGGATAGTGAAATTGTCGCGACCCGCATGGCTGCGATCCCCGTGCGTCGCTGTTCATTTTTGAGCGGATGGATATCCTGTCTGCGAACTGGAGCGCGTCGATGAAGATATTGCGGCGCCTGACGGCCGTGCTGCTGCTGATGTGTAGCCAGGCTTTGGCCGAAGAGGAAACCGCGCCGCATACGAAGCCGGTGAAGGTGATCGCCGACGCCCGGATCGCGGTCGGCAGCAAGGGCACCTTGCCCCTGTACGTTTCTAGCGACTGGTCAAAGCAGCAGCCCGCGATCACCCGCGCCGTGCTGGTGCTGCACGGGCGGCTGCGCAATGCCGACGTCTATTTCCGCTCGGCGCTGACGGCGCAGGCCGCGGCTGGTGAGGCCGGCAAATCGACGATCATGATCGTCCCGCAATTCCTCGCCGAGGTCGACATCGAGGGCTGGCACTTGCCGCCGGATACGCTGCGCTGGACGCTGGAGGGCTGGGAGGGCGGTGAGCCGGCGCTCGGCCCGACATCCATCAGCTCCTTCGATGCGTTGGACGCGATTCTCGTGCGGCTTGCCGACAAATATCTGTTTCCGAACCTGAAGCAGGTCGTCTTCGCAGGACATTCCGGCGGTGGTCAGGTGGTGCAGCGCTATGCCATCGCGGCCCCGCGCGAGCCGGCGTTCAGGGCCAGGCCCAGGAACCCGATCGGCGTGCGCTACGTCGTCGCCAATCCCTCGTCCTACGCCTATTTCAGCGCCGAGCGGCCGGAGCCGCAGATCGCGGCCGCTTGCGCCGGCTACAACAACTGGAAATACGGCATGGAGGCGCGGCCGCCCTATGTGGCTGGGTCTCCGGCCGAGCTGGAGCAGCGCTATGTCGCGCGCCAGGTGATCTATCTGCTCGGCACCAAGGACACCAACCCCGATCATCCTGCGCTGGACAAGAGCTGCATGGCGGAAGCGGAAGGCTCCTATCGCTATGCGCGCGGTCATTCCTATGCGGCTGTCATGGCGAAGCGGGACGGCGGCACGCCCAACCACAGGGTTTGGGACGTCCAGGGCGTCGGCCATGACGGCGACAAGATGCTGACCTCGCCGTGCGGGCTCGCGGCGCTGTTCGACCTGCCCGGATGCGTCGCCGGGCACTAGCGCTTGATCCGGAAAAGTGGGCACCGGTTTTCCCTCGCGACAAACGCGTAGCGTTTGCGCGGAGATCATGCGCAAAACGAGAGCCTTTCGCACTGCAGCGTGGGTCGTTGGGTAGTACTACGGAAAAAATCGAGTACGAAAATCGGGCAGCCTCGACATGTCCGTTGCCGTGCTTAGGAAATTATCAGGCTTACCGGGGTACGATCGGGGAATCGTTTTTAGTTCGATTTTGCCGAGCCGCCGGGGAACCCCATTGCGCATGAAATTCGTTGGCAAGGCCGTTCAGGCCTGCGGCAAGGTCGCCGGCCGCCTGCATCTCGGCCTTCGCGGGCAGATCCTGCTGCTTGGGGTTGCCGGCGTCGTGGTCGTCGGTGCGATCTATCTCGCTGGCCTGCAAGTCGAGCAGCGCAGCCAGCACGAGGCCGATCGCTTCGGCGCGCTGGAAGGACTGACGGCCAAAGTGTCGGAAAATCTGCTGCAGGCGCGCGAAACCGCGACGCAGTTCATGCAGAAGCCGACTGAAAAGAAGGTCGCGCTGCACGAGGAGACGGTACAGACGGCGATCGCCCGGCTCACCCAGATCGAAGCCATCGCCGAGAAATTGCCGGACGGCGATCCCTTGCGCCAGGCGCTGTCCTTTCGCCCGGTGATCAAAAGCTACACCACGCGCTTCAACAACGTGGTTTCGGCCCAGAAGCTGATCGGCTTCAACGAGAATGACGGCTTGCAGGGCAAGCTCCGCACCGCGGTGCATTCGGTGGAGTCCAAGCTCAAGACTTTCGACCAGCCGCGGCTTGCGGTCCTGATGCTGATGATGCGCCGGCATGAGAAGGATTTCATGCTGCGCGGCGACGAGAAATATGGCGACGAGCTGACGACGCGGGCGAGCGAGTTCAAGACGGCGCTGGCGAAGGCGGATCTGCCTGACAACGAAAAGGCCGAGATCGCCAAGCTGATCGAGACCTACAAGACGAGCTTCCTCGCCTACATGGCCGGGCAGAGCACGCTGATCGACGAGACCACCGATCTCGCGCAGATTTACGACCGGCTGCGGCCGGCGCTGAATGCCGTGCGCAAGGCCGCCGACGACCGGCTTGGCGCAGTCAAGGCCGAGCTCGATCAGGTGCGCGATTATGTGTTCTGGTCGATCTGGATCACGGTTGCCCTGGTGATTGCCGCCGCGCTGTGGTTCGGCCGGCGCATGACCGCGCCGCTGATCAAGATGGTCGCGGCGATGGAGCACCTGGCGCAGGGCGATCTCGAGCGCGAGGTGGCGAAGGTCGACCGCCGCGACGAGATCGGCAAGATCTCCGAGGCGCTCGCGATCTTCCGCGACAAGCTGCGTGAGAACCGCAAACTCGCCGCCGACCAGGAACAGGCGAAGCGAGAGGCCGAGGTCGAACGCCGCCAGGCGATGCTGGAAATGGCTGACGGCTTTGAGCGCACCATCGGCCAGATCGTGGAAACCGTGTCCAGCGCCTCCTCCGAGATCGAGATCGCGGCCGAAGGGCTGACCCGGACCGCCGAGGCAACCCATTCGCTCTCGGCCAATGTCGCCGCCGCCTCCGAGCAATCCTCGGCCAGTGTGCAGTCGGCGGCATCCGCATCCGAGGAAATGGTGTCTTCGGTGTCAGAGATTTCCCGCCAGGTGCAGGAATCGCAGCGGGTCGCGACTTCGGCTGTCGCGCAGGCCGAACAGACCAACGCACGGATGTCGGAGCTGTCGCAATCGGCGGGCCGCATCGGCGAGGTCGTCAAGATGATCTCGGCGGTGGCCGAGCAGACCAACCTGCTGGCGCTCAATGCCACCATCGAGGCCGCGCGTGCCGGCGAGGCGGGACGCGGATTTGCCGTGGTTGCCTCCGAGGTCAAGGCCCTGGCGAGCCAGACCGCAAAGGCGACGGAGGAGATCGGCAGCCAGATCACGCAGATGCAGTCGGCGACCGAGCAATCGGTCGGCACCATCAAGGAAATCAGCGCCACCATCCGCCTGATCTCGGAAATCTCCTCGACCGTTGCCGCTTCGGTGCAGGCGCAGGGCGCCGCGACCCAGGAGATCGCCCGCAATGTGCAGCAGGCGGCGCAGGGCGCGGCGCAAGTGACCGGCAATATCGGCGAGGTCAACCGCGGCGCCTCCGACACCGGCGCTTCCGCCGGCCAGGTGCACAGCTCGGCGCGCGCGCTGTCGAACGAAAGCAGCCGCCTGAAGAGCGAAGTCGAGCAGTTTTTGCTGACGGTCCGCGCGGGCTAACGTGGCGTAATTGCCCCCGGATTGAATCGGAGGTCTATCGGCAGCTTCGCGTCACCTCTCCCGCTTGCGGGAGAGGTCGCATCGCATCGAAGATGCGATGCGGGTGGGGGAAATTCTCTCCACTCGGACTGTATGACTCGCGGAGACGCCCCCACCCCAGCCCTCCCCCGCAAGCGGGAGAGGGAGCGCAGTCCCCGCGTGGTCACGCCCTGATCAGCTCGCGCGCATGCGGCCGAGATTGACGGGCGTGCTGCCGAGCGCGGCGCGGCGGTCGGTAACTGCGTGGTGAAACTGATTCATCACCAGGCTGTAGGCTGCCAGATCGGATTCTTCGATCGCGCCGTCGTCGAAGCAATCCAGCGTTTCCCGCAAAATATCGTCGGCCTCGGCTTGCAGCGCGTCGAGCTCCTCGATGGTTCCGATCTTGCGCACGCGCGCGATCGTGGCCGCCAGCCGTTCGCGATGCAGGATATTCAGCTTGCGCTCGTCGCGGCGGATGAAATGGCGGAAGGCGGCGGTCGCCGAGCCCAGCACCGAGAACAGCAGCACCACGCCCCAGATGTAGTCGCTGTACTTGTCCATGAAGGTGCGTTCGGTGCCGTCGATATAGGCGGCGGCGCCGGGATGCGCGGGCAGCGCGGCGTCCTTGTCGGTGTCCGGCTTTTCGATCTTCGACGCGCTCGGGATTTCGCGCGCGAGCGACGGCTTGGTCGCGAAGATCTGCCGGGTCAGCGTTCCGACCGTGGTCTCCGCCAGCGATTTCGGCGCGACGATGAGGTGATTGACGCTGACGGTCTCGATCTTGTCGTCGGGCCGCGCCGGCGCGGTCGTAAACGAGCTGCCGGGGATTTCCTCGGATTCATAGGCCGGGTGGCGTGCAGCGATCGCCTCGGAAACGTCGATCGGCAGGAATACCGGCTCGCCCCGGACGCGCGCGCTCGCGGTGATCGCCTCCGCGGTGAGCTTGCTGTCAACCGGCCCGACCAGCATGAACGCGTCGATTGTGGCGTCCTTCACCATGTCGCCGACCTGGTCATTGTTGAATTGCGCCACCTCGACCTTGTCCGGATCGACGCCGGATTCCTTGAGGATCACGCGCAGCAGCGTCTCGTTCACCTTGGTCCGACCGACCACGCCGACGCGATGGCCGGGCAGGTCGCTGATCGCCTTGATCTTGGATTTGGCCGGCTTGCGCGGCGCCTTCGGCGGCGCGTTGCTCGCGGCCCAGAGCACGACGACATTCTTGCGCAGGACGGCGACCGATTCGGTGCCGTCGGGCATCTCCTCATCCGTGCGCGCCACCGCAAGATCGGCATTGCCCGCGGCCAGCACCGCAATCGAGTCCACCGGGCCCGCGGTCGTGATCACGGAAAGCCGCACCGCGGCTCCCTCCTGCGCGAAATGCTGCGCCAGTCCCTGGATCAGTTGCTGGTCGCTGCTTCCCGATGGCCCGACGGCGATCCGCAAGGTGGTCGGCCGCAGCAGGATGAAGGCCGCTCCCACGACCGCCGCAAACATCAGCAGGCCGGCGGCAAGCACCAGGAGTGGGGAGCCCTTGTTTCTCCGGCCGCGAACTTCGCTTGCGCCGGTCTCATCGTCTGAACTGGACATCCTGCTGCCGCGCAAGGAGAAATCGGAACCGCCTTGGGTCGCAGGATAGCACGTCGGCGCGCTCGCTCCAATTTCCCCATCGAACGGCCGAAATTTCGACGCGGAACCAAGGCACCTTGAATGTCGGTTGATTCGGACTCGGCGGAGTCCTCTTGTGAGGAGTTTTGTCATGGCAGTGGTGTATCCGCCGGCGAAGAAGGGCAGTCATACTCCCCCATCGCGTTATTTGGATGATGACGGTTTTGATACTGAATTCGATCCCGACGTCATCCGGCTTTTGCAGGAGAACGCGCGCCTGCGGGCGCTCGTGACGCAGCTGTCCTGCCTCGTGCTGAAACACGTCGCCGACCAGAAATAGACGGTTAATCGCCAGCTTTTTCAGCGCTGCCGGAGGCTTCCGGTGGCTAGACGGCTCTGCTATGGAGGTCTGCGACGCCTGAGAATGCGTTCGGTCCCGTAGCTCAGCCGGATAGAGCGGCGGTTTCCTAAACCGTAGGTCGGATGTTCGAGTCATCCCGGGATCGCCAATTTTCGGTGCCGCAGGAAGCCCGGGTTTGATTGGGCTCTTTTGCTTCGCGAAGCCCTTTCAACGAGGCCAATCCGGCCTCGATCAGCCGCTTCCGTGTAACCGGGAGCGGCGACGACCATGATGATGCCGGCGAGCCAGGACGAATTCGAATCCATCTTTGATCTGGTCGACGGCGCCGTCGGTTACCGGTTTCGAACCGGCATGTTCCGCAAGCATGCGCTGGTCCGGGCAGCCGGCGTCAAGGGCGGCGAAAATCCGACCGTCGTGGATGCCACCGCAGGCCTCGGCCGCGATGCATTTCTGCTGGCCTCGATCGGGGCGCGGGTCACGCTGCTGGAGCGCTCGCCGGACGTGCATGCGTCGTTGCGGGACAGCCTGGCGAAGGCCAGCGCGAGTGGTCCTGAGCTGGCTGCCGTGGTGGCGCGGATGACCTTGATCTTCGGCGATGCCCGGCAGTTGCTTCCGGACCTGCAAGCGGATGTCGTGCTGGTCGACCCCATGCATCCCGTTCGCAGGAACACGGCCCTGGTGAAAAAGGAGATGCGCCTGCTCAAGGAAGTGGTGGGCGCGGATCCCGATGCCGCTGAACTGATGCAGGCCGCATTGGCCGCGCGATGTAAACGCGTCGTCCTGAAATGGCCGCTCAGGGCCCCTCCGCTGGAGGGTCTGAAGAAGCCCTCGCACACCATAACAAGCAAGACGGTTCGCTACGACGTGTTCATGAAATCCGTCGCGGCGCACGAGGAAGTGCGGTAGGCCGCTGGAGCGGCAATTTCGCCTCCTAGACGCCAACTTGGCCATTGGCTATGCACGTGGTGCAATGACAGAGCTGGACAGACGATGACAGAGAAAGCCGAGGCCCGGCTGCGGCCGCTTCAGGTCGGAGATTTGGAGGCGGTGGCGTCCTATGAGCGGGAGATCGCAAAAATCTCGTTTCCGGACGATCCCATCACCGACCTCGATTTCTATATCAAGAAAGTGCGGAAGCTCATCGACGACCGGGGTGCGGCGACCTTCGTCGCCGAGGCCGGCGGCGAGGTGGTCGGCTGGGCCTATGTCAGCAAACGGCAGAATTTCATCACCAAGGAGTCCTACGCCGACTTCCACAGCATCTTCGTCAGCCCCTCGCAGCGCGGCACCGGCACGGTGGGAAAATTGGTGGACGCCGTGTTCGACTACTGTCGGAACGAAAAACTCGACCGCGTCGTCTTCCGCACCCGCGCGACCAACGAGCCGATGAAGGCCGTGCTCGCGCGCGTCGGTTTCGTGCCGACGCAAATCTTCTACGAGAGGCAGTTCACCGGGGATCGCTGAGGCCGGTCCCGTTCGGTCCATCCGCGATGTGCCGCCGCACGCGATGTCGGACCACTTCGCCAGCCGGACACAGGCGCCGGACGATTTCGTCGATCGCCACATCCGGATCCATGTCGGGGTTGCACAACAGCGTGTCGATCAGCAGCAGCCTGTGCTCGGGCCAGGTGGTCAGCACCACGTGCGACTCGGCGAGAAACACGGCGACCGTCAGGCCGTGGGGCACATACTTCACGGTCGTTTCACCGACGATGGTCGCTCCAACCGCGGCTGCTGCGGCGAGCGCAGCCGCCATCAGTGCTTCGCCATCCTCGATGGATGCCTCGCAGCGATAGGCGTCCGCGAGAACTTGCGTCATCAACATTTATAGTGCCGTCCCGGCCCGTTCCATCGCGCTGGGTTAGTATAGTATGACGCGCTATGCAAACGCCGGGCAGGCCGGCTGGGCGCTTGGGACGGCAGACAAGGAATCGCACGGTTGGACGATCGAATTCTGCAGGAGGTCGCGGAGGCGACCTCGCTTCGCGAAGGGGCTGCCGGAGTCGAAGCGCTGGTGCGCGCGGTTCATCGCAACGAGTCCGGGCGGCTGGCCGATGCCGCGCGCGAAGCCCGCCTGCCGATCCCCGTCGCGACCGCCGTGCGCCGCGAGCTGGAAAAGCGCGGCATGCTGATGCGCCAGCAGGGCCTCGCCTTCACCGCGGAAGGTGAGCGATGGATTCGCGAGACGCTCGGCTTTGGCGCCTTGCTCGACGTCGAGGTGCCGCTCACGCCGCGGGCGCCGCTCTCGCCGGCACTCGAACAGGTCGTCCGCGCCATGGAGCTGCATCTTGCGGTGGCGCCGCCGGTCGACGTCACGCTGGACCAGGCGCCATGCCATGCCGAAACCGCGGTGCGCCGCGCCGCGCTGCTCTATCGATCCGGCGCGCTGGAGGGGCGCCGCGTCGCGGTGCTGGGCGACGACGACTCGATGGCGCTCGCCATCGCCCTGTTCGGCCTCTTGCTCGCCGGCAAGCAGTTGCCGAAGCGGCTGGTGGTATTTGAAATCGACGAGCGGCGCGTCCAATTCCTCGAACGCGCCGCCCACGACGCCGGCTTTCCGCTCGAGATCGTGCGCCATGATCTGCGCGAGCCGATGGCCCCGGAATTCCTCGGCACGTTCGATAGCTTCGAGACCGACCCGCCATACACCATCGCCGGGGCCTCGCTGTTCGTGCGCCGCGGCGTGGAGCTGCTCGAGCGCGGGCAGGGCTACGGCATGCTGTCGTTCGGCCACGCTTCGCCGCCCGATCGCCTCAAGCTGCAGGCGGCGCTGACATCGATCGGCGTGGCCACGACCGCGCTTTACCCTGCCTTCAACAGCTATGCCGGGGCATCGATCCTGGGATCGACCAGCGAGCTCTATGAGCTGACGGCGACCGGATCGAGCTTTGCCAGCGAGAGATGGCAAGGTCCATTATATACAGCAGAAGTGAACCCGCGCGTCCGGATCTACGTGTGCACCCAGTGCAAGCGCCGCTGGCAGCTCGGGGCCGACGCCATTCCGCCGACGATCGAAGCCCTCAAATCGATCGGCTGTCCCGCCTGCGGCAACCACCATTTCCGGCGCGGCTAGCGCAGCGCCGAAGCGCGATTATGCTTCCTGATTGGCAGGCCAGGCCGGCTGTGCTGCAGGCTTGGTGTCGGCCAGCGGCTTGCCGACCCAGAACGCGAGAGCGGCGGCGATCAGGAACATGCCGGCCTCGGCCGCGAACACCAGCGCGTAGGAGTGCGACAGCGACGGCAGCAGATGCTGCGTCGCATCGCTTGCGAGCGTACCGAGGAAGCCGCCGGTCCCGAACGAGACCGCCTGCGCCGCGCCCCACACTCCCATCCGCGTGCCCTCGCGGTTGCGCTGTCCGGCGCCGACCAGATTCATCATCGCGCCGATCGCGGCGATGGCGAAGACCCCGTTGGTGATCCCGAGCAGCATGAACGACGCGCGCAGCGGAAAGCTGGGACCGACGATCGCGGCCGCTGCAATGTTGAGCAGCGCCAGCGCGGAGGCGAGGCTGCCGCCGACGATCCATGGCGTCGTGCGCAACCGCCATGCCGGGATCAGCCAGTTGAGGACCGGCACCAGGGTCATGCCGATCAGCGCGCCGGCGTGCTGGAAGCCGGCGAGCTTGGTGGTCTGGCCCGGCGTCATGGCAAACACCGCGCCGGCAAACGGCTCCAGGATCAGGTCCTGCGAGCTATAGGCCAGCATCGAGATGAAGATGAAGATCGCAAACCGCCGGGCCTGCGGCTCGCGCAGGATTTCGAGCAGCTCGGCGCGGAAGGTGGTTTTTTGCGGTGGCGCCTCGCCCGTACGACCGTTGCCGTTCGCGCCAGCACCTTCGACGTTCCACACGCCGACCAGCGTGAAGATCATCGCGATCACCGAAATCGTGCACGAGACGGCAACGAGCCTCGTGCCGGAGAACGGATCGAGGGCCTGCCCCGCCGCGGCGCTGGTCGCGATAAAACCCGTCACCATCATGATGTAGGCGATCGAGGCCGCCGTGCTTCGCCGCGACGGCTCGGTGCGCTTGGCGAGCAGCACCAGCAGCGATGTGCCGGCCGCTGAGACGCCGGCGCCGATCATGACGAAGGCGACGACGGCGAGCGCGATGCCAAGGAAGAGATGCGTGGCCATCCCCGCGGTCGCGACCGCCGCCAGCGCGCCGCCGGTGGCATGCAGCGCCATGCCGCCGATGATCCATGGCGTGCGCCGGCCGCCGATGTCGGAACCATAGCCGAGCCGCGGGCGCAGCACCTGCATCGCGTAATGCAGGCCGACCAGGAAGCCCGGCAGCATCGCAGGCAGCGCCAGCTCCACCACCATGACGCGGTTGAGCGTCGCCATGGTCAGCACCGTCACCGAACCGAGCGCGGTCTGCACCAGGCCGAGCCTGATGATGCCGAGCCAGGAAAGCGGCGGCGGAGAGCTCGTCAATGACGCGATACCATCGTGCGGCCGCCCTCGCTGGACCCTGAATCGAACCGTATCATGATGCCATGCGTGGGCGCGCTGTAAAGCAAGGTTAAGGCTGCGCCAAAGCCGCATTGCACGCAAAACAATCAAGACATAATCACGGCAACTTCAGGTGATAGCCTCTCTTCGGCCGCGGCGGAAGCTGTTGCCGCCGCAAAGGGAGGGGTTTTGCATGGAACATCCGCTTCGCGTCGAGGAACTGCCGCACACCGATACGCCGCCGGCCGTTACCGCCGAACCGCCCCCCGCACCGATGGCCATGGACGGCGGCGCGCCGTTGCCGCCGCTGCCTGATCTTCCCTCGAGCGACCTGCTGTTCCTGAAACCGCAGGACTCGCACTACAAGGATTACCTGCCCGCGGCAAACATCCGCACGCGATTGAGCCCGGCGCTGCGCGCGGTCTGCAAGACCGCGCACGCGGTCTCGGTGATGGTCGACTGGGTGCGCAGCAACCAGCTGTCCTTTGCGGTCCGCTGCGGCGGGCATTCCTATGAAGGCTTTTCGCAGTCGACCGACGTGGTGATCGACCTGCGAGGCATGGCCGGGGTCAGCGTCGACACCACGGTCAACATCGTCACGGCCGGCTCCGGCGCGTCGCTGTACCATATCTATCAGGCGGTCGCGGCCCATGGCCTGGCGCTGCAGGCGGGAAGCTGCCCGACCGTCGGCATCTCCGGCCATATCCTCGGCGGCGGCCACGGATTATTGGCGCGTTCGCATGGCCTCACCTGCGACAGCCTGCTTGAGCTTACCCTGGTCGACAGCCAGTCGAGGATCCTCACCGTCAACGCGACCTCGGAGCCCGATCTCTACTGGGCCTGCAAGGGCGGTGGCGGGGGCAGCTTCGGCATCGCGACCGAGTTCAAGCTGCATGTGTTTCCGCTCAAGAGCGCGCTGGTGTTCGGCGTCACCTGGAAATTGTCGCAAGCCGCAGGAGCAAAGCTGTTCGCGGCCTGGCAGGTCTGGGCGCCGAACGCACCCAGTAACATCACCTCGATCATGAAGGTGCAGGGGGCCGGCGGCGGCATGATCACACTCCGCTGCATCGGGCAATCGGTCGGCAGCGAAAGCGAACTGCGCGCGCAACTGCAGCCACTGGTAGCGATGGACAAGCCGTCCTCGGCGCTGTCGATCCAGTCGCTGAGCTTCATCAAAGCGGTCCAACATTTCGCGGGGCCGCTGGACTACGAACAGGTCTACATGAAGGCCAAGTCCGATTATGTGCTGACCCCGCTCGGCGCGGACGCGGTCGCGGCGATGATGGCGGCGGCATCGGCGAACGGCAGTGTCGCGCTGTTGTGCGACGGCTATGGCGGCAAGATCGCCGATGTGGCCGCGGCCGACACCGCCTTTCCCCGGCGCGCCGGCACGCAATTCTGCATCCAGTATTATTCGAGCTGGACCCGCGCGGCGGATACGCCGGCGCATCTCGCCAGTGTCGCCAAGGTCTATGCGGCGATGCGGCCCTATATGTCCGGCGCGTCCTATGTGAACTATTGCGATCTCGATCTGCCGGACTATCCCGACGCCTATTGGGGCGACAATCTTCCACGGCTGATGGCGGTGAAGCAGCAATACGATCCGCAGAACTTGTTCCAGCATGCCCAGAGCGTGCCGCTGCCATCTACTCCGCAGGCCTGAGTTGCGATTTTCCTGCGCGCGGGCGATGCTCGCGCGATGACAGAGCTTACCCTTCAGGTCGGAAGCGCGGGCACAGTCTCCGCGCTGTTGACGCTGCCGGCTCAACCGCGCGCCTGCTTTGTGTTTGCGCACGGCGCGGGTGCCGGCATGACGCATGCGTTCATGGCGGCGGTGGCGTCAGGGCTCGCTGAACGCCACGTGGCGACGCTGCGCTATCAGTTTCCCTATATGGAGAAGGGCAGCAAGCGGCCCGACCCGCCGGGCATCGCGCATGCCGCCGTGCGCGCCGCGGTCGCGGCCGCCGCGCACGCCTGTCCCGGCCTGCCGCTGATCGCCGGCGGCAAATCCTTTGGCGGGCGGATGACCTCGCAGGCGCAGGCGAAAGCGCCGCTGGCGGGCGTTGCCGGTCTCGCCTTCTTCGGCTTTCCGCTGCATCCCGCCGGAAAGCCTTCCAGCGATCGCGCCGATCATCTGGCCGACGTGAAGGTCCCGATGCTGTTCCTGCAGGGGAGCAATGACAAGCTGGCGGAGCTCGAGCTGCTCAAGCCTGTCTTGAAGAAACTCGGGTCGCACGCGACGCTGCATCTCGTCGAAGCCGCCGACCATTCCTTCCACGTGCCGGCGCGTTCGGGACGCAAGGACGCCGAGGTGATGGGCGAGGTGCTGGATGCCTTTGTCGCGTGGTTTGCCGCCATGCGTATTTGAGCGGATCAACTTTCCAAATCGCAGGACGCGCCTTGCTGGCGTCGATCGGCCGATCATGCAATGGTCCGGCCGCGAATGAAGTCTTCGGAGAGTTGGAATGCTTGATGTGAGGAATGAGCCCTCGGTGTCGGCGCAGGCCCCGGCGCCAGCGCAATGGACGAGTGAAACAGCGGCTGCGACCTATCATCTGCCGTTCAATGATCTCCTGTTCCGCGCGCAAGCAGTGCACCGGCAGCATTTCGATCCGAACCGCGTGCAATTGAGCCGGCTGCTCAACATCAAGACCGGCGGCTGCCCCGAGGATTGCGGCTATTGCAGCCAGTCGTCGCATCACGCGACCGGGCTTGCCGCCTCGAAGCTGATGGATGTGGAAACCATCGTCGCCGAAGCGCGCAAGGCGAAGGAGGGCGGCGCGACGCGTTACTGCATGGGCGCGGCGTGGCGCAACCCGAAGCCGCGCGACATGGATGCCGTCGTGGAGATCCTCGCTGCGGTGAAGGCTCTTGGGCTGGAAACCTGCATGACGCTCGGCATGCTCGACCGCGCGCAGGCGGATCGGCTGAGCGAGGCTGGCCTCGACTACTACAACCACAATATCGATACGTCGGAGCGCTATTACCCGACAGTAATCTCGACGCGCAGTTTTGGCGATCGCCTGGAGACGCTGGAGAATGTTCGTCAGTCCGGCATGAAAGTCTGCTGCGGCGGCATTCTGGGCATGGGCGAAAGCGAGCAGGATCGTGTCGACATGCTGGTCACGCTGGCCAATCTGCCGGAGCCGCCCGAGAGCGTGCCGATCAATAGGCTGATTCCGATTCCGGGCACGCCGCTCGCCAAATCAGATTCGATTGGGCCAATCGAATTCGTCCGCGTCGTAGCACTGGCGCGCATCATGATGCCCGCTTCCTTCGTGCGGCTCTCGGCCGGACGCTCTGCCATGACGGATGAGATGCAGGCGCTCTGCTTCTTTGCCGGCGCAAACTCGATCTTTGTGGGCGACACCTTGCTCACGGCCGGCAATCCCGAGGACGCCGCCGACCGAAAGCTGTTCGGCCGCCTGGGCTTGCAGGCGCTGTGATAGGGACGCGATGAGTTACGAAGCCATCAAGGACGCCGTAAAAGTCTGCATGTTCGACCAGTACGGCACGGTGGTCGACATGCAGGGCGGATTGACGGCGATCGCGACGCCGTTCCTGAAGGCGAAGGGTTGGGGCGGCGATCCCAATTCCTTCGTCACCTGGTGGCGGCGCACCCATTTTGAAAATTCGATGATCGATGCGCTGCTGCACCGCGAGCACACGCCCTATCGCGAGATCGGCCATCGCGCGGTCGCGCATGTGTTGGACCGCGCCGGCATCCCGCACACCAGGGAAGAAGTGCACACTCTCGTCGGCGAGATCGAGAAGCTGAAACCGTTCCCGGAAGTGCCGGCGGCGCTGGCAAAGCTGCACACGAAGTACAGGCTGGTCGTGCTCTCCAACGGCGATCCCGACATGCTGGAGACGGCGAAGCAATATCACAAAATTCCGTTCGACCGCGTGATCTCGGTCGCGGAAGCCGGCTCCTTCAAGCCGCATGTCGCGACTTATACAAAAGCTGCCGAACTGCTCGGCCTGAAGATGGATCAGATCCTGTTCGTCGCCAACCACGCCTTCGACTGCATCGGCGCGAAAGCGGCGGGCATGCGCACCGCCTTCATCGACCGCCGCTCGCGCCCCTTCGGCGAGACGCCGCACCAGCCGGATATTCTGCTGCCGAGCATGAAGGATCTGGCCGACGCGATCGTCTAAGAGGTCACCTGCGACCCATAGATCTTGTCGCGGAGCCGCCGCATGCCCGACAGCCAGCGGCCGCGGTTTTGGGCCTTGCGCTGCATGTATTCCTGCACGGCCGGATGCGACAGGATCAAGAAGCGTTCTTCTGCCATCGCCTCGATCACCATGCGCGCGACTTCGCCCGGCTGCAGCACGCCGTCGACCCGCGCCGCGCTCGGCCCGGGCATGGTCATGCCTGTTTGCACCGACTGCGGGCACAGCACGGAAACGCGGATGCCGCGGTCGCCATACTGAATGGCGAGATGCTCGGCGAGCGCTACCGCGGCATTCTTCGTGACCCCATAAGGCATCGAGTTGAGCGAAGCCAGCAGGCCGGCGGCGGAGGCGGTGTTGAGAAGATAGCCAGAGCGGCGCGCCAGCATCTTTGGCACCAGCACGCGCGCCGCGAACACATGACTCATGACATGGACGCGCCAGCTCACGTCCCAATCGGCGTCGGAGGCGCCCTCCTGTCCCTTGCGCGAGAGGCCGGCGTTGGAGAAGAACACGTCGATCGCGCCGTATTTCGCCTCGGTCGCCGCGATCAGCGCCTGGATATCTTCCTCTTTTCCGACGTCGGCGGTGACGGCGAGGCCATCGATATCGCCCGCGACCTGGGCCAGCCGTTCGCGCGAGCTCCTGAGGTCGGCGACCACGACGCCGCGCGCGCCGGCCTCTGCGAAAGCGCGGGCGGTGGCCTCGCCGATCCCGCTGGCGCCGCCGGTGACGACGCAGACCTTGTCCTTGATGTGCATGTTCTCGTTTCCTTATCCCGGCTTGTAGAGACCCTTGTCGCGCGCCCGCTGGATCGCGAGCCCCGCGATTAGATCGAGCATCGGCGTCGACAGGTCAGCGGCGCGCGCGAAGGCCGCAGGCGCGCGCACCAGCACGTCGATCTCCATGGCGCGGCCGAGCTCGTAATCCTGCAGGATCGACGGCTTGTGCTCCGGCGCCGGGCCCGAGCGCGTCACGCGCTTGACACTGGCGATGCAGCTTTGCCCGACGGCATTGGCCTCGTCGAGCAGGCGCGGGATCACATGCTGCAGCGCCGGCTCGTCGCGGACGCCGCGCGCGGTTTGTCCGGTCAAAAGGCACAGCACCGACATCGACATGTTGGTGAGCAGTTTCGACCAGATCGTTTCGCGAATTTGCGCGGTGGGCGCTGATGCGATCTTCGCGCTTTCCAGCAGTGCGCGCAGCTTGCCGATACGCTCGCTCGCGCGATCGTCGCATTCGCCGATCAGGAGCATGTTGCGCTCCGGCGAGAGGTTGGCGACCACGCCCGGCTCGATCACCTCGTTGGAGGAGAAGATCACGCCGCCCATGATGCGCGCCTTCGGGATTGCGGCACGCAGCGCGCCGCCGGGATCGAGGAAGGCAAGATCGGGCGGGGCAGGGTGATCGGCGGGCAAGCCGATGTCGTACCACCAGGGAATGCCGTTCTGCGCGAAGATGACCGGCGTGTCGTTGCCCAGCAGCGGCTTGAGCCCGGACGCCAGGCTCGCGACGCCGGTCGCCTTCAGCGTCGAAATGACGAGGTCTTGCGGTCCGAGCGTCGCCGGATCGTCCGAGGCGTTCACCTTGGCGTTGGTCTCGGTGCCCCCGACGCGCAGCGTCAGCCCTTTGGTTTGGACGGCGGCAAGATGCGGCCCGCGCATCACGCAGGAAACGTCATGGCCGGCTTCCGCCAGCCGCACCGCAAAATGGCTGCCGACGGCGCCGGCGCCGAAAATGCATATCCGCATCGTGTGGAGATCCTGTCAGGCGTGGTAAGATGGGGGTAGTTTCCACAATGCGCGCCCTTGGTGCAACGGGTGGGCGGGCATGGCGGGGCTTCGTGACGAGAGCGGACAAACCTGCTATGAAAGACCCTATGACCAAGGATATCGAAGACCTTATGGAGCGCGTCCGGCATTGGCCGGAGCAGCGGCAGGAGGAGGCCGCTGAAATCTTGCGCGAAATGGAGCGGCAGGACACCAGCGGCTATCGACTCACGGACGCCCAGGCGGAAGAGGTTGCTCGTATTCAGCGCGCCATCCGCGAAGGCAAGGGCGAGTTCGCGACCGACGAGCAGATGGCCGCACTTTGGAAGTCATGCGGCCTGTAAGGCTGCGTTACACCGCCAAAGCGCGGGAGCATATTGCGTCGATTTACAATTATCTTGGGGACCGCAGTCCCGTCGCCGCCACACAGGTCGTCGCACGCATTCGGCTGGCCGCTGAACGGCTGACGGAGTTCCCGCGGATGGGGCGCGCAGGCCGGGTCGCTGGAACGCATGAATGGGTGGTACGCGGACTGCCCTATATCGTCGTCTACGAGATGAGCACGGACGACCTTGACGAGCTCCTGATCCTCGGTGTCTACCATGCGGCCCAGGATCGTGAACAGGAATGAGCGGCATGGTAGTATGGAAGCAATAACCAGGGAGGACCACCATGATCACAGCCATCGTCCGCTTCAAGCTGCCCGCCAGCATCGATGCCGCCAAGGCGGAGGAATTGTTCAAGGGCTCGGCGCCGAAATATCAGCGGCTCAGCGGCCTCATCCGCAAATATTATCTGTTCGACGCCGAAAATCACACCGGCGGCGGCTGCTATCTGTGGGAGAGCCGCGAGGCGGCCGAGCGCGTCTACAACGCCGAGTGGCGCAAGATGATCGCCGACCGCTATGGCAGCGCGCCCGAGATCAGCTATTTCGAGACGCCCGTGATCGTTGATAATTCGCAAGGCAGCGCGACCCTGGACGCTGCAGAATAACGCGGCTCAAGCAAAAGGGTATCGATCATGTCAAATCCCGTCCTGTGGGACCTCGACGCGCGCGGGGTCGCCACCGTCACCTTCAATCGTCCCGAGGTCAACAACGCCTATGATGGCGGGCTGATCGGTGGCGTGCTCGCCGCCATGGAGGAACTCGGCAAGAAGCCGTCGCTGCGTGTCGTGATGCTGAGAGGCAATGGCAAACATTTCCAGGCCGGCGCCGATCTGAAATGGATCAACGGTGTGCGGCCGAAATCTCCGCAAGAGAACGAGGCGGTGTCGCAGGCGACATTCGAAGCGGTGCAGCGGCTCAACCGGCTGCCGGTCCCGACCGTGGCACTGGTGCAGGGCGGCTGTTTTGGCGGCGGCACCGGCATCATCTCGGCCTGCGACGTCGTGATCGCGGCCGACGATGCCCTGTTCTCGATCACCGAGGTTCGCTGGGGACTGACAGCCGCCATCATCATCCCGCAGCTCTGCGATGCCATCGGCGCGCGCCAGGTCCGCCGCTATGCGCTGACCGGCGAGCGGTTCGGCGCCGCCGAAGCATGCCGCATCGGCCTCGTGCACGAGGTGGTGCCGTCGCTGCAGTTGGAAGCCGCCGGCGCCAAGATCGTCACGCAGTTGCTGGCGAATGCGCCCGATGCGCTGGCCGAGACCAAGCGGCTCGCCATGGAAAGCTCGTTCGGCGGCATGGCCGTCGACGATGCCGCCTATGCGCGGCTGGTCAAAATGCATTCGGCCAAGCGGCAGACGAAAGAGGCGTCCGAGGGCCTGGCGTCATTCGCCGAGAAGCGCGCGGCGAATTGGGGCAAAGCCTGACGCCTGCCCTTGCCGCGCCGCCGAAAATTCCCTAACCCCTGCAAAACAGCCAGCGATGGGAACAGGGAATTTGCCCGCCAAAACCATTCAAGAACCCGCGCGCGAAATCCCGGTCTACGGCGAGTATGAAGTCGTGGTCCTCGGCGGCGGGCCGGCGGGGATCGCCGCGGCGGTGGCGGCCGCGCGCGTGGGGCGGCGCACGCTGCTGGTCGAGCGCTATGGTTTTCTCGGCGGCATGGGCACGGCGGCCGGCGTCACCAATTTTTGCGGGCTGCATGCCAACGTCCATGGCGAGATGCATCGGGTGGTGCAGGGCATCGCTTCCGGCCTGCTCGCGCGCATCGACCGGCTCGACGGATTGAACAAGCCGCATCTGATCCTCGGCAAGATCTTTGCGCAGGCCTATGACACCGCGGCCTACAAGATCGCGGCCGACGATCTGCTGGCCGCGCATAAGGTCGACATCCTCTTCCACGCACTCGGTGCTGGTGTTTCGATGGCCGGCGAAGCGCACATCGAGGCGCTGTTCGTGGAAACCAAGGCCGGGCGGCAGGCGATCCGCGCCGGCGTCTTCATCGATTGCTCCGGCGACGGTGATCTCGCGGCCTGGGCCGGCGCGCCGTTCGAGGTCGGCGACGCGCATGGCCACATGCTCTATCCCTCGATGATGTTCCGCCTCAACGGCATCGATCCCGAAAAAGCCGGCGATGCCTGGCGCACGATTCCGCAGCTGATGGAGCAGGCCGAAGCGAAAGGCACGCACAAATTTCCGCGCAAAGCGGCGATCGTGCGGCCGCAGCGTTCGCAAATCGAATGGCGCGTGAATTTCACCCAGCTGAAGCGCAGCGACGGCAGCGCCATCAACGGGCTCGAGCCCGATGATCTCACCCGCGGCGAGATCGACGGCCGCCGCCAGGCCGTCGAGGCCTTCGCGTTCCTGCGCACCGTGCCGGGTTTCGAGAAATCCTACATCGTCGATTTGCCGCCGCAGCTCGGCATCCGCGAGACGCGGCGCGTACTCGGTGGTTATCAGCTCAGTGGCGAAGACGTGCTCGGCTGTGCGTCGTTCGAGGATTCGATCGGCGTCAACGGCTGGCCGATGGAGGAGCATGTCGCGGGCGACGTCATCTTCAGGTTCCCGCCGATCCCGGAATCGCGCGGCTACAACGAATTGCCTTATCGCATGCTGGTGCCCGAAGGCGTCGACAATCTGCTGGTTGCCGGCCGCTGCGCGTCGATGACCCATGAGGGGCAATCGGCCGCACGCGTCTCCGGTGCCTGCTTTGTGATGGGGGAGGCGGCCGGCACCGCTGCCGCGCTTGCGCTTTCGGGTAATACTCCGCCACGCGACATTGCGGTAGAGAAGCTGCAACAAACGCTGCAACAACAGGGCGCCTTCATCGGCCGGGACCAGGCGGTCCCCGAAGGCGTTTAGGTCGGGACGGAGGAATTGCAATGACGGGATGGGCGCGCACGGCGCTGGTGGGTTTGCTCGCATTGGCCGCAGGCGCGGTGGCGCGCGCGGAAGAGCCGCTGAAGGCAAAGATCGGCGTGCTCCGGCTGTCGTCGTCGGCACCGGTCTTCATTGCACAGGACAAGGGCTATTTCCGCGAGGCCGGCCTCGACGTCGAGCTGAAATTCTTCGACGCCGCGCAGCCGATCGCGGTCGCGACCACCTCGGGCGATATCGATTTCGGCATCACGGCCTTCACCGCCGGTCTCTATAATCTCGCCGGCAAGGGCACGTTGAAAGTGATCGGCGGCATGAGCCGCGAGAAGGCCGGCTATCCCCTGATCGGCTATTTCGCCAGCAATAATGCCTATGCCGCCGGGCTGAAGACGCCGAAGGACCTCGCAGGCAAGCGTATCGCGGTGACGCAGGTCGGCTCCAGCTTCCATTACTCGCTCGGGCTGCTCGCCGACAAATACGGCTTCAAGCTCGCCGACGTGAAGATCGTGCCGCTGCAATCGCTGTCGAATGCCGCCGCCGCACTGAAGGGCGAGACCGTCGATGCTGCATTGTTGCCCGTTTCAACCGCGCGCAAACTGATGGATGATGGCGGAGCGAAACTGCTGGGCTGGGTCGGCGACGAGACGCCGTGGCAACTCGGCGCGGTGTTCGCTTCGCCGAGGACGCTGGCGAACAAGGCGCTGGTGACGAAACTGCTCGGCGTGCTGGAACGTGCCGACCGCGAATATCACGACGTGATCCTGGCCTCGGTGAAGGACGGCAATGCCGCCATCAACGACAAGACGAAGCCGCTGCTGGAAATCATCGCCAAGTACACAAATCTTCCGCTCGAGCAGGTGGTCGGCAATTGCGCCTATATCGATCCCGACGGCAAGCTCGACGTGACGAACGTCGACAACCAGATCAAGTGGCTGCAGGACCAGGGTTTCGTCGACAAGGGTTTTGGCGCCGACGCGATCATCGACAAGGCGTATGTGAAGGCGGATTGATAGTTGTTCGTCGTCATGGCCGGGCTTGACCCGGCCATCCACGTCTTTGCCGCTGGATCGAAGTAAGACGTGGATGCCCGGGACCAGCCCGGGCATGACGAGTTAGCAAGGAAGTACGGCGCAAATGGACCTGATCGCCGACCATATCCATCATCGCTTCGGCGCGCTCGAGGTGCTCGACGACGTGTCGTTCACCGTGAGCTCGGGCGAGGTGGTGGCGATTGTCGGGCCGTCCGGCTGCGGCAAGAGCACGTTGCTGTCGATCCTCGGTGGCCTGCTGCAACCAGCCGCCGGTGCAGCGAAATGGCGTGGCGCGCCGCCAGCGGATAGTCTCAACCCGCTGACCTTCGTGTTTCAGGATTTTGCGCTGCTGCCCTGGTGCACCGTCGAAGGCAATGTCGAGTTTCCGTTGCTGCATGCACAGCTGACGCGCGCCGAGCGCACCGCGCTGGTCGACGATGCGCTCCGCCGCACCTCGCTGGCGGATTTTCGCGGCACCTATCCAAAACAGCTGTCCGGCGGCATGCGCCAGCGCGTCGGCATTGCCCGTGCGCTCGCGGTCCGGCCCGCGATCCTCCTGATGGACGAGCCGCTGTCGGCGCTGGACTCGCAGACCCGCGAACTGCTGCTGGAAGATTTCATCCGCCTGCTGGCCGATGGCGGGCTGGGCGCGGCCTATGTCACGCACAATCTCGAGGAAGCCGTACGGCTTGCCGACCGCATTGTCGTGCTGTCGCGCCGGCCCGGCCGGATCAGGGAGATCGTGCATGTTACGATGACGCGCGCGGAGCGCGGTGCGACTGACGCCCGCGCCAGGCTGCTGGCGCTGCAGAATGAATTGTGGTCGCTGATCCGCACTGAGGCCATCGATGCCGAGCGCGAGGTGCAGCATGCTTGACCGCGCGCCCCAACAGGAGGCCGAGGTAAGGCCGGTGGCATTTCGCGGCGCCGGCTTTGCCCCACGCGCCAGCCGCTATGCCGGCTGGATCGCGCTGTTGGTTGTCATCGCGGTTTGGCAAGCCGCCGGCAGCGTTGGCCTGGTCAATTCGCTGTTCCTGCCGACACCGCTGGCGATCGCGCGCGCAATCTGGCAGCTCGCCATCTCCGGCGCGCTGTGGCAGCACATCTCCTATTCACTGATGCGGATCGGCTCGGGATGGATCCTCGGCACGGTCGCCGGTGTCGCGGTCGGCTTCGCCATCGGGCTGTTCAACCACGCACGCGCGATCGGCATCACCTTCATCTCGGCGCTGTTTCCGATCCCGAAGATCGCGCTGTTGCCGCTCCTGATCCTCTGGCTCGGGATCGGCGAGGAGCCGAAGATCGCGACCATTGCGCTCGGGGTGTTCTTCTCCACCGCGATCTCGGTCTATAGCGGCGTCGACGCGGTGCCGCGCAATCTGATCCGCATGGCGCAAAGTTTCAATGTGCCGTTTGCGACCATCGTGGGCCGGGTGATCTGGCCGGGCGCGCTGCCCTCGATCCTCGCGGGCTTCCGCATCAGCGCGTCGGTGGCGCTGCTGCTCGTCGTCAGCGCCGAGATGATCGGCGCCGACCGCGGCATCGGCGCCTTCGTGCTGCAGGCCGGCAATCTGATGCAGACCGATCAGCTGTTGGCGGGGGTCGTGATCCTGTCGCTGTTCGGGCTGGTGGTCGGAAAGCTGATCAATCTGCTGGAGACGCGGCTGTTGCACTGGCGATAAACAAGCCGTCGTCCCGGGCAAGCGAAGCGCGACCCGGGACCCATAACCACAGGCCGTCGTTTTGCGAAGATCGTCGGCCAGCCAGCCTCATCGATAGATTCCGCGGTATGGGTCCCGGATCGGCGCTCGCAAGGGCCCGCTTGTCCGGGACGACACCGAATTAGACGCCGGCTATCGGAAACTCACTTCTTCTCCGTCTTTTCCTTGCCCGGCTCGCCGGCCTCGACATAGGCCTTGGTCGCCAGCGCGCATTCGCCGAGCACGGTGAGGAAGCGATCCACCGTATCCTCGCCGACCACGAAGGGATTGGGATCGGTCGGCTTGCGCTCCTTCAGCGTGCCTATCTTGGCGACCGCATTGTCGTAGCTGACGTGGTTCGACAGCAGCACGTCGGCCTTTTCCTTCTTCAGGATGTCACGGTATTTCACCGTGGTGTCGGCATAGATCTGCAGCCGGTCCGCGATCGGGCCGAAATTATAGGCCGTGCCGCCCCACGCCACCGCGCGGTGCGGCTTGCCCTTGTCGTGCACCGTGAAGACGGTGGCGAGCGTGCCGGGCGTGTGACCGGGAATGATATAGAGCTTGAAGATGGTGTCGCCAAGCTTGAGCGCGTCGCCGTCCTTGACCGTCATGTCGCGCTTGGGCGGCAGATCGAACGGCGGCTCGGTGTTGGGCTTGAAATCGGGATCTTCGAGCGACTTCCAGTCGATGTCGCTCATCACGATCTTAGCATTGAATTTCTTCTTCAGGTAATTGGCGCCGCCGTAGTGATCGGCATGGGCGTGGCTGACGATCACGTATTTGATGTCTGCGGGATCGAGCTTCAGCTTCTTCAGTCCACCCTCGATGTATTTCTCAGCCTCGCCGGCATTATCGAGCGCGTCGATGATGACGATGCCTTTCGAGGTCTTCACCGCCCAGGCGCTGGTCCAGTAATTGCCGACGAAATAGAGCTCGTCCATCGCCTGCATCGGTTCCAGCGGCGGCTCGTCCTTCATCTTGTTGTAGTTGTCGCGGAAGCCGACCACGGGTTCCGATGTCGCCGTCTTGCAAAGACCGAGCGCGCCAAGGAGATCGGCTTTCGCCGCGCGCGTCGCGGCGGCCATGTGCCGTTCGACGAGGGCGTTGTCGTCCTGGGCGTAAGCCGCTGCCACGCCGAGTGTCAGAGCCGTGGCGACAATAAAAATCTGCAAATGCAATTTCATGAAAATACCCCCTGAAAAAATCAGTGGCGCAGTCGGCCGTGGCCGGGCTCCAAAACCCGGCCGACCACACCTCACAAAATGTTAGAGCGGCGGGGTCGCGCCGTTACGTCAATTAGGCGTTACCGCGATCCTCGCGGAACAAATCGAGCTTCTGCTGCACCGGGCGGTCGGAGAAGGAAAACAGCACGGAGTCGGCTTCGGCTTCGTGGGTGACCCAGTGCCAGCTCGGCACCACGAACAGGTCGCGCGGGCCCCATTCGAAGGTGTTGTCGCCGATCCGCGTGCGGCCCTTGCCCTCGATCGCCGCGAACACGGTGGCATCGGTCGAGCGATAGCGCGCGGTCTTGAATCCCTTGGGCAACAGCTGGATGAAGGTGCCGATGGTCGGCATCGCGAAATCGCCGGTCGCGGGGTTGGAGAATTTCAGCTTCAGCCCGTGGCAGGCGTCCCATTCGTTGCGGGTCTTGGCCTGCTCCAGCGCCTCGCGCGTATGATGATAGGGATAGTTGAAGATCGGCGAGGTCTTCGATTTCCGCTTCTCGTCGACCGGCAGCAGGTTGTGGCCGTAGCGCGCAAAGCTGTCGCCGGCCGGTTTTGTGATCTTCTGCTGGTCTTCCTTCAGCCCTTCCGCGAACGAGGCGTCAAGAAACTGCACGATCGGGATGTCGAGCCCGTCGAGCCAGAACATCGGCTCGCTGGTTTCGTTGGAATGGTCGTGCCAGGTCATCGAGGGCGTGATGACGAAATCGCCGGGCTCCATCGCGGTGCGCTCGCCGTCGACCGAGGTATAGGCACCCTTGCCTTCGAGGATGAAGCGCAGCGCCGACTGGCTGTGCCGGTGTGCGGGCGCGACGTCGCCGGGCACCACCATCTGGATGCCGGCAAACAGCGAGGTCGTCACCTTCGACTGCCCGCGCAAGCCCGGATTTTCCAGGATCAGCACGCGCCGCTCGGCTTCCTTCGCGGTAATCAGCTTGCCCGCTTCCGTCATGTAGTCGCGGATCGTGTCGAACTTCCACAGATGCGGGCGGCAGGCGCTCTTCGGCTCCGGGGTGATGATGTCGCTCATCACGTTCCACAGCGCGGAGAGGCTCTCGCCTTCGATCTTCTTGTAGAACGCCTCGCGCTCCGGCGTCTTCTGCACGGCTTCCATGGCAGCCTCCCGGTTGTTCTTCTGATCAGATTGACAGCATACTTACAATATGGATAGCGTCAACTAATCTTGGCGCTGTCATTCCGGGATGGTGCGCAAGCACCAGACCCGGAATCTCGAGATTCCGGGTTCGACGCTTCGCATCGCCCCGGAATGACGGGCAACTATAAAATTCCAGGGAGGTTCCGATGAAGCTGCACGGCTATTTTCGCAGCAGCGCATCCTACCGGGTCAGGATAGCCTTGAATCTGAAGGGGCTAGCCGCGGAGCACCTGCCGCATCATCTGCGCAAGGGCGAGCAGCGCGCGCCGGCCTTCCTTGCCCTCAATCCGCAGGGCCTGGTGCCGGCGCTGGAGGACGATCAAGGCGCGGTGCTGACCCAGTCGCTCGCCATCATCGAATGGCTGGACGAGACCCATCCCGAACCGCCGTTATTGCCGAAGGATCCGCTGCGCCGCGCCAAAGTCCGCGCCTTCGCCCAGGCGCTCGCCTGCGACACCCACCCGGTGCAGAATCTGAAGGTGCTGGCGCGCCTGCGCGAGCTTGGCGTGAGCGAGGACAACGTCACGGCCTGGGCCGGCTGGGCCAACCGCGAGGGCCTCTCTGCCTGTGAAAAGCTGATCGCGGGCGAGCCCGGCCCGTTCTGCTTCGGCGAGGCGCCGTCGCTGGCTGATCTCTGCCTGGTGCCGCAACTCGCCAATGCGCGGCGCTTCGGCGTCGACGTCAATGCGTTCCCGGGGCTATTGAAAGCGGAGGCGGCTGCGAAGACGATGAAGGCGTTCGCTGATGCCGCTCCGGATAAACAGCCCGATGCCGAGTAAGCCGACCCCGATTACCATGGACGCGGTCTATACCGCGCCCGGCTATCTCTTCCGCCGCATGCAGCAGATCGCGGTCGCGATCTTTGTCGAGGAATGTAGAAGCTTCGACCTGACGCCGGTGCAATATGCCGCGCTGATCGCGATCCACACCCATCCCGGCATCGACGCGACGCGGCTGTCCGCCGTGATCGCCTTCGACCGCTCGACGCTCGGCAATGTGATCGAGCGGCTGGAGGCGAAGAAGCTGATCGAGCGCAAACCGTCGCCGGAGGACAAGCGCGTCAAGCTGCTTACCCTCACCAGGGCAGGCGTCGCGCTGCTGCGCGAAATCATGCCGTCGGTCGATCGGGCGCAGGCGCGGATGCTTCAGCCGCTGAAGGCGGCCGACCGTAAGGCGCTGACGGCGCTACTCACGCAATTGGTCGACCTCAACAACGAAGCCTCGCGCGTGCCGCTCCGCGCCGAGGACGCGCTCGAACATCTCGGGAAGTCCGGCTGATGGCGGCGCGCGGGCAGCCGATCCTGATCGCCGGCGGCGGCATCGGCGGCCTTGCCGCGGCGCTGGGGCTGGCGCAGAAGGGTTTTCGCTCGATCTTGCTGGAGAAAGCGTCCGCGCTCGGCGAGATCGGCGCCGGCATCCAGCTCGGCCCGAACGCCTTTCATGCCTTCGACTATCTCGGCGTCGGCGAAGCCGCGCGCAACATGGCCGTCTATATCGATCAGCTCCGGCTGATGGATGCGCTGACGGCGGAAGAGATTACCCATGTCGATCTCGGCGACGTCTTTCGCGCGCGCTTTCGCAATCCCTATGCGGTCGTGCATCGCGGCGATCTGCACGGCGTGTTCCTGAAGGCCTGCCGCGACAGCGAGCTGATCGATCTGCGTGTATCCAGCGAAGTCGTCGGTTACGATCAGGATGGCGCGTCGGTGACAGCGCGGCTAGCGAACGGCGAACGCGTCACCGGCTCGCTCCTGATCGGCGCCGACGGGCTGTGGTCGAATGTGCGCAAGCAGGTCACCGGCGATGGGCCGCCGCGCGTCTCCGGCCATACCACCTACCGCTCGGTGATCCCGACCGAACAGATGCCGGAAGATTTGCGCTGGAACGCGGCGACGCTGTGGGCCGGCCCCAAATGCCACATCGTGCATTATCCGCTGTCGGGCTGGAAGGTGTTCAATCTCGTCGTCACCTACCACAACGACGCGCCGGAGCCGGTCGCGGGCAAGCCGGTGTCGGAGCAGGAGGTGATGCAGGGTTTTGGTCATGTGCATGAGCGCGCGCAGAACATCATCCGGCACGGCACCAACTGGCGGCTTTGGGTCTTGTGCGACCGCGATCCGACCGAGCGCTGGATCGACGGCCGCGTCGCGTTGCTCGGCGATGCTGCGCATCCCATGCTGCAATATTTCGCGCAAGGCGCCTGCCAGGCGATGGAGGACGCGGTGTGCCTGTCGCACATGCTGGCGCAGCATGATGACCACGCGGCGGCGCTCGAGGCCTATCGCGCGCAGCGTTTCCCGCGCACCGCACGGGTGCAGATGCTGTCGCGCGCGATCGGCGAGCACATCTATCATCCCGACGGCGAGCATGCGCGCCTGCGCAACGCCGTCATGGGCGCGAAGTCGCAGGAGGAATGGTACGGCGATCTCGCGTGGCTCTATGGCGGGACGGGGTTGAGTTAATTCCACCATCGTCCCTGCCGTTCTCACTCCGTCGTCATGCCCCGCGAATGTGGGGCATCCAGTATTCCAGAGACGTCAGCGTTAAAATGAGAGGCCACGGCGTACTGGATCGCCCGCTCTCCGCGGGCGATGACAGTCTTCGTAATGAGAGACTACATCCGCAACACCGCCTGCCGGTCGATCTTGCCCGTTCCGGTCTTCGGCAATTCGCCGATGAACTTTATCTCGCGCGGATATTTGTACGGCAACAGCTTTGCCTTGACGTAATCCTGCAGCCGCCGCGTCGCCTCGGCTTCGTCAAAGCCGCCGGCATTCATCACTACCACGGCCTTCAGCGTCATGCGGCGGTCCGGGAGCTCGGCCGCGTAGACCGCGCATTCGCGCACCTCGGGATGCTCGGCCAGGCACAGCTCGACCTCGAGCGGATAGACCCATTGGCCGGAAATCTTGATCAGGTCGTCGGCGCGGCCGCGGAAGAAGTGAAAGCCTTCGGCATCGCGGACAAAGCGGTCGCCGGTGTAGATCCACCCCTCCTCGCGGATGGTCTCGGTGGATTTGTCCGGCCGGTTCCAGTAGAGCGGCGTCGCGGAATCGCCGCGCACCCACAAGATGCCTTCCTCATTGTCGCCGACCTCCCGGCCGTCCTTGTCCCTGAGCAGAATCTCGTAGCCGGGCACGCGCAGGCCAGCGGCGCCGGGCTTCTTCCTGTCCTCGCGGTTGCAGAGATAGATGTGCAGCACCTCGGTCGAGCCGAGGCCCTCGACGATTTCGAGGCCGGTGAGCTGCTTCCAGCCATTGAAGACATCGCTCGACAAGACTTCCGCCGCCGAGACGGACATGCGCAACGACGAGAAATCGGCAGCTTGCGCGTCATCCGCCTTGGTCAGCGAGATGTAGAGCGTCGGCAGGCCGAAGAAGACCGTGGGCTGGAAGCGCCCGATCGCTTCGAAAATCGAAGCGGGTTTCGGCTGGCCCGGCAGCAGCAAGGTCGCTGCGCCCGCCGAGAACGGGAAGGTGATGGAATTGCCAAAGCCATAGGCGAAGAAAACCTTCGGCACCGAGAAACAGATGTCGCCGGGCTTCAGCTTCAGCACATTCTTCGCAAAGGCCACGTCGCTGTAGGCCATGTCGTGCTGCAGATGGACGATGCCCTTGGGCCGCCCGGTCGAGCCCGATGAATACATCCAGAATGCCATCTCGTTGCGATGGCTGTCGGCTTCCGCGAGTTCGCTTGGAAAATCCGTCAGCCATGGCTCAGCGCCGATGGCGTTCGGGACGGCGTGATCGCCGATGGCGCCGTTGACCACAACGAGCGTACGCAATGCCGTGTCCTTGCAGGCCCCGGCGTCGAAGCGCGAGCAGAACTCGGCGTCGGCTACCGCGACAGACGCGCCGCTGTCGGCGAGATAGAATTGCAGCAGGTCGGGCGGCGTCAGCGTATTGATCAGGAGCGGAACGAAGCCGGCGCGCACGGCGCCGAAGAATGCGGCCGGGTAGGCCGGGGTGTCGTCGAGGAACAGCAGCACACGGTCGCCGCGCTGCAGGCCGAGCGAGGCAAAGCCGTTGCCCCAGCGGCAGGCTTCCGCGCATAGTTCGGCATAGCTGCGCTGTCCAGCTGGCCCGGTCAGCGCGAGCCGGTCGCCAAAGCCCCTGGCGAGATTGTCGAAGAGCACGCGGCTCGCATTGTAGCGCTCCGGCATCGCAAAGCCGATCTCTCGGGCGCCAGCGCAATCCTGCGGCACGCCGTCGGCGATCTCATGTGCCAAGAGCTTAGACACCATGCCGCGCCTCCGCTTTTTTGGCCGCCTCATAGCGCGCCATGAAGCGCGGCGCCATTGCGCGCAGCCGCGCATCGTCGATCCGCCCCGAGCGCGTGATGTAGCTGTAGGCGAAATCCATCAGGTTGCGTTTCATGTGTTCGGGGAATTTCTCGTACCAGTCGGCGCTGGTGCGCGCCGCCGTCACCAGCTTCTTCACGATCGGCTTGCGCTCGCGCTCATAGCGCGCCAGCGCGGCAGGGATGGCGGCCTCGGTTTCGAGCGCCCTCACCAGCGCGATCGCGTCCTCGATCGCGAGCCGGGTGCCGGAGCCGATCGAGAAATGTGCGGAGTGCAGGGCGTCGCCGATCAGCACCATGTTCTGGTGCGACCAGCGCTCGTTCCAGATCCAGGGAAAATTGCGCCATACCGATTTGTTCGAGATCAGCCGGTGGCCGTCGAGTGTTTGCGCAAACACGCGCTCACAGATCGCCTGCGACTCCTCGATGGTCTTGTCGGCGAAACCATAGGCTTGCCAGGTCGCCGCATCGCATTCGACCAGGAAGGTGCTCATGTCAGGCGAATAGCGATAATGATGGGCGTTGAAGCTGCCGCACTCGGTCGCAACAAAGGTCTGCGACAGCGTCGCAAAAGTCTTTGTGGTGCCGTACCAGGCGAATTTGTTGGTGGAGGTCGTGACGGAGGCGCCGAACGCGTCTTCAAAGCTGCGGCGCACCAGTGAATTCAAGCCATCGGCGGCGACGATCAGATCGTAGCCGTCGAGCTGACCGATCGATTCGATCACGGTCTCATAGTGCGCTGCGACTCCGGCGGCGCGGGCGCGCGCCTGCAACAGTGTCAACAACTCCAGCCGGCCAATCGAGGAGAAGCCGACGCCGTCGATCTCGACGCTTTCGCCGCGCAGGTTGAGCGTGATGTTCTTCCAGCTCTCCATGCGCGGCGTAATGGCATCGACGGTTTCGGGATCATCGGCACGCAAAAACTCCAGCGCCTGGTTGGAAAACACCACGCCAAAGCCCCAGGTCGCGCCGGCCGGATTCTGTTCGAACAGGTCGACCGTGGCGTCCGGGTGACGCTTTTTCCAGAGATAGGCGAAATAGAGCCCGCCGGGGCCTCCGCCGATCACGGCGATGCGCACGGATAGTCCTCCCTGATCGACAGTATACTGCCAATTCGGGCCACTCTAGCGCCGCGGCATCCGCGGCGCCAGCCGAAATCGCCGGCGGTATTATCGCGCGGCGAACTGCCCCAACACGTCGCGGCAGGCCGGCGACAGCGCCGCCGGCTGCGAGGCGAGGCATTCGATGATGCGGCCACCGCCCACGGGCACGCCGGCGCAGAGCGCGCGCACGTCGGCGCCGCAGGCCGAGCGCGCCACGTACAGCGCCTCGCGCGGCAGCATCGGCCGCAGCACCAGCGGAGCCGGCGCGGCAGCAGGAGCCGCCGCGGCGGGAGCTGCGTTGGCGTTGGCTGGCGCAGGCGCCGCGCTGCTTGCTGCGGGCGCCGCGCTGCCGCCGCCTGCCGCTGCAACCGCCTTTTCACAAGCGGCAGACAGTTTTGCCTTGTTCTTTTCCAGGCATTCCAGCGCCGCCGCCCCGCCGGTCGGCACACCCGCGCAAACCTTGGGATAGTCGGAGCGGCAGTTGGCGCGGATCGCCGGGATCTGCGCGCTGCTCGGCTTGCCCGGCGTCGTCGAGGCGGCCTTGGTCGAGGCCTTGGCCGCCGGCTCCGCGGCCGCAGGCTTGGCAGGTTCAGCCGCGGGCGCAGGCTCCGCCTTGGTCTCCTTCGGCTCTTCCTTCGGCGCCGCCGCAGGTTCGGCCTTGGTCTCGCTGGGAGCCGACACCGCCTTCACCGCGCCGGCGCACGCGCCCGACAGGCTCGCCATGTTCTGCTGCAGGCATTGCAGCGAGGCAGCGCCCCCGGGAGGAATGCTGGAGCAATGCGCCATGTAGTCGGAGCGGCAATTCGACTTGATCGCCGCGCGCTGCGCTTCGCTCGGCGCCTGCGCAAGCGCCGGTGCGGCGATGGCGAAAGTGGCAGCCACCAGCAGCGCCGTCTTCATGTTCTGGATCATTTCAATCAATTCCTGCTTCTTGCCGCTTCACACCAATCGAGAGAAAAACCTGACTGGGAAATCCAGGCGGGCGCATCATTTTCCGCTTTTTTCATTCCCTGCAAGCCAATTGTGGATGACAGCGCCGTCACACCCTGATCATGCGCTTGCCGCGATTCTCTCCCGCGAGCAATCCGATCAGTGCCTTCGGCGTGTTCTCCAGGCCGTCGATGACATCCTCCTGCACCTTGATCTTGCCCGAAGAAGTCCAGGCCTGCAGGTCGGCCAGCGCCTTGTCGCGCTGCGCCATGAAATCCATCACGATAAAACCCTGCATGACGAGCCGCTTCACCACGATCAGGCCGGGCACGCCGCGCGGCCCGTGCGCCGACGGCGCGCCGTCATATTGCGAGACCGCGCCGCAGCAGGCGATGCGGCCGTAATTGTTCATCTGCGGCAGGCAGGCTTCGAGGATGTCGCCGCCGACGTTATCGAAATAGACGTCGATGCCTTTTGGCGCGGCGGCGCGCAGCGCCTTGAACACGGCGCCATCCTTGTAGTCGACCGCGGCATCGAAGCCGAGCTCGGAGGTAAGCCACTGGCACTTGTCCTTGCCGCCGGCGATGCCGACGACGTGACAGCCTTTGATCTTGGCGATCTGGCCGACGATCGAGCCGACCGAGCCCGCGGCGGCCGAGACCACCACGGTCTCGCCGCTCTTCGGCTTGCCGATTTCCAGCAGCCCGAAATAGGCGGTGAGCCCGGCGACGCCAAAGATGCTGAGCAGATGCGTCATCGGTTCGATCTTCGGCATCTTGCTGAGATGGCTCGCCGGCAACGCCGCGTAATCCTGCCAGCCGGTGTCGGCCCAAACGAGGTCGCCCGCGGCAAACCCCGGCGCCTTCGAGGCCACCACTTCGGCGATGCCACCTCCCGCCATCACGCTGTTGGTTTCGATGGCGGAGCGGTAGGTCGCGCCATGCATCCAGGCGCGGTTGGCGGCATCGAGCGAGATGTAACGCACCTTGAGCAGCGCTTCGCCGTCCTTCGGTTCCGGAATTGCGGCATTCGACAATTTAAAATGCTCCGGTCCGAGCTTGCCGGACGGCTTCTCCACCAGCAGGATCTGCCGGTTCGTGCTCGCGTTCATGTCTCCCTCCCTTGACGATCGTTTGGCGATTATTGATGCAGCCGTCGCGCAGGAAACGTGCAACTGCATGCATTGTGCGTTGCGCACAACGCTAGTGGGTGTGTGCTCATTTCACAACGGGAACATTCTGGTACACCACGGCGGTTGCGGAAGCGTGTTGCGTCGCTCTTGAAATCTGCCACACTCACCGTTCGCCGGACGACGGACTTACGGGGGTAAGAAAAATGTCGAGCAGGTTTACTCAATATATCATTGGCGCGATGGTGCTGGGCATCGTCATGGGCGCGGCGATCTTCAACTACTTGCCCGACAGCCGGGTCGAGCTCGCTGGCGATATCAATCTGGTCGCGGTGCTGTTCCTGCGCCTGATCAAGATGATCATCGCCCCCCTGGTGTTCGCCACCCTGGTCGGCGGCATTGCCCATATGGGCTCCGGCGCCAAGCTCGGACGCATCTTTGCGAAAACCATGGGCTGGTTCGTCAGCGCCTCCTTTGTCTCGCTGATGCTCGGCCTCGTCATGGTCAACCTGCTGCAGCCCGGCGCCAACTTCCCAGGCACGCTGCCCGACAAGACGCAGTCGACCGGCCTGCCGGTCTCGGCGTTCTCGGTCGAGAAATTCCTGACCCATCTGATCCCGACCTCGATTGCGGATGCGATGGCGCAGAACGAGATCCTGCAGATCGTGGTGTTTGCGGTGTTCTTTGCGGTCGCGCTCGGGGCGCTGCCGGAACGGGCGAAACCGATCATGTCGCTGATCGACGACCTCGCTCACATCATGCTGAAAGTCACCGGCTATGTGATGCTGTTCGCCCCGGTCGCGGTATGGGCGGCGATCACCGCGACGGTTGCGAAGAACGGCCTGCTGGTGCTGTGGAAGCTCATCGTCTTCATGGGCGGCTTCTATCTCTCGCTGATGCTGCTGTGGGGCATCCTGGTCATCGTCGGCTTCATCGTGATCGGGCCACGCTATAGCCACCTGCTGCGGCTGATCCGCGAGCCGCTGATGCTCGCGTTCTCGACGGCGTCGTCGGAGGCGGCCTATCCGAAGACGCTGGAAGGCCTCAACCGCTTCGGCGCCTCCTCGCGCATCTCGGCCTTCGTGCTGCCGCTGGGCTATTCCTTCAATCTCGACGGCACCATGATGTACTGCACGTTTGCGAGCATCTTCATCGCGCAGACCTACCACATCGAGATGTCGCTCAGTACCCAGCTTGCGATGCTGGCGACGCTGATGATCACCTCCAAGGGCGTGGCCGGCGTGCCGCGCGCCTCGCTGGTGGTGATCGCCTCGACGCTGTCGCAGTTCGGCATCCCCGAGGCGGGCCTGTTGATGATCATGGGCATCGACACCTTCCTCGACATGGGCCGCAGCGCCACCAACGTGATCGGCAACTCGCTCGCCACCGCCGTGGTGGCGAAGTGGGAGGGCGAGCTGAAGGCCGAGCATGAGCTCGGGCCCGACGACGCCGTTCCCGCCGATACGGTTCCCGGCGACCCAGTGCCGGCGCATTGACGGGAGCGATGCATGCATCATCCCGTCCGTTTCGCGGGCGTCGCATTGCTGGCAGCTCTGCTGGCAACGGGCGCGGCCGCCCAGACCAGCGAGGGGCTTAGCCCCACGCTATCAGCCATCAAGGCTAGCCACGTCGTGCATCTCGGCTACCGCGAGAGCTCGCCGCCGTTCTCCTTTGTCGATCAGTCGAACCGGCCGATCGGCTACAGCCTCGAGCTCTGCGAGGCCGTGGTCGACGAGATCGGCGTCGAGGTCGACGATCCCAATCTCAAAATCGAATACGTCAAGGTGACGTCGGACGACCGCATCCAGGCCGTCCTGCAGAACAAGATCGATCTGGAATGCGGATCGACCACGGCCAATGCCGAACGCGCCAAGCAGGTGGCGTTCTCGCCGCTGATGTTCGTGGCCGGCACCAAGCTGATGGTGCCGAAGGCCTCCAGCGTGCAGTCGGCGACGGACCTCAAGGGCAAGACCGTGGTGGTGACCAAAGGCACCACCAACGAGCAGGCGATGCACAATACCGACAAGAAGTTCTCGCTCGGGCTGAACATCGTTGCCTCGCCGGACCATGAGCAGTCGTATCAGATGCTGTCGGACGGCAAGGCGGATGCGTTCGCGACCGATGACATCCTGCTCTATGGCCTGATCGCGCGGCACAAGTCGCAGGACAAGTTCCGCGTCACCGGCGATTATCTGTCCTACGATCCCTACGGCATCATGTTCCGCAAGGGCGAGCCGCAATTGTCGGCGGTGGTCGAGCGCACCTTCCGCAAGCTCGGCTCCAACCACGACCTGATCCCGCTCTATAACAAATGGTTCGTGGCGCGGCTGCCGACCGGCGAGCGGATGAATGTCGGCATCTCGCCACAGCTCGAGGACGCCTTCCGCGCGATGGACGATTCGCCGACGGGGAGTAACTAGCTCGCTTCGTCATGGCCGGGCTTGACCCGGCCATGCACGTCTTCGGGCGGTGCGTAGGGTGGGCAAAGGCGCTCTTGCGCCGTGCCCACCTTCTTTTTGTTGAGAAATGGTGGGCTCGCTTCGCTTAGCCCACCCTACGAACTCAATCGAAAATCCGATCCAGCGCCGCATCATACGCCGCATATACCAGCTCTGGATGGAGCTTGCCCAGCGCCTCCATCATCACGCCCGAATTGATCTCGAGCACTCGCCACGCTCCCTCGACGCTGACGATATCGACTGACGCAAAGCGGATGCCGATCGCCCGCGCGGCCATGACCGCGATCGCGACGCAGGCGTCGCGTGCTTCTCCCACCTCCAGCAGAATCGGCCGCGCGCCGAAATCGAGATTATGGCGCCAGTCCGAGACGCGCTCCTTGCGATAGACCACCAGCGGCTCGTCATCGAGCAGGATGACGCGGACTTCCTGCGCGATCTCGACAAAGGGCGAGATCGCCAGGGTGAGATGTGAGGCGAAGATCTCCTGGGCTGCGTGTTCGAGTTCCGCCTCGCTGTTCGCCCGGAACACAAATCGACCCGAGGTGCCCTCGTTGGGTTTGACGATGACGCCGTCCGGATGCTTCGCCAGCAAGCCAAGCATCGCCTCGCGTGATTCTTCGGGCTGCATGTGCTTGCTCAACTTTGGACTGAGAAACATGGTGTGCGGAATGCGCGCCACGCCCGAAAGCGCCAGCACGTCCGACGTCGCCGATTTGTCGTTGGCGAGGCGGTGCGCCATCGCGCTGTTCAACCCGATATCGTAACCGAACGCGAAGCGGCGCATCTCGCCACGCTGCATGACGATCAGCCAGCCCTGCGATTTCACCGCGCAGGCGATGCCGTGAGCCGCGCAATATTTAACGATCGCGTCGACGAAAATGCGCATCTTTGGTCTGTGACCCCGAGCACGGAAATTAAGTGCTGCATTGATGTTTAATGCGGAAAGTTAATTGCGCATTTTGGCCGTGAATTAGCATGGTTTCGAACCGTTTACCCAATGGAAGCGACATGCATTTGATCACCTCCAATTGCGCGTCTCCGCGGGTTGATATTTTGCCGAATTCACGTAAGTGAAGCGTCGAAAACACGAGGATTATCAGGGGTTTTTCCCTCTTTTCCAGCCGGACGATTTGATCCTTCCAACCTCACGCTAATCGGAAAAACAAAAGCCATGAGCGCGTTCTATCGAGAGAAAGTTCTTGCTGTGCGGCACTGGACCGACACACTGTTCAGCTTCCGCGCCACGCGCGATTCCGGCTTCCGATTCCAGAACGGGCAATTCGCGATGATCGGCCTCGAAATCGACGGCCGTCCGCTGCTTCGCGCCTACAGCATGGCGAGCGCTAATCACGAGGAGGAGCTCGAGTTCTTCTCGATCAAGGTGGCCGACGGCCCGCTGACCTCGCGGCTGCAGAAAATTCGCGAAGGCGACACCATCCTGGTTGGCCGCAAGGCTACGGGCACGCTGATCACCGACAATCTGCTGCCGGGAAAGCGCCTGATGCTGCTGTCGACCGGCACGGGCCTTGCGCCGTTCGCGAGCCTGATCAAGGACCCCGACGTCTACGACCGTTTCGAGACCATCGTGCTGGTGCATGGCTGCCGCCAGGTGTCGGAGCTCGCCTATGGCGAACAGCTGGTGGCAAAACTGCGCGACGATGAATTGTTCGGGCCGTTGCTCACGGAGAAACTGGTCTATTATCCGACCGTGACCCGCGAGCCGTTCCGCAACCGCGGCCGCATCACCGACCTCATCACCTCGGAACAGCTGTTCAACGACATCGGCCAGGAGCCGCTCGACATCGAGACCGACCGCATCATGATGTGCGGCAGCCCCGCGATGCTGGACGAGCTGAAGCAGATGTTCGAGGCGCGCAGCTTTGTCGAAGGCAGCGGCAACACGCCCGGTCACTTCGTGATCGAGAAGGCGTTCGTGGAGCGGTGAGTTAGTGCGCCAAGCAACCCCGGTGTCGTCCCGGCGAAGGCCGGGACCCATAACCACCGGCGTTCATTGTTGCACGGCGCTGTGGCTCCAGCCTTGCCCATCACTGGCTTCGGTGGTTATGGGTCCCGGGTCGCGCTTCGCTTGCCCGGGACGACAGTGGTGATGGTGGCGCGATCGCTTTCGCCGCTGGTATAAGCTCCCGCAACGGCGCGCTATGCGATGCGCCGACTTTTGGGAGTGCAACGAACTTGTCCTCACCCGATTCCCCACCAACCAAAACCGCCTTCGTGTTCGCGGGCGGCGGCAGCTTTGGCGCGGTCCAGGTCGGCATGATGCTGTCGCTGGCGAGGAACGGTATCGGCGCGGATATGGTGGTCGGCTCCAGCGTCGGCGCGCTGAACGGCGCGTTCTATGCAGGGGATCCAACGCCCGGAGGCGTTGAGCGGCTCGCCGAGATCTGGCGCGGCCTGCGGCGCAATGATGTCTTCCCGCTGACCTGGAAGACGCTGCTCGGCTTCATCTGGCGACGCGATTTCCTGATCCCCCATGACGGCATCCGCAAGCTGGTCGACGATCACATTCCCTATCGCAACCTGGAAGACGCCAGGCTGCCGGTGCACATCGTCACGACCGACATCATTACCGGCGACAGCGTGGTGTTTTCCGAAGGCTCGGCCGCGGAAGCGATCGTGGCGTCCACCGCGATCCCCGGCGCGTTCTCGCCGGTCCACTACAAGGATCATTTCCTCGCCGACGGGGCGCTGTCGTCGAACACGCCGGTGCGGATCGCGGTGAAGAGCGGCGCGCGGCGGCTGATCATCCTGCCGACCGGGCACGCCTGCGCCAACGACGCGCCGCCGGTCGGCGCGCTGGCCAATGCGCTCCATGCGCTGACGCTATTGATCGCGCGGCAATTGGTGAGCGAGCTGGAGAATCTCGGCCCCGAGATCGAGTTTTTCGTGGTGCCGCCGCTCTGCCCGCTGACGGGCTCGCCCTACGATTTCTCGCGCGCGGCCGAGCATATCGAGCGTGCCAGGCTTGCGACCGACGACTGGCTGGCAAAGGGCGGCCTCCAGCAAAGCAGGATTCCGCTTGAGCTGCGGCCCCATGAGCATTGATGGCGCCGACGGTGGGCCTTTTCACGTTTGCACTGCAAAAAGAGGCCCGGCCAACCGGGCGGATTGATTTGGGGCCACCGGATTCGATACCCTTGCATTTGCTGTCATAATCCGCGACCCAAGCGCGGGTTAGCGTGCCGAAAATCGGCCTGATCGCTCGATCGGGCAGGTAACGGCGGACGACAACAAGGCGTAATTTGCCCGAGGGTGCCATGGAAACGCTGCTGCTTCCGTTCTCGCCACGCTTCATCGTTCTCACCATCTGTGCCGTCGTGACGGCGCTGCTGCTCGGCATCGGCGTCTTCGATCACAATCCGAAGGCGCTCGACGTCGTCCTGATCCCGCTCCTGATCTTCGGCGGGCTGACGCTGCTCGGCATCCGCGACCTCATGCAGAAGGGCCACGCGGTTCTGCGCAACTATCCGATCTCCGCGCATATGCGCTTCCTGCTCGAGGAAATCCGCCCCGAGATGCGGCAGTATTTCTTCGAGAGCGAGAAGGACGGCATGCCGTTCTCCCGCGACATCCGCGCGGTGGTCTATCAACGCGCCAAGATGCAGCTGGACAAACGGCCCTTCGGCACGCAGGAAGACGTCTATCGCCAAGGCTACGAATGGATGCATCATTCGGTTGCGCCGAAGGCGAATGCCAGCGAAAAATTCCGCATCACCATCGGCGGCCCGGATTGCGCCAGGCCGTATTCGGCTTCGGTCTTCAACATCTCGGCGATGAGCTTTGGCGCGCTCAGCCCCAACGCGGTGCGCGCGCTTAATGCCGGCGCGAAGAAGGGCTCCTTCGCCCACGACACCGGCGAGGGCGGCGTCAGTCCCTATCACCGCGAAATGGGCGGCGACATCATCTGGGAAATCGGTTCGGGCTATTTCGGCTGCCGCCACCGCGACGGCACCTTCGATCCCGACGAATTCGCGCGCGTTGCCTCCGACGACCAGATCAAGATGGTCGAGCTCAAGATCAGCCAGGGCGCCAAGCCCGGGCATGGCGGCGTGCTGCCGGCGGCAAAAGTCTCCGAAGAGATTTCCAAGATCCGCGGCGTCGCGATGGGCGAGGACTGCATCTCGCCGGCAACCCACAAGGCGTTTTCGACGCCGATCGAGATGATGGAATTTGTCGGCAAGATGCGAAAACTCTCCGGCGGCAAGCCGGCCGGCTTCAAGCTGTGCATCGGCCATCCCTGGGAATTTCTGGCGATCTGCAAGGCCATGCTGCAGACCGGCATCTATCCGGATTTCATTGTGATCGACGGCAATGAAGGCGGCACCGGCGCGGCGCCGCTCGAATTCATGGATCATCTGGGCATGCCGATGCGCGAGGGCGTCAGTTTCGTCCACAACGCGCTGGTCGGCATTGGCGCGCGCGACAGGATCAGGGTCGGCGCTTCTGGCAAGATCGCGACCGCCTTCGACATGGCGCGCGCGATGGCGATCGGCGCCGACTGGTGCAACTCGGCGCGCGGCTTCATGTTCTCGCTCGGCTGCATCCAGTCGCTGAGCTGCCACACCGACCGTTGTCCGACCGGCGTCACCACCCAGGACCCGACCCGCAATCGCGCGCTCTACGTGCCGCACAAGATCGACCGGGTCTACAACTATCACCACTCGACCCTGCATGCGCTGGCCGAGCTGCTCGCGGCCGCCGGCCTCGAGCACCCGCAGGATCTGCGGCCGATCCATTTCTCGCAGCGCACGTCGACGACGGAGGTCTGCTCGTTCGCAAAGCTCTATCCGTCGCTGCGTCCGGGCGAGTTGATCGACGGCACCAACGACCCGCGTTACCTGGACGCCTGGTCGATGGCGCGCGCGGATACGTTCCAGCCGGTGGGGTGACAGAGGCGCTGCGTAGGGTGGGCAAAGGCGCGACTTCGCGCCGTGCCCACCATCTATCCGTCGAGTTTCGTCTTGAATGGTGGGCACGCTGCGCTTTGCCCACCCCACAAATTACTTCGGGTTTTCCAGACTGAACGTCTCCGACTGCTCGTCATAGGCGAACAGCTCGGCGTAGCGGCCCCAGGAGACGATGGTCTTCAACGTCTCGTCGGCATAATCCTCCGACATGTAGTCCTCGAGCTCGTTGCGGAAACGTGCGGCGGGCGCGGTGTGCGACGGCCGTTCGTCGAGCACGCGCTTGATCAGGCCCATGACCGGTACATAGTCGACCAGATGCTGTGCGAACATTTTCTTGCGCGCGTCGGTCTCCAGGTGCGCGAAGCGTTTGCCGGCGTCGGTCAGCACCAGATCGCCTTCGCTGAGATGCGCGAAGCGCAACAGCTGCAGCGCTTCGCCGAGGTGCAGGATCTCGTCGGCTTCGAGCTGCAGATGGCCGGCGAGCACGGGCAGGTCGGCGTGTCCGTCATAGGGTGGCGCCGCCAGCGCCTCGATCAGGCCGGACAGCACGTTGGAGGACACATGGTCCAGCACCATGCCGACGCCTGCGCCCGGGACGTTTTCGACCTGCTGCGTCTTCGGCTCGGGCCGCTGGGTCATGCGTGCATAGAGCGTGTCGACCAGCTGCCGGAACGCCGGATCATGGCGATTGCGCGGATGCGGCAGGTCGATCTTGTATTCGGCCGCGACGCGCCCCGGGTTTGACGAGAACACCAGCACGCGGTCGCACATCAGCACGGCTTCCTCGATGTTGTGCGTGACCATCAGCACCGATTTGATCGGCAGCCGGCCCTCGATCCAGAGATCGACGAGGTCGGTACGCAGGGTCTCGGCGGTCAAGACGTCGAGCGCGGAGAACGGCTCGTCCATCAGCAGCAGGTCGGGATGCACTACCAGCGCCCGGGCGAAGCCGACGCGCTGGCGCATGCCGCCGGAGAGCTCCTTCGGGAAGGCGGACTCGAATCCGTCAAGACCGATCAGGTCGATCGCGGCAATCGCGCGCTGGCGCCGCTCGGCGCTGTCGATGCCGAGCGCCTCCAGCCCCAGCTCCACGTTCTGCAGCACCGTCAGCCACGGGAACAGCGCAAAGGACTGAAACACCATGGCAACGCCGTTCGGCGGCCCCTGGATAGCCTCGCCGCGGCATTTGGCAGCGCCCGAGGATGGCGAGATCAGGCCTGCGATGATCCGGAGCAGGGTCGACTTGCCCGAGCCGGAACGGCCGAGCAGGCCGACGATCTCGCCGGACTGGATGGTGAGGTCGACATTCTCCAGCACCAGCAGGGCTTCGCCGCTGCCCTTGGGAAAGGAGCGGCAGACGCCGTGGATATCGATCAGGTTGATCTTGTCGGGTTGGTCGAGCATCGTTTTCCTCTCCCTTAGCCGAGCCGCAGGCGCCGCTCGCCGAACGCATAGAGCGGACGCCACAGCAGACGATTGAACAGCGTGACCAGCACGCACATCACGGAAATGCCGAGCACGACGCGCGGGAAGTCGCCGGCCTCGGTCGCTTTCGCGATATAGGCACCGAGCCCCGCCGCCGTCAGATGGGTGTTGCCCCAGCTTGCGACCTCGGCCACGATCGAGGCGTTCCACGAGCCGCCGGAGGCCGTGATCGCGCCGGTGATGTAATAGGGGAAGATGCCGGGCAGCACCACCTTGATCCACCATCGCCAACCCGTGAGATGGAGGCTCGACGCGGCCTCGCGCAGATCGGTCGGGAAGGCGCTGGCGCCCGCGATCACATTGAACAGGATGTACCACTGCGTGCCCAGGATCATCAGCGGGCTCAGCCAGACATTTGCGTTCAGCCCGTAGTACACGATCAGCGAAACGAAAACCGGGAAGGCGAGGTTGGCCGGAAAGGCCGCCAGGAATTGCGCCAGCGGCTGGACGCGCTCGGCGAGTTTTGGCCGCAGCCCGATCCAGACCCCGATCGGCACCCAGATCAGAGTCGCCAGCGCGATCAGCACGATGACGCGCAGCAGCGTGAGCAGGCCGTAGCCGATGGCGAGCAGGACATCCGACGGTCCGAGGCTCGCGGAGAGATATTGATAGGCACGCAACGCCGCATATCCCGTGGCGAAGGCGATCAGCAGAAACCAGATCGCATCCAGCAGCCGCGACGGCGGACCGCTCTTGGTCTTCGGCCGAAAGTTCGCCGGCCAGTTGATGCGCAGATTCGAGAAAGCCCGGTTCAGCGCCGCGAAGGGCAGCGTTAGCGCCCGCAAGGCGCGGGTGCGGCGGAACAGGTCGAGCATCCAGGAGTCTGGCGGGTTGCCGGAAGCGGTCTGCTCGAAGCGGAATTTGTCGGCCCAGGCCACGATCGGGCGAAACAACAGCTGATCATAGGCGATGATGACCAGCAGCATGGTCAGGATGGCGTAGCCGATCGCGGCGAGATCCTGTTTCTCGATCGCCAGCGCGACATAGGAGCCGACGCCCGGCAAGGTCACCGTGGTGTTGCCGACGGTGATGGACTCCGAGGCCACCACGAAGAACCAGCCGCCCGACATCGACATCATGGCGTTCCAGATCAGCCCGGGCATCGCGAAGGGCACGTCGAGCCGCCAGAAGCGCTGCCAGGTGGAGAGGTGAAAGCTCTGCGTCGCTTCTTCGAGATCCTTCGGCACGTTGCGCATCGACTGGTACATGCTGAAGGTCATGTTCCAGGCCTGGCTGGTGAAGATCGCGAACACGCAGGCGAGCTCGGCGCCCAGCACATTGCCCGGAAACAGATTCATGAAGAACACGACGGTGAAGGTCAGAAATCCCAGGATCGGCACCGATTGCAGGATGTCGAGCAGCGGGATCAGCACCATCTCGGCGCGGCGGCTTTTGGCAGCGAGCGCGGCATAGAGGAAAGTGAAGATGGTCGAGCAGACGATGGCGAGCAGCATCCGCATCGTCGTCCGCAGCGCATAGAAGGGCAAATGAACCGGATCGAGCGAGACCGGCGCGACATCGAGCGAGGACAGCGGCTGCGTGGTCTGCTCGCCGCCATAGACGATCAGCACCATGGCGCCGACCGTGAGGATCAGCGCGACGATGTCCCAAATGTTGGGCGTGAGCGCCTGCTGCAAGGCGGGCGCCCGGATGATCCTGAAGTCCATGACAGCATCTTGTTCTAGAATTCGCCGTGCAGCCGGCCGGAGAGGACCGAGACCGGCCCACGGTCGGCGTTATAGGCGGGATTTGTGATCAACTGATAGTCCGCCGTAAGCGTGACGCCCTTGGTGACGGAATAGGCGTAATAGGTCTCGAAGATCCGCTCCTGGCTGTAGTTCAGCCGGCCGTCGCCGATGATCAGGCCAATGCCGCCGGCGGCGAGGAAGTCGCGATGCGCGGCGGACAATCCGTTGACCGCGCCGCCGATGCCAACGGTGTCGTTGGGCCGGCCCCAGAAACTGCCCTTGATGGAAAGCCCGCCGGAGACGCTGCGGTCGATATCGGTGAAGGACAGGATCTCGTTGGAGCCGTCGTTCCAGCTCGCGCGCGCGAACAGGCCGACGTCCTTGACCAATTGCTGTTCGAGATTGGCATAGAAGCCGTATTTCGGATTGACGTGGCGAATGCTCGCCATCACGTCGTTGATGTCCTGGGCCGGATCCAGCGCCTCGAGCGTCAGTGCCTGGCGGTAGTTGCCGGTTACGCCCTGGTTTCCGAAGGCGCCGATGCGGATCTTGCCGGGTTGTTCGAAGATGTTGTGGCGCTCCTCGAATTCGACCACAGCGCCGCCGGATTTGAAGGTCAGGATGTCGCTGGCCGGCTGCGAGGGCACCTCGACGATAGCGCCGCGGACGACCCAGTCCTTGCGGTTCAGCTCGACCACGGCGCCGCGCGTGTAGCCCGGCAGATCGGCCGGAAAGTCCCAGGCTGCGGATTCCCACATCGCCCAGTTCATGAAATCCGCGCGCGGATCGTGCGCATAGGAATTGTTGTCAAAGAAATCGCCCATCGCAAAGCGGCCGACGACGACAGTCACGCGATCAATGTCTTTTTTGCCGGCAAGCTGATTGGGACCGTCATCGATGTCTTCCTGCTCGCCGCCGAGACCGAAGGTCTGCTTGATGAAGTAACGCTGCGCGCGGGCTTTCGGGAATGGTGCGCCGGCCTTCTGCGCCTCGCCGTTGGTAAAGCCTGCAACCCCAAGGGCGCCGTTGATGCCAAAGCCCTGCGTGAATTCGGGATCGAAATAGAGCTCGCCGCCTTCCCACAGCCGGACGCCGAGGAACGCGGTAGTGGTCCAGGTGGCCTGATACTGCCCGCGGCCGGGAAGGCTGTTCTGACCCGCATAAGGCGAGTGGATGGGCCCATAGCCCTGCGGCAGGACGGTCGTCTGCGCATGGACGTTCCACACATCCGAGTCCGGCAGGAGGGTTTTGGCGGGCGAGCCGATCGGAGTGGTCCACGGCATATCGCCGAAGTGGTAGTTCAATCCGATCGTGGCGAGGTGGATGCGCGGATCGACATTGACGTTGGGCAGCCCGAATCCGCTCAAATCGTAGAGCTGGTTCGACAGCGCGACATAGTCGTATTCGAGCTTGGCGCTCCAGTTGCCGCTGACCGCAAATTCGAGGCCGAGGCCCGCGGTCCAGCCGAACTGATAGTGCCTGATAACCGCGCCGCTGCCGTCATTGATGGCGATATTCGGATGGCCCCAGGCGAAGCCGCCGGTCACATAGGGCATCCAGGGTCCGAACGCATAGCCGATCCGGCCACGCGCGGTGCCGATGTAATCGATGGTCGTGTTGTAGGCGGCGGTCGACATCCGCGCCATCGCCGCTTGGTCCATTGGACTCGGAAATGTGGCATCGGCTTCGAAGCCGAGCACGAAATTGTTGGAGAGCTGCCGGTTGAAGCCGACCTGATAGCCGCCGTTCAGGCCGGTCACGCTGTGCGGCAGGAAGACGCCCTCCAGCGGAAGCGTATTGGTATCCGCACCGAGGCTGCCGCCGCCATAGCCGAAATGGCCGCCGATATAAAAGCCGGTCCAATTATAGACCGTTTGCAACATCGGCGCCTTGACCGGCATGTCCGCAGCGAACGCCGGATCGGCAAGCGCGAGCATGCCGATCCCCAGGCCGGCAGAAGCGCTCGTCCATTGTCGGCGGATGCGATTCATCGGACAGGCTTTTCCCCAGCGAGCATTCCGGTGGTCTTCTTTCCTGATCAGATTTGCCGACGCGTTGCCACCAAAAGGAAACGCGCCGATGACGCAGACTGGCGGGATCGTGCTGGTCCAATCAGTGGTCATCCCCCTAAGACCCTGATCTGGCGCTTATCTTACTTGCAAATAATTCGCAATTGCAAGAGTGGTCGGACATCTGGTGATTGGTTGGCATCGTCCTGTGACAGCCATGCAACAGCGGGCTGTGCGCAACTTTGTCCGCAAAAAAAGGTGACCCGCCCGGGGGGACGACCGGGCGGGTCTGGATACGACACGGGGTGGATGAGGCCCCATGTCGAACACGGGGTCTGCGCGATCCGAAGCGTCTTGGGCGAAGCGGGGGAAACGGCTCGCGAGAAGAAGCGCGTCGGATCAAACCAGGTCGATCAGTAGCAGGTGTTCACGTTGCCGATGTAGCGGCCGAAGGCGTCGTACTGGCGAACCCAGCCGCAGCGATAGCCGTAGGGCGGCGCGGTCGCGGCGACCGCGCTGCCGACGATGGCGGCGCCGACGAGGCCCGCACCAATGCCCCAGCCGGGATGGAAGCCATGGGCTTCGGCGGCAGTGGTGGTGGAAGCGATGCTGCCGGTCGCGGCAATGGCGGCAACAGCGAGAGCGGCAATCTTGGTCTTGATCGACATGGATAACTCCATCCGGTTGATGGCGGAGCCGTTATGGCCCGCATATGCCCAGTTGGACGGAGGCATCTCCGCTTCGGTTCGGAACCTCGTCGTGAAATTTCGGTAATTCGGATTCCGCTCGCTATTACAGCGCGTTAGCCGAGCGGATAGTTAACGCACCGTCTCCTTCGAAAATACCTTCACATCGAATTTATCGACATCGTCCAGCAATTCGATGAACCTGCGCGCGCCGTGATCGATCAGCCGTTCGCCTTTCTCCTTTGTTGCGAGCGTTGCATTTCCAACCGCGCCGCTGGCGTTGAGATCCTGCGTCTGCCACGCGAACGGCGCGGGACGCTGCGTCGAGAGCCAGCGATATTTCCTCTCGATCGCGATGCTGTTGGGACGAAAATCCGCGATCGCCTCAGTGCGCACATGCGCGCGATATTTCGCAAGCATGATCGAGGTCTCGACCGCGCCGCCATGAATGCCGTGGCGCAATTCTTCTTCCGGAAATATTCCCTCCGGCACACCGAAGCGCGACCACGACGTGGTGACCGCGAGCATTCCCTGATAGGCGCGCAGATCCTGCGCCACCAGCGTCATGGCCGCGCTGTTGCCGCCATGGCTCGTGACAATCACGAGCTTCTTCACGCCCCGGCGCGCGACGCTTTCGCCGAGCGCCATCCACGCCTTCAGCGCCGCTTCGGTCGACAGCGTCAGCGTGCCCTTGAAGTCGATATGCTCGGTGGAAATTCCGATGCGCTGGATCGGAAGAAAGGTCGCTGGCACGGTGTCAGGCAGAAGCTCGCGCACGCGCGCGAGATAGGCATCACCGATCATCACGTCGGTTTCGAGCGGCAGATGCGGGCCGTGCTGTTCGGTCGCGGCGAGCGGCAGCACCGCGATCCAGCGCGCGGCCGCTTCCGCGTCGACGCCGGCCCAGTCGATCTCGGCCCAGTCGCGAGGTGGAAGGGATGAACTCATCGCGCGAGGTGTTTCTTTCGTCCCGTTTGCAGGGTAGGTAAGGTGGCCATTCCCCATCATGGGCCAGAACGAACGACGGAGTCCAATCATGCAGGCGTCGCTTTTGCTGCGAACGTTAACGGCGGGCTTTTTGGGCGTTGTTTTGGCGGCGATGCCGGCCGCGGCGCAAGATAAAGGACAAGATAAGGCTGCGCCGGCCGGAGCCGACAAGCTGGACAAGGTCTCGTTCGGGACCAACTGGGTTGCGGAAGCCGAACATGGCGGCTTCTTCCAGGCGGTCGCCGACGGCACCTACAAGAAATACGGCCTCGATGTGACCATCGTGCCGGGCGGCCCGAACGACAACAACCGCATGCTCTTGATCGCGGGCAAGATCGATTTCTTCATGGCCGCGAACACCATGATGGGGTTCGACGCGGTGCTGAACAACGTGCCTGTCGTGTCGGTCGCCGCGATGTTCCAGAAGGACCCGCAGGTGTTCCTGACCCACCCGGAGGCCAAGATCACCAAGCTCGAAGAGCTGAAGCCGCTGATACTGTTCATCTCCAAGGAAGGCATGACCGGCTATTTTCCATGGCTGAAATCCGAATACGGCTTCAGCGAGAAGAACGTCCGGCCCTATACTTTCAATGCCCAGCCGTTCATCGTGAATGCGCAAAGCGCGATGCAGGGCTATCTCACCTCCGAGCCGTTCGCGGTCGAAAAAAGCGCGGGCTTCAAGCCCGGCGTGATCCTGCTCGCCGATGCCGGCTTCAATACCTACTCGACCCTGATCGAGACGCGGCAGGAGGTGATCGAGAAGAAGCCGGATCTGGTGCAGCGCTTCGTCGATGCCTCCATCGTCGGCTGGTACCACTATATCTATGGCGACAATTCCGCCGCAAATGCCATGATCAAGAAGCTCAATCCGGAAATGACGGACGAGCTGCTCGCCTATTCCGTGGCCAAGATGAAGGAATATGGCATCGTCGATTCCGGCGACACCCTGAAAAACGGCATCGGCGCCATCAGCGACGAGCGCGTCACCAGCTTCTTCGAGAAGATGGTCAAGGCCGGCGTGGTCAAGTCCGATCTCGACTATCGCAAGTCCTACACGTTGCGCTTCGTCAACAAGGCCGTCGGCCTCGAGTTGCGGCCGAAGAAGTAGATGACGGAAGCAGGCCTCCCCGACGTTGAGTTTGGTGCTGCGGGGCTGGCGGTCAGCCTGCGCGATGTCACCAAAACTTACGACAATGGCGTCATGGCGCTGGGGCCGCTCGATCTCAAGGTGCGCAAGGGCGAGTTCGTGTCGCTGCTTGGGCCGTCCGGCTGCGGCAAGTCGACGGCGCTGCGGATCATCGCAGGCCTTGCCGCGCCGAGTTCGGGCCGCGTCCAGGTATCGCATGATGCGGCTGCACTGCTGCCAGGACAAAATCAGCCAAGTCAGGGCATCGGCTTCGTATTCCAGGAGCCGACCCTGATGCCGTGGACCAGCGTGCGGGAGAATGTGCGCCTGCCGCTGAAGCTGGCGAGCGTGCCGACGTCGCAATCCGACGCGCAGGTCCTGGAAGCGCTGACGCGCGTCGGCCTCGCGGACTTCGCCGACAGCTATCCGCGCGAATTGTCCGGCGGCATGAAGATGCGGGTGTCGCTGGCGCGTGCGCTGGTCACCGACCCCGACATTCTCCTGATGGACGAACCGTTCGCCGCGCTCGACGAGATCACCCGCTTCCGCCTCAACAACGACCTGCTGGCGCTGTGGCGCAACCTGAAGAAGACCGTCATCTTCGTCACCCATTCCGTATTTGAATCCGTCTATCTCTCGCAGCGCGTGATCGTGATGACGCAGCGGCCGGGCCGTATCGGCGCCGAGATCCGGATCGATGCATCAGAGCCGCGCGGCGAGGATTTCAGGACTTCCGCCGCCTATGGCGAATATTGCCGCAGCGTGTCGGCAGCGCTGGCGCCCTCTTATGAAGGGCAGGCCGCGCTATGAGCACGACGCAGAGTGGGCGGGCTCCCACGTCAGTGGCGCAGGCCGACCGCGCGTTCAGGATACTGCGCATCCTGCTGCCGGCGATCGTTGCCGCGGCCGGCACGGCGGGCTGGGAATTGGTGGTGCGCCTCAACAACATCCCGCCCTATGTCCTGCCCGCGCCGTCGGCGGTGTTCTCTACCCTGTTCAGCGACTGGGGCGTGCTGTCACAATCGCTCGCGGCCACACTGCTCACCACGCTGGAAGGTTTTGTCGCCGCCGCGATCGGCGGCATCCTGCTGGCGCTGATCTTCAACCTGTCGAAGCTCGTCGAATATTCGCTGTTTCCCTATGCGGTGATCCTGCAGGTGACGCCCGTGATCGCGATCGCGCCGCTGCTGCTGATCTATCTGCCGCAGCAGACCGCCGTCATCGTCTGCGCCTGGATCGTGGGATTTTTCCCCGTGCTGTCCAACACCACGCTCGGGCTCAATTCGGTCGATCGAAACCTCTCCGGCCTGTTTCAGCTCTACCGTGCCTCGCGCTGGCAAACGCTGCTTTATCTGAAATTGCCGACGGCGCTGCCCTATATCCTGGGCGGCCTGCGCATTGCCGGCGGCCTGTCGCTGATCGGCGCGGTGGTGGCGGAAATCGCGGCGGGCACCGCGGGCGCAGGCTCGGGACTTGCCTACCGAATCGTCGAATCCGGCTACCGCCTCAACATTCCCCGTATGTTCGCGGCACTGCTTTTGCTGTCACTCGCCGGGATTGTCATCTATGCCGTGCTGGCGCTAATTTCCCACCTGTTGTTGCGGCGTTGGCACGAAAGTGCGCTTGGAAAGGAAAACTGATGGCGGCCCTCTCCTCCGAAAAGATCGATCTTCTGGTCCATGGGCCGAACAAGCCGATTGTCGACAATGGTTTTTCCGACCAGTTCGTGCTGCATCATTTCGAGACCACCCACGATCTCGAACGGCTGACGCCCGAGATTGCCGCCAAGGTGCGCGGCATGGCGATCACCTACAACACCGTGCGCGGCGACGCCAAGACGCTGGCGCGGTTTCCCAAGCTCGAAATCGTCTCCGCTTTCGGCGTCGGCTACGACCACGTCGACGCTGCTTACGCGCGCGACCACAACATCATGGTCACCAACACGCCGGACGTGCTGACCGAGGAGGTCGCCGACATCGCGATGGGGCTTCTGATCTGCACGCTGCGCGAATTCGTCAAGGCCGACAAATATCTGCGCTCCGGCCTCTGGCAGACCCAGCAATTTCCCCTGAGCGTCGGCTCGCTGCGCGACCGCAAGGTCGGCATGGTCGGCATGGGGCGGATCGGGCAGGCGATCGCGCGGCGGCTCGAGGCCTCCAGGGTGCCGGTGGTCTATCACACCCGCAAGCCCGCACCGGGCATTGCCTACAAGCATTACCCGGACCTGATCGAGATGGCGAAGGCCATCGATACGCTGGTCGTCATCGTTCCGGGCGGCCCGAGCACGACGAAAATGGTCAATGCCGAGGTCATGAAGGCGCTGGGGCCGCGCGGCGTCATCATCAACGTCGCGCGCGGCACCGTGGTGGACGAGCAGGCGCTGGTCGCGGCGCTGAAATCGGGCACCATCCTCGCCGCCGGCCTCGACGTGTTCGAGAAGGAGCCGCATGTGCCGGACGAGCTGAAGACCATGCAGAATGTCGTCTTGCTGCCACACATTGGATCGGCTTCCGTGGTAACGCGCAACGCGATGGATCAGCTGGTGGTGGACAATCTGAAGGCCTGGTTCGCCGGGAAGCCGGTGTTGACCCCGGTTGCGGAGACTCCGATCATGGCCAATTAATAGGGCCAGGTAACAAGGGCCAACGCATGAAATTTCTCCTCTCGCTTGCGTTTGCGGTGCTGTCCGCGGTTGTCGTCACGGGGGCAAAGGCGCAGGACGCCACGACGCTGAAGAAGAGCATGATCGGGCAGTGGGAGCTCTCCACCACCGAGCGCAGCAAGACCTGCGTGGTGACCTTGAAGCCCGAACTCGACGCCGCAAGGGCTGAAGCTCGAGCTCGAGCCCAGTTGCGTGGCGGCGCTGCCCTTCACCAAGGATATCACCGGCTGGAACGTCAAGGGCCTCGACATCGTGCGGCTGCAGGACGCCACCGGCGAGGCGGTGCTCGACTTCACCGAGGTCGAGGCCGGCATTCTCGAAGGCGTGCGCCCGGGCGAGGGCGTCTACATCCTGCAAAATCTCGCGGCCGCCCGCTCGCTGGCGAAGTCGATGGACCAGATGATCGGCGACTGGAATATGGTCCGCGGCAACGGCAACACCGTGTGCGGGTTGACGCTCACCAACAACGACGCCGGCAACGACAATTTCCAGGTTTTCCTGAAGCCGAAATGCGATCCCGGCATCGCGTCGTTCTCGCCGACGCAGTGGCGGCTGGAGCGCGGCCAGATCATGCTGATGTCGGATCGCGGCGAGGTCTGGCGCTTCGAGGCCGACGACAACGCGCAGTGGCGCCTCGTGCCCGACAGCGCCGATCCCCTGATCATGCTGCGGCAATAGATAGGTTTCCGGCTGTAAACGCTGGGGGAGGCGAACCGTGCCAAAACCGGAAATCATCGGTTCTACGCGATCCAGCTATACGCGCGTGGTGCGCATGGTCTGCGAGGAGAAGGGGATCGACTACACCTTGACGGAAGCGCTGCTTGGCGCGCCCGAGGTGTTCGCAATTCATCCGTTTGGCAGGATGCCGGTGCTGCGCCACGGCGATTTCACGCTGTGCGAATCCAAGGCGATTGCGACCTATCTCGATCGCGCCTTTCCCGGGCCGGCGCTGACACCGGCGGATCCGCAAGTCGCTGCGCTCGTCGAGCAATGGGTATCGCTGGTCAACACGACGATGGATCCAATGCTGGTGCGGACCTATCTCCTTGCCTATGCCTTCCCGAGAACGGCCGACGGCAAGCCGGACCGCGCCGCCATCGACGCGATCCTGCCAAAGGTGCGGGAGCAGCTTGCGCTGCTTGACAGGGCGGTTGCCGGGACCGGCTATGTCGTCGGCGACGGTTTGACGCTGGCCGATATTTTCGTGCTGCCGATGCTGCATCACCTGAAGCTTATGCCAGAATCCGGGCCGATGCTGGCGGCCTCGACCCATCTCGGCCGCTATCTTGAGACCCATGCGGCGCGGCCGAGCTATGTCCGTACGATTCCGCCGCCCGGACCGCCGCGCCGGGCCGCACCGGCGGCCTGACCCATGCAAAATTTTTGTGTTCTGCTGTCGATCCGGCCGCGCGCCAATCGTCGTTCCAGATGAGCGAGACGTTTTCGCGGCCAAAATAGCCGCCGCTCGCCGCAACAGGAGACCTCGAAATATGCGCTTCATGTACATCGTGACCTCGCCCAAGGGCCATATGATGCCGAACCCGGCCCTGATGGAGGCGATCGGCAAAATCAGCGAGCGCGAGATCAAGGCCGGCCGCATGATCGACAATGGCGGGCTGATGCCGGTCGCGACCGGCGCGCGGGTGAAGATATCGGACAACAAGCTCAGCGTGATCGACGGCCCGTTCTGCGAGGCCAAGGAAGTGATCGGCGGCTACGCGATTTTCGAGCTGCGCGACAAGGAAGAGGCGGTGGCGATGGCAAGAGAGTTCATGCAGCTCCATCTCGATCACATGCCGGACTGGGAGGGCACCTGCGAGGTCCGCGCCTTCATGTCCCCGCCGCCGCATGCCTAGCGCATGATCCGGAAAAGTGGGCACCGGTTTTCCGAAAAGATCATGCGCCAGCAAGAAGCCCGGCAAGCATCGGCGACGAGCGCCGCCGATCTCAACCAAACCATCCTCGCGGCGTGGCGCATCGAGCAGCCGAGGCTGATCACCAGCCTCTCCCGCATGCTCCGCGATGTGCCGCTCGCCGAGGATTTTGTCCAGGACACGCTGGTGGCGGCGCTGGAGCACTGGCCCAAAACCGGCATGCCCGAGAATCCCGGCGCCTGGCTGATGGCGACGGCGAAGCGGCGCGCGCTCGATCATCTGCGCCGCGGCAAGATGCTCGCGCGCAAGCATGACGTCATCTTGCGGGATCTGGAGCAGGAGCAGGAAGCCATGCCCGATCCCGATACTGCGCTGGACGACGAATTCGGCGACGAGCTGCTGCGGCTGTTGTTCACCGCCTGCCATCCGCTGCTGTCGCGCGAGGCCCGCGCGGCGCTGGCGCTGCGCATGATCTGCGGGCTCACCACGGAGGAGATCGCGCGCGCCTTTCTGATTTCCGAGGCGACCGTCGCCCAGCGTATCGTGCGCGCCAAGCGCACGCTCTCGGAGTCCGGTCTCGGCTACGAGACGCCGCGCGGCGAGGCGCTGTCGGAGCGGCTCGCCTCCGTGCTGGAGGTCGTCTATCTCGTCTTCAACGAGGGTTTTGTCGCCGTGCGCGGCGATGAATGGCATCGGCCGCAGCTCTGCAACGAGGCGCTGCGGCTCGCTCGCATGCTCACCGCGATCGCGCCGCAGGAGCCGGAGACGCACGGGCTATTGGCGCTGATGGAGTTGAACGCCTCGCGCAGCGCGGCGCGCACCGACGCGCAGGGCGATCCCGTGCTGTTGATGGACCAGAACCGCGCGCTGTGGGACCTGCTGCAGATCAGCCGCGGCCTACGGTCGCTGGCGAGGGCCGAGGCGCTCGGCGGCGCCCTCGGCTTCTATGCCCTGCAGGCCGCAATCGTCGCCTGTCATGCGCGGGCGGGCAGCGCCGAGGAAACCAACTGGCACGCGATCGCCTTGCTCTATCGAAATTTGGCAGCGCTGATCCGTTCGCCCGTGATCGAACTGAACCGCGCGGTCGCGGTCGGGATGGCCGAAGGTCCGGCAGCCGGGCTTGCGATTGTGGATGGGCTTGCGGGAGAGCCGGCGCTGAAGGGCTATCATCTCCTACCGACGGTGCGCGGCGATTTCCTGGAGAAGCTCGGCCGTTACGACGAAGCGCGTGCTGCGTTCGAATCAGCGGCGAGTCTGACCGGCAACAAGCGTGAGCGAGACATGCTGAAGCGCCGCGCTGCGGCAACAGGACACAGCGCGCGACGATGATCCCAGATCATCAGCGTTCTCCGCACTCATCTCGTGGTTGCTGCGAATGGTATCTTGATGTTGTATCGCAACGGGACAAAGAAAATTTTATTTAACCGTTAGTCGCTATGTTTATGAGCAGCTGAGCAGAATTATTCGCTGCATCGGTTCCGATAGGTGCGGAGGTCGAACACCGATTGGGGACGACGTATGGCTGATCATTATTTCAGTCGATCGATCATATTTGCCACGGCCATTGCGGCAACCAGCCTTTCCATCTTCGGCTTTGCGACGCTCAGTTTCGGTTCGGCGATCGTCGGCGAAACGCGGCGCGTCGAGCTCGGCCAGAAGCCGCCGACCGGCATTGATGCGCTGAAAGCGCAGTATCGCAGGCCATCGTCGATCCCGTTTCCCAAGGACAATGCCTACACGCCGGCAAAGGCCGCGCTGGGCAAGAAGCTCTATTTCGACACCCGCCTCTCGGTGACCTCGGCGCAGTCCTGCGCAAGTTGTCACAGCCCGGGCTTTGGCTGGGGTGATGGACTGGCCGTCGGCGTCGGTCACGGCATGGCAAAACTCGGCCGGCATTCGCCGACCATCATCAATGCCGCCTGGAGCTCGATCTTCATGTGGGACGGCCGGCTTGCGACCCTGGAGCAGCAGGCGCTCGGTCCGATCCAGTCGCCCGGCGAGATGAACATGCCGGTCGATAAATTGATGGAGCGCCTCGCCGCCATTCCCGAATACAAGCCGCTGTTCGATGCGGCATTCCCGAGCGAAGGCATTAAGGTCGCAACGCTCGCCAAGGCGATTGCGACCTATGAGCGCACGGTGGTATCGGAGCGCGCGCCATTCGATGCCTGGATCGATGGCAACGAGAAGGCGATCCCCGAAGAAGCCAAGCGCGGCTTCGAGCTGTTCAACGCCAAGGCGCAATGCTCGGCCTGTCATGAGGGCTGGAATTTCACCAACGAGGGTTTCCAGGATATCGGTCTGCCCAGCGCCGACATCGGCCGCGGCCAGTTCCTGCCCAACGTCATCAAGATGCAGCATGCGTTCAAGACGCCGAGCCTGCGCGAGATTTCGCGCCGCAGCCCGTACATGCATGACGGGTCGCTGGCGACGCTCGAGGACGTCGTCGAGCACTATGACCGCGGCGGCGTCGATCGGCCGAGCCGTTCCGATCTGATGAAACCGCTCGGCCTTACCTCGCAGGAGAAGACCAATCTGGTTGCCTTCCTGAAAACCCTCAACAGTGATCTCAGTCCGACCAGCGTGCCGGTCTTGCCGCGCTGAACCCATGCGAACTTCAGGATTTATCATGCGCACATTGCCCCTGCTCACGCTTGTCATCACCGCCGGCCTCTCCGCCGGAGCACTCGCCGCCAGCCAGGTCATCCACCAGCAGGGACGCGCGTTCTCCGCCGAGAGCGTTACCGTCAAGAAGGGTGAAGCGCTCACCTTCTTCAACGACGACAGCGTGCCCCACAACATCATGTCGACCAGCAAGGGCAACGAATTCAATCTGGGATCGCAGGGGCCGGGCACGTCGACGGATGTGACCTTCAAGGAAGCGGGCGAGGTGCAGGTGATCTGCGCCATCCACCCGCGCATGAAGATGATGGTGAAAGTGGAAGACTAGCGAGAAGTAGCAGGCCGTCGGAGAATGATGATGTCGATCCGCTACAAGATTTTCAGCGCGTTCAGCGTTGTGGTGCTGCTGGCCTGCGGGCTCGCGTATTTCGGCATTCGCAGCATTTCCGATACCGGCGACCTGGTGGTTCGCCTGTATGACGGCCCGTTGATGGGGATCAACCACGCCCGTTCGGCGCACGCCGCCCTGAACGAGGCACGCCTCATCCTGCAGCAGAACCTCGCCGGATCGGCATCGGCCAACTCGGTCGCAAGGTTCGAGAAGCGGATCGGCAATATCTTCGAAGATCTGAACGTGGTGCGTGACCGCGTCCGCAGCCAGAGCGTCAGCGCCGCCCGCGAGAAGGCAGAAAGCCGCATCCGCGACTGGTCGGGCGCTGTCCTGAAGATACTCAAGCCGTCGGTTGACGGCGCGACCGAAATCCCGACCACCTTCGCAGTCGCGCAGCTGGGCGACAATGCGGTTGCTGCCATCGACGACCTCGTCGAGATGGTCGCCGCCTATGGTTTCGAATACCGCACCGAGGCGGAAGCCGCCGTTGCCGCCTCCCGGACCGCCATGCTGGGCATCGCCGCAGGCACGGTGCTGATCGGATTCATGATCGCGCTTGCCTTTGCCTATTCGCTGAGCCGGCCGATCTTCGCAGCGCTCCGCGTCGCCGAGCGGGTCGCCGCCGGCGACTTCACCGATGACATCAGGACCCGGCGTCGCGACGAACTCGGTCGGCTCCTGAAGTCGCTGGCCGTCATGCAGGCGAGCCTCAAGGCGAAGGCGGACGACGATCTCGTGCTGATCTCGGCCAAGGACCAGACCAATGCCGAGCAGGTGAGCCGGCGCCGGCGCATCGAGGCCGAGATCGAAACGTTCCGTTCGACCTTCGCAACCGCGCTCGCCAACACTGACCGGATGACCGGCGAACTGACCGAGACGGCGAAAGGCCTGTCCTCGATCGCCCATGCCGCCGGCCAGCAATCGACCGAGGCTTCTTCCACCGCCGACGAGACCTCGACCAATGTGCAGACGGTCGCGTCGGCAGCGAGCCAGCTTGGCGAGCAGGTGCAGGCGATCAAGTCGCAGGTCAGCGATGCCACCGCGATCGTGCAGCGCGCCACCGGAATGGCCGGTGCGGCCAATGAGACGATCGAAGCGCTCGCCATTTCGGCAAAACACATCGACGAAGTCGTCGGCTTCATCCGCACCATCGCCGGCCAGACCAACCTGCTCGCGCTCAACGCCACGATCGAAGCCGCGCGCGCCGGCGAAGCCGGACGCGGATTTGCGGTGGTGGCATCCGAAGTGAAGGCGCTGGCGATCCAGACCGCGAAGGCGACCGAGGAGATTTCGGCCCAGATTGCCGATGTGCAGTCGGCGACACGCCAGGCCGTCGAGAATGTCGGCGCGATCACGACCATCATGAGCGACATCGACAGCTTTACATCGTCGATCGCCGCCGCCGTCAGCCAGCAGAACATGGCCACTAACGAGATCTCGCAGAATATCGGCCAGGCCGCGGCCGGCACCGCCATCGTCGCACGCAGCATCGCAGGGACCGCGCAGGCCACCGAAAACGCCAACCGCTCGGCCGACAAGGTACTCGCCACCGCGCACGATCTGTCGGATCAGGCGGCGCAGCTGCGCGCTTCGGTCGATCGCTTCCTCGCCAACGTGGCGGCCTGAACTATTTGCGGTGATAGAGCCCGGTGAAGGTTACGCCGGCGCCGCCGCAGTCGCCATTGTCCTCGACCAGGAGAAACGGCCCGACCCGGTGCATGCGCACCCGGCAGCCGGAACCGCATTGGGTCTCGAAGGGGAGCCAGCCGTCGTCCAGGAAGGCGATGGTGTCCTTGCCGGGCAGGACCTGGGCGTCGATGGCGCCGGTGTGGACTTCGCGCGCGCCCTTGAAGGCCGCGATGCCCTCGATGGTCAACCGGCCGCCAATGCCGCCCTGCTTGATCTCGATCCCGGCGTACCGCTGCTCCCAACTGCCGAGCCAGTCCGACACGGTGGGCTCGGCCATCGGCGCGACCGGCGTGAGTGCAGCACTCGGCAGCCAGCCGTTGGTCCAGGGCCGCTTATTGCCCGCCGGCGATCGGAAGACGACGCAGGTGAACTCGCCGCGCGTCCTTGCGGCGATGACCAGGTCGCCGGTCACGAGGTAGGATTTGCTGCGGCAAGTGGCGGTGGCCGCCGGGCAGGTGTCGGCCTTGAAGTCGTCGTCATAGGGGCTCTTGACGAAATTGACGCGCGGGCGTGCTGCCACTTTCGCAACGGTCAGGGGATGCGCATCGTCCCATTCGGCGCTGAAGCAATTGGCGGGGTCGTTGGCGTCATAGGCGGAAGCCGATGTCGCAAACAGCAGCACGCCAAGAGTCAGAAGGATGATAGGTACTCGCATTCCGCGCTCCCTGCATGTCGATCGGCGTCGCGCCACAGCATGGGTTGCGGCGACATTGTGGCCGGTTCAATCCGTTTGTCGGTACCGGCCTGCCGGCGTTGGTCGGTCAGGTGATTGACCTGTGCCGGCGCCGATGCCAACAAGCACCGGATCATCTTTAGAGGAGGGTTCTCGAATGATTCGGAAGCTTGGGATGGCGGCACTGCTGGGCGTTGCCTTCGCGATGCCGGCCCATGAGGCGGTGGCCCAGAACACCCTTGGCGGCGCCATCTTCGGCGGAGCCGCGGGCGCCATTGTCGGCGGTGCGGTCGGCGGCGGTCGCGGTGCGGCGATCGGCGCCATCATCGGTGCGGGCACGGGAGCTGCGATTGCCAGCGAAGGCGATCGCCGCCGCGGCGGCTATTACTGGTACCAGGACGGCTGCTACATCCAGCGTGGCGACGGCGCATATATGCGCGTCGATCCCCGCTATTGCTACTAGCGGCAACGCCATCTTTGTCGCGTCGAGCGCGCGCCTAGCATGGCGCCGCTCGACGTTCGAATCGCTGATCGATCAGGTGCGCTCTACCGCAGTGTCGCCAACAAATGTGCCGCAGACTTCAGGTCTGCGGTGTCCAGGCCATCATCGAACTGATCGTACATCGGTTGCAGTAGCGCGCGAGCCTCCTCGCGCCGGCCTTGCGCAGCCATCAGCCTTGCCAGATCGATCGCGGTGCGCAGCTCGCTGGCGCGTGCGCCTTGCTTGCGGCTCAGCTCGAGCGAATGAATGAGGCTCGCTTCCGCCTCGTCGACGCGCGGCTCCGGCATCGAAAACAGAACGGCGCCCTTCACCCGCAGCAACTCGGGCATGTTGATCATATCCCCGTTGGTCTCGACCAGATCGATGCCTTCGTCGGCCGTTTTGATGCTCTCGGCAAATCGTCCCGCCGCAGCCAGTCCTTCCGCGAGCGCGATGTGGAAGGCCGAGATCATCAGTCCATAATGCGTGGCGCGAAGCTCCTCCAGGCAGCCTTGCAGGAAATCGACTCCACCCTGTGCGTTGCCGCGGCGGATGATCAGCTCCCCCTTGAGACCGCGCCCGGCCGCGATCTGCGGCGCCAGCGAATGCGAGCGGGCATTCGCGATGTACCAGTCGATGAGCTCCTCGGCGTAGGGCAGGTCGCCGATCCAGAGGAACAGCAGCACGGTATGCCGCAACACGATGGACAGCACGATCGGATCGTCGATCCGCTCGGCGTCCTTGATTGCCCGGCGTGCGCGCGCGACGGCCTGATCCGGATGGCCCTGCAGGCACAGCGTGTTTGCCAGGGCGATCGCAGCCAGAATGTCGTAGTCATAGCCGAGATAGGTCGTGCCGCTCTGCGGTGAGCGCGGCCGATGCAGAAGCGCCGCCTCCAGCTCGGCGCTGGCGCCGCCGAGGTCGCCGATGAAGTGGAGTGAATTTCCGAGGCCGAATTGGGCCAGCGCGATTGCCGCCGCGTCGCCCAGGATTGTCGCCGTGGCCGAACCGCGTCTTGCGTATTGCAGCGCTGTCGTGAAATTGCCCTTTCGCGAGTGAAAGATGTTCAGCGAAACCATCAGCCACATCTGGTAGAGGATGTCGCCACGCTCTTCGGCGATGAGGAGGCTTCGGTCCAGCGCGGCACGCGCCGCGTCGCTTCCGCCCTGGGTAAACATCAGCGAATAGCCGAGGCCCGCCTGAAGCCGCATTTCTTCGGACGTTCCGCGCCTGACATCATCAAGAGCGAGAATTGCCCGCTCCGACCAGCGATGACATTCGGGCAGCATCGACGTTGCCAGCAGAACAGGTGTGGCGGCGACGGTAAGCCCGATCCGGAGGCCGACATCGTCGCGGTCGCGGGAGAACGCCCAGTCGAGCGCGTCGCGCAGATTATCGATGTCTCTGATGTAATGGGGCAGATCGTCAAGGGCTACGCGCGGGCTTTCGGCAGCCGGCGCGAATACGTTGCGGAAGAACTCCGCGTGCCGGCGGGCAATCAGCTCGGCGTCACCACTCTCGGCCAATTTCTCGAGCGCATAGGCCCGGATGGTCTCGAGCAATCGCCAGCGGCCCGACGGCACTGAGGTGTCCAGGGACACCAGCGACTTGGCTACAAGGCTGGCAATGCCGTCGGTAACCGCGGAGGGCGTCGCGCCGGGGTCGCCCATCACCGCCGTCGCGGCTTCGAGCGTGAAGCCGCCCACGAAGATCGCCAGCCGCTGCAGCAATGTCCGCTCGGCGTCCGGCAACAATTCATAGCTCCAGTCCAGCGTCGCACGCAGCGTCTGGTGCCGCGGCAGCGCCGTGCGGCGGCCGGCCGTCAGCAGGCTGAAGCGGTCGTTCAGGCGCTCGGCGACCTGCTGAAGTCCCAGTGTCGCGACGCGCGCTGCCGCAAATTCGATGGCAAGCGGGATGCCGTCGAGCTGCCGGCAGATCGAAGCAATCAGCGGCAGGTTCTCTGCGCTCGCTGAAAAGCCGGAGTCGAGCGCCGTCAGTCTGATGGTGAAGAGCTGAACGGAGCTGTATTCATCGGCATTGACCGCGTCGTCCCGCTGCGGCGGCACATCCAGCGGCGGAACGCGATAGACATATTCGCCCTCGATCCGCAGGAGCTCCCGGCTCGTCGCCAGCACGGATGCATTTGGGCACATGCGGACCAGGGCTTCCGCGAGTCGCGCCGCCGCGTCCGCGAGGTGCTCGCAATTGTCGAGCACGAGCAGGAGCTTCTCGCCGCCGATGGCCCGCGCAACAGATTCGGCGGAAATCACGGTGCCGCCGATCTTCAGCCCCAGGACGGGTACGACGGCGGACGGCACGAGCGCGGGGTCGGACGACGAGGCCAGTTCGACCAGCCAGCAATCGCCCTTGAGCGTCGGGAACAGACTGCGCGCGACCTCGAGCGCCAGCACGCTTTTTCCAATCCCGGGCGGCCCGGTCAGCGTGACGACGCGATAGGCCGACAGCACCTTGAGCAGATGTTGTCTGGGTGCGCTTCGGCCGATCAGCGCCGATGCCGCGATCGGCACATTGGTTCGGAACGGCTGCCTCGGCTTGCTTTCCGGAGGAGCGGGTCGATGCTCCGGCTCGCTTGACTGCCGGATAGTCCAATTGCCAAGCAGACGATAGCCGCGGCCCGAAACCGTGTTGAGCAGCGTCCGGTCGACGCCCAACGCCTTGCGAATGGCGGAGATGTGGAAATGGAGGGTGTTTTCCTCGACCACCGCGCCGGGCCAGACGCGATCGATGAGATGGTATTTGTTGACGAGCTCGCCGCCTGACTCGACGAGAACCTCCAGGATCTCGAATGCGCGGCTACCGATGGGAACGGAGACACCGCGGGACCGCAACTCGCGCCGGTCAAGATCGATTTCCCACTCCTTCGCCGCATAGACCGCTCGTGGGCCTTGCTCAGCCATCGTGGCCCCCGCCGGTCGAACGATCCTCAGAACTTCTCAGCACTGACTCAGGGAATTGACGCACGAAGCCAGCTTAAACGCCGTTCTCGGCGGTGAGAAGGGCCGTCACGCGGTCAGGCAAACGACCGCATCAACAGCACCCGACACCACGGGCAGATGCCCATTCGGCAGACAAGGACCCGTTCCCATGAACCCCATTGCAAAACTCGCAGCCCTCACACTCGGAGCAAGCATCATGACACAAGCAGCCTTTGCCGCGGCCCCCGACGCCGCCACCGACCCGCGCATCGATCCGCAGGTCCGCGCTTTCCTTGCCAAAATCAACAAGGATAGCAGCCCGTTCTGGGAGCTACCGCAGCCGAAGCCGCAGGAGATTCTCACCGCGCTGCAGTCGCAGACCGACGTCGACATGACCGGTGTTGCGACCAGCGAGCGGACGATCGACCAGGACGGCCGCAAGGTGAAGCTTTACGTCATGAAGCCCGCGCGGATGAGCAGCAATCCCGGTGTATTGCTCTTCATCCATGGCGGCGTCTGGCTCGTCGGCAATTTCGCAAACCATCAGCGCCTGCTGCGCGATCTCGTGGTCGGCTCCGGACAGGTCGGTGTGTTCGTCGAATACACGCCGCTGCCGCAGGCCAAATTCCCGACCCAGCTGGAAGAATGCTATGCGGCATTGAAGTGGGTCGGCGCGCACGCGCAGGAATTAGGCGCGGACGGCAGCCGGATCGCGATTGCCGGCAACTCGGTCGGCGGCAACATGAGCGCCGCGCTCGCCCTGATGAGCAAGGACCGCAGCGGCCCCGCCATCAGCTACCAGGTGCTGCTGATTCCGGCGACCGACGCCAGCGTCGATACGCCGTCCTACCACGCCTACGGGACCGAGCGCTTCCTGACGCGCGGCTTCATGAAGTATGGCTGGGATCTCTACGCGCCCGACGCGAAGACCCGCGACAATCCCTATGTGTCGCCGCTTCGCGCCAGCGCGAGTGAGCTCAGGGGCCTGCCGCCGGCGCTCGTCATCACCGCCGAGAACGATCCGCTGCGTGACGAAGGCGAGGCCTATGCCCGCAAGCTGAAGGAGGCGGGTGTGGTCGTCGATGCGGTCCGCTACAACGGCACGATTCACGATTTCGTGGCGTTGAACGCGCTGCGCCATGTGCCCTCGACCGAGGCCGCGATCGACCAGATCAATGAGGGCCTGCGCAAGCACCTCGAGCCGGCAACGCATTGATCGGCGCCAACGCGTCGGGAGGCGCCCGCGCGGCGCCTCTCGACATTTTCTGTACCATCCTTACCCTCCCCTGGAGGGGGAGCGTGGCAGAATCAACCAATCTCATCGTGCTCTATTGTCCTGAAATCGGATCGACCGGCGGAAAGCCGAGCACGTGTGCGCCGGCGCGGGCATAGAAACGCTCCTGGGCGAAGATGTGCTGCCTGGCGGCGTGGATATCGCGCAAGCGCCGCTGCAGCGCCGACGCGTTGAGCACGGCGCTGGCTCCGCCCAGCGTATAGCAGCCGCTGACCACGTCGGTGCAGGCCGCATGGATCCAGGCGCTGCCCTGCAGGCTTTGCGCGAAATCGGTCTTGCCGTCGAGCATGCCTGTCATCGCCAGATGCCAATGGTCCTGGGCCTGAACCTCCATCAGCGCACGCGCCGCGCGCAACGCTGCGCCGAGGCGGCCGAATTCATGCTGAAAGACCGGCGAGTCCCCGAGGTCGGCGGCAGCGAAGAGCTGGCGGCGGCCGCTGCCGGCCAAGGCTGCGAGGTCGGCGACCGCTCCGGTCGCAATGCCGGTGGCAGCCGCCGCATGAAAGCTTCCGAGGAATGGCATGGTGGGGCACTCGAAAGGCCCCGGCACGCAGGACGGTCCATGAAGCAGATCAAAACATTCGGCCTCGGAGACGGCGACATCATCGAGGGACACGTGATGGCTGCCGGTGCCCGAGAGGCCAGAGGCCTGCCATGTCTCCTCGATGCGCCAGCGCTCCGCCGGAAGCGCCACAGCCCGCATCAAGGGTCTGCCATCCCTGATGACCGGCGGCGCCGTCCTTGAAGACGATGAAATGACCAGCGAGCCACTGCGCATTCTGGCAACCGCTGGCGAACGGCCAGCGCCCGGAAACCCGATAGCCGCCATCCACCGGCTCGGCCCGGCCGGCCGGCGTACCCACCCCGACCACCATTATATCGACTCCAGCCACGAAGATCCTGTCGAAGACGGCCTGCGGCGCCCGCGTAAAGAACATCTGCGACGCCGTGCCGATCATGGCCACCCAGCCGACCGAACCGTCTGCGGCGGACGGAGCCTCGATCAGCGGCACGACTTCAGGCACGCTCAGCTCCATCCCGCCATGGCTGCGCGGCAGCAGGGTCCGGAACAGGCCCAGCTTCCGCAGCCTGTCGACGATGTCGGCAGGAACGCGGCGAGCATTCTCGATCTCCACAGCGCGGGCGGCAAGCTCCGGCGCCAGATCATCGATCGCGGCGCGCAGCCGCGCGGCTTCGCGGACAACAGGCTGTGGCTGCGCCGGCGCCTGATTTGTGTCTTGCCGTGCAAACTTGACATTGGTCGTGGCCATGGGTGTGTTCTCCAAGCGGGCGGTGAGGCGAACGGGCCGCTGAAGCTAGGAGGCCGCCGTTTCCCGACGGTGTCGGAAACGCGCCGATTGGTTACGCCTGCAACAGGGCGCCGCATCCGGCCATGCCGCTGACATGGAATTGGCACGGTCCAGCGCGGAAAGCTGTTAGATCAGCCGCATCCCCTTCAAGCTCGCGTGCCCGTTCTTGCCGACGATGATGTGGTCGTGCACGGCAATCCCGAGCGGGGTGGCGATGCCGATGATCGCCTTGGTCCTCTGGATGTCGGCCTGCGACGGGGTCGGGCCGCCGGAAGGGTGGTTGTGCACCAACATACTTGAAGGGAGAATCTCATTTAGAAGCAAGCTTCTAGTAATTTCCCACGTTCGGAAGGGGTATGTAATTGGGGTTAGTTCCTCGTTACAGATCGTGATTGACCCGAAGTGTCACGCAGTTGCTCTCACGACACTCCACGATCACATTGTAGCACGGATTCCGAATCGATATCTATCTCGGCCAGATCATCTCGCTCAGCGGTAACTGCCGGACTGGCACATGTCACGCCGCAGCTTTCCTCCAACGGGAGCCTTCGTGAAGGTCGGCAAACGACTAGATTTCTGCGATCCCAGCGATCGAGCTCCTCCAGCGGATAGAGAACGGCTTTGCCGATCTTGGTGAAGGATGGACCGATCCTGATCGAACGCCAGTTGCGGAGGGTTCCCTTGCTGACCTGCCCGCGATAGCGCTCAACAACTTCCTCAAGCGTGAGAAATATTGGGCCCGACGGAGGCACGGAGCAGCCTATCTCCGATTTGAACCTACCGGTCACCAATCCACGCCTAAGTCCATGAACTAAGTTCGCGAAGCTTGGCTCAATTCCTCGCAGCGCCACGGATGATATCTCCGAACAGTTCCCACTTTTCACCTTTGAACCGCATAAGCTTCATGTCCTTAAGGGGCGCAAAGTCTTGCGAACTAGTGTTCATGTCGATCCCAGGTATCAGCAGGTCAGATGACGCTCCCTTCAGGCTCGCCGCCTGCTTCATGATGTTTGCGCGCGTGAGATCGTCGCCGCACAGTTCGAGCACCTGCACCAAAGCCTGCGCCGACAGGTAGCCGAGCGCTAGAACGCTATCGGCCCGATTGGCCTCGGGCATGTATTTGCCCAAAAATTCAAGATAGCGCTTCATGCCGGGATCTCCGTCCCATTGGGTGTCCAGCGCGTCCTTGAGGTAGGTCGCTGAGATGATATTTTGCGCGTTGGCGAAGCCCGCAGGTTTCAGGGTGGCGCCGACCGACGAGGATACGCTGAGCAGGAAATGCAATGGATTCCAGCCGAGTTCCGCGACCTTCTTGATGCTCTGGGCGGCAAATTTCGGCGTCGCGAAACTGAGCAGTACATCGGCCCCGGAAGCTTTTAGTTGAACCACGTGGCTATCTATCGTCGGCTCCGAAACCTCGTAGCTGCTTTCGGCCACGATCATTTCGGCCCTGCTACCAAGCCGGTCCTTCAGGCCCTTGAGAAGTTCCTTTCCGGCATCGTCGTTCTGATAGAGGACCGCAATTTTCGCGTCAGGCTTTTCCTTCAGAATATAGGTTGCGTAGATACCGCCTTCATTTTGGTAGGTTGTTCCCAGACCCATTGTCCATGGAAAATTCCGCGGATCGTTCCATCTCTCGGTATAGGAGGCGACGAAAAGCTGCGGTACCTTTCGGGCGTTCATGTATTTCTGAATGGCCGAATTAGATGGCGTGCCCATCGGGCTGAAAATCAGCAGCACCTCGTCGCTTTCGACGAGCTTTCGCGCCTGCTCAACGGCCTTTGGCGGGCTGTAAGCGTCGTCGTAACTCAGAAATTCGATCTTGCGGCCGTTAATGCCGCCCTCGTCGTTGATCTTTTTAAAGTATGCGGCTTCGGTCTTGCCGATCGCACTGTAGGCGGAGGCCGGCCCGCTGTACGGCATGATGTTGCCGATCTTGATTTCCGTATCCGTGGCACCCGCATCGTACTTCTTCTGGGCGACGGCGTCGCCAGCGAATGACACCACGGCGGTCAATGCCACGGCGAGCATCGTCGGTTGGAGCTGAATTCCACGCATTTGATTTCCCCTGATCTGGTTTCTTTGTTGATTGGATCTGATAAGTTCTTCGGACGTCTGTGTCGGTGGCTTCGGCGGGGAGCGGAAACGTCGATCGATTGCTTCCACAGCAGCCGAGCCACGGCGTTCAGGATGAGAAAGCGTAGCCGCCGTTCACGGGATAGGTCTGGCCCGTGATCCAGCTTGCTGCGTCAGAGCCAAGGAACAGGATCATGTTGGCGGCGTCGTCGGGTTCGCCGAGCCGTCGGATGACGTAGGACTTCATCATTCGAGCCACGGATTCGTCGCTGATCAGCGCCGCCACGCCCGGCGTATTGATGCTGGATAGCGCGATGCAGTTGGCGGTGACGTTGGCGCGGCCGACCGCCTTGGCTATGGCGCGCATGAAGCCCGCGGAGGCGGCCTTGGCACCAGAGTAGACGGCGAGATGTGGCTCTCCTACGCGTCCGGCGTCCGAGATCACGGTGACCACACGGCCGTATTGCCGCTTCATCATGCCCGGCAGAACCGCTTTGCAGCAGTTCAGCACCCCGAAGAAATTGGTGCCGAGCCAGTGGTTCCACTCTTCGGGCGTCGTATCCCAGAACTGTTTGATGTCCGCGACGCTCTGGGTGGGGCCGGCATTGCCGGCGTTGTTGACGAGAATGTCGATATGGCCGAATGCGTCCTCCGCCTTGCGCGTCATGTCGACGACCGCGCCGAGATCGGTGATATCCGCCTGCAGCGCGATGGCCTTGCCGCCCATCGCCTTGATTTCCTCAACGACGGCCACTGCGCGCGTGAGGTGATAGTCGTTGACCACCACGCCGCCGGCGTTGTTGGCAGCAAAATGCAGCGCGGCCTGGCGTCCCACGCCCTGTCCCGCGCCGGTGATCAGTGCCACGCGCTCCTTGATGTCGAGAATATTGCTCATACCCGCCTCTCCCTGACGCCGCATTTGATCGCGAAGTTCATTCGGTCTGCGGCACTTTGTGATCCGGTGGCGCTGCCAACTGCGAATTCCGATATATTGACTTTACATACATCAAAATGACTTTATAGTCAATACAGGAGTGAGGTAGCCATGACCCCTGAGGATGTCGTCTGCGAAAAACGCGGTCGGGCAACGTGGATCCGGCTCAATCGGCCAGCCGAACTAAATGCCCTGACGCACGCCATGTTTGACGGGTGCGCCACCGCGCTCGACGATGCCGCGAGCGATCCCGAGGTGATGGCCGTGGTCGTCACGGGAACCGGTCGGGCGTTCTGTGCGGGCGCCGATCTCAAATTCCTGCAGGAGATTCCGCCGCCGCAGCGCGATGACGCGACCAACGCGTTTCTCCATCGTGCATCCGACCTGATGACCCGCTTCGAGACGTTCCCGAAGCCCGTGATCGCCGCTGTCAATGGCATCGCGACCGCGGGCGGGATGGAGCTGGTGCTCAGTTGCGATCTGGCGATCGCCGCGAAGAGCGCCGTCCTGGGCGATGGTCATGCCAATTTTGGCCTCCTCCCTGGCGCCGGCGCCTCGGTCCGTCTGCCGCGCAAGATCGGTCCGACGCGCGCGAAATATCTGTTCTTCACCGGCGACCTGTTGCCGGCCACGGAATGTCTGGCGGCGGGGCTCGTCAACGAGGTTGTCGAGGATGCGGAGATGGAAACGGCCGTCGAGCGGCTGGTCAAGAAGATCGCGGCCAAAAGTGCGATAGGGCTGCGCCGGATGAAGCAGCTGGTCGACGACGGCCTCGATCAGCCACGCGATACCGCCATTCGACTCGAACTCGCGATGAGCGCGCTTCACACCACGAGCTTCGACCGCAATGAGGGTATCGCGGCCTTCAACGAAAAACGTAAGCCGCAGTTTCAAGGAAGATAGTCGCTGGCAGGGGCCGTGACTTTAGAGCGGCCAGCCTGCCATCGATTTCACGCTGAGCGAATGAGGTACCAAATGTCGAGCGAGATCTATGTCATCGGCGCAAGCATGACGCCTTTTGGCAAGTTCATGGAGCGATCCATCAAGTCCCTCGTGGCCGAAGCGGTAAGCGGCGCGTTGTCTGACGCCGGCGCGGCCGTGTCCGATGTCGACGCAGCCTTTCATTCCAATACCACGCAATCGATCATGGAAGGCCAACACCTGATCCGTGGTCAGATCGCACTGCGCGGCCTCGGCTTCAACGGCATTCCCATCGTCAATGTGGAGAATGCTTGCGCCAGCGGCAGCACCGCCTTCCATCAGGCCGTCATGCAACTCCGGGCAGGCGCGGCCGAGGTCGCTTTGGCCGTGGGCGTGGAGAAGATGTACGATGACGATCGCGTCAAGTCATCCGCCGTCTTTGACGGCGGATGGGACGTTCACGAAAAGGACAACGTCGCTCGTTCGCTCGCGGCAATCGGGGAGGGCGTTGAAACTCCGCCCGGCCGTGGCAACGGCGTGCGCAGTCCCTTCATCGAGCTCTACGCCTCGCTCGCCAAGGGCCACATGAAGATGTTCGGCACGACCGAGCGCCATCTTGCGACGGTCGCCGCAAAAAACCACCATCACTCGACAATGAATCCGCTGTCCCAGTATCGCGATGATATGACGGTTGAGGAGGTATTGGCCGCGCGCCTCATCAGTTGGCCGCTGACGCTTCCGATGTGCTCGCCAATCAGTGACGGTGCCGCGGCGGTCCTGCTGTGTAGGAAGGAGGCGCTGTCACGGTTTCCTCGGGCGAAGCCGGTCAAGGTGCTGGCGTCGGTGCTGGCCAGCGGCAGCGACCGCGCCTGGAGCGATATGGATCGCCACATGTGCCGCCTCGCCGCGCTCAAGGCTTACGATCAGGCCGGCATCGGCCCAAAGGATATTTCCGTTGCGGAGGTCCATGACGCCTCCGCTTTTGCAGAGATCATCCAGACCGAGAACCTGGGATTTTGCGAGATCGGGCAGGGTGGCTGGCTCGCCGAACGCGGCGAGACGGCCCTCGGCGGCCGCATCCCGGTCAATCCTTCCGGAGGCCTTGAATCAAAAGGGCATCCAATCGGCGCCACCGGCCTCGCCCAGATCTACGAACTCGCCACTCAACTCCGCGGCAACGCAGGGGCCCGCCAGGTGTCCGGCGCGCGATTTGCGATCGCCGAAAATGGCGGCGGTTTCCATGGTGTGGAAGAGGCGTCGGCGGTCATCACCATTCTCGGACGATAGGGGATAGGCAGTCATGCTTCCAAGCCAACTTCGCGGACGTTTGAGGATCCCGGCCATGGCGGCGCCGATGTTCCTTGTCTCCGGCCCTGAACTCGTCATCGAGACCTGCAAGGCTGGGGTACTCGGGACCTTCCCGACGCTGAACCAGCGCACGGCTGAAGGCTACGAGCAATGGCTCATCGAGATTCGGCGTGGTCTTGGCAACGATTGCGCCCCGTTCGGCGCGCAGTTCGGCATTCATCACACCAATCCGCGCCAGGCACCCGATCTGGCGCTCGCGATCCGGTACGAGGTGCCGCTAGTCATCACCACGCTCGGCATTACGCGAGAAATCACTGATGCGATCCACGCGTATGGCGGGCTGGTGTTCCATGACGCTACCACAGTCAAGCACGCCAAGAAGGCACTCGACGCCAACGTCGATGGTATCATTGCCGTCTGCGGCGGCGCGGGCGGTCACTCAGGCACCTACAATCCGTTCGCCTTCATGACCGAGTTGCGGCCGTTGCTTGATGATAAGGCACTCATCCTTGCTGGGGCCGTGAGCAACGGTCAATCCATCGCAGGCGCGATCGCCAGTGGGGCGGATATGGTCTCGCTCGGAACTTGCTTCATAGCGACCCACGAGAGCATGGCGCCGGACGCCCAGAAAGCCATGATTTTGGATTCGACCATCAACGACATCATCTACACCGCGGAAATCTCCGGGATCGGTGCAAGTTTCCTGGCCCAGACTCTCAACCGTGCATCCGAAAGCCGCAATACGCATGGGGTGTTTGACGTCGCCCGGGAGATCGATCCCAAGCTGTGGCGCGATTTCTGGTCAGCAGGACAGGGTGTCGGCGGGATCAATTCTATCAATTCCGTAGCGGAGCTCTGTGATCGGCTGGCGCGCGAGTATGGCCAAGCTGTTGAACGGCTAGCCGCGACAGCGGTGGCCTGACGCCGGGCGTCTTCCCGGCGCACATCACCATGTGCCGGATTACTTTGCGGAGGATAGCATGAATTCCGAATCGGGCAGCGGCGCGCCGGACCCTGAAGAGCCGGCAACGCTGGCAATCGATGGTGCCATCGCCACGATCACCCTCAACAGGCCGCATGCTTTCAACGCGATTGACCCCTCGATCTCCGTATGCCTCGAAGGCCTTGCACAACAAATAGAGGCCGCCGAGCAGCTGACTGTGGTGATCGTCGAAGGGGCCGGTAGCGCGTTCTGCGCCGGCGGTGATCTTCAGACCATCACCGGCGATGCCGATTCCCTGGAGACGGTGCTGGGCGACATGATCTCCCACTACCACGCCTTTATCGCCGCCCTGCGACGGATGCCGAAGCTTGTGATAACCAGCGTGCAGGGTTCTGCGGCAGGTGCCGGGCTTTCTCTCGCTTTCATGGGCGACCTTTGCATCGCCGCAGACGATGCGCGCTTCATTCCGGCCTATAGTCGTCTCGGGGTCTCCCCCGACGGCGGGGGAACGATCGGGCTTGTCGGTGCGGCGGGCCCACAGCTCGCGCTTCGGATATTTCTCGCCGAGGACAGCGTGTCCGCAGCACAGGCTTTTGCCTGGGGTCTTGTGGCTAAAGTAGTGCTGGTAGCAGATCTCAAGGCAGAGACGCGCAGGCTGGCGGAGCGCATTGCGCGGAATTCGCCGGCGGCCATCGCAGCCACCAAGGCGCTGGTCTACGATTCCGGCTCGCGCGCGATCGAAGCGCAGCTCGATGCGGAAAAAAGATCGCTGTTGGCTTGCACGGGCACCCAGCCGTTCCGCGCCAATGTAAGCCGGATCGTTGAAGCCCGACTTAACCGCTAGTCGTTGCGCGACCTGATACGGCGCATTTGCTTAGATGGTGCGATCGCGGCCTTCCCAGTAGCGCGCGCGTACCACACGCCGCAGCGTCTTGCCGACGGTACTGCGCGGCATTGTATCAAGTACCTCGAGATATTTCGGCGCCTTGACGCTGCCTAGGCGCGACTTGCAAAAGGCGAGAAACTCGTCCTGATCGAGCGTGTGCCCGGCTTTCAGTTCCACCGCCGCCAGCACAGCCTCGCCCCACTTGTCGTGTGGTATGCCGACGACGGCGCAATCCTGAACCGCTGGATGCGACAGGACGGCCTGCTCGACCTCAGCCGGATAGATGTTGAAGCCACCACTGATGATCATGTCGTTCTTGCGGTCGACGATGAAGACGTAGCCGTCATCGTCCTTGTAACCGACGTCGCCGGTCCGGTGCCAACCGTTGATGCGGGTCTCGCCTGTGCGTGCGGGATCCTTGTAGTATTCTGACATCACGAATTCGCCGCGGATGACGATTTCGCCCCGTTCACCCGTTGCAACCAGGTTGCCATCGTCGTCGATGATCTCGATGCGGGAAAGAGGTCCTTCGCGTCCCGCCGACGCCAACCGATGCTGCAGAACTGGATCGTGCAATATATCGTCGGTCTCCTCTCGGGTAAGGATGGTATTCATGATCAGGGTTTCGGTAGAGCCATAGATTTGCGCCATGACCGGCCCGAACGCGGCTGTTGCTTCCTTGAGCTTGTCGACCGACATCGGCGCAGCCCCGAACAGGAAATATTCCAGTGAAGAATAATCGTATTTTTTCAGATTCGGATGCGACAGCAGCATGTAGATGATGGTCGGGGGCAGGAACAGCAAATTGACGCTGTATTTTTCGATCATGCTGAGAATCGCCTCGGGATCCGCTGTCGGGCAAAGGACGTGGGTCGCGCCGCGATTGACCAATGCCCAGTGCAGCACGCCCGCCGCATGCGTCAGCGGAGCCACCACGAGATGGACGCAAGGATTGCGGAAATTCAATACCGCCTGGTAACCCGCGATGTTGCATTCGAAGGTGCGGTTGGTATGCACGGCGCCCTTCGGCAATCCGGTCGTGCCACCAGTGGTAATGATGGCAACGGTGTCATCCATTTTGCGGGACGGCATCGCCGCCCCGGGAGGGAACGAGGCCGCCCATTCGGCAAGGCCGGGCGCGGTTGCGGTCGGTTCGTCAATGCTGACCACCTCCCGCACCGCCGGGATCTGGTCGCGGATTGTGGCGATGTGGCTTTCGAACGAGCTGTGACAGAACACGAAACTCACATCGAGCGCCTGGAATTGGCGGGCGGTGTCCGTGGGAAGGTTGCGAAAATTGCTCGGAATCCAGATGCATCCGGCTTTGAGAATGGCGTATTGGCACGCCAGAACCATCGGGTGATTTTGCGACAGGATCGATATCTTGGCGCCTGGTTCGAGGCCGCTCGCCACCAGTGCGTTTGCGATTTTGTCGACCAGCGCCGACATCTCGCGATAAGTCATCGAGAAGGGCGGCGCCACGACGACGGCTCGGTCGGGAAAGCGCCGGGCGGCTCGTTCGAACTGTTCGATTGCAAGCATTAGACACCTCCCCGCATCCTGGCATCGTCGCGTTTTCTGCTGAACGCGTCCACGGTATCGCACAAGCAATCTTTCATATTTTGACTTCATAGTCAACTAATAGCATTATGAAGTCAATATTCGTGAAAGAAAGATACTTGAACGCTGGGGTGCCTCGACCTGAAGCTCCGTTTTGCGGACGCATCGACAGAAAATGTAGTGTACCAATATGACTTTGAGGTCAGCATGCCATTGAATCTGCCCGATTGTTGAATAGACTTATGATACCTACACGGTCCGCCTTCCGCCCCGACCCTCTTTCGCGTTGTCGATCGGGCGGCTTCGAAACGCCGGACTCCTCGCCTGGGACGGATTTGCTGTGGCTCGCTGGAAGAACGTTCTTAAGACCAATGACGAGATTTATCGCCTGAAGCGTGATGCCGTATTGCGAGAATCCTGCCGTATCATCAGTAAGCGCGGTTTTCACAACACCTCCTTGGATGATGTTGCGCGGGCGCTAAACGTTTCGAAGGGCACTCTGTACAACTACGTCAAGGACAAGCAGGAAATTCTGTTCGAATGCCATAAGATGGCGCTGGATATTGGCGATCGTGCATTCGAACTCGCCGAGGCAGGCGCCTCGACCGCCGGGGAAGCGCTTCGTCTGGTCCTCAGGCAATACATCGCGACGCTGATCGATGAACTCGGGGCTTGTGGCGTAATTACCGAGATCGATGCGCTGAAGCCCGCCGACCGCAAGATAATCGTCGCACGCAGAGATAAGCTCGAAGCCGGGTTCGTTAAGCTGTTGCGTCGGGGCGCGGCTGATGGCTCGTTACGTCCGATCGATGACAAGATCGCGATCTTTACGTTTATGGCCGCCCTGCACAACGTCCCGATCTGGTACTCACCTGACGGTCGCTTGTCAGGCGCTGAAATCGCAGAACGGATGAGCGATATCCTTATGTATGGGATGATGTCCGCTTCCGCGACCTCGGGTGGGGATACCAAACGGTCGCCGAACTCAGAGCGACGAACCAGGTCGACGGCTGATTGATAACGAACGAACTCTTCGGATTTTGCGACTATGAAATGGCCGGTTGTGGCGCAAAGCGGTCATTCGTCTCAACACCAAAGTTCGCCAGGTGGCCAACCGTAGACCTCGGAGGCCGGTCGCCAGCGACTGCCATCATTCTTCGAGAGAATTCCGATGCTCTGACAGTAGGTCTTGAGTATCGTCAGCGTGTCCGCGTCGGCGCGATGCTTTGCGCGAAGCACGATTTCTCTCATCTGCTTAGTGACCGGCGGTTCTAGTGCTTAAATTTTCGCGGCAATTTGTGGATCTAAAATGCCTTTTCGGCTGTAGCGCCCGCGGTCGCCGCTGGCCTGTCCCCAAGAGTAGTCGCGTACTGGTTCCCTCTCATTATGCCTTAGTGATTTCGGTTGCCGCGGCGCGAAAGGAGCGACGGCCCACATCGTCGCCGTTGATCAAGACGAAAGATATTGTTACGGCTGCTAAGCTAGGACCAGCTTACGGAGCCGTCTGTGCCGCGGTTCACACTTAGCTATTCCGTTCGACTTGTTCCTCGCTCGGCTATGGACGTTCGAAGAGAGCGAATGGCGGGTGAGGGCCCACATTTAACTGCCTCGTTAGACGGCAATCTTAGGCTCACCGGTGTCCCAGGATCGAACAAACCACAGCACGAGCATGGAAGAGTATTATCGCGAACGTGCCGCGGTGTATGATGAGTTTTACCAGGTCAAGCGACGCGAGGATGACCTTGTCGCTCTGAGATCCTGGGTCAGCGAGTGGGTCCAGAATAGCACAATTCTCGAAGTCGCGGCGGGTACCGGCTATTGGACGGCGGTAGCGGCACCAGGGGCGAAAGCAATTACAGCTACCGATTACAACCCGGAAACGCTGGCCATTGCCGCGCGGCGGAGCCTTGGTTCGCACGTCAAGTTCATTGCAGCCGACGCCTATCACCTACCCGAATTTCCGCTCACCTTTGATTTGGGTATGGCGATGCTCTGGTGGTCGCACGTCCACAAGCAGCGGCGCCGGGAATTCCTGAGCCATTTCGCAAGCCGGCTGGCTCCAGGCGCGGTGGTCCTTATGTTCGATCAATTCTACGTCGAGGGCCTCAGCAATCCCATTTCGCGCAGAGACGAATGGGATAACCTCTACACCGTGCGAACCCTCCCTAACGGCACGACATACGAAATCGTCAAAAATTACCCAACCGACAAGGAACTCATCGACTCGTTCTTGGACGTTTGCAAAGACGTGGAGGTAACCAGGCTTCGCGAATTCTGGACTCTCAGTGCGCGTGTGCTCCGGTGATGATGCGGTCGAAAGTGATTTACAGTGGAAGGCCTTTGCTTCCTTCGCGCGCCATGTTGATAGCGGGCAAACCGCAGAGTTTCTCGGTTCGCTGCCGTAGCGTAGGCGTGTCCGTGCACAAGCCGGTGATGAGGTCAACCGAGAAGCCCATGTCGTGCAGCGTGAGCTTCCCGCCCAAGGCTCCTAAAGCATCCGCCGCTGCCAGAATGATCTTGCCGTCGGAGCGTCTACTCCTGAGACGCTGAAGAAAAACCGGTACGTTGGCACCCAGAAAGTCGCCACCGCATTCGATCACCACCGCCTCAGCAGCCATTGAGAAGCAAAAGTCGAGCGCCCGGTCAAACACGTGTTCCATGCCGGCGCGGCCGGACGGATATGTCGTTGGGAGTCCGAAATCGACACAATCGAATGCGTGCGTTGCTCCGAAGTCCTGGTAAGCCAACAGTTCGCTGATGGACGAAGTGCCGGTGGCCTTCAGAACGACCACGGTCCTGAGGCCGCTTTGAAGCAGAGAACGAATGATGGCAATCCCGGCGGTGGTTTTGCCTACCTCCGCCGAAGTCCCGAGCACGACGTAAAGCAGCGCCGTCCGGTCCGATTTGCCCGGATCAGAGCCGACCGCGAAATCTCGAATGTTGAGGTTCGGGTCGCCGCTGATACGCACGGCACCGACGTATTTGACCTCGCCCAGATGACCCTTGCTCGAGGGTGAGTTGCCCACCAGATCGCCGACGATTCCTGCTTGTGCCAACACCCAGTACTTGTTGCCCGGGACCAGGCCTCCTTTCGGAATTTCACCAACCACCCAGCGAGTTGATTCGCGGTATCCTGGTGTTGCGAGGAAGAGGTCGCCGGGAGCCAACATCAGTGAGCGGCCCGAGACCTCCTCGACTATGATAGGCGCAGCTTCCTGTGGTAGCTCGAAGGCGCACACATCGCCTTCAAGAGCGGCGACGGGGACACAGCATGCAGAGTCCAATCGCGGCACTCGCCGTAGGACGGATGTTCGTTTAGTGTCCGGACGAATCTCTACGCCGATGGGCATGGCGCTTTGCCGAGCGACAGAGTAAGTGCTGCGAGCTCTTTTTGGTTCGACGGAATGATCAAGATGAACTTCTCACGCACCTGCCTGTAAGTATCTGGTTTTCACGGGGACTGGTACGAAACACATCAAAGCATCCTTGGTCGAAAACGGGCACCAAAGCCTGCCGGAATGTCAAAAACTTTACCCAAAGCCCACGCGGTGGCCAACCGAATTCGCAGAGATTCCGACGTTTGCGTGCTACGATCCGGCTGGCTTCGGCAGTCCGCCTTGATTTGCAGAAGCAGACCCAGCAGGATGTGAGTCATCGCCAGGTATCCCGGGTAATCGCATGATCTGCATGCGCTGCAGGGCTTTCGCTGAGGAGAACAAGAAATTCTGCGGCGACTGCGGGGCGCCATTGCCTTGGCGGTGCCGGGCCTGCGGCTCGGAAAATGCGCCGGACAAACGATTCTGCAGCGAATGCGGCACCGCCTCGATGAGGATACCATCTGAGCTGCCGGTTGTTGCCTCGCCAGATATCGGTCTGGAGCGTCGTCATATAACGGTTTTGTTTGCCGATCTGGTCGGGTCGACGGTACTTGGCAGGCAACTGGACCCCGAAGATCTGAGACATGTCATTGCCGCTTTCAATGGCGCCGTCGTAGGCGCGATCAAGCAGTCGGAGGGCTTTGTCGCTCGCTATTTGGGTGATGGCATCCTAGCCTATTTCGGCTATCCTCAGGCGCACGAGGCCGACGCCGAGCGCGCAATCAGCGCAGGGCTTGCGGTCGTCCGCGCGATCGGCGCTCTCGTCAGCACGGCCGGCCCTGCCGGCACTTTGAGCGCGCGCGTCGGTATCGCCAGTGGGCTCGTAGTTATCGGCGATCTGATCGGCGCCGGCGTATCGCGGGAGGCGGCGGCGATAGGCGACACACCAAACCTTGCCGCCCGCCTGCAGTCGGCCGCCGAGCCAGGCACAGTCGTCATTTCCGAAGCAACCAAGCGTCTCGCGGGTGGGCTGTTCGAGTACCGGAGCTTTGATACAGGGACGCTGAAAGGCAGGCCACCAGGAGAGGCCGCGTGGGTTGTCATAGGTCAAAGCGCGATCGATAGCCGTTTCGAGGCACTACATCCGCGACAGCTTCGACTGGTCGGTCGCAACGAAGAAGTCGAACTACTTCAGCGGCGTTGGCAACAAGTCAATGAAGGCGATGGGCGGGTCGTGTTGATCTGCGGTGACGCAGGCATCGGAAAGTCGCGCTTGGTTGCTTCGCTCGAGCAACTGTTCCAGGGTGCCAAACACGTCGCTCTCAGATTTTCCTGCTCACCGCTCCATCGCCACACGCCGCTCTATCCGGTGATCCGGCAACTCCAGCGTATCACGAGTTTTCATCGTACCGACTCTCCCGACGCTCAGCATGACAAGCTTAAGAGATCGCTACCGTCTGATGCCTCTACGGAAGATCTCATGCTCCTGGCTGAACTAATCTCGATCCCGAATCCTGGAGGGCAAACCGCTACGCCCGTTTCGCCTCATACCAAAAAAGAGATGACGTTCGCTGCGATACTTCGCCAGTTTGACAGTTTGAGTCGGCGCTCGCCGATCGCGGTAATCTTCGAGGACATGCATTGGGCCGATGCTACCACGCTCGATCTGTTGGTCCGGCTAATCGATTTGGCAGAGCGCGCGCAGATGCTGGTTGTCATTACCTCCCGCCGCGTGGATCTTCCCCCAGTTTGGTCGTCGCGCCCGCATGTCACCGTTCGCCTGTTGAACGGACTGGATCGCCGACAGGCGGCGGCACTTGTTAAAGAGGCCGCTGCTAACCATTACCTGCCTCAGGAGGTCGTCGATCGTATCATTGCAAATTCCGACGGCGTGCCACTCTTCATCGAAGAGCTGACCCGTTCGGTTCTGGAAAGGGCTTCGGGAGAGAAGAACAATCTGAACTATCTGCCGGAGGACCAGTTCACTTTTGGTATTGTACCTACCTCCCTGCACGATTCACTGATGGGTCGACTTGACCGTCTTCCCGCAGGCAAGGAGATCACGCAGACCGCCTCCGTCATTGGGCGAGAATTTTCGTTCGAGATGCTTCAAACGATTTGCGAGGAAACCCCAGTCCAGATCGAACGCTCGCTAAAGGAATTGGTCGACGCTCAACTTATTATCCCGCACGGCCGACCGCCAGAAGCCGTCTACTTGTTCAAGCACGCATTGGTGCAGGAAGCTGCCTACTCTTCGCTCTTGCGTGAACGACGCTCTGTCATCCATCAGAGACTCGCCGAGGTTCTTGAGAAGGATCCGGCCAACGTCGAGGCGGCGCACCCGCAGTTGACGGCCTGGCACTTTGCCGAGGCCGGCATGCCTGAAAAGGCGGTAACGTATTATCTGAAGGCGGCGGATCAGGCGACCGGCCGTTTTGCTTTGGCGGAAATGGTGAGCCACCTGCGCAATGCTCTGCGTCAGCTTGAGCTCTTGCCTGATTCGATTGACAGGCGCCGACGCGAACTCACGATTCAAGTGGCGCTCGGACGCGCGTTAATCGACCGCGAGGGCTCCGGTAGCAAGGAAGTCCGGACGACTTTCGAGCGTGCGCATCAAATCAGTCTCGAGCTTGACGATACCAATCAAATGATCCGCGTACACGACGGGCTGATCAACTACCATTTCACTCATTCGGCGTCTGATGAAATGCTTCGGTGCGCCCACGAGCTGCTCGACGCCGGGGCGAGGGCGGGCAGCCGGCAGGCTGTGCTGATCGCAAAGCGTTCGAGCGGATTCGCGCATTTGCTTTCCGGCCGCTTTCCAAGGGCGCACGACGAGCTGAGATCGTTCCTCGACATGTATGACGCTACGCGCGATGGTCCGGAGGCCGCGTTGACTACACGCGACCCAAAGGTATCGGTCTGCACCATTCTTGGGATCTGCCTTACGGCGATGGGCAATCTCGACGCCGGCGCAGCTATGAGCGCGGAGGGTGTCAAGCATGCGGAGATTTTGAATCACCAGGTCAGCTTAATTCTCGGACTGCGCCGTGCGTGTGTGCAAGGCATCATGCAAAAGGATGACAAGGGCGTACGCGACCTTGCCGACCGAATTTTCAAGATCACATCGGAATACGAAACGTTCAAGGGCGCGCGGGATGGAGTAATTTTCCATTGCTGGGGAGAGTTCCGCGCCAGTCGAGATCTCTCACTATTGGATAAGATGCAGGCAACCATCGAACATTTCGACCGCACCAGCCACTGGGCGTTGCTGCCGTTTTTCATGGCGGCCGCTGCCGAGTTGCGAGGCGAGGTCGGCGATCGCGTCGGCGCAACGGCTTTGCTTGATCGCGCGGCCGGGCTTGTCGGCAAGACGGGAGAGCAATGGTGTGCTGCGGAAATCACCCGCCTGCGAGCGCTCTACAGCGCGCATAGCAAGAATGAGATGTTGGCGCTCCTGCAAGCAAGTCTTGCGATGGCAACAAACCAGCGCGCGAAGCTCTGGCAGCTACGCACCGCTACCTGCTTGGCAGAGCTACTACAGGACCAAGGAGATAAGGCTGGCGCCCTGGCCCTGCTGACGCCGATTTGCGGTGGGTTTAGCGAAAGCGCGAACATGAGCGACTTGATTTCCGCGCGGAGATTGCTTGCCTCGCTCGGCGAGCAATCTCCCAGGCATTGAAGCGCAGCTCTAAAGCTGGCTTTCATCCGCTGGCCAACCGCTTCGTCTCCCGGGCGGCTTGCGCCACCGACATCGCGCGTTCCCTGACCAGCTTGACTGCCTCAACCTTGAACTCTCGAGTGAACCGTCGCTTCCGCATGATCCACCTCCGGCTTCATGAAGCACCTAAACTCGGTGTCCATCAAATCGACAGCAGCTCAGGCCGGACGGTGAAGCAACGGCGCCACAGCCGCCGGCAACACCAATCCTTCCTACTATAACGGGATTGCGATTGCTTAGAGCGGTTTCCGGTCGGGTTGAATTGGGGATTCCCTAAGGCCAACCGATGCGCGAGTCTATCGGCATTGATTCGATCTCAGGGGGGACCAATGCCGAAGCCGTATTCGCAGGAGTTGCGTATGCGGGTAATCGAAACAGTTGAGGGCGGGGCATCGCGGCGCGAGGCGGCGGAGCTTTACGGGATCAGTCCCAGCGTGGTGGTGATCTGGATGCAGCGTTGGATGGCGAGCGGTAGCATTGAAGCCAGGCAGAGCGGGGGCAGCACCTCGCCGCTTGAGAAACATGCCGAGTTTCTCCTCGGACTGACCGTCGAGCGTTCGGATATGACGCTGGATGAGATTGTTGCGGCTATGGCGAGAGCTGGCATCGCAGGAAGTCGCACAGCGGTCTGGCGGTTCTATGAACGGCACGACATCAGCTTTAAAAAAAAGGCCTGTACGCGGCGGAGCAAAAGCGCACAGAGGTGGCTCGCGAACGGCGGCGTTGGATGCGACGGCAAGGCATGTTTGACCCGGCCCGGCTGGTGTTCATCGACGAAACCTGCACGAACACCGGTATGGTGCGCTTGCGCGGGCGCTGCCCCCGCGGCGAGCGGCTGATCGGCTATGCTCCACACGGCCATTGGAAGACAATCACTTTCGTGGCTGGCTTGCGGCATCGCGCAATGGTCGCGCCGTTCGTGATCGAGGGCGCCATGAATGGACCGATGTTTCTCGCTTACGTGCAGCAATGTCTTGCTCCTACGCTCAAGCGCGGCGATATCGTGGTGATGGACAATCTTCCAGTCCACAAGGTCGCTGGCGTCGAGGAGGCGATCGAAGCGGCACGCGCGAGACTGCGCTATCTTCCGCCGTACTCGCCCGATCTCAATCCGATTGAGCCGGCCTTCAGCAAAGTGAAGGCTCACCTGCGCAAGGCGGCTGAGCACACGATCCCGCGTCTGGTGCGCAGGATCGGGCGTATAGTTGCCGATTTCCCGGCGAGAGAATGCAGGAATTTCTTTCGCCATGCTGGCTATGTTCAAACCTGAACGGAATCTGCTCTAAATGTGGTCAACTTCACATTGGCGCGGCCTGGGATAACCTATGCTCGATCCTTGGTCAGAATGCCGCTTGCCCACAACGGAGGTTAAGTTAAGCTAAGCTCGTTTGGATTGCAATGGACGGCACTCATATTGACGGGGGTTACCCATGTGCTTCTTGCCAGTAGCTGGGAAAAAAGGAACGCACCGGCACATTGCTACGGCGTTCGTTCACACGGTCACTGTCAACAAAACAAAGCTGGACGAAATCGCTAACGTGCTTGGTATCCGCGGCAGCAGCAAAGCCAAGCTGAAGCCAGGCACCAAAATCCACGTCGTGTGCGAGAAGAAAAAGCGCCGTTAATTGCGGCGTAGCGCAAGGTCCTCCGACTCCATGAACGGCGCGGCCGCAAACACAAAGCGGACGTCAGTGCTGCGGCGAGTGCCCGCGATTGGATTCCCTAAAAGAATGGATCGACCTAGGGCGCGGTCGACCACCCAGGCCCTCAATTGAGCAAGCTCCCCTTCCCGTCATGGCACTTGATAAAACTCGTCATATTCCCGCGCACGCTCTCGGTGGTATTCCTCCATTGTCATCCTGAGGTTACCGCGAAGTCACTCCACCTCTGAGCAAAATTCCTTAGCCGTATGGCCAATGGCCGGTTTTATTTCCAGCGTCAGGCTTTGGCGTCGCGATATTTGCTGCGGTGAAGATCACGATTTTCCTTTTCAAACCGTCGTCTTTTTGGCGGCGAGCCATACATTATCATGCTTTTGCGGCCTTTGCGGACCTGCGAGTAGCCATCTTTCAGGATTTGGAATGGGCGGTGGATCTTGTTGAGGTGATCGAACTTCGTCGATCTCGGCTTATGGAATTCCTCGAAGTAAGCCGGATACACAAAGTCGCTCATGGTGATCCCATCGATCTCGAACTTCTCCTCTTCACAGACATCGCAGGTCTCGTAGGCGTAGAACGTGTTACGCGGGCCTGCCACCCAGAGATTGATGGACGGATCGACCAGCATTTCAGCGAGCTCGTGTGACGCAACCAGGCTGACATCTTCGCCGTTTTCCCGCGTCGGAATCACACAGATCACCGCGAGCGGCAATCCGTTGGTGCCAAGACGGTGGCGGCCAGGCGCCTTCCCTATTTTCTTCTTGTCGAGAAAAGGAATGGCATCCTTGGCAGCATCAAAAAAACCGAGCGTCCATGAGCCAGATCGCAGCCTGGCCCCCTCGACCAGCTTGGCTGGCGTGCCCCAGACCGGCGCGAAGTGGTGGTCGACGTATTTCTGAAGAGCCAGTATTAGTTTGTTGAAATTGATCCCCAAGTCGACCGTTGTCTTGTCCATGCAGACGATCGTGGGAACTTGTCCGCGATTGAAAGCGATGAGCTTGCTGTTGCGTCCGTTTGATCGTGGCATGGTTCGTCTTCCCTGAATGGGTAGTGTGCGCCGGTTCCAGTAGCCCGTCTGTTAGATAGCTCACATTAGCCGATTGTGCTGTGAATCAGCATGGGGTTCGGGCGCCAATCGGCGTCATAAGCGTTTGATCGATATGGATTCTGTGGGGTCAACGTTCGGCGCCGTTTCACAACATGTCCCTGCCACGGCTTGAGGTCGTTTTCGGCCAGCCGGCGGCGCACGGTCTCACCCGACAGGCTGTCGTGCTCGGTGAGCTTGACCATCGTGTCGGCCAGCAGCGTCAGCGTCCAGCGTTTGCGGCCGACGGGAGGCTTGGCGCATGCCGTCGCCACCAGCAGGGCTTCCTCCTTGCCGGTCAGCTTGCGCTCAGCGCCCGGGCGCGGCTCCTCGCTCAAGGCCCGCTCCAGATTGCCTTCCACGAAGCGGCGCTTGGTCCGGCCGACGGTGGAGAGGCTGACACTTACGGTCCGGGCAATCTCCTCGTCGTGGCAGCCTCCATCGGCCGCCAGCAAAATCTGCGCCCGCTTGAGCTTGCGGGCGGCGTGCTTGCCGCCGCCGAGCGTCGCCGTCAGTTCGTCCCGCTCGGCTTGGCTCAATTTGACCCGATAACGTACATTCATGCTTTGCCTCCTTGTCGGAGGCCGGGACGAATCCAGCGATGAGTCAAAATCAGGCGCGCGCTTGACCGAGAAGCAAGGTCACTATCTCGCTTTCATCCATACCTATTCCTACATGTCGGACAGCCGCCTGCCGAAGCCGACATCCAGCGTCATTTCCGCGTCAGCCCGCCGTCTGTTCACCAGATGATCATCACCCTCGAACGCAACGGCTTCATTCGCCGTCGGCCCGGCGTCCCACGAAGCATCGAGATTCTCTTGCCCCCCGAAAACTTGCCCATCCTCGAATGGCTCGGTATCAAAACGTCAAAATCACTGTGATGAACCACTAGTTGTTAGCGTTGTAACCCCAGATGCGATCAAGTCTTATCTCGCCGCGCATCCTTGGCAATCTTGGTTTTCCGTACATTAGCCTTCGGGGCAACGCCCGATCAGCAAAACCCACTACCGCCGGACCATGGTCAGCCGGCGAAACTGTCGGCATGGCACCGAAGCGGGCGCACGCCTACCGATCCAGTTCTCACCGCGGCGCTCACGGCTATGGCAACTGAATCCGGGCCGCCCGGCACGAAGCGCCGGCTCGCCGTCTGACGGGCGGCAGTGCAATCTGCGCATTGTTTTATTTTAAGGGATCCTGGTCGCTGCTTTCATTAAGGCGCTGTACTAGATCAGCGAGTCCAACTCTATCCGCCTCCTGGCCTTCGCCGTCAGTCCGCGATCGAGGCCACAAGATGAGCCCTCCGCAAACCAACGCGAGGCCAATGACGATCAGCGCTATACCTAGAACGTTCATTTTGCGACCGCAAAAGGGACATTCTAATCGAGTTTCGTACCGGCCGCACCGAGGTGTGCTCTGCGTCCTTGACGTGCCGTTAAGAAGTCCGTCGATAGTGCGCTGACCGAAGCCCCAGGGCCTTAAGAAAGCTTAACTTGAGGACCGGCCTGCGCGGCCCTAATGCACCATGGCTGGGCGGGGACCAAGAGGCGGTCACCAATGATGTTGCTCGTTGCGTTTCTAGTTTGCTGTAGCGCGGCTGTTTTTCTCACGCACGCATTTGACGCCTACACCGCTCAATAGAAAAACCCGCCGGCCCCCGGACCGGCGGGTTAATCGTGTCGCGGAGGACTCGCGAAAGCCAAAAACCGCGACCGGTTGAAGATAGTGGAAACCGGTTGACGGCCGGTTACCTGCTCGAGCCCGGCGCGCTCAATGGTGCCTGTTGATCGCGGCTTCAATGACGCGCAGATCTTCGTCCAATGTTTCCATCGCTGGAACAACATCGATGCCGCCCGGCGGCCGCTCCTGAAGCTGCTTCCTGAGCCGCTGCCGATGTGCGCGGAGATCCTCGAGTGCGTCACGATCTTTGAGGCTCAAATACCCTCCCACGATCAATTCAATTGCATGTGACATAATTAAATCCGCCGATCAAAATACCCGCCGGCCGAAATGAGCCGACGGGCATATCGTTTCTTGCTTTCGCGACTAGCGCAACATCACCGTGTTACCTTTCCGCCGGCGATGGCTCGCCAGCCGCTGAGAATGTTCTCGTCACGTCGTTCACGGGCTGACAGCGCTGTTTCCGGACCTAAGTCCTTGAATTCGCCCGCACCCGTTCTTCATCGCGAAAAGGTGCGGGCGGGCAACTCATTGAATCCGTAGCGTGTTCTCCGCCGCGAGCAAATACAACTTCAAAGCGAAGGACGAGCAACGCATCGCGATCGGAGCGTGAACGCTCGGCGAGTCGAGCCGCGTGTGCAGCCAGCCGCTGCCGGTTACGCTTCCGGTGTGATCGGTGATGGTCCTGCCGTCTGTCCCTTCTTCATTCGCAGCAGGCCTTTGAGGTCGCCACTGATCAACCAATCAAGGCTGAGGGTGAGCCGCTCCGCAAATTGCAAAAGATGCTAGTCCTTTCAGGTTATCGCCTTCTCAACCTGGTCGGCCGAGAGCTCGCGCTCGAAGGCGATAAGTTCGATTCGCTGTCGAGCCGCTCAAGTAGGCTTGGTGAGTTGCCGGGCATCAGGTCGTTGACCGGCGCTCAAGCGAGGATTGACCGCAGTCCGCGCAAACTTCGTCCAGTCTTCGGCGAGGCGCTGCCATGCCTCACCACGAGCGGCATTAAATCGTCGATCGCTCCGTGGGAGTCGTTGATCATGCAGCACATCTACCTCGCCAGGACGTTCCTCGGGGTCACCCTATTGGTGTTTGCGTTCGACGCGCCTGCCATCTCTTAAGGTCGCGTCAGCGCGCCAAATCCCGGGGTTGTCCTTTTTCAATCCAGAAACTTTTGAATACCCTTTCGCCTCAATTCGCTGCTGCGCCTAAGTTTCATCGAGGCTATTTGCGCCTTGCTGCGAAGGACAAAGGGCGCGCACGATAGGCTCGATCTCCACCGCGGTCGCGCGCGTGTCAGTGGCGCGGAGCCCTTAGGAACGTCGAGAGCCGTCCCTGGTTCTAGGAACATGCGCAATCTATTGCCCGAGCCCGAGCAAGTGCTAGTGAAATGCCCGCAGTGCGGCGCGTGGCCGATGTCGCTCGCCCCGCAGGACGAAATGGCATCTACTGGCCAGCTCGCCTTCAGGTGCGCGAAGTGCCGGCGTCTCGAGGTCTACAGGGTCGGCGTGGCGGGACATCTCATTCCGGCCACAAATCCATCGTGAAACGGTATCGGCGCTCATATGCTGTTGGGCAACGGTATCTGCAGTCCTGAGCAGATGGCGCGGATGCCAATCTTGGATTAAGTCTCAACAGAAAACCTAAAAACTGCTGGAGGCCACCGTGAGCCAGGTCCTTATGAAGAGGGCGTCTTAAGCTTTTTCGCCGCCAACATCGAAGACACAGAATCGCCGATTCGACACACCCGCTTGAACAGCGTGCTCATGGTTCGTTTTCATCATCATGTGAAGATTTACGTACCCGCTGGACCCTACCTTCAAGGAAACGGAGCAAATCGCATCTGGTTAAATAGTTTCGCATGCGCATAGGCGCGTGAGCGTCCCGCAGTTCAAGCCGGCTGAACCCACAAGAACTCGGGGCGAATTCCTTCCTTGATAAGTTTGATGCCAGCCGTCCGAAGTCCATTCATGTCGTGAAGGCTCGGCTGGGCACCGCTCGTCCAGCACGCCTGAAGGCCGATCAGAAGCTTCGATACGGCTTGATTGAAGGCAAGTGACGGGCTTGGGGTTACGGTCGATTGCTGGAAATCGAAGCATGTCGGAAACGGGATTGCAGCACCCGTGAAACTCCAATTGCCAGCCGCGTCCTGCACCAGTGTTTTCTGAGTAAAGATCTCCTTGAACACGTAGTAATGGGCTAACGTCGTGTTATCTTGCGGGGGCTGGTCGGGGGAACCCTGCGTTCCTTCGCCTTCACCCTTGATTAGCGAAATCGCCGCGAGCGCGTCGGCAACGCTCTTGATCGGTGTTGCTTCGTCCAAAGTGACCGCGAACGCGTTGGGATTTATCGCAGGGTTGACCGTTGTGAATCCATTGGCGATTGTGTCGTAGAATGCGCCAATCGTTGCCGGCCCCGCTACGAGAGCAACAGGCGGAAATTCCGGAAACTCGATCTGCATGAAGACCTGAACTTGATTGGGAGTGAGCGGCTTTAGATCTACGGCTAAGTTTTGAGGAATGCCACCAGGTAGGACATTCGTCGGGTACCTCGGGATGAAAGTCGCATTCGCGATGCTGGGCATTCCACCAATTGCGGTCAGCATGTTGCCCGCCAGAGCGAAGTGATCCATCTCTTGCACCACAATGTCTTGAATCAAACCACCGACCACCCCACCCGGGTCGGCATTGATCGACCATTGCGCGCACAGATAGGGCGGGATGGTGCAGAACTCCAATTGCATCGCGGTCTGAAGCGCGTCTTGCAGGTCCGGGAGCGACTCAATGCGATCCTTGACAAACTGGGCGATGGTTTTCATCGGTTGCTCCTGTAATGATTTTGAGCAGGCCGTCCGGGAGTATCTTTGCAGGCGAGGCGCCAGAGCCGGATGATCGGAGCGCGCGTCGCAACCGCAAGCTTGTGCCCGGACGGCAACCCCTGGTGGGTGCGGCCCGCACGAAGCTACTCTAACTCCTTGGCCGGGTGTACGGCAGCGATGTCGCACTTTGTGGTTTTCGGATGCCGGCCCCGTGACGGTGGCGCGGCGCACATCGGGGCCGGCGTCCGCAAATCCAATGGAGGAAACCGCGGGAAGGGATAAGTCAGGCGGTGCGGCGTGAGCTATCGATAATCGGGTGTCGCTCGTCCTGCTGCCCGCCACAGCCCACTATCGTCCAACAGGCACTTAACGGACGAGCCGTCCCCGTCCAACTCATGTCCGCTAATGAGAGATTAACTGACTCGGCCGGACATCCGTTTGGTTAGTTCATGACACGGCGGACGTTCCGCGAGGGGCCTTAAGCGGCAGGCCTCCCTCGCTCCCCTTGCGCCCATTGGTCTCATCCTTGCGATCTCAACCCTGTGAAGGTTGAGATGTCAGAGCATCCAGATGGCTTGGTGGTGCCGATGAAAGAGGGCCTCACCCACACATAGAATCAGGTGTTCGGACCCAACCGGCCGCCCAAAAAGTTAAATCCGGGTTCAGCGCGGGGGGGGGACGGCTCTATCTTTGCACCTTGCCAAATCTCATTCGGCGTAACTCGTTGCCCCCTTCGATGTTCGGCCCGTCTGCGCCAATAGAAACCATCTCTTTGCAAGGCCAACTTGATCTCGTCGCTAACAGCGACAGCTCCTTTCTTTTTGCGCCAACGTCCCAAGTTGCCGATGTGAGGTATCGGTTGCCCTTTCGCAACCACCAACAGGCGGTCCCGCTTCTCGTTCAAATACACGTCAAACATGCAGTCCCCCTCAGCCCGCATCAGCATATCGCTTTCTCGCAGAAAGGGAGTTACTAAAATGCAACAACTAGCGCAGCATTATGAGACGTGAAGTGAAACTTCTTAAGGCGTTGTGAAGATCAGCTCGACGCCCGAACGTGGTGGCGATCTACCGTTGCACCTTGCTAAGGCCCACTGAGAAGCCGCCGAGGCGGCGATGCGCCGCTTCTACGAAACCGTGATGGAGTTTCCGCTCCAGCGCACGCTCCCCGACAAGTGGATCGAGTATCGCGTCGGCGCCAACACGCTGGCGCTCGCCGCCTATGTCGGGCATCTTCAATGATGCACTGCCGCCAAAGGGAGCGCTGTCGCTGCAGCTGGCATTCCGTGTCGCGCCGGACCTGGTCGCGAATGCGCGGCTGCGCTCGAAGAGAAGGGCGTCAAGCTGACGCAGCCGCTGACCCATCATGCCTTCGGCCATCGCACCACTTCTTCCGCGATCCTGACGGAAATGTAATCGAAATTTATGCAGAGATCTGAATCGGCGAGGTGCCGTGCACGGTAGCGGGCAAAGCTGAATGTGTCGCAAATGACCCAACGCGAAGGTAGATGCGTTTTTCCGTCTCAACCAGTTTGGGCACTCCCGGCGATATGATAGCATGATGGCGTGAGTTACTCGTCGCGGTAAGTGCCGATTGGGTTCAACATCGACGAATTTTGCAGGTGCGTGCGCCCCTCGGTTGGAAGCGCACGAGGTTCATACGTTGCAGCGGAAACTGACTTTGGTCGATTGCGAGTTGCCCCATGCTGATGCGGACGAGCAGCAAGACTTTCCGGCTTGTTCTGATCAAGCCGTCGCACTACGACAATGACGGTTACGTCATCCGGGGGTGGCGTGGCGGGCTGCCTTCGAATTCACTGGCCTGCCTCTACGGCATCGCGGAGGATTGTCGCGAGCGCAAGGTGCTCGGCGGCGATTTCGACATCGACATCGAAGCAATCGATGAGACCAACTGGAAGCTGCGGGTCGAGGAGCTGGCCAACTCGATCAAGGCGGCCGATGCCGGCATGGTGATGCTGGTCGGCGTGCAGTCCAACCAGTTTCCGCGCTCGCTCCATCTCGCAAGACAATTTCGCAGCCACGGGATTGCGGTCGCGATCGGTGGGTTCCACGTCTCTGGGACGCTTGCGATGTTGCCGGAGCGCGATCGCGGCGTGCAGGAGATGATGGACCTCGGCGTGTCCGTGTTCGCAGGCGAGGCCGAGGGCCGGCTCGAGGGCGTGTTGCAGGACGCAGTCTCAGGGCAACTGAGGCCTCTGTACAATGTGATGGACGACCTGCCGCACCTGGAAGGTCAGCCGCTGCCGATCATTCCGCGCCAGCAGATCGAACGCGTCTGGAGCCATACCACGAGCTTTGATGCCGGGCGCGGCTGCCCCTACCAGTGTTCGTTCTGCACCATCATCAACGTGCAGGGCCGCAAATCGCGTCGCCGCACCGCCGACGACATCGAAGCCGTGATCCGCGGCAACGTGAAGCAGGGCATCCGCGGCTTCTTCATCACCGACGACAATTTCGCGCGCAACAAGGATTGGGAGGTCCTGCTCGACCGGATCATCGAACTTCGCGAGAAGGAAGGCTGGGAGCTCTCCTTCACCATCCAGGTCGACACGCTCTGCCACAAGCTGCCGAACTTCATCGAGAAGTGCGCCAAGGCCGGCGTCCGGCGCTGCTTCATCGGCCTGGAGAACATCAACCCGGACAGCCTGCTCGGCGCCAAGAAGCGCCAGAACAAGATCACCGACTACCGCGAAATGATGCTGGCCTGGAAGAGAGCCAGGATCATGACCGTTGCCGGTTACATCCTGGGCTTCCCGAATGACACGCCGGAGTCGATCGCGCGCGACATCAAGATCATCCAGCACGAGCTGCCGATCGACATGCTGGAGTTCTTCTACCTCACGCCGCTGCCGGGCTCGGAGGACCACAAGACGCTCTATACGAAGGGCGTCGCGATGGATCCGGATCTCAACAGATACGACCTGGATCACGTCTGCGTTTCGCACTCGGCCATGTCCAGGGCGGAATGGGAGCGGGCCTATCGGTTGGCCTGGGACACCTATTACAGCTGGGAACACATCGAGACGATCATGCGGCGCGCGGCAGCGATGGATAACAGCGTCGGCAAGATCAAGACCTACGCGCTCTATTTCAAGGGTTACCATCCGATCGAGCAGGTCCATCCGCTGGAAGGCGGGGGCTTGCGGATGAAGAGCCGGCATGAGCGCCGCCCGGATCTGCCGATCGAGCCGGTCTGGCTGTTCTATCCGCGCTATCTTGCCGAGACCGCGGTGAAGGCGGTGCGCTGGGCCACACTCGCGATCCGCCTCGAGCACCTCGCGCGCAAGGTCAAGAGCGATCCACGGCGGCTGGAATACCGCGATCAGGCGCTGACGCTGTCGACCGACGAAACCGGGAGCCTTGAGCTCTACAAGACCAGGTCGGGCCAGGCGTTTCTCGATCAGCGGCGCCACATAGAAGAAGCGCAGAAGTCCAAGGTTTTGGTGCGGTAGATGGGCAAAGGCGCGTTTGCGCCGTGCCCACCATCTAGTTTGAAGAGCTCTACATTCGAAAAGCTGAGTGCGGCTGCCTGAAGCGAGCTGGGGCCGCGCGGTCATACACAGACGCAAAAGCCGCCAAGGTTTCCCCCGACGGCCTGTGTCGTTGCGTTGCGTTTGCGTAGAGGTTTGCCGCGCCGAGCGGTGCTCGAACGTAGCCTAGCCTGCTAGCCACCGGACGCAAAGCCTTCATTGAATGAGGCGTTCCGATGCGTTGCCAGTGTGTCGGGGCCAACGTGTCCCCGATGTGAGGGATGCTGTCACCAGTGACGATGCTGATCAAGTTAGCGTTGCTGTCCTAAACGTGAACCGCGCCCGGCCAGATCGCCGCGCGGTAGCACCCGATCCCGATCCGCGCGGCCTGCGCCAAGCGGCAACGTCTGACAAGTTTGATTTCAAACCGATGCTTCACTATGATCAGAACCATGGGGCTCTCGCACTAGGAGAGCGCGATGAGCAAAGTTGTATTTGTCCAATTGCATAATGTTGTGCCAGCCGTCATCGAGCCTATCGCCATCGAGCGAGTTCTACAAACTCTGAACCACTCACAGACATTCTATGGACTGCTGAAAGCCGCGAACGACAACCATCTGGCTTGGCCATTCATTCCATTTCCCGAAGGCTGGTACGGCGCCTAAGAGCACCAGACCGTCAAGCGGCTTTCTTCTTGCCGTGCGTCCCGCCACCGATCTAAAGTTGCCCCTGTTTCAAAGAGGGAGCGCGGACGTGGCAAAAGGTACGGTGAAGTGGTTTAACGCGACCAAGGGTTATGGCTTCATCGAGCACGACGGCTGTGAGTGTTCGTTCACATCTCGGCCGTCGAGAGGGCCGGGCTGAGTGACTACGCGAGGGCGACAAGGTCACGTTCGACATCGTCCCGAACAGCCATGCTCCTGCTCCGGTAGAGCGTCGTTTTGCCAGTCGGTCAGCCCTTCTGGTCTATTCAAAAGCGTAGACCGATACGCTCGGCCACTACACCGCCGATATCCTAGCCCCCGATCGATGAAGGTGATCGCGCAGCGGCAAGATCGCAACTGTTCGGCGTGCCGCCGAGTGGCCGGCATGTTTGGTGGATCGGTATGGCGTTTTGCCCGTCTCCAGTGCGTGCCAAATTGTTACGCGGCGCAGATTATCGCGTCGCGCAGTTTCAGCAAAGCTTGCACCGCGTTCTCGTTGGCGGCGACAGGCTTAACGCGCTGGACTTTCGCCGGCGGGTTTCACGATAGACGTTTCGACTATGGAGCGAACGCTCATGGCGCCGCGCAAAGCGGACAGTAGGCCGGGTGCTGTGCCCCTGCTAGACTTTTGTCGCGAGCAACTCGCTTAGGTGCTTATCGAGCTGACCGATCGCACTGGGATCAGCACCGAAAAGCGCAAGATGGCCGTCGATGGTTTGGATCGGCCGGAACTCGGCATCGGGAATCAGCCGCCACTCGGCCTGGCAATCTGACGGTGGGAAGAACATATCCGAAGACATCGGCATGACAAAGGTCTTGGCTTTAATGCGGCCCAAGGCGGCCCGTAGGTCGCCACCAGTGTGTCGGCTCACGTCGCCGCGCTGCCATTTCCATGCCATGCACAGCAAATCGTTGGGATCCATGACGCTGAAATAGCCGTTCATGAAGTTTATGATGAAATCACTCATCGACGAAAAGCCCAACGCTTTATGCCGGTCTTGCTGGAAAAATTCTGTGCTCCAGCCCATCACGGCCCACATTTTGGCGTGGCGCAACATGCCTTCCCTTACCTCGGCCGAAGATGCGTAGAATCCCTTGTTAAAACCGGGGTCAGAGGTGATCGCCTCGACCAGCGTTTCCGTAAAGAGAAAATCATGCATGGTATTTTTGGCAGTGCCGGCGATGGGCGCGGCACGCTTCACCATATCGGGGTAGCGTACGGCCCATTCGTAGGTTTGTTGTGCGCCCATGGAGCCGCCCGCAACGAGCGCGAGACTTTTCAAGTCGAATTTCTCTGTGACGAATTTGTATTGCGCGCGCACGTCATCTCCGATGCGCACATGCGGAAAATGCCCCATCCCGGCAGGCGGCGGTGTATTGTGCGGCGAGGTGGAAAGACCACTGCCAATCTGATTGACGACGACGATGAAATACTTGTCGGGATCGAGGGCGCGGCCCTGACCAATATATACTTGCTCCATGATCTTGTTTGTGCCGGAGTACCAGGTGGGGATGAGGATGGCGTTGTCTCTCGCGGCATTGAGCTTGCCGAAAGTTGCGTAGGCGAGTTTGCAAGCGCGGATCGTGCCGCCTTCCTCCAGTTCGAGATTGCCGACGTCGTAAAGCTCGTAAGGGCCGTGAACCTCCTGCGAGTAGTAGCTGTTGTCGATCATTATCACCTCCCGATTTCCGCTTTTTGGGCGGTAAGGCTGGTACCTTTCCCGCCCGGTTTTTTCTTGTCTAGGTTTGGTTACGCCAGTTCAAATCCCTCGTAGCCCTTGGCCGCGACCTCGTCGCACTTCTTCCTGTAGCCGCCGACGCCTTCCGGCCCGAGATAGGGCAAGAAGGCGCGCGGCTTGCCGGGGATGTTGGCGCTCATGTACCAGGAGTTGGCGCCGGTCATCAGCGTCGCGTTGACGATTTCGTTGACATGGGCGCCCCATTGATCCTGCGCCGCGGGCGTCGCCTCGATAGTGGTCTTTCCGGTTTTGCGCATGGTTTCGATGCAGTCGGTGATCCACTCCACATGCTGCTCGATCGATACCGGCATGTTCGACAGCACCGAAGGGCTTTGCGGGCCGGTGATGGTAAACAGGTTGGGAAAGCCCGCGACCGAGACGCCGAGGTAGGTGTGCGGGCCGTCCCGCCACTCCTGGTCCAGCGTGCGTCCGCCCCGGCCTTTCAGGTTCAAGGCCTTCAGCGGGCCGGTCATGGCATCGAAGCCGGTGGCGAAAACGATGATGTCGAGAGGATATTCCTTGCCGCCTGCACGGATGCCCCTTTCGGTGATTTCTTCAATCCCGCCATCGGTTTTCGCATCGACCAGCAGCACGTTGTCCTTGTTGAAGGTCTCGTAATAGTTGGTGTCCAGCGGCTGGCGTTTGGTGCCATAGGCGTAGCCCTTGGGTATCAGCTTTTCGGCGATGACCGGGTCTTTCACGGTCTTTCGGATCTTGCGCTTGATGTAGTCGGCGCAGAGGTCATTGGCCTCCTGCGAGAAGAACATGTCCTGATAATTGGCCAGCCAAAAGGCAAACCCGCCGGCGTCCCACATCCTGTCGAACTCACGCTCCCGCTCCTCGGGCGTGGCCTCCAGCGCCGACTTCGGAATGAAGTAATGCTCCTGGCCGAAGAACGATTCCTGGATGCGCTTGGCGACGCCCTCATAGTCCGCCTTTCGCGCCTTGGCCAATTCCGGATCCACCTTCCCATTGCGCGCCGGCACGCAGTAGTTGGCGGTGCGCTGGAACACGGTGAGTTGTTTGGCCTGCTGCGCAATTTCCGGAATGGCTTGTACCGCCGTGGCGCCGGTGCCGACCACGCCGACGCGCTTGTTGGTGAAGTCAACGCCCGTGTGGGGGAAGCGGCTGGTGTGGTACCACTTGCCCTTGAATTTCTCCAAACCCTTAAACTGCGGTATGTTCGTGGTCGACAAAGAACCTACGGCCGGGATCAGGTAACGTGCAGTGACCTCGTCCCCCCTGTCGGTATGCACGGTCCACAGGTTGGTGCTCTCGTCGAATTCGGCGCCGGTCACGCTCGTATTGAATTGAATGTCGCGTTTGAGGTCGTGGCGTTTGGCAACATGCTCGAGATAGCGGAGGATTTCGGGTTGCTCGGGATAGCGTTCGGACCATTCCCACTCTTGCAAGAGCTGCTTGTCCCACGTGAAGCAATAGATGTAGGCGTCTGAATCGCAGCGCGCACCTGGATAACGGTTCCAGTACCAGGTGCCGCCAACAGTTTCACCGGCTTCATAAACTCTTACCTTCAATCCCAATTTGTCCCGTAACGACTTCAGCATGTGTAGACCGGAAAAGCCTGCGCCGATCACGACAGCGTCAAAGTGTTGAGTTGCGCTAGCCATTTGTTCCTCCGGGTTTGTTGTTTGAACCGACGACAGAGAAATTCGATCCTCCGCAAAAGGGAGGAACTCCGCAGCCACGCCGCCTTCGCATCGAGCAAGGCGCAGACGCTGCTTTCGAGAAGCCGCGAACGTCTGCAGACATCTATTGTCCGCGAACGGCGGCACCTGCATCAGGATGACACCTGAAATTTCCGCGCGAGGGGGCGATCAGTTTAGTGTGGGCGAGGCCGGCTCGAGCGAGGCCGACGGCGCTGCGGCAACGCCTGGTCGATCTGAATCTTGCTTTGCATGTCGGACCTCCCGTTCTTATTTTTTAAGACAGCCGATCTTCCACCCGAACAGGAGTTCCTGCAAGGACAACAAAGTCGACCTCGCAACTGTTCGGGCAAGGCGTTTTGATTGTCCAAAGCAACGGGCATTGATCCGGGTGAGGCATGACGCCAACAGAAGTTTGGTGCGACAGTAAAGCTGTCTCATGTTTTTGCACCGCACGGTTCTAATAACTATTGGGTTGAGCTGCCGTTCATAAAAACGAGGCATCTGAGCTGAGCGGGACCAAGGCCGGTACCGTCACCGGCTCCGTTCAGCAACTTGGAGGAATGGGAAGGCTCATTGGAAGTTTGATAAAGTGAGTCAGGAAAATCCCAGCTGGATCAATTGTGTAAGGGTCGATGAGTATGTCGTTGCGCACTGGCCGTCGAATTTCGGAGCCGATGAAAGGGATTGGCCTCTGGAATTCCTCGACTTGCGACTGCCCCTACCTGTGCCGACCCGTTCGCTGAGGTCAGACCTGATTCTGCGCAAAGCGCAGAAGGGAAGTTCTAAAAGGCAGGGGAATGGTGTTGCTGGGTTGGGAGACTGATGGTTGGTAGTTTGGTGGGGGGCTTTTAGATATAGCGGGGTCCCATCAGATCGGTGCACCGAGATCGATGTGATTTTGGAGCGGTGGCTCTAGCGAAGTTGCGGGAGTGTCGATGTGAGGAATTCAGCCGCACCTCCGTAATTAGGGCAGTCTTTTTGCATTTTTGCAAGCGACCATTGACGCCTGATGTGCGTGCCGCTGTATTTGCGCCGCAGCGCCAGCAGGCTGTGAAGCAGATCGCGCGAGCAACCGACCAGCGCGTGGCCCGAGGGCACAGCAGCGACGTACACAGCTGCGATGCCATAGATCGCCAGGTACTCACGTTCTGCCGCTCTCGGCAGCTGTAGCACCATCGTGGCCTCGCTTCATCTCGTGGACCACCGACACGGTCCAGCCCTTGCTGTCGCAATAGACCGGACTCGTTCGCGCGTCCATTTGCCGCGTTTCATGTAGCCGATGATCAGCGCGGCCTCCACCACGATGTCATCCAGAGCACCAGGCCTGCAACGAACTGCCTCGGCTTCGGCGCTTTGACCTGGGCGAGGATTTCGATCATCTATTGCTAAGGGCGTGAACCCATAAATCTGCCAGGCGGACCGCTCGCCAAAGTCCGCTATGCCCCGATAGCGACCAAATTCCGCACCGCACCGAAATGACGCGATGTGCCAGAAGCGGAAGTGACAGGCGCTATTTCGTATGCAGCGATATTGCCACTTCCACAGGATCAGACCGCGACCGCAACCGGCGATCTCGGCAGCGTTGTGGACTGAACCCAACCCGACCCTTCGCGGACAAGAACGGCCGCCCAAAGGCCGCGCACCGGATCGGGCACCACCCCTTGCGATGTGCTCCAGAGTTCGATGCGCTCGGCGATGAAATCGACGTGGACAACATTCGGATCGGTGGGGCCTCCTGGAAACCACTTGGCGGCAAGGGCGTTCCAGCCGGCGGCCTTGGCAGCGACATCCTCGCCGATCGTCGCGCGCCCGATCAGCGAGACATAGGCTTTTTCAGCATCGTATTGATACGCTAGGGTCAGCCGGCCCGATTGCTCGATCTCTGCCGATTTTCGCGACTGTCTATGAGTTGCAAATCGCACGGTCCATGCGTCGGACAGTGGCCTTGGATCGACCACCCGCGCATTTGCATCGCCGTTACCGTCGACGGTGATCGCCATGCACGACGGAACCTTAGCGATGATATCTCGGGCGATCCGCAACAATTCGTCGGTACGCATCATTCCCTCCGGTCGGTCAAGTGGAAATCAGACAGTTCCCTACATAGCGCCGGCCGCGCCGCGACGAGCCCGGTGTTCGGCGACAATCGCCGAGTACGTCGTGCTGATCATCCGGTCGACGAGCGGCGGCGGCACCTCGCCGCGTTTCAAATGATCTCGCACGGCCGCCACCGGCATTTCGGATATCAGGAATTGCGCCAGGCGCCTTTCTTCGGCGCCGTCCCGGCCGAAGACGGCGCGAGCGCGGCGCGGCGCGGCGTTCTTCATCCCCTCGGTCATTTTGGCAACCCGCTCCCGCAACTCCTCGGGCCACGGGCCCGCGACAAAATCTTCCCGGTCGAAAAGCAGCAGGAGACGCGCTTCATCGAGATGCTCTCGCGACCAGTTCGGCGTGTGCAGCGCGGCCGCTAATCCGTCCTCGGCATCGAGCGCTGCCGAAACGCCATGCTGAAAATCAAGGATTGTCTTGAGCCAAAGGTTCCCGAGCAGAACGTCGCGTGATGCAAACCGGTGGTAGAACGAGCCCGTCGGCGCCTTGAGGCGTTCACTGATGGACGCCACCGTGGCGGCAGCCGGCCCGTGCTCAACGACAATGGCCCGTGCAGCGGCGAGGTAGTCTGTCTCGGTATACTTGGCTCGCATGGCATTAGAGTATATATTCTAGAATGCGACGTCAACATGTTTTCCCTGACGTTTCTCGGCACAGCCATCGGTTACCACCATTGACTGCCGGGCGTCTGCTGTGGGGCGCGTCATTTCGACCGTGGTTCGGCCACTTCCGGTCTGCCCATATGAACGGACATAGTCAGATCGCCCCGGCATGTCTCAAAGGTGCCAAGGGGCGACATCGCAGGCTTGAACTGAGATGAAAGAGGCCGCCTACTGAGGCGGCCTCTTGTGTTTCCCAATTATTTTCGGCAGTGAGCTGCGGAACAGTTTCTTACGTCATGAGCATATGACGTGCCAGCCATGGAACAGGTCCTAGCTGGACATGCTACCTTTTGGCCCTTGTTGGCGTAATCGCCCGTACCCTGCATAATCCTAAACTTAGCGTTGGCGTGGGCGATTGTCGGTAAGAGCACTAAGGCCGAAATGCAAATCCAAATGGTCAACATAAAAGACTTCATCATCTACACCTCCCTATTGGTGCTCGACGTGAGCGCGAAGAAGTCTAGCTGATCAATTTGAACGATAAAAATTATATTTGGACACCGAGGCCAAATAACAGATTGGTACCCATGTTCGCGTCCTGTTCAGAACTGATAAGCATCTCTTGATACAAATCAAAGGTCCGGTTCGGGGTGAATTAGGACACCGCCAAATTCAGCTTGGGACACTTGGGGTTAAATGCGGACACCACCCGAACCGCCGTAGGAACAGATCAGGACAGACGAACATTTCCTAACCCACCGTTACGGGTTCGTCCCGTTCTGATCGGATGTTCCGTTTGGGGTCACGAGCAGACTCAAGCGCCGCTGCGAACGGAGCGGTCTATGAAAGTCGAAAGCGGGCACCGAGGTTGCAGCGTCGAAAAGGCAGGATAGCTTCACGATCTATGTTGCAGTGCTTCTATAAATGCATTGCGAAGAGCTGGTGCGCTGACCCTTATATTCTGGCAGACGAGGCGACCCGGCATTAACATCGGGGCCGTGCAGTCGAACTGGATGTCGCCCATGAATGAAGCGAGCGCGACATTTGCGTGGGGGAACCTATCTGAGGACTTCGCTCTGTTCAGAACGCTCAGTTCGGAACAGCGGATGGCGGCTCTGAACGCAATGGTTCGCCTGGATCTGGTGCGGGGAGAAAGGCTCGTTGCCCAAGGGGGCCCGTCGGACTCATTGTTTTTGGTGCTGCACGGTGCGCTAGCTGTGTGCCGAAATGGCGAGCTCGAACCTCTCGCCGAGCTCCGTGCCGGCGAATTGGTTGGTGAAATCGGCTTCTTCGCAAATGTCCCGCGCACTGCCAATGTAATCGCCATCCGCGACACCAGCGTGCTCGTGTTGACACGTACAGCCTACCAGAAGCTTGCCAGGGACGCCCCCGCCATTGTTGAGGCAGTACTTGCGGCGCTCGCGCTCCGTTTTGGCAAGGAGACGGCGCGCCTCGCGCCGCTTCGCGCGTCGCCAAAGGCCAGAACGGTGGCCCTAATCGAAGGTGGACGCGAGCTGTTGCCTGGCGCCTTTGATCGTCGAATGCGCGATGGGCTCGCCGCCACCGATGCGGAGATCGTCGATGTCGCCCGCGTCAATTCCAAGTTTCCCGGGCGAGCCCCGGATGCTCCCGATGTCGCTGAATGGCTCAACAGACTAGAACACGCCGCGCCGCTGGTAGTTTACCTCGGAGATCACGATGCCAATGCCTGGACACGCAAGGCTATCCGCCAGGCCGACATGGTTGTGTTCGGGTGCCGTGGCGATGCTCCGGTGGGACCCTTAACGGATGTCGAGGCTTTTGCCTGCGAGGTTCACCCAAGGTCGGCGCGACGCCTCGTTCGCGTTCATGATCGACGGAGCAGTCACGTCAGTGGAACCGCGGCCTGGCTTGCTCGGCTGCCCTCCTTCATGCATCACCATGTCGCTCTGGAGGATCAAGTTGATTTCGACAGTCTGGTCCGTTTCCTGTCGGGTCGCGCGATTGGATACGTCGCCGGCGGCGGCGGGAGCCTGGGATCGGCGCATGTGGGGGTCTACAAGGCCTTCCGCGAGCTTGGCGTGATATTCGATATCTTTATCGGCACCAGTGTCGGCTCTGCCATGGCGGCCGGATTTGCGAAAAACCTTGAAGCCGAGGATCTTGAGCGCGGCACGCACGATATTTTCGTCAGGAGTTGCAGCTTCCGGCGACCAACCTGGCCGCGCTACGCCTTGCTGGATCATAAGGCGTTCGATCGGGCGCTCGCCCGTCAATTCGGCCACGACTGCCGGATCGAGGATTGCTGGCGACCTTTCGCGGCAGTCGCAACCAATCTTTCGACCCATAATCTGGAATTGATCCGCTCGGGATCGCTTTGGCAGGCGGTGCGTGCCTCAAGCGCAATTCCTGGATTATTGCCGCCGTTCTACACGCCGGAAGGTGCGATGCTTGTCGATGGATGCCTGATCGATAATGTGCCGCTGGCACCTATGCATCAACTAAAGAGTGGCCCCAATCTGGTTGTGCATTTCGGCGAGCCGGCGGCTGAGAGGTTTGATGTCGCGTATGATGCGTTGCCCGGACGGCTTGAGCTGGTCGCGGCAATGTTGATGCCGTTTCGTAAGAAGCTCCTTCCCGCCGCGCCGAGTGCCGTCAACGTGCTGTGGCGAAGCCTCGTGGCGCATCAGCGCTACGATACGTTGCCGACGGGACCACTCGATTTGGTAATACGGCCGCCCTGTCCGCTCGGGATCGATGTGACGGACTTCGACCGCCATACGGAGATTTTTCAGGCGTCTTACCTTTGGGCTCGACAAGCTATCGTGGCGCTGGAAGCAGAGGGCAACCCGGCAATGGCCGCCATCCTCGCTGCCGGAAAGCCAGCAACAATGCGAGGTGCCGTGCTCGTCGAGCTCGCCAGTAGTGCTCTATCCAGCTGAGCTACGGGTGCGTCTCGCCGTCCACTTCGCCGATTGGCCGCGTCTGTTGAGG
>CAWDJS010000009.1:0-523784 GCA_963802585.1 uncultured Alphaproteobacteria bacterium | reverse complement strand
GCAAGTTCCCTGGAAGGGTGCTAGGAAACTGGATTCCGGGGACGGATGGTGATCGTCAGTCCAGCGAACTCTTGACTGAACCGTATTGGTACGAGAACTCGGCGGATGCGATAGGTGGCTTATCAGATGATCCTGCCCATGGCCCAGCGTCTGATCGATCGTCTGCACGATAGTGCGCAGGAACGCGCAACCCTATTCAAGGCGTTGAGTTTCGGCGTTATCGGCGTCGTTAACACCGCTGTCGATTTCAGCCTATTTTCGGCAGGATATTACCTGCTAGGCTTGCCCATCGTAGCGGCAAACATGCTTTCATGGGCCGTTGCGGTGACCTGTTCCTATCTCCTCAATTCGAGGATCACCTTCTCGATCGATGCGCGCCGCGAGCTCTCCTTCAGGACCTATCTTGCGTTTGTGCTCGCTCAAGTCGCGGGTTTTGCGGCAAACACCGCGACCGTTGTGATTGCATCGCATTTCATGCCGGTTCTGCTCGGGAAAGTGCTCGCGACCGGAGCAAGCTTTATAGTCAATTTTTCGCTGTCGCATTTCGTGGTGTTCAGGCGGCCGGCCACCGAGTCTGAATAAGTTGCAGACGCCGCCATCACGCTTGATGCATAATCGCCCGTTGTTTTCGACTTCAGCCAATTCACCGCCTCAAGACTGATTTCGCAGCGCGCAGCTCGTGAAGGCCTGGCTGAAGCGCGTGATGGGCAAGGCGGGATTGATACGGCGACCTATGCAGCCTCGTCTGCGGGCGTGAACGTCAGCCTTGCGCATGGAAGACTATTGGCACAAAAAGACTAGATAAACCAATGAGGTGCGGCTGATGTGTCCTCGTTTGTGTCCCGATCCGTTGGAGCTGCAATAGCTGTGCAAAATTCTGGTTCACGAGCGGCGGCGGCACGACGACCGTCTACGATGACGGCGGCCCGCAACGTTGGCCGGTTCACAACAAACCGCTAAAGGCTGAGCGCGGCCTGACCTCCCATCCCGCAGAAGGCCATTCCTGAACGAGATCAGATGCCTGTCTCCGATAGTTATGGGATCACGGTGGTAGCTCGATGAGGTTCTCGGCTCTTCTCGGCCAGATCGATGGTCTGGCGTAGCAGGCTCAATCCGCAGTAGCTTTCTGACCTCGAAATCGCGGGAATATAGAGATGACGGAAGTCAAGATTGCTGAAGCCGAACTCGGTCAGTACGCGGCCAAACTGGTTGCAGAACTAACGCCAATCCGTGAGCGCTTCACGCCATTCCCACTCTACTTTCAAACTCAGATTTTCAATTTCGTCGTCATGAGGCGGCTGCTCAGGGACTACTTCCCTTTTGACAAGCCCTATGATCTCACGCTGGAGATTGGCTGCGGCGTCGGCGCGCATTCATTGTTGTTGTCGCGCTTCAGCAAGCAACTGATCGGCGTCGACATTCCCGGCGAATATGCCGGTTACACACCGCCCGGCTTTACATCTTCGGCGCACATCTCGCGAACTCTGGTCAACGAGCATTTCGCCATCAAGAATGCTCGCTTCGAAGACGCATTACCAGACAAGCTGCCGTGCGAAAACGATAGCTCATCTTCAGCTGGACCGTGTTGGAACATATTCCGGACCTAAGGACCGCCTACGCGGAGATGAAGCGCGTCCTGAAGCCCGGCGGTGTCATGATCCACGTCGCCCCGTCTCGATGAGCGCGATCCACACCATGGCGAGCGTAAACGTCGAAGAGGACAAGAAGCGCAAGGCCCAGTTGAAACCGCTTGGCTGGATAGGCGCGGCCAGAAAGCTCTGGACGGACTACGTTAGCCTTGCCAAGGGGCTTCCCGATCCTGTTCCCGCAGAGATGGCTATTCCACCATGCCACTCGGAATTCCTAACAGACTATCAGGACCAACTTACCTCTATATTTCATGGAATTATCTTCACCCGCTGATGGAACTTGGCCTCGTGATAGAGGAGCAGCGGCGGGTGAACGATTCCAACAACGCGATTGTGGCGCGGAAACCAGTTACTGAATTCGATAGGCCGTGATCGTGGTGTGTTGACAGCTTGCGATGGGCGGGACGGAATTGACGCACCAATGGCTTTCCTATTGGCTCGTCTTTGAGCGCTGGCGCGCGTGCTGCGCGGCCTGTACCGGCCTAATTGCTGGAGTAGCACCCTATTGCTGACGTTCAACAATGAAAAGATAATGGGACGCGAACAAGCGCAGTATGGGTAGGTTACTCAGCACGAAGTCGAAATCTGGCTCACGACTTCCATGTAAAAAGCTATCCCACCGCCTCAATCGACGATCATCAGATATACCGATGGCGTGAAGCTCCAGCTCTTTAAATTGATGCTTAGTGAGGGCTGCTCTCGCCGATGGCAATGAATAGTTGTTTGTTCGAACACCCTCGTTTTTGGCATACCACTCCTTCCAGTAAATTGGGTGAGGATTTAACGCTCCAGCGAAATGAATCACCGCGCGCCCGCGAGGTTTTAGGACTTCTATGAATCTCACTGAGTACAGCATCAGCATCTGGAACGACAACAAGGGTTGAATTGCATGTCGCTGCATCAAAGGAGCTATCCGGAAATGGTAGATGGGCAGCATCCGCCACCTCTATCTTCGCAGACTCAATATTTGAAAGATTGTCTCTCGCAGTTGCTACCACCTTCGGGTCGCAATCGATACCAATTGCGCTATTAGCTCTAGAAGCAACATGACGGAGTACATATCCCGGGCCGCAGCCAATATCTAAATAAGCCACGCCGTCATCCACTACCCTGTCGGCTAATATTTTCTGCAACTTGTAAAAATACAGTTTGCGATCCCCATCGATTTCAATGGAATACTTTGCCGGTGCTCCTTCTGGCCCCACAACAATCACCATTTTTATTCCCGCACTTCTGATCAGCACTGATCTCAATTGCTCATAGCCGGGAGAGAAGATTATTCCAGCTTGATATACTCTGTTCAATCAACGCGAGCAGTTGCAACCCTCTTCCGCCCGGTGGGCGATGATGTACTGACCTACGTGTGTGCTCGCCAACTGTTTTATTCGTGGATAAAGGGAACATTCAGCAGTTTCTAGTCGCGGCGATACTGTTCGTCTACCGTTCGCACTACGGATACCAAATCAGGACACATCATGTCCACGCATCTGACAGGTTCGATACAACCGCTGGCGATATTCGAGGAGTGCCTGGAGGGTGATCTGCTACGAAGTGACGGTCCTTTCGGCGATTTCGTGCGAAGATGGACGACGCAGCGCTGAAAAAATACACGATTATCGCTTCGAATTTGCTCAATAGTGAAGATTTGGCTGAACCAGCCAACATGGTCCGCTTCTTGCGCGCCTACGGGCGCGATATTGCCGTTGTCGACATTCAAGAATTTGTTGACGTGTTCGCAATGGAACTGACTGCGGATGAATTGAGACGGGCGGTAAAGCAAGCCTTTAGCTTCCTAGCTACGCGCAGTCTTTGCGGCCGCGCCGAATATCATTGCACGGTTCTGTTCAGTTGTGGCCACGTTGAGCGAGTGAGCAAACCCATCTTCTCCCGATAAGGCATGGTTGATGCTCCACATCAGTTCGCGGGCTGGCGCGTTTTCTCGGCCTCGGCGATTGCAGCAAGCGGATCGGGCTCAGTCATCGCCCGTTCGGCCGCCGTGCCTAGTCCAGATGCCTTGCCGCCCATGGCAGCGTGACCGCACTCCTATGCGTGTAAAGCCACGGCAAGCAGTCCGGAAAAACGTCGACCTCCGTCTTGCCCGACCGCCAAAACGCCAGCAGCTCCGCGCGGTTGGCCGCCCAGTCGGCGCGCATCCCGTCAGTGATGAACGCCGTGAGATCGGTGCCGATGCCGTCGCCGTACCCGCTGTGGCCGAGCACTGCGTACTGAATCACGCCGGTCAACAGTTCGTTGCGCTTGTAGGGTCCGATTGAAGTACGCGACGCGCGCTTGCGGCGGATGATGGTTGCCATGCTCATTCACCTCTGTAGGGTCCCGCGGGCCGCCCGATGACGTGGCGGGCTGGCTCGATGTCCAAGCCAGTCTGTGCAAACTTCGCACCACAAAACTCTGCGTAGCCAACCGATGCTTCAGCAGCGGATGTTCGCGGACGCCGCTTTTCGTCCGGATCGTGACGCCGTCGCGGCCGATCTCTTCGTCGTACTCCGCAAGATTATCCATAGAGCTGCAAATCTCTAGCAGCATGGTGTGCGCACCACTGTCCTCAAGGACAAAGTCACGATGCAGGTCGTGCCAGAGCTTGCGACCGGCTTCGCCAAGGGACGCGGGCGGAGCAAGCGGGTTCGGCTTCGATTGATCGACCACCGTCGACGTGGGCTTTTTCATTTCTTTCTCGCGCGAATGTTTTTACCCAGTTTCAACCTAATCGGAGCGGCTCCGCGCCGGAAGGAGGGGGTCCATTCCTTTTTCCCAAAGCCAGGGCTTCGAATGCCGATACAACGTGACTGTCATCGGTACTGAAGGCAACGAACTGAATTTTCGGCTCGTGACAGCGGCGGGTCCCGAAAATCCACGGTTCCATTGCCTTGACGGTTCGCTCAAACGTGTCCGGGAGCGCTGAAAGCGCTCGCTGACACATTCCCAGCGGTTATCGACGCGGACCGAATGGAGAAATCATGAGCAACCTATGGACGACTGCTGTGCGTCTCTTCGGGCTTTTGCTGCTTGCACCCGTGTGCGCGAACGCGCAGCAAACGCCGAATGCGGCTGCGATAGTGCCCCTGGTAGGGAACTGGGATCTGCCAGGGACGCTGATCCGGCTCAAAATTCATCCCGATGGGACGGTTGATCACTCCAAATTCGGGGAAGGAACAATCCAATATGATGAGGTGACCTTTTTCCGCTTGGTTTTCCGCCAACAACATCTCACCTGCTCATATGACGTACGAAAATACTCGGAGAACGAAATTACGTTCACGGTCTCGGTCCATCCAAGCGATCCGGATTGTGAGCTAGGCGCTCTGCGTCGGTCACCAGGCACCCAAGCACCTTCCGACGCCACGAAAGACAAAGGGGCAGAGGCAGCCGGAGCTTCCGCCGTAGCGGACAAGAGTGCTCCCCCAACGCCAGGGACGATCTTCAAGGATTGCGATGATTGTCCAGAGCTCGTGGTCGTCCCCACCGGGCGTTTTAACATGGGCTCTCCCGAATCGGAGCCGGGTCGGCTCGATATCGAAGGTCCCAAGCGGCCCGTCGAAGTTGCCTCAAGCTTTGCCGTGGGTCGATTTACGCCATCACGCGAGATCAGTTCGACGAATTCGTGACGACAGGCCGGCTCTATGACGACGGTTGTTATGTGGAATCGGCTGGTAGGTGGGTGCTGCGACCTGAGCTATCTTTTCAATCGCCGGGATTCCCTCAAGATGGTCGACACCCAGTTGTTTGCGTCAATTGGGACGACGCGAACGCGTACGTCAAATGGCTCTCGGCAAAGACAGGTATGCCCTACCGTTTGCTGACGGAGGCCGAACGCGAATACGTCACCCGAGCGGGTACGTCATCCCCTTATTGGTGGGACGAGACGGCGCGAGCTGATAAGGCGAATTACGATCCGAACCAGTCCGGAACCGACAGCGGCGGAGCCAGCAAGGCCAGAATTGCAAGCGTCAAAGTTGGCACGATGCAAGCCGATCCTGCGGGCGTTGTGAAGGGCACCGTTCCCGTCCATCTCTACCAGCCCAATCCCTGGGGTCTATTTCAGGTCCATGGCAATGTGGCGGAGTGGGTCGAAGATGCTGGAACAGGAGCTACATGGGCGCGCCAGCGAACCCGCACGCGATGAAGACCGGCGATTGCGAGCGCCGCGTATTGCGTGGCGGAGGTTGGAGCTATTGGGCCTCGGATATTCGATCGGCTTATCGGGAATCTGCACGCAAGGAAAACCGCTACGTTCACGTTGGATTCCGAGTTGCACGCGATCTTACCTGAGCTGCTTCCGAGGCCAGAGATGAGTTCTATTACCAGACGGGAGATCATCTGTGCGGGTGTCACCCTCGGCATAGCCGCACTTGGGCAATTGGGCTTCCATGAAACGAGCTTTGCTGCTCAGTCCGATATCGATGACGAGGTCAACCGGATCGCGCGGGCGTTGACGCCGCGCGTCAGACGGGGAGGCGAAGTAGATCACTCCGCCGACCAGCAGACCGTTGAGCGATTAAAGTGTGAATCGGCGAGGGGTGCCGACGCCGATCGGCGCGTTAAGCCATTGATCCAATTTGCGGTGGAGGGGTCACTCTCGGGCGCTTATTCACACACGGCATCGTCGGACAAACCGTAGATGTGTTTGGGCAGACGGAACCCAAGGACGAACCAGGTCTCGATCCGGGCCGACCCTTGCTGGAGCGGTGCGATTTCGCAATCGATCCTCTAACCCGTGCTTCATGCTGTTGATTTGCTCGGGCCGGGCGCGAAACAGATCGCCTTTCCCGTCATCTTGGCTGCGGCGGTTCATCACCTCCTCGGATGCGACCACCGAAGCACGTCGAGCGATACGAGGGAGTCTTGAAATTGCAAGCTTCCGAGGTCCAGACCCCGAAAGCTTGCAATCTAAAACCACCTCCGAAAAATTGAATCCCCGACCAAGGCCTTCAGCCGCCGAGCTTCGATGCGCCGACGATGCGGCCGTCGGGCGCTTCGAGGATCACGGCGACATCCTGGCCTTCAGGGAATTTCTCGTTGAGGCGCAGCGGAGTGCCCTGCCAGTCGCCGATGGCGCGGACCGAGCGCACCACATTGGATTCCGCGAGCGTGCGGCCGCCATTTTCGCCGCGGCGGATCGCGGTCTGGTGATCGTGGTCGAAGCCGATCAGCAGCACCTTGCCGCTTCCCTTGCCGCCGCCGACCTCGATCACGAGATTGCCGCCGTCATTGCTGACGCTGACCGCGGCCGCGGTCTCACTGTTGCGCCTGGCCTGCTCGATCGCGGGGCCGATTTCCCCGCGGTCCGAACCGACATGGCTGGAGGCGCCGTCCACCACGATCTCCGGGGTGTAGGAGCCGTCGCCGAAGCGATGGCCGTAGCGGTCCTGGCGTGCGGTCGCGGCTTCCAGCGAGAACGGGTCCTTCCAGCCGAGCCGGTCCCAATAGGTAACATGGAACGCCAGCGGCAGCACATCGCGGCGGTCCTTCGCCATTTCGTTCAGATAGGCGTTGGCCGGCGGGCAGGACGAGCATCCCTGCGAGGTGAACAGTTCGACGACGACCGGGCGTTCGGCCGCCCCGGCGGCGGCCGGTACGAGAAGGGCGAGAAGGCCAAATGAAAGGCCGAGTGGAAGTCCGAGGGAGATGGGCAGGCGCGTCGGCATAAAAAGCTCCTCCAAAGGTAGTTCCGTGCAGTTTCGCAACCACCCCGTCATGTGTTACACCTTCGGGCGCACACGATTACTTGAACAGCCCTCAGTGGTGCGGCAGGTTTTTTGGAGGCGGGGTGAACGAGGCATCCAGCGGCGGGCGAGCCTGGGCCGTCACCCTCCTGCTCACCGTATTCATGCTGATCAATTTTCTGGACAAGATCGTGCTCGGTCTTGTCGCCGTTCCCATGATGGACGAGTTGCACCTGTCGCCGAAACAGTTCGGCGATATCGGCAGCGGTTTCTTCTGGCTGTTCGCGATCGGGGGCGTGTTCGGCGGATTCCTCGCCAACCGCTTCAAGGCCGGGGCACTGATCCTGGGCATGGTCGTGATCTGGTCGGCCTGCCAGTTGCCGATCGCCTACTCCGCGTCGATCTGGGTGATCATCATCTGTCGTGCCGTGCTCGGCGTGGCGCAGGGGCCGGCCTGGCCCATCGCCATTCACGCGCTCACCAAATGGTTTCCCAACCAGCAGCGCAGTTTGCCGATCTCGATCGTCGCACAGGGCTCCAGTGTCGGGCTGATTGCCGCCGGCCTCCTCATCCCTCTGATTTCAGCCACCTGGGGATGGCGGGCGAACTTCCTGGTGCTCGCCGTGATCGGCTGCGTGTGGTCGCTGATCTGGCTCGCCGTCGCCGAGGAGGGAGAACAGGACAGCGCCGTCGATGCGGGAGCGGCATCCGATCCGGTCGCACTGCCTTATCTGCATTTGCTGTTCGATCGCAGCGTGCTTGGCTGCGCGATCACGCATTTTGTCGGCTACTGGAGTCTCGCGCTCACCCTGACCTGGTTGCCGGCCTATTTCGAGCGTGGGCTCGGCTTCGGCGGCATCGCATCGGGATGGCTGTATGCCTGCGTGGTAGCCCTGATGATTCCGTTCGGCATCGGGCTTGCCTGGGGATCGGAGCTGCTGATGAAAAAGGGGATCCCGTCAAGGACGGCGCGCGGCCGCTATTTGTCCGCGCTCCTGATCGTGGCGGGCCTGCTGCTGGCCGTTCTGTTTGAAGGTCCGCAGGTCGAGTGGCTCCGCGTCGGCCTGATCACGCTCGCGCTCGGCTGCACGCCGATCGTCTACTCGCTGGGGCCGGCGGTGCTGGCCGAAGTGGTACCCGCTTCGCAGCGTGGGGCGATGCTGGCGATCAACAATTCGGTCGCCTCGCTCGCCGGTATCGCAGCACCTATGGTGACGGGTCTGCTGATCCAGGACTTGCCCGGTGCGCGCGGCTATGAGCTCGGCTTTGCGCTCTGCGGCGTGCTGATGGTGACGGGCGGGCTGCTGGGGTACTGGTTGATCGATCCGCAGCGTTCGCTGCGCTACGCCGCAACATGAGCGGCGAAGAAAAAAGCCATCTACATCTTCACAATATTGCCGTCCCAGGCCAGTCCCTCGAACAGGTTGACCAGCGGCGGACCGTGATACTGGCTCGGCAGATCGCGCGGATGGATGAACTCGTCGCGAAACCAGGGGAAGACCTTGGGATCGAAATTTTCCATGATCCAGTCGATCATCCGCCGCACCCGCGGCACCCGCGCCGCGTCGGGATGATAGGTGAGCCAGATATCGAACGGGAACACCGCGTCGATGTCGAGCGGCACCATCTTCGGTCCCATCACGTGGACGTAGGTCGGCGACCAGCCGATGCCGGCGCCCTTGATGATGGCCCACAGCAGCGCGCTGGAGTTGTTGGTGGAGAACTTCACGAGCTTGCGTAGTTCGACGTTCGGAAACAGGCCGGTGAACAGTTCCTGGCTCTTGGTCTGATCGGCAAATTGCATCGCAAGCCGGTGCTTGTTCAGATCGTCGGAGGTCTTGGGCGTGCCGTAGATGGCGAGATAAGACGGCGAGGCCGCGGGCATCGAATGCATGCGGCCGAGCCGCACCACCTTCACGTCGGGACTGGTGGGGCGCTCGAGCTGAATGGCGACGTCGACCTCGAGCCGCAATACATCCGCTGATCGCATCGCGCACATCAGGTCAACGGCAAGTTGGGGATAGGCGCGCTGAAATTCCACCAGGCGCGGCCCGAGCCAGAACGTACCGAACGCCTCGGTGACGCCGAGCTTGACCTCGCCGCTCATCGCGGGCGCCGCGCGGTTGCGCGCCCTCATCAGCCCGAAGGCCGCCTCTTCCATGCGCTTGGCGGCGAGCAGGATCTCGGCGCCCTCCGGGGTGGGGCGGATGCCGTCGACATGCCGCGTGACCAGTACGGTTCCGAGCGCGCGCTCGAGATCGTCGATCTTGCGGCGCAACGCATTAGGCGAAAGTCCCATACGATCTGCAGCGGAGCGAATGCTGCCGCAGCGAGCGAGTTCGAGAAATGTACGCACCGCTTCCCAATCGGGACCGCCGGCACACAAGCTTAAATCAATGTGTTCGTTTTCCGGACCGCCCCGGTTCACAATTATCGGCATACGGATTCCCCGCGATTTGAATAATCTATTCGCACAGAGCAGGCTTTGGCAACCGGAGTACCAAATGACAGTACATGACCGCCATACCACTCGGACCGCTCAGGCCTTGGTCGGTGCTCAAAAGAAGGCCAGGTTCGGGCTGGAAGCGGAGGGGGTGACCAATCTGTCGCAGCGGCTCGTGGTGTTCAGCGCGAGCTTTCAGGATATCGAAACGCTGCTGCCGCGTGCGCGCCAGGCCATGGGCGGCGGCGCGTCCAACGAGGTCATTCATCGGATCGCCCGCCACAACCCGGACAGCTTCTGGGGCATCGCGCGGCGCGACCGTTATGCTGCCGGCGATACAGCGGCCGAGGGCTATGTCGCCTTCCTGATGCTGAACGAGGAGGGCGCCGATCTGCTCATGAGCGGCGAGTTTGACGGCACCAATCCACCCTTGCACCTCTTGACCCGCCAGCATGAAAAGCCCGCCGCGATCTATTGCTGGGGAACGTTCGCGCCGGGCGCCATTGCCGGCGGCGTACCGCTGGTGCTCGAGAAAATCTGGACGCCGCTCTATCGCGACGCTCCCTTGCTGGCGCGAGCCGTCACCGTCGAGGGCTTTCGGCTGGTGGAGAGTCTCGGCTTCCGCCGCGGCGCGACCTTCAGGGGAAAGTTCGCACCGAACCTCCACATGTATCCGCGTGGTCCCTCGATCAAGGAGACGCGCGCGATCTATGACGACTATCTCGGCCTCGATGACAACGGCGTCTCGATCACGGTGGTGCGCTCGATCGAGGAATTCATGCGCGTCGTCGCCGTGCGTAGCGCGACCTTCGTTGCCGAGCAGGACTGTCCCTACGATGAGGAATTCGACGGCAACGATTTTTCCGCGAGCCATCTGCTAGCCTATGTCGGCAAGGAGCCGGTCGGCTGCCTGCGCATCCGCTACTTCGCGGGCTTCGCCAAGCTCGAGCGCCTCGCGGTCCGCCACGAATTCCGCAGCCGTCACATCGGCACGCGGCTGATGAAGGCCGGCGTCGAGTTCTGCCGCGCGAAAGGCTATCGCCGCATCTACGGTCGCGCGCAGAAGGATCTTCTCAATTACTACGTCAATATGGGCTGGAAGCAGCTTGAAGGCTCGTCCGAGTTCTTCTTCTCCGACTATGCCTATATCGAAATCGTCATCGACACCGATCCAAATCCGAACGCGATTGCGCTCGGCGTGGATCCCTATGTCCTGATGCGCCCTGAGGGGAGGTGGGACCGGCCCGGTGTGCTGGACCGCTCGGCGCAACGCGGTTCAGGCCAAGCAGCGGGCAAGAAAAAATGAGAAATGTCGTCAATCTTCGATCGTACACCAATGTGCCCCTGATCCCGACGCTGGTGCTTCTGGATCTTCAGCAGGAATATGTCGCCTCGCCGCGGCTGTTCTCGATTCCGGAATCCGAGCAGGCGCTGGAGAATTGCCGCCTCGCGCTGACGCATTCGCGGCGGATGGGATTTCCGGTGGCATTCCTGCGCATGGTCGGACGCTCGCCGTTCTTCAATCCGGTGTTGTCCTATTCCAACTGGATCCCGGGGTTCGAGCCGCTGACATCGGAGATGGTGTTCGAGCGCTCCAAACCGTCCTGCTATGCCAACCGCGAATTCAGCCACGCCATGACCGAAGGTGGCGGCCATTTCGTGCTGGCGGGATTTTCCGGCGAAGCAGGCTGCCTGGCGACCGCCGTGGAAGCGTTTCATCGTGGTCACAGCGTGACGTATCTGGCGGATGCGTCGGCAAGCCTCGGGCTCAACCGGATCTCGGCTCCGGCCGTTCACGAAACCGTCACGCAACTGATCGGTCTCTATGGCGAAGTCACCACGACGCGGAGCTGGATCTCGGAGCAGACGGCAAGCGTTTCTTGCCTGGGGGGGTAGATGAAAAATCCAATCGATCGCAAGCTCGACCTGATGGCGCGTTCGCTGCAGGAGCACATCAATCTGGCCAAGGAGCTGAACCTGAATTTCGTGGCGCAGCTCCTGACCATGACGGCAATGGAGATCAGGATCAACCTGCACCGCATCTCCGATGAGGAGATCGACACGCTGTGCGCCTCGGCCGAGCATCGCTCGGTTCTGCCCGAGGCAGAGCGAGAGACGGCGTGCGTCATCAACTTCCCGAGGCGGGGCCGGTATTCCTGAGCCCTCCCGCCGCGCCGGATTTTCCTGGCGGGTTTGAGCAGGAAAAACGGTTGCGGCGCCGCGGCGTTTCTGGTTTGGCTAGCTTTGAATCGGACCAGACCGCTTGCAGCTTCCGCCTTCAAACACGGCGGCAGCACCTTCAAATCTCAGCGCTTTTGGCGATTCGCCGATGTAATTTTTTGCATCAAATCGTGTCCGGGTATCTGTTCCGGCATTCGCCACATTTGTGGCGGCGTGCTAGACAGCACCGGGGTGTGTGGCGCTTGATTTGATTGGGGTCGATGACATGGGTTCCAGGGAGTTCGGATCGGGTTCGAAATCCGAGCTGAGACAACACGCGATTCGGGTCGGCGTCATCGGCGCCGGCGTGATGGGCAGCAATCACGCGCGCGTGCTGGCGGGGTTGCCGGATATCAGCCTGGTCGGGGTGGTCGATCCGCTGGAGGCGCATCGCGCCCGCGCGACCGAGCTCGCCAATTGCCGCACCTTCGACACGCTGGAGGCATTGCTCGCCGAGGGCGTCGATGCCGTCACCATCGCGGCGCCCACGCATCTGCATCACGAGATCGCGCTCGCCTGCATCGCGCGCAAGATTCACGTGATGGTCGAGAAGCCGATCGCCTCCACCGTCGAGGAGGGCAGGGAGATCGTCGATGCCGCGCAGCGCGCCGGCGTCACCTTGATGGTCGGCCATGTCGAGCGCTTCAACCCCGCGGTCGCCGCGATCAAGCAGGCGATCAAGGGCGAGGACATCCTTTCCATCGCGATCACGCGGGTCGGTCCGTTCCCGCCGCGGATGTCGAATGTCGGCGTCGTCATCGACCTCGCCGTGCATGACATCGACCTGATCCGCTGGTTCACCGAGTCCGATATCGTCGAGGTGCAGCCGCAGCTTTCCAGTGCGGTCGCCGAACGCGAGGACATCGCGCTCCTGCAGTTCCGCACCGCCTCCGGCGTGCTCGCGCACATCAACACCAACTGGCTGACGCCGTTCAAGGCGCGCAACGTCACGGTCGCGACCCGCGGCAAATATGTGATGGGCGATCTGCTGACGCGCCAGGTCACCGAATGCTTCGGCTTCAAGCCCGACGGCAGCTACTCGATGCGTCATCTGCCGGTCGGCCATGACGAGCCGCTGCGCGCCGAGCTGATCGCGTTCCTGCAGGCGGTGCGTTCCGGCGGCGTACCGGCCGTTACCGGCGATGAAGGTGTCGCGAGCCTCGAGATCGCGACCCGCTGTCTGGAAACCTCGGCGAAGCCCGCCGCGGCTCCCTCCGCCCGCAAGGGCCCGCGCCGCGTCGCGGGCTAACGATCAACCTTGATGTCTGTCTCTCCATCCGTGCAAGGCTCCATGAATCAACATCTGCGTCTGCAAGCCATTCCCTTCATCGACCTCGCCTCGCAACGCGCGCGGCTCGGCAAGTCGATCGACGAGGCGGTGGCCCGTGTGCTCAACCACTGCCAGTTCATCAACGGTCCCGAGGTGACACAGCTCGAGGCGCAGCTTGCGGCTTTCTCCGGCGCCAGGCATGTCGTGACCTGCGCCAGCGGCACCGATGCGTTGCTGATGGTGCTGATGGCCAAGGGGTATGGCCGCGGCGATGCCGTGCTGTGCCCGTCCTTCACCTTCTGTGCGACGGGTGAGGCGGTGGCGCTGGCGGGTGCTGTGCCTGTCTTCGTCGATGTCGATGAGGCGACCTTCAACATGGATGCCGCTTCGCTGAAACGCGGCATCGCTACCGCGCGGAAGCTTGGTCTCAAGCCGCGTGCGGTAATCCCGGTCGATCTGTTCGGCCAGAGCGCCGACCACGATGCGGTCGCTGCCGTCGCAGAGGCCGAGGGCCTGTTCGTGCTCGACGATGCGGCACAGGGCTTTGGCGCAAGCTACAAGGGCCGCCGTCTCGGCACCTTTGGCCATGCGACCGCGACCAGCTTCTTTCCCGCCAAGCCGCTTGGCTGTTTCGGCGACGGCGGCGCGATCTTCACGGATGACGCGGCTCTCGCCGAAACGCTCCGAAGCATCCGCGTGCACGGGCAGGGCGCCGAAAAATACGACAATGTTCGCCTCGGCCTGACCGGCCGGCTCGACACCATGCAGGCTGCGATCCTGATCGAGAAACTGAAAATCTTCGAGGACGAGATCGCCGCGCGCAACCGCGTGGCGGAGCGCTACAACCGCGCCCTTGGCAATGTCGTCACCGTGCCGCGGCTCGCTCCCGGCTGCACCTCGGTCTGGGCGCAATACACCATCCGCCTGCCCAAAGGCGTCGACCGCGACGGCTTTGCTGCAGCATTGAAGGCGCAGGGCGTCCCGACCGCGATCTACTATCCGAAGTCGATGCACCAGCAGACCGCCTACCGGGATTTCCCGGCTGCCGAGGGCGGCCTGGCGGTCAGCGAACGTCTGTCGGCCGACGTCATCAGCCTGCCGATGCACGCCTATCTCGATGAAGCCACCCAGGACCGCGTCATCGCGGCTGTGCGCGACGCAGTTCAGGCATGATCCCGAAAAGTGGTCTTCCGGTTTTCGGACAAGATCATGCCTAAATCGATAAAGCCCTGATTTCGTCGTTTTGATGCGCCGCGCGATGGGATAGAAGCGGCGCATGCTTGGGCGCATTTTCACCGTCGGCGGCTATACCCTGCTTTCGCGGCTGACAGGTTTTGCGCGCGACATCATGCTCGCGGCGATCCTGGGCGCCGGCCCGGTGGCGGACGCGTTCTTTGTCGCGTTCCGCCTGCCCAACCATTTCCGCGCGATCTTTGCCGAAGGCGCGTTCAACGCCGCCTTTGTGCCGGCCTATGCCCATGTCCATGGCGAGAAGGGCGAGGCGTCGGCAAAACTGTTTTCGGACCGCGTGTTCACGCTGCTGTTCCTGTCGCAGGTGATCCTCCTCATCGTTGCCTGGCTCTTCATGCCGCAGGCGATGAGCATCCTGGCGCCGGGCTTCACGCATGACGCCGCGCAACGCGATCTCGCTATCGAGCTGACGCGCATCACCTTTCCCTATCTCTTGCTGATCACGCTGGTGACGCTCTATGGCGGCATGCTCAATGTGATGCATCGCTTTGCCAGCGCAGCCGCCGCCTCGATCTTCCTCAACCTCGCAATGATGGCGACGCTCGCGGTTGCGGTGTCCTTTCCGACGCCGGGCCATGCCGCCGCCTGGGGCGTGCTGATCTCCGGCTTCCTGCAGTATTTCCTGCTCGCGGGCGATCTCGCCCGGCATGGCGGGCTGCCGCGCTTTGCGCCGCTCAAGCTCGACGAAGACATCCGCGCCTTCTTCCGCGCGCTGGGGCCTGCGACGCTGGGCTCGATGGGCACGCAGGTCGCGATGTTCGCCGATACCATCATCGCGACCTTCCTGCCGGCGGGCGCGCTGTCGGCGCTCTATTATGCGGACCGGCTCAATCAATTGCCGATCGGCGTGATCGGGATTGCGATCGGCACCGTGCTGCTGCCGGAAATGTCGCGGCGGATCACCGCGGGCGATCAGCTAGGGGCCATGGAACAGCAGCGCCGCGCCTTCGATTACACGCTGCTGTTCGCCGTTCCCTTTGTCGCCGCCTTCCTAGCGGTGCCCGACGTGATCACCCGCGCGATGTTCGCGCGCGGCGCCTTCACCAAAGGCGATGCGGCGGCGGCCGGTGCGACGCTCGCGGCCTACGCCGTCGGCCTCGTTCCCTTTGTGCTGATTCGCAGCGCAGTGGCGACCTTCTATGCCCGCAAGAACACCTCGACGCCCGTCAAGGCCTCGCTCACAGGCCTTGCCGTCAACATGGGCCTGAAGCTGCTCTTGATGGGATCGCTCGCCCAGGTCGGCCTGGCGCTGGCGACCGCCGTCGGCGCCTGGGTCAATCTGTTGCTGGTGCTCGGTTTTGCCGTGCGCGCCGGCTATCTCGAGCTCACCCACGCGCTCCGCCAGTCCCTGATGAAATTCGCGATCACCGGCCTCGTGCTTGCCGCCGTGCTGTGGCTCACCGCCAGATTTGCTGCAGCGCATTTGGCAGGCGTCCGGTTCCAGGACGAGATCATCCTGCTGCTGCTGATCGGTGTCGGTGTGGTGGTCTATGCCGGAGCGATCCTCGGCCTGTTCGGCTGGCGGTGGCTGAAGGGCCTGGTCAAGGGCTAAAGCGCGTTTGCGCTTGCCCGCAAACCACTGCAATATGGGCACAAATCAGAACGCGAAAACGGAGATACGATGGCTGCTCCCATTAAATTCGGCGTCGGTCAGAGCGTGCTTCGCAAGGAGGATGACGCGCTCATCCGCGGCAAGGGCCGCTACACCGACGACGTCGCGCCGCAGCCGGCGATGCACGCGCTGATGCTGCGCTCGCCGCATGCGCACGCGAAGTTCACCATCAATGCGACGCGCGCCCGCACGTTGCCCGGTGTCGCGCTGGTCCTGACTGCGGCCGATATCGCCGATCTCGGCGACCTGCCATGCCTGTTCAATTTCGAGGTCGATCCCTTCACCGGCCCGCCTTACCCGATCCTCGCCAAGGACGAAGTGCGCCATGTCGGCGATGCCACAGCCTTTGTCGTCGCCGATACGCTCGATCATGCGCGTGACGCGGCCGAGGCGATCGAGGTGAACTGGACGCCGCTGCCGGCGGTCGCGGGCGTCGTCAATGCCGTCAAGAAGGATGCGCCGCAAGTCTGGCCCGATCACGCCGGCAATGTTTTGTTCGACGTGCCGGTCGGCGACAAGAAAGCGACGGATGAGGCCTTTGCCAAGGCGCATGTCGTTGCCGAAATCAGGATCGTCAATCCGCGCGTGGTCGCGAGCTTCATGGAGACTCGCGCTGCGAATTGCGAATACGACGCCAAGAGCGACCATCTGACGCTCACCGTGGGCAGCCAGGGCAGTCACCGGCTGCGCGACATCCTGTGCCAGAACGTGCTCAAGATTCCGGTCGAGAAGATGCGCGTGATCTGTCCGGATGTCGGCGGCGGCTTCGGCACAAAACTGTTTCCCTATCGCGAATATGCGCTGCTCGCGGTCGCAGCCCGCAAGCTGAAGAAGACGGTGCGCTGGGCGGCGGATCGAAGCGAACATTTCATGGGCGACGCGCAGGGCCGCGACAACGTCACCACCGCGCGGATGGCGCTGGCCGAGGACGGCAAGTTCCTCGCCATGGATGTCGACCTGATGGGCGACATGGGCGCGTATCTGTCGACCTTCGGACCCTACATCCCGCATGGTGGCGCCGGCATGCTGCCCGGCCTCTACGACATCCAGACCTTCCACTGCCGCGTCCGCACCGTGTTCACCCACACCGTGCCGGTCGATGCCTATCGCGGCGCCGGCCGTCCTGAAGCCGCCTATGTGATCGAACGCCTGGTCGACGCCTGCGCGCGCAAACTCGGCATGACGCCGGAGGCGATCCGGAAGAAGAACTTCATCCAGCCGAAGGCGCTGCCCTACAAGACCGCGACCGGCAAGGTCTATGATTCCGGCGACTTCGCAGCCCACATGAAGCGGGCGATGGAAGTCGCGGACTGGAAGGAGTTTCCCAAGCGCGCCAGGCTCGCGAAGAAGGCGGGGCTAGTGCGTGGCATCGGCATGGCAAGCTATGTCGAAGTCTGCGGCACCATGGGCGAAGAGACCGCAAATGTGCGGCTCGATCCCAACGGCGATGTCACGATCCTGATCGGCACGCAGTCGAGCGGGCAAGGCCACCAGACGGCCTATGCGCAGATCGTCGCCGATCAGTTCGGCCTGCCGCCGGAACGCGTCCATACCCACCAGGGCGATACGGACGAGATCAAGACCGGGCTCGGCACCGGCGGCTCTGCATCGATCCCGACCGGCGGCGTCAGCGTCCAGCGCGCCACGCACGAGCTCGGCAACAAGTTGAAGGAGCTTGCGGCCGAAGCGCTGGAGACCAGCGCGGGCGATCTCGAGATCAGTGGTGGCGTGATTCGCATCGCCGGCACCGACCGCTCGATCAGCTTTACGGACGTGGCCAAGCGCGTAGGCTCCGACACATCAAAACTCAACGGCAGCGCGACCTTCGCGTCCGCCGACGGCACCTATCCGAACGGCACGCACATCGCGGAAGTCGAGATCGACCCCGCGACCGGCATCACGAAGATCGTCAATTATGTGATCGTCGACGATTTCGGCGTGACGCTCAATCCGCTCCTGCTCGCCGGCCAGGTGCATGGCGGCGTGATGCAGGGGATCGGGCAGGCGTTGATGGAGCAGGTGGTCTATAGCCCGACCGACGGTCAGCTCATGACTGCCACCTACATGGACTACGCGCTGCCGCGCGCGGCCGACGCCTCGTCGATCCATTTCGAGACCAGCAACGTGCCCTGCAAGACCAATCCGCTGGGCGTGAAGGGCGCGGGCGAGGCCGGCGCGATCGGCTCCTGTCCCGCGGTCGTCAACGCCATCGTCGAAGGGCTGTGGCGTGAGTACAAGATCGATCACATCGACATGCCCGCGACCGCCGAGCGGGTCTGGATCGCGATCCGCGAGCATCAGCGCCGGCACAGCCTGTAAAGCGCGCCGGGAATAAACCACGATTGCAGGGTTATAAGGAAAGGAGCGCCGCGGCCCGGCATGAAGCAGGACCGCGGCGTCGCTGGGTGTGGCACGCGAGACGGAGAGTTCGCCTATGAAAAAAGCGGTTGTCGTGGTGGGAGCATTGTTGCTGGGGTCGAGTACGGTGATGGCGGACCAGAAGCTTGCAGTCGAGCAGGACAATTTCATGCGGGGGCTGGGCAAGAGCGTCTACGTGACCATGCTCAAGATGAGCAAGGGCGATCTGCCCTATGACCAGGCGCAAGTCAATGCGGCGCTGACGCAGCTCGAACAGAACGTTCCCAAGATCCCGACCGTATTCAAGGACAATCCGAAGGAGCAGGTCGTCGACGCGACTTACGGGGCGTCACAGAAGATCTGGGAGAACAAGGCCGATTTCGACTCCAAGGTTCCGCCCGTCATCAAGACCGTTGCCGACCTCAAGGGCAAGATCAAGGATCAGGCCAGCGTGAAGATGGCGTTCGATGCGCTCCACAAAAGTTGCACCGGCTGCCACGAGGACTATCGGCTGAAGCTGAAATAAGACCTCAGAGCATGATCCGGAAAAGTGTGTAGCGGTTTTCCGAAAAGATCATGCTCAAATAAAAAGATAGAGCGGGATGACGATTCGAAGAAAAGTCATCCCGCTCTAAGCGACGCAACAGAGCGCGACCGCTGCGAGCGTCCGCAGCGGTCTGCGCTCTGCCGGCTACGAGGGCGCTGACACCGGGGCTGGCGCGTCGTTTCAGCGCTCGCGCAACACCTCCTGCTGATAGCGCCGCAACGGCGACAGCAGATAGCTCAGGATGGTGCGCGAGCCCGTCTTGATCTCGACCGTGACCGCCATGCCCGGCGCCAGATTCACCATGCGATCCTCGACCTGCATCTGAGTGCGATCGAGGGAAACCCGCGCGCTGTAATTCAGCTCCTGACCCGCGGGCTCGCTGCGTCTCGTGCTCCGTCCCGAGCGCGCGCTCGCCCGAGCGCCCCTCGGGCTTGTCGCGGATGATGGCGTCCTGCGAGATGCTCAGCACCTTGCCGTGCAACAGGCCGTAGCGGGTGAAGTTGAAGGTATCGATCTTGACCTCGGCGTCCTGTCCGGGCTCGACAAAGCCGATGTCGCGGTTCGACACCATCGCCTCGACCTCGAGCTGGCTGTCATCGGGCACGATCACCAGCAGCGACTGCGCCGGCGTCACCACGCCGCCGACGGTGTGAATGGCAAGCTGCTGCACCACGCCGTCGACCGGCGAGGTGAGCTGCTGCAGCCTGGTCTTCTGCTGCGCCTTGATCAGGTCCTGGGCGAGCCCGTTGGCCTTCTGCTCGCTCTTGGCGAGATCGTCGGAAAGGCCGTGGCTGTATTCGGCGACAGCCTGCGCGCGGGTCTCGCGGATCGCGGCGACGGCGGCTTCCGCCTCGTGCAGATGGCTCTTCTGCACGCTGAGCTCTTCCTGCTGCTCCACCAGCAATTGGAGGATCTCGTAATAGGTCAGCTTGGAGCCGATCTCCTTCTCCATCAGGATTTTGCGGATGTCGACGCGCTGCTGGATGACGGGGATCAGCGTTTCGAGCTTGTGGATCGTGGCCGAGATCGTTTCGTGCTCGGCCTGCTTTTGCGCCTCCTGCCCGGACAGCGCGGCGATCTTGGCGCGGTGCTCGGTGACCTGGTTGAGCAGGAGCTGGCGCTGGGTGCCGACCAGCACCGGATCGGCGTCAGTCGGCGGAACGAGGTCGATGGTGCCCCGATCGCTGCTGGCAAGCGCGGCGCGCAGCCGCGCGATGTTGAGGCGCTCGGCGATCAGGTCGTCGTGCAGGTGATCGCGCTCGGCGGCGTTCACGGTCGGGTCGAGCTCGATCAGCACGTCGCCGGCTTTCACCGTCTCGCCGTCCTGCACGCGGATCGCGCGCACCACGCCGGTCTCGAACGGCTGCACCACCTTGCTGCGCCCGCCGGACACGACCTTTCCCGGCGCGGAGGCGACAATGTCGATGGTGCCCCAGGCCGCCCAGCCCAGGGCCGCGCCAAACAGCACGACAATGGTCATGCCGATGGCGCGGCCGATCGGCGAGGGGGGCGACTCGACGATCTCCAGGGCTGCGGGAAGGAAGGCAAGCTCTTCGGCGCGGCGGCCCTTGGCCTGCTTGAACGGGATGACGACCTCGCTTCTTGGCGCGGGCAGCGCCGAATTAGACGACTTCATGGAGGCCTCCCTGCAGCCGGTGCAACGCGGCGTAGCGGCCGCCGGTCTTGATCAGCGCGTCATGGGTGCCGTCCTCGACCAGCCGCCCGCGCTCGAGGGTGAAGATGCGATCCGCCGATCGTACCGTGGAGAGCCGGTGCGCGATGATCAGCACGGTGCGGCCCCGCGCGATCTCTATCATGTTCTGCTGGATGATGCGCTCGCTCTCATAGTCGAGCGCGCTGGTCGCCTCGTCGAAAATCAGGATGCGCGGATCGCTCACCAGCGCGCGCGCCATGGCGATGCGCTGGCGCTGGCCACCCGACAGCGTCGAGCCGCGCTCGCCGACGATGGTGTCGTAGCCCTCGGTGAGCTCCAGGATGAAATCATGCGCGCCCGCGAGGCTGGCCGCTTCAATGATCCGCTCCATCGGCATCGCGGGATCGGACAGCGCGATATTGTCGCGCACCGAGCGGTTGAACAGCATGTTATCCTGCAGCACCACGCCGATCTGGCGGCGCAGCCACGCAGGGTCGGCCATGACCAGATCCATGCCGTCGATCAGCACGCGCCCGCTCTGCGGCATGTAGAGCCGCTGCACCAGTTTTGTGATCGTGCTCTTGCCCGAGCCTGAAGGTCCGACGATGCCGATGGTCTGCCCGGCCGGCACCTCGAAGGAGACGTCGTGCAGGATTTCCTGCCCGTCGACGCGGTAGCGGAACGAGACGTGATCGAAGCTGATATTGCCGCGGATCGCGGGCAGCGCGGCGCGCGCCGCCGCATAGGTCGGCTCTGCCGTGGTGTTGAGGATGTCGCCGAGGCGAGCGATCGACAGCCGCGCCTGGTGGAAATCCTGCCACACCTGCGCAAGCCGCAGCACCGGCGCCGAGACGCGGCCGGCCAGGATGTTGAAGGCGACGAGCTCGCCGACCGACAGCGTGCCGCCGATCACGAGCTTGGCGCCGAAATAGAGGATGCTCGCCGTGACGACCTTGCTGACGAACTGCACCAGCTGGCTTGCCGTATTGCCGAGGCTCTGCACCCGGAAGCTTGCGCTGACATAGCCCGCGAGCTGCTCTTCCCAGCGCCGCTGCATCTGCGGCTCGACCGCCATCGCCTTCAGCGTCTCGATGCCCGTGACGCTCTCGACCAGGAAGGCCTGGTTCTCCGCGCCGCGCTGGAATTTCTCGGCTAGCCGGTGCCGGAACAGCGGCGTCACCGCGGCCGAGATCACGATGTAGAACGGGAACGAGCCGAGCACGATGAAGCTCAGCAGCGGCGAATAGGCAAACATCACGGCGAGGAAGACGAAGGTGAAGAACAGGTCGATCACCAGCGTCAGCGCCGAGCTCGTCAGGAAATTGCGGATGTTTTCCAGTTCCCGCACCCGCGCCACGGAATTGCCGACGCGGCGGGCCTGGAAATAGGACATCGGCAGCGCCAGCAGATGGTGGAACAGCCGCGCGCCGAGCTCGACATCGATGCGATTGGTGGTGTGCGAGAACAGATAGGTGCGCAGGATGCCGAGCGTGGTCTCGAACAGCGAGATCGCGACCAGCCCGATCACCAGCACGTCGAGGGTCGAGAGCGAGCGGTGCACCAGCACCTTGTCGATCACGACCTGGAAGAACAACGGAGATACCAGCGCGAACAGCTGCAGGAAGAACGAGGCGAGGAGCACTTCGCCGAGCAGGCGCTTGTATTTCCGGATCGCGCCGAGGAACCAGGTGATGTCGAAGCGGCGGGTGAGGTCGGTTAGTCCCGCGCGCCGCGCCATCAGGATCAGCCCGCCATCCCAGATTTCGGCGAGCTCGCCGCGCGTCATCAGCGTGGGGCGCCGATCCCCGGGCGATTGCACCAGCACTTTTTCCTCGGACGCCTTGGCGATGATCATGAATGTGCCGTCGCGCAGCAGCGCGATGCCGGGCAGGGGTGTTTTGGCAAGGCGAGAGAAGCCGGTGCGGTAGGCGCGCGCCTTCAGCCCGAGATCCCTGGCGCAGCGGAGCATCTCCGCCGCGCCAGGTGTGGCTGTTCCCAGCCGGTGTTTGATCTGCTCGCGATCAGCCGCGACACCCTGGAGGTGCAGCAACGTCAGGAGAGTTTCGAGGCCGGAATCGGCTGCTCTCGCTTCTGCTTCGGTTGTCATCTGCATCCTCCAGGGCCCGCGCGCTGCGTCTCAGGCGTGTTGCGGCGATGCCAGCACCGGCTGCGGCGCCGCGAACGGGTCAGGCGGCACCGTGGGGCCGTGGCCGACGCCCGCGGTGACGAAGGTCGACGCCATGGCATCGCTGAGCAGTGCCGCACCGCTGACATGCGCGATCGCACTGTTGATGACCACGTTGTCGCCCGGTCCGCCGTCGAGGACGTCCTGTCCACCGCCGCCGATCAGCACGTCGTCGCCGTTGCCGCCGCTGAGCACGTCGTTCTCGGGGCCGCCGATCAGGACATCGTTGCCGTCACCGCCATTGGCGACGAGCTGGACGCCGCCGCTCAGGCCGGAGGAGGTGATGACGTCGTCGCCGCCAAGGCCGTTGATGACGATGCGATCGCCCGCGCCGGCATTGGTGATGTTCACCTCGGTGGCTAGCCCCGATATCGTGATCACGCCGTTGTTCTCGCTAACCGAGATGACGTCTTCACCATTGGTCGCGTTGATGGTGACCGTGTCGGGATTGCCATCATCGGCGCCATTGACGCCGAGGTCGAGATTGACCTGGTTGGTATTGGTCCCGGTCAGATCGTTGACCGTGATGTTGTCGGCGCCTCCGAGAGCGTTGAAATTGATGTGTTCAACGCCGTTGAGGTCCATGGTGACGTTGCCGACATCGCGGAAGAACCGCACCCGGCTGCCATTGGCCGAGATGTCGATGTTCTCGTTGACGTTGGCGCCATTGAACTGGAGCGTGTCGATGCCCGCCTGGCCTTCCACGGTGTCGCTGCCGTCGCCGGGATTCCAGACGAAGGTGTCGTTGCCGGCGCCGAGAAGGGCCGTGTCATTGCCACGCCCGCCGATCACGGTGTCGTTGCCGGCGCTGCCGATGATGGTGTCGTTGCCGTCACCGCCGTTGATCGTGAGGTTGGCCAGCTGACCCGCCTTGATCGCGGAGGCATCGATGGTGTCGTTGCCGCCGAGACCGTTGATGGTCAGGGAATTGCCGGCTTCGGCATGGGCGATCGTCACTTGCGCCGCCAGACCATTGACCACGATCGCCCCGCCGCTGTTGACGACCTTGATATTGTCGTCGCCGGCCGTGCCATTGACTGTCACGGTGTCCGCCGCGCCGTCGCCGGTCTTGCCACCAACGGTGCCGGCGAGGTCGATCGCGACCTGCGTGACGCCGGTGCCGGTCAGGTCGTTGACGGTGACGTTGTCGGCGCCGCCGAGCGTGCTGAGCTGGATGTGCTCGACGCTGTTGAGCTCCATGGTGACGTTGCCGACGTCGCGGAACAGCCGGGCATCGGCGCCATTGGCGGAGATGTCGATGTTCTCCGGTGCATTGGAGCCGTTGAACACCAGCGTGTCGTTCCCGGTGCCGCCTAGCACGGTGTCGCTGCCGTCACCGGGATTCCAGATGAAAGTGTCGTCACCGGCACCGAGATCGGCGAAGTCATTGCCACGGCCACCGTTCACGGTGTCGTTGCCATCGCCGCCAATCAGGGTGTCGTCGCCCTGGCTGCCGGTGATGTTGTCGTTGCCGGCGCCGCCATCGATGGTGAGGCCGATGGTGCCGGCCGCAAGCGTGGAGGCGTCGATGGTATCGTTGCCGCCGAGGCCATTGATGACCAGACGGTCGCCGGCCTCAGCGCCGGTGAGGACAACGGTTTCCGGTGTGCCGGTGACGGTGACCGAGCCCCCGCTCCCGGTGACCTGGATATGCTCGCTCCTGCCGCTGCCGTTGATGGTCACGGTGTCGGCGGCGCCGTCGCCCTGTCCGGTGCCGGGGGTACCCGCGAGGTCGATCGCGACCTCTGTGACACCGGTGCCGGTGAGGTCACCGACCGTGATGTTGTCGACGCCGCCGCGGGCCGTGAAGTCGATCTGCTCGACGTTGTTCAGGTCCATCGTGATGTTGGCGACGTCGCGGGTGAAGCGGACGTGATGGCCGTTGGCGGAGATATTGACGTTCTCGTTCACGTTCGCGCCGTTGAACACCATGGTGTCGGTACCGGAGCCGCCGTCGATCGTGTCGCTGCCGTCGCCGGGATTCCAGATGAAGGTGTCGTCGCCGGCGCCGCCTTCCAGCAAGTCGTTGCCGCGGCCGCCGATGATGACATCATTGCCGTCGCCGCCGAGCAGCGTGTCGTTGCCGTCGCCGCCGGTGATGCTGTCGTTGCCGGCGCCGCCGTCGACGGTGAGCGAGATCAGGCTGGCAAGGCCGTTGCCGGCGGTGAAGACGTCGTCGCCGCCGTTCATGTTGAGCACGAAGTTCTCGGTGGTGCCGATGTCGAGCGAGAACGGCGCCGGGCTCGTCCGGTCGAAACGCACGCGGCTTCCGTTGGCCGTGAGCGTGAAGACTTCGGAGCCGTTGCCGCCGTTCACCTCCGCGGTGTCGTTGCCGTCGCCACCTTCGAACAGGTCGCTGCCTCCGCCGGGATTCCAGATCATGGTGTCATCGCCGGCCTCGCCGAACAGCTGGTCGTTGCCGGTGCCGCCGTCCATGACGTCGTTGCCGTCGCCGCCAAACAGCAGGTCGTTGCCGCCGCCGCCGTTGATGACGTCGTTGCCGGCCTGTCCGAACAGCAGGTCGTTGCCGGAGCCGCCGGTGATCTTGTCGTTGCCGTCACCGCCAAAGACGTGCACGGCGGGCAGCGCGCCGGAGGACTCGTCCACCTTGATGGTGTCGTTACCGCCCTGTCCGAAAATGTCGATTTCGGAGGTGTTGGCAACCGTCGGGCTACCGCCCAGCACGGTTACGGAGCCGCCATTGACGAGAATGTTTCCAGCTGCGTCGCGGCTGGTAACGATGCTGTTACCGGCGGCGTCGCCCAATACGCTAAGCAAACCATTGGTGGGAGAAAAAGTAGCTTTGGTAGCCATCCGTGTGATCCTTCAAGAGAGTTGAGCCCCTTGGACGGATGCTTAGCCGTGGACCGCATGACAGGCTTGAAGCCGGGCTCAAGACGGCCATGAGTTCTTCTGAATTAGCCCTGCTGATTTCCTGATTATGGTAATGTGATCGGGTTGTGATCGCCGGGCCTGTGTCCGGGCACAACGCGCCCATCAGCTACCGCGGTGCGTCAAAATACCCGCGTGGCTCGATCTTGCAGGTTTATCGCGGCGGCAGTCGCGGCCATCCCATTTCAGGACACCGGCGTGCAATTTGCTTTTGCAGATTTTGTTCTTGATAGCGAACGGCGCGAGCTGCGCCGCAGTTCTGAACTGATTGCGGTCGAGCCCCAGGTCTATGACCTTCTGCTTTACCTGGTGCGGCACCACGATCGCGTGGTCAGCAAGGAGGACCTGATTGCTTCGGTGTGGGGCGGCCGCATCACCTCGGATGCAACCCTGACAAGCCGTGTCTACGCCCTCCGCAAGGCGATCGGCGACAGCGGCCAGCACCAGAAACTGATTCGTACCGTCCCGCGCAAGGGCCTGCGCTTCGTCGGCGAAGTTCGCACGCCGTCGACGGACGACGTGCTCGGGCCCCTTTGCGCCGAACCGCCTTTGGGCAAATCCGGTGAGCCAGCGGGTGCGGCGTTGCCGCTGCCCGACCGTCCCGCCGTCGCCGTGCTGCCCTTTGCCAACATGAGCGACGATCGGGACCAGGATTATTTCTCCGACGGCATCAGCGAAGACCTCATTACCGCGCTTTCGAAGCTGCGCTGGTTCTTCGTGATCGCGCGCAACTCTTCGTTCGTCTACAAGGGCAAGTCCGTCAACATCAGGCAAGTCGGCGAGGACCTCGGCGTCGGCTACGTGATCGAAGGCAGCGTGCGCAGGGAAGGCGATCGTGTGCGCATCACCGCGCAGCTCAACGACGTCGCCACCGGCAGCCATCTCTGGGCGGAGCGTTACGATCGTGACGTCGCCGGCGTGTTCGCCGTGCAGGACGAAATCACCGAGGCAATCGTCGCCTCGATCGAGCCGCAGCTTTACGCTGCGGAGAACTTTCACGCCAAGCGCATAACCCCGGACAGCATGGATGCCTGGGGCCTGGTGATGCGGGCACTGTCGCATTTCTGGCGGATGACGCGAGCGGACAATGTCATCGCCCAGGAGATGCTGGAGAAGGCGATTGCAATCGATCCGCATTACGGCCAGGCGTTCGCCGTTCTGTCCGCCAGTCATACCTTTTGCGCCTATAATGGCTGGAGCGAGATGGCGACCTCGGTGCCGATCGCCGAACGCGCGGCGCTGGCGGCAATCCGCGCCGACAGCGAGGATCCCTGGGCGCACCATGCGCTCGGTTGCGTTCAAGTGCTGCTGCGGCGTTTCGACGATGCGCTCGCCGAGTTTGAACTGGCGCTGAGGCTCAATCCGAGCTTTGCGCTGGCGCTCAGCGTGTACGGCCTCGCGCTGATCTTCTGTGGCCGCTGGGAGGAAGCAGGCGTGGCTACCGCGAAGGCGTTGCGCCTCAGTCCGCGCGATCCGTTTGCGGCGATCTACAATGGCATCGCCGCCCACGCCCAGCTCACCGGACGAAATTACGAGGAGGCGATGCGGCTGGCCGGCGCAAGCATCCGGCTTCGCACCGATCATGTCTCCGGCTACCGCATGCTGACCGCCGCTGCCGCGATGGCCGGACAGGCCGAAATCGCCACGGCTGCATTGCAGGAACTGCGCCGCGGCCAGCCCAATTTCTCACTGGCCTGGATCGCGCAAAACCTGCCGTTCAAATACGAGGCCGACCGCGACCACTATCTGGAAGCCTTCCGCCGCGCTGGCCTGGATTAGCCCGGCCGCCTGTGAGCTTGTCGTCGCCGTTGCCGCGGAACAGATGCGCAGACGGCATCGGGCCGTTGGTCTCATCGACCGGGATATTGTCGTTGCTGTCCAAGCCGAAGATGCCGATTTCGCCTACGCTGGCAGAGGTGGGCATTTCGCCCGCCGCTTTTTATGGAACCGCCATTGATTAAAATGTTCCCGGCACCGTCGCGGCTGCTCACGATCCCGTGACCGGCCGAATCGTCGATCACGGCGAGCAGCCGGGCGTCGGGAAAAGGGTAGCAGTAATAGCCGTACTAATGATCCTTCAACCAATTCCAGCCCCCTCGCATGCCGAATTAACGGGGAGTAGAATGATCGGCTTGAAGCTTCCCTTGAGACGGCCATGATTGTTCTAAAGATGCCCTGCAGATTTCCTGACGGTGGCATCAGAGGCCGTTAGCGACCGAAAAATGCATTGAGTTTCCTTTCCGCTTGATTTGCGCGGCAATTAAAGACTCTGGGGCCAAAAAAATTGCAGTTCCACTTCGAAGGTCACGTCCTCGATACGGACACGCGCGAATTGCGCCGTGGCTTTGAGCGGATTGCGGTCGAGCCGCAGGTGCTCGATCTCCTGGTCTATCTCGTGGAGAACCGCGATCGCGTGGTCACCAAGGACGATCTGATCGCCTCTGTCTGGGGCGGGCGCATCGTGTCGGACGCGGCGCTGACCAGCCGCATCTATGCGGCGCGCAAGGCGGTCGGCGATACCGGGCGCGACCAGAAGCTGATCCGCACCATTTCCCGCAAGGGCCTGCGTTTCATCGGGACGCTGGATGCGCGGCCAGTCGAGGGCACGCCGCCGCCTGCTGTCGCCGTATCATCCGCCGAGCCGCCGGCGGAGCCGCGCCCGGCCGTGACGCTGTCCGAACGTCCTGTCATCGCCGTGCTGCCCTTCAACAACATGAGCGACGATCCCGAGCAGGAGTATTTTTCCGACGGCATCAGCGAGGACCTGATCACTGCTTTATCGAGGCTGCGCTGGTTCTTCGTGATCGCGCGCAACTCCTCCTTCATCTACAAGGGCAAGTCCGTGCATGTGAGGCAGGTCGGCGACGAGCTCGGCGCCGGCTATGTGGTCGAGGGCAGCGTGCGCAAGAGCGGCGGGCGGGTGCGCATCACCGTGCAGCTCAACGATGTCGGCAGCGGCAGCCACGTCTGGGCGGAGCGCTACGACCGCGACGCGGCCGACGTGTTCGCGGTGCAGGACGAGATCACCGAGGCGATTGTCGCCGCGATCGAGCCGCAGCTTTATGCCGCCGAGCATTTCCGCGCCCGCCGCAAGCTGCCTGCCAGCATGGACGCCTGGGAACTGGTGATGCGCGCGCTGGCCCATTACCATCTGGTCTCCAAGCGGGACCATGAAATCGCGCAGGAGCTGTTGCAGAAGGCGATCGCGATCGATCCGGACTATGGCCAGGCGCTCGGCCTGCTCGGCGCGAGCTATGCGTTCGGGGCGCACATGGGATGGGCGGACGCCAGTGTGGTGGTGCCGCTCGCCGAGCGCGCAGCGCTGGCCGCGGTCCGGCTCGACGGCGAGGATCCATGGGCGCTTCATGCCCTCGGCGGAGTGCACATACTCTTGCGGCGCTTCGACGATGCGATCGCAGCCCTCGAGCTGGCGCTGCATCTCAATCCGAGCTTCTCGTACGCCCAGAACTTTTACGCCACGGCGCTGGCGTTTTGCGGCCGCTGGCGGGAGTCGGTCGAGGCCGCCAATCGCGCGCTGCGGCTGAGCCCGCGCGGTCCGTTCATGGCGATGAACTACGGCTCTGCCGCGCTCGCCCATTACATCGGCGGCAATTACGAGGATGCGATCCGCATGTCGCAAACCGCCATTCGCTTGCGCGCGGATTTTGCTGCCGCCTACCGCGTGCTGGTCGCGGCCGCCGGCATTTCCGGGCAGGATGATCTCGCCGCCGCGGCGCTGCAGGAGTTGCGCCGCACCCAGCCCAATATCTCGTGCGAGTGGATAAAAAACCACGTTCCGCTCAAGAACGATACCGACCGCATTCATTACCTCGAAGGCTTTCAGCGCGCCGGGCTGGAATAGCCGCAAACTGTGCCGGACAGGGGGCGAGGAATCGATTGTAACGAAGGGGGAACCGCGCCAAACTCCGTCCCGATTTTCAGCCGCAGGCAGGGATCTGGCGGCGACAGGGAAGGACATATTGCCATGACAATCGATTTCAGCAGGCGTGATGCATTGAAATTGTCGGCAGGCGCCGCCATGGCGGCCGCCGGCGGATTTTCCTGCGTTGAGCTCGCGCGAGCCGCCCCGATCGAAGTGCCGACTATCGACAAGCTCAGCGTTCGCGTCCTGGTCGACAGTGCGAGCGACATCTTCTTCCGGCCGCAGGAAGTGAGCGGGGTGAAGACCGAGCCGGGCCGCTCCACCGATGCCAAGCGGCCGCTGCACAGCGAGTGGGGTTTGTCGCTCTATGTCGAGCCGCAGCGCGGCGACGAGAAGCGCACCTTCCTCCTGGATTTCGGCTGGACGCCGGAGACGATCAACAACAACATGGAGCTGATGCAGATCGATCCGAAGAAGATCGACGCGCTGATCATGAGCCACGGTCACTTCGATCACTGGGGCGGACTGCTCGGATTCCTCGAGCGGCATCGCAAGGACATGGCGGCCGACCTCACCATGTATGCCGGCGGCGAGGACAATTTCTGCCAGCGTTATGTCAAGGCGGGCGGCATGGGCGACCTCGCCGATTTCGGCATGCTCGACCGCCGCGACATCGCCAAGCAGAACGTCAAGGTGGTGCTGTGCGAGTTGCCGGCGGTGATCGGCGGCCAGGCCTTCACCACCGGCAAGATCAAGCGCAACAGCATCGAGAAGGTGCTGCCGAACTCGCTGGTCGAGTTCAAGGAGAAGAATGGCGCCGGCTGCAATGCGAGCCATTATCTGCCGGCCGAGATGGAAGGCAAGATCGTGCCCGACGAGCATATCCATGAGCATGCGACCTGCTTCAACCTGAAGGACAAGGGCCTGATCGTGATTTCCTCCTGCGGCCATGTCGGCATCGTCAATTCGGTGCGGCAGGCCATGGAAGTGTCCGGCGTGCAGAAGGTTCACGCCATCATGGGCGGATTCCATCTCGGACCGGCGCCGGCCGATTACCTCACGCAGGTCGTGGCCGAGATCGGCAAGCTCAATCCGGATGTGCTGATCCCCATGCACTGCAGCGGGCTCAACTTCACCCAGGAAGCAATGCGGCAAATGCCGAGCAAGGTGCTGACCACCACGACGGGCACCCGCATCACCTTCGGCATTTGACGGCGGGATGATGTTGGCGAGGGCGTGCGCGCTGGTCGTGGCCGCCTCCCTGATGGGCGGCGGCATGGCCGCGGCGGAGGAGCCGCAGCCGTCCGCCGCGCAGATGATGGACGACCTGATGTTCGGCCGCGGTTCGGTGGGCGGGCCGTTCACGCTCACCGACCCGAGCGGCAAGACGCACTCTGACACCGAATTTCGCGGCAAGCTGATGATCGTCTATTTCGGCTACACGTTCTGCCCGGACGTGTGCCCGACCGACCTGATGGCGATCACGCAGGCGCTCGACGCGCTCGGAAGCGAGGCCGCGGGCATCCAGCCCGTCTTCATCACCATCGATCCCGAGCGCGACAACGCGGTCATGGCCGAATATCTCAGGGCTTTCCATCCGAGCTTCATCGGCCTCACCGGTGCGCCTGAGCAAATCCGCAAAGTGGCCAATTCCTACAAGGCGTTTTATGCCAGGGTCGAAGACCCGCGAACCAACGAATATTCGATCGATCATTCCGGCGTGATCTATCTGATGGGCCGCGACGGAAAATATATCGGCTTCATGCCGCCACAGACCGCGCCGGATCGCCTGACCGAAATCCTTCGTAAAAATCTCGCGGGCGGATAGCGATTTCGCGCGCACTCGCCGACAGAGAAAGGGGCGAACGCTTGATGCGTCCGCCCCTTTGTTTGCCGCCGCAGCGAGAAGAGCTTACTTCACTACCTGGCCGCGGATTTCGCCGCCTGGATTGGCCTGGGTATGCACGTTGACATAATACTTGCCGGCCAGGAAATCGGCGGCCTGCGCGTCGGTCAGCGTCGCGCTGCCTTCGGCCGGGCTCGTGCCCGCATTCGGGATCGCGACCGCGACACCGGCGTTCTTGCCGGCTTCCGCGGGACCATGGAAATGCGCGGCCGTCGCCGGGCCGGAGAGACCGGAATAGGTGACCTTCCAGGACAGCTTCTTGCTGGCGGGATCATAGTCGATGTCGGCGGTCCCGGTCGCGGTGGAAGCATTCGGCGGCACTTCGGACTTGGCATCCAGCGTCGCCTTGTACTTGTCTGCGAAGGCCGGGCCGGCGAAGGCGACGGTGGCCGCAAACGCAAGCGCGGCGAACATGGTTTTGGTCATGGCTGGTCTCTCCCTGTTGACGTCAAGTGATGGTACCTTCGCACAACAATGCGAAATCTATTTTATTCCCGAAATCGGCCACACCGCCGTAGAACTTTGGTCCATCTTATGGCTGGAGCGGCAAGCGAGCTAGCCGTAAGCTAGCCTGGGCAATGACGGTTGGGTGATGGTGCGGCGAATTATCCTCTTGCTGGTCCTCGCAGGCGTCTGCGCCTTCGCGGCCTATTGGTGGCTGAGCGCGCCGCCTGCGCGCGTGGCCCTGACGGACAAGCCGTACACGCCGAACCCCGCGAACGGGGAGACCATCTTCAATGCCGGGGGATGTTCCTCCTGTCATGCGGTGCCGAACCAGCCCGACCGGACCAGGCTCGGCGGCGGCCTTGCGATACCGTCGCCGTTCGGCACGTTCTATGCGCCGAACATCTCGCCCGATCCCAATGACGGCATCGGCCGGTGGAGCGAGACCGATTTCGTCAATGCGGTGATGCGGGGTGTTTCGCCTGGCGGAACGCATTATTTCCCGGCCTTTCCCTATACCTCCTACGCCCATGCGACGATGCAGGACGTGCGTGATCTCTTCGCCTTCCTGAAAACGCTGCCGCCGGTCGAGGGGAAGGTGCGCGACCATGATGTGCCGTTCCCGTTCAACATTCGCCGCAACGTCGGCATCTGGAAACGGCTGTTCTTCGATGGCGCCCTGTTCATCCCCGACCAGTCGCGCTCGCCGTCGTGGAATCGCGGCGCCTACCTCGTCAACAGTTTTGGCCATTGCGCCGAGTGCCACAGCCCGCGCAATTTCCTCGGCGGCATCGTCACGTCGCAGCGCTTTGGCGGCGGGCCCAATCCGGAAGGCGAGGGCTGGGTGCCGAACATCACGCAGAGGGCGATCTCCGACTGGAGCGCAAAGGACATCGCCGATTTCCTGGAGAATGGCGTGACGCCGGACGGCGACAGCGCCGGCGGCTCGATGGTGCGCGTGATCAAGAACACCTCGCAGCTCAAGCCGGCCGACCGCGCCGCGATCGCGGAATATGCGAAGTCGCTGCCGCCGGTGGAAGGACCGAAGCAGCCGCCGAAGCCGCCGAAGAAGGGCTGAGCACGGCTAACAGCTCACTGAGCTCGCGGTCAATTCTTCCCGGCGCGTGCTTGCTAAGGCTTGGATTGCTCCAACATCTGCTCCTGCAGTTTCCTGCCTTCCGCCAATGGCAGCGGCAAGACGCGAGGAGCTATGGGCAGCATCTCAAGCGAAATGCTCTGTTGTGGCGTGTCGACGGTATATACGCCAACCACGTCGAGCTCGTGCGGAGTCGTCGGCGGCGACGGCAAAACGATCAACACGACAAATCCTTCGATGAAAGGGGCGGCGCCGGCGGGACCGAGGAGAGAGCGAATGACCTTGCAGTCGACCTGCTCTGCAAAATCAGCTTGCAAATCGTCGCGACGAAACTTGGATGGCGGAACGGGCTTCTCCCCTTCGCGCAGCGCCAGCACGGCCTTTTTCACGAAGGTAACAGTCGGGAGCGGCGTCAGCGGAAGCTGCGGATTGTGGATATTGATGGACGTTTCGTAAATGCCGGGCCGCACCGCCGCGCCGGCCGGCTCTTTGGTCTCGGAAACACCGCACAGGAATTTGGCCGAATACTCCACAAAGCTGATTGGTGCCGCGGCCTGGGCCATGGCCGGGGCCGATCCGAAAAGTAATGCGATCGTGGCAAGCACGCCGCTCATGAGGGGCAGTGTGGATTTCGTCGTGATCTCGCTTTTCACCATGGGAGTGGCTCCCGAGCTTTCGGCGTGTAAAGCGATCCTAATTGGGCGGCTTTCTCGGGCATGTGAGGTAGCCCACAACAGACGGTCAATTTTTCGAGAAGCTGACCTGGCGGCAATCTCAATCGTTGCCGTGCTCGACTTCGCGAGGCTCCGAAACAGGCAGGAGGGCACCGAGAAGAAATAATGCGATTCCCAAATCTATTGAAACATCAGCGACATTGAAAACCCAGACGAATCCAAGTTTCGACGCATCGAACAGGTCGACAACGGCTCCCAATCGAAGGCGATCGAGGGCATTTCCGAGTGCTCCAGCGCTGATGAATGCGAACCCGAAGGCGTTCGTTATCGATGTCGATGGCCGCAACACAAATCGGATTAAAATTGCCGCTACAGCAAGACCAAAAGCAGTGAGCGCCCAGCGCGAAAACTCACCGTAGTCGGGGATCAGGCCAAACGAGTTGCTGCGATTGAACACAAGGGTGAGGTCGATGGGGCCTGCCAATTTGATTGTCGTGCCAACGGCGGCCAAAAATGAAAGTGCCCAATGCTTCGTCAGCTGATCAAAGACCAGCATTGCAAATGCGGCAAACAACGGAATGAAACGGCTTTTCACAAACGAATCCTCGTTTTGAGGCCCGCCAACGCTGCTCCAAAACCCGATCGAACTCAACCGATCGCGAGTTACGCTGCTTGGTCGGATGTGCGCCATTTCATAACTTGCGTCTGTGCTCCCGCGTACGGTGTACCGCGCATATGGCTGATCGCGAGCGCCGGCGCGCGCCGGGCTCGGAGAATGACGGCAAGTAGATTGATTTCGAGCACATCGCCCGTTCGGGTGATGAAGAATTTGCAGGACGGCCCTAACCTCTGTTGTTGTCAGCAGCAGGCGTCATGCCCCGGCACTGGTTCCTGATGCATCTGTGCCGGTAGCGTTTTTCTGAAGAACTTTTTACGGCGCCTTGCGCTGCCATTTGAGGCAAAAATCATGCTGGACGTCGTGCTGTCCTCTGTATTGCCCGTTCTGTGCACGATTGTGCTCGGCTTCTTGTGGATACGATCCGGACATGCGCTCGATTTAAAGGTGCTCACCCCCATCGTGGTCGATGTTGGGACGCCCTGCCTGATCGTGTCGACGTTGCTCAAGGCTACGATAACGCCCGAAGCGTTTGCGACCGTGGCTCTCGCCTCATGTGTCGCGATCACAGCCTTTGCAGCCATAGGTGCCTTGGTGCTTTGGCTTCTCGGGTTGCCCCTCCGAACATATCTGCCCTCAATTGCCTTTCCCAATGCGGGCAATTTGGGTCTGCCGCTTGCGCTCTACGCGTTTGGTCCGGAAGGGCTGGGTTATGCAATCGTGTTTTTCGCAATTTCCTCCATTGGAAACCACAGCATTGGGCAAATGCTGGCTGCCGGCGCCGTCAATTGGAAGGCACTGGCACGCATGCCCTTGCTTTACGCGATCACGATCGGCCTTGTCGGCTCTTATTTCCGCGTTACGCCGCCAGCCTGGTTCGGCAATACCCTCGGCCTCGTTGGCGGCCTTGCCATCCCGGTCATGCTTCTGATGCTTGGCGGCACGCTCGCCCGGCTACAGATAGCAACGCTGTCACGGGCCATCGGGCTCTCCGCATTGCGGATCGGCGCCGGGGCCGTTGTCGGCGTGATTGTGGCCAGTCTGTTTGGCTTGGCTGAGCCGGCAAGAGCCGTGCTGATTCTTCAATGTGCGATGCCGGTTGCCGTCTACTGCTATCTCTACGCAGAACGGTGGGAATGCGATCCGGAAGAAGTGGCTGGACTGGTCTTTCTCTCGACGGCGGCCTCGATTGTTACCGTTCCATTGCTACTTGGCGTCCTCACGCTGCCGCAGGAGGTTTTCAATGCAAGCAAATTTTGATCGCGCCCGCGATAGCCATACCTATTTCGCGGTCTCGATCGCAGCGGCATTCAGGCGTTTCTTTTATCCAAAAACTCCAATGAGCTGCGCGCAGAGCCCTGTTGTGCCGCCGAAAGCCGAAGATCTGGCGATATCGGGTCATCAGAACATATATCAGGATCCCGATCCGCCGACTCCCCATTGGGGGTGCTGATATAAGACGCCAGCGTCGCGATCGGACCATTAGGTGCTGCCATGGCAGCGCGGGTTTTATCGCGTGAGGTGTCAGCCGAGTTTCTTGATTCCCAACTCACCGGCCAGCTGATCGAGCCCGCGCGCAAGCGCCGGCGCGATCGGAATGCCGTCGCGCGCGCGGGCGATGCGCGCCTCCTCGCTGCGCTCGCCGGGGACCGTGATCCGCTCCACGCCCGGCATGCGCCGGCTTTCGCGAAAATCGCGCACCAGCTGATCTACGGCGGCCTTGAAGGTATCGACTTCGCCGAAGGCCGAGACATTGATGGCGCAGATCGCCTGGCCCGTATTGGTGACGCTGTCGTCGTCGTGGTTGAAGTCGATGACGTCCTTGCCCATCGCAGCACCCCCGAGCGTGCCGGCGATCAGGCCGATGATCATGGCAAGCCCGAACCCCTTGTAGCCGGCTTCCATGCCGCCGAGCGGCAGCAGCATGCCTTCCTCGGCGCGTTTCGGATCGGTCAGCGGCTTGCCCTGGCGATCGATCATCCACCCCTCGGGCATCATCTCGCCGCGCAGCGCCTTGGTCTTCACCTTGCCATAGGCCGCAACCGTGGTGGCCATGTCGAGCACGATCGGCTTCTCGGCGCCCGCCGGGATGGCGGCGGCGATCGGGTTGGTCGACAGCAGCATGTCGAGGCCGCCCCAGGGCGGCAGGTGGTTGGCGTTACCGACAGCGAAGTAGAGCCCGATCATGTCGCGGGCCAGCGGCATCCTCGCATAGAGCGAGGCGGGGCCGGCGTGGTTGGAGAATTGCGAATTGACCCAGCCGATGCCGGTGACGCTTGCTTTCTCGATCGCGATCTCAGTGGCGCGGCTCATCACCAGATGGCCCATGCCGTTGTCGCCATTGATGAGGGCGGTGGAGAGATGCTCCTGCACCACGCGGATCTTGGGCCGGACGTTGAAGCCGCCGGCCTTGATGCGGCGGGCATATTGCGGCAGCCGGCTGACGCCATGGCCGTCCGATCCCTGCAGATCGGCCTGCGCCATCAGGGTCGCGACCGTCATGGCATCGTCGTCCGGCAAGCCGAGCCGGACCATGGCCTCATGGATGAAGGCCTTCAGTCGATCGAAGGTGATTGTCTGCACTAGCGGCCACCGAACGCCTTGAAGGTGATGATGGTCAGCGTGTCCTGGATGCCGGGAATGACCTGCACCTTCTCGTTCACGAAATGGCCGATGTCGGTCTCGTTGTCGACATAGAATTTGACCAGGAGATCGTAATGGCCCGCGGTGGAATAGATCTCGGAGGCGATCTCGGCTTCCGCCAACGCGTTGGCGACGACATAGGACTGGCCGAGCTTGCATTTGATCTGGACGAAGAAAGGAACCATCGCTGACGTCTCCGGGTCTTTCGGCCAGAGATAGGCCAGTTTTGGGGGGCTTAGCAAGTGAGCTTGCTGGCGCGGAAACGCCGCGTTAGGACAGGGCCAAGGAAACCATTGACCAAGCTCATGACCACGCCAGTTGCGCTCACCATCGCAGGCTCGGATTCCTCAGGCGGAGCCGGCATCCAGGCCGACCTGAAGACCTTTGCCGCGCTCGGCGTCTATGGCGCGTCGGCGATCACGGCGCTGACCGCGCAGAACACCAAAGGCGTGACCGGCATCCACCTCGTGCCGGCCGCCTTCTTGCGCGCGCAGATCGATGCGGTGTTCGGCGATCTCGAAATCGGCGCGGTCAAGATCGGCATGGTGGCGCAGCTCGCTTCGATCGACGCCATTGTCGAGGCGGTCAAGCGCTGGTCGCCGAAACACGTCGTGCTCGATCCCGTGATGGTCGCGACCTCCGGCGACCGGCTGCTGGCCGCGGACGCGATCGACGGGTTGCGCACAAAACTCATTCCGCTCGCCACCATCATCACGCCCAACCTGCCCGAGGCCGCAGCGCTGCTGGATGAGCCGATCGCCGCCGATGCCGCCGCGATCGGGCGCCAGGGCGAGATGCTGCTCGCGCTGGGCTGTCCCGCCGTGTTGATCAAGGGCGGGCACGGAGAGGGCAGCGAGAGCATCGACTATCTGATCCGGAGCAGCGGCACGCTCGCGCTGCCAGCGCCGCGCATTGCCACGCGAAACACCCACGGCACCGGATGCTCGCTGTCGTCGGCCATCGCCGCCGAATTGGCGAAGGGCGCAGAGCTGGAAACCGCTGTCCGCAACGCCAAGGCCTTTGTCAGCGCGGCGATCGCGGCCGCCGACCGTTTTTCCGTCGGCCACGGCCACGGGCCGATCCATCATTTCCACCGCTTGTATTGAGACTCAGAAGCGCAGGACGTTCAGGCAGGCCTTTCTCGTGCCGGTGTATTGATATTCAGGTGCCGCGCGGAGCTGATCGGCGGTCGCATCCATGTGCGCCTGCAGCGGCCCATCGCCCTTCGAAGGCTCGATCGTCAAGGCAGAAGGCTTGACGGCGACGAAGTGCGCGACCAGCCCCAGATATTCACCGACGGAAAGAATGAAGGCCTGCACCTGGCCGTCCTTGCCGACCGAAATATCTTCAATGCGGGCAAGATCCTGATGGTTGTTGTTGTAGACCTCGAGCCCGATCATCTGCGAGCCAAAGTTGCCTGCCTCCGGTGTTGCGACGAAATTGGGAGGCGTTTCCGGGCCGCGTGCTGAAACATGGTCGAACAGCGCGAGGAAGATCGCGGCGGCGAGCAGGATAGTGCGCATCTTAGTCCTCATAGCTGTCGATTACCGCGTCGGCGACGGCGCGCTTGGTGATGATGCCGACCACATCGGTGATGCGGGGACGCGACGTGCCGCGAAACACGACCGCGGCACCGGCGCGATGCCGCTTCAGCCGCGCAAAGGCCAGGCTGAGAAGGTCCTGATCGCGGCAGATCACGAGCCTGCTCTCGACGAATTTTTCGACACGGACATCCGGATTGGTGCGGACTTCCAGCCACAGCCCGGAGCGCGGCGGAATGAGCCCGACAATCCGGCCCTCCCGCTCGACCACGATGGGGCGGACGTCGTCGATATCGTCGGGCAGCATCGCATCCCTCAGCGTGGTGCCGGCCCTTGCGACGATGAAGCCGCGCTCCATGATGTCCTGCGCCTGCTTCACCAGATAGAGATTGATGTGCCGTTCCTTGGGGATGCGATGGCCGCGATGGCGCAATTTGACCGTATAGATCGTCTCGCCGATCAGCGCGCGCCGGACGCCCGCGGCCAGTGCGACAGCGACGATCACGGGCACGATGATCGCATAATCGCGCGTCATCTCGAACACCATGACGATGGCGGTCATGACGCCGCCGGTGCCCGCGCCGACCATCGCCGCCATGCCAATGATCGCCGCCGATGGCAGGCTCAGACCGGAATGCGGAAGGATGATGCCCATGGTTGCGGCGAAGGCCGCACCGAGGGTAGCTCCGAGATAAAGCGACGGCGAGAAAATGCCGCCCGAAGCCCCGCAGCCGAGGCTGACGGTGGTTGCGATCATCTTGAGGAGGAACAGCAAAGCGAGCAGGCCGACCGCCGTCATCTTCTGGTCGAAGATCGACTGAATGACGGAGTATCCAACCCCATCGACATAGGAATGTCCGAACACGCGGGTGAGAACCACCATCATCAGCCCGATGATGGCCATTCCGACCATGTTCTGTGTGTATTCATTTCCGGGCAGCTTCGGAAAGCCGTCCTCCATGATCACGAGCAGGCGGATGAAGGCCCAGGCCGCGACGCCGCAGAGCAGTCCGAGCAGCACGAAGCTCAGGATTTCTCCCACCGCAAGCGAGTTCGCCAGCGAAAACTGCACATCCGGGACCGCGAAGGCGGGATCGGGCCCGATCAGGAGCCGGCCGATGGTCGTCGCGGCTCCGGTCGCCACGACCACGGGAAGAAACGTGCGGTTTGAAACTTCCGGCAGCAGGATTTCGAGGGCAAACAGCACGCCGCCAAGCGGGGTGTTGAAGGTTGCAGCGATGCCGGCGCCAGCGCCGGCCGACAGCAGCGTGATCTTCTGCCAGGTCGACAATCCGATCGCTTGCGAAAATGCGGAGCCGAGCGCCGAACCGATCTGGATGATCGGACCTTCGCGCCCGACCGCAGCTCCACTGCCGATCGAAAGCGCCGAGGCCAGCGCCTTGACCAGCGCAACCTTGCCGCGGATGTTGCCGTGCTTGTAGAACACCGCATCCATCACCTCGGGAACGCCGTGTCCCTTGGCTTCCGGTGCAAAGGTCTTCACGATGTAGACGACGATGAGGCCGCCGATGATGGGGGAGAAGAACACGAGGTCGCCGAAGCGGCTCGGCCCCTCGCTCAGATTGGCGTCGAAAACGAAGCTCAGCCTGCCATTGTAGAAGAGATTGTGCACCAGCGCGATCAAGGCGCGAAAAGCAACGGCGCCAAGGCCCGTCATCACGCCGATCGCCAGAGCAAGCCCGCACAGTGTCAGCAGGCTGACCCGTCTCTCGTCGCCGGCGGGTTTGGCGCTCGGGCCGAGGAGCGCGGGTCCACCCTCGGACGTAATGGCGGCAGGCATTCGGATTCACCGTCCAAAGAAAATGATTTGGGTAGGAATATACTAACGTGCCGCGGAGGAAAGCGTTTCCTGTCAATTGTGCATGCATTCGCCGCAGACCTCTGCCCTAACCGGAAATGGCCAATCATCAGGCAGTCGTCGCCCGCTGATGAAGCAACGGCCAGCGATAGTCAGGGAGATCCAGCCTGTCGGCGATGTCCCTGCCGATGGCGAGCCTGGCGAAGCCGGGGAGCGCAAAGGCTCTGATGACGAGATCGCGGAAGAACAGTCCCGCCTGCGTCTTCGGTGCGAATGCGCCGGCGAAGCGCTCGGCGCCTTGCTGCTTAGCGCCGATATAGTCACGCAACAGCGCTTCATATCCAGGGTAGGCCTTCTGATATTGCCCGTCCGCAGCCGCAAGCTCGCCTGCCAGCACATAGGCCGAGATCATCGCGAGCGCCGAGCCCTGTCCGGCCAGCAACGAGACGCAGAAAGCCGCATCGCCAATCAACGCGACGCGGCCTCGCGTCCAGTCCTGCATCCTGATCTGGCTCACCTTGTCCAGGTAGATCGTGTCGGCGCGTTCCAGTTCAGCCAGTATCTTCGGGCATTCCCATCCGCCATGGGCGTAGACCTCGTGCAGCAGCGATTTTTGTTCGGCGAGGTTGACGGGCACCGCAGCGTCGGATGCCGCAAACACGAACAGGAACAGCGCTCTGTCGTCGCGCAAGGTGAAGCGTCCGAGCATACGGCCGGGCTCGCCATACATCAGGTAGACGTCGTCGTCGCGTGGACGATAGCCTCTCGCCTCGAAAGCCGCGACCAGATAACCAAGATGCTTCTCGAATTGCGAGGACGGAGCGAACGCAAGCCGGCGCAAGCTTGAATGCAATCCGTCGGCGCCGATGACAAGATCGAACCGGCGTTCGCCGGCCCGCTTCAGCCGAACCAGAACCCCGTCCGCTTCCTCGCGCAAGGCCATGATTTCATCGCCGAAGATACATTCGGCGCGGTCCCTGACGCTCTCGAACAGCAATCGCGATAGCTCACTACGGGGGAGCGTGACGAAACGTCCTTCGGTCAGTTCGTCAAATACCGAAGTCCCGAATCCGGCGCGGCGCCGGCCCGCGTCGTCGACGATGCGCATTTCCTTCACATGGTAGCCGGTGCGATTGATCTCCTCGATCAGCCCCATGCGTTCGGCGATGTCATAACCGAGTCCCCAGAAATCGACGACGTAGCCGCCCGTGCGCAGGGTTGGGGCGCGCTCGACCAGGGTCGGCGTGAAGCCTGCGGCCTTCAGCCAGAAGGCAAGGGTGGGGCCGGCTATCCCGGCGCCTGCGATCAGGATATTTTTCATTCGGGAACAACTCGTTCCGTGGCCGCAGGTTGCGGTTGTTCAAATAAAAGCTGACCGCGTAGATCGGCGTTCGTCGAGACGAGGTTATCAGCTATTTGCCGAGCCCCGGCTGCACCCGCTGCTTCCACAGATTCCAGATGCGGTCGATGACCGCGAAATTGATCGCGTCGGCTTTCGCGCCTTCCTCAGTGCTGAGATAGGTGATCTCGGTGCCGAGTCCGATCGCCTGCGCCTGCAGGCGCGCGTTGACGTCGGTGTAGTAGGCGCGGAACACCGCGATCTTGACGTCGGGTCCGACGGTGACGTCGCCATGGCCGCGCATCAGCACCACCGGCTTGTCGGCGAGCGTGCGCGCCAGCGACTTGCCGATGCCGCCGTCGCGTACCAGCATGTCGGTCGATCCGAATTCTTTGGCGATATCCCAGACCGGCACGCCGGCTGCCAGGAAGGCGGCGTTGTGGAACAGCGGCCGCAGCGGCGCCTTGCTCACCGAGAACGGAATCACGCCCGGCGAATGCGTGTGCACGACGCTCATCACGTCCGGCCGCGCCTTGTATATCTCCGCATGGATGAAACGCTCCAGGAACAGCGAGCGGCCGCGCGCATCGATGGCGTTGCCGTCGAGATCGAACTCCATGATATCGTCGGCGGTGACCAGCGCCGGCGCCAGCGAGCGCGACATCAGGAAGTGGTTGGGGTTGGTCGGATGCCGCGCGCTGACATGCCCGAACCCGTCGACCACGCCGAAATCCGCGAGGACGCGGCTGCCGACGGCGATATCTTCGAGCAGGGCCGGCGGGACGTCGGGGAGCGGAGTCTGGGCCGGCGCAGGCGTTACCGCGGCCGACAGCCAAAGCGACAGACCGAGAAAAGCAAGCGAAGCGCGCATGCAGCGATCATGCTCCAAGCCGTCGGCTACTTCAACGTCTTCAGATAGGCCACGACGTCGTCGACGTCTTTTGCATCACTCATGCCGCCATAGGGCATGCGATTGCCCTTCACCTTGGCTTGCGGGTCATGGATGTAGGCGCGCAGATTATCCTCGTCCCAGACGAGGTTGGCGCGCTTCATTGGATTCGAATAGCGGAAGTCCTCCAGCGCGGCGGATTTCCGGCCGAATACGCCTTTGAGGTTGGGGCCGAGCGCATCGGCGCGGTCGGTGTGACAGGCGGCGCAGGGCGCAAACAGCGCCTTGCCATGGTCGGCGTCGGCGGCAGCCGCAGGGCCCGCCAGCGTGAGCAGGACGACAAGCGCACTGAGGCGCGCGCGCGGATCATGCATCGATCTTCCCCGGATCATCTTTCCCGTCACGCATGCACCAGCGGACCGGGGCTTTTCAGATATTGTTCGGTGATCGCCTTGGCCGACCAGTAGGCCAGCGCGCCGAGCGTGCCGGTCGGATTGTAGCCGTGCTGCTGCGGGAACACCGAGGCGCCCTGGATGAACAGATTGTGCGCATCCCAGGCCTGCAGATAGCAATTCACCACGCTCGATTTCGGGTCCGATCCCATCATGGTGCCGCCGGTGCAATGGGTCGACTGATACGGCACGATGGTGAAATTCTTCGGCCGGTTGTGCACCTCGTAATGCGTCGGCTTCATCGCCTTGATGACGCCCTCCATCTTCTCGACGAGATGGCGCGACATCTTGTGGTCGTTCTCGGTGGCGTTGTAGGTCAGCCGCAGCAGCGGCCGTCCCAGCGCATCCTTGTAGGTCGGATCGAGGTCCATGAAATTGTCGCGGTGGGCATAGACCGACCCTTGCGTGTTGAAGCGGGTGTTGCAGCGATACCATTTCGCTTCCGCCTGCTTCCAGCCCACGCCCCAGCGCGGCTCGCCCTTCGGCAGCACCCGGCCTCCGATCGGCGGTGCGCCGCCGTTGAGGCAGGCGATATAGCCGCCGCCGAAGAAGCCGAGACCCCCATGGTCGAAATTCTCGCCGTTGAAATCGTCGATGGCCGTACCCATGCCCGGCGCACCCATGAACGGATTGAACTCGCGGCCCTCGAAGAAGGCCTCGCCGCCGGCCTCGAACTGGTAGCAGTAGTTCTTGCCGACCGTGCCCTTGGCCGTCCGGGGATCGTAGGCCTCGCCGATGCCGGCGAGCAGCAATTGCTGGGTGTTGCCGAACACGAAGGACGAGAGGATCACCACGGCCGCCGGCTGCTCATATTCCTCGCCGGTCTTCATGTCGGTATAGACCACGCCGGTGACGCGTTTGGCCTGCTTGTCGTAGACGAGGCGCGTGACGAACACCCGCGTGCGCAACTCGAACTTCGGCTCCGCTGCGAAGCACCGGCATCACATTGACATTGGGCGAGGCTTTCGCGTTCGCCTCGCAGGCGGTGCGATTGCAGTGGCCGCAATATTCGCAGGCGCCGAGCATGATCCCTTCGGGGTTCACATAGGGCGCGCTCGAGGTCGCTGTCGGCACCGGGAAGGGGTGATAGCCGAGGCTTTTCGCGGCATCGCTGAACATCTGCGGTCCGGCCGCGGTCTTGACCGGCTTGTTGGGATACTCCTCGCTGCGCGCGCCCTCGAAGGGATTGCCGCCGGCGATCGGCTTGCCGCGCAGATTCCCGGCCTGGCCGGAGACGCCGCAGAGCTTGTCGAAGCGGTCGTAATGCGGCTCCAGCTCGTCATAGCTCACCGGCCAGTCCTGGATGGTCATGGTGTCGGCAATGGCCTTGGCGCCGTATTTTTCCGCGAGCGCACTTTTGATGCGGAAATCGGTCGGCAGGAAGCGCCAGTGCAGCGCGCCCCAGTGAATGCCGGTGCCGCCGACGCCTTCGCCGGGCAGGAACGCGCCGAAGCGCCGGATCGGCAACGCGAGTTCGTCGGGCGTGTTGCGGAAGCTGACGGTGTCGATCGAATTGTCCTGCATCAATTCCAGCCGCACCACGTAGCGCAGCTCGTCGCGGAGCCGCGTCAGCGTGAACTCTTCCGCCGGGTTGCGGTCGGCGCCGCGTTCCAGCCCGACCACGTTGAGGCCTGCTTTGGTCAATTCGCGCGACAGGATCGCACCGGAAAAGCCCATGCCGACCACGACCGCGTCGGTCTCTTTCAACTTCGTTGCCATCGCCGCCTCCCTTTCTAAGAAAAGTCGGCGATCGATTGCGGATCCGCGACATAGCGCTTGTCGCGGTAGGCATCGATCTTGTCGGCATAGGTGGCGGGCAGGCCGGGGAAGCCGAGCAGCTTCCAGCCGATCTTGTCGCGGTTGCCGCCATAGATGGGATCGGCGAAGAAGCCGGCCATGGTGATGGCGTGCAACTGGCCGAAGAACGCTTTGGCGTCGAAATTCTCGAATTGCGCTTTGGCTTCTTCCATGGCCTTCAGCGCGGTCACGCGATCGGCCGCGGCGAGGCGATCGAATTCCCTGCCGTAAGTCTTGCGCGACCAGGCATTCGCGGCGGTGATGCCGGCGGCAAAGAATTCGCGCGGCGTCAGCGCCAGCTGATAGCCTTGCTCCGGCTTGCCCTTCACATAAGGGCCCGCGCGGTACATTTTCGCGCCGCCGCCCCAGGCGCTGCCGAGCTGGCGGTCGATGAAGATGGCAACGCCGCAATCGCTGCCCGAGGGCGAGAGCTCGTCGGCGGGGATCAGCGTATCGACCGCCGCGACGATGAAGGCCGCTTCCGGCGCGGTGAGGGTGACGAAGGGCTCGAGCTCCGGCGCAGGTGGCGGCGCTGCTGCTGCGGGCGCCGGCTGTTGCGCTTCGACGGGATCAGCCAGACCGGCCGCAATCGCCGTGCCGGCAAGGCCGGCGCCAAGCAGGAATTGCCGCCGCGGAACATTGTCCTCGGGCATGGAAGCCTCCCTTGTGCCCGCCGATGGCTTTTTCGCTGCGCATTTGCGATGGGGGCTTCGGCCAACTCCCCTGCAGCTTTGAGGCGAGAGGTTAGCTTAGGGTTGTGGGGAAGCGAAAGAGCGTTGCAATGCATGGCAGAAATTCTCTCGCCGACCGGAGCGCTCTTCCGTCGGCATATTTCCACGGGCTAGGATGCGGCTCCAACGGACAAGCAAAAAGACGAGGAAACCCCATGCAGCCGATCTCCCGCCGCGCCATCCTGATTGCCGGGGCGGCTGCGATGATGTCCCGCAGTGCGGCTGCAGAGGATTATCCCGCCCATCCCGTCAGGATCGTCGTGCCGTTCCCGGCCGGCGGCTCCAACGACATCGTCGCCCGCATCCTGGCGCAAAAGCTTTCGGAAAAGACCGGACAGCAGTTCTTTGTCGAGAACCGCGCCGGGGCCGGCGGCAATATCGGCGCCGAAATGGTGGCGAACGCTTCCGCGGACGGCTACACGCTATTGGTCACTGCCCCGCCGCCGCTCACCACCAACATCGCGCTCTACAAGAGCCTGCCGTTCGATCCGGCCAAGTCGTTTGCGCCGGTGGCGCTGCTCGCCACCGTGCCGATCGTGCTGATGGTCCACCCGTCGCTACCCGTGAAGAACGTCCAGGATCTGGTCGCGCTTGCCAAGGCAAAACCCGGCACGCTGAATTTCGGCTCGTCCGGCATCGGCTCGACCAATCATCTGGCCGGCGAATTGCTCAGGCACATGACCGGCATCGATATCGTCCACGTGCCCTACAAGGGTGCGGCACCCGCGATGAACGATCTGATCGCGGGCCACATTCCCATGATGTTCGACAACATGCCGGCGGTGCTGCCGCAGGTCGCGGGCGGCAGCGTCCGCGCCATCGCGGTGGCGGGCGCCGTGCGCGCAACGGCCTTGCCCGACGTGCCGACGGTCGCCGAGCAGGGCGTGCCCGGCTTCGAGGCTTTTGCCTGGTTCGGCCTGGTCGCCCCCGCAAGGACGCCGACACCTGTATTGGAGAAGCTTCAGGGCGACGTAGGCTCGATCCTGGCGACACCGGACATGAAGGCGCGCCTGACCGAGCTCGGCGCCGAGCCCGGTACCGTCTCGGGCGCGGCCTTCGGCAAATTCCTCACGACGACACCGCGAAATGGGCGGAGCTCATCAGGATCTCCGGCGCGAAGATGGAGTAGGGCGATCGCCTACCTGGAGCGCGTCGCCCTGGTCCCGGCCACGAGGCCCTCCAATCGCTTCATTTTCTGGAGTGTCAATTCCCGATGCAGTTCGCGAATCTTCCGCGTCTCCGCAACGAAGGTCTCGTAAGCCTGCTGCGCGTATTCCGTCTGTAGCTGGAAGGCCCGGCTGAACGATCGCGCGCCGGCGAGTTGCTCGAAGAACGAACGGGTGTGCTCGATCGACTTCCGCGTGTAGTCGCCATAGGCGTTGGTGATGGCCTGATAGCCGACCGGATCAGCAGCGCGTGGCGCGGGCAGGACTTCCTCGACCGGCACGGGCGCTGCCGAAGCAATCGACGCGGCGTCCTTCGTCACAGGTTCGACTGCTGCAGTTTCGATCGGCTGGTTCTCGGCTGGCGCGACATCGAGCGCCGCGGGTTCGAATGCTGCGGTTTCGATCGCGAAACTTTCGGCCGGCGCAACCGGCACATCGCCCGGCTCTTCTCTCGGCTCTTGTCTCAGCTCTTGCGCTTCCAGCGTCTCCGGCAACGGATCGGCCGTCGTCGCTTTTTGACGCGCCTTGCTGGCCCGCTTCGCGGACTTCTTGCCCGGCGCGTCTGCCTTCGCCTTGCCCTTGCCGGATACTCTCACCGGCATATTCCCGTCTGCACTCACCATGATTGGACTTGCCCTGTCTCCGAATCGAACGACTAACCTCTGCCATGTTTGCGCTGGAATGGCGATCACGCTTTGTCGCTCGCGCGGCAGCGATGTGTTGACATTTGGAGCGTTGAACCCGTGAGCCGCCCGTAATTCTACGGACGGTCGGCGCCGCCAGTTCACTCCGACTTGTCGACGTTCCAGAACACCGGCGTCGCCGGGCCGTCGAGCACGCCGGAGAGCGATTTGCGCCAGGAGGCGACCACGCGGTATTGGCCGAGCGGAATGTAGATCACCTGGTCGTAGGCCTCGGACTGGATCTCGGCGGCGATCTTCTTCTGCTCGTCGGCAGAGGAGGAGCGCGCATAGGCGTCGCGCAGCTCCTCGATCTTCGGGTTCTCCGGCCAGCCGAACCACCCGCCCTTGGTGCCCTTGCCGCTGACCTGCAGATTGGCGATCGGGTTGATCAGGTCGGCGGAGGTCACATTGGTGATGAACATGTTCCAGCCGCCGTCCTTTGGCGGTTTCCGGTTGGCGCGGCGGCTCACCACGGTCTGCCAGTCCAGGGCCTGCACGTTCACCGTAAAGCCCGCCTGCCGCAACAACTGCGCCATCACGATCGGCTGCGTCTTCAGCGTCACCACGTCGGTCGGTGCCATCAGCAGAACCGGCGTGCCGTCATAGCCGGATTCGGCGAGAAGCTTCTTCGCTTCCGCCATGCCGTTGCCCTTGACGATGGGGTCGGAACCCTCAGCCGTATCGAGCGGCGAGCCGCAGATGAAGATCGAGCCGCATTTGATGTAGTATTCCTCGTTGCCGACCAGCGCATCCATGAAATCCTTCTGGTTCACGGCCATGAAGGCGGCGCGGCGCACCTTGGCATTGTCGAACGGCGGATAAAGGAAGTTCATCCGCGCGATCGAATGAAAGCCGAGCTTGTTCAAGGTCTCGACCTTCAGCTCCTTGTTGGCGGACAGCGCCGGCACCAGGTCGAACGGGGTAATCTCCAGGAAATCGATATCGCCGGATTGCAGCGCGTTCACCGCGGTCTGCGCGTCCGGCATGGTAATCCATTCGACGCGGTCGACCTTTGCGATCTTGCCGCCGGCGGTCCAGCTCGCGGGCTCCTTGCGCGGCACGTAATCCTTGTTCTTCTCATAGACCGCCTTCACGCCGGGCTGGAATTCCGACTGCACGAATTTGAACGGACCGGAGCCGATCTGCTCCTTGATCTGCTGGTCGGGCGGCGTCTCCGCAAGCCGCTTCGGCATCATGAACGGCACATAGGAAGACATCTTCGCAATCGATTCCAGCACCAGCCCGTAGGGCTCCTTCAGCTTCAGCGTGATGGTCTTGGCGTCGGTGGCGTCCAGGCTGGCGGTAAAATCCATCAGCTTCTGGCCCATGCTGTCGTTCTTGCCCCAGCGCCTCAGCGAGGCGACGCAATCCTCCGCCGTGACCGGCGCGCCGTCATGCCATTTCAGGCCATCGCGCAAGGTGAAGGTGTAGGTGAGCTTGTCGTCGGAAACCTTCCAGTCCGCCATCTGCGGCTGGACCTTGAAATTGGCGTCGGTCGCGAGCAGCGTGTCGTAGACCATGTAGCCATGGTCGCGGGTGATGTAGGCCGTGGTGAAGCCGGGATCGATGACGCGCAGATCGGAATGCATCACCGCGCGGATCGTGCTCGCCTGCGCGGGCGGGGACGCCGCGAGCGCGACCGAGAGCGCCAACGCGGACAATAAGGCCGATAAAGGGACGCGTGACATGATCAACCCTCCCTGCAATACCAAGGTTATTGCAATTTCCGGGCCACTGGAAGATTGGCGGGCCTCGCGCGCCTGCGATCGATTTGCTTGGATGGGCCTGCCGCTGCCCGAACTCTTCGTCAATCGAGTTGCATCTTCGAGCAAAGCGTCCGCAAGTTGCCAAGCGGCGGATTTGAGCTAAGCTTCGTCCCCTGGAGCATTATGCACGTGCGGATTTTCTTATCTTTCAATTCGAAGGATAGAGACCTAGCTCGGGCCATCCGTGCCGGCCTCTTAAAGCTCGATTCCGCTGCGGATATCTTCCTTGACGAGATTTCTCTCGGTTCCGGCTTCTGGTTGCCAAAGATCTTCGGCAGGATCGCGGATTCCGACGCCTTCTTGTTTCTGATCGGTCCGTCCGGAATCGGGCAATGGCAGGAGATCGAGTACTTTTCGGCATTTCAGCGCCACGTCGAGGAACACGGCAAGATGCCGCTCGTGCCTGTGATCGCGGCCAACGCCGAAGCGCCGGGACTTGCGGGCCTGCGCAGCCTGAACTGGGTCGTTGCGCCGAGCCTGGAGAACGACACCACACTGCACCGCATTTGGACAGCGCTAAAGGGCGAGGCGATCGACGCAACCTCGACGCCGCTGTGGAAGCTGGTCAATCCGTATCGCGGCCTCGAGGCGATGACGGAGGCCAATGCCGATTATTTCTACGGGCGTTCCGCCGAGACCGCGAAGGTTCTGACTTCTCTTGCCGAAAAGCCAAGCCACCTTCCAGTTCTGGTCGGCCCGTCCGGAGCCGGCAAAACGTCGATCGCGCTTGCCGGCGTGCTGTCGTCGCTGAAATCCATGCGCTGGCCCGCCGAGGCCGCCGATGTCAGGCAAGACTGGCCGTCCGCCCTGCAGAAGAGTCGCGGCTGGGCGTACCTCACGGTTCGGCCGGGCGAAACGCCGATCAAATCGCTCGTCAGCGCGTTCGCGCGCCTCTGGTCGCTTGATCTGACCGATCCCGAGCAGGCGGCCCGCCCACGTAGCTGGATTGACCGCTTGCAGGACGGCAAGAACGCGTTGTCGGAATTGATCGACGCCACCCAGGAGCAAGTCAGAAAGCGCGAGGGGGAAGCACCGGAAGCCATCCTCGTCTATCTGGATCAGGCGGAAGAACTCTACACATTGTCCAATCGCAACGAGGCCGCCAGTTTCTCAAGGCTGATCAGCGACGGATTAAAAGATCCGAGGCTGCGTGCCTTCGCGACCTTGCGCGCTGACGATCTCGATTTCTTCCGTGCCGACAGCGCGCTCTTTGGATGCGCCGAGCTCGTTACGGTCAATCAGCTTACGCACGATCAGCTTCATCTGGTTGTGACCAAGCCGCCCGAACTGCTTAAGGTCGCGTTCGAAGACGAATTCCTCGCCAGGCGTCTGACGGAGGCCGCCGAGAAGGAGCCGGGAGCGCTGCCGCTGCTTTCCGATCAGCTCAACAGCATGTGGCTGAGCATGGTCAAGCGGGGGGATGCGACGCTGCGGTTGCCGTCGCAGGCCATCGATGTCGGTGGCGTGCTCACTTCGCGCGCCGAGGACTTCATCAAGAAACACCCCGACCGCGAGGCGCGGCTTAAGCGCCTGCTCACGCTGAAACTCACGACGGTCCACTCGGACGGAGAGCCCGTCAGCCGGCAGGCCACGCGAGACGAATGCTCCGACGCGGAATGGACGCTAGCCAGCAGCCTCGCCGACAGTCAGTGGCGGCTCGTCGTCACCGGTACCCGCGATTCCGACGGCAAGGTGGTCGCTGAGATCGCGCATGACGCCCTGCTGCGGGCCTGGCCGCGGCTGGCCGGCTGGCTGGCCGAAGAGCGCGATTTCCTGATCTTCAAGGGCGACGCCGAACGCAAGAACCGCGAATGGCGGGAGGGCGGAAAGCAGGAGTTGGCGCTGCTGGTCGGCCGCGACCTTGCGCGCGCCGATCAATATTGGGGCCTGTCGCGACAGGACGATTTGCCGAAAGACGTGGTCGAGTTCGTACAGGCCAGCCGGATCTTTGAAAATCAACGCAAGGAGGTGCAGATCCGGCTGCAGCGCCGTCTCCTGGTCGGGCAGGCCGTGCTCCTGGTCGTCGCGATCCTGAGCGCAAGCCTGTGGATCGTCTGGCGGGAAGCCAGGGAGCAATTGCACAACGTCCAGCGCGACCAGTCCTTCCGGCTGGCGAAGCTTGCGGAGCAGCGATCGGGCGACGCCGGCACCGCCATGTTGCTGGCGCTCGAGGCGCTCCCGGACAGCTCGGTCCAGAACGACAGGCCGTTCGTCGCCGAGGCCGAGCTGCAGCTCGACCGCGCGCTGCGCAGCATGCATGAGAGCCTGATACTTCCGGCTGGCGACACGACGGCGGCTGCGGCATTCTCTTCCGATGGCGGCCAGCTGATCACCGTTTCGCCGCTCACGGCGATCGCGACCTGGGACGCCGCATCCGGCAAGCCCCTGGGCGAGCCGGTTGCCGTCGAGAAGGATGCCGGACTCCAGAACGCGACCTTCAGTCCGGACAGCAGGCGCGTCGCCATGGTGCTCGAAGACGGGCATATCCTGGTCCGCAATCTCGACAACAACGAGACCCTTAAGGTCGCCGGTTCAAGTCCGCGCCGCGCCGCGTTCAGCTATGACGGCAAGCGCCTGGCGACCGCTTCCGGCGACGGCATGGCGCGGATCTACGATCTCGTCCATCCCGACACGCCGGTCAAATCGATGCAGTGCAGCCGTGAGAGCGGGATCGAGCTCGTGGAATTCAGCCCGCGGGGCACGCGCATCGCCGTGGCCTCGCATGATGGCCCGGCAGCGATCTTCGATATCGAAACCGGCCAGCAGGTCGGCCCGCTGCTGGCGCACGGGGCCGGCATTTCGAGCATCGCCTACAATGCGGAAGGCACGCGCCTGCTCACGACGTCACAGGAAGGAACCATCAAAGTTTGGGATGTCGAGACCGGCACCGAGCTCGGCACCTCGTTCGAGGCCGCGGAGGAAGTGCGGGTGGCCCGATTCAGTCCGGACGGCAAGCACGTCGCCGCGGGCTCGGCCGATGGCGTCATCCGGATCTGGGATGTCGAGGGCGGCGCCCCGCTGCAGGCGTTTTCCGGCAATGCCAGCGGCGCCATCGCCTCGCTCGCCTTCAGTCCTGATGGCAGCCGCATCGTATCGGCCGCCGCGGACGATCGAACCGCGCGGGTGTGGAGCGTCGAGAAGCCAAATCCGATGCTGGTCGACCGGCCGATCCGTCATGACGCCGTGGTGCGCGACGCACGATTCAGCGCCAGCGGAAACCAGGTCGTCACGGCCTCCGAAGACGGAACGGCAATGGTGTGGGATCTGCAAAATCAGGCGGCGAAGCGATTTAAGTCCCTGGACGGAAAGCTGACGACGGCGGCTTTCGATCCCGCCGGCACGGGCATCGTCGCCGGCTCCGTCAGGGGCATGCTGCAGATATGGGACTTGAACGGCACGGGCCGTCAAAGCATCAACGCCCACAATGGCGAGATCTGGGCGCTGGCGTTCAGCCCCGACGGAAAGCAACTCCTGACCGCCTCGGAAGACGGGACGGCCAAACTGTGGGATTACGCCGCGCGGAAGCTCATTCGTGCGATCGGCGGCGGTCACGGCGCGATTCGCAGCGCAGCCTTCAGTCCGGACGGCAATCTGGTCGCCACCGGATACCTCAACAAGATCACGCTGCTGTGGGACGCAAGGACCGGCGACGCCGTGCAGCGGTCGAAGACGTTTGGCGTGCATAACGGCACTGTTCGCAGTGTAACGTTCAGCCCGGACGGCAAGCGGATCATGACGGCATCGGCCGACAAATCGATCAAGTTCTGGGATACCGCGACCGGCGCGGTCGTTCCGAGCCTGGCCATCGGCGGCGACGGCAGCATGAGCGCAATCCGCAGCGCGCTGTTCAGCCCGAACGGTGCGCATATCGTCACGGCCTCGGAGCAGGGAGGCGTTCAGATCTGGGACCCGAAAACCGGAAACGTGGTGCGCGAGCTGATCGCCGGTGACGCGGAGGTCTGGAAGGCGAGCTTCAGTCCCGATGGCGAACGGATCGCGGTCGCCTCCGCGAACCATACCGCCAGCGTCTGGCGGGTCCCTAGGGTGCAGCAACTGGTGGATCAGGCCAAGGCGGCGCTGCCGAGATGCCTCACGCCGGATGAAAGAAGCAGTCTGTTCCTGTCGGACGAGCCGCCCGACTGGTGCAGGGACAAATGGCCCTATAACACCCCTGAGTTGAAGATGGCACCGCGACCGCCTAGAATGGAAAGCATGTTCCGGCGCTGGTTCGGCGCGGGGAGCAGCTACCACTAGCGCCGGCGCGCTGGTCGCCCGAACGGAGCAGCGCAAGATGCGATTTACCGGTTTTATCTGGCTGGTATGGATCCCCCTGATGCTGCCGGCGCAGGCCGCGGCAGGGGCGTGTGTTCCCCAGAAGGAAATTATCAAGGGGATCGACGATGCCAATACCGGCAATGACAAGCAGGCCGGCGACAACGCCGACTCCGACGCCAGCAAGATCATTCGCTACCTTTGTTCGGCGAATCCGGGTGAGGTGCCGACGCTCCGGATCGGTTTCTATCGCCTGGATGAAGCGCTGGGTGGAAGCATCGTCACCGCGACGCCGCTGCCGGAATTGCAGGCCGCGCTCGGCGCCTTTGAAACCGTCGACACTGACGTGACCGCCGAGGCGCGAACGATCTTCCAGCAGTTCGGATCGAAGACCGACTATGATTTCGCGCTCAGCGATGTCTCCTGGCATATCGCGCTGAGCGGGGTGAGGCTCGCGGAATCCACGGCGGCGGACGATACGTCGGATACGCGCAAGCCAAAGAAATCCGCGGCGCGCCCAAGCCAGCTTCGCCACATCTGGTATTTGTCTTCGAACTCGTTCGCGATGACGTCCTCGATCCTCATCCTGAAGGAGATCGGCAATACCATGCTGAACACCAACCGGTGGCCGGCGGGATACAAGTTCCTCTACGGTCCTTGCGACGACGTCGTCTCCTGCACGACCATTTGGCGCTACATCACCGTGGCGGATTTCGACCTGCTGCTGCAGGACATGCGGGAATTTGTCGCTGCCGGCGGCACCAAGGGAATGACGGCAGCACCCCCGGCGTCACGGATCGTTCCGGACTATGAGAGGAGTTTTCAGCTCGATCGTTATCTCGGCACCAACGGCCTTCCGCCGGATTTTCTTTCGATCTACTCCATCGTCTCCGAAGGGTGCCTGGGCTCGGGATGGAGCTTCACCTATCTGGGCCGGCCCCTCACGATTGACGTCGCGGTGGTAGAAAATCTGACCGATCGGCCGGTCCGCATCGATGATTTTCGCGGGTTGAAGAACTCAGCCAAGACGCTTCGGCCTGTCAACGGTGCCGGAGCGCAGTCGATTGACAATCCGACCTCGCTCGGCCTGCCGCCGCAAACCCTTGCTCCCCATGCAAAGCTCGCTTTGCCGGTGCGGATCAGGTTCGGTTATCCGGCACAACGAGATTGGGATTTGGACACTGCGAAAGCGACCTACGAGAAAATCAGGTCGAGCAAGAGCAATCTGCTCGAGTCGACGATTCAGATAACCCCCAAGAAATCCATCACGCTGCGCAAGAGCAGGGACAGTTTTGGAGCGCCGGAAGCTCCCGCGGTCACGGAATATGTCTTCGGACCGGAAATATCGCTTGGCGGACTCGTCGCCGACGGCAAGGAATTCGCCTTGCAGAGGGAGCCGGAAAAGGCGGCGACCAGTGCGGACGATGCCGCGACATCGGATGTCGGTGAGTTCGCGATGTTTGTATACGTCGGACCGGAGGGCGGTTCCTGCCCGGTGCTTTATTTGCAGGACGAGGCTTCGGGATCCTGGATTGCGCTCGGCAAGGTCCTTCATCAGGCGCAGGGGGCCGACAACGAGATGACCGAGGTCATCCGGCTGCCCTACCTTCGCACCCACTTCCGGCTCACCGAGGAAGAGCCGGAAGTATCCTACATCAAGAACGCGGTCCTGCGGCTGACGCTCAAGAACGAGCGCCGCATCGACGTGCCGTCGCGCCAGGCCTCCAGCCGGGTGATCCCGGCCTACGCGTCGATCGACATGGATTTTGACCTGCCGTCGGGCGTGGCGGCAGACGAAGTGGTGGCGAGTGAGTTGGTCCTGACCGGCTATTATGAACGCTACAACCAGATGCTCCCGCAAGTGGGGGCCTCCCGCACGCGGTGAGGGCGAGCGAACGCACAATTTGTGAGGTTTCGGCGGCCCGACGGGCAGTCCGCACATGGCCGCCATGCGCAAATTGCCCGTCGTGTCATTGGGTCGCACCATTTCGGTATTGCCGAAATAGTGAAATCAGTGGCATCCTCCGCGCCATCCCGCCTCGACACGAGGGACGTTACGGCCAATCGTCACGAAACGTGAGGCGGGGATGCGATGGACGCTTTGGCATGCGAACGACGATGGCAAGCGAAAGCGGACGAGCGAAATCGTGTGGTCCCGGCCTCCCGACGCTGAGGTCAAGCGCTTGCGAGACGTTTTCGCGGGCGCGACGGTGGCTAACAAGCCCGGCACACCGAGGAGAGCACGTATAAGCCGTGAACCATCGGGCAGGGAATGCCGGCATGTTCGGCGTACCTGTGACGACTTGCGTGCGTGCTATCTACCCTTTTGCACGCAAGGCAGCGGGTGCGTTCCGGCATCCGGCATTCCCTGCGCCCTCTGTGTTTTCGGAGGGCCATGTTTGAACAAAACCTGGGCAGATCCTGCCGCGGGAATGAAATCGTGCGTCTTCTCCGATGTCGTCGCCCGGCTTGACCGGGCGACCCAGTATTCCAGAGGCCTCTCGAATGAGCACGACTGTCTCTGGAATACTGGATCGCCCGCTTTCGCGGGCGATGACACCGACAAGCTAATTGAAGGTACCGCGCGTGGTTAACACCCCGCATTCTCCCGGAATCCCTGCTTTTGTCGCGGGATTGTCGTTTTGCGCTGCTATCGCGATTCAATGCAGGCGGGGACCGATTCGAGCGCCTGCAGGGCGGCGTGTCCCTGGTTCCTCCGCAGGGCTTGTTCGTCATGGCTCTGTCATGGGAATCTGTTAGGGGCGCGTGCATGGGAAGTGATGCTGGTAGTGAGGAAAGCCCGGAGCGGCGCTTTCGCACGTTGTTTATCTCCGATGTCCATCTCGGAGCCCGCGGCTCGCAGGCCGACAAGCTCTTGGACTTTCTCCGCACCCACGATGCCGACACCATCTATCTCGTCGGCGATATCGTCGATGGCTGGGCGCTGAAGTCGAACTGGTACTGGCCGCAATCGCACAACGACTTCGTGCAGAAGATGCTGCGGAAAGCGCGCAAGGGCGCCAAGGTCATCTACATCCCCGGCAATCACGACGAGTTCCTGCGCAACTATTACGGCACGCATTTCGGCGGCATCGACGTGGTCGAGAACGCCGTGCATACCGGCGTCGACGGCAAGCGCTTCCTCGTCATCCACGGCGACATCTTCGATCTCGTGGTGCAGAACGCGCGCTGGCTCGCGCATCTCGGCGACAAGGCCTACGACTTCGCGATCCAGATGAACCGCTTCGTCAACTTCTTCCGCCGCCTGTTCGGCGTGCCCTATTGGTCGCTGTCGCAATGGGCCAAGCAGAAGGTCAAGAACGCCGTCAACTATATCGGCGCGTTCGAGACTGCGCTCGCCGCAGAAGCGCGGCGCCATGGCGCCGACGGCGTGATCTGCGGCCACATCCACTATGCCGTGATCCGCGACGATCACGGCATCCGCTACATGAACTGCGGCGACTGGGTGGAAAGCTGCACCGCGCTGGTCGAGCACGAGGACGGCCACTTCGAGATCATCACCTGGAGCGATCTGGCGCCGCGCGAAGCGCTGGTGCCGGAGGTCGCATCGGCTCGCGCGGCCTGAGAGGGCCTTGCCCGTCGACGACGGGGTGCGTTAAGACGCGACTATGACAAACGCATCCCAAAGCCTGCCGGTCACGCCGGCCGATATCGACGCCGCCGCAAAAGTGATCGCGCCTTATGCGGTGCGGACCCCGCTCTTATGCCCTCCCGTGCTTGGCGAGCGCGTCGGCGCCAGGGTGTTTCTGAAACCGGAATTGCTGCAGCGGACCGGCTCCTTCAAGTTCCGCGGCGCCTTCAACAAGCTTTCCTCGATTCCGGCGGACAAACGCAGCGGCGGCGTGGTCGCGTTCTCCTCCGGCAACCATGCGCAGGGCGTGGCGGCCGCAGCGCAGATCCTGAACATGAGGGCGACCATCGTGATGCCCGCTGATGCGCCGGCCTCAAAACGCGAGCGCACCAAATCCTACGGCGCCGAGGTCGTGCTGTATGATCGCGACCGCGAGGACCGCGAAGCGATCGCGCGCGGCATCGCCGAGAAGCGCGGTGCGACGCTGGTGAAGCCTTACGACGATCCGCTGATCATCGCAGGCCAGGGCACCGTGGGCCGCGAGATCGCCGAGGACATGGCGGCGCTCGGCGTCGCGCCCGATATCGTGGTGGCGCCGGCTTCCGGCGGCGGCCTCATTGCGGGCATCGCCACCGCGGTGACGGCGAAATTTCCGCGAACGCAGGTGATCGTTGCTGAACCTGCAGACTATGACGATCATGCGCGCTCGCTGCGCGCCGGCCAGCGCGAGGCGCATCACGCCAAGGCGCGCACCATCTGCGATGCGCTGATGGCGGAAATTCCGGGCGAAGTCACCTTTGCCATCAACGGCAAGCTGCTGTCGGGCGCCGTCTCCGCTTCCGACGAGGAGGTTGGTGCTGCGATGGCGTTTGCTTTCCGCGAGTTGAAGCTGGTGGTCGAGCCGGGCGGCGCCGTCGGTCTCGCCGCGCTGCTTTCGGGCCGCATCGACGCGCGCGACAAGAACGTCGTGATCGTGCTCTCCGGCGGCAACGTGGATGCGGACCTGTACGCGAAGCTGATCGCGTAGGATCGCATCTTGAAAAGGCGTCGGGGCAGAGCCATGTGCAGCTCTGCCCGGGATTTTCGCTAATGGCGATCAGCGGTGATGTCCACCAAACCCGCCGCCGCCACCGAAGTGCATACCACCACCGCCGCCGCCCATCATCATACTGCGCCCGCCCATCCCCGCATTCGAACCGGAGAAGCGCCTGAAGGTGGGAGTGTTGCTGCTCCGATCGGAACGATTGATCGGCCTGGACACGACATCATTGTGCCTGAGGTCGTGATTGCCATCGAGATGCCCGAGGTCGTGATTGCCGCCCTTGTTGTTCATGGGCAGGTTCACGACCTTGCCGTTGCTCGGCAGGTTGGCGCCGTGGGCCGGCAGCATGTTCATCCTGCCGCTGGAGAGCGGCAGCTGATGCTGGAAGCCGCCGTTGCCCTTGAGCACATGATCGGCCTGCATCAGCGGGATGTTCTTGGGCTGCGCTTCCAGATGCAGCGCCGCCTTGGCATAGGGGCTGTCCATGTGATGGTCATAGAAATTCTTGTATTCGAGCGGCGAGTTCGCCAGCACCGCCTTGTGCCACGCCGTCGCCAGCGTCAGGTCGCCGAGCAGGTGGCGGATGCGATCGCAGCGCGGGTCGTAGGGAAAGCGGGTGAGGAACTCCTGATAATATTCCGGAGAGCCCTCGGACAACACATAATCATAGACCTGGTCCACCGCCCGCCACGGCATGTCGGAAGCCATCTGCACCACGGGGCCGTGCTCGGGCGCATGCGTCGCGGCCACCGCGGTGTCACCGAAGAACACGAAATCGCTGGTCGCCGACGAGCTTTCCCACGGCGTCTGCAGGCCGTCGGTCGCGTAGTTCACATGGAGGCGGATGCGCTTGAACAATTGCTCGATCGGCAGGTTCGGCTCGCGCGCGAGCGTGAGGAACGCCTGCGTGTACGGGCTGTGGCCGTTGCTGCCGTCGAGCGCTTCCGTGCCCGGCGCGGTCGAGTAGCCGACGATCGAGCGCAGCGGCGCGTCGACGACCGCAAGTCCCCGTCCATCGTCGATATTCGGGAACGGATTGGTGCGGCAGGAATCGAGCATGACAATGCGCAGCCGGCTCGGGATCGTCTCCAGCGTCGCCATCAGGTCGACCAGGCGCAGCGAATTGTTGACGAGGTCGGAGGGCGTGTCGACCTTGGCGTCGACGGGGATCAGGTAGTTTTCGCCCGCGACCTGCACGCCGTGGCCGGCGTAATAGATCATCGCCACCGTGTTCGGTCCGCTTTCGGCGATCTTGGCGGAGAAGTTCTGCACCACCTTGATCAGGTCGTTCTGGGTCAGGTCGGTCGCGGCGATCACGTCGAAGCCGGCCGCGTTCAAAAGCTCCGCCACCGATTGCGCGTCATTGTCGGGGTTGGCGAGGTGCGCCACGTTCTGGTAGTTCGAGTTGCCGATCACCAGCGCCACGCGCTGTTCGGGTCCGGGCAGCGCCTGGGCCGGGGCCTGGATGCGGTCGAGTTCTGCGGTCCGCGTTTGCGCGAATGCATTGCCTTGGCCGAAGCCGAGCAGACCGGCGAGCAGGCCCGCGCAGACGAGCCACGATTTGAATTGGGACGAAACGAAACGAGACATGGCGTCTTCCTCAACTGGAATCTCGATGCGAGACGAGTCGCGGAGACACTAGGCCGAGATGCGCGAAACGTACGTGACCTCAGTCACGAACGGTCCGGTGAAGAAGAAAATTCGATATCAGGAGAAGAACGCGATCTTTTCCGCCTGGCTCATGCGGCGGATCGGCGCCAGCGGATCGTTGGCGGGCACGTTGGGTTTTCGCAGGATGCCGCTCGCGATCAGGGTCGAGCCGAGCGAGGGCTCGGCCTCGCGCTCCGGTGCAATGGATGGCGCCGGCTGGAACGACGGCCGCAGCACGGCCGCCCGCGGCGCTATCGGCGGCAGCTCCGGCTCGGGTGCGCTCGCGACCGGCGCAAGCGGCTCGACAACGGGCGGCGTGGTGATGTGTGCGGGCTCGCTCTCGGCGACGGCGCTGACAACCGGAAAATCATCGACATCGTCGACATCGTCGGCATCGGGCGCGCCCATCTCCATCGCGACCATTTCCAGCACGGCCTCGTCATGCGCGTCGGCTTCTTCCGTCGAAAGCGCCGCGGGCGCGGCCTCAGTGAGGGCGGTCTCAGTGAGGGAGGTTTCGACCTCCAATTCCGGCTCGCTGACGGCCGCTTCGACTTCGCTTGCGATCTCGGTCTCGTTAACCTCGACCGGCCTGTCGACGATCCTCACAACGTTGGCAGCCGCCGCCGCTGCGGGCGCCGCGGTGGGCGCCTCGGCGGCGGCACTGCCGTCGCGGAACGCTTCGACTTCGTTGCGGATGATCTCGAAGGCCGCCCGCAGCGCCACGCGCGGATCGCTTTCGGCAAGCTGGGTGCAGGCCGCGTCGATCGCGTCCACTTGCGAATCAATGAGATCGCAAATGCGGCCGTCGGCGCCGATCTCGCGCCAGCGCCAGGAAATCTCCTTGATGATGCGGGAACCCTTGCGGATCGGCGCGAGATTTTCCTCGAGCCGCAACAGATCGATGGCGCCAAAGCCCGCCTCCTGCGCCTTCTCGACTGCGCCTCGAATCGCAGTCAGCGCCTGGGGAAGCCGGTCGACGACCACCGGAGGCGGCGGCTGCTTCTGCGCCGCCAGCGTTTCCTCGATCCGCGCCACCGCATCCAGCACCATGCTCGTATCGGCATTGCGGTTGCGCCTGGCATATTCGTCCAGAAACCAGCGGCCCCGCGCGGTCTCCATGAAGGCCTCGCGGATCGCGTCATAATCTTCCTCGCTCGGCAGGCTGGCGCGAGCGGAAATCGGCGATAGGGCAAATGCTTGAGTGGCCATGACAGACTCTAGCCGCGCAAATCAGTACGCGTTGGGATAACGATCACCATGAACTCGACCGAATCGCAATTGAATTGATGCAGCTCCCCGGACAAATCCCCATCGCTGCGCAACCCGCGTCAAGGCGATTCGCGACCTGGCTGGCGCTGGTCTACGGCACCGGCTTCGGGCTGGTCGGTACGCATCTGCCGTTCTTCCCGGTCTGGCTGAAGGCGGTCGGCGTCGATGCGGCCTGGATCGGGATCATCACGGCGGTGCCCTCGGTCACGCGGTTCACGACGTTGCCATTCGTGACCAGCTTTGCGGAGCGGCATCAGGCGCTGCGCGGCGGCATCATCGTGATGGGGGTTGGAACCACGATCGGGCTTGCTGTGGTGGGCCTCCAGCAACGGCCGCTGCTGATCTTCCTTGCCTATGCGGTGACCTGTATCGTCTGGACGCCGATGGTGCCGCTGATCGATGCCTATGCGCTGCGCGGCGTGCGGCAATTCGGTCTCAAATACGGTCCATTGCGGCTGTGGGGTTCGGCTGCCTTCGTCGTCGGCGCGCTGGCTTGCGGTACGCTGATCGATGTCATCGCGGCCAAACATCTGATCTGGATCATCGCCGGCATGGCCGGTCTCAGCGCGCTGGTCAGCCTCGGGCTGAAGCCATTGGCGCCGCTGAAGACCAGTCCCGCCGCGCTCGCAGGTGCGAGCGCATTGCTGCGCGACAGGGGATTCCTCGCCATCATCATCACCTCCGCGCTGATCCAGAGCAGCCACTCCGCCTATTACGTCGTGGCCTCGATCGCCTGGCAGCAGGAAGGCTTTGGCGGGCTGACGATCGCGAGCCTGTGGACGCTCGGCGTGCTCGCGGAGATCGTGGTGTTTGCGTTATCGCCGCGCTTTACATTGCAGCCTGCGACGCTGGTGGTGATCTCAGCCTGCTGCGCGGTGGCGCGATGGACGATCACGGCGCTGGCGCCGCCGATTCTGATCCTGGCTCCGGTGCAGCTGATGCACGGGCTCACCTTTGGCCTGACCCAGGTCGGGATCATGGGCTTGATGGTGCATCACGTGCCGGGCCACATCATGGCGCGCGGGCAGGGCTATCTCGCGGCCTGCAGCGGGATCATCACCGGCAGCGCGTATATCCTGTCGGGTGCGATCTTCGCCCGCTACGGGCAGAACGTCTATTACGTGATGGCCGCGATCGCGGCATGCGGCGGGCTCGTGATGCTGTCCGCCCGTCATCGTCTCGCCGATCATCCCCACAGCGCGGCGTCCGGCGGATGAACCAGACTGCCGTCATAGCGCAGCCCATGGTCGCGGTCGCGCGCGAGCAACAGCGGCCCGTCGAGGTCGACGAAACGCGCCTGCGCGGTCAACAGCATCGCCGGCGCCATCGCCAGCGAAGTGGCGACCATGCAGCCGACCATGATGTCGAAGCCGAGCGCCTTGGCCGCATCCGCGATCGCCAGCGCCTCAGTGAGGCCGCCGGTCTTGTCGAGCTTGATGTTGACGGCGTCATAGCGCCCGCGCAGCGCGTCCAGCGATTTGCGGTCGTGCACGCTTTCATCGGCGCAGACGCGAACCGGCCGGCGGATGCGTCCCAACGCCTCGTCCCAGCCGGAGGGAAGCGGCTGTTCGACCAGTGTCACACCGGCTTCGGCACAGGCGGCGAGATTTTGTTCGAGGTTGGACGGCGTCCAGGCTTCATTGGCGTCGACGATCAACTCGGAGTTCAATGCGGCGCGGCGCACCGCCGCGATCCGCTCGCCATCGCCGTCGCCGCCGAGCTTGATCTTCAGGAGCGGCCGGTGCGCGGCCTTCTCGGTCGCTGCCGCCATGGTCGCGGGCGAACCCAGCGAGATCGTGTACGCCGTGACGCAGGGTTTTGGCACCGGCCGGCCGAGCAGGTCCCAGGCGCGCTTACCCGCGCTTTTGGCCTCCCAATCGACCAATGCGCAATCGAGCGCGTTGCGGGCGGCACCGGCCGGCATCGCGGTTTGCAGGGCTTTCCGGTCCAGTCCCCGCGCAACCGCCTCCCGCATCGCCTGCAGGCTTTTGAGCGTCGCCTCCGGCGTCTCGTTGTAGCGGCGGTAGGGCACGCATTCGCCGCGCCCCCTATGGCCGCCCTGGCTGACCTCGGCCACGACGGTCACGGCCTCCGTCTTGGCCCCGCGGCTGATCGTGAAGGAACCTGCGATCGGAAACCGCTCGATTCGCACGTCAAGGGTTGGAAATTGGTCGGAAGTCATTTTAATGTCTGGCGATTTTTGAACCCCGCGCTTGCGAGGTGCTACCAACTATGGCTGGTTAGGGGATGCTTCGACAAGGCGGTGGTCGTCAAAAGCGGCCGGGCGTCCTGGCGAGGGTAGGCGCAGGAGCTCTCAAGCTGTGAACGGCGACCCGACTTTGGAGCGGATTGCGCGCGGCAACGGCCTTGCGCTGTGCGCCGCCGGGCCGTGGATCGCGTCGTTTGCGCCGCTGCTCGAGACCATCGTCGGCGACGCCGAAAAGCTCGCCGGCAGCCGGCCCAATATCTTTATCGATGTCTCGCAGATCTCCAGGCTCGACACTTTTGGCGCCTGGCTGATCGAGCGGCTGCGCCGCAGCCTGACCCAGGGCAATATCGAAGCGCAGATCGCGGGTCTGTCGGCCAATTATGCCACCCTGGTCGAGGAGGTGCGCCGCGTGAAGGCGGCGCCGAAGCCTGAGTCGGTGCCGGTCACGATCACCGGCATGCTGGCCCAGGTCGGCCGCAGCGTGGTCGGCGTCAGCGACACCTTTGTCGGCCTGATCGACATGCTCGGCGCGGTGCTGGTCGCCGGCGGGCGCGTGATGCTGCACCCGCGCGATTTCAGGCTGACCTCGACCGTGCATCATCTCGAGCAGGTATGCTGGCGCGCGGTGCCGATCATCGTGCTGATCACCTTCCTGATCGGCTGCATCATCGCGCAACAGGGCATCTTCCATTTCCGCCGCTTCGGCGCCGACATTTTCGTCGTCGACATGCTCGGCGTGCTGGTGTTGCGCGAGATCGGCGTGCTGCTGGTCGCGATCATGGTCGCGGGTCGCTCCGGCAGCGCCTATACCGCCGAGCTCGGCTCGATGAAGATGCGCGAGGAGATCGACGCGCTGCGCACCATGGGCTTTGATCCGATCGAGGTCCTGATCCTGCCGCGGATGCTGGCGCTCGTGATCGCGATGCCGATCCTGGCCTTCCTCGGCGCGATGGCCGCGCTCTATGGCGGCGGCCTCGTCGCCTGGCTCTATGGCGGCGTCGATCCCGAAGCCTTTTTGCTGCGCCTGCGCGACGCGATCTCGATCGACCATTTCACCGTCGGCATCATCAAGGCGCCGGTGATGGCGGCGGTGATCGGCATCGTGGCCTGCGTCGAAGGGCTGGCGGTGCAGGGCAGCGCCGAGTCGCTCGGCCAGCACACGACGGCCTCGGTGGTGAAGGGCATTTTCTTCGTCATCGTGATGGATGGCGTGTTCGCGATCTTCTTCGCCTCGATCGGGATGTGATTATGGCGCAGCAGCCCCAAGCCTTCCAGCCTCAAGCTGTCCAGCCGCAAGCCATGTCCGACGCGATCATCCGGGTCCGCGACATCACCGTGCAGTTCGGCACCACGCGCGTGCTCGATGGCCTCAACCTCGACGTCCGGCGCGGCGAGATCCTCGGCTTCGTCGGCCCGTCCGGCGCCGGCAAGTCGGTTCTGACCCGCACCATCATCGGCCTCGTGCCGAAAGTGGCCGGCCGCATCGAGGTGTTCGGCGTCGATCTCGACAAGGCCGACACCCACGCGCGTCGCGCGGTCGAGCGGCGCTGGGGCATCCTGTTCCAGCAGGGCGCGCTGTTCTCTTCGCTGACGGTGCGCCAGAACATCCAGTTTCCGGTGCGCGAATATCTCAATGTCTCGCAGCGCCTGCTCGACGAGATCATGGTGGCCAAGCTCGTGATGGTCGGCCTGCGGCCCGAGGTCGCCGATCGTTTTCCCTCGGAACTCTCCGGCGGCATGGTCAAGCGCGTGGCGCTGGCGCGCGCGCTGGCGCTCGATCCGGAGCTGGTTTTCCTGGACGAGCCGACCTCCGGCCTCGATCCGATCGGCGCCGGCGACTTCGACGAACTGGTCCGGACCCTGCAGCGCACTTTGGGCCTGACCGTTTTCATGGTAACCCACGACCTCGACAGCCTCTATACAGCTTGCGACCGTATAGCCGTTTTAGGGAACGGTAAGATCATTGCCGCAGGATCGATTGCCGACATGAAGGCATCCCAGCATCCCTGGCTGCGGCAATATTTCAACGGCAAGCGCGCCCGCGCCGTTGTGGGCTAGTGTCGTGATTGGGGCCTGGTAACCGGAGTAAGTATGGAAACGCGGGCGAACTACGTCCTGATCGGGTCCTTCACGCTGGCCGTCATCGCGGCTGCGTTCGGCTTCGTTTTGTGGTTTCAGAGCCTGCACACCGCCAAGCAGCGCGACCCCCTGCGCATCGTGTTCGAGGGGCCGGCGGCGGGCCTGCGCAATGGCGGCAGCGTCAATTTCAACGGTATTCGGATAGGGGAGGTCGTCTCCGTCAAGCTCGACAATCCGCGTCGCGTGGTCGCACTGGCGCTGGTCGAGAAGAACGCCCCGATCCGCAAGGACACGGTGGTCGGCCTTGAGTTCCAGGGTTTGACCGGCGTGGCGGCGATTTCGCTGAAAGGCGGCGAGGAGGCTGCGCCTGCGGTGCCGCTCGACGAGGACGGCGTTCCCGTGCTGACCGCGGACCCGAACCGCCTCCAGGACGTCACCGAGGCCATCCGCGGCACCTTGCAGAACATCAACAGGATCGTCGCCGACAACCAGACCGCGGTGAAGAATTCGCTGGCCAATCTGGAAACCTTCACCCAGTCGCTGGCGCGCAACTCCGAGAAGATCGACGCCATCATGGCGCGGGTCGACGGCGTGATGAGCAAGGCCGACAACCTCATGCTCGGCCTCAACACGCTGGCTGGCGGCAAGGACGGCGGCGAGCTGTTGCTGACGGTGAAGTCGATCCGCGAGCTCGCGGAAGACTTTGACAAGCGCTCCGGCGCATTGATGACTGACGGTCGCAGGACGCTTGGCGATATCAGCCGCGCCGTGAACAATTTCGACCGCAATCCGACGCGGGTGATCTTCGGTGGCGGCTCCTCCAACAACGCCCAGGCCGCGCAGCCGGCGCCGGCACCACCTGCCGCGAGCGGGCAGAAGCGGCAGTAGGGGCTGCAGCGCAAGCCTCTCGCCTTCATCCCTATTCGATTGTCAAACAGCCATAACCTCGTCGTCCGGGCCCGCGCCGAAGACGCGCCCCGGAATGACGACGGAAGTTGGGACACAGACCTGCATTCTCGCAGCGCAATCGCGCCGGAGTTCTGCATCGTCGGTCACCCTCGAGATCAAGAGGGCGCAGGGAATGCCGGATGCTGGCCGCACCCGCGGGTCTTGCGTGCAAAGGAAGTGCACTTTGCGCACGCAAGCAACACAGGGCAGCCGGGACACCCGGCATTCCCCGCGCAATGGTTTTACGGCTTATACGCGCTCTCCCCGGGGTACCGGGCTTGTTAGCCCCCGTCGTTGACGGATCATCTTCCGCCAACTTGACCCCAGCGTCGGGGGATCAGGACCACACGATTTCGCCGTACGCAAGGATGTCTTCGTCGGCGCGCCTGGCGCGCTGAAACACCTCACGTCCATCGCATCCCGCTTCCCACGTCCGTGACGATCGCGATACGCCCCTCTGATGGAGGCGGGACGCGGGGAGAGAACCATATTTTTCTGAAAAACGGAAGAGATATATTTTTCGCTGGAGGCCTTGACAAAACTTCCGATTATCAGAAGTGATTTGCCCGTCGGAGGAGGAGATGCTGCCAGTGTGCTCACAAACCAGAAAGGCGTGAGGCAACCTTGAAACTTGTGTCTGTAGCATTGTTACGGATCAATCGACCGACCTCCGTTTGCGTGATACGGGTGAATCGAACGAGGATGATTATGGCTGCTGTCGTCGAGCCATTCCGATAGTGTACCTGCGCACGTTGCGCGGGGTCGTGGCCGCCAAGACGAAGTGATCGTGACGAACTTGCAGATCCCGGAGCCTGCCGAACAAGGCGGGTGGCCACAACTGCTACGAATGATTGACAGGCGGGCAGCCGGTGATTTGGTGCTCAATTAAACCGCACTTCGCAGGCCCGAATTTGTGATAGTGTTCGTTTCCGGTCCTTGCTATCCGTGGCCTCAATGAAACGGCAGATTGGCCATAGGTCTCGCTCCTTTGCACCCGCCTTCCGCGGGCTGCTGACCGTGTTGCTCACGGTCGCTTATGTCGTGGTTGGATTTATGGGAGAAATCTCCTGCGCCAGCGAGACGCTCGCGAGCGCCGATCAGATTGAGATTGCTGAGGCGCCCCCCAAAACAGATCAGGGCAAGACAGACCAAGGATCGAAGAAGCCGGTTACAGTTGTCGATCATTGCTACACCTGCGTTCCCCTGCTGATTCCGCCACCGGTCCTTGTTGCCGAGCCGGCCGCGAAATCGGTCCCGCCGGCATACGCCACGCCGACGTTCCTTCTCGAGGATCACCCGGGACTCGATACTCCGCCGCCCAAATACCGGACCTAAGCGTCTTCTCCGAGCGCGCGAGCGCTCGACCGATCGCTTGGTCAGGTAATTCTCATGTTTCGCAAAACCGTCACGCATTTTGCGTGCGCAGCGGCATTTCTGGTCAGCCCGTGGCTCACCGGTCACGCGTACTCCCAGACCCTCACCATGAGGGATGCGCTCGGTCGGGCGCTTGTAGCTAACCCGCGGCTCACGGCGGCGGAGCGCGATGTGGGCATTGCGACCGGCCTTAAGGTCCAGGCTGGAGCCCTTCCGAATCCCAATCTCTCCTTCGAACTCGACAACGCTCTCGGATCGGGTCCCTTCAAAGGCCTGCAATCCGCCGAGACTACTTTGCAACTCAGTCAACTCGTCGAACTAGGCGGCAAGCGAGAGGCTCGTCTGGCGGCTGGAGACGCCGGTATCGGAACGGCGGTTTGGCAGAGGCGGGCGACCCGCTTGGAGGTACTGTCAGAGACGGCGACCGCGTTCATCGCCGTCGTGAGCGCGCAAAGGCGTATTCAGATCTTCGACGAACAGATTTCGAGCCTCGAACAGCTCATTCCGCTGCTGCAGAAGCGCGTTCAGGAGGGTGCTTCCTCCCCGGCGGAGACGTTGCGGGCGCAAGTGGCGGCCGACTTGTTCCGCGTCGATCGCGAACGCGCGAAGACACAACTGGCGACGGCGCGGCGCGATCTTGCGATCCTGATGGGCGACAGTATCCCGCGTTTTGGCGCAGCGGCGGGGCGTCTCGCCGTTATTGGTCAGCCGCCGCCTTTCCGGTCCGTGGTCCAGGCAATCGAGGCCAATCCGCAACTCATGCGTTGGACGGCCGTCACCGCACAACGCAACGCCGACCTCATTCTGGCCCGTCTCAAGCGGATTCCCGACGTTCAAATTTCCGCCGGATGGCGCCATTTTCAGGAAACCGTCGAGTTTTCGGGAGGGCAGCCTTTCCAGTTTACCAACGACAACGCGGTCCGGTTGGGCGTCTCGGTGCCGCTACCGGTCTTCGATCAAAATACCGGCAACATTATCGCCGCCGAGGACGCCTTGGCGAAGACCGGCGCCGAGCGTGCGATCAATAAGCTTGTTCTGATCAGCGTTGCGGGCCGCGCCTACGATGCCGTGAACGGATCGCTGGCCGAACTTAAGCTGCTAAGGACGTCCGTCATTCCCAACGCGCGCAGCGCCTTGGAGACCATCCAGAGCGGCTATTTGCAGGGCCGGTTCACGCTGCTCGAATTGCTCGATGTCAGAGGCTCGGTCCTGCAGGCGCTGCTCCGCGAGCAGGAGGCCCTACAGAACTTCCATGTTGCCGTAGCGACCATTGAGGGACTCGTCGGCAATCCATTTTCGCTCGCGCGCGAGAGCTCAAGATGATTCGGTCACTGATCCGATATTTGGTTTTCGTTCTGGTCGCCGGAACGCTCGCTTACGCCGGCTATCGGATGCTGACACCGGCCACAACCAAGACGGTTGCAATCGAGAAGACCGAAAAGGAGGAGCATTCGGATAGCGTCGTGATGAGCGATGCGAAGGTCTCCGCGGCTGGTATCGAGCTCGCGAAAGCATCACCAGCGGTGTTGCATGACGCTCTGCTGTTGAACGGAATGGTCCAGCCGAACCAGGAATCTCTGGTTCAGGTCACGCCTCGTTTTCCAGGTATCGTGCGGGACGTACGCAAGCGCATCGGAGATCGCGTCCAAAAGGGCGACGTCCTCGCGATCGTCGAGAGCAACCAAAGCCTGACGCCCTACGAATTGAAGGCCGCTCTGGGCGGGACGGTGATCGACCGCCAGACGACGCTGGGTGAATACGTCTCCGAACAGAAGCCGGCGTTCGTCATCGCCGATCTGTCGACCGTTTGGGTGGATGTTTCCGTCTATCGCCGCGACCTCGGCCGGGTCAACGTCGGCGATCAGATTTTCATCGATCCTGCGGACGGCAAGCCGGTGATCGAGGCGAAGATTTCCTACCTTTCGCCTGTCGGCAGCAGCGATACCCAGAGTGCGGTGGCAAGAGCAGTCGTGCCGAATACTGAACTGCGGCTGCGCCCCGGACTGTTCATCACCGGTCGGCTCACGCTATCGGCCATGCAGGTGCCGGTCGCCGTGAAAGCCTCGGCGCTGCAGACCATCGAGAACCGCACCGTCGTGTTCGTCCGCGACGGCGACAAGTTCGAGGCGCGCGACGTCGAGATCGGCGAGCGGGATTCGGAGTTTGTGGAGATCACGTTCGGCGTTCTGGAAGGCGACATGTACGCGGCGAAGAACAGCTTCATCGTGAAGGCGGAAATGGCGAAGGGAGGGGCGGACAATGATTGACGGCATCCTGTCCTTCGCCATCCGTCAGCGGTGGCTGGTGATGATCGGTGTGCTCGCGATGGCCGGCTTCGGCGCCTGGAATTTCACGCTCCTGCCCATCGACGCCGTTCCCGACATCACGAACGTTCAGGTCCAGATCAACAGCCGTGCGCCCGGCTACTCGCCGTTGGAAGTCGAGCAACGCATCACGTTCTCGGTCGAGACCGCGATGGGCGGGTTGCCGCGCCTCGAAAGCACGCGCTCGCAATCGCGCTATGGCCTGAGCCAGGTCACGGTCATCTTCAAGGACGGTACCGATATCTATTTTGCCCGACAATTGGTCAACGAACGGATCCAGCAGGTCAGGGATCAACTGCCCGCCGGTATCGAGACCGCGATGGGACCGGTGTCCACCGGACTGGGCGAAATCTACATGTTCACGGTCGAAGCCAAGCCCGAGGCGCGCAAGCCAAGCGGGGAGCCATACACCGAGAGTGACCTGCGCACGGTTCAGGACTGGATCATCCGGCCTCAGTTGAGGACTGTGCCGGGCCTCAGCGAGGTCAACACCGTCGGCGGTTTCGAGAAGCAGTTTCATGTGCTGCCCGATCCCGCACAGCTCATGGCCTACAAGCTTAGCTTCCGCGACGTCATGGCGGCGCTCGCGACCAATAATGCGAACGTGGGCGCCGGCTATATCGAGCGCAATGGCGAGCAGTATCTCGTTCGCACGCCGGGGCAGGTCGGCAACATCGATGAGATCAAGGAAATCGTGATCGGATCGCGGAACGGCGTTCCCGTGCGGGTGTCCGATATCGCCGAAGTCAGGGAGGGCAGGGATCTTCGTACCGGTGCGGCGACGTTGAATGGGAAAGAAGTCGTGCTGGGCACTGCGATGCTGCTGATCGGCGAAAACAGCCGAACTGTGGCGCAGCGCGTCGCCGCCAAACTCAAGGCGATCGGGCGTTCGTTGCCGGATGGCGTGATCGCGCACACCGTTTACGACCGGACGCGCCTGGTAGAGGCGACCGTCGAGACGGTCCGGAACAATCTCGTCGAAGGCGCTTTGCTGGTCGTCGTCGTGCTGTTCCTGACGCTGGGAAATTTCAGGGCGGCGATCGCAACTGCGTGCGTCATTCCGCTTGCCATGCTGTTTGCCATCACCGGCATGGTGGAGAACCGCGTCAGCGCGAACCTGATGAGCCTGGGTGCCATCGATTTCGGCATCATCATCGACGGCGCCGTTATCATCGTCGAGAACTGCCTGCGCCTGCTCGCCGCGGAGCAACTCCGGCTCGGCCGCGTGCTCGATCGCGAGGAACGTTTTGCCACCATCCTCGCCGGATCGCGCGAAGTCATTCGTCCCAGCTTGTTCGGAACGTTCATCATCGCCGTCGTCTATCTGCCGATCCTGACGCTCACCGGGGTCGAGGGAAAGATGTTCGTGCCGATGGCGCTGACGGTGCTGATGGTGCTGATGGGCGCCAGCATCCTATCGCTGACGTTTGTGCCAGCGGCCGTGGCGCTGCTGGTCACCGGCAAGGTATCCGAACGTGAGAATTTCTTCATGCGCGGCGCGCGCCGCATCTATGCACCGCTGCTCGCAGCTTCGATCCGCAACAGGCCCGGTATCGTCGTGATCGCAGCCCTATTGGTTGCCCTCTGCGGCATAGCCGCTACCCGCATGGGCGGTGAATTCATTCCAAGTCTCGATGAAGGTGATGTGTCCATGGAGGTCATACGCATCCCGGGCACCAGCCTGAGTCAATCGGTCGAAATGCAGACGATGCTTGAGAAGCGGCTGCTCAAGGTGCCTGAAGTCAAAGAGGCGTTCGCGCGCACGGGCTCGGCGGAAGTTGCGACCGACCCGATGCCGCCGTCGGGTTCGGATGGCTACGTGATGCTGAAGCCACGGAAGGAATGGCCCGATCCGGACAAGGCGAAGGCCGTCGTTGTTTCGGATATCCAGGAGGCGCTCGAAGATGTCCCTGGAAGCGTCTACGGGATTTCGCAACCGATCCAGCAACGCATGAACGAAACGGTATCGGGTATCCGAAGCGACGTCGCCGTCAAGATATTCGGTGACGATCTGGACGTGCTCATCCAATCCGCGGCCCGGGTCCAAGCGATCCTGCAGAACGTGCGGGGGGCGGCGGATGTCAAAACGGAGCAGACCTCGGGATTGCCGGTACTGACCGTTAAACTGAACCGTCAGACCTTATCGCGCTATGGGATCAGCGTCGGCGATATTCAGAATCTGGTGGAGGTCGCGGTTGGCGGCAAGAGCGCGGGCCGATTGTTTGAGGGTGATCGCCGCTTCGATATCGTCGTCAGGCTCCCGGAGCACTTGCGCTCCGACATCCAGGCAATCAAAGCGTTACCGGTTCCGTTGCCGCCGGTTGAGAATCAGACCAAGCCAACGGCGGCTTTATGGGCCAATTCCCCGCTGGCTCAAATTCGTTATGTACCCTTGTCAGAACTCGCACAGATCGATCTGGCGCCTGGTCCCAATCTGATCAGCCGCGAGGAGGGCAAGCGACGGATCGTCGTAACCGCTAATGTGAGAGGCCGCGACCTCAGTTCGTTTGTCGCCGACGCGCAACAGCAGGTCGCGGAGAAGGTCAAGGTCCCGGCCGGCTACTGGATCGGGTGGGGTGGCCAGTTCGAGCAACTGGTCTCGGCGACGCAGCGTCTGACGGTCGTCGTGCCCCTCGCACTGTTCCTGATCTTCCTGCTGCTCGTAATCAGCCTCGGGTCGCTGCCCGACGCACTGTTGGTGTTCAGTGGCGTGCCGCTCGCGCTGACCGGAGGCGTTGCCGCGCTTCTGCTCAGGGGAATTCCGCTCTCGATCAGTGCCGGAGTCGGCTTTATCGCGCTCTCCGGCGTGGCCGTGCTCAACGGTCTGGTGATCATCACGTTCATCGAAAAGCTGCGCCGAGAAGGACGGGCGCTGGTGGACGCGGTCCGTGAAGGCGCGCTCACGCGGCTGCGGCCCGTCCTGACGACCGCGCTTGTCGCCTCGCTCGGATTCGTCCCGATGGCGATTGCCACTGGGGCCGGTGCGGAGGTGCAGCGGCCGTTGGCGACGGTCGTTATCGGCGGAATCATCTCGTCGACCATCCTCACCTTGCTGGTGCTGCCGGCGCTCTACGTCCTGTTCAGGCGGGGAAAGCCGTCCAATGCGCAATCGAATTCATCCGCCCGCGAAGGAGCAATGTCATGAAATACGCGCTGTTGCTGATCGCAACCATCTTGTTCGCGGTGCCGGTTTCTGCCGAGGACTACGAAAAGGGACCGAACGGCGGGCTGATGCTCGACGTCGCCGGCATCGATGCCGAACTCCTGACGTCGGGTAACACGGTCACCATCAACGTATTTGAAGCTTTCAAAGCGAAGCCGGTCTCGACCAAGGGCTATGTCGGTGCCGTGCTGATCGCCGGCGGATCGGCCCGCGAAACGGTCACCCTTGCGCCCCAAGGCGAGAATTCGCTCAAGGGCGAGGCGAAGAATCCGATCCCCACCGGTGCGACGATCACCCTCACGATCAAAACCGCCGAGGGGAAGTCGGGCCAGGCCAAATTCAAGAAGTAGGCTCGCGGACGTGAAGCGGATGCGGCGAGCAGAGAGAAGGTCAAGCGTTGGAGCCGTACGCGCCTCGGCCGGCCGAGCCATCCGACATTGTGCAGCCGTCTGCGTGATCTGCACGCTGGGATGGAACACGGTGGCCGCAGAGGAGCAGGACGCGCGGATCGCACAGATCGTCGGGCTTGGTGCCACGACATGCCGGCAGTTCACGGCAGATGCGGCGGCCGATCCGCAGGTGCGGAGAGACTACCTGGCTTGGGCGCAGGGCTTCATGAGCGGAATCATTTTGAGCAGGCCGCCGGGCGTGGACGCAGGTCTCGAACTCATTCCACCGACATTCGGCCTGATGGACCAATTGCGGTTCCTCGAAGATCACTGCGCGCGGAACGACGCAGTCGACTTCTCCACGGCCGTCGAGGCGCTCTACAAGCGGCTACGGCTGGAAGGTAGGACGTGATGTGAGCATGCGCGAGATGACAAAGACGGACACGGCCAAAGCGGTGCGCTACCCGTCACGGGCATGGATGCTCCGCCTGTGCTGCCAGGATCGAAGCCGCGGCACGTTCGAAGATTTCGACAAGCGCTCGGGCGCCTTGATGGCAGACGGCCGCAGAACGCTCGGCGATATCAGCCGCGCCGCGAACAACTTCGACCGCAATCCGATGCGGGTGATCTTCGGTGGCGGCTCCTCCAACAACGCCCAGGCTGCGCAGCCGGCGCCGGCGCCACCTGCCGCGAGCGGGCAGAAGCGGCAATAAGAGCTTCATTCAAAACCAAAACGGAGGCCGCGAGGCCTCCGTTTTCATCCGCTTTTGGTGCGAGCCTTACCCCAGCCGGCCCGCGGCGTGCGCGAGCAGGGTGTAGACGAGGCCCGTTTCCGAGGTGAGGTGGTTGCGCAGCGCCTGCGGTCCACGGTCCTCGCGCGCGACCTCGTCGAGCAGCCGCTCGAACTCGGTGATGTAGCGGTCGACCGTCTGCTTGAAGCCGCGGTCGGCGCGATATTTACGCGCGACCTCGTCAAAAGCCTTCTGGCCGGCCGGCGTGTAGAGGCGCTTGGTGAACGCCTTGCTCTCGCCGCGCTGATAGCGGTCCCACATCTCGGCGGCGAGGTTGCGGTCCATCAGCCGGCCGATGTCGAGCGACAGCGACTCCAGCGGGTTGCCGCTGCCACCACCGCCGCCTTGCTGCGGCGCGCGGCCGCGCGGGGCAGGCGGCGGAGCGGCGGCGCCGTTGTCGGCGCGGCTCAGGAGGTCGGAGAGCCAGCCGTCGCGGCCCTGGTCAGCCGGGCTGACCGGCGGGGCTTCGGTGCGGCGCGGCGCGGGCATGCCGAGATCGGGCGGAGGCAGGTTGGAGGCGCTGCCGCCGCCGCTGTCACGCATGCGCGGCTCGCCGCCGCGGCCGCCACCACCACCACTACTGGCGGCGGTCGCCATCACGGGCTCTTCCTGCCGCTGCACGCTCGGACGGGCGGTAGAGACCACGTCCAGCCCGCGGCCATGATGGGCCACGATGCGGTTCAGCTCGGCCAACGCCTCGATCTGGTCGACGATCACCTTGCGCATCTGCGCGGTGCTCTCGGCAGCCTCCTGCGGCATTTCCAGCACGCCGCGGCGCAGCTCGTTGCGGGTCGCGTCGAGCTCGTGATGCATCTCGGCCGCCATCTGCTTCATGCTGGCAACCAGATTGGCGAACTTCTCGGCGGACTGCTTGAACATCGAGTCCGCTTCTTCCGTGGTCTGCCGGTAGATGTCGTGCATGGACTCGACGGTGTGGCGGTGCTCTTCCTCGGAAGCGACGCGAACTGCCTCGAATTGCCGGCTGATCGCGGCCGAGCCCGCACCGGCCGTCTCGGCGACCACGCGCGCGATGTCGCGGGCGCGCTCTTCGGCGGCGGCAAGCAACTCATCGAGCAGGCTAGTGAAGCGCGACAGCCGCTGGTCGAGGTCGGCGGTGCGCAGGTCGATGGTTGTGACCAGCGATTCCAGCGTGGCCTTGCGCTCGGCGACCGAAGTGGTCGTGGAGCGGTTGGCCTGTTCGACCACTGCGGCAGCCTCCACCAGCGTGCGGCCATGGGTGTCGAACTGGCTGGAAAGCGATCCCAGGTCTTCCAGCGCCTTCTGGGTCTTGTCGTTGAAGATGTTGAGCTGGTCTTCCAGCGTCTGGGTCGCCGTGCCGTTGCGCGAAGTGACGTCGTTCATGGCGGAGACGAAGTCGGCCACGCGGGTCACGAGCGCGCGTTCCAGCGAGTTGAGGTTGTCGTGGGCGCCGGTCAGCACTTCCTGAAGCAGGATGTTGCCCTCGCGCAGCCGCTCGAACAGGGCCACCGTGTCGGTACGCAGGATCTTCGAGGTTTCCTGCATCTCGGTGACGGCTGCGACCGAAACCTGGCGCGACTGCTCGATCGCGGACTTGGTCGACTGTTCGAGCTCCTTCATCGAGCGGTTGAGCGCGCCGGTGGCGATCTCGCCCGCCGAGGTGATGGTGCGCGCGACGTCGTTGCTGTTGCCCATCATCGACTGTGAGAAGGCCTGGCCGCGGGTCTCGATCGACTTCAGCGCGTCCGAAGTCACACGGTCGATCTCGACGGTGAGTTGGTTGGTCCTGGAGCCGAGCGCCTCGACCAGCGAGCCGCGCTTGCTGTCGATCACCTGCGACAGGCGGTCGGTCTGCGACTGCACGTAGCTCACGATCTCGTCGGTCTTGCCGGTCATCGCCGAGCCGAAGGCGTTGGTCGCGGTGAGCACCGCGCGCTCGATTTCGGAGGCCGTCGTCTTCACCTTCGAGGAGACGTCGTTGGAGGCCGTGACCAGCGCGCTCTGCGCGTTGAGGGCGGTGGTCTGGATGTTGTCAGTGGTGTTCGCGGTGACCGCTCCGAGCGAGCGCTCGATGTCGACCGAGATCGCGCGGATCTGGCTCGCCGCGTCGGCGGAGGTCGCCGTCAGCGAGCTCTGCGCCTCGCGCGCGCTCGACAGGATCGAGGCGGCGGTGTCGGCGCCGACCGCCGTGAGCGTGCGTTCGACGTCGGCCGCGAGCGACTTGACGTGGTTGGAGGCCTCGGAGGAGGCCGTGACCAGCGTGTTCTGCGCCTCGCGCGCACCGGCCGTGATCGCCTCCGCCGTGGCGGTTCCAACGATCGACAGCGTGCGCTCGACATCGGCCGCGAGCGACTTGACCTGGTTGGTGGCCTCCGAGGAGGCGTTGACCAGGGTGCTCTGCGCGTCGCGCGCGCCGGCCGTGATCGCCTCGGCCGTGGAGGTGCCGACGATCGACAGCGAGCGCTGCACGTCGGCCGCGAGTGCCTTGACGTGGTTGGCGGCCTCGGAAGAGGCGTTGACCAGCGTGTTCTGCGCCTCGCGGGCGCCGGAGGTGATGGTTTCGGCGGTCGCGGTGCCCGCGATCGACAGCGAGCGCTGCACATCGGCAGTCAGCGTCTTGACGTGGTTGGCGGCATCCGAGGACGCAGCGACCAGCGTGCTCTGCACTTCGCGGGCGCCGGTCAGGATCGAGGCTGCGGTCGCGGAGCCCGCAGCCGACAGCGTGCGCTCGACATCGGCCGACAGCGACTTGATCTCGTTGGCGACGTCGCCCGAGGTCGACACCAGGGTCGCCTGGGCGTCGCGCGCGCTGGTCAGGATCGAGTTGGCCGCGCCGGTGCCGACCGCGGTGAGGGCGCGTTCGACTTCCGAAGAGGTCAATTTGAGTTGTGCGCCGACGTCGGAGGAGACGTTGAGCAGCGACTGCTGGGCGGTGCGGGCGCCGGTCTGGATGGTCTCGCTGGTGTTGACCACGAGATTGGTCAGCGAGCGCTCGGCGTCCTCGACATGGGATTTGATGCCGGCCGACAGCAGCTCCGCGCGCGCCATCAGTGCGTCGCTGGCCTGCCGTCCGCTGCTCTCGATGCGGCCCGCCACCGCCTCGACGCGCGAGCCGAGCAGATCCTCGAACTGCGCGATGCGGGTATCGATGTCGCTGGCGACCGCGCCGACCTTGGTCTCGATGCCGGAATGGATCTCCTGGAACCGCGCCGTGATGTGGTTGGACAGCTCGTTGCTGCGGCCGTTGATGGTGTCGGACACACTGGCGATGCGGCTGTCGACCGCAGCGATGGCCTGCGTCGTACCCTCGGTGAGGGAGGTGGTGAGCAGGCCCAGCCGGGCGTCGAGCGAGTGGATCACCTGCGCGGCGCCGTCGGTGAGCGAGCTCGTCAGCGTGCCGATGCGGTTGTCGATGGTCTCGGTCACCGACTTCGAGCGCGTATCGAAGGTCGTCTCGACCGCCTTCAGGCGGTTATTGATGGAGTCGTCGAACGACTTGATCTTGCTGTCGAGTGAGGTGTCGAGATGCTCGACCCGGCCCTGCAGCGTGGTCTCGAACTGCGCCAGCCGCTGGTCCATCGAGGCGGTGATCTCGCCGCCGCTCGAGGTGACGCGGTTGTCGAAATTGTCGACATAGCTCTTCAGCGTATCGGAGATGTCCTGGGTGCGCTGGCCCATGCGCTCGACGATCTCGCCGCCGAAGGTCTTCACCGTGCGGTCGAATTCGGAGATGTGGCGGGTGATCAGGGCGCCGAGAGTGCCGGAGTCGCGGGCGAATTTCTCCGCCAGCTCCGAGCCCTGGTTCTTCATCAACTCGTCGAACGCGCTCATCTGCAGCGACAGCGTGTCGTGCGCGGTCTCGGTCTGGCTCACGACCTTGGCCACCAGCGAATTGACGGTGGCGTCCAGCGCATCGCTGGCCTTGTCGCCGGAAGTGAGGATCGAGGTGGCGAGCCGGTTGCCGGCGTCGTCGATCTTGCTGACGAGGTCGCCGCTGCGCAGCTCGAGCTCGAGCAGGAGCGAGTCGGAGGAATTCTTGAGCGAGTCGTGGACCTGCTCGGTACGGTCAGAGATGCCGTCGACGATGGTGGAGGAGCGCTGTTCGAACTCGTTGGTGATGCGGTCGATGCGCTCGTTCAGCATCTCGTGGACGCGGTCGGCGAGGTCGACGAATTCGTCGTGCACATGGCCGGTCTTGAAGTTGAGACTGGTGGTCAGCCGCTCGGAGGCGTCGAGCACGGCGCGCGTGGTCTCGGCGGAGGCTTCCTCCAGGCGGTCGAGCAGGTCGCCGCCGCGCTCGCCGAGCGCGAGGATCATGTTGTCGCCGGCATTGGAGAGCGCGGAAGTGATGTGGGCGCCGCGTTCTTCCAGCGCACTGGTGATGCTTTTGGCGACCTCGTCGACACGGGAGGCGATGGCGTCCGAGATCAGCGCGATGTCGTGGCGAAGGTCGATCTGCACGCCGGAAATGGCGCTGCGGACCTGCTCGGCCTGGCCGACCAGGTTGTCGCGCTGATGGGCGATGTCCTGCAACAGCGCGCGGATGCGCACTTCGTTGTCGCTATAGGCGCGTTCCAGCGCGGCCACTTCGTTGGCAACCAGCGTTTCCAGTTCGCCGGCGCGCGCGATCGCGCGCTCGACGCCGTCGCCCATCGCCGCGACTTCGCGGCGGATGGCCTGGCCGACCGTCACCATGGAGTCGGCGGCGGAGCCCTCCGGCTCGGAGAAGCGGATCGCGACCTGCGCCATCGACTGCGCAATCATGCGCAATTCCTGGCCGCGCCAGGCAAGACTCGCGAGGAAATAGAACAGAAGGACCGGCGCAAAGAACAGCGCTATCAGACCGCCGAGCACGAGCACGCCGCCCGAGCCCTGTCCGATCGCGGCCTGCAGCGAGGGCAGGAAGGAAACGGTGAGAAGGCCGCAGCCGAGAATCCAGATGCCGGCGAACAGCGTGGCGAGCGTATAGACATTGCGGGCAGGGCGGCCCTTCTGGATCGCCTGCAGGAGTTGGCCGATGGTCTCGCGGTCGTCGTTGGCGGGACGGCGCGAGGACGTGCGCGGCTCCTCGATCGGTGCGAACACCGGCATGTCGACGTTCGGACGCGTTTCGTACACGGGCTCGTTGTAGGTCAGATTTTCCGGCGGCATCGGCGGCGCGACATCGTCGCGCGCGGCGCTGCGACTGTTATCGCTGGTTGTGTCCGAGATATTCAGCGCTTCCTGAATGGCAGAAAGCGCAACCTCAGTAGGGTCTTTGACCTTCTTGGGATTGTTCGCCATGTTGAGTCCGAGCCCTCTTACTATTACACGTGTCCGGCGGGCTTGGCGTAAGCGCCCCTCACAAGCCCGAAAACCGGAATCAAGCCCCAAAAAATGCAGTGGCAAACCGCGGCCCGGAGGCCCCGCTTGTCCGCCATTCCGCCGAACATCCTATTGGCTGCGCGATGCGAATGAAATGGCTGCGATTAATACAATCTTAATCATCGTTAACAGCACAAGGGCGTAAGGCATTAAAACAGTTGGAAATTCCAAATTCCTTTTCCGGATTGCGGCGACTTCTCGTCAAAATCGCGGCAATCCCGCGGTCAGTGCGCAAAACGTTCCATTAACCATGTTCCGGATTGGCGGCGGCGAGCCTTGAGGCCGGCAAGGGAAAGGGCGGACATATCGGGCTTAATCCTCCGCTTCAGCTGCAACGGACCTTCCGGATGCCATCCCCGCCACCCGTCCTAACCGATTGCCCGGTCGATCTCGACCATCTCCAGCGCATGACATCAGGCGAACGGGGCCTCGAGCGCGAGGTGCTGCAGCTGTTCCTGACGCAGACCAGCCGCCTCGTTGCCGCGCTGGACGGTCTGCCGGCGGAGGCGGCCGCGCTCTCGCATACGCTGAAAGGCTCGGCGCGGGCGATCGGTGCGTTCCGCGTCGCCGACAACGCGGCGGCGCTGGAAGAAGCGGTCCGACTGGGCCGCGATTCCTCGGCTGAGCTGGCGGCTGTCCATGCGGCAGTGGCAGAGGCACAGGCTGCGATCGAGGCGCTGCTGCGCCGGTCCTGAATCGGTGCCAAAAAGGCCGCCATTCCCGCCTGTTCTGGTGCCCGGCATCCCTAGCGCGGATCAAATCGACCCGTTATAGGACAGCCCAGACCCTCCTTTTCTTCTTCATCCGGCACACGAGCAAACATGGCCAAGATCAATTTTGTCGACCATAACGGCGAAACCCGTACTGTTGACGTCGAGAACGGCGCGACCGTCATGGAAGCGGCAATCCGCAACGCCATTCCGGGCATCGAGGCGGAATGCGGCGGCGCCTGCGCCTGCGCGACTTGCCATGTCTATGTCGACGAAGCCTGGCGCGAGAAGGTCGGCGGGCCGACGCCGATGGAAGAGGACATGCTCGATTTCGGTTTCGACGTGCGGCCGAACTCGCGGCTGTCGTGCCAGATCAAAGTGAGCGACGAGCTCGATGGCTTGACGGTCTCCACGCCGGAACGGCAGGCCTGATTTCAAAATTTCGGCTGCGCGATCTCGATCCCCTTGCGCAGCCAGGGCTGAAACGCGGCGACGATGTCAGCGGTCAGCGGCATCGGCTTGTGGGTCTCGGCGTCGATCAGCACGCTGACCGATTGCGCCGAGGCGACGCACCTGCCTTCCGAGAACACCACCTGGTCGAACGTCACCGAGGTGCGGCCAAACTTCGCGAGCCCCAGTCCCATCTCGATCGCGCCGGGCCAGCGCAGCTCGGCGCGGAAATGCATGTCGAGCCGCACCATCATCCAGGAAAGTCCCTCCGGCATCAGGCCCCGGGAGCGATCCTTCATCAGCGTGACGCGGCCGGTCTCGAAATAGCTCGCATAGACCGCGTTGTTGACATGGTGGTTCGGATCGAGATCGGCGTAGCGCACGTTGTCCGTGACCCGGTAGGGAAAATCTTCCAGCCGCGGCTCGGCGTCTTGGCGTAACGGGGCGTTCACAGGGCGATCTCCGGAGATTTCATTCCGTTACACCCGACTTGGGCCGTGGCGGCAAGGGGCCAAGCGGTGGGGCAGGCTGGCATTTATGGGCTTTCCTCGATCCGTGCGGTTGGCTAGACAGGCGTTCGCCCGAGGGCATTCTCCCGGGCGGTTCAACCGATAAAGAAGCGATATGAGCGAAGCGATCAAAACCGATGTGCTGATCATTGGCGCGGGCCCCTGCGGACTGTTCGCCGTTTTCGAACTGGGCCTTTTGGACATGAAGGCACATCTGGTCGACATCCTCGACAAGATCGGCGGCCAGTGCGCCGAGCTCTATCCGGAGAAGCCGATCTACGACATTCCCGGCATTCCCTTCGTCACCGGGCAGGGTCTCACCGACCAGCTGATGGAGCAGATCAAGCCGTTCGGCCCGACCTTCCATCTGAACGAGATGGTGGAGAAGATCGAGAAGATCGGCGATCCGCTTTTCCGCGTCACCACCGATGCCGGCCAGGTGTTCGAATGCAAGGTGGTGGTGATCTCCGCGGGCGGCGGCTCGTTCCAGCCGAAGCGGCCGCCGGTGCCGGGCATCGAGGCCTATGAAGGCTCCTCGGTGTTCTATTCCGTGCGCAAGATGGAGCAGTTCCGCGACAAGGAGCTGTTGATCGTCGGCGGCGGCGACAGCGCGCTCGACTGGACGCTCAATCTGCATCCGGTCGCCAAGCGCGTGACGCTGCTGCATCGTCGCGACGAATTCCGCGCCGCGCCCCACAGCGTCGAGCAGATGCGTGCGCTGGTCTCTTCCGGAAAATTAGACCTGAAGCTCGGCCAGGTCACCGCGCTCGAAGGCGAAGGCGGCAAACTTTCCGGCGCGACCATCAAGGGCAATGACAACAGCATCACCAAGATCACCTGCGACACCCTGCTGCCGTTCTTCGGCCTGACCATGAAGCTCGGACCTGTCGCAAATTGGGGCATCGAGCTCGAGCACAATCTCGTGCCGGTGGAAACCAGCGCGTTCGAGACCAGCGTGCCCGGCATCTTCGCCATCGGCGACATCAACACCTATCCCGGCAAGCTGAAGCTGATCCTGTGCGGCTTCCACGAGGGCGCGCTGATGGCGCAGAAGGCGCACCGCTACGTCTATCCCGACAAGCGGCTGGTGTTCCAGTACACGACCTCGTCATCGAGCCTGCAGAAGAAGCTCGGGGTCAACTGATTCCAACGGAATTATGACCTGCCTTTCGCGCAGGCACATTACCACTTGGCAATCTGGCGTGCCTGGCACTGGAACGATCCTCGAAATGGCCGTAGTCTGCGGCCATTCGAACGTCGATTTGCAATTTGTCGATTGGTCAGGTGAGAAGAATGCGGAACACGCTATCCAGACTTCGACTGCTGCCTGCAATCGCCGGCCTCGTGCTCGCTCTTGGCAGCGCCTCCAGCGCGCTTGCCTTCGATCCCACCTCGGCCGCGGGGTTGTGGCAGAAGATCGAGGACGGCAAGTCGGTCGGATGGTTTCTCGTTGTCGACCACAACGGCATCTTCGAAGGCATCATCGCAAAGATATTTGCGGAACCGGGCGATCCGCCCGATCCGGTCTGCTCGAAATGCACCGATGACCGCAAGGACATGCCGTGGCTCGGCATCCCCTTCATTCGCGACATGAAGCGCAACGGGCTCTCTTACGAAAACGGCAACGTGCTCGATCCGCGCGACGGCAAGATCTACAAGGCCAAGATGACGCTGAGCGCGGACGGCCAGCAGCTCACCATGCGCGGCTATCTCGGCATCTCGCTGTTCGGCAAGGATGAGATCTGGGTCCGCCTGCCGGATACGGCAGTGGCGCAGCTCGATCCCGTGATCGTCGCAAAGTATTTCCCGGCGCCGGCGGCGAAGCCGCCCGCCGGCAAGAAGGCGGCCGCGCCGGCGCATTGAGCTGTGCGGGCGTAACGTTCGATTCCATTTTTCAAACGACGCATTTCAGGGGCCTCATGGTTCGAGACGACGCTGCGCGCCTCCTCACCATGAGGGTCTAACGTTCGCGCCGCTTGCTCAAAGGCCGCGTCTGGAAGGATGGGCCGCGACAAGACTACCGCAACGCTCCATACTTTCCCGCGGCCTTTCCCGCGGCGCGTTGGCTCGACCCATCCTGTGTACTCGCTATCAAAGCAGCGCGATCACCTGCCCCTGCGCCATTATTGACCAGCGCGCCATGGATCAATTTGTCGTAACTTCGACATAGACGGGTTCGCATCTATCCAGCCCCCCGGGCTAACACGCCTGACGCGCCTGGACTTTTACGTATCTGCGCGAGCAGGAGGGTTATGGTGATGAGGATGAATTGGTTCGGGTGTGTCGTGCTGACGGGCGTGCTGCTTTTGAGCGATGGTGCCGTCGCGCAGCAGCCAAACGTGAAGTGCGCCTCCGCCAATCCGACTGACGTCGCGCAGACCTTGCAGTGCGAGGGCGGGGTCACCATCGTCGTGGAAAATGGCGCGCAATACACGCTCAGCGACGCCAACCATGATGGCCGCATCGACTCCGTCGAGCTGAGCAGCAAGGCGTTGCTGCTCGACGTCGAAAGGAAATCGGGCGGCAGGAAATTCCAGGTCAACACGCCGCAGGCGATCGCTGCCGTGCGCGGCACGCGCTGGGCCGTCGACGTGGCCGAAGGCAAGACATCCGTCTTCGTGGTCCATGGCAGGGTCAATGTTGGACGCCGCAGCGGCGCCGACCGTCAGGTCGTGCTTGGGCCGGGCGAGGGGGTCGATGTGGAGGCCTCAGTTCCCCTGGTCGTGAAGCATTGGGCACCCGCTCGCGTCAGCGCGCTGATGGCGAGACTCGGACAGTAAAGCGATCAATGAGCAGACGGCTGCAAATTCTGGTCGCCGTCGTCCTCGCCGGTTTGTGGGGAGCTTTCATCTGGTCGGCGCACGGCTGGGGCCATCTGGCGTTCCTTGATCGGGTTCAGGCTGCCATTACCGACTTCGAGACGATCTTGCGGGGCGTCAAGCCGCCGCCGGATGCGGTCACGATCGTCGAGATCGACGATGCGCTGGTCAAGCAGGCGGGCAGCTTCCCCTTGCCCCGGCTCGAACTCGGCCGCGTCGTGCGGGCGATCGCACAGCTGAAACCCCGGGTGATCGCACTTGATATCCTGCTGCTGGACAAGGGATCCGACGCGGGGGACGATGCGGTGGCTGACGCGTTGGCAGCCGGTCCCACCGTCATCGCGGGCGCGGCGCTGTTTCCGGAATCGCGCCAATCCATCGACGTCGAGAACCGCGAGGATCCGATCGCAGGCTTGCCCAAAGCCGAGAGATTTCTTCTGCCATTGAAGAAATTTGCCGATCACGCCCAGATCGGCATCGTCAATCTGGGGACGGACCGGACCGGCACGCCGCGTTCGATGCCGATGCTGTTTAGAACCAGCGACAGCGTCGAGATGTCGTTGCCACTGCGCGTGGCGGCGCTGGCCACCGCCAGCCATCCTACCATCGAGCCGCATCGGCTGACGCTTGGCCAATTGTCGATTCCCACCGACAGCGATTTTGCGGCTCCGATCGCATTCTATGGTCCGCGCCGAACGATCCGGACGATCAGCGCCCGCTCTCTGCTGGCGGGAGAGGCGGATCCCCGGGCGATCGAGAACAGGATCGTGGTGCTCGGCACCACCGTGACCGGCGGCGGAGATTTCTTCTCGACGCCGTTCGAGCCGGTCATGCCCGGCGTCGAAGTCGTTTCGACGGCGATTGCGCAGCTCGTCTCGGGCGACACCGTACGACGCGACCGCACGGTGCGGATCGTGGACGGGCTGACGACCGTCCTGCTGCCGATGCTTCTCGTCGGCATGCTGGCCTGGCGTCGCAGCACGGTGGGTATCTTTGCGGCAGCAGCCGTAGGTCTCGGCTGGACGGCCGCGATCTGGCTGGCATTTTCGATGGGAGTTTGGCTGGACGCAGCCGTGCCGATCGCCGCCACAGCGCCACCGTTCGTTCTATTCGGCGCCGTTCAGCTCTGGTCCGGTCGGCGGCAGGCGCAGTTTTTTGCGATGAAGAGCCAGCTGCTCGGACAATTCCAGGCTCCGGACATCCAGGGATGGCTGACCCGCGATCCTCGCTTCCTTGCCGAGCCGGTCAGTCAGAACGCCGCGATCATCTTTATTGACCTGTCCGGGTTTACCTCTGTCAGTGAGGGATCCGGACCTCATCGTGTGCAGGAACTGCTGAAGGACTTCCATGCACTGGTCGATCATGAAGTCGTTTCGAGCAGGGGAACCGTCATCGGATTTCAGGGCGACGGCGCGATGATCCTGTTCGGTCTGCCGGAGGCGGCGGGCGAAGATGCGCTGCGGGCCGCGGACTGTGCCGTCCGGCTTTGCGTCGCCACGCAACAATGGCTGACTTCATTGCCGGCCTCGATCGGATCGAAGCTCGGCTTCAAGGTCGGCGCGCATTTCGGTGTCATCGTCGCTTCTCGCCTCGGCGGCGAAAGCCATCACCACATCACGGCAACCGGCGACACCGTCAATGTGGCAAGCCGCCTGATGGAAATCGCGGCGCATCGCGGCTTTCAGCTCGCGGTCGGCGATGAATTGCTGCGGGCGGCGGGGCCCGACTGCGCACTATTGAAAACAGGCACACTGTCCGGGCCGTACGAAGCTCCTGTTCGGGGCCGCTCGGCAGAGCTGACGACCTGGTTTTGGAAAGGCGCGTCTGAATCCTGACTAAGCCTGCTCGGTCGGCTGCAACGCCGCGCCGTTCATCGCCACGGCACCTGCCGCACGTGCCACTTGCGTCACCAGAGGATCGATGTCGCGTTCGCGCAGCGCAAACATCCAGTAGCGCACGGGAATGTCGACGAGACCGATGCGGGCGAGCGTGCCGGTCGCCAATAGCGGGCTCGCGGCGCGCTCGGGCACCAGGCCGAGATAGCGTCCGCCCTTGAGCGCGGAAAGCACGGCCGTGGTGGACGACAATTTCATGGTGGGATGCGCGAGGCGGCCGGCGTCGACACGGTGGGCGGCGAGGCCCGCGACCAGCGCAGGCGTCAGTTCGCCATGCTCCCAAAGTATCGGCGACTGATCTTTCAGGTTGGCCCAGGCGAGGTCGTCGGGAACTTGCTGTGCCCGATCCGGGCGGGCGCACAGGATCAGGCGATCCGAGAAGACGCCGATCTGGCGAAACTGCGGGTGACTCGGCATTGCGCTGGTGATGCCGGCATCCGCCGTGCCGCGCATCACCCACGCGGTGACTTCATCGACGCTTCCGCGCACCAGATCGACCTCGACGCGATCGGCACTGTCGTGCTGCGCCAAAAGTTCAGGCATCCAGAAATCGTAGGCATTGGCGGTGCAGGCGACGAGCGAGGATTGAGTGGTCGGCCGCCGGCTTTCGACGCGCCGGACCGTCAGCTCGACATCGCGCAGGATGCGCTCGGCCTCGTTCAGCAGCACCTGACCAGCCTCGGTCAATATCAGCCGCCGGCCCGAGCGGTCGAACAGCGAGACGTCGTGTTTTTCCTCAAGTTTCTTGATCGAGACGCTGACCGCGGACTGTGTCAGTCCCAACCGCTCGGCAGCGTGCGTGAAACTGCCGAAATGCGCCGCCTCGAGAAAAATCCGCATCTGCTCGAAGGTCATGAAACCTCCTCACGTTCGCCGCGCGCCCGGCGCTTCGGGGCGCAAACTCAAATACAGCGGGCAGCCAGCCCTCGGGTATTTTCGAACCAGTTCTCCGCTGCGCTTGCCGTAAAATCAGTCAACCCCGTCGTTTCCGATGAATTGTTTTCATCCCCGCGCCTGAGACGAGCGCCATCGGCCCCACTTCATTGATACACTTTAGTCGCCATGAGCTGAATGAATATGTTGTCGCGCTCTGCTTCGAACGCGAGCAAATCTCGGCGCTTTAGCGATCATCGCGCCCGAAATTCAGGCAGTCGTTTCGCCGCGCCCGCCGCAGCCGATATTGGCGCGGTGCTTGCTATTTCCTGTCCGAGGCGAACTTGCCGATCGACAGGAATCGAAAATGACGACTGCGATTGTCACTGCTGCAGCTGAACCGACGCCGGCCCACGATCGGGCACGCCGTGCCATCCTGACGCACGGGGGCGTGTGATGGAGTTCGGCATCTGGCTCCCGGTCTATGGAGGATGGCTGCGCTCGCTCGACGCGCCGACCGCACCCGACGTTGCCGCGTGTCTGGCCATCGCCCAGCAGGCGGAAGCGCTCGGCTTCGATTTTCTTTACGCGTCGGAGAATCTTCTCAATTGCATCCACGGTCCCAGCGAGGGCGTGGCCGACGCCTGGAGCATTCTCGCCGCCATCGCCGCGGTCACGAGCAAAGTCGGTCTCTGCGGGGCGGTCAAGCCGGGATTCCGATCGCCGTTTCTCGTCGCCCGCATGCTCGACACCTTGTCGAAAATCGCGGAGCGCCGGCTCGGCATGAACATCGTGTGCGGCTGGTGGAAGGAGGAGTTCGATCTCTCCGGCGTCGACTGGCTCGATCACGATGGCCGCTACGACCGCGCCGCCGATTTCCTGCGCTCGCTCTACGGCTTGTTCCAGCCGCCGGCCGAGATCACCGAGGTCACGGCGGAAGGCGGATCGGCCAACGAGATCGAGATCCGTCCGCCGCCGAGCTACGGGCTTGATGAAAGCGCACTGCCGGAGGTCTGGATCGCCGGACATTCCGACCGCGCCGTGCAGATGGCCGCGGAGTGGGGCCATTGCCTTTTCCTCAACGGCATGAGCGACGACGAGCTCAAGCGCCGCATCGAGGCCGTCCGCCAGGAAGCCAACAGCTGGGGCAGGAAGGTGCAGGTCGCGGCCAACGCCTATGTGATCGCAACCGAGACGACGGAACAGGCCCGGCAGCGGTGGAGATCGGTGATCGCGCGGCGCAATTCGCAGACCATCGATTTCTTCCGCAAGGTGATCGGCAGCTCGGGGGCGGCGGCCTGGGCCTCGCTCGGCGAAGAGCAGATGGTCGACTCCAACGCCGGCTTCGAGCTCGGGCTGATCGGTTCGTTCGAATACATCCGCGAGCGCATTCCCGCGCTGCAGGCAATCGGTCTCAACCGCATCGTCTGCCAGTTCGACGATCCGATGCGCGATGCCGGGCCGTTCATGAAACACGTGATCCGGCCGCTGCGCGAGAGCCGGATGATCGAGCTTGCCGAGTAGGGGGAACGGATGTTGTCGTCGATGGAGCCATGCATGACTACCGCACCTGACGACCTCCGGCAGACTTTCAAGGAAGTCTTTAGCCAGCTCGCTTCCGGGGTCTGCGTCGTGACGTTCTGGCGCGGCGGCCGTCTCCACGGCTTCACCGCAACATCGGTCACCTCGGTGTCGCTGCGTCCGTTGCGGGTGCTGTTCTGCGTGGCGCAAGCCAGCGAAAGCCATTCCTGCCTCGCTGCCGGCTCCGCGCTCGGCATTTCGATTCTAAATCATGAACAACGCGCGCTCTCGGATCGCTTCGCGCGCAAGGTCGCCCATGGCGCCTACGACGACATCCGGATCGCCCGCAGTTCGCGGCATGCGCCGCTGCTCGAGGGCGCCCTCGGCCACATCACGGCGAGCGTGGTCGAGATGATCCCGTCGGGCGACCACACCATCGTGCTTTGCGACGTCACCTCTGCGCATGCGGAAAGCGACGGAACTCCGTTGCTCTACTGCCGGCGCAATTACCACAGCCTTCACCACAGCATCTGAACCTCGGGAGTAATCGCAATGGATAAGTCAATCTTTGCCGCGATGCCGACCCTTACGCCTGCGCTCGGGTATGCATCGATGATCGGACTGGGCCTGTTCTCGCTGGTCCTGTCCTACGCCGTCAAAACGCTGCTCGTTCGCAACACCCACGACTTCATCATCGCCGACCGCCGCGTCGGCTTTGGCTTCGGCGTCGGCTCTGTCATCGCGGTGTGGACCTGGGCCATGGCCGTGATGATGAGCTCGGCGATGACCTTCCAGTGGGGATTGTCGGGCCTGTTCTGGTTCGTCGTGCCCAACGGGTTCGCCGTCATGGCCATGATCCCGTTCGCCCGCGTGCTGCGGAAGAACATGCCGGAAGGCTATACCATCTCGGAGTTCGTCCAGTACCGGTTCAACCAATCCAAGGTCGCCACCGCGATCGTGACGGTGACCATGATCTTCGGAATCATCCTGGAGATCCTGATCAACCTGAAGGGAACCTCGGTCGTCATCTCGACCGTGTTCGGAATCGACTGGAAGGTCGCGACCGTCGTCGGCATCGTCTGCGTGATGGTGTATTCGTATTTCGGCGGTCTGTGGACGAGCGTGATGACGGGAACGCTCAACACGCTCATGATCACGGTGCCCGCGGCGATCGTCGTCGCCGCCGTGTACGCCAAGGTGCCGGGCGGGGCGCAGGCCGTGTTCGATGCAGCCGGCTCTGCCGACGCCCGCAATCTCTCGGTGCTGCGGCCCGACGCCGCTGCCGGCTTCGGCATCACGCTGGCCTTCGGTCTCCTCGCCGCGACCGTGTCCGACCAGACCTTCTGGCAGAAGGTGTGGGCCGTCAAAAGCCGTGACGTCGGCCGCACCTTCCTGTGGGCCGGCGCGCTGTTCTATCCGATCCCGATCTGTCTCGGCATGCTCGGGCTGGTCGGCATTGCGTTCGGCCTGAAGCCGGCCGACATCGGCGGCGACATCGTGGCCGTCGGTCCCTACATCGTCTCGCATATCGGCCTCGGACTGACGCTGGTCCTGCTCTACGTCCTCGTCATCCTCGCGGCCTGCTACTCGACCATCGACGGGGCGAGCGCCGCGCTGTCCTCGATCGTCGCGGTGGACATCGTCAAGCGGTATTTCCCGCAGACCACGGAAAGCAGCCTGTTCGTAATCACTAAGCTGTCGGTGCTGCTTGGCGGCGCCATCGCAACCCTGATCGTACTGTCGGGCCTCGACTTCACCACGCTGGTGCTGACGACCTACGCCCTGAAGACGTCGATCCTGCTGCCGCTGGTGCTGTCCATCCTCTGGCCGAAGACCAACATGGTGGGCTTTGTCGGCGGCATCGCCGCGGCGATCCTGATCGGCATGCCGATCTACGAGACGGCGGGCGAACTGATCGGCACGCTCTCCATCGTCGCCATCAGCGGCCTGACGGTCGTGGTGGCCGGCCTCGTCGGCGGCCGCGAGTTCGACCTCAGCGGTCTCAAGCGGATCACCGACGAAGTCTCGGCGCCGGCGGAATAGACATCAACCTCATACACACCAAGGAGCTATCCCATGTATGCGCTCATCACCATCGTCGGCATCGTCGTCACCGTGTTCTTCCTGCTCGGCTTCGGGCGCGGCCTGAAGAATGCCATCGCCGAATACCAGGCCGGCGCGCCGGAGTCCGACGTGGTGCCGGACTATCGGTACGGCGGCATCGCGGCCGTGTCGGTCGTGGCGTCCGCGGTCGTCATCGCGGGCGCCGGCTTCAGCCCGGCCATGATCTATGCCGGTCCGCTGCTGGCGCTGGTGACGGCGGCGGGATGCGGACTGGCCTTCTTCATCGAGGACAAGACTTCCGCCTGACCCGATCAGGCGGAACGTCCGGCGAAAGCAAATTCAAACGGAGAGTGTCACATGTCGATCGAGAACAAGAAGAAAGCCCATCTGCTGGGCTTCATTCAGCACGGCGTGAACAGCCACGCGACCGGCATGTGGCGGCATCCGAAGGACAAGATCGGTTGGGATTTTTCCCGGCCCGAATACTGGCAGCACATGGCGAGGACCATGGAGCGTGGCTTGTTCGACGCCATGTTCATCGCCGACGAGCTCGCGCCCTACAATACCCATGAGGACAGCTCGGATGCGGTGGTGAAATGGGCGGTGCAATGCCCGACCCACGAGCCGTCCACGATCGTGCCGATCATCACCACCGCGACCAAGCATCTCGGCGTCGGCGTCACGCTTTCGACGGCCTTCGAGCATCCCTATTCGATGTGCCGCCGGCTCTCGAGCCTCGATCATCTCTCGGGCGGCCGGGTGGCCTGGAACATCGTGTCCTCCTATTCGAAGAGCGAGTGGGATGCCTATGGCCACACGATGACGGAGCGGACCGGCCGTTACGACCGGCTCGAGGAATACATGGAGGTCTGCTACCAGCTCTGGGATTCCTGGGAGCCGGGCGCGATCGTCGCCGACAAGATCTCGGGCGTCTATGCCGATCCATCGAAAATCAGGGTCGTCCATCACGAGGGCAAATACTACAAATGCGACGGCCGGCATTTTTGCGCTCCGTCGCCGCAGGGCCGTCCCGTGCTGTGGCAGGCCGGTTCGTCCAATCAGGGCCGCGATTTCGCGGCCAAGCATGCGGAAGCGATATTTGCGGTTCATCCCAACGTCGCGCGCATGAAGCAGTACGCGACCGATTTGAACGAACGGCTCGCCGGCAAGTTCAACCGCACGCCGGGATCGGTGAAGCTGATCTACGGGCTGCAGACGGTGGTGGCGGAGACGCGGTCCGAGGCGCAGGAGAAGCACGCGCGGATCAAGGCCTGCATCCCGCCGGAAGGCGCGATGGCGTGGATATCGGGTCATTTCGGACTCGATTTTTCGAAATATCCCGAGGACGCGATCGTGCAGAACATCGAAGTGCCCGGCATTCAGGGCCTGTTCGAATCGATCATCTACGCCAAGGGCGGCGCGCCCGTCACCGTCAAGGAGGCGGCGATGATCTACGCGCAGGGCATGGGCATGCCGGTGGCCGTCGGCACGCCGCAGGATATCGCCGACCAGATGGAGCAGTATATGGACGAGGGCGGCGCCGACGGCTTCATGCTGGCGGCGACCTACACGCCGGGCTGCTTCGAGGAGTTCGCCGACATGGTCGTGCCCGAATTGCAGAAGCGCGGCCGCTTCCGGACCAGATATTCCGGCTCGACGCTGCGGGAGAATTTGCTGGAATATTGAACTCAACTCGTCATGCGCGGGCTTGACCCGCGCATCCATCTGGCAAAACGCTTCTTGTGATGGATGGCCGGGTCAAGCCCGGCCATGACGAGTGATGTGATGTCGTCAGCTTACTGCGACAGCTTCACGAAATCCGGAAACTTAAGCTTGCCTTCCGCGATCTTCTGCGGCCAGACCACGACCTGCTTGCCGTTCTGCCACTGGAACACCAGGCCGGTGATGTAGCCGGGGCCGGACTTGATGCCGTGGGTGGCGGCGAGGCAGAGCGCGACGGCCGTTGCCGCGAGACTCGCTTTCAATAGCGGGAATGGTTTTGTCATCTGTTTCTCCCTGGGACGAACTTGCTTTTTTGTTATGTCGTCACGCTGCCTAACGACGGCGCTGGAATGAAGCCTACGCACGCGGGCGCGGATTGGAAAGCAACTGTTTGCCTTCCCTCGATGCGGGGAACGCATGGCGGGCGTCAAAGCAGCTAGCGCTGGTCCTGCGTGGGGATGACGGGGGCGGGCTCCGCCGTCACGTCGCCGACGGCAGCGTTGAGCTGCAGCACACTGGCCGCTGCCGGCACCACGGCGTCCGCCATCGCGGCATGGCCCTCGGCGGAAGGATGCACGGCGCCGCCATAGACCGCCGACAGCACGCCCCACGTGGCGTCATGGATGTCGGCGGGCTGCATCGAGGTCGGCAGGCCCTGCGGATAGGTCATCGCGGCAAAGTAGCTGTCATTGGCGTCGCGGATCCAGCGCGCGCGAGGCAGGTAGGCGCGGTATTCGGCGGCGCTGCGGCTGCAGACCAGCGGCTGGCTGGCGGAGTTGACGATGTCGGGGTCAAAGCTTTGCCCCTTGGACGAAAAGCAGTCCTTGTCAAACGCGGGATCGCTGTCGGCGCGCGCGCAGAAACCATGATCGTTGAAGGCGGCCTGGTGTGCCTCGACCAGGGTGAAGCGGTCGGAGGCGGGATCGCGGCACAGAATGCCGGACTGGCACAGCGCGAGCGCCTTCAGCTGTGGCAGGAACTCGCTCTGCACGAAGGAGGAGACATTGGCGAGCCGCTGCGGATCGGCATTGAAGGAAGGATGGATATCGAAGCCGGCGCGGCCGCCGGGGCAGGGCGCGCCGCCGTTCGACAGCGCGGGATTGGCATAGGAGGTGTAGACCACATGCGAGAGATCGCCGACCAGCGGCTTCAGCGCGTCGCGCAGCTTGGCAAAGCCTTGCGGCAGGTCGCGCGCCAGCACCGCGCGGGAATCGTCGAGCGAGGCCATCACGCCGGTGCGGCGGAACAACGCCCGCTCGGTCGGGGTGTCGACGATGACGTCGGCGACGAGACCGGAGAAATAGATGTCATTGGCGCCGATCGACAGCAGCACCAGATCGAGCGTGCGGTCGGGCTGGCGCTTCCTGGCCGCGGTGAGTGCTGCGCGCAACTCGGCGAGCTGGCCGTTGACCCCGGCCGCCTGGCAGGTGGTGCCCGACTTGCTCGACGGACATTCGCGCGCGCGCTGGCTGCCGAACAGGCCGTCGGCGATGGTGGCGCCGGTGCAGGCGAGCGGCAGATAGGTCACCGCGATGTGCGGATATTGCACGGCGAGCGCCAGCGCTGTGCGCGTCTGATAGCTGTAAAGGGAACGGTGGCAGGCGGCGTTGAGCCACAGCGCGCCGTAGCGCTGCCAGTTCTGCAAGGAATCCGGCGCCTCGCAGGCGCGCCCGCCTTTATATCCGGCGCGGCTCGGCCTGTAATATTGCGCGGACGCCGATCCCAGATAATAGCGGAAGCAGAAGCCTTCGTCGGAGAGCGCGATCGCGCGGTCCGGATTGCCTTCGCCGGAGGCGATGCTGTCGCCCAGCCCCGCGATGAAGATGTCGCGCACCTGGATCTCGGTCGAAATCTTCTGCGTGGGATCGGAGCCGGAGGACACTTCGACGGTTGCGACCGTCTGCTTTCCATAGCGGACGCGCAGGTTGACGGGCTCGGCGCAATCGAAGGTCGATTTCTGCGGGCCGTCACCGTCGTCGAAGGTCCAGGCGCAGGTGGCGCCGACCGGAATCTCGCCGGTGAGCCGGACCACGACCGGATGATCGAGCGGGGTGAGGTAGTTTTCCTTGACGTTGTCGCGCAGGCAGGGATCGGCGAGGCGGCCCTGCAGATCGATGCAGAGGCGGTTGACCATGTTGCGCGCCCAGCCGCGGCCGTCGCTCTGCAGTTCCAGCGCGTCTTCGGACGCCAGCACCGTTCGATTGCGCAGGCTTTCGGCATGGAGCTGGAAGTCACGCTCCTCACGGAACAGGCGAAAGCGGTTCTTCACTTCCCATGAAATCTGGAGAGAGGAGTCAGGCGCAGTTTGCGCGAATGCCTGCCGCACGGGCACCGCGACCGACAGCAGGGCGCCGATCATGAACAAACGAAGGCAAAACGGGATCATGCCGCGCCTTTGACGTTACAGTTGGGGCGGAAATAAGAGTATCCGCTTTACGCCAACATAACGTGACCGTGCCGCGCGGTCTTAGCCTTTCGACTGATAGCGCTTGAACGGCTGCACCACCGCGGTGGCGGGCACTGGCGTCGTGGTGGCCGCCGGCGGGGGCGCGATGGTGGAAGGCGAGCAATTGCCGTTCTCGCGGCGGCGCTTCCAGGGCACCACCACGTTGAGCCAGATCTCGCGCATTCCCATGATCGAGATCGCGATGCTGAAGGGAATGAAGAAATAAAGCACGCGAAACACCAGCAGCGTCGCGAGCAGCCGCTCGCTTCCGTATTGCGGCAGCGCCACCAGCATGGCGGCGTCGAACACGCCAAGGCTGCCGGGCGCATGGCTGGCAAAACCGAGCAGCGTCGCCAGGATGAACACCACCGCCAGCGACATGAAATCGATATGCGGCTGCGCGGGGACCAGCAGATACATCGCCATCGCGCAAAAGCCGAGATCGACCACGCCGATCAGGATTTGCACCAGGGTCAGCTTGGCCGACGGCAGCACCACCTTCCAGCCGTTCTGCCCGAGCTGGCGCCGCTCCTTCCCCGTCACCAGCCAGACGAAATAAGCGGCGATGCCGGCCAGACAGCCGAGCGCGATCAGACGGTTCAGTTCCGCCGGCAGCAGGTCCATCTCGGAGGCCGCGGCCGGATGATAGGCCATGCCGACACCAAGCACGACGAGATTGCCGAGCCAGAAGGTTAGGCCGGAGAGGAAGCAGATCTTGGCGACGTCGATCGCGGTCAGCCCGTAGTCGGAATAGATCCGGAAACGGATGGCGCCACCGGTGAAAACGGTGGCGCCGAGATTGTGGCCGATGGAATAGCTGGTGAAACTCGAAAGTGCGGCGATGCGATAGGGTACGGCCTTCTTGCCGATCGTGCGCAGCGCGAAGAAATCGTAGAAGGTGAGCGTGCAGAAGGCGCAAATCACGCACAGCGCGGCCAGCGCAATATGGCCTGGCGGAATGTCCGTCAGGGCGGTGAGGATCACGCCGGTATCGACACCCCTGAGCGTATGGACGAGCGTCCTGACCGCAAGGGTGATGATGAGCAGGCTCGCAGCAATCCCCAGCCGTTTCCAGCCGATCCATTTCTTGAAGCCGCGCCCAAACGCGGTCAGCAGTCCTTGCATTCATCCTCCCGGCAGGGCGACACGATCCAAAGCCCGTTCAAACCATTCGATCGAACGCGGCGGCCGATCGCTCCCGTAGCTCAAGTTCCATAAGGCAAAAACGCCGTGTTGTGCAGTCCTTGACAACCGCGCGACCTGCCCTCGAGGCAAACCCGGACGATCCCTAGATAGGTCCGAAAGCGGAGGAATCGAGGCTCGCCCTTCGTCTCATTCTCAGCCGTATCTTCGGTCAAATACGGACGCCGCGGCGGCCGGTTTGGCCTGTTTTCGAGAACCTCTCACGACGGCCCCGGGCGATTGAGACAAAAAGTCGCGCGGCTGCTGGGTAGCGGACCGGCGCCGAGCCTGCGGCGAGGCGGTTCCAGGGCATGCGCGAAGCGCCTGGTTTTGCGCAGCCGCTGCGGCCTCGGGATGAGCCAAAACTGCCGCGGGAATACGCGAATACCGAAACGTCCCCCGTGTCGTGAGGCCGGCGTTTCGCGGTCGTCAAACGGTTGTTTACCATCGGTTGCACGCACCGGTGGTTATTAACCTGATTTAGTCAGATAGCTGCGCCTTTTGGGCCTCATAGAAGGGGCCTGAGGTTGCTATGTACCAAGTATTGACCTGCTTGAGCACCGAACACGACTGGCGGCTCGTGCTGCTCGCGGGCGCCGTTTGCTTTCTTGCAAGTGTCGTCGCCGTCAGCCTGTTCGACCGGGCAAGAGCGGCGCAAGGGCGCCCCCGCCTGGTTTGGATCGCGCTCGACGCGGCAGTGAGCGGCTGTGGTATCTGGGCGACCCACTTCATCGCGATGCTGGCCTACGATCCCGGCAACGGCGCCGGATATTCGATCCGGGTGACGATCCTGTCGCTGGTGTTTGCGGTGTCGATCACCGGGATCGGACTTGCCATCGCGCTCTCCGACAGGCGGCGCATCTTTGCCGCGTTCGGCGGCGCTGTCGTCGGCCTCGGCGTCGCTGCGATGCATTATACCGGCATGATGGCGCTGGAGTTGCCCGCGCGCATTAGCTGGTCCTTCGATATCGTGATTGCTTCGGTGGTGTTCGGCAGCTTGTTCGGCGCGCTCGCGCTGGTGGTCGCCTCCCGCCGCGAAAGCTATGGCCGCTCGGCTGCCGCCGCGTTGCTGCTGACGATTGCCATCGTCTCGCATCACTTCACCGGGATGGGCGCGGTGACGCTTATTCCCGATCCCACGCTGGTGTTCGAGGGATTGCAGATATCCCCGACGATACTGTCATTCCTGATCGCCGGCGCCGCCGTCGTCATTCTCGTCGTTGCGCTGTCGGTGGCCACGATGGACCGTCGCAGCAAGGGCGCGCTGCAACAACAGAAGATGTTGCTCGACAGTGCGCTGGAGAACATGTCGCAGGGTCTGTCCATGTTCGACGCCGAAGGCCGCATCCTTCTGTTCAACGAGCGTTACATGACCATGCTTGGGCGGACGGATCCGGAATTGAGGGGACGATTGCTGCTCGATGTCCTGCGGGAACAGAAGGCGGCCGGCCGCTGGCCAGGCGAGCCCGACGAGTTCTTCGCCAGGCTGGTTGCAGATGCGCATGTCGGCCGCAGCACCACCAGGGTCATGGAGCAGCGCGGACGGTCGGTGCGGGTCGTCACGCAACCGATGAAAACCGGCGGCTGGGTGGCCACCTTCGAGGACATCACGGAGTGGGAGCAAGCGCAGGCGCAGATCTCGCACATGGCGCGCCACGACGCGCTGACCAATCTTCCGAACCGTACGCTGTTTCGCGAAAAGCTCGAGCGCGCGCTGCACCTGGTCAAGCGCACCGACCAGCTCGCGGTGCTGTGCCTGGACCTCGACCACTTCAAGAAGATCAACGATTCGCTCGGCCATCCCGTCGGCGACGCGCTGTTGAAGCAGGTCGCCGCGCGCCTGCGTACGTGTATCGGCCCCGGCGATACGGTGGCGCGGCTCGGCGGCGATGAATTTGCGATCGTCCAGTTCTGCAACGGCTGCGATCCGTCGACGGTGCCGGCGCTGGCGAGCCAGATTGTCGAGATCGTCGCCGCGCCCTACGAGATCGAAGGACATCATCTCGTGATCGGCGTCAGCATCGGCATTTCGCAGGCGCCGGAAGACGGCGACGATCCCGACCAGCTCCTGAAGAATGCCGATCTCGCGCTCTATCGCGCCAAGGCCGACGGCCGCAGCACCTACCGCTTCTTCGAAGCCGGCATGGATGCGCGCGCCCAGGCCCGCCGCCTGCTCGAGCTCGATCTGCGGCTGGCGCTGCAGCGCGACGAATTCGAGGTGCACTATCAGCCGATCCGCGACCTCGCCAGCGGCGAGATTGCCGTGTGCGAGGCGCTGGTGCGCTGGAGGCATCCGGAGCGCGGGCTGATCGCGCCCATTCAATTCATTCCGATCGCCGAAGAAACCGGCCTGATCGTCCAGCTCGGCGACTGGGTGCTGCGCACGGCCTGCGCGGAGGCCGCGCGCTGGTCGAGCGCCTGTGTCGCGGTCAATCTCTCGCCGGTGCAGTTCCGCAATCCGGACCTGGTGGAGACGGTGAAGGCGGCGCTGCAGCAGTGCGGCCTGCCGGCGCATCGCCTCGAGCTCGAGATCACCGAATCGGTGCTGTTGCAGAACAGCGAAACGACGCGCGCCATGCTGCATGAGCTCAGGCAGCTTGGCGTCAAGATTTCGCTCGACGATTTCGGCACCGGCTATTCCTCGCTGAGCTATCTGCGCAGCTTCCCGTTCGACAAGATCAAGATCGACCGCTCGTTCATCAGCGAGCTCGCCACCGGCAAGGATTCGCTCGCGATCGTTCGCGCCGTGACGGGGCTCGGCAAGAGCCTCGGCATCGTCACGACCGCGGAAGGCGTCGAGACCGATGCGCAGCTCGACGTCTTGAATCGCGAAGGCTGCACCCAGGTGCAGGGCTATCTGATCAGCAAGCCGCGCCCGATCGCCGAGATCGAGGGGATGTTGATCAAGCCGCACGCGAGCGCGGTGGCGTAAGCGCGCACAAGGCGTTCCCGTTGTTTCGTCCGTTCCTTCAGGAACGACCGCGCGCGCGGTTGGTTAGCGAGGTATCGCAAATCGAACATCGCGCGTGTGTCGGGGCGAGGAACCGCGCCCGCTTGTTCCAGCAAGAGAGGACCAGCGTCATGGGACTGTTCACCAAAGACATCAAGACCATGAACGACCTGTTCCTGCATCAATTGCAGGACATCTATTATGCCGAGCAGCAGCTCGTGAAGGCGCTGCCGAAAATGGCCGACAAGGCGAGCGACAAGCAGCTCAAGCAGGACTTTCTGTTCCATCTCGATGAAACCAAAAATCATGTGCAGCGGCTGGAACAGGTGTTCCAGCAGATCGGATCCGCCGTGAAGGCGGTGGATTGCCCGGCGATTGACGGTATCATCGAGGAGGCCAATGAAGTCACCGGCGAGGTCGCCGACAAGTCTGTGCTGGATGCAGCCTTGATCAATGCGGCGCAGGCCGCCGAGCATTACGAGATCGCGCGCTACGGCAGCCTGATCTCCTGGGCGCGGCAGCTCGGCCGCAGCGAAGTTGCGGGGCTTTTGCAGAAGACGCTCGACGAGGAGAAGGTCACCGACCGCAAGCTGACCACGCTCGCCGAGGGCCGCATCAACCTGCGCGCGGCGAGCTGATCCACGCCGCGAAAAACGTGACGAGAACAGGCGCCGCGCGGGAATCCGTGCGGCGTTTCGTTCGACGTAATCGAATCGCATACCCGCGAAGCCGTGAAGTCCATACTTCGACCGCTGCCGAAGCATTGAGGCGAAACCGGCTGCCTTTATCCCGCGTTGGTTCCCCGAATTGGAGGTAACCCAATGCGAACCGCTTCCCTGAAACTTCAGTCACGTCCTGACATCGGTCGCGAGGCGCGTCCTGCCGCAGCGCCGTCGCGGCTGGCAACATCCCTGACATTGGCTGCCATGAGCCTCGGCTATGGCGTGGTGCAACTCGACGTCACCATCGTCAACACCGCGCTGAACAGCATTGGCTCCGCGCTCGGCGGCGGCGTCGCCGAGCTGCAATGGGTGGTGAGCGCCTACACCATTGCCTTTGCAGCCTTCATCCTGACCGCGGGCGCACTCGGCGACCGCATCGGCGCCAAGCGCGTCTTCATGGCGGGTTTTGCGCTCTTCACCGCAGCATCGGTAGGGTGCGGGCTCGCGCCTGATGCAATGACCCTGATCGTGGCGCGCGCAGTGCAGGGCCTGGGCGCGGCGATCCTGGTCCCCAATTCGCTGGCGCTGCTCAGCCACGCTTATCCCGACGACAAGGCGCGCGGCCGCGCCGTCGGCATCTGGGCGGCGGGCGCAAGCCTGACCTTGACGGCGGGACCCTTGGTCGGCGGCACTCTTATTGCGCTCGCCGGCTGGCGCTGGATCTTTTTCGTCAACCTGCCGATCGGCTTGCTCGGCCTTTGGCTTACCTGGCGCTACGCGTCCGAGACCATGCGCTCGCCGCAGCGCGAGGTCGATTCTCGCGGCCAGATCACGGCGATCGCCGCTCTCGGCTGTCTCGCCGGCGCAATCATCGAGGGCGGCGCTATCGGCTGGAGCCATCCGTTCGTGCTGGCGGGCTTCGCTGCGTCCGTCATCTTCGCGCTACTTTTCGTCGTGCGGGAGCGGCACGCGGCGCAACCGATGCTGCCGCTGACGCTGTTCTCCAAACCCATGTTTTCGGTGACGGCGATGGTCGGACTACTAGTCAATATCGCGTTTTACGGGCTGATCTTCATCTTCAGCCTTTACTTCCAGCGCATCAATGGCTGGTCGGCGTTCGCCACCGGGCTTGCCTTCCTGCCGATGCTGGGCGCGGTGCTGCCGGTCAATCTGGTGGCCGCGCGGGTGGCGGAGCGGATCGGCGCGCCGCAGACGATTGCGCTTGGCGCGGCCATCGCGGCGGCGGGCTGTCTGGGCCTGCTCTTCATCGCGCCGGGCACGAGCTACTGGGCGGTCGCCCTGCAGCTCGTCGCGCTGGGTGGCGGGTTGGGTCTGCTGGTGCCGCCTTTGACCTCGACCTTGCTCGGCAGCGTCGAGAAGTCGCGCTCCGGCGTAGCGGCCGGCGTGCTCAACGCGACGCGCCAGACCGGCAGTGTGCTCGGTGTCGCGCTGTTCGGATCGCTGATCGCAGAGGACAGCGCCTTCATGGCCGGGACGCATGCGGCGCTGGCGATCTCGGCGGCGTTGCTGCTTGTGGCTGCGGCTGCGATCTGGCGGATGGCTGCGGTTGCCAAGGCGAGCGCTGCGCAAAACTAGAGCGCGATGAGATTAGGATAAATCGTCATCGCGCTCTAGATTCTTGTTTGCGCATGATCTTTTCGGAAAACCGCTGCACACTTTTCCGGATCATGCGCTAGCCTACTCGATCACCTTGTCGGCACGGAGCAAGAGCGATTCCGGGATGTCGCGCCCGATCGCCTTCGCGGTCTTCAGGTTGATCGCAAGTGCAAAATTGGCAGGTTGCTCGACCGGTATGTCCGCCGGTGCCGCGCCGCGAAGGATCTTCGCGATCTGTCGCGCGCGCTGCCGGTAGACCCGGTCGAAGATCGGGCCATAGCCGATCAGGCCGCCGAGTTCGGCCGTTTCCGGCCATTGATAAATGGCGGGCAGGCAAATCCGCGCCATTGCCTCCAGAATGATGGTGCGGCTGACGACCTGATGTGGCGTCGCCAGAAAGTTGATGGCCTCGGCGCCACCGGCCTTCGCGGCGTCGAGGGCCGCGCCGATCTCATCGGCTTTCGCAAAGGGAAAGATCGACAATTCGATTCCGCGCGAGCGCGCCAGCTCCTGCTGCTGGTCGAGATGTTTGCTGGTGGAGATGGTGGAATGGGCCAGTGCTGCGACGCGCTTGATGCCCGGTACGGCTTCGATCAGGAGTTCCTGGCGCTTGCCGTCAAGTTCGGGTGACAGCAGGCTGACGCCAGTCACATTCCCGCCGGGCTTGGCCAGCGAAGCGGCAAAGCCCTCGCCGACGAGGTCCTCGCTCATGCTGTTGAGCGGGATGGTCCGGGTCACCGCGCGCAACGCGCGCGCATAGGTTTCGGGGCCGCAGAGAATGGCGTCGGGCGCCGCCTGGATCACAGCCTTGATCTGCTCGGCATTCTCCGCGGGCACGCTGTAGAAGCCGGTCACCGCGAGGTTCTGGCCTTCTACAAACCCGGCCATGCGCAGTTCATCGAAGAAACCGGCCACCGAAGCCCTCGTGGCTGGAATCATGACGCCGAGGCGATAGAGGCGTCCGGCTTCCTGTCCATGTGCGAAGGCGGGCCAGATCGCGGCACCGCCAAGTGCTGCTAGAAATTCGCGCCGGGAGGCGGGTAGCCGCATGTCAGCCCTTGCGAAGCGCGAAATGCGCACCGCAGAACGCCATGGCCGCGCCAAGACCCAGCGCGGCGATGCCCGCCAGCACGCTGGAAATCGTCGGACCGGCGCTCGGCATGGCTGCGGCCTGGCCCGCTCCCGCAAGCAGGAGCACGCCGACCGCGATCAGGAACTGCCGCATCCGCTGCGGGATCTGCCCGGCGACGGCGCTGTGCATCAGGCTCGCGGTGAAATAGCCGCCCGAGAACGCCACCGTGGCGATCAGCCACCACGCGATCGCGGCCCCCACCGGCATGAAGTCCCGCGTGTCGCCGCGCCAGAGCCCGCCGAGGTCGAGCCCGTAGCGCGCGACCAGCATGTGCACGGCGAGCGCGAGCAGCACCCCGGAGATCATCGCGCCGCCGAGGATCAGCCGGCGCGGAAAAAAGGTCGTCTCAGTCATGCGCCACTTGTAGGATAAAGCGCCTTCGCACCGCAAGCGATCTCGAATGCAGGAACAAGCCACAGAAACAGCATCGGCAGCGCCCGCCATCCGCTACGCCTTCAAGGCGTCGCTGATCGGTGCTGCACATCAATTCGAGCTGACGGAGGAGGGGTTGTCGTGGCGTGCGGCGGGCCGCGCCGGTGTGTGGCCGTATGCCGACATTGCCGGCATCCGGCTGTCGTACCGCCCGGTGTCGATGCAGCAGCATCGCTTTCGCGCCGACGTCAGGCACAAAAGCGGCGCGCGGCTGCCGATCCTCTCGACGTCCTGGCAGACCGCGGCGCTGATGGCGCCGCAGGACAATGACTATCGCGCCTTCATGATCGCCTTGCACAGGCGTCTGGAAAAGCTTGGCAGCAAAGCTGAATTGGCGGCCGGCCTCGGCCGCATGGCCTACATGGCGGCGCTCGCGCTGGTGGTGCTGGTCGGCGTCATGTTGCTGGTCCTGTTCATTCGCGCGATTGCGGTCGGCGAATGGGCCGGTGCGCTGTTCTTTGTCGGATTCGCCGCGCTGTTCGGCTGGCAGGTCGGCGGTTTTGTCCGGCGCAACCGGCCACTGGCCTACACCTTCGACCACGTCCCGGAAGCGCTGCTGCCGTAACCGAGCGCAATGATTCTTGAGTTCGCGTATTCCTCGCAGCGGGGCATCGTGCCGGCGGGCGAGGGAGATTCTCCATGGATGACCGGGTGCCGGACGCGACCGAGATTGCCGCCATCAATGCCGCGCATCTGATCACGACGGCGCTCAAGCCCGCCGATCTCCTGTTCGTGTTCGGCACGCGCGTGGATGAGGCGTTGCGCGCGGAGACGGCCTGCCGGTTGTGGCGCGACGGCCTGTTCCGCATGGCCATCGTCAGCGGCGGCGTGACGCCGGGATCGCCCTTGAGCGAATGCGCCGTCATCAAGCCGTTGATGGTGCAGGGCGGCGTTCCCGCCGAGTGCATCCTCGAAGAGCATCGCGCCACCAACACCGGCGAGAACGTGACCTTCTCGTTGCCGGTCATCGACGCAGCGATCGGCTTGAAGAACATCCGCAGCGTGATCTGCCTCGGCAACAGCTGGACCGGCCGCCGCTACGCGATGACGCTGCACCGGCACTGGCCCGGCGTCGAGAAAATGCTGCTCACGGTCGACAATTTCGCGGTCGCGCGCGAGCGCTGGCACGAACATCCCGAATTCCGCCGCCGCGTGCTCGCCGAGTGGGACAAGATCGCGCCCTACAAGGCGAAGGGTTTTGTCGCGGAATGGCCGTAAGCGGGTGGAGCTAGGCGAGCGCCAGTGTACCCCAAGCGCCCGCGAAGGCTGGCTCTTCGTCCGCACTCTGCGAAGTGCGGCGCGGCCTGGTTGACGGCGTTGAAATCCGTCGCTCGCGTCGTCTGGCAAGATGCAACGCCGATTGCCGGACCGCCGCGCGCAAGCCGCGTAGCGCGAGCTGGGCAAGCCGCAGCGCGAAGCGCAGAAATTCCTGCAGATGCATCCTGCCGGCCGCAAGCCGGATTGCGACCAGGAATTCCAGATACATCAGCGTATCGCCGGCGAACAGGAAGGCGATGTCGATCGGAAAGGTCTGTGCAAAAGCGAGCGCCAGCACGAAGATGGCGACGAACTCGATCACCTTGCGCAAGGTGAGGCGATCGAGGAAAGCGGCGAATTGCACGACACAGACCTCCCACAGCGCGTCGGAGAACGCGAGCGGGATTTCATGGCTCCATTTGCGCCACCAGTTTTTCACGATGGACTCCGCCTAATGCCGCACCACCAGCACCGAACATTTGGCGTAGCGTACGACATGGCCGGCGTTGGAGCCAAGGAAATAGGTCCTCATCGCCGGCCGGTGCGAAGTCATCACGATCAGGTCGGCCTTGACGGCGGCGGCCTCTTCGAGGATTTCGTGATAGATGCCGCCCTGGCGCACCACGGATGATATCCGCCCCGGCTCGATGCCGGATTCGCGGGCGACGATGGCGAGCGCTTCTTCGGAACTCTGGCGTTGCTGCTCGTCGAAATCGGCCGGGACATATTCGGCCAGCATCACCGGCGTCATCGGCAGCACGTTCAAGAGGCGTACCGTGCCGCTCCAGGTCTGCGACAGCGTCGCCGCGGTCGCAATCGCCGGCTTTGCCAGATCGGTGTCGGACAGATCGATCGGCACGAGAATGGACTTGAACATCTGCGCCTCCCTGTTTCGATCAGTTTAGCACGAACAGACGCAACCGCCTTAGTCGCGCCTCAAGCCTGCTTCAGCAGTTTCGGGCTGACAAAGAGCACGAGCTTGCCGCGGCGGAATGCCACGTCGTTCCAGTCATCAGTGGCAAAGTCGAGGATGGCGAGGCCGGAGGTCGGCAGATTGTCTGATATCGCTTGCCGCCCTGCAGCAGCGCCGCTGCCGGTCAGCATCAGCGCCAGCTCGTGCATGCCGGGATTGTGCCCGACCACCATCAGATGTCGGGGATCAGTGACGGACGCGGTGCGGATGGTTTGCAACATTTGCGCCGGATCGGCGCCGTAAAGTTCTGGCAAGAACTCGACCTGAGGCGCCGGTGCGTGTTCCTTCATCGCCTCCTGGACCCGTTCCCAGGTCTGCTTGGCCCGGACGGCGGGTGAAACCTGAACCAAATCGGGAAAGGGGGGATGGCGGCCGAGCCAGGCGCCGATTTCGGTGGCGTCCTTTTGGCCGCGATCGTCGAGACGGCGGTCCTGGTCGCGGCCGGACGGCGCGTCGGTCTCGGTCTTGGCGTGACGCAGCAGCATCAAACGGCGCATGGGCGGCAATCTCGATTCGAGGCTCGCATTAATCTACAAGCCCACGCTTAGGACAAGGTGACAACGCCGCCAAGCCTTCGTATGAACAAGGCTCCTTAAGAAAAGGCTGCGTAAGAAAAGGTTTCCATGAAAACGGCATGAGCGAGACTTCCACAGGCATAAACGAGGGACCCGACGCCGCCGCACAGCGCGCGCGGCTTTCCTTCGACCTCGACGTCGACATCTGCATCGTCGGCGCCGGACTTGCCGGGCTGACCGTCGCGCTCGAGGCGTCGCGGCTGGGCGCCAGCGTTGCCGTGCTCGAAGGACGGCATGTCGGCTGGAACGCTTCGGGCAACCAGCTCGGCACCGTCATGCCCGGCTATGCGCTCTCGCCGCACGAATTGATCGAACGCGTCGGCTTCGAGGATGCGAACGAGCTTTGGGCGCTGTCGAAGGAGGGCGGCGAATATGTCCGCGGCCTCGCCACCGAGCAATCGATGCCGGGCATCGGCTTGAGCGAAGGCGCGCTCGAAGTCTCCAATGTCGATGTCGGCGATCAGCTGATCAGCCGGCTGCAGATGCTGAGCGAGGATTTCGGGACGGAAGTGGAGGGCTGGCAGGTCGAGCGCGTGCGCAATGAGCTCAAGACCGACCGCTATTTCCACGGCGTCTACTATCCAAAAGCGTTCCAGATCGACGGCCGCCAATATGTTCATGGCCTCGCCTCGCTGGCGCGGCGGGCCGGCGCGCGGATCTTCGAGGATACGCCGGTGGTCTCGATCGATCCTTCCGGCATCCGCAAGCGCATCGTGACGCCATCGGCGCGGCTGCGCGCCTCGCATATCGTGCTGGCGGGCAATATCCATCTCGGCGCGCCGCTCCGGCGGCTCTCGGAGACATTGCTGCCGATCTGGCGGTATGCCGGTGTCACCGCGCCGCTCGGCGATCGGCTCAGCGAGGTCATCGCGTTCAGGGGATCGGTGAGCGACACCGACAACATCGATCATTTCCGCATCGTCGATGGCGACCGGCTGATGTGGGCAAGCCCGGAAACCACCTGGGCGGCCAACCCGAAACGTTTTGCCGGCGCCATCGCCCGGAGAATGCGGACCATCTTTCCAACACTCGGCCGGGTCGAGATATCGGAGACGTTTGGCGGGGCGATCGGACAGACCGTGCATGGCATGCCGCAGATCGGCCAGCTGCGCAAAGGCCTGTGGGTGGTGAGCGGCTTTGGCCGCCAGGGCCTCAACACCTCGGCGATGGCCGGCCAGCTGATCGCGCGCAGCATCCTGTGGGGCGACGAGCGCTGGCGGCTGTTCTCGCCATTCGAACTGGTGTGGGCGGGTGGGCCGACCGGCCGTGTCGCCGGATATTTCGTCGGGCTGTGGAGCCGGGGTGCTTCGGCGGCAGTCGGCGCGCTCGCCCGTCACCGCGAGCGGGTGCGTGTCCAGGACCGCATCCGCGAGGCCAGGCTCGCGGAGGCCAACCGCCAGGCCGGCATCCGTCCGGCGGTCCGCCGGTCCGCGCCGGGCCGCCCGCCGCCGGGTCGCCCGCGTCCGGTCAGGCCGCAGCAGACGCCACCGCCGCAGCCAGAGGCGCCCGTTCCGGCCGATCACGGGGAAGGCGAGGGGGCTTAGAGCGCGATGGGATCATCGCGCTCTAGTTTCTTGTTTGCGCATGATCTTTTCGGAAAACCGGTGCCCACTTTGCGCTAACGCGGCCCTACGGGTCCGGATCATGCGCGAGCACTCATACCGCTCGCATAAAGTTGAGAATAATCTTCGCGAAGCGGTGTAACGTCCTTCAGGGATTCCCGTATTTGATGGCGAACAGTCACGGAGACCATCATGATTGACCGCCGTATTCTGCTTGCCTCTGTCGCCAGCCTGCTGGGGCTAGCCGCCTTCCGTTGGCTCAGGGTTTCGCCCGCCAAGGCCGCCGAGAAGTTCGAGATCGAGAAGACCGACGCCGAGTGGCGCGCGCAGCTGACGCCGCAGCAATATGACATTCTGCGCAAGGAGGGCACCGAGCGGCCGGGTTCGAGCCCGCTTCTGAAGGAGCATCGCAAGGGCACCTTCGCCTGCGCCGGCTGCGACCTGCCGCTGTTCTCTTCCGAGACCAAGTTCGAAAGCGGCACCGGCTGGCCGAGCTTCTACCAGCCGCTCGAAAACGCCGTCGGCACCACCTCGGACCGCACCTTCGGCATGTTGCGTACCGAAGTGCATTGCCGCCGCTGCGGCGGCCATCTCGGCCACGTCTTTGACGACGGCCCGAAGCCGACCGGCCTGCGCTACTGTATGGACGGCTACGCGCTGGTGTTCCACCCGGCAGGGCCGCAGGCGAGCTGAGGGAGCTACTTCCCTCCCGACGTGAATCGGAGCGGCAGTGAATCTCTACCGCTTGTGCTATGTTGTACACAATCAACGATACGTTTTGCGGGACCAGCGATCATGAGCTCAACAACCTTCACTGTACGCGTCGATACGGACGTGAAGGAGAGGCTGGAACGTTTGGCTGAGAGCACTGGACGCAGCCCTTCTTTTCTGGCGGCGGAAGCGATCAACGAATACCTCGAAATCAATGAATGGCAGGTCGACGGCATCAAGCGCGCCATCGCTTCCCTTGATCGCGGTGAGGGCATTTCGCATGACTCAGTCAAGGATTGGGTCGCTTCCTGGGGCAGCGCGAACGAGAAGCCAGCGCCCAAGACGTCGTGAATCCGATCTGGTCGCCGGAGGCGGTTGCAGACCTCTTGGCCCTGCGGGTCTACATCGAGCAGGACAATCCAGCAGCGGCACAACGTGTTGCGCTCCACATCATCCGCAATGTTGAGACGTTGCTCACCGAGAACCCGGGCATGGGACGGCCAGGTCGAGTTCCGGAGACACGCGAGCTGGTGATCCCAAGGACGCCCTACATCGTTCCGTACCGCGTGGTCGGCAAGACGATCCAGGTCTTGCGGGTCCTTCACGGCGCACGACGGTGGCCTGATGCCTTTTGAGCGCCGACTGGCAGTTCAACCATATTGCCGTTCCAGCCCGGCAATTGTTGCCCGCCCGGCAATTGTGCCCCGGTCATTTGGCCGGGGCATTTTCATTCAAGTATCTGATTTGAAACGTTTTTCCATGTTGGCATAGCGCTTGCGACTGCCTTCCGCGAATTGCTGCGGCCTCTAAGCCTCGAGCTGATCCCTCGGGCTGGCCGCCGGATCAACGTGGAGACAATGTTATGGGTATCTTCGACGCACTGAACACCTCGGTCGGCGGCTTGCGCGCGCAATCCTTCGCGCTGCAGAACATCTCCGGCAACATCGCGAACGCCTCGACCACCGGTTACAAGGGCATCGGCACCTCCTTCGAGGACCTGGTCCCGGACGCGACAACGCCCAATCGCCAGGTCGCCGGCGGCGTCGACGCTTTCTCGCAGGCCACCATCACCACCCAGGGCACGGTGTCGGCGACGACGGTCTCCACCAACATGGCGATCAACGGCGAGGGCTTCTTCTCGGTGCAGAAGCCGACCTCGATCACCGACAACGTGCCGGTGTTCGACGGCGTCACCGACTACACCCGCCGCGGCGATTTCCAGGTCAACGCCAACGGCAACCTGGTCAACGGCGCCGGCTATTACCTGATGGGCGTCACCGTCGACGCCAAGACCGGCAACCCGACCGGCAACGTGCCGCAGGTGCTGCAATTCCAGAACAACTTCATTCCGGCGCAGGCGACCACCGCCGTCACCTATGCCGCGAACTTGCCGACCCAGCCGAAGACGCCGGCAAGCTCGTCGGCTTCCTCCGGCACGATCACCGCGGACGGCGGCATCAACCCCTCCGATTTCGCTTCCAATCCACTGCCGATCGGCTCACCGGCGCCGCCCGTCGACGCCTCCGCCGCTGGCAGCGTCGTCCATAACCAGGTGACACCAACGGCGGGCCTGATTACCAGCGCCACCGCCCTGTCGGGCACGACCGGAAGCGACTCGCTGGCCGCGGGGTTCGCTCCCGGCGACACCATCACGGTTGACGGCACGGTCATCTCGTTCACCAGCGGCGCCACCAACCTCGGCCAGAACCAGATCAACGTCAACGATAACGTCGGCACCTTGCTGAGCGCGATCGGCAATATCACCGGCGTCACGCCGACCCTCACTGGCGGCGCGATCACGATGCACACCGGCACCGTGCAGAATCTGACGATCAATGCCAGCGCGGGCACCGCCACGACCGCCATGACGGCGCTCGGCTTCACCCCGACGTTTACCTTGTCGCGCGCGGCAGGCACCAACGTCGGCACAGGTGTCGTGGTCGGCAACGATTTGCAGACTTTCACGAACGAATCCATCTCCGGCGGCGCGGTGACGACCTACAACGCGGCGGGCACGCCGGTGAATCTGCAATTGCGCTGGGCCAAGACCGACAGCGCTTCGCTCGGAAGCGGACATCAGGACACCTGGAACCTGTTCTACCAGACCTCCACCACCGCGACCGGCAACACGGCAGCCTGGATCAATACCGGCACGAACTTCGTCTTCAACGCCAACGGCGCGCTGTCGTCCCCGAGCGGCACGGCGATCAGCATTCCCAGCGTGTCGGTAGACGGGCAGGCCATCGGCAACCTGACCGTCAACATCACTACCGGTGCGCTGACGCAATTTGCCAGCTCGGCCGGCGCTGCGACCATCAACACCATCGCCCAGAACGGCTTTGCCGCCGGCCAGCTGCAGTCGGTCGCCGTCAACAACAGCGGCATCGTGGTCGGTACCTTCTCCAATGGCCAGAACATCGATCTGGCCGCGGTGACGCTCTCGCACTTCAACGGCACCAACTACCTCAAGGCGCTCGACGGCGGCGCCTATCAGGTGACCGACCAGTCGGGCCCGGCGATCATCGGCGCTTCCGGCACCATTTCCGGCTCCTCGCTGGAAGGATCGAACACCGACATCGCCGACGAATTCACCAAGCTGATCGTCACCCAGCAGGCCTATTCGGCGAACACCAAGGTGATCACCACGGCGAACAACATGGTTCAGGACCTTCTGAACGTGCTGCGCTGATCGGTGGCGCGCACGCGGTCAGGTCCAGTGAAAGCGGGCAAATAACATGGGTTTGAGTTCAGCCCTTGCCAGTGCGATGTCGGGACTGCGCGCCAACCAGGCTGCGCTGTCGATCATCTCGTCGAACATCTCCAATGCGCAGACGCCTGGTTATGTCAACCAGAACCCGAACCAGATCGAGGTCTCGAGCGGCACCGTAGGCTCGTCGGTCACGGTCACCGGCGTCAACCGCGCGCTCGACACCTTCGTGCAGAACCAGCTGCGCACGGAGACCTCGGGTGGCTCCTATGCCAACCAGATGGCCAATTTCCTGAGCCAGTTGCAGAGCGTCTACGGCACGCCCGGCGGCGACGGCACGATGGAAAACGCGCTCAACAACTTCACCACCGCGCTGCAGTCGCTGTCGAACAGCCCCGGCGATTCCTCGGCGCAAGGCGTGGCGCTGTCGGCGGCGCAGGCGCTTGCCGGCCAGCTCAACTCGACCACGCAGGGCATCCAGGCGCTGCGCTCCAATGTCGAGCAGGATATCGGCAATTCGGCCAGCAAGGCCAACACCGATATGAGCCAGATCGCGACCATCAACAGCCAGTTGCAGGGCCTGAGCCCGACCGACCCGATGGCGGCGACGCTGGCGGACCAGCGCGACAATGCCATCAATGACCTCTCCAAGCTGGTCGATATCCGCGTGGTCACGGATCCCTCGAACCAGACCAACATCTTCACCAATTCCGGAATCCAGCTGGTCGGTGCAGGTCTGGCGTCGAGCTTCACCTACACCTCGCCCGGTTCGCTCACCGCCACTTCTCTTTACAATGCCAATCCTGCCAAGAACGGCGTCGGCTCGCTCAACGTCAAGCTGCCGAACGGCGCCGCAATCGACGTCGTCTCCAACAACGTCCTGAGCTCGGGCCAGATCGCGGCCGACCTCAAGCTGCGCGACCAGACGCTTCCGCAGGCACAGACCCAGGTCGACCAGCTGGCGGCGACGCTCGCGTCCTCGCTCTCCGACGTCACCACCGCGGGCACGGCGATCACCGGTCCCCCGGCCGGCTTCGGCGTCAACACCACGAATGTGCTGGCGGGCAACACCATCAACCTGACCTATACGGACTCGTCGAATGCGCAGCACCAGATTTCGATCGTCAATGTAACCGATCCGACGGCGTTGCCGCTGCAGAACGGCGCCAATGCCAATCCGCTTCTGGTCGGGGCCAATTTCTCGCTTGGCATGGGCTCCGTCGTTTCGCAGCTCAACACGGCGCTGGGCTCGAGCGGCCTCGTTTTCTCCAACACCGGATCGACGCTGAACATCGTGGGTTCGGCGACGGCGACCGTGAACGCCGCCTCATCGACGACCACGAGCACGGCGGTCGCGAGCGGCATCCCGCAGCTCGCGCTGTTCACCGACGGCAATTCGCCCTACACCGGGCAATACACCGGGACCGGTCCGGAACTGACGGGACTGGCCGGACGCATCAGCATCAACCCGGCGGTCGTCAACAATCCGTCGGCGCTCAGCATCTACTCGACCTCGCCGCAGACCCCGGCCGGCGACAATACCCGCTCCGATTTCCTGTTCACGCAGCTCACTTCGGGACGCTTCACTTATTCGCCGTCGACCGGGCTCGGCTCGGCCGCGCAACCCTTCACCGGCTCGATCTCGAACTACCTGCAATCGTTCATCAGCCAGCAGGGCAATGCCTCCACGCTCGCGACGCAATTGCAGCAGGGCCAGAGCGTGGTCGTCAACACGCTGCAGCAGAAATTCGACTCGACCTCCAGTGTCAACATCGACACCGAGATGGCGAATTTGATCCAGGTGCAAAATACCTATGCGGCCAATGCCCACATCATGTCGGTGGTTCAAAGCATGATGCAAAGCTTGCTGCAGGCTCAAGTATAGGACGCGTAAGATGTCGGTCAGCAGTATCAACTACTCCTCTTCTCTGCTCGGACTTTCCGTGCAGAACATCAACAGCCAGCTGTCGAACCTGTCGACGCAGCTCTCGAGCGGCGTCAAGTCGAGCAACTACGCCGGCATGGGGGTCGACGAGGGCTTTGCGATCGCGGCACGCGCGCAGCTGTCGAACATCGCGGCCTTCACCACCACGATGACCAACGTCAACACGGTGATCTCGGCCGCCAATACCGGGCTGCAATCGATGTCGTCCATCACGAGCCAGGTGCAAAGCAGCGCGAACAGCTCGCCGCAGAACCTGACCTCCACCGGTCAGACCATCGGCCAGCAGAACGCGCAATCCGAGCTTTCCGCGATGGTCGGCATCCTCAACACCCAGGTCGGCAACCGCTACATCTACTCGGGGACTGCCATCAGCACGCCGGCAGTGGCCTCGGCCGACGACATCATGAACGGCACGGCAAGCCAGGCCGGCCTGAAGCAGGTGATCGCGGAGCGGCTGCAGGCCGATCAGGGTGCCAACGGCATGGGCCGGCTTGTCCTCACGCCGCCGACGGCAGCGCCGGCACCGCCGACACCACCGCCGCCATCGGCGACAATCACGACGGTGGGTGAAGACGTCGCAGGCTCGCCCTTCGGTTTGAAGCTGAACGCGGTCACTTCCAATCTGACGAATGCGACCGTCACCGGTCCTTCAGGCTCGCCGGCGGCGTTCTCGGTCGATTTCGCCGGCGGCAATCCGAATCCCGGCGAGGCGATCAGCGTCACCTTCAACGAGCCCGACGGCACCACCGATTCCTTCACATTGACCGCGAGCAGCGCGAACCCGGTGCCGACGGGGAGTTTTGCCATCGGTACGACGACGGCCCAGACCGCGACCAATTTCAGCAACGCGCTGAGCACGGCGATCTCGACGCTTGCCAACAGCTCGCTGGTCGCGGCCTCCGCCGTGGAGGCCGGCGACAATTTCTTCAACACCGACAGTTCGGCGATCGGCAACGCGGCGGTCAACAACCAGGTCGTCCCCCCGGCGCCAATCACCGGTGCGACGGCGCTGTCCGGCTCGACAGGAAGCGACTCGCTGTCGCCCGGCTTTGCGCCCGGCGATACTATTACCATCAACGGCACGACGCTGAGTTTCGTCAGCGGACCCGCCACCGGCAGCAACCAGATCAGCAGCACCGACAGCGTGCAGACGCTGCTGTCGAAGATCGACCAGATCACCGGCACCTCGACGCCGTCGACCGTCCATGGCGGCGTGATCACCATCAACACCGACAACGCCTCGGCGCTTTCGATCACGACCAACCCCGCCGGCGCGATTGCCGCGCTCGGTTTCACCAGCAGCCCCACCGTGACCGCCGCCCAGCCGCCGCTGCGGGTTTCGGGCTCGCCATTGTCGTCGGCGACCAGCCTCGTCAACGGATCGGCCAATACGGTGAAATGGTACACCGGCAATTCCGGACCCGGTTCGGCGCGGTCGACGGCGACGGTGCGCGTCGATTCCTCGCAGGCGGTACAGTTCGGCGCGCAGGCGAACGAGCAGGCGCTCCGCCAGGCGATCCAGGCGATCGCGACCTACGCGGCGGTGACGGTATCGCCGACAGGCACAAACTCGCCCGCAACCGCGAACGCGCTGAGCCAGCGTATCGCCGCCAATCTGACACCGCAGCTGGGCCAGCAGACCATCCAGGACATCCAGACCGACTTCGCCAGCGCGCAAAACACGATGAAGGATGCCACCGCCCGGCAGACCCAGACCCAGTCGGCGCTGCAGGACCTGGTCTCCAACACCGAAGGCATCAACCAGAACCAGGTCGCGAGCGAAATCCTGGCGTTGCAGAACAGCCTGCAGGCCTCCTACCAGACCACGGCCATGCTCTCGCAGCTTAGCCTGACCAAGTTCCTGCCGGTGTAACGGAGTGGGCGTAACGGGGCGGGGTGTTAGGTTTTCGTTAACCACGTCTATTTACTAATTGGTGAGAAGTGCGGCGCCCCGCCGGCTGCTTCGGAGCCAATCAATGACCGAACGTTTCAACCTCACGATCGCGACGCCCTGCTTCGGCGGGCAGATCTCGACCGTCTATGCCAGCTCGCTTTTCATGCTGCAGCAGGCGATCCAGAAGTTGTCCAATGTCAATCTCAAGGTCCATTTGCGCGACGGCGACGCGCTGATCACCCGGGCGCGCGCCAATCTGGTGACGCTGTTCCTCGACGATCCCGCCGCCACCCATCTTCTCTTCGTCGATGCCGACATCGGTTTCACCCCGCAGCAGGTGTTCCGCCTGATCGAATCCGGCGCCGACGTCGTGGCCGGCTGCTATCCGATCAAGCAGGTCAACTGGGAAAAGGTGAAGCGCGTGGTGGCCTCGGGCCATCCGAACCTCGCTTCGGCCTCGCTCGATTACGTGCTCGAGCTCCACGATCCGGACCAGGTCAAGGTCAACAACGGATTTACCCGGGTGCGCTATGCCGGCACCGGCTTCCTGATGATCCGCCGCCACGTGCTGGAGAAGATGTGCGCGCATCCGGATTATGCGTCGCTGCAGTTCCTGCGCGAGCATTCGCTCGACGCGCTGGCCGGCAGCCGGAACCGCTTCGCGCTGTTCGAATGCATGATCGATCCGGCCACCGGCACCTATCTCAGCGAGGACTTTGCCTTCTGCAAGCGCTGGACCGATATCGGCGGCGAGATCTGGGCCGATCTCGAAAGCCGGCTCGACCATGTCGGGCCGTCGGTCTTCCGCGGCGACATCGCCTCGCAATTTGCGTCGGGGTCGGCTGCGGCGGCGGATGCGGCCTGAAAGAGAGCTCCCGGAAATGACGTTCGCCGGTCCCCGCCAGCAGATTTTGGAGCAACCGGGGTTTCCCGCGTTCAACGGGGGCCTGCGTGATCTCTTCGCGACCCTCGATGATCTGCTCGCCTGCGGCGGCGATCCCAGGCTGATGCTCGACCCGATCAGCCGCGTCAATGATTACGGCTGCGGTGTGATGCCTTCGCCGCAGACATGGAGTTTTGCCTCGAGCACGGCGTCTGCGATTTCCGAACGCGCCTATGGGCGGGCCGGGCTCGCCCGCGAGGAGCTGATGCGGCTTGCTATCGCCGTCGGCCTCGAAGAGGCGCTGGAAACCCGCATCGAGGAGATGCGCGAGGAACTCAAGACGCATCTCGCGCTGGCTGCCGACGTGGACGTCGTCTTCTCGCCGTCGGGCACGGACTCGCAGCTCCATGCGCTGTTCCTCGCCCGCCTGTTGCTCGGCGAGGGGCTCACGACCATCATTGTCGGCTCCGACCAGACCGGCAGCGGAACGGCCTACAGCGCGCGCGGACGCCACTTCAACCGCTTCACGGCAAGCGGCGTAACGGTGCGCAAGGACACGCCGATCACAGGGCTGTCGGGAGACTGCATCACGCTGCCGCTTGCGGATGCGACCGGCCTGAGGCCGCGCGCCGATATCGATCTCGCGGTGCTTCAAGCCGTCGAATCAGCGCTCGCGCGCGGCGCGCCCGTCCTGCTGCAGATCATGGATGCCTCCAAGCTCGGCTGGCGCGCGCCGAGCGGCGCCTGTCTCGACGAGATCGCGCGGCGCTGGCCCGACAAGGTTCAGGTCGTCGTCGACGCCTGCCAGATGCGGCTTGGCCGCGGCCGGCTGCGCGCCTGTCTCGACCGCGGTTACATGGTGCTGGTGTCAGGCTCGAAATTCTTCGGTGGGCCGGCGTTCAGCGGCGCGGTGCTCGTGCCGTCGCGGCTGGCGCGGTCGCTCGACGGGCGCGAGGGAAACGCGGCGGGCATGCGCGACTATGCCAACCGCAGCGACTGGCCGAAGGGCTGGAGGCTGCGTTCGCATTTCGAAAGCCGCGCCAATCTCGGCCAGTGGCTGCGCTGGGAAGCGGCGCTGGAGGAAATCGGCGCCTATTACCAGGTGCCGGACGCTTGGCGGGTGATGGCGTTGCGGGAGTTTCGCGCCAGCGTCGAGAACCTGATCGCGCTGTCGCCGCAGCTTTGCTTGATCGGCTCGGACGTCAGTCCGGCTGACGCCGACGACGAGGAGTTTTGCGCGCCCACGATCTTCCCGTTCACGATCGAAGGCAAAGGCGGCACGTTTTCGTCGCATGAATGTCGCGCCCTCTACAATGCGCTGGCCCAGGATCTGGGCGACGTGATCGGCCGCAGCGCCTCCGACCGCGATCTGGCCGCGCGCCGCTGTCTCGTCGGTCAGCCGGTGCGGATCGAGCGGACCGATGCCGCGCCTACCGCCGTGCTTCGCCTTTGCGCCGGCGCGCGCGTCGTCACCGAAACCTGGGCGCCGAACGCGGACGTCGCACGACGAAACCTGCAGGCTGAACTCGATTGCGTGGCCGAGATCGTCGCCAAGATCGAACTCACGCTGGCGCACGTGGCCGATAAGGGATTTGCGGAGCTGTCACATGGAATCTAGGGCGCTCGAACTGTCGGAAGCGGCGCGCGCGGAATGCGCCGATCGTATCGGTATGGCCAAACTGGCCAAGATGGCCTTTGACGGACGCGACCTTCGCCCCAAATGGACGGAGTTGATCGCCAAGCTGCTGAACGGCACGGCGAACGCGGGGGAGGGGATCGATCTCTCGCTGATCGCGCAGCTGCTCGGCGACAAGCAGGCAGGCCTCGTCATCCAGCAGGAGGTGCTGCGCTCGCACCGGCTGTTCCGCTCGCCCTGCGCGACGAACAATCCGCGGCTGCGCGTGCTGGCGCTGGCGGCGGCGACCGACATGGGCAGCAATACGCCGATCGAATTCCTGCTGGAGGAGTCCGGCATCGAGCTGATGATCCTCTATGTGACCGGCGAGGACGAATTGCCGTCGCCGCTGCCCGAGCATGACGCCGCCATCGTGATCGCCTCCGACTCCGAGGATTGCCGCGACGCGCTGCGCAAGATCGATGCCGCCGCGCCGAACTGGCCGCGGCCGCTGCTCAATCCGCCGAACCTGGTCGGCAGTCTCGACCGCGACAAGCTGCACCGCCTGCTTGACGGCATCGACGGTCTCGAAATCCCGGCCACGCTCGTGGTCACGCGCGAGCGCCTGCTGGATGTCGTGCAATCGCCCGAGGAACTCGCCGACATCGCAGCCGGTCTCGCCTTTCCCGTCATCATCCGGCCGCGCGGCTCGCATGCCGGTTCGGGGCTTGCGAAGCTCGACGATGGGCAGGCGCTGGAAAGCTATCTCGAAGGCCGCGAGGAAGAGCTGTTCTTCCTCTCGCGCTTTGTCGACTATTCGAGCGAGGACGAACAGTTCCGCAAATACCGCATCGTCTTCATCGATGGCGCGCCCTATGCCTGCCACATGGCGATCGCCGACCGCTGGGACATCTGGTACCTCAACGCCGGCATGTCGCAGAGCGAGGAGAAGCGCCGCGAGGAAGAGACCTGGATGCGCACCTTCGACATCGGCTTCGGCCGGCGGCACCAGAGCGCGCTCGCCGCGTTGGCCGAGCGCGTCGGGCTCGAATATTTCACCATCGACTGCGCGGAAACCTGGGACGGCTCGCTGCTGATCTTCGAGGCGGACAATACCGCCGTCGTGCACAACATGGATCACGCCCACGTCTTTCCCTACAAGCCGCCGCAGATGCGCAAGATCTTCGACGCCTTCGCCGCCATGCTGGTGCGGCATGCCGCGGAGAGGCGGGAGCAGGCAGCGTGACCATGCCGCGCCATCACGCGCCGCTGCCGGCCGAGGCGAGCGAGACGCTCGATCCGCAAGACTGGGACGAACTCCGCGCCCAGGGTCATCGCATGCTCGATGACATGATCGACTACATCGCAACGATCCGCGAGCGTCCAGTCTGGCAGCCGATTCCCGATGCGGTGCGGGCGCAGTTTCGCGAGCAGCTTCCGCAAAAGCCGTCCGATCTCGGCGACGTCTATCGCATGTTCACCGACTTCGTCATGCCCTATACGACCGGCAACGTGCATCCGGGCTTCATGGGCTGGGTGCATGGCGGCGGCTCTCCCGTCGGCATGCTCGCGGAAATGCTGGCGGCCGGGCTCAACGCCAATCTCGGCGGCCGCGACCATATGCCGATCGAGGTCGAACGGCAGATCGTCGAATGGACCCGCCAGATGTTCGGCTTCCCGGCGGGCGCGAGCGGCATTTTCGTCACCGGCACATCGATGGCCAATCTGATGGCGGTGCTGGTGGCGCGTACATCTGCGCTCGGAAGAGAAACACGGCAGCGCGGTGTCGGCGAGGCGGGCGCCTTGCTCGTGGCATACACGTCGAAGGCGGCGCATGGCTGCATCACCAAGGCGATGGAAATTTCGGGTCTCGGCAGCGATGCACTGCGCTGCATCGCCGTCGACGACGCGCACCGCATGGACGTCGCGGCATTGCGCGCCCAGATCGCGCGCGACCGCGCCATTGGCCTCGATCCGTTCCTGGTGGTGGCATCCGCCGGCACAGTCGATATCGGCGCGATCGACGATCTCCGGGCGATCGGCGCAATTGTGCCGCGACGAGGAACTGTGGTTTCACGTCGACGGCGCTTTTGGTGCGCTTGCGATCCTCTCGCCCGAGCTCGCGCCGCATCTTGCCGGCATCGAGCAGGCGGATTCGATCGCGCTGGATTTCCACAAATGGGGGCAGGTGCCTTACGACGCCGGCTTCCTCATGGTGCGCGACGGGGAGAAGCATCGCGACGCCTTCGCCGCACCCGCGGCCTATTTGCGCCGCGAGACGCGCGGGCTCGCCGCCGGGTCATCCTGGCCATGCGATCTCGGCCCGGACCTGTCGCGCGGATTCAGGGCGCTGAAAACCTGGTTCACGCTGAAGACCTATGGCACCGAAAAGCTAGGCGCCGTCATTGCGCGCTGCTGCGCGCTCGCCCGCTATCTCGAGGCGCGGGTCGTGGCCGAGCCGCGGCTCGAGCTGCTGGCGCCGGCCGGTCTCAACATCGTCTGCTTCCGCTATCGCGCTGGCGATGCCGACGCGGTCAATGGCGAGATCGTCATCAATCTTCAGGAATCCGGGATCGCCGCGCCGTCGACGACAGTCCTGGACGGCCGGCTTGCGATCCGCGCGGCCATCGTCAATCACCGCACCGATGTCGGCGACATCGACCGGCTGGTGGCCGCGGTGCTGGAGTTCGGGGCGCGTCGGACGCAGGCCTCGCCGGATCAGCTCAAAGCCATCGAGCCGCCGTCGCTTGCGATGTGAGCGGGCGGCGGCCGGGTCGATCCGGCCGTTTCTTTTGTCAGGCGGAGCGGCGCTCGGCTTCGGCCTGGCGGTTGGCCTCGATCTCGGCGTGCTGGTCGAGCAGCTTCTTTTCGTAGGCGATCAGTTTCTTGGCTTCCTTCAGCGCCTGGTAGAGATCGCCGCTCAGGATGCAATTGTTGATGCCCTCGATGATCGGCCAGGCGCTCGGCACGGTGACGACGATGTCGCGCAAGAGATTGAAGTAGGTGCCGTGGCTGTCGTGGGGAGTAGGTGAGATGTACATGAGCTGCACCGCCAGATAGACGAGCTTGGCGGGCGTGTTCGCCGTCTCCGGCGTCAGGATATCCTTCTCGCGCAGGATCGGAATATTGTCGCCGTCGATCAACAGGCGCGCGCGCTGATCGGTGTTGGTGACGACGCAGGAACCGATGATGATCCGTTCGTGCGGCTTGAGCTCGACTTTCAGGGCCATATTGTTCTCCGTTGCCGCTTCAGACGCCGGCGATCCACTACAGCGAATTCGAAAGCGCAGGCGGCTGGCGCAACCTGTGCCTGTGCCTTTTCGCCAATCCGAGGCGATCCTTTCCGATCAAGGTTAACGCTTGGTAAACGCGCACCAGCGCGGAAAAAATTGTAATGGGATCAATGGCTTTTGCCGGCGCCCCGATGGCGCCTGACCACGTCCGCCGTGCGGTTTGCTTAATTGCCGGAATCACGCGGGGCCTCCCACTTCATGTTTTCTTAGCCACTTCAGACGACCGTCGCGAGGTCACCTGACCAAGAAGGTCGGGGAAGTACGCTGTGTTTCACACCAGAAAGGTATGAAAATGACCGGTATCGTTCTTTCGGCGTCAGTCCGCCAAAACCTGCTCTCGTTGCAGTCGACGGCTTCGCTGCTCGCCACCACCCAGAATGACCTCGCCACCGGCAACAAGGTCAACTCTGCTCTCGACAACCCGACCAACTATTTCACCGCCCAGTCGCTGAACAACCGCGCCAGCGACATCGGCAACCTGCTCGACTCGATCGGCAACGGCGTGCAGGTCCTGCAGGCCGCCAACACCGGCATCACCTCGCTGCAGAGCCTGGTCGCCAGCGCCCAGTCGATCGCCAACCAGGTGCTGCAGACCCCGACCGGCTACTCCACGAAGTCGAACGTGAACTCGAACGCGCTCACCGGCGCGAGCGCGACGAACCTGCTCGCCTCCGTGTCGAACGTGACCGGCAGTGTCGTCACCAACGACAACAACACGCCGGTGGCGATCAGCTCCTCGACCCTGTTGTCGGGCACCGCGGGCACCACGTCCAACGACCTCTCCGGCGGCTTCACCACCACCGATACGCTGACCGTGAACGGCACGACCTTCACCTTCGTGGCCGGCACCACCTCTACGGGCACCAGCATCGGCATCGGTGACAACGTCGGTGACCTGCTCAGCGCCATCAACGCGGTGACGGGCGGCAGCTCGTCGATCACCAACGGTGCGATCTCCCTCACCGGCGGCGCCAACGGCATCACGCTGTCCGGCTCCACTGGTGCTCTGGCCAAGCTCGGCCTCTCGGCCCAGGGCGACGGCCTCGCCGGCCAGACGCTGACCATTGCGGCGACGGGCGGCGGCACGGCGACCAACCTGACCTTCGGCTACGGGGCCAACCAGGTCTCGAACCTGAACCAGCTCAACGCGGCATTGGCGGCCAACAACCTCCAGGCCACGTTCGACTCCTCGACCGGCAAGGTCAACCTCGTCACCACGAACGATGCGGCCTCTTCGACGGTCGCCGCGATCAGCGGCACGGCGTCTACGGCCACCAACGGCCTCTTCCACAGTGTGTCTGCTGCGGTGGGTCCGGTCGTCGATCCCAACTCGCAGTCCTCGCGAGCGGCGCTGGTGTCGCAGTACAACAACGTGCTGACGCAGATCAACACCACCGCGCAGGACGCGTCCTTCAACGGCGTCAACCTGTTGAACGGCGACACGCTGAAGCTGGTGTTCAACGAAACCGGCAAGTCGACCCTGAGCATTACCGGCGTCACCTTCAGTCAGACCGGCCTTGGCCTGACGACGCTGACCTCGGGTACCGACTTCCTGGACAACAACTCGGCGAACAAGGCGCTCACCTCGCTCTCGACCGCTTCTTCCACGCTCCGTGCCGAAGCCTCGACGCTGGGTTCGAACCTCTCGATCGTGCAGATCCGTCAGGACTTCAACAAGAACCTGATCAACGTGCTGCAGACCGGTTCGTCGAATCTGACGCTGGCCGACACCAACGAGGAAGCGGCCAACAGCCAGGCGCTGTCGACCCGCCAGTCGATCGCGGTCTCCGCGCTCTCTCTCGCCAACCAGTCGCAGGCGAGCGTGCTGCAGCTGCTGCGCTAAGCATCCAAATACCTCAAAACAAACGGAAAACGGCGGGGGAAACCCCGCCGTTTTTTTCGTTTTGCGGTCAGCACACATATTACTGGCGCACCCCCCGGAGGCGGTAACGAAGCGTTAACCAATTAATTTAAAGCGGCATTAACCATAATTTAAGCGTGTCTCCCCTAGAACTAGGCGTACCTAAGACTAGGAAGGTTTGAGACAATGTCTGGTATCACGCTTACGGCATCGGTTCGCCAGAATCTGCTAGCGCTGCAGTCGACGGCCTCGCTGCTCGCAACGACCCAGAATGACCTCGCCACGGGCAACAAGGTCAACACGGCACTCGACAACCCGACCGAGTTCTTCACGGCGCAGTCGTTGAATAACCGAGCCAGTGACATCGCCAACCTGCTCGACGGCATCGGCAACGGCGTACAAATCCTGCAGGCGGCCAACACCGGCCTCACTTCGCTCTCCGCCCTGGTGTCCAACGCACAGTCGATCGCCAACCAGGTGCTGCAGAGCCCGACCGGTTACTCGACCAAATCGAACGTGACCTCGGTCGCTCTCACCAACGCGACGTCGACCAACCTGCTGGGCGCGCAACTGGCTCCGGTGACGGGCAGCCAAATCACCAACGACAATACCAGCGCGCCTTCGGCGATTACCACCACGACCAAACTATCGGGCACCGCCGGCACTTCGTCGAACGACCTCTCCGGCGCCTTCACCACCACCGATACGCTGGTCGTGAACGGCACCACCTTCACCTTCACGGCCGCTACCACCTCCAGCGGCACCAGCATCGGCATCGGCGACAATGTCGGCGACCTGCTCGCGGCGATCGACGCGGTGGCGGGCACTTCCTCGACCATCACCAACGGGCAGATCAGCTTCAATCCCACCCCGACCGGCCTGACGCTATCCGGCTCGGCTCTGGCCAAGCTCGGCCTCAGCTCCATCGGCGACAGCCTGATCAACCAGACGCTGACAATCAACCCCACCGGCGGAGGCACGGCGACCAACCTGACCTTTGGCTTCGGGGCGAATCAGATATCGAACCTGAACCAACTCAACTCGGCGCTGGCGGGCAACAACCTGCAGGCCAGCATCGACCCGACCGGCCGTATCACCCTCGTCACGTCGAACGACGCGGCCTCGTCCACGATCGGCTCGATCACCGGCTCGGCTGCGGCGAGCGGCTCGGCCTTCTATAACCTGGTCGGGGCGGCGCCGATCATCGATCCCAACTCGCAGGCGACCCGCGCCAACCTGGTCTCGCAGTACAACAACGTGCTGGCGCAGATCAACACGACCGCGCAGGACGCCTCCTTCAACGGCGTCAATCTCCTGAACGGCGACACGCTGAAGCTGGTCTTCAACGAGACCGGCCGGTCAACGCTCAGCATCACCGGCGTCACCTTCAACGATGCCGGCCTTGGTCTTTCAAACCTGACCGCAGGACAGGACTTCCTGGACAGCAATTCGGCGAACAAGGTACTGACCGCGCTCGATGCGGCCTCCACCACGCTGCGCGGCGAATCCTCCGCGCTCGGTTCGAACCTCTCGATCGTGCAGATCCGTCAGGACTTCAACAAGAACCTGATCAACGTGCTGCAGACCGGCGCCTCGAACCTGACGCTGGCCGACACCAACGAGGAAGCGGCCAACAGCCAGGCGCTCTCGACCCGCCAGTCGATCGCGGTCTCCGCGCTCGCGCTCGCCAACCAGTCGCAGGCGAGCGTGCTGCAGCTGCTCCGCTAAATTAGAAGATAAAAGAGATTCAAAACGGCGGACGAAAGTCTGCCGTTTTTTCATGCCGCCCGTGCGACACCGAGGCATGGCTGGTGATGATTTTTTCGGCTCCGTACATCTACGGAAATTATCGCTAACCATATTTTAAAGGCAACCACGTACAAAACGCAGGCAGCCACGTCGCGTTCGTCTAGCGTAATCCTGGGGTTCTGAATGTCTAATGCCGCTCAAGCCTATGCTCGTACTTCGCAAACGACGGCATCTCCCAGGGAAATCGAAGCGCAGGCCTTGCTGAAGGCCGCACGGCAGCTCCAGGAAATCCAGAACAACTGGAAGGGCCCGGACCGCAACCTGCACAAGGCGCTGATGTTCAATCGCCGCCTGTGGTCGATCTTCCTCACCGCCGCCGAAGCCAGCGACAATCCGAACTCGATGGAAGTGCGCCAGAACATCGCCAATATCGGCGTGTTCGTGATGAAGCAGACCATCGAGATGCAGATGGAACCGGATCCGGCGAAGCTCAAGTCGCTGATCGAGATCAACTGCAACATTGCAGCTGGCCTCGCCGGCCGCGGCTGAGGCACGCCCGCCGCGGCCGTTTGATCGAGCCTAGGTCTGCGGCGGTCTGAACGCGAGCACATGCGCGCCCAGCGCGCTCCGCAACCGGTCGACCAGCTCGTTCCAGTCGCGGCTTTTGCTCAGCCGGAACAGCCGCGCGGTCGGATACCATGGGCTGTCGTTGCGATCGAGCAGCCAGCGGAAGTCCGGCGAATGCGGCAGCATGATCCAGGTCGGACGTCCGAGCGCGCCGGCCAGATGGGCGACGCTGGTGTCCACGGTGATCACGATATCCAGGCAGCTCGCGAGTGCCGCCGTTTCCGCAAAATCGGACAGCTCAGCGGCGAGGTCGATGACGCCGGCTTGTTCGAGCAACAGCTTGTCGTCGGCCGTCGGCTGCTGCTGCAGGCTGATGAAACTGGCGTCGGCGCCGAGCAGGCGCAGAATCGTGCGTAGTGGCACCGACCGGTTGTGATCGTTGCCATGGTTCGGGTTGCCGGACCACACCAGCCCAACGCGGCATTTCCTGTCCGGGCCAAGCCGGTCCCGAAGCCGCTGTTCCCACGACTGCACGTGGGCTTGCGCAGGCGGAGGCAGGTACGGCGTCGTGGACGGGATCGTATCGAGCCGGGTTCCGAATGCGAACGGCAAGGTACAGATCGGGCAGTGGAAATCGAACGCCGGCAGGGGCGCCGATCTCGCAATGCACTGCGATACGCCGGGCAGGCCTGTCAGCAGCGGCTGCAATGCGTCCTGCACGGCAAGGATCACCCGCGCGCCGCGCGCGGCCAGCATCGGCGCGTAGCGCGCGAATTGAATGGTGTCGCCATTGCCTTCCTCCGCATAGACGAGGACGGTCTTGCCCGCGATGTCTTCCTCTCCGCGCCACATCGGCTCGGTGAAATGCGGGTAGGGCGGGCGCATATGGGCGCGCCAGCGTATCTCGCGGCCCGCCCAACCGGACTCGAAATCCCCGGTCATCAGGCAAAGCAGAGCCGAATTCCAGATGGCGTCGGCGTTGCCGGGATCGATCGCGTGCACCCGATGGTAGATCGTCATCGCCTCGTTGAGCCGCAGCAACTGCGTGAGCGAACGCGCCTTGTTGATCAGCGCCACGATGAAATCCGGCCGCTGGGCGATGGCCTTGTCGAACCATGGCAGCGCTTCCTCATCGCGGTGCAGCGGCTGCAGGCAAGCGCCGATATTATTGCAGATCTCCGCGCTGGCGGGGTTGAGCGCATGGGCCCGCCGGTTATCCGCCAGGGCTTGCTCGAACTTCCTGAGTTGATAGAGCGCAAGCGCGCGCTGCTCGAGCACCATGGCGTGGTTCGGGAAAAGCTCGTCGCTCAGGTTGAAATAGGGCAGGGCCTCGTCCGGCCGCTTGAGCGTGAGCAGCAAGAGCCCGCACCGGAACGCCGCGTCGGTCTGACGTGGCTCGAGCTCCAGGACGCGCCGGTAGCTTGTGAGCAATTCTTCCGGCCGCGACAGGTTCGCCAGTGCATTGCCGCGGCTGGCCCAAAGCTCGGCGTTGCCGGGCTTGATCAGCACCGCCCGGTCGAAAGCCCTGAAGGCTGCTTCGTGCAGCCCCTGCTGTTCCAGAGCGATGCCGAGGCTGTAGAGATGGTCCGTCTTGACGTCCTGCTGGTTGGCGCGGGCGACCCACTCGATGGCGTGGTCGTATTGCTTCGCCTGCAGGGCCAGAAGACCCAGGAGCTGCAGGGCATCGACGTGATCGGGATCGGCCTCAAGCGCCTGCTTGCAACAAAGCTGGGCATCGAGCTGCCGGCCTTCCTGCATGTGGTGATGGGCAGCCTTGCAGAGTGCGGCGGCAAAGGAAGCGCCGGAACCCTCCGAGTCCTTTGCGGAATCTCGGTCGGCGGGCCGACGTTCGCGGCGGTTCATGAGCAAATTTTCCAGGAGACCAGTAATCTCCTAGGTGATTCGACCCCGACATGGCAAACGGAAGCGTATCGTAAGCGGGCGGATCAGGCGACGCGATCGGTTGGGATCGCGCGCGGCGGATCGTCCTTTGTCATGTCCAGCGCATGGAAATAGGCGCGGCGGCGCAGCACCGCCTCGTCGGGATACTGGTCCACGACCTCGTCGGTCTTCTGGTCGACGACCTGATAGACCATCGAGCCCGCGGAGCGGTCGTAGAACGCCTCGTGCGAGATATCGAAGCTCACGATCTGGGCGTCGTTGCGCGTGACGGTAGAGGCGTCGGTAGCCGTAACGCTCTGGCTCGAGGGAAGGTCGGTCTGGACAGCACTGTTCGCCGCCAGGCTGACGGGCTGTACGATTGGCGATGGAGCCGGTGCGCCGACCGGTCTGATGCTGAAATCCGTGCTCATGGCAGCCTCCTCAAGCCGCACCCAGAGTCAAATCCCAACCCGTCCCGATCGCAACAATAGAAGCGAGCTTTCAACGTTCTGTTAGGGAACGCGATTAATCGCGCGTGCTCGCGAACGCGCGATTTTGCCTAAAATTGTCGGCGTCGGATCATGCGCTATTTATTTCTTGCGGATGATCTTTTCGGAAAACCGCTGCACACTTTTCCGGATCATCCGCTACAGCGAGCGGCTGACCGACAGCGGCGTGGTCTGGCGCGGGCTCGGCGCCGTACGGCGGCCGGCGGCGGTGTAGGTATTGGGCATGTTGCGGCGCTGCATCTCGGCATTGACGCCGCGCACGATGTTCTCGGAGACCGCATGCGCGGTCGCGAGCACCGTCAGATTGACCTGCAGCATCGAGCGGAACACGTCGTGATGACGGTGCAGCGTCTTCAGAAGCTCGGGTGCTGCCTGTGACAGATATTTCTGGCTCGCCTTCATCTGGCCGACCACGACGACATAGCGGCGCGACAGCTCGGTCTTCTGCGGCTCGAACTTCATCGCTTCCTTGAGCTTGCCGGCGCGCACGAGCTCGGTCTCGCCCTCGATCACCGACAACAGCGCGCTCATGACGTCCATCAGATTCTCGGCGAGCTTGCGCGCTTCCGCGGCATTCGCCGCCGCGGGGTAGAGGGTAGCCTGCCGTTGCGGCTGTGCGTTCATGTCGTCCCCTTTAGCTCCTGGTCTCTAGCTCTTGGTCTTTAACTCTTGGTTTTGGACTGCTGCAGGATCAGCGTGCGATAGACTTCGGTCGCGATGCCGACGCCGCCGGCGCGCGCAAACGATTTGGAATATTGCTCGGTCAGCATCGAGCGCCAAACGCCGGTGCCCTGCGTCTCGCCGAACGGGCCATCGCCCTTGAGCCCCGAGGTCATCTGCGAGAACATCGAATTGAGGAACATCGCCTCGAAGTCGGTGGCGGTCGACTTCGCCCGCTCTTGTCCCTGCGGCGAGACCTTCTTCAGCGCGGCGGCGAATTCGAAATCCGGACGCCCATTGATGATGGGCATGTTGAAGTCGGTGGAGATGCGGTTCGAGGAACCGACGGCGCTCGGCTGCATCACATCACCTCGATGTCGGCCTGGATCGCGCCGGCGGCCTTGATCGCCTGCAGGATGCCGATCAGGTCGCGCGGACCGATGCCGAGCCCGTTGAGGCCGTCGACGAGCTGCTGCAGCGACACGCCGTCCTTGACGAGTGCCAGTTTCTTGCCGTCCTCGTGGACGCCGACGCTGCTACGCGGCGTCACCACGGTTCGTCCGCGCGAGAACGAATTGGGCTGGCTCACCTGCGGGCTTTCGGAAATCGTGACGGTGAGGTTGCCCTGCGCCACTGCCACCGTGTTCACGCGCACGTCGCGGCCCATCACGATGATGCCGCTGCGCTCGTCGATGACGATCTTGGCGGCGAGATCCGGATCGACCTGCAACTGTTCGATCTCGGTCAGGAAGGCGACGACGTTGCCCTTGAACTCCGGCGGGATCGACAGCTGCACGGTGGAGGGATCGATCGGCTCGGCGGTCTTCACCCCGAGGAAGTCGTTGATCGCGGCGGCGATGCGCTTGGCGGTGGTGAAGTCGGCATTGCGCAGCGCCAGGCGAACATTGGGCAGGCGGTTCAGCGCGAACTCGATCTCGCGCTCGATGATGGCGCCGTTGGCGATACGGCCGACCGTCGGCACGCCGCGGGTGACGCTGGCGGCAGCCCCTTCGGCCTGGAAGCCGCCGATCGCGAGCGAGCCCTGGGCGACTGCATAGACATTGCCGTCAGCACCAAGTAGCGGGGTGACGAGCAGGGTACCGCCCATCAGGTTCTTGGCGTCGCCGAGCGCGGACACGGTGACGTCCATCCGCGTGCCCTGGGTGGCGAAGGGCGGCAGGTTGCCGGTGACCATGACGGCGGCGACGTTGCCGGTGCGGATGGTGGCGCCGCGGATGTTGACGCCCATGCGTTCCAGCATCGCCTGCAGCGACTGCTTGGTGAAGGGGATGTTGTTGAGCGTGTCGCCGGTGCCATTGAGGCCGACGACGAGGCCGTAGCCGATCAGCTGGTTCTGCCGGACGCCCTCGATATTGGCGAGGTCCTTGATGCGCGACGTCGCCTGGGCGGACACGACGGAGGCCGCCAGCGCGGCAAACGCGGCGCAGGTGACGGCCAATAATCTCAAAGCCCGGATGCTGGGCATCCTCTGCTCCCCTCAAAACTCACTTTTCCCGGACGGTTCGGCCACTCCCATAGCCTTGCATCCCAAGCTCACTATGCGAGCGCCGTGCCACGCCGCGCGGCATGCATATTTGATTGACTTCATTGAATAAAATTTGCAGGCCGCGGTGAGGGGAACCATCACCAGCGGACTAGAAACTGCCGCCCCCCGGCAGTTTTTGCCGGGCTGTTTACGGAGCATTAACCATAAAAAGGCGATGGTGCCGGGGACGCTTCGCAGGACCAGACCATGCGCATCTACGGACCGAACGGCACCACGCTGGGGACGCCGGCGTCCCTCACAAGGCGGACCAGCTCGGGCGGCTTCTCGCTGCCGGAAGATGTGGCCTCGAGCTCGGAAACCCGCGCCACCACGGCGCCAAAAGCCTCCGCCAATATCGACGCGCTGCTCGCCATGCAGGGTGTCGAGGAGGATCCGGTCGAGCGGCGCCGGCGTTCGGTTGCGCGCGGCAAGGGTGCGCTGGATGTACTCGACGACCTCAAGCTGCGCCTGCTCTCCGGCAACCTCAATTCGGCGACCGTGCTGCGGCTGCGCGACGCCGCCGCCAACCTGAAATCCTCCTCCGGCGACCCCGGGCTGGACACGGTGCTCTCCGAGATCGAGCTCCGGGTCGAGGTCGAACTCGCCAAAGCCGGCCGGTTCTAGGCCCAAAAAGGCCTTCTTTTCCCACCGTTTACGTTGCGCACAGGTTCCTGCCCGGAAAGGGGGGAGAGGGTGGTTCAGCGGCGCTGACCGATATTGTCTGTCACAAGGCGCCGCTATATAAGCCGCGCGCGGGGGACCCGTGCCGGCCGCCCGCCACCGCAAAGGAGCGGCGCAGTGCGTACAGATGGGCTGACCTTGGAAAAACTGAAGAACTACCGACCTTCCGAAAAAGAGCCGTTCATGAACGAGCGCCAGCGCGAATATTTTCGCGCCAAGCTGCTCTCCTGGAAGGACGAGATTCTTCGTGAAGTCGAAGCTCACCCTGCAGACCCTGCAGGAGGAGAACGTCAACCACCCCGATCTCGCCGACCGCGCGTCCTCCGAGACCGACCGCGCCATCGAGCTTCGCGCCCGCGACCGCCAGCGCAAGCTGATCTCCAAGATCGACGCCGCGCTGCAGCGCATCGAGGACAACACCTACGGCTATTGCGAGGAAACCGGCGAGCCGATCTCGCTGAAGCGCCTCGAGGCCCGCCCGATCGCCACCCTCTCGGTCGAAGCGCAGGAACGTCACGAGAAGCGCGAGAAGGTCTATCGCGACGAATAGGCGAAGCGCATCCTCTACTGGATGCGCCGCCGGAATTTCCTTTGAAATCAGGTCGCTCGCCGGATCTCTTGAATCAATGATTCGGGCAGGGTTCATCTTGTGGACGAAGATGAATCGGGTGCAGCATGGGCTTTGCCCATGGACAGAATTCTCGAAGCCGCCCAGCTAATCGTGACCGCGCGCCGCAACGGCGCCGCGCTGAAGGCGTTGCCGCCCGAGATCACGCCGCAGGACGAGGGCGAAGGCTACCGTGTCCAGCGCGCCGTGCATGACCTGCTGCTGCCGAGCACCGGGCCGCTCGTCGGCTACAAGATCGGCTGCACCAGCGCGGTGATGCAGCGGTATCTCGACATCCCGCATCCATGCAGCGGCGGCGTGTTCGCGCGCGGCGTCTACGACTCCGGCGTCACCTTGCGCGCCGCCGACTTCGTCCGCGTCGGCGTCGAATGCGAGATCGCGGTGCGGCTGGGGCGAGACTTGCAGCCTTCCGAGGAGCCGTTCACGGCCGAGTGGGTGAAGGAGGCGATCGAGGCCTATATGCCGGCGATCGAGATCGTCGACGAGCGCTATGAGCGGTGGGAGACGTTGGGCGCGCCGACGCTGATCGCGGACGATTTCTTTGCCGCGGCCTGCGTGCTCGGCGGGAGCGTCGCGCGCATTGCCGCGCCGGACCTGCTCTCGGTCATTGGCCGAGCACTGGTCAATGGCGCCGAGGCCGGCTGCGGCACCGGCGCCGACGTGCTCGGCCATCCCCATCATGCGCTGGCCTGGCTCGCCAATCATCTGGCCAGCGAGGGCAAGGGCCTGCATGCCGGCCAGATCGTGCTGACGGGAAGCCTGGTCAAGACGGTGTGGCTGAAGCCGGGAGACCATGTCGTGATGGAGTTGGAGGGGCTCGGGCGGGTCGAGGCGACGTTCGCTTGAAGGGGCCAAGTCGTCATTGCGAGTTGGGACCGGCGTTAGGGCGCCGACCCGCCTGGGATGAAACTGTTCGAATGGGAGCAGGCGCGGTATTTTGGGAAGCCGTCGGCAAAGAGGTCGGTTTCTCCCTGGTGCGCGAGAGCCCGGTTGCGAGTTGGACCCGGGTAGCCTGGATGACCCACACTGGCGCGGAGGGGCAGTACTGCCCCGGAGCACGCTTCCTAGGATTCTTTTCTGACAGGCGCCTATGCCGGCGGCGCGAACTGTGGAGGAGAAGAACATGGATGTTCTCTATGAGCGGGTGGCCGGTCTTGATGTGCACAAGGACACGGTGGTGGCTTGTGTGCGGATCATGGTGGACGGCAGAACGAAGCGGGAGTGTCGGACGTTTGCGACCACGACGGAGCAGCTCGTGGCGCAGAGGGCGTGGCTCGAAGAATGCCGGTGCACGCACGTGGCGATGGAGGCGACCGGCGTCTATTGGATGCCGGTGTTCAGGATACTTGACGCCGGCAAGTTCGAGCTGATCGTGGCCAATGCGGCGCACATCAAGAATGTGCCCGGGCGCAAGACCGACATGAACGATGCGATGTGGATCGCCGACCTGTTGGCCTGCGGGCTGATTCAGGCGAGCTTTGTCCCGAACGAGGAGGTGCAGGAGCTGCGCGCGCTGACGCGGACCCGCAAGCAGCTGGTGCGCGAGCAGACGCGGCATGTGCAGCGGATCGACAAGACGTTGGCAGAAGCCAATATCAAGCTCAGCTCGGTAATCTCTGACATCATGGGCGCGAGCGGACGGCGGATGATCCAGGCCATGATTGACGGCGTGCGGCAGCCGAACAAGCTGGCCGAGTTTGCCGGCAAGCAGATCAAGGCGACACCGAAGGAGCTTTACGACGCTCTGCACGGGCGGCTGACGGATCATCACCGTTTCCTGCTCGCGCTTCATCTGAAGCAATGGGACAGTATCGATGAGATGATCCGCAAGCTCGATGTCGAGATCGATCAGCGGATCGAGCGAATGGAGGCGAAGGCGGAAGGTAACAAAACCCCCTTTCGTGCCTTGATCGAACTGCTGACGACAGTTCCCGGGGTCAGCGCCGTGGCAGCGCCGGCGATCCTTTCCGAGATCGGCAGCGACATGAGCCGCTTCCCGACCGCCGGTCATCTCGTCGCCTGGGCCGGGCTGTGCCCTGGACAGAACGAAAGCGCCGGCAAGCGCAAGTCCTCGCGCCTGCGCAAGGGGGCACCCTGGCTCAAAACCATGCTCGTGCAATGCGCCTGGGCCGCCAAGCGCACGAAAGACAGCTACTACCGAGCTCAATTCTTCCGCCTCCAAGCCAAGCGCGGGCCGCAAAAAGCCATTTGCGCCGTCGCCGCATCGATCCTCACCGCGATCTATCACATGCTCAAGCATGGCACCGAACACCACGACCTCGGCGGTGCCTACTTCGATCGGCGCACCGTGAAGGTCAAAGCGAACCGGCTGGTTGAACATCTCAAAAAGCTCGGCTTCACAGTCCAACTACAGCCAATCGCGGAGGCAGCCTGACGTCACCCAATCAGCAGTTTCTTCCTAGGAGCGAAGCGACGAAGCAATCCATCTGTCCGTTATGCCGCGATATGGATTGCTTCGCGGAGCTTGTCATCGGGCCGCGCTTCGCGCGGACCCGTTGGCTCGCAATGACGTTGTGGCTAACCGCCCCAGCACTTCGCGACATTTTTGTCGAAGAACGCCTTCACCGCGTCGAATGGAATGGTGAGCCGCGCCGGCCTGCCCTTGAAATACACGGTGACCTCGAAGCGATCGTCGCTGACGACCAGGCGGTCGAACTCGTATTGCAGGATGATGGTCATCTCGTCCGGGTATTGCTCCAGGAGATAAGCGGGCAGTTTCACGCCCTCGGCGCGGGTGCGGTAGGTGATGGTCACCGGCCGCTCGTCGCCCGCGCGCGGCAGGGTCATGGCCATGATATCCCGCGCCGCCGCGGTATCGCAGGAATTGGGTTCCGCCAGCGCAGGCGAGGCGAGCATCGCGGCAAGGAGAAGCGCGGCTATGCCTGTCGTCATGGTGTTGGGCTGTGACACGCAATTTCCTTAAAGAGCTTTTCGCGACTGCGGCATATAGAGAGGTTCAACCCCGGGGCATGGCTCCGCATTCCCGCGACATGATCTGCCCGAGTGTTGCGAGATACCCTCAATGAGAGGGCGCAGGGAATGCCGGATGCACGTCGCACCCGCAGGCTCGTGTGCAGGGTAGAAAGCGCAAAAGCACACGAGGTGACCACAGGTACGCCGAAATCATCCGGCACTCCCTGCGCAACGGTCTTACGGCTTATGACGCGCTCTCCCCGGTGTCCGGCTTTTTAGCCACCGTCGCCCGTGAAAAAGTACACGGGCTTGATCCCAGCATCGGGAGATCAGGACCACACGCTTTTGCCGTCCGCCCGGATCACGCTTCACCTTGCGCACCCAGGCGGCCATCGCATCCTGACCCAACGTCCGTGGCGACGCGTACGCCCCTCCAGCGGGACAGGATGGCGCACCCTACACCTGATTTTGGTTTCTGTAAAACAGAAATATTTTATACCAAGGGGCTTGACAGGCATTTCCGAAAATCAGCACGTCGGGCAAATCAGCTGCGATCCGGCTATCTCTCGCTCCCATAACGCGGTCCAAACGTAGGGTCTTTCTGCTGTTCGAAATCCTGTAATCTGCATCCCCGGGGGCCGGGGAACCGACTGCATGAGCGATCTTCGCGACTGGTTGCGTGAGTACAATCTCGAGCAATACGCCGACGCGTTTGAGACCAACGACATTGACCTGGATATTCTGGCCGACCTCGACGACCATGATCTCGAGAAGCTAGGTCTGTCTCTGGGCAATCGCCGTCGGCTTTTGAAGGCGATCGCGGCGCGTAGCGTCGAGGCGGCCCCAATTTCCTTCTCCGACAAGGCTTCCTCGCCCGACAAATCTTCTTCCACGTCGCTTCCGTCCGGCGAGAAATCGTCCGTTGCAGAGGAGCCCGGCTCTGGCGATGCCGAGCGGCGGCAGGTGACCGTGATGTTCGCCGATATGGTCGGCTCCACAGCGCTTTCGGCGAAGCTCGATCCGGAACTGCTCGGCGGCCTGATCCGGCGATACCAGGACGCCGTGGCCGGTGCGATCGGGCGTTACGGCGGTTTCGTCGCCAAGTTCATGGGCGATGGCGTGCTGGCCTATTTCGGCTTTCCCCGTGCTTTCGAGGACGCGGCGGAACGCGCCGTTCGCGCCGCTATCGGAATTCTGTCGGAAGTCGGCGCAATTGAAACGCCCGACGGCAGTCGCGTGCAGGCGCGGATCGGCATTGCCACCGGCCTCGTCGTGGTCGGCGAAATCATCGGAACCGGCATGGCGCAGGAGCGGACCATCGTCGGCGAAACACCCAACCTCGCCGCCAGACTGCAGGCGTTGGCCGGGACGGACTGCATCTTCATCAGCGAGTTGACCCAGAGGCTGTTGGGCGGCCTTTTTGAACTCACCCACACCGGCGAGCACGAGTTGAAGGGCTTCGCCCGGCCGGTGCCGGCTTGGCGGGTGGACGGCGAAGCCTCGGTCGAAAGCCGCTTTGCCGCGATCCGCGCCGGAGCGCTGCCGCTGATGGGCCGGGCGCACGAAATGGGTTTGATGCGCGAACGTTGGCATCTGGCGCGGCAAGGTGAAGGCCAGATATTGACCGTGACGGGCGAGGCCGGAATCGGCAAATCGCGCGTGATCGAGGCGCTACAGCAGGAGTTGGCAGCCGAAGCTCATGCGCGCATCAATCTTCAATGCTCTCCCTATCACAGCGACAGCGCGCTCTACCCGGTGATCCAGTATCTCAACCGCGCTGCCGGCATTGCGCCTGCCGATCCAGCGGATACACGTATTGAGAAACTCCGCGCCCTTCTTGGCGCGCGGCACATCGCCAACCCTGCTGGGCTGCAGCTTTTGGCCGAGCTGTTGTCGGTTCCGCTGACTGAGGCAGCTTCAGCTTCGTCGCCGGCGCAGCGCAAGGCTGCGATGCTCGCGCTGATCGTCGAGATCATGACGCGGACAAGCGACAGCGAACCGGTGCTGATAGTGCTGGAAGACGCACACTGGATCGATGCGACCACGCTCGAAATGGTGGTGCGCCTGGCCGACAGCATCACCCGCGAGCGGTTCCTTGTCGTGGTGTCGGCGCGACCGGATTTCACGCCGTCCTGGCTGTCAAGGCCACACGCCACACTGATCACGCTCGGACGCCTGGGCCGTCCCGAATGCATGCAGGTGGTCGCGAGCGTCGCTGCCGCGCATGGACTGGCGGCGCACACGATCGCCGCGATCATCGCCAAAACCGATGGCGTGCCGCTGTTCGTCGAAGAGCTGACCCGAAGTGTGGTGGAATCGGCGGACGGGGATTCGGTGCCGGCGACACTGAAGGACTCGCTAATGGCCCGCCTCGACCGTCTTGGCGGCGCGCGCGAGGTGGCCCAGATTGCCGCGGTGATCGGCCGGCAATTCACCTTTGCCCTGCTGGAAGCGGTTGCGGGCAAGAACAACGATGAACTGGAAAACATGCTGGCAAAGCTGGTCGCCGCGGGAATTGTGTTTCCCGAGGAGCGTGGCCTCGAACGGAGCTTCAACTTCAAGCACGCGCTGGTGCGTGACGCCGCCTATGAAAGCCTGTTGCTGATGCGCCGTCGAGAATGGCACGGGCGCGTCGGTTTTGCGCTGGAGCAGCGTTTTAGCGACGTCGCCGAGAAGGAACCTGAGTTGCTGGCCTATCATTTCGGCGAAGCAGGGCAGCTCTCTCTCGCTTGCGAATACCGCTTGCGCGCCGGCAACCAGGCAGTGAGCCGTTCCGCCTACGTGGAAGCGATCGCGCATTTCACGGCAGGTCTCAAGCTCGCCAAAACCATGCCGCCGCAAGACGGCCTGCGCCGGCAACTGGAATTCTGGCTCAAACTCGGTGCGGCTTCGGTCGTCGCGCACGGCCTGCAAAGCGTCGAGGCCGAAACAGCCTATACCAAGGCCGGCGAGATCGGCATGCAGCTCGGCGACGGCCCCGCTTCCTTCCAAGCCAAATGGGGCCTCTGGATCAACGCCAACTTGAGGCGCAAAACGGCCCAGGCACGTGACCGCGCCGGCGAACTGGTGTCGCTCGCGCAACAGTCGGGCGATCGCGAGCTGTTGCTCGAAGCCTATCATTGCCAATTTTCCACGGCATATTTTCGTGGCGACGTCGGCGGCGCGCTGGAGGGCTGCCGGCAGGTCATCGCGCTTTACGACCTGACGCAGCATCGTCATCTCGCCCATGCCTTTGGTGGCCACGATCCCGCCGTCTGCGCCCATGTCCAGTGCGGCAATTCATGGCGGCTAGCGGGCGACGAACAACAGGCAAGGCTGCAATTCACGCAAGGCATTGCGCTGGCCGAAAAGCTCGATCACCCGAACAGTCTCGCGCACGGGCTGCACAACGTCGGTATCGGCTATCAGCTCGGGGGAGACCGCGAAGCGACCTACGCGGCGGCACATCGCGCGGCCGTGCTGGCCGACAAATTCGGTTTGCCGCCATGGCGCGCCAGCAGCCTGATCCTGGTCGGGTGGGCCACCGCAAGCGGCGCGGCCGCTGCGGACGGCGTGCGGCTGATCGACGCCGAGATCGCCAGCGCCACCGCGGCCGGTCCGCTGCCGCAATATTATCTTGGCCTCGCGGCCGAAGTCCTGGTTGCGGCCGGCCGGCCGGCCGACGCGCTTGGTCATCTCGACCGTGCGATCGCGGGCACCGACGAAGCAGGCGTCGGCATCTATCTGCCTGAAATCTATCGTCTGCGCGGCGCATGCCTGCTGGCTCTCGACCGTCGCAACAAGGCCGAAGCGCGATCATGCTTCGCAACCGCCGCCGATATTGCCAAACGCCAGGGTGCAGTTATCTTCGAGCGTCGCGCGGAGGCTTCATTGTCGGAGCTTGCGACATAGCGACTGTTGGTTTGCTGCTGTGGAACGATACATGAGATCCCGGGCCCTGGCCCATCTCGTCATTCGCTGCTGCCAAACGGAAATCCGACTGCAGAAAATCTACTGGGCGTGATCGGTGCGTTGCAGGCCGAAACCGGCGTGCGTCTCGAAATTCGCGCCGTCGCCGATGCGGCGTGAAAACACGACGGCCCTCGCCAGGGGAGCTGGCGAGGGCCGCGTTGATACACTTCATTGCGCCTAGGTTCGCAATGCAGTGTGGGAGCTCTTGTCAATCAGACATGATCCTTGTCCGAAAACCGGTTCCCACTTTTCGGGGATCATACCTTAGCCGCTAGAACGGCAGCAGCACGTCCATCACCTGTTGGCCGTAGCGCGGTTGCTGGAAGTCGGTGATCTGGCCGCGGCCGCCATAGGAGATGCGGGCCTGCGCGATCTTCGAGGAGTCGATGGTGTTGTCGCTCTGGATGTCCTCGGGGCGCACGATGCCGGCGACGATCAGCTCACGCATCTCGAAATTGACCCGGATCTCCTGCTTGCCCTCGACCACGAGATTGCCGTTCGGCAGCACCTGCGTCACCACGGCGGCGACGTTGGTCTGCAGGCTTTCCTGCCGCTGCACCGTACCCTTGCCGTCATATTGCGATGTCGAGTCGGTGGTCAGGATGCGGCCGGGCAGCACCTTCTGCGCCTGGGTGCCGAGCGTCTTGGCGCCGATGAAATCGGTGATGCCCGAATCCTCCTTGCTGGTGCGGTCGCGCTGGGTCTCGTTGGCGAAGTTCGCCTGGTCGGTGATGTTGACGGTGATGGTCATGATATCGCCGATCTGGTGCGCGCGCTGGTCCTTGAAGAAGGAGCGCGAGCCGTTCCGCCACAGCGAATTGGGACTGTAGGACACCGTCTCCGGCTTGGGCATCGGCATCGACACCGGCTTGTAGCCGGGCTGCGTGGTCGGATTGTCGATCGACGTCAGTTTCGGCGTCTCGCCGATCTGCGACAGGCGGCTGATTGCGGAGCATCCGCTGGCGACACAGGACAGCGCCACCAGGGAGCCCGCCAACGCGACACGCTTGCAACCATGACTGAACTTGAACTGGGACATGAACTTTACTCTGGCTTGGAGATGACCGGGTTGTTGGCGGCGAGCGAGGTGGAGGCGGGTGTCGCTGATGTATCCGATATGACGACGGGCTCCGGCGTGGCGACCTGGATCGTCACCTGGCCTCGACCGGTGACGACGCCGCTGACGGTGCGTTTTGATTGCAGGTTGAGCACATTGACCACGTCGCCCTCGGTGCCATTGTCGACGGCCTTGCCGCGCGTGGTGAGATAGAGCCCCGCGGTCTGGTAGATCAGGGTGACGCTCTGGTCGCGCTGCACGAGATCGGGTTTGACGAGGTCGGCCACCTTCAGCGCCTGGCCCGCGCGCATCGGCCGGCGCATCTGCATGCCCTGCGCGCTGCCGCGCGTCGCGGCGTCGCCGCCGATTTCCGCCTTCGGCCGCCGCTCGACCATGAGGTCGGAGGATTTCAGCACGTCGGTGCGCTCGACATTGCGGGTCAGCACCGCGGCTTCCACCATCTCGATCGCAGTCCCCGTGAACCGCAGCCGCGTCGGCGCCGCGTTGCCGTCGTTGGCAATCTCGAAGGTCACGTCGAAGCGGGTGGAGCGCGGCTCGTAGCGCACGGCAGTCGCCTGCATCGCGCCGGTATTGGCAGCATCGAGATGCAGGTCCTGCAGGTCGCGGTCGAAGGTGAGCGAGAGGTTGGCGGCGTCGCCAAGGCCGCCGCGATGCTCGATGGCGCGCGCGACGCTATCGTGGATGTCCTTGGCGTCCACGTTGCGCGCCAGCCGCGTCACCGTGATTTCCTTGATGTCCTTGGTGTCGACGCCGATCACCTGGTGCGCGCGCAGCGCCGCGATCACCTGCGCCGTCGGCAGCGAGCCGGTGGTGCCGAGATCGGGCGCGCGGTAGATCGCGATCTGCGCCGCCGGGCCGGCATTGTCGATGACATCGCCGATGCGCACCACCTCGGAGGTGACCGTGACCGCCGGCCGCAGCACCGGCAGCGCGATCGATGCGGTCGCCCAGGAAGAGGGCGCCGGCGCCGCGTCGTCGGAAGCGGCGAGGGCCGGTGCGGCGCCGGCTGCGAACAGCGCGGCGGCGAGGAGCAGGGAACGCATCGTCATGATCGACCTCCGTTAGCGGAACAGCGCGGTGGTGGATTGCATCATCTGGTCGGCGGCCGAGATCACCTTGGCGTTCATCTCGTAGGCGCGCTGCGCGGCGATCAGGTCGCTCATCTCGGAGACGACGTCGACATTGGCCTGTTCGAGGCTGCCCTGCGTCATGCTGCCGAAACCTTCGGCATTGGCGACGCCGTCCTGCGGCGCGCCGGAGGAGGGCGTGTCGGTGTACTGGTTGCTGCCGACCGGCTGCAGGCCGGCCTTGTTGATGAAGCGCGTCAGCGCCAGCTGGCCGATGATGCTCGATGTGGTCGAGCCCGGCAGCGTCACCGAGACCTGGCCCTGCGCGTTGACGCTGATCCCCGAGGAATTGTTCGGGATGGTGATGGTCGGCTGCACCGGGTTGCCCTGCGCGGTGACGATGCGGCCCTGGTTGTCCATCTGGAAGGTGCCGTCGCGGGTGTACTGGAAGGTGCCGTCCGGCATCTGGATCTTGAAGAAGCCTTCGCCTGTTATGGCGAGGTCGAGATCGTTGCCGGTCTGCGACAGCGTGCCCTGCGTCATCGAGCGCGGCGTGCCGACAGTCTTGACGCCGCCGCCGAGATCGATGCCGACCGGCAGGATGGTGCCCTGGTCGGAGGCCTGCGCGCCGACGCGGCGCACATGTTCGTAGATCAGGTCCTGGAACGCCGCGGTCTGCTTCTTGTAGCCGGTGGTGCGCAGGTTCGCGATGTTGTTGGAGATCACCTGAACGTTGAGTTCCTGTGCCGCCATTCCGGTCGCAGCGGTGTGAAGCGCTTGCATATTACGTACTCCTCAATTTGCGCATGATCTTTTCCGGATCATGCGTCAGGCCGGAACGTCGGCGAGTTTTTCGATCGCCGTCTTGTGCAGGTCATGCGCGGCGGCCAGCATGTTGGCGATGTTGGTGTAGATGCGATTGACCTCGATCATGCGGCCCATCTCGACCACCGAGTTCACGTTGGACTTCTCGATGTAGCCCTGCTGCACGGTCGACTTGGTATCCTGCTGCGGCGCGGCGCCTGTGCCTGCGCCGGCGGCATAGAGATTGCCGCCCTGCTTGAGCAGCTTCTGCGCGTCGGCGAAATTGACGATACGAAGCTTGCCGCGGATCGAATCCGTTCGGGCCGCGCCTTCCAGCACCGTGATGGTGCCGTCGGGGGAAATGTTGATGTCGTGATCGGTCGGCTGGAACACGATCGGCCCGGCGGTGCCGAGCACCGCGTCGCCGGAGCCGGTGACGAGCTGGCCGGTGTTGTTGAGATGCATATTGCCGTCGCGGGTGTAGCGCTCGCCGCCCGCCGCCTGCACCACCAGGAAGCCGGAGCCGCTGATGGTGACATCGAGCGGGTTGCTGGTCTGCTGCGAGGCCCCTTGCGTGTAGTCGCGGAAGGTGCCGCGGTCCTGCACGTAGGAGACGCGCCGGTCCTGTGGGTTGAAATTGTCTTCGTGCGCGCCCGAGTTCAGATATTCCTCGAACATCATCTGGTCGGCCTTGAAGCCGACGGTGTTGACGTTCGCGAGGTTGTTCGAGATGACGTCGAGATGGCGCTCGAGCGTCGCCTCCCGCGACAGTCCGACGAGAAGTGCGTTCTCCACCGGTATTCTCCCCTTGCATCCGATCCGCGCCACCGCTCTCCCAAGCCGCGCCGCCGATCCCCTGGTGAACCGCTTTGGCTCTCCCAAGCCTCCCGGTTCGCCTTAGCTCTCAGCGAAAGCCGTGCCAAAGCGAAAATTGATTTCATTTCAGATGGTTGGGTGTTTCGGAGAGGCCGGACAGGGCGGCAGAAAGGTCTTGTTGACCATGTTTGCCCGGCAACTTTTTCCTAGTGCGCCGCCGATCGAAAGGAACCATTAACCATTGTTACCTAGCGTTCACTTCGGACGAGCGCGTGTGCGCTGGGGGCATTGTATCGCGTGATTTGAGCTGCCTGGCTGGCAAGGGCTTTAGCGTTGCAACCGGACTGGGCGGGCCATGGCAGACAATGAAGCGGAAGGCGGAGCCGACACCACCGAGGTCGCCGCCCAACCCAAGAGCAAATTCAAGCTGATCGTCATGGTCGTGGGCCTGCTCGCGGTGCTCGGCGGCGGCGCGGCCACCTATTTCCTGTTCTTCCGCGGCGGCCACGACGACGAGAAACATGTCGAAGCCGTCAAGATGAAACCGCCGGTGTTCGTCGACGTGCCGGACATGCTGGTCAACCTGACCGGCAATCCCGGCGAGCGCGTGCAATATCTCAAGGTGAAGGTCGTGCTCGAGCTCAAGGAAGAGAAGCAGATCGAAGAGCTCAAGCCGAACATGCCGCGCGTCACCGACATCTTTCAGACCTATATGCGCGAGCTCCGCGCCTCCGACCTCAACGGTTCGGCGGGCCTGTTCCGTCTCAAGGAGGAGCTGACCCGGCGGGTCAACAACGCGGTCGCACCCGTCAAGGTCAGCGCCGTGTTGTTCAAGGAAATCATGGTTCAGTAGCGGCACGGGACCGGGACCAGGACAATGGCGGGCAACGATCCAGTCGACCAGGATGCCATAGCCGCGCAATGGGAAGCCTCGCTCGACTCGCAGGATCCCGCGGCGGCGGCTGAGGAGGCTGCCGCCAACGAACTCACGGAATCGATGGCCCTGCAATGGGCCGCCATGGTCGAGGACGGCAGCCGCGACTTCGGCGGCAAGAACTCCGGCGAGCGCGTTCTGTCGCAGGAGGAAATCGACAACCTGCTCGGTTTCACCGCGGGCGAAGTCAATCTCGACGAAAACAGCGGCATTCGCGCGATCATCGATTCGGCGATGGTCTCCTACGAGCGTCTGCCGATGCTCGAAATCGTGTTCGACCGCCTGGTGCGGTTGATGACCACGAGCTTGCGCAATTTCACATCCGACAACGTCGAAGTCTCGCTCGACCGCATCACCTCGGTGCGCTTCGGCGACTACATGAACTCGATCGCGCTGCCGGCTGTCATCAGCGTGTTCAAGGCCGAGGAGTGGGACAATTTCGGGCTGGCCACCGTCGATTCCAACCTGATCTACTCGATCATCGACGTGCTGCTCGGCGGCCGGCGCGGCAGTTCGGTGCAGCGCATCGAGGGCCGGCCCTATACCACCATCGAAACCAGCCTGGTCAAGCGGCTGGTCGAGGTCGTGCTCACCGATGCCGAGCTCGCGTTCCGGCCGCTCTCGCCGGTCAGGTTCACCATCGACCGGCTGGAGACCAATCCGCGCTTCGCCGCGATCTCGCGGCCCGCGAATGCGGCGATCCTAGTGCGCCTGCGCATCGACATGGAAGACCGCGGCGGCGTCGTCGAGCTGCTGTTGCCTTACGCCACCATCGAGCCGATCCGCAGCGTGCTGCTGCAGATGTTCATGGGCGAGAAATTCGGCCGTGACCCGATCTGGGAAGGCCATTTCGCCACCGAGGTCGCGCAGGCCGAGATCTCGGTCGATGCGGTGCTCTATGAGTCCGACATTCCCCTGAAGCAGCTGATGTCGCTCAAGGTCGGCGACACGCTGCCGCTCGATATGCGCGCCGACGCGACCGTGTCGGTCCGCTGCGGCAACGTGACACTCACCGAGGGGCGGATGGGGCGCGTCGGCGACCGCGTCGCCATTCGCGTCACCAAACCCCTGCGCAAGCCGAAGACGACACTGGCGATGTTCGAGAAGGCGGACGAGCAGGAAAAGATGATGGAGTCCCAATGAACCACTCATTAGGTTTGATGATCGAGACCCTGGTCGCCGTGCTGCTGCTCGTGACCATCGGCTACTGCATGCTGCTCAACAACCGCCTCAAGCGGCTGCGCGCCGACGAGCATTCGCTGAAAGCCGTCATCGCCGAGCTCGTCACCGCGACCGAGATCGCCGAGCGCGCCATCGGCGGGCTGAAGCACGCCGTGCGCGACGTCAACGAGAATCTCGGCAACCAGCTCACCTCCGCGACGCAGATGTCGGAATATCTCAAGCGCCAGCTCTCCGAATGCGACAACGTCGTGCGCCGGCTCTCCAAGATCGCGATCGCCGCGCGGCCGCAAGGCGCGGTCGCCGAGCCGGAGCCGCCGGCGCGTGCGACGGGCTCGGTTGCGGCGCCGGCCGCAGCGCCGCGCGTTTCGAGCGCCAAGGCAGTGGCAGCCGCAGCGCAGGCCTTCTCTGAGCGGCGAAGGACCGGTGGCCTGGCTGCATGAAATCGTTTCGTAATATCCGCGTCATTCCGGTCGTCGTCATCGCGGTGTTCTGCCTCGCCGTGCTCAAGGTCGCTGGCCTCGTGATCGACGGCGGCTATGTGTTCGACTACGATCCAGGCCGCACCAAATCGTCCTGGGCGCAGGACAATCTGAATTTTCCGGGCGGGACAAAGGATGTCTCGTCGGGATTTGAAAAGGGCGATCCGGCTGACATCACCGGCGCCGTCCACGGCGCGTCCAAGGAGGCGCCGAAGGAGGACAAGCCGAAACCGGAGGCGCCGGAATCCAAGCCCGACGACGCGGCGATTCATCCCGAGGAGAACCAGCAGCCGGTCTCGGCCTCCGAGCGCGCGATCCTGGAGCGGCTGCAGCAGCGCCGGCAGGAGCTCGACGCGCGCATGCGCGAGATCGACATTCGCGAGAGCCTGCTCAAGGAGGCGGAGAAGCGGATCGGGACCAAGGTCGACGAGATGAAGTCGTTCGAGGCCAATGAGAAGGCCGCGAGGGACCAGAAGGCCGACGCCGAGAATGCGCGCTTCAAGGGCATCGTCACCATGTATGAGGGCATGAAGCCGAAGGACGCCGCGAAGGTGTTCGACCGGCTGGAAATGCCCGTGCTGATCGAGATCGCCTCGCAGATCGCGCCGCGGAAGATGTCGGATATTCTGGGGCTGATGCAGACGGACGCGGCCGAGCGGCTGACGGTCGAGCTCGCGCGCCGGGCGACCGGCGACAAATCCGCGGCCGCTTCCGCCGATCTTCCCAAGATCGAGGGCAAGGTCCTGCCGCAAAAATAGAATTTGGCCGGATATTTAACAGCACGTTAATTCGCCAATTCTAGACTCCTTGGAGCCGTGATCGGCGAGGGCAATCCGCCTCTTCGGGCGCGGATCGTTGGACCGGAAGACATGTCGGAAATGGCGCGAGTTGCAGCCATCGGGTTTTGGTCGCCAGTCTGCGCTCGGGCGCGGACCGCCTGGCGCTGCCTTGCCGTGGCCGCCATCCTGACGCTTGCGACGGCGACTTTCGCTTCGGCCCAGACCGCACGGCCCGACCCGGTCAAGGGTACGGCGACGTTTTCGGCCGCCGGCGGCTACGCCCGGCTGGTGTTCAAATTTTCCGAGGACGTCGCCACCGAGGTCACGTCCGCCGGTTCGATCGTGGTGATCCATTTCGAGCGTCCGGTCGACATCACGGCCGACCGCCTCGCCGAGTCCGTGCCCGACTACATCGCCAATGTGCGTCGCGACCCCGACGGCAGCGCGATCCGGCTGTCGCTGGCGCAGCGCGTGCGAATCAACACCATGCAGGCGGGCGAACGCACCTTCGTCGACCTGTTACCGGACAGCTACAATGGCCCGCCGCCGCCCTTGCCGATCGAGGTGGTGCGTGAGCTCGCCGAGCGGGCGCGGGCGGCCGAGCGGGCACTGCGCCAGCAGCGCGCCGAGGCGCTGGCCAAGAAGCGGCCGCCGATCCGCGTGCGCGCGCTGGTGCAGCCGACCTTCGTGCGTTTCGTGTTCGAGATGCCCGACGGCGTCGGCGCGTCCTCGATCTTCAACGACCAGAAGCTGACGCTGTCGTTCAGCGGGCTGCTCACCTTCGATCTCGCCGACGCCAAGATCGCGGCTCCCCCGAACATCGCCTCGATCAACCAGAAGATCGAGGGCGACAACACGCTGGTCGAGATCGCCATGATCGGCGACGTCGACGTGCATTCGTTCCGCGAGGACAAGACCTACAACATCGACGTCGCCTTCCAGGCGGAAAGGTCGAAGGCGCAGGCATTGGTGCCCATGGCCGAAGCCGTGCCCGCGATGGCGCGGCCCGCCACGGCCGAAAAGCCGAAGCAGGAAGCGGCGCCCGAAAAGCGGTCGGACGAAATCACGCCTCCGACCTCGGAGACGATCGCACGGCAGATGAAGGCGGAAGGCAAGGCCGGGCAGGCCGCCGCGGCCGCTGTGCCGGAAGCGCCCAAATCCGAGGCGCCCAAATCCGAGACTCCAAAGTCCGAGGCTCCAAAGCCAGAGGTCGCGCCGGCGCCGGCGCCCGCCGCCATGGAAGCGCCCAAGCCGGAAACGTCCACGGAGCAGCCGCCGCACGCGATGCAGGCCAAGCCCGTCGCCGAAGCAGCGCCGCAGGCGGCTGAAGCGCCGAAGGAGATGCCGGCGCCCGCTGCCGACGCGCCGAAGAAGGAAACCATGGCACCTGCGCCCGCCGCGGAGGCGGCCAAGCGCAGCGAAGCGCCGAAGAAGATGACGGCCGCGGCGCCGGCGGATGAAGCCGGGCCACAGGCCAAAGCGGAAGCGAAGCCGGAGATGAAGTCGACCGAGGAAGCCGTGAAGGTCGATGCGTGGCGCGACAGCGACGGCCTGCGTCTCACCTTCACCTTCCCCACGGTGACGCCCGCGGCCTCGTTCCGCCGCGGCGATACGGTGTGGCTGATCTTCGATTCAAGGCGTCCGCTCGATGTCGAGCCGATCCGCGCCAAGGGCGGCGCCATCATCGGCGAGGTCAGCCGCATGCCGCTGGAGAACGGGCAGGCGATCCGCCTCCGTCTCAACCGGCCGCAGATGCATTCGCTCACCAGCGACGAGCGCTCGAGCGGCGCGGTCTGGAACCTGCTGTTCGCCGACAAGGTGCAGGCGCCGCCGCTGCCGCTGTCGGTGGTGCGCAACATCACCGATCCCGCGCTCGCCAATATCGCCGTGCCGCTGCCCAATCCCGGGCTGCTGCATCGTGTGCTCGATCCCGACGCCGGCGACACGCTGCTGGTCGTCACCGCGGCGCCGCCGGTCCGCGGCTTCATCAAGCGGCAGGATTTCGTCGACTTCGCGGTGCTCGATTCCGCGCATGGCGTCGCGATCCGCCCGAACTCCGACGACGTCGCCGTCGAGATCGCCGGCACCAAGGTCATCATCGGCAAGCCCGGCGGGCTCACGCTGTCGTCGGTCGATGTCGCCGCCGAGCGCGCGCCGATGGCGGTGCGTCCGCTGTTCGATGTCGAGGAGTGGCGCAAGAACCAGACCGAGATGTTCGTGCCGCGCCAGGACGCGCTGATCCACGCCATCGCTGTGGCCGAGCCGGACCTGCGCCCGCAGGCGCGGCTCGATCTCGCCCGCTTCTTCATGGCGCGCGGGATGTATTACGAGGCCAAGGGCATGGCCGAGGCGGCGCTGGTCGATCCCAATCCGAAGAAGGATGAATCGATCACGCTGATGATCCATGCGGTCGCGAGCATCCTGATCGACCGGCCCGGGCAGGGGATGAAGGATCTCGCCAATCCCGTGATCGGCAGCAATTACGATTCCCAGATGTGGCAGGCGCTCGCGCTCGCGCGCCAGCAGAAGTGGGCGGACGCGCGCGAGAAATTCAAGAATGTCGAGTTCGCCATCGCCTCGCTGCCGCTCGACCTGCAGCGCATCGTCACGGCCGACGCCATGCGCGCCGCGCTGGAGGTCAAGGATTACGCCGGCGCCGCCAAGCGCCGCGCCGAGCTCGACGTGATCGGCGTGCCCGCGGAAAAGCAGCCAGAGATCGCGGTGCTGCGCGGCCGGCTCGCCGAAGCACTCGGGCATGACCGCGATGCGCTCGACGAATACAAGCTCGCGGTGACATCCGACGACCGCAAGGCGGCGTCGGAAGCCAAGCTGCTCGAGGTCGCGCTCAAGCAGAAGCGTGACGAGATCAAGCAGGCCGATGTGCTGCGCGAGCTGGAGCTGCTCTCGGTGATGTGGCGCGGCGACGGCACCGAGGTGAAGACGCTGCGGGTGCTGTCGCAGCTCTACAACGACACCGGCCGTTTTTCCGAAGCGCTGCAGGCGGCGCGGACCGCGACCCGGCTCGAGCCCAACTCCGAAAGTTCGCGGGCCGCGCAGGACGCCGCTTCCGCGCTGTTTGCGCAGATATTCTTAGGCCCCAAGGGCGACGATCTGCCGCCGATCGACGCGCTCGGCATGTTCTACGAGTTCCGCGAGCTGACGCCGATTGGCCGGCGCGGCGACGAGATGATCCGCAAGCTCGCCGACCGGCTGGTCGCGGTCGATCTGCTCGACCAGGCTGCCGAGCTCCTGCAATATCAGGTCGACAAGCGCCTCGAAGGTTCGGCGCGGGCGCAGGTCGCAGCCAAGCTCGCCATGGTCTATCTCGCCAACCGCAAGCCCGACCTCGCCATCACCGCGCTGCGCTCCACCCGCATCGCGGATCTGTCGGGCGAATTGCGCGCGCAGCGGCTGCTCCTGGAAGCGCGCGCGCAGAGCGACGTCGGCCGCCACGATCTCGCGATCGACATCGTCTCCAACATCACCGGGCGCGAGGCGATCCGGCTGCGCTCCGACATCTACTGGGCGGCGCGGCGCTGGCGCGAATCCTCCGAGCAGATCGAGCTCTATTACGGCGACCGCTGGCGCGACTTCAAGCCGCTCAATCCGGCCGAAAAGAGCGACGTCATCCGCGCCGTGGTCGGCTATGCGCTGGCGGACGATGCGATCGGCATGGCGCGGTTCCGCGAGAAATATGCGCCGCTGATGAGCGGGGAGACCGACAAGCTCGCTTTCGACGCCGCGAGCAAGCCGAACGCGGCCAACAGCGGCGATTTCGCCGCGATCGCCAAGATGGCCGCGAGCGTCGATACGCTCGACGGCTTCCTGCGCGAAATGAAGGCGCGCTTCCCCGACGGAGCCGCGCGGCCACAGGCGGCCGATCCGGAGCCGACCGGCTCGCTGCCGCCGATCCCCGCAAGCGTGCGCCGGTCCGGCGGCTGAACGACCCGGAATGGGCGCGGCAGTGTAGCTCGAACTCTTCAAATGACTGGGTCACCGGCAGTGATTCCAAAGTCAGGAGATCGGCCAATGCGCGAATTCAGCGACAAGGAATGCCGCAAATGATTTGGCGGATGGCTTAGCGGCCTTTCCGCCTGGAAAGACCGCGTGCATTTCAACCGAGCCCATGTCCCAATCGGATAAGACTTGGACGAGTGAACCTTCATCCAACTCCCTTCGACAACCAATGCTTGCCATAGAGACGAGACCAAGGCCGGCCACGGCGGCAGCGGTCGCGACTTCGTTCACGGTCGCCGTCAGTCGGCCATCGACCCGTACGGACGTTGCCTTACCGTCCCGGCTGAAAATCCACGGCGAGCCAAGCCGCGATGGACCGACGATTACGGAATGTACCGCAAGGTCGGCAGGAGTTCTTGGGACGCCCGCCTTCTTGAGATAGGTGGGCGAAGCGATGAACATGCGCGGCCATGAGCCGATTCTGCGTGCCACAGCAGTCGAATCGGCTAGCGGCCCTAACCGTAGCCCGACATCAATGCCCTCACTTACGAAGTCCTGACGCTGATCGTCTACCAACAACTCGATCCGAAGCGCCGGATGTTGCTCCATGAACCTCGGAAGGCATGGCACGATTTCCCTGACGGCGAAGGTGGCTGAAATGCCCACCCGCAAGACACCGCGCAACTCACCCGTCCCGCGCACGGCATGTTCTGCCTCGTCGAGCGCAGCCAGGATCGGCTCGATCCGCGCCAGAAAATCATTACCAGCCTCCGTAAGCGTGACAGCACGCGTGGTGCGTGTGAACAGAGCTGCGCCCAATTCACGCTCAAGACCCGAAATCATCCGGGAAACCGTCGGCTGAGGGATTTTGAGCTCCCGTCCGCCCGCCGAGAAGCTGCCCCGCCGGGCAACGCGGACGAACAGTTGCAAGGATGCGAGTCGATCATTCATGGCGGAGATGAATAACTGAAACTCAATGCGGCCGTCTACCCGACGTCGATTGAATGGATCAAACACCCCCGTGCCGGACGCAAGGCGTCCCAGACCGAGGAACAAGGCAATGTCGCTTCAAGACAAGCTGGATGCGCTTAAGACCGAGTTTGAAACCAAGATGGCTCCCCCCGCTGTGGTCGCCGTCATGCACCGTGTCACTGATGAGCTGATCGCCTCGGGCCAGGCGGAGCGCGCCCTGAAGGCCGGTGATCGCGCGCCCGAGTTCACGCTGCCCGATCCTGAAGGCAAGCTCGTGGCTTCTCGGGAACTCCTGGCGAAGGGCCCCCTCGTCGTCACCTTCTACCGCGGCGCCTGGTGTCCTTACTGCAATCTCGACCTTCAGGCGCTCGAAGAGGCGCGGCCTGAAATCGAGGCGCGCGGCGCATCCCTTGTCGCTATCTCGCAGCAAACGGCCGCAAACAGCCGCAAGTCTCAGCGCAGCAATAAAGTCGGCTTTCCCATAGTCGGAGACAAGGGCGGTGAACTTGCTGAAAAGTTCGGACTCCGATGGCACCTGCCCGAAGACCTGCAGGCGATTCACAAACAGCTAGGCGCCGATCTTGTTGCCTTCAACGGTGAAAACAGCTGGACGCTTCCGATGCCGGCTCGCTACGTGATCGGGCAGGACGGCATCATCGCCTATGCCGAAATCAACCCTGATTATACCCGCCGGCCGGAGCCGTCCGACGTGTTTTCCATACTTGATCAGCTGAAGCGTTCGAGCGCGGCCTGACTGCCATCTTCTTGGCTCTGACGACTTTCGAGCGCGCGATCGGCGTCAGCTACCGGCTCGAAGGGAAAGACCGCCGAACCAACCGCGCGGCTGACGCCGGCTTGAGATCCGCAAGAAAAGTCATCGCGCCCTGGTCTCATCGCAGCCTTGTCCGCGTGCGTTTGGTCCTCTCGACATCGGCGCCCTAAAGCGGCAACCTCCCGCCAAAGACTGCCGGAGGAACGCGCATGAGCAAGCCCGTCAAGACAGAGGCCGAGCTGGTCGAGATGGCCAAGGCCGAGTTGAAGGTTCATGCCGATCCGCCGGAAGGCATGGTCATCGGTGCTGCGCGACGGCGACAGCTGGGAGTTTCGCGCCAGCGCCGACAAGGCCACGCAAGACAAGCCCGGCTATCCGGAGGCGGTCGCCATGCTGGTGCAAATCGGCGACCACCTTTCCAGGCAGTATGACGTGAAGGGGTAGGGGCGAGCCGAACGCTGGTTTTCGGGGCATGACTTCCATATCCTCGGCTTCTGGCGCGGACGAGACGAACGTCACGATCGGCGTTTCGATCGTTCGATGGGTGAACGACGAGCCGCAGCCGGGCATGGTCGAGTGCAGACTCACCGATCGATTCGGTAATGATTGGGTATTTGTTGAGAAGTGCGCGGTGGTCAGCTCTACCCCGCTGCACAACAATAGCCTTTACCCCCAGTCAGGGGAGATTTGTTGTCGCGTCATTCCGCTGGACTCGACTACAACGGACGGGAATTCGCCGTGGTCGATACGGAACAGCCTTGGGGCGTGAGTGCTATCGATGGCACAACGCGCTTTGAGGTCTTTGCCGATCAGCTCCAGCGAATCCATTGAAGAAATCTATAGCGGTCCGCCGACATGTTTTGGGTGTGCTGTTACAGCGAGACCGATAAGAAGGCCGTCACGATTTGCTTTGTGTATCAATGCACAGCCGGCGAGGGAGTCAATTGCGCGGATGTCGTGTCCCCTGCCTGAATCGCTCCCACTGATCGCCCCCGTGTCTCCGGCAACATGATCAGCGCCAGCAGCATGATGCCGTAGGCCAGCAGCGAAAACAGCAGGATGGCGCTGGCGAGCCCGAGCCGGTCGCTCAGGAATCCGACAAGTGCGGGAAACAGCGCGCCCATGGCACGGCCGGAATTGTAGCAAAAACCCTGGCCGGCACCGCGGACCTCCGTGGGGTACAGTTCGGTCATGAACGGACCCATCGCGGAAAACATCATGTAGATGATGAAACCGAGCGGCGCGCCGAGGATGAGCATCAGGCCGTCGCTGATCGGCGCCGCCAGATAGATCGCGACACAGAGCATTGAACCCAGCGCCGAGACGATGAAGGTTGACGCTCTGTCGCGAAGCCGAGCGCCGGCAAAAGCCCTGGGCGAGGGCGCTGGCAAAGGGCCTCGATCCGAAGGCGATCGTTGCGGGCTACGCGCTTCTGAAATCGCTGCGCGGCCGGCTGGAGCTCACATTGGAGGAAATAGGGATCGGCCTACGAACCCTCAGCCAGCCGCCGCGAGAGGCCGGTGGGCCGCGTTGGATCGCCCGAGCGGCGCGCCGTCGAGCGAGCGCCGCACCTCGACTCTTGCGGACGGGAAGATCGTGCCATCCGGCGGCGTGAAGACGAAGGCGTGGCCGCCATCGCTGATGCCGGCCGCTGCGAGGTCTTCGCGATGCAAGTTCGCCAGCGTCTGTCCGATCAGCCGGCCGTCCGCGGTGATATCAAGACAAACCGCGGCCTCCGGATGGTCGGTGTTCTGCGCCCAGCCTTCGATCGCGTGCGCGCTCACGACATCGACTAAGCCGCGCAGCGCGCCGCCATGCGAGCCGATCGCGAGCCCCGCGTGCCGGGTTAGTCGCCGGCGCACCGCCTCGACCGCAAAACCTTCGTCAAGCCGCGGCGCGCAATAGCGCGTCGGCCGCTCGGCCTCTTCGGGATAGAGCAGGGCGTATTCGTAGGCGTTGTGGAACATCGAGCGGCTGTCGTCGTCGACAAACGTCTCCGACGGCGCGCCCTCGGCCAGGATCACATCGTGGCTGTCGAGTTCGATATGGAAGTATTCGACGCTCTCGACACTTCCGGCCTGCGTGATCGATACGCCATTGATGAGATCCCTGGCTTCGATCAGCACGCCGTCGAGATGCATCGCATGATGCGGCGAAATCCAGAGGTCGCGCCGCGGCAGTCCTTCGCCGAGCGATCCCGCCGTGATGCAGATCGGCAGGATATCCCTGCGGCCCACAATGAAGCGCCCGCCATAGCTGCGCCGGCCAATCCATTTGATCGGACGAAGCTTGCCCGACGCAGTCATGATCTCATCGCCGATCGAAAGCTCCTCGACGGGCGTTTCGCCGCTTCGCGTCGCGATCCGCGTTCCCCGGCCATAGCAGGCGACCTGGTCTTCGGTGATCACGGTGCCGCCGCGCGCTGAGGCCAGATGGAAGAAGTCGCCGCTAAAACTCTCGGACTTGTCGAACTGGAATTGATAGGTCGCGCTGCCCACCGTCACGGTCAGCACATTGGTCGCATCATTCATGTAGGCATGGCTCTTGCCCACAAGGGCGACCGAGGTGAGGTCGATCTTGTCGCCATGGGCGAAGCCGGTGAGGGTGCCGCTGAAATTCGACGGCGAGCCGAGGTCCAGCCCGGCGCCGCTGCCGCTGAAGATGATGTCCTGTCTGCCTTCCACCGACAGCGTGCTGCCGGCGTCGATCTTCACGGTGCCGGTGCCAGTGAGGCTTGCCACCGTCATCGAGCTCGGATCGAGCTCGATCGTGCCGTTGTTGATGACACTGCCCGCGTCCGACAGCGTCGCGCCGGAAAGCGTCAGCGTGCCGTTGTTCCTCAGCGTCGAGCCGGAGGTCAGCGAGTTTGTGCCGGCGAGCTCCCAGTTCGCACCCTTGTCGACCGTCACGGTCCCGAAATTGATATATTTCGATCCAATGCCGCTGATCGTTCCCGTGCTCGCGCTGGACGCCAGTTCGAGGGTGTTGCTGGCGCTGGCGCTGCCCACGACGTCGCCATGGAACACGGCGCCCGCATCGACCACCACGCGGCCCGCGAGCGTGCCGTAAAATGCGATCGCCTTGCCCGCGATCGGCTTGCCGCTGACCGCGTCCGTGATGGTGCCGGCATTGGTCACCGTGCCGCCATGCTCCAGCCTGACACCGATCGCCTCGCCTGAAATCGTCCCGCCAGCCGCGTTGGTGACGCGAGCCGCGCCCAAGAGATAGATGCCCTCGCCGAGGCCTCCGGCAATCGAGCCGGAATTGACTACCGTCGTGGTCCCCGTGCTGTACGAGGCGACGATGCCGCGGCCGGCGCCCGTGATGGACGCCGAGGCTGTGTTGGTGATTGAGCCGGCCTGGTCGAGATGGACACCGACGCCGTCGCCGTTGAGAGAGGCGGCGACCAGTGTGCCGGCAATGACGCCGGAATTCACCACCGTGCCGCTCCCTCCGAAGATGAAGATGCCAAAACTGCCGCCCGTGATCGATCCCGGGCCGGAATTGCTGACCGAACCGCCGGCCGTCATTTCGACGCCGGTGCCGTTATTTGTACCGCCTGCGCTGATCGAGCCCGAATTGAGCAAGGCCGCGATACCGGGGCCATTGAATTGGACGCCGAAACCGCTGCCCGCGATCGTTCCGGACGCGGTGTTGGTGACAAAGCCACCGGCTTCCAGATCGACACCGGCGCTGTTGTGGCTGCTGGCAGTGATGGTGCCGGAATTGATCAGCACGCCGGCCCCGTTGACGATCTTGACGCCCGACCCAATGCCGCCGATGTAGCCTCCGGCGCCGTTGTTTATATATCCGCCAGTCAGCAAGACGCCGTTGGCGCCGGTGACGGTGCCGTAGTTGACCAGCCTGTTGCCGCTGTGGCCGTTGAAATCGATTGCCGTGCCGTTGCTTGAGATCGAGCCGCCGGAGGCGTTGGAAACGTAACCGCCCGCTTCCAGGTAAACGCCGAAGCTGCTCTCGCCCAGGATTGTGCCGGCATTGACCACCGTCGCATCGGTGTCGAGGAAGCGCACACCGACGCCACCGAAGATGTACGCATCTGTGGCGTTGAAGACATAGCCGGCACGCAGTCCGACGCCGATCTCGTCTGATCCGATCGTGCCGAGGTTCGTGACCGTTCCGCCAAGAAACGTCGGGTTGCCCAACTTGCCACCAGGGATATACCCCTCTATCGAGACGCCATATTTGCCGCCCAGAATTGACCCGCCCGCCAAATTGGCGACTGATCCGTCTTGCTTGAGAACGACGGCCGAGCCGGCGGTACTCGTCAACGCGTTTTCAACGGTGATCAAGCCGGCATTGACAAGGATGCCGGTGCCGCCTCCGATAAGAGCGCCGTATCTTTCACCGACAATTTCGCCCGCAGAACTATTGCTGATGTATCCGCCGGAGCCGAGATAAGCCGCCCTGGAATACGTCGCCCCCGTAGCGACGATTGAACCGGAATTGAGGATCGTGCCGGCGCCGCCGACGATGCGCACGGCCTGATGATCGCCCTGAATGGTCGAGCCCTGGCCATTGTGCACTGAACCGCCGTGGCCGAGCACGATGCCGTAGCTTGAGCCCATGACGCTTCCGCCGCCGGCATCGGTAACGGTGCCGCCGCTCGCGAGTGATATGCCGGTAACGCCTTCGACGAGACCATCATTGACGATGGTCCAGTAGGTACCTGAGCTGCCTGCCAGCGCGGTGGCGGAAGGCGCGCTGATCGTGGCGCCGGACGCGACGGTCGCGGGGTTTTGCGTCCCCGGGTCATTCAGCGTGTACGTACCGAGTTGAACTCCGGTAATCGTTATTCCACTCATACGTTCAACTCCCCGTTCAGCACACGATGCATAAGCGCGCCGTCGCTACGCGCGGCGCGTGCCGTCATTCCTGTTGTTGGGTTTCGTCAAAGAACGCTGGTCGCCCCCGCGGCCGTGGTTTTCGCCGGCATTATATGCATGTTTTGGGGCTTATGGGCAGCCTCGCCCGATGCTGCAATCATGGCGTGCATGACGGAAAAAATTTCGCAGCCTTATCCGAGACTTATATTATGCTCACGACTGCGGCGCGAGGTGGCGACGGGTCATCTCTCATGCGTACTCGCGAAGAGCGGCGGCGATCTCGCTGATAGGTCCGGCCCACCGCCGCGACACGGACTGCCGGAACAGGCGCACCGACGGATACCAGGGACTGTCGCCGCGCTCGAGCAGCCAGCGCCAGTCGGGAGCGCGCGGCAGCATGATCCAGGACGGGCGATTCATCGCGCCGGCGAGATGGCCGACCGAGGTGTCGACGGTGATGACGAGATCTAGGTTGTCGATGATCGCCATGGTGTCGTCGTAGTCGGCGACTTCGGCGCCGATGTTGAGCAGCGGCGCCTGGCCGAAATATTGCCCTGCCTGCACCGTCGCCGGGCCCTTCTGCAACGACACCAGCGCGATGCCGCGCAACGAGCCCAGCGGCACAAAGGTCGATAGCGTGGTCGAACGGTTGCGGTCGTTGTTGTGTTTGGGCTGTCCGGCCCACACCAGACCGACACGGCGATAGCCGCGCGGCGCGATGCGCTCCAGCCGTTCGCGCCACTGCGCGCTGCGTTTTGGATCGGCGCGCAGATAGGGCGCCGGCGCCGGCACGTTATCGGGGCGCGTGCCATGCAGCCGCGGCAGGCCCGACAAGGCGCAATAGGCGGCGAAGGGCGGGCAATCCTTCCAGTGCTCGAAGATGTTCAAGGTGGGATGCTGCTGGCGCACCAGAACCGACATCGGCTTGCTGCAGGCGACGGCGATGTTCGGGCAGCGTTCGGCGGCCCAGGGAATGTAGCGGCAGAACTGCACGACATCGCCAAAACCCTGGTCGGCAATCAGCAGCAACGTCTCGTTCGAGAGCGGCTTGCCGTCCCATTGCGGCGCGTTGGTGGGCGGCATCAAAGGCGAGGCGCCCTGGATGCGGAAACGCCACTCATATTCTTCCCAGCCTTGCTCCCAGTCGCCGCGCAGGAGCAGCGCTTCGGCGCGGGCGAAATGCGCACCGGGCAGCGTCGGGTCGATCCGCAAGGCCGCATCGGCGCAGGCGACCGCCTCATCGATCTCGAGGCGGCGGAAATGGATGATGGCGATATTCTGCAGGCACAGGGGATCGCTCGGCGCCAGCACGACCGCCTGCCTGGCGGTATCGAGCGCCTCGTCGAGGCGGCCAAGCACGCGGTACATCTCGCAGATGTCGCGCAGATAAAGGGGCGTGTCGATGCCGAGTTCGAGCGAGCGCTCCATCTGTGCCAGCGCCTTCTCGGGATCGCCCAGACGAAACGCGACCACGCCGGAAAGATGCAGCGCGCTCGGCTCGTTCGGCTCGGCGGCAAGGATATAGTCGAGCAGGCGTCTCGCCTCCTCGAACCGGCCGGAGGACTCGGCTTCGCCGGCGAGCCGCAGCACTTCACCGAGCGGCAGCGGTACCGTTGTCGAAGTCGGCCCGCGCGGGCGAAGGGCGGGCGTTTCCATCAGCGTATGATCCGGAAAAGTGTGCAGCGGTTTTCCGAAAAGATCATGCGCGAACAACAAACTAAAGCGCGATGGTGATTCATCCTGAACTCCGCGCTTTAGTCAATCGTGTAGCCGAGCTTCTCGATGACAGGCTCAAGGATCGGGATCGCCGGCTCGAGATGCTTGCGGTAATTGCGGTAGCGGAAGCGCGAACGGTCGTAGAGCTTTTCGGTCACCTGCGCATAGCTCGCGGTGCGCGCGTAGCGGCGGTTCTCCTCGAATTTCAGGCAGCGTGGATCGAAGGGCTCGCCGATGAAATCGAGAACGGTGCGCACGGTCGGCTCCTGGTCGCCGACCATGTCCTCGTAGCGCACCGGAAGGTAGCGCAAGGTCATCTCGGCGCGGTAATGCAGGACGAGATTCATCACCCGCACATAGTGCAGCGCCGCCGTCTCCAGTGCGGCGGAGCAGAACATGCCGTGGGTGAACAGGTTCGAGATCGCCGACACCATGACGTCGAGGGGATGGCGGATCACGTGGATCAGCGGCGCCTGCGGGAACAAAAGCGCGATCAGGCCGAGATGCGTCTCGTTCAGCGGCATCTTGTCGGTGAACCAGGCCGCACCCTCCTCGACGAGGTGCATCTGGCCGACCTTCTGCAGGTAATAGTCGCGCAGATTGTCGAGGCCCTCGCGCTGGTCGCCCATCCAGAGCTCGGCCAGCGCCTCGGGGTAGCCGAGCGGGCTGTTGAGCATGCGCGGCATGATGTTGCTGATGTCGTTGATGAAGGGCAGCTCGTCGCCCGCGGAAATCTTGGGATGCGCGGTCAGCGTCTGCTCGATCAGCGTGGTGCCGGAGCGGGGGAAGCCGAGGATGAAGATCGGCTGCGCCACATCCGTCCGCACCGCGGCGCGCGGCAGGCTCTGCAGGCGTTGCCCCGTGAAGAAATTCTGCAGCCGCGCCATCAGGGATTCGGCTTCGCGGTTGAGATAGACATTGCCGCTGAGCTCGCGGGCCAGCCGCTTGCCTTCCTCGAAGCTGGCAAAGGCCTCGTCATAACGACCAAGGGAATCCAGGAGCCGGCCCTTTTCCAGCAGCTCGGTCGGGCCGAGCTTGACGCCGCTGATCTGCTGGGGGATCGAGTCGAGCTTCGCAATGGCCTCGTCGTAATGTTTGGTGCGGCCGAGCAGCACCGCGCGCGACAGCATCGCGCTCGGATCGTTCGGCCATTTCGCCTCCATGGAATCCAGGATCTTTCCGGCCGCCTCGAAATTGCGGTCGGCCTCTTCGAGGCGGGCAAAACCCAGCACGGTCTGGCGCACCTCCGGCGCGGCGGCGACCGATTCCTCATAAAGCGCGCGCTTCCTCCATGCGGCCCTGGCTCTTCAGGGCCCAGGCGAGGTTGGCGAGCACGATCGGATCGCGCCCGCCCGAAAGCTCGAGCACGCGGCGGTAGTGATATTCACCGATCTGGGGCCGCTGCGCCTCGGTGAAGATCATGCCGAGCAGGTTATGGGCCTGCGGATTGGCCGGCGCGATGCGCACGGCATTGCGGGCGTGGATCTCGGCTTCGGCGAGATTGCCCTTGCCGAACAGCAGCAGCGTGAGCTCGTTGGTGGCCCAGAAATTATTGGGGCGAAGGCGACGATGCGCCGGATCAGCGCTTCGGCCGCCGCCTGTCGGTTCTGGTCTTTCCGGATCTGGTAGAGCACGGTCAGCGCGCCCGGCCGGTCGGGCGCGAGTTCCAGCACCTCCAGGCAAAGCTGTTCCGCGGTGTCGATCGCGCCCTTGCGATGGGCCTGCACCGCGCGTTCCACCAGCGGCACCAGGTGCCGTCCGGATTCCGGAGAGGTGCGCACCGCGAAATCGAGGCCGCAACATCGCGACCGCCGCAGGCCGCTGCTGCATTCGCACAACCGGGGATCCGCCACTGCCAGGCTCACGTTCCCTCCGCACCATCAGGGAAGACAACGTTTTGTCGTAGCAAAGCCTTGTGACCCCTTCAACGCAGGAGCGGCGGGCGCAAGGGTGGCCTGCTCGGGCAGTTAACGCGAATGGCGCATGCTTAACAGGCGGCCGTCCGGCAACCCGACCTGCTAGCGCCGGTCGTATTCGTCGGGTCCCATCGCCCAGGACAACTGGTCGTGGCCATGGGCGTAGGTGCGGTTGGTCTGGGCGGGATCGCGGTTCACCAGCGGGCGCAGATACATCGGATGCGTGGCGCTGCGCACCTCGTGCTCGACGGTGAAAAGGTGCCTTCCGTCAGCGGGATCGACGATGTCCTTGAAGCGGTACTGGTACTGATTGTCCTCCTGGGAAACCAGGCCGCGCTCGAGCAGGCGGCGGTAGGGGCCGGAGAAATCCGTGATGTAGATCTGCACATGATGGCCGTCGAACTCGCCCTGCTGGCGGTCGGTCTCGCGGAACTGCAGGTACTGATCCTTGCCGACCTTGGCGCGCGCCAGCATGCCGTCACCGTTCTTGAGCTCAGCCGGGATGCCGATGAATTTTGGATAGAACTCGGCGATGGCCTTTGCCGTGCCGACCGGCACGTCGAACTCGACATAGGGGATGCCAAGGGTAACGCGGCCGAAACGCGCCGCGTCGGGTTCATAGACGCGGACGCGGTTGCCCCAGGGGCAGGTCGCTTCGACATGGTCGTTGTGCTCGCGGAAGGAAAATTTGGTGTCGGCGAGTTTAGGGGATACCGCAGCGAGCCGCTCCAGCAGCGCCTCGCGGCCCGGGATGATGAGCGCGGTGTGGCCCCGCAGCACCTGCGCGGGGCCTGCCGGCAGATGAAACTGACTCTTGCCGACATTCACCCACATGTTGGTGTCGGACACCATCAGATAGGGATCGCGGGTCAGCCCGAGGCCCGTAACATAGAATAGCGTGGCCAGCCGCTGGTCGGGGACCAGCACGTTGACGTGTTCAAGATGGATGGAATTGCCGAGATCTTCGGCGGCGCGGTCAAAGGTCTGCTGCTGCATGGGCGCGGTTCCCCGATCTTTTGACGCCCATCATAATGAAGTCTGAAGGAGACAGCTATCCCCCATAACTCTGCACCAGACTGCCCGCCACCAGCGACCAGCCGTCGACCAGCACGAAGAAGATCAGCTTGAAGGGCAGCGAGACCACGACCGGCGGCAGCATCATCATGCCCATCGACATCAGGACCGAGGCCACCACGAGGTCGATGATCAGGAAGGGCAGGAACAACAGAAAGCCGATCTCGAAGGCGCGTTTCAGCTCCGAAATCATGAAGGCCGGCACCAGGATGCGCAGCGACATGTCTTCGGGCGTCGCCGGCGGCGGCTCGCGCGAGAGGTCCATGAACAGCTTCAGGTCCTTCTCGCGCACGTTCTTCTGCATGAAGCCGCGCAGCGGCACCGAGGCACGCTGCAGGGCATCCTCCACACTGATCTGGTTGGCGATCAGCGGCTTGATGCCGTCGTCATAGGATTTCTGCAGCACCGGTCCCATCACGAAGGCGGTGAGGAACATCGCAAGCGCAATGATCACCGAGTTCGGCGGCGCGGTCGCCGTGCCCATCGCGGTGCGCAAGAGCGAGAGCACCACAACGATGCGGGTGAACGACGTCATCATGATCAGGATCGACGGCGCGATCGACAGCACCGTGAGCAGCGCAATCAGCTGGATCGCGCGCTCGGTGACGCCGCCATTGCCGCCGCCGAGATTGATGCTGATGTCCTGCGCAAACGCGGCCGTGGCCAGCGAAACCGCGGCAACCAGACTGACAATGAATAAAACTCTACGCGGGAAGTTCGAATGCCTCACGAAGACGACGACTTCGGACGGCCAAGGAGAGAGGCCATCTCGTCTTCCAGGTTCTCAAAACTGCTCTTCGGCGCAGGAGAGGGAGCAGGCGGGGCCGGGGGCTCGGCGCGCATGGCGCGGACCGGCGGCGGTTCGGGCGCCACCGGCGGCGCCATCGCCTCGGCGGCGGCCGGCCGGCGCAGGGCGGCTTCGAGGCGCTGCGCCATCTCGGCGAGATTTTGGTCCGCAGCGGTAGCGGCCGGAGGAGGAGGCGGCGCCGGTGGCGGCGGCGGTGCGGCGGACCGATCGGGCATGCGCATCGGCGGCGCCTTGGGCGCATCGCCCTGGCGCGAAGGACGCGGCATCATCGGCTCGCTACGCGGCATGCGCGGCGGCAACGGTTCGCCCCTCGGATCGCCGCGCGGTTCCGGCCGCGGCTCGCGCGCTTCGATGCGCGGCTCGGCTCTTGATTCCATTCGTGCCTCTGATCTCAAATCTGGCCTTGGTTCGGCTCTTGGTTCAGCTCTCGGCTCGGCGCGCTCGAGCCGCGGCTCCGGCCGCGGTTCGCGGGCCATCGGCTCGGGTGCGAAACCGGCGAGCGGATCGGCGCGGCGTTCCGGCGCGGGCATTGGCATCGGCGGTGGCGAGGGGCGGCGCATGTCGTCGGCAAAGGCCGGGCGGGCCTGGCGCGGCGGCGGCTCCGGCATTTGCGGCTCGGGATGGGGAAAGCCGTCGTCGTCATTCCAGCTGGCGTCGGGGAGCGGCGCGATTCGCGGCGGCACATCGGCGCCCGCAGGACGCTGCGGCAGCGCTTCACGGCCGGGCGTGGCGCGGACGATGTTGGACTCGACCACGATGTCGGTCGGGCCGCCGATCATCAGGAGATGCTCGATATTGTCGCGGCGGACCAGCACCAGCCGGCGGCGGCCATCCACGGCCGCGGCGTCGATCACGGCCAGGCGCGGCATCCGTCCGCGCTGGGTGTTGGCGCCGAGGCGGTTGCCCGCGAATCGGCGCACCAGCCAGGCGGCCAGCCCGATGAGGCCAAGCACCACCACGAATGCGAAGATGAAGGTCAATGTTCCCGACATGCTTTGTCCCCGCCAAATACCGCTTTTCTCAGGCCCGGCGAGGGTTCCATGCACTCTGCCGGTTGGCGATCACGCCCGAGAAGCAACGAACCATTAACCCCACACGGCAGGAACTGCCGCCCACTCCTTAATAACCCATGAATCGGCTGGGCCAAAACGACTTCTTGGGAATCCGTCCCTCGCTGCAATCTTGGGGTTAACGCAGCATTCGTGGCGAAAATGCGCTCAATGGGAGCAGGGCGCCCGAGGGACCGGCGAGATCGCCGGCGCCGTCACCTCGCACGCCTTAACCGCCTGTTAACCATACACCGGGCAAATTCTGCCTACCTGCAGGCACAAGCCCTTCGGGCCAACAGCGGAGCGGCGCGATGTCGATCAGCGATCTTCCGGTCTTGTCGGCGTTGCGTACCAAGATGCAGTGGCACCAGGCGCGCCAGGCCGTGCTGTCCGACAACGTCTCCAATTCCGACACGCCGAAATTCAGGCCGCGCGACCTGGTCGAGCCGAAATTCGACGTTGCCGGCGGCCGTACAGGCTCGACCGGGCCGCTTGCCCTGGCGCGTACCTCGGCCGGCAGCAACATCATGCCGTCGGGCGGCGCGAGCCAGAGCTTTGACGTCAACGGCAAGACCGGCTTCGAGACCCGCCCGGCCGGCAACAGCGTCAATCTCGAGGACGAGATGATGAAGGTTTCCGCCAACCAGATGGACTATGCGGCCGTGACCTCGCTCTACAGCAAGAGCCTGCACCTTCTGAAGACCGCGATCGGCAAGGGCTAGCGCATGATCCGGAAAAGTGGACACCGGTTTTCCGAAAAGATCATGCGCAAACAAGAATCTAGAGCGCAGCGTTAGAGGAAAAACATCATGGCCGATGACGTCAGCGATTTCACGAGATCGATGGGGATAGCGACCTCGGGACTGAAGGCGCAGGCCGGTCGCATGCGGGTGATCTCGGAAAACATCGCCAACGCCAATTCGACGGGATCGAGCCCCGGCGCCGATCCCTATCGCCGCAAGGTCCCGACCTTCACCTCTCAGCTCGATCGCGCGCTCGATGCCAGGACGGTCGGCCTCGGCAGGGTCGTGCCGGATACTTCGAGCTTCCGCAGCAAATACGAGCCGTCCAATCCGGCCGCGGACCAGAACGGTTATGTGAAATATCCCAACGTCAATCCGCTGATCGAAATGACCGACATGCGCGCAGCGCAGCGATCCTATGAAGCGAACCTCAACATCATCGGCGCCACGCGGCGGATGATCCAGCGCACACTCGACATCCTCAAGGCCTGAACAGGAATCCTTAAATCATGGCTTCACCGACAGTTGCCGCCAACGCCTACGCCAATCTCGCCCGCATCCTCGACAATGCCGGACCCGGCAAGAGTTCCGATGCGGGCGGCCCCTCATTCGCCAGCGTGCTCAAGGACGCGGTCGGCAGCGTGATGGAAGCGGGGCGCAAGTCCGACGCGCAGACCGTGGCGATGGCCTCCGGCAAGGCCAATGTGATGGACGTGGTGACGGCGGTCGCGGAGACCGACGTCGCGGTATCGACGCTGGTGTCGGTGCGCGACCGCGTGATCCAGTCCTACGAAGACATCATGAAGATGACCATCTGACGGCTCCGCCGTCAGTTGGTCATCCCGGGGCGCGCGAAGCGCGAACCTCTGATGCGCAATTGCGCATCAAAGATCTCGAGATTCCGGGTCTGGTCCTTCGGACCATCCCGGAATGACGAAGGAAGTTCGAAGCAGGAGAGTTCAAAAAATGACCGGTGCTGAAACCCTCGACGTGGCGCGCGATGCGATCTGGACCATAGTGGTGGTGTCGTCGCCCCTGATGGTCGTCGGCCTCGTGGTCGGCGTGGTGGTGTCGCTGTTCCAGGCGCTGACCCAGATCCAGGAGCAGACGCTGGTGTTCGTGCCGAAAATCCTGGCGATCTTCGTGACATTGCTGTTGGCGCTGCCATTCATGGCGGATGCGCTTCACAGTCACATGATGCGGATATCGTCGCGAATCATCGGCGGCTGATGCATGTTCGAGCGATGCGCCTCGATGTTTCCCTGCTGCCGGCCCTTGCCGCCGCCTTCATGCTGGCCTTTGCCCGCGTCGGCGCGATGGTGATGCTGTTGCCGGGCCTGGGGGAATCCAACATCCCCGTGCGCATCAAGCTCGCGATTGCGCTACTGCTCACGCTGATCATCCTGCCGCTGCATCGCCAAGCCTACCACATCGACATGGCCTCGATCACCTCGCTGCTCGTTCTGATGCTGCATGAGATCGTGATCGGCATCATCCTGGGCGCCACCGCGCGCGTGACGCTGTCGGCGCTGCAGGTCGCGGGCAGCATCATCGCCCAGCAGGTCGGGCTCGGCTTCGTCACCTCGGTCGATCCGACCCAGGGCCAGCAGGGCGTGCTGATCGGCAATTTCCTGACCATGCTCGGCATCACCATGCTGTTTGCGACCGACACGCACTACCTCGTCATTGCGGCGCTCAGCGACAGCTACAATATCTTCTCGCCCGGCGAGACCATGTCGTCGGGCGATGTGGCGTCGCTGGCGACGCAGGCCTTCGCCGCCGCGTTCAAGATCGGGCTGCAGCTCTCCGCGCCGTTCCTGGTGTTCGGGCTCGTGTTCAACATGGGGCTCGGCGTGCTGGCGCGGCTGATGCCGCAGATGCAGGTCTATTTCGTCGGCGTGCCGCTCTCGATCTTTGCTGGCTTTTTGATCCTCGCGCTGGTGCTGGCCGCGATGATGGGGACCTTCCTCGATTATTTCATCGGCGTCATGCACGACATGATGCCGCTTAAGTGAGGTCGCCAAGATGAGGTCGTCAAGACATGGCCGATGAAGCCGACACAGACGACAAGACATTAGACCCGTCGCAAAAACGTCTCGATGAGGCGCACGACCGCGGCGATGTCGTCAAGAGCCAGGAGATCAACACCTGGTTCGTGATCGCCGGCGCTACACTCGTGCTGTCGAACTTCGGCGCCTCGATCGGCATGGGCATCCTGGTGCCGATGCGCAATCTCCTCGCCAATGCCTGGATGATCCGCACCGACGGTCCGGGACTGCTCAGGCTGGCGGCAAGCCTGGAATACACCGTCATCTCCGCAATCGGCCTGCCGCTGTTCCTGCTGGCGATCGCCGCGATCTCGGCCAATCTGGTGCAGCATCGCCTGGTCTGGTCCGGCGAGCAGTTGAAGCCGAGTTTCAGCAAGATCTCGCCGATGTCGGGCTTCAAGCGCATTTTCGGCAAGCAGGCGGCGGCGAATTTCGGCAAGGGCCTGTTCAAGCTGATCGCGCTCGGCGCGGTCATGACCGCGATCCTGTGGCCGGAACGAATGCGGCTGGAATCGATGGTGCGGTTCGATCCGTCCGCGCTGCTCACCGTCACGTCGTCGCTGACCATGCAGCTCCTGGGCGCTGTGGTGGCGATGCTCGCGGTGGTCGCGATCCTCGACTACGTCTTCCAGTACCGGCAATGGTACGAGCGCCAGAAGATGTCGCCGCAGGAGATGAAGGAGGAGTTCAAGCAGTCCGAAGGCGATCCGCACATCAAGGGCCGCCTGCGCCAGATACGCATGGCGCGGATGAAGAAGCGCATGATGGCGGCGGTGCCGAAGGCCTCCGTGATCATCACCAACCCGACCCACTATTCGGTCGCGCTGCAATACGAGCGCGGCATGGCGGCGCCGGTCTGCGTCGCCAAGGGCGCCGACAACATCGCCTTCAAGATCAGGGAAATCGCCAAGGAGCACGACATCCCGATCGTCGAGAACGTGCCGCTGGCGCGCTCGCTCTATGCCACCGTCGATGTCGACGAGGAGATTCCGGTCGAGCACTATCACGCGGTCGCCGAGATCATCGGCTACGTCATGGGGCTCAAGCGCAGCCTCTCCGGCCGGCGGCCATGATGCAGCCCGCCGACCACGGAAAGGGCCCGCAAAACCGGCCTAAAATGCACGCAAACCGGCAAATGGAGGCCTGATGCCCTTGCCTTGGCAGGCCCGATTCAGGCACTCAGGAACCAGCACGTGGAGAGTCGCGTGACCGTGACCGACTGGAGGGCCGGGTTCCCCGCCATGACCGCCGATATCGATCTCGAGCCGACGCCGGAGCCTGCTTCTGCGCATGAGCCGATGCGGCGGCGCGGCTCGATCGTGCTGGTGCTGCTCGTCGCCGGCGGACTGGTTGCGGTCGCAGTCGCCTTGATGACCATCGGGCGCAGCCAGGCGCAGCCCTACATCCTCGGGCTGCTCGCCTTGCTCGCGATGGTCGGGCTGTTCAACCTGTTTGCCCTTGCCGCCGGCATCATCCGTTTCGCCGACCGCAAGGCGGATGATCCCGTCATGGGCCGCATCGCCGATCATGCTTTCGACGGCCTTGCCGTCACCGACGCGCGCGGCCATGTCGTCTATTTCAACGGCGCTTATCTGGCGCTGACGGGCGCGACCGGGGCGCAGGATGTGCGCCCGGTGGAGCGGGTCTTCATCGGCAATCCCGATGTCTCGGAAGCGGTGTTCCGCCTGCTCAAGGCCGCGCGCGAAGGCAAGCGGCAGCAGGAGGAAGTCCGCATCGCCGGCCATGATGGCGGGCAGGGCCGCTGGCTGCGGATGCGGGTGCGCCCGCTCGGGCAAAGCAAGCGCGAAGCCAGATATGCGGTGTGGTCGATCGCGGACATCACCCGCGATCGCGAGCGCCAGGAAGACGTGTTCCAGGAGCTGCAGCATGCGATCGAATATCTCGATCATGCGCCCTGCGGCTTCTTCTCGGTCAATGCCGCGGGCGAACTCGCCTATGTCAACGCGACGCTGGCGAACTGGCTCGACTACGACCTCGCCGAAATCGGCTCGGGGGGCTTGAAACTTTCCGACATCGTCTCCGGCGACGGCGGGTCGCTGCTCACCTCGATTGTCGCCGTGCCCGGCGAGGTGAAGACCGAAGTCTTCGACATCGATCTCAAGATGCGCGGCGGCAAGACCATGCCGGCGCGGCTCTATCACAAGCTTGCCTTCGGCGCGGACAGCGTGCCCGGCCCGTCGCGCACGCTCGTCATCAGCCGCGCCCGCGACGAGCGCTCCGATCCCGAACGCGCGGCCGAAGTGCGCTTCATGCGTTTCTTCGACCATACGCCGATGGCGATCGCCACCGTCGACCGCTCCGGCACGGTGGTGCGGGCCAATGCCCGCTACGCCAAGCTGGCGCAGGCCCTGAACGGCGAGGGCGCGGCGGCCAAGTCGATCTTCCGCGCCGTCAGCGCGCGCGACCGCGGCACCCTGATCGCGGCGATCAACCAGGCCGCCGAGGGACAGGGCGACATCGCACCGGTCGAGGCGATGCTGGAGGGCGCCAAGGAGCGCTGGGGCCAGTTCTTCGTTACCGCAGTCGAGCCGGACGAGCGCGAGGCGGAAGCTGCGATCGTCTACATGCTGGAGACCACCGAGCGTCGCGCGCTGGAGAACCAGATCAACCAGTCGCAGAAGATGGAGACGGTGGGCCAGCTCGCCGGCGGCATCGCGCACGATTTCAACAACGTGCTGTCCGCCATCATGATGGCGAACGACTTCCTGCTGAACGCGCACAAGCCGACCGATCCGTCGTTCCAGGACATCATGCAGATCAAGCAGAACGCGACGCGCGCCGCCACGCTGGTGCGGCAGCTGCTCGCGTTCTCCCGGCGTCAGACCCTGCGCCCGCAGGTGCTCGATCTCGGCGACGCGCTCTCCGATCTCACCATGCTGCTGCGCCGGCTGATCGGCGAGAAGGTCAAGCTCGACCTCGTGCATGGCCGCGACCTCTGGCCGGTGAAGGTCGACGTCTCCCAGTTCGAGCAGGTCGTTGTCAATCTCGCGGTCAATGCGCGCGACGCCATGCCGGACGGCGGCAAGCTCACGGTGAAGACCGTGAACGTCTCCACGCCCGAGGCCGCGCAGCTGGCGTACAAGGGCATGCCGGCGGCGGATTATGTGCGGATCGACATATCAGATACCGGCACCGGCATTCCCGCCGACATCAGGGACAGGATCTTCGAGCCGTTCTTCTCGACCAAGGAAGTCGGCAAGGGCACCGGCCTTGGTCTGTCGACGGTCTACGGCATCGTCAAGCAGACCGGCGGCTTCGTCTATGTCGACTCGGAAGAGGGCAAGGGCACGTCGTTCGCGATCTTCCTGCCGCGGCATCGGGTCGAACTGGAAACCCAGGCCGAGCCTCACGCGGCCAACGGCGCGGCAAAGGAAGCGGCTTCCGAGCCCAAGGCAGCGACGCCGCGTCCCGATCTCACGGGACAGGGCACGATCCTCCTGGTGGAGGACGAGGATGGCCTGCGCTCGTTGAACGCGCGGGGTTTACGCTCGCGCGGCTATAGCGTGATCGAGGCGTCCAACGGCGTCGAGGCGATCGAGGCGCTGGAGCAGAAGAACGGCGAAGTCGATCTCGTCGTCTCCGACGTGGTGATGCCGGAGATGGACGGCCCGACCTTGCTCAAGGAGATGCGCGGCCGCAATCCGGACCTGAAGATCATCTTCGTGTCGGGCTATGCCGAAGATGCGTTTGAAAAGAGCCTGCCGGAGAACGAGCAGTTCGCCTTCCTGCCAAAACCCTTCACGTTGACGCAGCTGGTCGCGGCGGTGAAGGAGACCATGGCGCTATAGGTGCTGGGCCACCTCATTTCAAGCGCCCTGCGCCTGCGAAGGGACTGAGAACGGGTCGCAACAGCGTGTTCCCGCGACGCGGGGCCGCAGCCATTGTGCCCGGTAACGGCTTCACATTTCCACAGCACAGCCCATCTTATGGGCAGTTCCCTTGCCGGGGACTTCAGGGAAAACCGACATGACCTTCACCTCTCGTTTGCGCGGGCACATCAAGGCGGTCGCCATCGTGTTGGCGTTGGCGCTGCCGGCGACGCTTGCGATCTCTTCGGCCGACGCCCGTGTCGGCGGCGGCTTCTCGTCGGGCTCGCGCGGGACGCGGACCTTCTCCCCGCCGCCTGCGACCAACACCGCGCCCTCCGCGGCGCAGCCGTTCAACCGTACCTTCAGCCAGCCCACCAGCCCGAACGCTTCGGCCGGTGGCGGCCTGTTCAATCGCGCCGGTGGCGGCTTCTTTAACCGGCCCGGCGGCGGCCTGCTCGGCGGCCTTGCCGCGGGCTTCCTTGGCGCCGGCCTGTTCGGCATGCTGTTCGGCGGCGGCCTGTTCTCGGGGCTGGGCGGCTTCTCGTCGATCCTCGGGCTGCTGCTGCAGGTCGTGCTGATCGTGTTTGTGGTGCGGATGGCGATGTCGTGGTGGCAGCGCCGCCAGATGTCGCAGCCGGCCTATGCCGGACCGGCCGCCGGGCTCGGCGACACCAGCAACTCGAATTTCGGCGGCATGGGCTTTGGACTGGGCACGGGCAGCACGCCGGTGCAGATCCAGCCATCCGATTACGAAGCCTTCGAGCGGCTCCTGGTCGAGATGCAGGCGGCCTTTACCAACGAGGACGTCGCGCGGCTGCGTACGCTGGCGACGCCCGAGATGGTCACGTTCTTCACCGAGGACATGCAGCAGAACCGCGCCCGCGGCCAGGTCAACAAAGTCTCGGACACGAAGCTGCTGCAGGGTGATCTCGCGGAGGCCTGGCGTGAAGGCGACAGCGACTATGCGAGTGTCGCGATGCGTTTCTCGATGATCGACAAATATGTCGACATCAACAGCGGCCGGCTGGTCGGCGGTAGCGACCAACCGGTGGAAGCCACCGAGGTCTGGACCTTCGTGCGGCAACGCGGCGGCAACTGGATGCTTTCGGCGATCCAGCAGACCAATTGACCGTAGCACGGCTGGCAAGAACAAGGCGTCGCGGTGGTTCCGCGGCGCCTTTTTCATTTCGCTCTCGCAACTGGCGCATGATCCGGAAAAAGCCTGCCTCACACTTGATGCGGGGCGTGTAGCGGTTTTCCCTCGCGACAAACGCTTGGCGTTTGCGCGGAGATCATGCGCAAACAAGAATCTGGAGCGCGATGACGATTCATCCGAATCTCATCGCGCTCCGAGGAATAAGGACTGCCGCGCCGGGTTGGTCTTGGGTCGCAGGCAAAAATCAGAACACCAAGGGAGGAACACATGAGTTTCATCGCGAAGACTGTATCTGCCGGCTTGGCCGCCGTTGCACTTTTTGCAGCGGCGCCGGCCTCGGCGCAGTCAGCCAATATGACCTTCTTCCTGACCAGCAATGGTCCCGGCAACGGCGCCAATCTCGGCGGGCTCGACGGCGCCGACAAGCATTGCCAGACGCTGGCGCAGGGCGCTGGCGCCGGCGCGAAGACCTGGCACGCCTATCTCTCGACCCAGGCCGCCGACGGCAAGCCTGCGGTGAATGCGCGCGATCGCATCGGCAAGGGGCCGTGGCAGAATTCCAAGGGCGTCGTGATCGCCAAGGACGTCGCCGAACTCCACAGTGCCGGCAACAATCTCACCAAGGAAACCGATCTCACGGAAAAAGGCGAAGTCAGCAATGGCGTCGGTGACAAGCCGAACCGGCACGATGTGCTGACGGGATCGCAGCCGGACGGCACCGCGTTCGGACCCGAGGCCGACCGCACCTGCAAGAACTGGACGAGCAGCACGCAGGGAGCCGCGATGGTCGGCCATGCCGACCGCAAAGGCCTGCGCGACGACGATGCCTCGCATTCGTGGAACTCATCGCATCCCTCGCGCGGGACCGACGGCGGCTGCTCGCAGAACGACCTGAAGAGCACCGGCGGCGACGGCCTGCTCTATTGCTTCGCGGTGAATTGACAGCCGTCATTGCGAGGAGCGCAAGCGACGAAGCAATCCAGACCATCTCCCAGGTGGGATTCTGGATTGCTTGGCTTCGCTCGCAATGACAACCTTGCACCCGGCGCTCGCAGGCCGCGGCTCGCCCGAACGATTTGGGACAAGGCGATGAAATACGAATTGTATTACTGGCCCTCCATCCAGGGCCGCGGCGAATATGTGCGGCTTGCGCTGGAAGATGCCGGCGCCGCCTATAGCGATGTCGCGCGCGGCAGCGGCGGCACCGGTGCGATGATGCAGATGATGGGGCAGGGCACCACGCCGCCGTTTGCGCCGCCGTTCCTGAAAGCGGGCAAGCTGGTGATCGGGCAGACCGCCAACATCCTGCTCTATCTCGGCAGCCGCCATGGGCTCGCGCCAAAGACGGAAGCCGGAAAACTCTGGGTGCATCAGCTCCAGCTCACCATCACCGATTTCGTGCTGGAGGTTCACGACACCCATCATCCGCTCGGGCCCTCGCTCTATTACGAGGACCAGAAGGCGCCGGCAAAAAAGCGCACCGACGAGTTCTGGAGCGAACGCGTGCCAAAGTTTCTCGGCTATTTCGAGGGGCTGCTGAAGGACAATGGCGGCAGCTACGTCACCGGTCGGCGGATTACCTATGTCGATCTCTCGCTGTTCCAGATCGTGGAGGGACTGCGCTATGCCTTCCCGAAACGGATGAAGGCGTTCGAGAAGAAAATTCCGGGCCTGGTGTCCTTGCGCGACCGCGTCGCGGTGCGGCCGAAGATCGAGGCCTATCTCGAAAGCGAGCGGCGGATTGCCTTCAACGAGGACGGCATCTTCCGGCACTACAAGGAGCTGGATAGTTAAGTCGTCATTCCGGGGCGCCTCAAAGAGGCGAACCCGGAATCTGGAGTTTGTGGCGCGAAATTCTCAGGTGCGCAATTGCGCACCATAGTTCACGCTGACGCGCGCCCCGGAATGACGGTATTAGCGATTCCTGCCGTCGATCGGCGTCATCGCGACCTTCGCAAGATCGATGCCGTCGATGCAGCTGACATTCAACGCCACCACCTCGGTGCCGTCGGGCTTGGTGCCGCGCGCGAATACGTCGACGCCGCAATCGGTGCAAAGCTGATGCCGGATTGCGTGCTTGTTGAAGAGATATTCCTTCAGGTTCTCGTCGCCGGCGCGGAGCTGAAAGCTCTTCGGCGGAATAAAGGTGAAGTGCAGCCCCTTCTTGGTGCAGATCGAGCAATTGCACGCGGTCACCATCGCAAGGTCGGTGGTCGCCTCGAACCGCACCATGCCGCAATGGCAGCCGCCGGTGAATGTCCGCAAGTCTGGCATGGCTTCGATCTCCATCTGGTTCAAGCATCTTGCCACAGGTTTACGTCCGTTCTCCGGGCTTGACTTTCATATAAGTAATCGCTTATATATGGCCCATGCCTCCTGCAAGCCAGCTTTCCGCCGTCCTGAAGACACTCGCCGACCCCACGCGCCGGGCGGTGTTCGAGCGCCTCGCGGGCGAAGGCGAGATCGCGGCGACCGCGCTGGTGAAGGGATCAAAGGTGTCGCAACCGGCGGTGTCGCAGCATCTGCGCGCGCTGCGCGACGCCGGGCTGGTGGTGGAGCGGCGCGAGGGCCGGCACATCTATTACCGTCCCGCGCCGAAGGGGCTGGCGCCATTGAACGACTGGCTGAGCCATTACGAGGCGTTCTGGCGCGAGCGCCTGGAAAATCTCGAAAAGCTGTTGGAGGAAGGTGGCGATGAGTGAGACGCACGCGATCACGGTCGAGAAGGTGTTGCCGTATCCGCCCGAACGACTCTGGCGCACGCTGACGCGCAGCGACCTGCTCGCGAAATGGCTGATGCCGAATGATTTCGAGCCCGTCGTCGGCTATCGCTTCACCTTCCAGACCAAGCCGATGGGCGATTGGGACGGGATCGTGCACTGCGAGGTGCTGCAATGCGAGCCGCCGCGTCTGCTGCGCTACTCATGGAAGGGCGGCGCCGATTCCAATCCGGACTACGGCTCGCGGCTCAATTCCGAGGTGACCTGGACGCTGACGCCGGTCGAAGGCGGCACGGCGGTGCGCATGGTGCACGACGGCTTCGTGTTCCCGGGCAATCGTTTCGCGTTTGATGCGATGAGCCCGGGCTGGGGCAGGATCCTCGACGCGATCGCGCGCGTGACCGGGGAGTCCGAGGTCAGCCCGTCCAGCGGAATGCCGGCGGCTTGAAGTTACGCCAGCTGGTCGACGCGCGTGCCCTGTCCGGGCGGCAGCGGCGGCTTCGGCGGCGGCTGATAGGAACTGTTGTTGCCGTCGCTGGCAGCCTGCACCGGGGGCGTGGAATTGCCGGTATCGATCGGCGCCACCGGGGCCGCGGGAGAAACGCTGGAAACGCTCATGGGTCGGATCCTTTTTGTTGGTCCGACCGTGACCGGCTTCCCTCAAAGCGACATGAAATCAATCGTTAAAATGCGAGCGATCGGCGCGCGAGCCGGCGCATGGTGAACAGCCGGCGCATGTCGGGCGGCAATGGCCGCCGCCGGTCTTAACGCATGATCCGGAAAAGTGAGCACCGGTTTTCCGAAAAGCATGCCCTCGGGCCCGACCCGAGGGATCATGCGCAAACAAGAAGGGCTTCGGCTACTGGTCCAGCCCGCGTCGCACCACGATGGACGCCTCGTTCTTGGTGCGATCGCATTCCATGTCGAGCCGCTTGTAGCGCAGGGTGATCTTGTTGCCGCGCAGGATGCCCATGCGTTTCAGGCAGCGCGCAGTCCCGGTCATGGTGTCGTCCTTGGGCAGGGTGAAGATCACCGCCGCGGCAGAGCCGACGAGGTTCAGGAATTCCGGTTTGAGCTTGCGGTCGCCCTTGGCATAGAGTTCGTTGGAGTACTCCTTGCCGCGGCAGCCGAGCGACAATTCGGCCGCCGCCGGGTGCGAGAGATAGATGATATTGGCGGCCTTGAAGTTGACCTTGAGCCCGTCGATCGCGCCCGCCAGTTGCTTGGCGATGTCGTCGCACTGGTCGGCTCGGGCGGGGGAGGCGGAAAGGGCCGTCGCGGAAAGCACAAGTGCCGCTGCCACCGCGCTGGAGCGGATGCCGGATGTGAGACGCTTGCCTGCCATAAAATTACCCCCGCACCATCAAAATTGGTTGCACGAGTTTCATGCAGGGTCTGTCAGTTGCCGTCAATGAGGGGCGGGGGCGGCACGGCCGATCAAGGCTGTGGGCGTTGCAGCTTTGCCGCAAATCGATCGTCTGCGGCGGCAAGGCGCCGCAGACGACTGCGCCTTATGCGTTATCTTGCGAGAATTGACAACCAAAGATTATAATGGCGATCCGGTGAGATGCTCGAAAACGGGTTCAGGCTGTCCGCTTCTTCTGTTGCGGTGCTGACAGCCGGATTGAGGGAGGCGGGCGGTGAGCGAGAATTTCGAGTACGACCTCTTCATTTCGTACAGCCGGCACGATGAAGCCTTTGTCGAGTTCCTCAAACGCTGTCTCGAACTGGCAGGCCTGCGTTGCTTTCGCGACACGTCGGACCTCGGCATCTATGACAAGCTTGAGGCCAAGCTGAAAAACGCTGTCAGCGACTCGAGATGGCTGATGGCGGTGATATCGCCAGCCTACCTGCAATCCTATTGGTGCCTGTTCGAGGCGCTGGAGGCGATCAAGGGACAGGACCTCACCTTGCGATTCCTGCCGATCGTGCTGCGCAACAGCGCCGACGATCAGGTCCTCGATCACAATTTCGCATTCAAGGCATTGGCCGAAATCCGCGAGCAGATGCGGATTTTCCAGGCGCAGATGATCGCCGAAAACGCCTATGGCCTGGCACCCAAGCTCAGGAAGCTCGCATTCATTCAAGGCGAGCTGCCGGATCTCATCGCGCAACTCGGCGAACGGATCTATCCACAATTCGACCTTTGGGACGAGCGAAGCGTCCGTAGGATGATGCGTGAGGTTCTGAAGCACGTAGCACCCGATTCCGTCGTCGACGTCAATGCGGTGAAGTTCGATGTTCGCCCAGGCCAAGCGACGCCCACCGTGACCCCCCGCCTGAGCTCGCTTCCCGTGCTGGTCTGGAAGGCCGAAATCGGCTGTCAGGCGTGGCGGAACAATGTCATCCCGGTCGGCAACGATGTCCTGGTCACGAGCTCCGGACGGGTGTGGAACAAGCCGGACGACATGGATGGCATCTACTGCCTGCATGGAGAAACCGGCAAGACGCGCTGGTTCGTGCGCACGCCAGCCGATGCAAATCGCCTGATGGTTTCGCGCGGGCTGGCGTTGACTGGCTGCGACGACGGTTCGGTGGTTGCGGTCGGTTTGCAGGATGGCGTTCAGGAATGGTGCGTTCAACTGGGCAGTGCGATCCTCGGTGGACCGCTGCGATTGCCGGCAAATATCGGCGACGGCCTCGCGGGCGGCGCACAGGATATCGTCGAGCCGGTCCTGGTCGTGACCTACGATGGCCATCTCTACATTCTGGATCAGATATCCGGCCGAACCGTTGACAGTATCGCCCTTGAAGCAGAAATCATTGGCTCGCCGCTCCTGTTGATTGGCCCGCCATTCGCGTTGCACGGCCGCCCGGCCGTGGTGGTGCCGTCGCGCGACGGAAAGCTTCACTACGTCGCATACGACTCCATCTCGATCGAGTTCGGACGAACGCATGCATTGACGATTGCGGGACACGATCTTGGTTACACCGACCGCACTCCGGCCTCGATTGAACTGGCCGGGCAACCTTGCGTCGCCGGCAATCTTGTCCTTCAGGGATTGGCCCGTGATACCTTGTACGACGACCCGCCGCTCGTAGCGGTCGATCCGGACGGCACGAGCTTGAGATGGGTCGCTCGTGCAGCGTCCGAAATGATCGGCTTTGGCAACCTGCGCGGGACACCCGCGATTGTCGGCCATGAGGCGATCATCGCCACCGGGTATTCCGGCGGCTTGTGCGCGGTATCGCTGCAAACCGGGCAGGCGAGTTGGAGCATCAAGCTTGGGCAGGGGATGTTCGAGCAATGGTCCTCGCCGGTAGCGGTGGGGCGCTCCATCTTCATCGGGCGGCACGAAGGGTATTTGCACAAGCTGAGTTGCGAGCGACGGCGCCGCGAGTGGAGCATTTTCCTCGGCGAGCACAGCCGGGCCGGCGCGGTGGTGACGGGATCGCAGAATGTCCCGGAGTTCGAGGATTCCATGGCCTGGAGCGCAGGTACCAGCAGTCCCATCCTGTCGACTCCGACGGTGGATCGCGGGCGCCTCTACGTCGGCACACACGAGGGCTACCTCTATTGCATCAGCAACCTTGGAAGCGACGATCCGGACTTTTGACCTTGCGGGGCGGATTTGGACCGGCAATCAGAACCGACCTCGCGCGCTGCATGCGCGAGGTTGATGCAGGGTTAGTCGGATCACGCCAATACGCACCGTGATCGCTGGGCGGCGATCACGGCTGACTGTGGTGCAGATGGGCGGTTTCCCCCGTGAAAGCGCGCTAGAAGAAGCACCTCCCGTCATGCGACTTGGAAACCCGCGCCGCCTGGCGCACGCAATCATTAGGGTAGGTCTTGCCATCGCAGCCGCAGACCGGGCGGAATATCATGCGTCCGGATTTCGCGTTGCCAGCCCGCGATATGCTCACTTCCCTTTGCCCGAAAAGTGCTTAGAACGTTTCCATCGCCGCAACGCCAAGACGCGTCCGGCCCTAAAAACCCACGAGCCATCCCATGAACGCTCCCACCGCCTTTCCCGACCCGAAGCCCGTTCCGCCCTATAAGCATACGCCGCTGTTTCCGCTCGGCGCGGATACCACGCCCTACAAGAAGGTCACGGCCGAGGGCGTGCGGGTCGAGAAGGTGCTCGGCAAGGACATGCTGGTGGTGTCGCGCGAGGCGCTGCGGGCGCTGTCGGAGGCGGCCTTCGGCGAGATCAACCATTATCTGCGGCCGGGGCATCTGAAGCAGCTCCGCAATATCCTGGATGACGAGGAAGCGAGCTCTAACGACAAGTTCGTTGCGCTCGACTTCCTGAAGAACGCCAATATCGCGGCTGGCGGCGTGCTGCCGATGTGCCAGGACACCGGCACCGCGATCATCATGGGCAAGAAGGGTTGCAACGTCATCACAGATGGCGATGACGAGGCCGCGCTGTCGGAAGGCGCGCGCGATGCCTATCTGCGCCGCAACCTACGCTATTCGCAGGTCGCGCCGCTGTCGATGTACGAGGAGAAGAACACCGCCAACAACATGCCGGCGCAGTGTGAGATCTATGCCGAGGGCGATGATGCCTACAAGTTCATGTTCATGGCCAAGGGCGGCGGCTCCGCCAACAAGAGTTTTCTGTTCCAGGCGACGCCGTCGGTGCTGACCAAGGATCGCCTGCTGGCGTTCCTGAAGGAGAAAGTGCTGACGCTCGGCACGGCGGCATGCCCGCCTTATCATCTTGCCATCGTCATCGGCGGCACTTCCGCCGAACTCTGCATGAAGACCGTCAAACTAGCGTCCGCCCGTTATCTCGACGCGCTGCCGACCCACGGCTCGGCCGATGGCAACGCCTTCCGCGATCTCGAAATGGAGCAGGAAATCCACAAGATGACGCAGTCGCTCGGCGTGGGCGCGCAGTTCGGCGGCAAATATTTCTGCCACGACGTCCGCGTGATCCGCATGCCGCGCCATGGCGCCTCGCTGCCGATCGGGCTCGGGGTGTCCTGCTCGGCCGACCGCCAGGTGCTGGGCAAGATCACCAAAGACGGTGTCTATCTCGAGGAGCTCGAGCACAATCCGGCGCAATATCTGCCGCAGGTCGAGCAGGCGCTCGGCGGCGACGTCGTCCAGATCAACCTCAACCAGCCGATGCAGGACATCCTGGCGACGCTCGCAAAGCATCCGATCAAGACGCGGCTGTCGCTGACCGGCACCATGATCGTCGCGCGCGACTCCGCGCATGCCAAGCTGCGCGAGCGGCTGGAGAAGGGCGAGCCGCTGCCGGACTATTTCAAGAACCACCCGATCTATTACGCGGGTCCGGCGAAGACACCGGAAGGCTATGCCTCCGGCGCGTTCGGCCCGACCACGGCGGGACGGATGGATTCCTTTGTCGACCAGTTCCAGGCGGCCGGGGGCTCGATGGTGATGCTGGCCAAGGGCAACCGCGCGCCCGCGGTGCGCGAGGCCTGCAAGAAGCACGGCGGCTTCTATCTCGGCTCGATCGGAGGTGCCGCGGCAAATCTCGCCGAGCACTGCATCAAGAAGGTCGAGGTGGTCGAATATCCCGAGCTCGGCATGGAAGCGATCTGGCGCATCGAAGTGGTGGATTTCCCGGCTTTCATCATCATCGATGACAAGGGCAACGACTTCTTCAAGGAATTGAATCTCGGTTGAGGGCGATCGGCCTCGACGGATTTTCACGCGGCTGGGTCGCCGTTGTGCTGGATGGTGATGAGCAGGCGATCGCCTTCCATCCCGATGTTGCCGGCGCGCTTTCTGCTCCGTTCGATCGGGCCGGGATCGATATTCCCATCGGCATGACCGAGGATGGCGAGCGCGCCTGCGACCTGCTGGCGCGCGATAAACTGCGGCCGCATGCCTCGCGCGTCTTCACCGGCGCGCGGCGCTGGCTCTGGCAGGAGTTTTCGGATCCCGATCACGCCAACAAGGAAGCATTGCGCCGCGGCGAGATGCGCGTCTCGCGCCAGCTCTGGCATCTCGGGCCCAAGATCATGGAGGTCGACGCGTTCCTGCGCGCGCATCCTCCGATCGAGGTACGCGAGGTTCATCCGGAGCTGGTATTTTTGTGGCTGAACGGCAACAAGCCGCTGCCGCCGAAAAAGTCCGAAGAGGGCGATACACTTCGTCGCAGGCTGCTCAAACGGCAGGGATTTCGAAAGATCGAACGCTGGCTCACCGAGGCACGGATCGGCACTGGCGCCAAGCGAGACGATGTTCTAGATGCCTGCGCGGTGGCGATTGCAGCGCGCGAGCCTGTGGGTCAGCTTCCCCAGGGAACGCCACCATTGGATGCCAATGGATTGCCGATGCAGATCTGGTTTTGAATGCAATTGCGATTTAGAGAGTTAGGTCATGATTGAATGGTTCGACGACCTCAAGGTCGGCATGCAATTCAAGAGCGAGGCGATCACGGTGTCAAAGCAGGACATCCTGCGCTTTGCCTCGGAATTCGATCCACAGCCATTTCACCTCGACGAAGAGGCCGCCAAGGACACGATCCTCGGAGGGCTCGCCGCGTCGGGATGGCATACCGCCGCGATTGCCATGAAGCTTGCCACCGCCTGCCGGCCGTTTGGGCCGCATCCGCTGTTCGGTGCGGGCGTGGACGAGCTACGCTGGATGAAGCCGGTGCGGCCGGGCGATACCCTGCATCTCGAAGGGGAGGTGACCGAACTGGTGCCTTCGAAGACGAAGCCGCAAGGCATCGCCCGCATCAAATGGACCGCCTACAACCAGCACGGCGAGGCGGTCTACACCTTCAATCCGATCGCGATTGTGCCGCGGCGGCCTTAAGCCCGCTTGCCCGTGAACGGGAAATTGCCCATGAAGCCGATGCCCATCTCGCCGGAGATGGCATCGCCCGCGACCTTGCCGGTGAACTCCAGCGTCAGCGGCATCGGGTTGGTGATGGAAACCTTCCAGGCCAGGTCGTCGCCGTTGACGGTGCCGTCAAAAATCTCAGCCGAATTGCCGTCCGCTCCCTGGGTGCCCGTCAGCGTGCCGCCCGCGCTTTTCAGGCTCAGCGTCGCATTGCGCTCGCCCATCGGCGTCGTCATGGTGAGATTCCAGTTTCCGTCCACGGCCATTCGTTTCTCCTCATCGCAAAGCGGAAATAGCTCCGCGCGGCGGTATAGCCCATCCCGCCGCGCAAGCCCAATCCGTTTAATTGCGTGAAAGCGCCTCAGGTGCCGACAGCGCGGGCTGCCCGGATGCGGCTCGTGATGGCCACACGAAACACCACGTATTGAATCGCAAAGGCGGCGATCTTGGCACCGACCGCGACGACGGAAATATAGATCGTCCACAGCCTGAGGTCGCCGGTCATGGCCACCGCGATGGTGCCGGCACCAAGCGCGAACATCAGCGCGGCCCAGGCGAAGCCTGCGAAGGTAACGTATTCCGGGATGGTCTCGACCACGAGCGGCGGCATGTAGCGCAGCATCCAGCCGCGCTTGAGCATGATCGTCCCGATCGCGAAATGCGCGATCGCGGGCTTGGCCAGCACGAAGCGCGGATCATTGGTCAGGATGGTGGCGCCGCCGAGCACGATCACGAGCCCGAGGCTCGCCCAGGTCATGAAGCCCATCTCCTGGCCTTTGATGCGGCTATAGACCACCTGCGCAATGGCGCCGGCGATCGCGACCGAGGTCGCCAGCACGATGTTGTCGGTGACGACATAGATGACGAGGAAGATGATGGTCGAGAAAAAGTCGTGGGCAAGGCGGGCGAATACGTCCTTCATCGGCTTTCCTCCGGGTTAAGTCTAATGCGCCTTCGGCAACGCGTCGGCCGGCGGCGCGAGATGTGTGGCGCGGCGTTGGGTTGAATACCATTTGGTGAAGAACACCGCGCTGTTGCGCGCGGCAAAGGCAACCGCAAGTCCGAGCCAGATCGGCAGGCCCGGCACGTAGAGGACGGCGGCATTGGCGAGCATCATCAACAGCGCCGCTGCGGTCCATGCGCTGGTGATGATGTAGTTGGCGCGCGTAAAGCCGGGCATCGCCGCGATCTCCGATGGCACGGATTCCAGCGCATATTGCATGGTGAAGGGATAGCGCAGCAGCATCGAGCCGAACGAGATCGCGAAGATGCCGATGTCGACGGTGAGCTTCACGGCCTTGTCGCTGACGGTGGGGTCGATCAGGTTGAGCCAGGCGGCAATCCCCGCGAACAGGATCGCCGAGCCGGTCGCCAGAATTTTCACCGAGCGGCCGCGGTAGGCGTCGAAGGCGATGGTGGCCGTGCATATGAAGGCCGCGGCGATCAGGCTCACGGTGGCCGACATCACCAGCATCAGGCTAGTGAAAGCGCCATAGGGCGCGAGGATGAGAAATATTGTCATTCGGTTCAGCCTCTTTGGGCCAATCTTTACGATGTAAAGATCAGTAATGGCTGAACCCGTTACGGTCAAGCGAAATCTTTACAGTGTCAAAATTAGTTGATCGTCGCTATGAAAATATTTATATTTCAAATAGTTAGGCGAGCATGTTTCCTTGAATTCGTCATGGCCGGGCGGCTTCGGCCATGACGACACAGTTGTGGTGCTCAATTCGTCCCCACCCAATTGCCATGGAATCCGTCGGGTACGCGATGGGCGAGGTGCACCAGCGCGACCGGGCCGGCCTCGACATCGGTGGCGTTGAACACCGCGAGGTCGCTGCGGTTCTCGCGCGCGCGATAGACCACGGCCAGCAGCCAGCCGTCGCCTTCGCCCGCATCCTTGCCGCGCTCGACGAACACCGGCTCGGAGATCGTGTCGCCGGCGGGCAGATGATATTTGCCGAGCCGCTTGCCGTTACCGTCGACATGCACGACGCCCGACAGCGCGCCGAAGGTCGGCAGATCCGGATTGGCGCAGGCGTACCAGCCGTGCGCGCTCTTCAGTCCGGCGCGGCGATCGTCGACCCGCGGGAATTCGCCGGTGAGATCGTCGAGCCAGGTCTGGCTGAAGCGGTCGGTATTCCCTGCGAGGTCAAAGGTCCAGCGGCAGAGCCGCGCGCGCGACTTCTTCGGATCGGTCGGCCGGCCGTCGGGATGCGGGAACAGCGGCGCTTCCTCGAACTGCATGACATCGGCGATGATGCGGTTGCCGTCCTCCCAGGCGTTCATGACATGGAAGACGTAGCAATTCTCGCCGCGGAACCAGACCACGTCTTTCGCCGCGCCGTTGCGCTTCATGACGCCGACATGGGTGCCTTTCTCCGGCTCCCAGGCATAGGCGGGCTGGCCGCCCATGGCGCGCTGCAAGCTGCCGGTGATTGGCAGCACCGGAAACAGCAGATGATTTTCGGTGACGATGAAGTCATGCACCATGCTGGCATAGGGCGCCTCGAAGCGGTCGAAGCGCGTTACCTTGCCCGATGCGTTGACCGATCCGAACGAGAGGGTGGGCGTGAAGGGGCCGGAGGCGTTGTAGCCGAAGAACACCATGTCACCAGTGATGGGATCGATCTTGGGATGCGCCGTGAAGGGACCGGCAATGCAGCCGCCGTAATTGCAGTAACCGCGCGTCGCCAGCGTATCCGGCTCGATCTCGGTCGGCAGATGCGCTTCCTCGAGCGCCAGGAGCCGGCCGCCATGGAAGACGATATTGGTGTTGGCGACGCCGCCATCGGTCAGCGCGGCCGGTGCGTCCGCAAGCTTGCGGCCAAAACCGCCGAACAGCGCGCGGCCGGCATCATGCTCGGCCTGCCATTTCGGAGTGCGGACCCAGCGGTTGCGATAGGAAGCGCGGCCGTTCTCGAGATGAAAGGCGTGGAGCATGCCGTCGCCGACAAACCAGTGCGCGCCCGGCGCGTCGAATTGCGGATTGGGACCGTTGCGATAGAGCGTGCCGTTCAGCTCGCTCGGCAACTCGCCCGTGATTTTCAGAAAAGGGGCGTCGCATTCCATCGGGATCGGCGCCCGATTGGTCCATTCGGCACGGATCGGCGTCTCCTGCTGCATCGCACACTCCCTTAAGGCTATCTTTACATCGTAAAGATAGGGATATTATGCACGGCCGATCCGGTCAAGCAAAATCTTTACACTGTAAAAATTAGGTCATATAACGCGACGATGACGAGAAAAGCTGAACCAGCACGCAAGGTTACAAGGCGCCTCGGCCGCGCGGCGCCGGCGCGTCCGGTCCGCTCACGCGGCAGTGCGCGGACGGCAAAGGAGGAGGCACCCTATCATCACGGCGCACTGCGCGACGCCCTGTTGAAGGCGGCCGAACGGGTACTGGAGCGTGACGGGCTTGCCGGGCTGACGCTGCGCGCGGTGGCGCGCGAAGCCGGCGTCTCACATGCCGCGCCGACGCATCATTTCGGCGATCTCACCGGGCTTGTCAGCGAACTCGCCGCGATCGGCTTCCGGCAGTTCAATGCGACGATGGCGGCGGCCTGCACGCCGGACACGCCCTATCCCGGCAAGGGGATGGCGCGGGCGAAGGCCTATGTCGCCTATGCCCAGGCGCATCCCGGCATGTACGGGCTGATGTTCCGCACCGAGCGGCTGGATTATTCGCGGGCCTCGCTGCATGAGGCGGCCGAGACCTCGTTTTCGGGGTTGGCGAGTGCAATCGCCGCCAGCCGCCAGGAGCAGATCGAGCGGGAGCACCTGACCCTGGACCAGGCGGCCGCAATCGCGCGCGCCTGGTCGCTGGTGCACGGCTTTACCATGCTGCTGCTCGACGGACGGCTGCAGGACATCCTGCACCGGCTGCCCGCGGGCACCGATGCCGAGACGCTGCTGGATGCCATGCTCAAGCTGACCATGGCCAAACCGCCGGGGTCGTAGTCCTACCGGGTCAATAAACCCTCATGGTGAGAAGGCGCGAATGCGCGGTCTCCGGACGATGCTTCGCATCGCCGCGAGAACCATGAGGCTCCGCTACCACGGCCTCATCCTTCGAGACGCTTGCTCCGTAAGCTCCTCAGGAGGAGGAGATAGGGCCGCTTCCACCTACGCTGCCACCAGCTTCTTCACCGGCGTCGGATCGAGGTTGAAGATCCGCGCCGCGTTCAGGCCCAGGATATTGCGCTTGGCCTGATCGGACAGGAACGGCAGGTCGCAGATCTCCTGCGGCAGGTCGAAATCGAAATGCGGCCAGTCCGATGAGAACAACAGCTGCGTCTCGGCCTTGATCATCTCCAGCGTGTTCTCCAGCGCCTTCGGGTGCGTCGTCTCCATGGGCTGGGTGGTGTAGAAGCAATTGCTATTCATGTATTCGCTCGGCATGCGCTTGAGCAGCGGCGCCTCCGAGGGACGCATCAGATACTGGTCATCGAGCCGCTGCATCAGGAACGGCACCCAGGCGAGCCCGCTCTCGACCCACACCGACTTCAGTTTCGGAAACCGTTCCGGAATCCCGTTCAGGATCCAGTTGGTCATGTGCACCATGTTGCACCAGACGAACCCCAGCGCATGCATGCCGAGAAAGCGGTTGACGGTCGCCAGCGAAGCGTCCTGCCAGTGATAGCCGGCATGGAAGGCAAGCGGCTTGCCGGTCTCCTCGATCATGGAATAGAGCCGCATGTAGTCGTTGTGATGCACCGGCTTGTTGCGGGTCGAGGTCACGCAGAAGCCGATCACGCCCTTCTTGTCGGCGAAATCCCTGACCGTCCGCTCGGCTTCGTCAGGTGTGTTGAACGGCAACAAGATCAGCGATTTTATCCGGTCGTCCTCGGACAGGATGCGGTCGATCAGCCAGCGGTTATAGGCGTTACCCAGCCACACCTCCATTTCCGGCTGCGGATGCATGCCGAGGAACAGCATCGGCGTCGGGAATACGACCATGTTGTCGATGCCGAGCGAATCCATCGCCCGCCGCGTCAGCGTGACGTCGCGATGCACGGAGGTCTCCTCGACGGTCTCGCGCTGGCCGTCCTGGTGGGGGATGCGGCCGCCGACCGACTGGTAGCGCAGTCCGAGGTCGCCGTTCAGCCCGTAGGGCGGGGCGCCCAGCCGCTCGTTCTGGAACCGGATTGCGTTGTCGCGAACGACCGGGTCCTCGATATAGGTGACGATCTCTTTCCAGGACACGGTTTCCACATGATGCGCATCGATATCGCAGACGAACATGTCCTGCAGGCCGCGCCGGATCGCGTTGCGCTTCGCATGCGCGAGGATATCGCGCGTATCGGTATGAACGGTGATTTCCTGGACCGCCGAATATTGCGGTCCGATCCTGCCCTGGATGTTCATGATCTCTCTCCCGCGGAATAGGTGTCTTCGTCGGGGCGGCGGCGATACCAGAGCGCGAGCTCCATCGGCCCCAGATGCATCGCGCGCAGCATTTCGGAAACCGCCGACAGCAGTTCGGTCGGCGTCAGCTCGCTGTCATTGCGTCCCGCGATCGGCGGAAAGGTTCGTTCCTCGCCGTCGGACTTCGCGACATAGAGGCGGATCGCGGCGGTCAATAGCTGCGCCACGGCTTCGTCCGAAACTCGGGAGGCCTCGTTGTTGTCGACCAGTTCGCGCGAAGCGCGAAGCAAGTCACCTGCCATCCGGTCGATCCAGCCATAGGCGTCGTTGTTGCGATCGCCGGCGTCGCGATTGCGATCGCCTGCGTCGCCGTTGCGATCCCCTTCAGGTCCGAACATAGATCTCGCCCTCCCGGATCGAGAAATCGGCCTTGCGCAACCGGATGCGGCTGTTGCCCTGATGGCAGCCGGTCCGGATATTGAACTCGTAGCCGTGCCAGGGGCAGACGATGTTGGTTTCGGTGGGGTCGTATTCGAGCGTACGCGTGGTGCCATCCTCGGCAACCGGCTCGATCACCCGCTTCATGATGCGGCCCTGGCAGACCGGCCCGGCGCGGTGGGCGCAGCGATTGTGCCAGGCAAAGAACTCGCCTTCGATCATGAAGATGCCGACCTCGAACTCCCCGCAATCGACGACCTTGCGGTCGCCATCGGCGTAGTCGGTCACTTTCCCCGCAAAATATTCCGACATTACGTCACTCCCGGCCTGGAACGGACGCTTTTCCGTAAGGAGGCGCTTCCAAGGGCTTTCTGTCAATCCGGCGGGTCGTTGGCAGACGGCAAAAACGGGAAGAGGATTGTCTTCAGCGCTTGGCTAATTCCGTGGCGCGGCCGGCTGCTTTGCGACTTTCACCTCGTGCATGCCGCATTTGAAATCGTGCGGGGAACCTGGCGCATCAGGTCCCGAGCCATTCAAGCTGGGGACGGTTCAGGCGATCTGCGAGAAATGACTGACATCGGCTCTGAATCGTTCTAGAAGGGCGGCGTCCGTCAACCTTCTTCGATCGTGTGTTCGTTCGCCAGAATACCATGCCTGCCATTTCTCCGAATAAGCCCTATCGCGTCGGCCGTTCCCGCACCGGGCTCGGCCTATTCGCCACCAAGCCGATCAAGAAGGGCACCCGGATCGTCCGATACATCGGACCGATCCTGGATTCGAAAAAGAAAAAAGACGACGCGATCGAGAACAAATACCTGTTCGAGCTCACCAACCGCTGGACCATCGACGGCTCGGTGCGGAAAAACGTGGCCCGCTACATCAACCACGCCTGCAGGCCGAACGCGGAAAGCGACGTTCGCCCCCGCAAGCGCAAGGTTTTCATCCGCGCTATCAAGAACATCGAGCCGGGCGACGAGATCAACTACGATTACGGCACCGATTACTTCAAGGCCTATTTGAAGCCGATCGGCTGCAAATGCGACGCCTGCGAGAAGAAGCGGAAGAAGAAGCGCGCCGAAGCCCGGGCCGAAAAGGTGCGCGAGCGGGAAAAGGCCGAGCGCAAGGCCAAGCGGCTCGCCGAGAAGCTTGCCAAGGCCAGGGAGAAGCTGAAGAAGCTCAATGGCTCGGGCCGGCGCACCAACGGCAAGCTTGCAAACGGCAAGTTGAACGGGCACGACCACGCAGCGGTCTAGGCGCCCAAGCTTCTATGCGACCTGAGCAATGAGCGCAGCCGCCGCCACAGGCGGATCGGGCATAGCGACTGGCCTACGCTGTTCTCAAACGCCTGGATCCGCAGGAACAGGAAGATAGCACTGGCCTGCACCAGCGGTGCGGGCATGTTGAGGGCCCGCGCCAGCAGCCACGTTGCGAGACTGACGACCCACGGCAATAGCGCGGCGGCGGCGGGCAGGGTGCGGATAAAGGCGCTCATGGGTCATCTCCTTGACCATAGGAAATGAGGCCAACCGCGACGCAATTCGATTACGCCGGAGGTAATGGAAGGTGCGAAATTCGCGTGCTAGTTTTCCCCGATGAATACACACGCTTCGACCATCCAGACCGACCGCGCCAAGCCCATCCATATCGGCCATCATTTGCGGGAATGGCGGCAGCGCCGGCATTTGAGCCAGCTCGATCTCGCCGGTGACGCCGAAATCTCGGCGCGCCATTTGAGCTTTGTCGAGACCGGCCGTGCCGCGCCGTCGCGCGAGATGGTCTTGAGGCTCGCCGAGCGCCTCGAGGTGCCCTTGCGCGAGCGCAATGTGCTTCTGGTCGCCGCCGGGTTTGCGCCCGCCTTTCCACAGCGCTCGCTGGACGATCCCGCGCTGAAAGCCGCGCGCCAGGCCATCGATCTGGTGCTGAAGGCGCATGAGCCCAATCCGGCGCTGGCGATCGACCGCCACTGGAACCTGGTGACGGCCAACCGCATGGTGGCGCCGCTGCTCGAGGGCGTTCCCGAGCGTCTGCTCGGCCAGCCCTTCAACGTCCTGCGGCTGGCTTTCCATCCCGAGGGGCTGGCGCCACGCACTGTCAATCTCGCCGAATGGTGCGCGCATCTGCTGGAGCGGCTGCACCGCCAGTGCGAAGCGACCGCCGATCCGGAATTGCTGAAACTCTACGACGACCTCAAGGCCTACAAGATCCCTGCGCGTTCGGGGCCGCTGCCGGCCGAAAGCGTCGCGATCCCCTTCAAGATGCGCCTTGAGGGCGAGGTGTTGAGCTTCATCTCCACCACCATGGTGTTCGGCACGCCGGTCGACATCACGTTGTCCGAGCTGGCACTGGAGACGTTCTTCCCGGCCGATGAGCCGACGGCGCACCGGATGCGGAAGATCGCGGCGCAGATGGATTAGGGCCTCTGGTTTGCCGGTGGTGCAACGGCTAAGCTCGCCGTCATGCCCACGCCGGCCGATGCGGTAAAAACCTACATCCTTGCCAAGGACGGCAATCGCCCGTTCCTGATGCGCCAGGCGTTTGCGCAAAACGCCGAGCTGGAGATCGTGGTCAAGACCGACGCCATCAGCTTTCCAGGTTCGGCAAAGGGCGTCGCCGCGCTCGAAGACATCCTGGTGCGGCGGTTCGGCCTCGAGTTCGAGAACGTCTACACCTTTTGCCTGGCGGAGCCGCCCGAGGCCGGGTGCACGCATTTCGCCTGCTATTTGCTGGTCGGGATGTCGGCCAGAGCCAACGGGCAGATCCGGGTCGGCTGCGGCCGTTACGACTGGTATTTTGGCGGCCAGGGGCAGGTTGAAAAACTCGTCGTCACTGTCGAGGTGATGAAGCTGTTGCCGGCGGCCGCGCTGGCGGCCAGCATGACCTGGTTGTCGGCGCTGCCCTATCCCTGGTGCAACGCCGATGAAGCGCTGAAGCGCATGCCGGCTTTGGATGGACTGGCCGAAATCGAGACCTATCTGAAACAGGTCCGGCCCCTGTCCCTTGCACGCCAGGCATAGGTGATGCGGCGAAGCGGGCGGTCTCTCGGCTTGTTTCGCGGGCCTTTCGGTCTATCTTGGGGCCATCATTGCCCCGGAGGACATGGCCATGAGTTCACTCAAGCCGCTTACGATCGACATCGTCTCCGACGTGGTCTGCCCCTGGTGCTATATCGGCAAGAAACGGATCGAGGATGCGCTGGCGCTTGCGACCGACGTGCCGGTGGAAGTGAACTGGCGGCCGTTCTTCCTCAATAACTGGGTGCCGCGCGAGGGCATCAGCCGCGACGAATATCTCACCGCGAAGTTCGGCTCGCCCGAAGCCTACAAGGGCATTGCCGGCCGTGTGGTGGCGGCGGCGGGCGAGGAGGGGCTGTCCTATCATCCCGAGCTCGTGAAGCGTCAGCCCAACACCATTGACTGCCATCGCCTGATCCACTGGGCGGAGGCGGTAGGAAAGGCGGCCGAAATGAAGCAGCGGCTGATGGAATTGTATTTCCGCGACGGCGGCGACCTCACCGACGTCAACGTGCTGGTGCAGGCGGCGGCCGATGTCGGCCTTGACGCGGACGACGTGCGCAAGCGGCTCGCTACCGACGAAGACGTCGCGCTGATCTCGGGCTGGGCGCAGGAAGCCTCTGACAAGGGCATCTCCGGCGTGCCGACTTATGTGTTCGCGCAGAAATATGCGGTCTCCGGCGCCCAGCCGGCCGACCTGCTCGCCCGTGCCATCCGCCAGGTCTCGGCGGAAGTGAACGCACAGGCGGCGGAATAGGCCGCTCCGGCCAACTCGACATGCCCGGCCTCGTGCCGGGCTTTTCGTTGCAAAACCAATCATAACAAAAATGGGGAGAGCGTCATGATCTACGAACTGCGCACCTACACGGTGAAGCCGGGCACCGTCGGCGACATGGTCAAGGCGGCGAGCACGGTGTCGCGCGACATCCGCGGCGACAATTTCGGCAAGCTCGAAGGCTACTGGTCGACCGAGATCGGCCCGCTCAACCAGGTCCTGCACATGTGGAGCTACAGCGACCTCGACGAACGCGCGAGAGTGCGCGCCGAGCTCGCCAAGAATTCCCGCTGGACCGCAGAGTATATTCCGCTGATCCGCCCCCATCTGCTGCGCCAGGAGGTGCGCCTCATGAACGCCATCAAGCCGCCGGTGGCGCCCAGCTCGACTGGCAACATCTATGAGCTGCGCAACTACCGCGCCAAGCCGCTGGGAGCGGTCCGGCAATGGGCCGACGCCTTCACCGCGGCGCTGCCGGCGCGCGAGAAATATTCCAAGATCGTCGGCCTCTGGCAGACCGAGACGGGACAGCCGAACGAGGTCTGCCACATCTGGGCCTATCCGAGCCTGAATGCGCGCGCCGAGGCCCGTGCCAATGCGTCGAAGGATCCGGTGTGGAAGGAGTTCCTGGGCAAGGGGCCGGGATTCCTTGAAGAGATGCACGCGACCATCATGCTGCCCGCGCCGCATTCGCCGTTGCAGTGAGGGCGGTTAGGGGGACTTCTTCCGGTTCCTGATGAATTGAATCACGCCGCGACCCGCGTCCCGCGCTGTCTGACGTGTGATCAGCGCGGCGTGGATCATCGCCACAACCGGATCGTTCTGCCGGAGTGGGATCAGCACATCGCCGATCGCAAAGCGTCCGCGCCAGATCGGGTTGATCATGGGGTGGTCGGGGCTCGCGGTGGAGTCCGCCGATGCGATCAGGGGATCGGCGCAGAGATGCCGGGTCAGGTCGATTGTGAGCTGCACGCCCGGTGAATATTTCGCAAAGCGCTCGTCGACGCCGATCTTGAAAAAGAACGCGCGGGTCTGGTGTCGCAGCACGATGCCGGAGGCTACCGGTCTATCGCCGGCGCGCAGCGTCACGATCTCGCACTGGCCGTTGTCCGCAAGCACCGCAGTGGCGCGGCGGATGAAGGCGGCATCGCCTTCGACCTGCGCCAGCGCGGTGCCGCGCCCGCCCTTCCAGCCGCTGGCTTCCAGCTTCAGGAAGGTTTCAAGCGCTGCCGTGACCTTCTGCGGCGATCGCGCGACGTCGACGCTGACTTTGCCGTGCTCGGCGAGCCGGTGGCGCTGGCGGCGCAACTCCTTCAGCTTCTTGCTGCTCAGTGCGTCCTGCAGCAACTGGTCGGCGCCGCGCGTCGCGTCGAGCGAGGCGCGCAGATGCCAGTTCAATATGCGCGAACGCAGGCCTTCGCCGCGCAACACCCTGTTGAAGGCTTTCATGGTCGCGCCGTCGAGCGAGACCTCGCGCAGCAGCAGCGCCCGCGCGCCGGCATTGCGCGCGGCCTGTATCATGAGCTGTGCGGCGTCCTCCGCCGCGTCGCCATCGAGCAATGGCGTGCATAGCGTGCCATAGGGATGCGCGCTGGCGAGCGCGGGCAGCGGAATTTGGGTGGCGCGCGACAGCGGCACCACCGGCATCAGCCCGATCAGCCGGCTATCGTTCCAGGCCGCCAGCGCAGAGGTGCCGGTGCGCCCGGGCGCGGTCGCATTCACCGCCAATTCCCAATCCGGCAGGTAGTAGCCGTTCGGCTCGATCGCGCGTTCAGCAAGGCCGCGCCAATCGTCGACGTCGACCGAGGTGAGCGGCAGCAGCGCCGGCTCGCGCAGCGGCGCCACATCGGCGCGGGCGCGCACAGCCGCGGCATCCCTGTTCGATGCACGGCGCATCACCGTCAGATCGACAATGTCGGCCAATTTACCTTCCCGCTTCCCCGAATTTTCGGGCGAGACTACCGGAAAGGTTGGAAGAAGCCGTGTGCTCAGCCGTGCAATTCGAGCGGTAGTGTTAACGCTCTGTTCACCAATCTATATGTCCTGGACCACCGCCTTCAGCGCGTCCTGAACCTTGCCTGCAATCGCTGCAAGCGAGGCGTTGTCGATCGCCTGCATCGATGCGATGGGATCTATGGCGGCAATTTCGGTCTTTCCCCCGACCGCCTGGACGACCACGTTGCAAGGCAGCATGGTTCCGATCTTGTCTTCGGCCTTGAGCGCTTCGTGGGCCATCCTGGGGTTGCAGGCTCCCAGGATGACATAGGGACGGAACTCGGCTCCGATCTTTTCCTTGAGCGTCGCTTGCACATCGATTCTCGTCAAAACGCCGAATCCGTGCGCCTTGAGCGCGGCAATCGTCTTGTCGATCGCCTGCTCGAAGGGAACGTCGATGGTTTTTGCAAAATAATAGGCCATGTTACATCCTGTCTACTTGCCGCTGATCGGTTTACGAAAACGCGCTGCCGCTGCGACAACCGAGCTTCTTGAACACAATGGCGGCCGGACAGAAACCCGTGAACGACGCCTGGATCATGTTGAGCCCGGCAAACGCCGTCAGCAGATACCAGTAGGGATTGACCCAGTAGCCGAGCGAAAGTCCGAGCAGGACGACAAATCCTGCAAAGGTGAGAACTGCTCTATCGATATTCATGACCACTCCTCGTTCAGATTGAAAGTTATCAAGCCCCGGCCAGGCCGGCCTTGGTCCATGCAACGATGCTTTGCGCATCCATCGCGCCCGAACTCCGCGAAATCTCCCGGCCGCCCCGCAGCAAGAGCAGCGTGGGTATGCCGGTGATTTGCAGCCGCGAGGAAACCTCGGGCGCGCTGTCGGCGTTGAGCTTCAAGAGCCGGACGTTCGGCTCAAGCTCCCTTGCCGCGCGTTCGAACATCGGCGCCATGGCGCGGCAGGGACCGCACCAGGGCGCCCAGACGTCGACCAGGACGGGAATGTCGCTATTGGCGACCTGGCGGCCAAAGCCCTGTTCGTCGACCTCGATCGGATGACCGTCGAACAGCGGCTTGTGGCAGGACCCGCAACGTGCAGCGGCGGCTGGCTTTTCCGCCGGCATCCGGTTGATCCGCGCGCAATGGCCGCACACGATCTGCCGACCTGCACTCATGTGCCCGTCCTGACCTCTTTGATCTTCGCGATATTGAGCTTGTCGAGCACGAAGCGCTCGTAGAACGGTTCGCTCTCGCCGCGCCTCATCTTGCGCAGGAAATACTTTTCGAAGGCGACCTTGGCATAGTGCACCCATTCGCCCTTGGACGACCAATTGACGTTGCGCGGCGGAATTTGCGGCTGCGCGAGGAAGGCAACCCCGGAATCGCCGAAATCGGCCAGACAGATCGCATTCCATGTCGGCTGTGCGGTTGCGAGCTTGCCGCGAAGCAGCGCGCCGATGTTCATGGCGGTTGCGGTCACCATCGATTCGATCATGAAGCCGGTCTTCGGCACGCCCACCGGAACCGGCGTCGCGCCGACCGGCGCGATTGCCACACAGACCCCGACCGCGAACACGTTTGGAAATGCAGGATTGCGCTGCTGCTTGTCGACAATGACGAAGCCGCGAGGATTGGTGAGCTTCTCGATGCCGCGAACGGCTTCCACGCCACGGAACGCGGGAAGCATCATGGAATAGGCGAAGGGCAGGTCATGGGCCTTGTGGACCGTACCGTTCTCGGCAAACTCCTCCACTGACATCTTGCCGGACTCGACGCGCTCGACTCGCGCGTTGGTGATCCACTTGATGTGCTTCTCGCGCATCTCGCTTTCCAGCAGGCCCTTGGTGTCGCCGACGCCATCCAGGCCAAGGTGCCCGATATACGGCTCGGAAGTGACGAAGGTCATGGGAACTCGGTCGCGCAGCTTGCGGCGGCGCAGCTCGGTCTCCAGGATGAACAGGAATTCGTAGGCCGGCCCGAAGCAGGAGGCGCCTTGTACCGCGCCGATGACCACCGGCCCCGGATTGGCAGCGAGCCTCTCGAACGCTTCCTTGGCGCGGGTGGCATGATCGACGTGGCAGATCGATTGCGTGAAGCCCTGCGGTCCAAGGCCGGGTATTTCGTCAAACGCAAGCTCCGGGCCGGTTGCGACCACGAGATAGTCATAGGGGATCGAGCTGCCGTCGCCGAGCTCGACGCGGTTTTCCGCGGGGTGCACGCGCTTGGCGCCCTGGGTTAGCAGGCGAACGCCCTTGCGCTTCATGATCGCCTCGAGATCGATCTCGATCTCGCTTTGCTTGCGCCAGCCGATCGCCACCCAGGGATTCGACGGGACGAAATGATAGACCGCGCCCTGCGAGATCACGCTGAGGCGATCGTCCTTTCTCAGCTGGGGCAGCAATTCATAGGCCATCAGCGTTCCGCTGAGCCCGGCTCCGATTACGACAACTTCCGCCATGGGTACCTCCGCTTGCTCTGGCTGCTCCGCCGGTTCAGTTCCGGCTGTCGCTCAGCGCTTGACTATATATTCGTAATTTCGTATATACGCAAGTATGAAAATAGAAATCGAAATGATGGAGCGGGCAGCGGACCAGGCGAGCGATCTCCTGAAGGCGCTTTCCAATCGCCACAGGCTCCTGATCATCTGTCAGTTGATCGACGGCGAGCGCTCCGTCGGCGAGCTTGCCGCTTTCCTGGGCTTGCGCGATTCGACGGTGTCGCAACATCTTGCGCTCCTCCGCAAGGACGCCCTGGTGGCGGCGCGCCGCGACGGTCAGACGATCTACTATTCGATCGCGAGTGATCCGGCGCGGGAAGTCCTGAAGGCGCTGTATCAAGTGTACTGCGCACCGCAGAAAGCTTCCTCTGCCAAACGTAGATTGTAAGTGTCTGGAGGGCGGCGCATTGAGCGAGATCAATGCTGCTTGCGAGTTGGCGGTCAAATTTACAACAGGCGCGCCGAGCGCCCCTTGAGAAGAGTATCGGCCTATGCGGAGACTGAGACTGTTGGGCGCGATGGCGGCATTGCTGCTGCCGACGGCAGCCGCAGGAGCGGAAACTTTCACCGTTACGCAGCGCATGGTCGCCGATGAGAAGGCGGTGTTTGCGACGGTCGAGAGCATCAGCGTGGTGCCGGCCCGGAGCCGCATCGGCGGCACGGTGGCGCAGCTCCATGTCAGGGAGGGCGACGCGGTCACGCGCGGGCAGGCGATCGCGGTGGTGGGCGACGAGAAACTCCTCCTGCAGATGAAATCTCTGGACGCCCAGATCCTGGCTCTGCAGGCGCAGACGAATCAGGCGCAGATCGACTTTGATCGGACCGAGGGGCTGGTCGAGCGCGGCATCCTTCCGCGCATCAAGCTGGACGAGACCCGAACGACGCTCAACGTCGCGCAGAACGGTCTACGGGCGAAGACGGCCGAGCGCGCCGTCATTGAGCAGCAGTCGACCGAGGGGCAGGTGCTGGCGCCGCAGGATGGACGCGTCGTCAGGCGCCTCGTGGCGGTCGGATCGGTGATGCTGCCCGGCGACCCCGTCGTGACCATCGCGCAGCAGGATTTCAAATTGCGGCTGCGAATCCCCGAACGCCATGCCCGCTTCCTGAAGGCAGGCGACAGGATTCGCGTCGAAGGCGCCGAGTTCGCCGAGGAGGCGGCAAAATGGGGCGTCGTCGATCTGGTCTATCCGCAGATCGAAGAGGGACGCGTGATTGCCGATGCGAAAGTCGAGGGGCTCGGCGAATATTTCGTCGGTGATCGGCTGAGGGTGTGGATTGCCGGCGAACAGAGGTCGGCCTTCGTGATCCCGTCGAGCTATGTGAAGACCCGCTTCGGTGTCGACTATGTCGAGCTTCAACAGGGTGGAGGGACCATCGACGTCCCCGTGCAGCGCGGCCGCGACCGGCCGACCGCCGATCTTCCCGACGGGCTCGAAATCCTGTCCGGCATTTGCGCGGGCGATCAATTGGTGCAGCAGTGAATCTCGGCCTGTCCGGACGGCTCACCGGGGCGACGATCGCTTCGCCGCTGACGCCGCTGTTCCTGCTTGCCGCCCTCGTCGTCGGGCTCATCGCCGTCGCGGTCATTCCGCGCGAGGAGGAGCCGCAGATCAGCGTGCCCATGGTCGATATCCGCGTCAACGCCGACGGGTTGCGCGGGCCCGATGCGGTCGAACTGGTCACCAAACCGCTCGAGACCATCGTCAAGGGGATCAGTGGGGTCGAGCACGTCTACAGCCAGACCGAGGACGACCGCGTGATGGTGACCGCGCGGTTCCTGGTCGGCACCAAATCCGAAGATGCGATCCTGCGCGTCCACGAAAAGATTCGCGCCAATCTCGACCGCATTCCGATCGGCATTTCCGAGCCGCTGATCGTCGGCCGCGGCATCAACGATGTCGCGGTCACCGTGCTGACGCTGTCACCCAGGCCGGAAGCCGCGGAACGCTGGTCCGACAAGGACCTTTACGAACTGGCCGAGAAGCTGCGCGCAGAACTCACCAAGGTCGACAATGTCGGGCTCACTTACTTGTCGGGTGGCAGTCCGCAGCAGATCCGCGTCGAACCCGATCCGGAAAAACTTTCCCTCTACGGCGTCACGCTGCAGCAGCTCGTTGCCAAGGTGAAGGACGCCAATCGCTCTTTTCTCGCGGGAAACGTTCGAGATTCCGGCATCGTTCGCAATGTCGCGGCCGGCCAGACGCTCTCGGGCATTCCCGACATCGGACTCCTGCTGATTTCGACCCGCGACGGCCGCCCGGTCTATGTCGGGGACGTCGCCTCCGTCGTCATCGGCCCCAACACCATGGAGCACCGGGTCTGGGACGATGCGCGCGACACCGGCGGCAACTGGCAGCGCGCTCCGGCCGTCAGCGTCGCGCTTGCCAAGCGCGCCGGTGCCAACGCCGTGGTGGTCTCGCGCGATATTGCGAACCGGCTGGAGGGCCTGAAGGCCCGTCTGATCCCCGGCGACATCACGGTGACGGTCACCCGCGATTATGGCGAGACCGCCAACGAGAAGGCCAATGAGCTGTTGTTCCATCTGGGCCTGGCCACGCTTTCGATCGTCGTCCTGATCGCGGTGGCGATCGGCTGGCGCGAGGCGGTGGTGACGCTGGTGGTGATCCCGACCACGATCCTGCTGACGCTGTTTGCCGCCAACCTGATGGGATACACCATCAACCGTGTCAGCCTGTTCGCGCTGATATTCTCGATCGGCATTCTGGTCGACGACGCCATCGTCGTGGTTGAGAACATCGCGCGCCACTGGGCGATGCAGGACGGCCGGCCGCGCCTGCAGGCAACGATCGAGGCGGTCGCCGAAGTCGGCAATCCGACCATCGTCGCGACGTTGACGGTGGTGGCCGCGCTGCTGCCGATGTTGTTCGTTTCGGGGTTGATGGGGCCCTACATGGCGCCGATCCCCGCCAACGCCTCGGCCGCCATGCTGTTCTCCTTCTTCGTCGCGGTCGTGGCGGCGCCCTGGTTGATGCTGCGCCTTGCGCCGGGCGCCGCGGCGGCCACGGCTCGCCCCCACCACGATGAAGGCCGGCTCGGCCGCCTCTACCGGCGCTTGGCGACGCCGATCGTCTCGAGCAAGCGTTCGGCCTGGACCTTCCTCGTCGCCGTCGGCGTCGCGACGCTGCTCTCGATGCTGTTGTTCGCGACCAAGTCCGTGACCGTCAAGTTGCTGCCATTCGACAACAAGTCCGAGATCGCCGTCGTGGTCGACCTGCCCGAAGGCGCAAGCCTCGAGGATACCGAGCGCGTGCTGTTTGCCGCCGCCGATGTCGCGCGCCAATTGCCGGAGACCACTTCGGTGCAGTCCTATGCCGGAACGCCCGCGCCGTTCAATTTCAACGGCCTGGTGCGACACTATTATCTGCGCGAACGCCCGGAGCTCGGCGAGCTGCAGGTGAATCTCGCGGCGCGCGGCGAGCGTAAGCGGGCAAGCCATGACATCGCGCTGGATTTGCGGCAGCGTCTCAAGGCGGTCGGCATTCCCCCGGGCAGCAGCGTCAAGGTCGTGGAGGTTCCGCCGGGCCCGCCCGTGCTCGCAACCCTGCTTGCCGAAATCTATGGGCCCAACGCTGCCACGCGTCGCGCAGTCGCGGGCGAGGTGAAGAAGATCTTTGGCGACGTCCCGTTCATCGTTGATATCGACGACTCGATTGGCGAAAAGCGGCCGCGTTTGCGGCTGTCGATCGACCAGGACCGGCTCGAATTCTTCGGCGTCGAGCAGCGCGACGTCTATGACACCATCCAGATGCTGTTCGGCGGCGTCTCCGTCGGCTATTCGCATCGCGGCGAAGACCGCAATCCCATCGAGATTGCGGTCAGATTGCCGAAACGCGCGCTGGTCTGGGACGAAGCGCTCGCCTCCACGCCCGTGCCGGCCAATACGCTGCCCGGCAGCAAGACGGTCGTCGAGCTGGGCCAGGTGGTCAAAGCCACGGTCGAGCAGGGAACGCCCGTCATCTTCCGTCGCGATGGGCGATTTGCCGACATGGTCATGGCCGAACTCGCCGGGCGTTTCGAGGCACCCCTCTATGGCATGATGGAGGTGGCAAGCCGCATCGATGCGCATGATTGGGGCGCGCTGCCGAAGCCTGTGATCAGCCTTCACGGACAGCCCGTCGACGAGTCGCATCCCACCCTGCTCTGGGACGGCGAGTGGGAGATCACCTATGTCACCTTCCGCGACATGGGCGCGGCCTTCGGGGCCGCGATCCTCGGCATCTACGTGCTGGTCGTGGCGCAATTCCGCAGCTTCCGTCTGCCGCTCGTCATCCTCACGCCGATTCCGCTGACCCTGATCGGCATCCTGATCGGCCATTGGCTCTTGGGAGCGGCTTTCACGGCGACGTCGATGATCGGATTCATCGCGCTGGCCGGCATCATCGTCCGCAACTCGATCCTGCTCGTGGATTTCATCCGCCACAGTGGCGGGGAGGGCAAGACGCTTCGCGAGGTGGTGCTTGAGGCCGGCGCCGTCCGCTTCAAGCCGATCCTGTTGACCGCGCTTGCCGCCATGATCGGCGCTGCGACCATTCTGCTCGATCCGATCTTCCAGGGGCTGGCTATCTCGCTGCTGTTCGGGCTCGCGTCATCGACGCTGCTGACCGTGCTGGTCATCCCGGCAATCTACATCGCGCTGCGCGAGCCGTCGCCACCCGCCAAAGCTGCCTAGAGGGGCCGTCATGGAGAAGAACTATTCCGACATCTGCAATCAGATATCCAGCAATCTGAAGAAGTTGCGCAAGGATATTCCCGACACGCTGCAGGGCTTCTCGGCACTGGCAAAGGCAGCCAGCCGCGACGGCGCGCTGGACAGGAAAACCAAGGAGCTGATTGCGCTCGCGCTCGGCGTTGCCGCCCATTGCGACGGCTGCATCGGCTTCCACAGCGAGGCACTGGTCAAGCTCGGTGCCACGCGGCAGGAAGTGGAAGAGGCTCTCGGCATGGCCGTGTATATGGGTGGCGGTCCGTCCTTGATGTATGCCGCCGAGGCGATTTCGGCCTACGAACAGTTCCAGCAGCAACTGAATACGGCGGCCTGAACGCCGCTAAATCGGTTCGTAATTCTCGGTCTCGCAATTGTCGTCCGCCTCTACCCGCCGGCGGTCGGTGATCGTCCCGCCGCTGATGCTGATGCGCCAGGTCAGCGCCCCGATCGGCTTGCCGGTGGCGGAATTGACCTCGGCGCGCACGCAAGCCGTCCAGCCAGTGCCGCGCAGCTCGTGGCGGGGCGGCGATACCCTCACGTCGTGCGGGTAGGAGTTGGCGGCGAACATGCTGTCCAGATTGTCGTGGACCAGCCGCCGAACGTCCGGGGGTGCCTCGGGCGGGGGCGGGTCGGTCTCCTTGAGGCGCATGAATTCGGGCACCGGCGAGCGGACGTCGGCAAAGCCGCACCCCCCCAGCGCCAAAGCCAGCCCCGCCAGTAACAGAATATGTAGGAACCCACCCCGCATTCCCCGAATTTAAGCGCTGGCGGTAAAAAAAGCGCCCCGGGGGAACTTCACTTCGCTCGGCCCGCCCGATCAACAAATCCTGATCGCCTGCGTCAAAACCGCCGTCCGGCGTGAACCGGTCGAACCGCCCCGATTGAGGCTGCGTCCAATAGCCAGCATTCATTAGGGGAGATAGCCCATGTTCCGCACCGCATTCTGCTCCGCGCTTTTGTTAACTAGCTTACTCGCCGGCTCCAGCGCCGCCCGCGCCGAAAACCGCCTCGCGCTCGTGATCGGCGAATCCGCCTATCGCGCCGTGCCGTCGCTGCCCAATCCGGCCAATGACGCGAGGGCGATGAGCAAGCTGCTCACCGATTCCGGCTTCGAGGTCACGACCGCTTCCGACCTCTCGCAAAAGGAACTGAACCAGAAGGTCGGCGACTTCACCGCCGACATCGCCGCCAAGGGACCGGACACGGTCGTGCTGGTGTTTTACGCCGGCCACGGGCTGCAGATCGACGGCGAGAACTACCTCGTGCCTGTCGACGTCGACCCCAAGCGCGAAGCCGACATTCCCTTGCAGGCGGTGCGGCTCAACGACGTCCTGAACACGCTCAATTCGGTGCCGACCAGGATGCGCATCCTCCTGCTCGATGCCTGCCGCAACAATCCGTTCCCGGCGCTCAATCAGACCGTCGGCCGCGGGCTGGCGCTGGTCGACACCAAGACCGGCGCGCCCGGCACCTTCCTGTCCTATTCCACCTCGCCCGGCGCGGAAGCCGAGGACGGGCAGGGCTCCGACAGTCCTTACACCACGGCGCTGATGACGGCTGCCCGCACCCCAGGCCTGCCGATCGAGCAGGCGTTCAAGCGGGTGCGCGTGGCCGTCAACAAGGCGACCGATGGCCGGCAGACGCCCTGGGAAAGCTCCTCGCTGACGGAAGATTTCAAATTCGTGGCCGCGACCGATGCGCGAGATGCGAATGCTGCGCTGCCGCCGCCTGCGTCGAATGCGCCGAAGCGCAGCGTCGATCAGTGGAAGCGTGACCTGCAGGGCAAGCAGCCCGACGCCGCGCACGAGATGATCGTCGCCGACGGCACGCTGGAGGCCTATCAGGCCTATGACGCGCTGTTTGCGAAGTCGCAGTTCGCGCCTGAGGTCCGCGAGTGGATCGTGCGCCAGGGCAAGATGCTGGCATGGAAGGAAGCCGTGCTGATCAACACGGCCGCGAGCTATCGCTCGTTCCTGGCGCAATATCCCGACACCGACCTCACCTTTACGGCGCGCACGCTGATCGAGCGGCTGCGCTTCAAGCCGACCCCGGTGGCGCAGGTGGCCGCGCTCTGCACTCCGACGACGCCGTCCGCGCCTTCCACGCCGATCCTGAAGAAGGCCGACGTCGCGCCCGAGAAGGTCACCGTGAAGAAAGCCAGCGTGACGACGCAGCGCGATCCCGAGCCGCCGGTGCGCACACTGCCGCCGAGCCGCCAAGTCTATGTCGACGGGCCGGTCTATGGTTATGGCGGCCCGCCGATGCGGCGTTTCGGCTGGGGCGGCGGCGGATTTCAAGGCGGCGGCATGATGGGACGGCCGATGGGTGGATACGGACGCCGCTTCTGATCCGAACATTACAGAAGGTTTAGAGAAGACCGGCCTCCAGCGCCGGTCTTCGCTTTTTGAAGACGCGATGGCTTTGCGGCGCCGCGGCCGCGCAGTAAGTTGCTTGCGGGCGACGGCGAGGGAGAACCGGGGATGAAGATCTTGACGGTGGCGGCGGCGCTGCTGGCGCTGCTGGCGTTGCCGGCGCAAGCGCAGATGGGCGGCGGCAAGCGCAATCACGACGACAGCAAGCGGCCCGAGCCGAAAACGACCAAGATTGACGAGAAGGCCTACAACGAAGCGCTGAAGCGCATTCCCGAGCCGAAGGAAAAATACGACCCGTGGAGCGGGGCGCGGCCGACGGATCAGAAGCCGACCAAATAGATTCCCGGTATTCGCGCGGGCGCAACCGACCAGGTCGCGGCGTGATTGATCCGATTCAACTGTCAAACAGCCGGGCGGACGCGCCTTCGCGTTCCCGCGGCATGATTTGCCCGGGCGATGCAGCTAGCGTGTCCCTCCAAGGAAGAGGGCGCAGGGAAGACCGGATGCCGGAGCACCCGCAGGCTCGTGTGCGAGAGACTTGCGCCGAAAGCACACGAGTTGACCACGGGTACGCCGAAACATGCCGGCCTTCCCTGCGCAATGGTTATAACGGCTGCTCCGCGCTCTCCCTGGTGTACCGGGCTTGTTAGCCACCATCGCCTGCGCGGCGTGTCGGGCCCGTTAGGGCCGACATCGCTAACTCGCAGGCTTGACCCCAGCGTCGGGGGGACAGGACCACACGGCTTGGCCGTCCGAGGAGATGCCTTCGTCGGCGCGCAAGCGCGCTGAAATATCCTCTCGTCCACCGCATCCCGCTGCCAACGTCCGTGACGATCGCGATACGCCCCTCTTGTGGCGGTGGGATGCGCGGATACAATCATATATTTCTGAAAAACGGAAGCAGGATATTTTTACGATCAGGGCTGGACACGTCGGGCAAATCAGTGATCCGCGTGACGGTGTGAAGTCAGATGACGCTGGTTGACGCCGGGCGATCGCTGGAACTCGACATGTCTGCGGCAAGGAAACGCTTGAACAGCATCGCGCCGGTCTCGTGCATCAAGGCTTTCGCCCGTTCGATCTCCCTCGCGCCCTCGGCTTTTTCATCTTCGCCGGCAGCACAAAGCAGGAGCTGTCCCCGGACAATGCGGGCGAGGCACTCGGGAATGCGGGCGTGGCGCTCGATGGCGACCCCTATGGCTTCGTCCGCCGTGGCGAACGCTCTCGCGCGATCGCCATCCATCCGATAGGCATTGGCGAGATCCGCCAGAATGCGGGGCTCGTTCTCGAGGCCGGCCTTCCGCGAGCGGGCAAACCTGAGCGCTTCCGAGAGGTCTTCGATTGCCGACGTAAGCCTGCCGGCGACGACGTGCGATTGTCCGCGACATGCCTGGGCGTAGACGCGAAGGTAGGGGTTGCCTGTCCGCGCGGCAATGGAGAACGCGCGGTCGGCATGTTCTTGCGCAAAAGCGACATTTCCCTCCGCCCAGGCGAGCTCGACATAGGCCAGACTGGGGATGACGTGGTTGACCGCGTCGATCTGGCCCTCTTCCAGATTCAGGATGCCATCGAGAAAGGAGCGAGCTTCGTCGCCGCGGCCGAGCATGACGAGCGTTTGGCCGCGCATTACGGCCAGCCACACACTGACGTCGAAGCCGAGCATCTGGCGGTCGAATTTGACGATCTCGTGCGCGCGGTCCATCGCTTCGACGTTCATCTGAAGCGCCTCGGACATCCTGCCGGAAGTCCGCAGCGCATGGCAGAGCACGGCTTTGAGCGCGATTTGCACGCTGACATCGTTGCCCTGATCGGCGATCGCCTTGGCTTCCAGCACTTTCTCGACATACTCGTCGGCCGAGCCGCCATTCGCCAGGTTTCGGCCATAGACCGCGTGAAGCAGTGCGTTTGCCCGTACATCTTTCGAGGCGAGCGCCAACCGCTTGGCCTCCTCGAAATAGAGCAGCGCCTCTTGCGCCGGGATACCTTCCCGCCAGCCGAAGTTCACAATCTGGCCACTGGCCATCATCTTGAGATAATCGGTCGGCTGGGAGGATGGCAAGTTTGAAAGCAGCTCGCGAACCTTCTTCCAACTCCTGAGCGCCTGGCTCGGATCGTTGGCACCGATCCAGACCGCCGAGCGCATGTTCTGTTGCGCTGCCTTGAGGTTTTCGCCGGCCTGTTCCAGATGATAGGCCAGAAGGGAAGCGCGCTCGTCCGCATGATCCTTGAAGACGGCTTCCATGGCCCGCGCGACCTCCGCATGCAGCTCGCGACGCCGTTCATTGAGGAGTGAACGGTAGGCAACCTCCTGGATCAGGGGATGGCGAAAGGCGAGAAGCCGCTGTTCGAAGGGTGGCACGTCGTAAAGCAGCTCGGTTTGCCGGAGATGCTGGAGCGCTTCCGACAGTTCGGTCGGCTGCAGCCCCGCGATTCGATCCAGAATCGACATCGAAATCTCGCGGCCGATGACAGAAGCGATCTCCAGCACCTTCTTTGCGTTCTCTTCCAGGCGATCGATCCGGGCCGCGACGACGGCCTGCACGGTGGAGGGGAGCGGAATTGAGTCAAGGCCGCCCTTCAGTCGGTATGATCCCCGCTCGCCATCGAAGTCTCCTCGCTCCGCAAGAGCATTGATCAGTTCCTCAAGGAAGAACGGATTGCCTTGCGCGCGTTCGATGATGTTGCGGCCGAGCAGGGCCAGCGAGGTGTCGCCGCCAAAATGATCCTGCACCAGGACGGCCGCCTGGGCCGGCGACAGCGGACGCATGTTGATCTGGCGGTAATGCGATCGCTGCATCAGCCGCGCTGAAAAGCCCGGCCTGAAATTGACGACCAGCAGGGTGGTGGTGCCAACGACCGCGTCGGCCAGGGCTTCGACGAACTCCTCGCTCGCCGCATCGATCCAGTGCAGATCCTCGACGATGACGACGGAAACGGGTTCCCGGGGTGAGTGCGGCAGCATCCGCACGAAATCGAGGAGCTGGGTCTTCCTCGTTTTCGGATCGAGCTTTTCCGACGGCCGCTGGCTGTCGGCCAGGCCGAGGAAGTCCAAAAGGATCGGAGGCAGCTGTTCGGAGACGGGCAGGTCCGCCAGGCGCTCAAGCACGATGCGGCGCGAAACATCGGCGGGCTCCTTGAACCGAAGGCCAAAGTAGTCGCGCAACAATTCCAACACCGGCTGGAATGGTGTGGCCCGGCCATGCGCCAGCACGCGCGCCTCGAAGACGCGGATGCCCCTGCTACGACAATTTTCAGCGAACTCGAAGCAAAGGCGGCTCTTGCCAATGCCGGCCTCTCCGACCACGCCGACGACATGGCCTTCGCCCTTGATCGTGTTCTCGAGCTCCTGAAGGAGGGCGGTGAACTCGCCGGCCCGGCCGGTCAGCGGGCTCAGCCGGATGCCGCTGCGAAAAACGCCGCTGGAGGGCGCATGCTGCAGCCCTCTCACCTTGAATACTTCAGTTGGTACTGCGATGCCACGAAGCGTTCGTGGCCCCAGGGACTCGACCTCGATGAACTGCCTGGCCGCGATATAGGTTTCCTTCGAGATCAGGATGGTCGCGGCGTCCGCCAGTTGCTCCAGCCGATTGGCGAGATGCACATTGGGCCCTGCGGCGTCATAGGTCTGGTAGATACCGTGCTCGATGGTTTGAACGACGACCTCGCCGGTATGGACGCCCACCCGGATTTGCAACTCCGGATCATCGAGCCGGGTGATCCCATCCTGCATGGCGAGCGCCGCGAGACAGCCACGCACGGCATGATCCTCATGTGGCTGCGGGGCGCCGAAGATCGCCATGACCCCATCGCCCTGCGACTTGTTGACGACGCCCTCATAGCGGGCGACGGCTTCCTTCATGATGTGCAGGACCGGCTGAAGGCGCTTCATGCCGAGCTCAGGGTCGCCCAAGCTGTCGATGAGACTGGTCGAATTGCGGATATCGGCGAACAGGACGGTCAACCGCTTGCGCTCGCCGCCTTTGGCATTGAGCGAAGCCAGCATATGTTGCCAGGACGGATCGGCGACGGGCTGCGAAGCCGCAGGCGTCAGCGCCGCGCTGCATCGTCCGCAAAAGCGTGCCGTGGGGCCGTTGAGATGGTTACAGGCGCTGCACTCAATTCCGAGCGTGGCGCCGCAGCCTTCGCAATACTCATTGGTCGGCCTGTTTTGCCGACCACACCGTAAACAATGCATCATTGGCCCCTGAAATGGCAGCGGAGCACGTGCAAAACAATAAACCTAAGTATTCATCAATTCCATGCCGCTTTGCAGCAATACATTGTAGCTGCTTTCGGGACGCTCTCGGCCTGCCGCCAGACACGAGCCACAACCTCAACGCGAGATGTGGGATTAATCCCTGGACGTTGCCAGTCGACGACCTCCGCGTCAAATGAGCGCGCGATTGGTTTATTGGAAAAGCCACACGTTTCGCCCTATGATGTCTACATGAGCTTTTTGAACTGGCCCACGGAAGAGGTGCTTCCGAGCCGACGCGCTCAGCAGCATCGGCGCCGCGTGGTGTCGGAATTGTTCAAGAAATTCAGTCAGGCATTTCCCGAGGTGACCTATGAATTGCTTTGGGAATCTCCGACCGTCAATGCGCAGGCCTGGCGGCTTGGGCCGGCGCGGTACGTGCGCGTTTACGGAGGGCTCGTCCGTCATCGTGCGATTTCGAAATACGGGTTGGCGCTGATGCTTGCGCACGAGACGGGTCATCACCTGGGAGGGTTGCCGCGCGATCCCGCCATGCCATGGCTGACCTGGCAAGGTCAGGCGGACTACTGGGCGGCGAGCGTCGGCATGCCGAAGATTTGGGAAGACCGCGCGAAGACGGCGACGCTAAGGGCGGCGCGGGAGCTGCTGGAATTGCATAGTGCATTCGAGAGGCAGCTCGATGATGATGAGCCCGATTTGCCGGCCGAATGCCGATATCGCATTTGGTGCGCGGGGGCACGCGGTCAGAAGATGCCGGACTGCGCGCTTGCGGAGCTTTCGCACAGACTGATGTCACACCATGACGAAGATTGGAAGAGCAAGTCATTTTTTATGCAGTCACTTTTACAGGAGTAGCGACCATGGGTGCATTGATTCAGACGAAGGGAACACAGCGGCTCGCGAATCTTTTCAATTCCCGGTTTTCGGTTCTTTCGACGGAGCGAGGGTGGAACAACTCAATCACGGCTGGCGGAGTAACTTTCAAGGTCAGCATCTGCGTGGTTCTTCCCGAAATCTGCTCACCATTTCCGATGCCTTCATTGCGCAGAATGCGAACCCCAAGTGGGAAGCTCGCCAACCGACAGGAATGATCTTCTGTACCCCAGCGCCACGCTCTCCGTCACCAGCATAACGAACGCCGCCAACTCCGCCCTCTGACCTTCAACATCCCGGGGAACCCTCCGGATGCCATCGTGGCATCGGCCGGGGCATTGCCGGGATCAGCAGTTTCCTGCATAGGCAAAGGAAAGGCAAACGGATTCCGAAAAAGACTACCGTCACTTCGGTTGCGGCGCCGGCCGGGGGCGTACCGACCGTTGATCGCTTTGCCCCTTCCCAAACACTAGAACCTCGTCGGCGTTGGCGTTTGTTTCGCCAATGCAACTGCTCGAATCGACTAGTCCGCAGTACAATGGTATCTCCGAAATGACTTAACCCTGCATGACAGGGACGCCGTAACGAAAGTTGCAATTTCAAGCGGTTGACGAGGACGCTACGCAGACGGTCCATGTGGAGACCATACCTGGAACGACAGACGACGATGATTCACACCTAGATCCACGCATAAGTCGTTATTCATCGCTCTGATGACGGTTCCGCACGAATGCGCCAGAACTCCTCGATGTCCAATGACTTGTCGACGCCCAATAAGCATGTTCCGCTCGCTGGGCTGTCGAACACCGAATGGACTCGCTAAGGCAGCAAGTAAATCATTACGAAAGGGCGACGTCACGCCAAGTCGCTAGCGAAGGGCAGATCGGTCGAAATGATGCGTCCCTTGCGGCAGCGGTAACAAATACAAGCGCTGCCATGGTAGCCGCGTTTGATACAGCGCTCACCCCGCAATCGCCGCGACCGCCGCCTTGAAGCGGCGGCTGCCAGCGACCGTCTCGCCGCTGTCGAGACGCAGCTCGAAATCGCCTGACGCGCGCCACTCCAGCGCGACGACGCGTTTCAGATTGACCAGGCGGCTGCGGTGCACGCGCGCAATCCCGAACGGTGCCAGCCGTGCTTCCTGGGCCTGCAGCGTGGTGCGGATCAGATGGCTGCGGCGGTCGGTCAACTGGAATTCGACGTAGTTGCCGGCCGAGCTCACCGAGGTGATTTCGCAGGGGTTGATCAGGATGCTGATGCGGCCGTCGCGCAGCCATAATTCGGCGGGAGCTGCCGGAATTTCGGCGATTTTTGCCGCAACCGCGTCGGTCTGAATCGGTGCGGCGAGGGCGGGCCGCTCGGTGAGCCAGAACGACACCGCAATCGCCGGGTAGACGAACAGGTCCTTGCGAAATTCGTAAAGCGCTTCGTGCGCAAACGGAAAGGAATAGCTCCAGCCGGCAAGGTGGTAGGCGAACTCCCGAAGCAGTCCCATCCCGGCCAGGTGAAGCGCCGAAAAAGCCAGCAACAGCGCCGCAATTGCGAAGGCTGCGCGAACGGGGCGGCTGGTTGCGGTGTGAACGGACATGGCGCCGCGCCGTGCCAGCGGCACCAGCGCCACGACGACAAGGCCGCTGGTGGTCTCCCACAACGCCGGTTCCCAGAGATTATGGGGCGACCCCAGCCGCCATGAAATATCGCGCGCATGGGAGAATATGTTCGCCGTGCAGGATAGCGCGATCAGTATCGTCACGATGGCGTAAGGCGCCGAAGGCGGGAGCCGCGCGTCCACGCCGCTCGGCTGCGCCGCCGCGCCGTTTGTCTTCGCAGCCGGCGTTTCGTCCCGCCGGCGCAACCACCCGCCCCATCGCGGCTGGACAGACGAGGGCGGAGCCAGTTGGATCAGCGATCTCAGCATGGGCAGGGCTTTGCGAAGGACGGGTTGACGAACATGAACAGCCTATATCGGGCGAGCACGGCGGAAAAGCGCTGCAAGCGATCTGTCACAACGTTCTCTGAACTTGTTCGGATATCAGCATTTTTGCTGCTGGTCGGCTGCCTTGTGGCGGGGCCCGCGGCCGCTTCTTTGGACTCTTGGGACCATTGGGGCGGCGACCAGGGCGGAACGAAGTTTTCGACACTCGACCAGATCACGCCGGCCAATGTCGGCAATCTCATCCGCGCCTGGGAGTATCGCACCGGCGATCTGGAAAGCCGTCCTCCTGTGGCGATGAAGCGGACGAAATTCGAATCGACACCCCTGTTGGTCGAGGACAGTCTCATCTTCTGCTCGCCCTTCAACGAGGTGATCGCGCTCGATCCCGGCACCGGCACGCCAAAATGGCGCTTTGACCCAAAAGTCTCCAACACCCAGCGTCCCGGCAACCGTTACAACTGCCGCGGCGTCGCTTATTGGGTCGACGGCCAGGCAGCCGAGGGTGCCGCCTGCCGCAGCCGCATCTTCATGGGCACCAACGATGCCCGCGTCATCGCCCTCGATGCGAAGACAGGCAGCCCCTGCGCCGATTTCGGCAACAATGGCGAGGTCAAGATCGATATCGGCAAGGACCTGCTGTGGCCAGGCGAATTCCAGATCACCTCGGCGCCGGTGGTGACGCGCGGCGTGGTGGTGGTCGGCTCGGCGATCTCGGACAATGTCCGCGTCCAGGCGCCGCTCGGCACGGTGCGGGCCTTCGATGCAAAGAGCGGCAAGCCGCGCTGGAGTTTCGATCCGCTGATTCATGACGGCATCGACGCCGGACACGCCAATGTCTGGGCGCCGATGTCGGCCGACGATGAGCGCGGGCTGATATTCCTGCCGACGACCTCGCCGAGCCCGGATTTCTGGGGCGGCAAGCGGATCGGCAACAACGAGCACGCCAATTCCGTGGTGGCGCTGAAGAGCGAGACCGGCGAGCTCGCCTGGGCGTTCCAGACCGTGCATCACGATGTCTTTGACTACGACCTGCCGGCGCAGCCGACACTGGCGCGCATCGACACCGGGGAGGGGATGCGCGACGTCGTGATCCAGCCGACCAAGCAGGGATTTGTCTTTGTGCTCGATCGCGACACCGGCAAGCCCGTCTGGCCGGTCGAGGAGCGCGCCGTGCCGCAAGGCGGCGCCGAGGGCGAAAAGCTGTCGCCGACGCAGCCGTTCCCGACTCATGTGCCGCCGCTGATGCCGCAGCAGTTTTCGCTCGACGACGAGTTCAAATTCCCGCCGCTGATCGGCAGCCCGTCCTGCCATGCGCTGCTTTCCGGCGCGCGCAATGACGGGCTGTACACGCCGCCCTCGACGAGAGGTACGCTGGAGTTTCCGATGACCGGCGGCGGCGTGAACTGGGGCAGTGCGGCCTTCGACCCCGTCCACCAGATCCTCTACGCCAACACGACCTACGCCATACATCTGATCAAGCTGATGCCGGCGGCGCAAGCCGAGGGCTACGACCCGCCGCCCGGCCATGATTTCGGCCGGCAGCGCGGCGCGCCCTTTGCGATGACGCGCGTGGTGGCGCTGTCGAAGCTTGGCCTGCTCTGCAACAAGCCGCCCTGGGGCATGATGGTCGCCCTCGACCTCAAGGCGGGAAAGATCCTGTGGCGCTCGACCGTCGGCACATCGGAAGATCTCGCGCCGCTCGGCATCGCCTTCCATTGGGGCACGCCGCTGTTCAACGGCGTCGCCATCACCGCGGGCGGCCTCGTCTTCACCGGCGCGCTGGACGCGTATTTGCGTGCCTTCGACGCCCGCTCGGGCGAAGAGCTGTGGCAGGGCCGGCTGCCCGTTCCCGGAGTCGCCAATCCCATGACCTATCTCTGGAAGGGCGAGCAATATGTCGCGATCGCCGCCGGCGGCCATTCCGAGGCCGGCACCTCGATCGGCGACAGCGTGGTGGCGTTTCGCCTGGCCCGCGCCGGCGAGGCGCCGTCGCTGTGGTCGCGCACCATCGACCGGCCCGGCGGCCGGTTCATGGCCCGCGCGATCGGGGCTCTGCTCGTGGTGGTGCTGATGGCGGTCGGGGCATGGCGCTGGCGGCGCAGAAGCAGGTTGAGAAGCGCGTCTACCTAAAGCGCGATGAGATTAGGTTGAATCGTCATCGCGCTTTAGCTTTGTGATTGAGCATGATCTTTTCGGAAAACCGCTACACACTTTTCCGGATCATGCTCTAAGCGTCACAAATCCGAGATGCCGGCTTGTCGTTAACGATGCAGGATAACGCGGCCGGCCGGCATGCACCGGTTAACCGCTCGCGTGGAACGCGCTGGTGCGGTTTCTCGGAATCTGCTCATCTGCGCGCCTCTCATCCCCAATGGAGAATTTTATGAAAACAACCGTTTCGATGCTGTTTGCCGCGGCGCTTCTGGTGTCGTCGTTCCCGGCCCGCGCCGAGGTGCTCGATCTCTCCACCATGACCTGCAAGCAGTTCCTCGAAGGCGGCGACGACGAGATCAAGATGGTGCTGACCTGGATGGACGGCTGGTACAAGGGCGACGAGGACAAGGCCATCATCGACACCAAGGTGTTCGTCGACAACGCCAAGAAGTTCGGCGCCTATTGCGCCGCCAATCCCACGGTGAGCATCGTCAACGCCGCCGAGGAGATCCTCGGCAAGTAATTCGGTAAGTAATCAGGCTGCATTTGCAGCCCGTTTGATTGACGCGTATTTTGATATGAGCCCATCCCGCGCCCAGCGGGGTGGGCTTTTTACTTGGGGTTTTTTACTTGGGGTTACGACAGCATCGCAAATGCGCTGGAAACCATCGCCACCGGCTTGTTGTCGGCGGCATTGAGCAGCGTGACGCGGCCGAAGCTCATGGTGCGCCCGAGCCGGACGACCCGGGCGTCCGCCAGCACGTCGCTTGACATCACCGCGCGCATGAAATGCGTGGTCTGGTCGACGGTCGTCATCGGCCGGTAGCCGCGGTTGGCCGCGAGATTGGCGATCACCATCGCGGTGTCGGCGAACGCCATCAGGGCCTGGCCGCAGACCATGCCGCCGTTGCGGCACAGTCTTTCGGAGAACGGCATGCGCAGGATCGCGCCGGGCTGCCAGTCGGCGGCCTCCTTGGCCGTAGTCTTGGCCGCAGTTTTGGCCGGAGGCTCGAAGTCAAAGCCTTCGACCGAAAGGTCGAGATCCCTGACCCAAGGCGCAAACACGTCGCCGAGCACGCGCCGCGCCTCGGCAATGCCGAAAGGTTGATCCTGCTGCTGTTGCATGAACGGTGCTTCCTTGCCGCGATTTAATGTTCGCCGGCCCCAAACTAGCCTCAGCTGCTTGAAAAAGCCAAAGCCGCAGCCCTAAGATCGAGGCGGGTGGAGTGGATCGGCCATGTGGCGGCGTCTGGCTTTGATCATCGGCGTGCTTGGCCTTGGGCTCCTGCTCAATGGCTGCACCAAATGCGGGCCGTTCTGGGAAGACTGGATGCAGCCGTCCAAGGCCTGCCGGTCGGATCACCTTTAAGCAGTGCTAAGCAGTGCGCCGCGCCATACTTGGCGGACGGCCCGGGGCCGGTTATGTTCGGCGGCAAAAGTCTCAGGGAGCCTTCGATGAAAGTCCTTCGCGTAGCAGCGCTGACATTTTTGCTGACCGGGCCTGCCTACGCGCAGATGCAGACGCCCAACATCAACCTGATTCCGGAGATGCCCACCAAGACGCCCGAGGAACAAGAGCGGGATGCGGCGCGAGACAAGGCCTACAAGGAGTCGTTGAAGCAGATTCCGGACGCCAAGGCCTCCAACGATCCCTGGGGGAACGTGCGCAGCGATGCGCCGAAGAGCGCGCCTCCGAAATCGACCAGCGCGGCGAAAGCGAAGGCGAAGACCAAGACCGGCAGCAACACGCCGAACTGATGCGCCGGGCGCCCGTGCATTATATTTGGCGCACATTATATTGAGCGCGGTAGCGTAACGGAGTTAGGCATGGGCTCGCCGCGCGATCTTGCCGATCGGATGGCCCGCCGGCGCACACCGGCGGACGGTTACCTGCGCGAGACCTTCACGCTGCCGCGCGAGAAGGCGAGGGCGAAGGCGCGCGACTTCCTCAGCCGCTATCCGAAGGCCGGCTATATGAGCGCGGTCGAAAGCTGGCGCGAACTGGAGGATGGCGCGATCGAATTCACGATGCGCCGGCTGCCCAGTGCGGACTGAATTTCCGGGGCGGGACTAGTCGAGCGATTCCGCCACGATACGGATGCGGAATACCGGCTGCTTCTTTTCGTCCAGCATCTCCATCTGCCATTCGGAGTTTTCCGCCAGCTTGCGCGAGATGCCGCTGACCATGTCGGCGCACACGCTGGTCAGTTCCTTCCAGGCGGCATTGCGATCGGGGCATTCGGTGCCCTGATCGGAACAGCCGGAATAGCGGCCGTTTTTGATGCGAAAGAAAAAGAGCGGCATGGCAGGAACCGATGCGTAATGGCCGCCCCGAGCCGGCTAAAAGATGCAAGAAAACGCCAAGAAAACGCGAGGAGTGGATTCCTAAAGGGGGGCGAGATCAATTCCGGGAAAATACGGTCTCAGGCAGGTTGTAAAAAGGCGGCGAGGCTACGTTTTGGTGTGGCGAAGCAACAGCTTGACGATCTCGTTGCGGGCGCCCGGAATCGGCCGCGTGCTGATGGGCGTCATCTCCGTCATTCGCTCTCCGTGATCCGGATCAGTCCGTCGCCGGTGACGACAGGACCCCTGGCGGCGAGGGCGACGAAGCCGAGGCTCACGAGCTTCGCCAGATGGGCTGCGGGGATGTTCGGCTCGGGCGCGTGCACCGCGACCTCGATCAGGGAGGCGAACTCCTCCGGCGTCAAAAGCTTTGATGTATGGACGGTCATCGCGCACGCTCCAGTCGACAACGAGCGGGAGTTAAGCGCGTTCCGGCGCCCGCGTAAATGCGATCGAGCATGATCCGGAAAAGTGTGTAGCGGTTTTCCCTCGCGACAAACGCGGAACGCGTTTGCGCGGAGATCATGCTCAAAAAAAGATAGAGCGGGATGACTATTCAAAGAAAAGTCATCCCGCTCTAGCGCTATTCGAACAGCTTCTCTGGCGCCACCGTCAGGCGGTAGGCGATATCGGTCGAGCCGTCGGAAACTTCCAGCAGATGCTGGCAGAGCGGACAGCGAAACTCGCCTTTCGCGCCGGGCCGCGACGCGAGTTCGATCCGGCGGAAACCGGCATGGCACTCAGGACAGATGACGTCGCCTCGTTTCATGGCGCGAGACTATGTCGAACGACAATGACCGTTCGACGACGCCTCCCGTCGCCGAAGATGAAAGTCGAAATCACGATTAACGGCGGCCTTCGTGCCGCCGATTTGAAGTCCCGAGTTCGTAAAAGATGGTCGCTGCAATGGCGGACGAACTTCGGAATGTGGGCACTGGCGTGTCGCGCCGGCAACGGCGCCGATGTTCCGATTCCCGGAACCGCATTTTGGACTCCACAGATGAGGCCGGCTGCGTCATATTTTTTCAGCACCGGGGCAGGGGGCTTTTTCATCTCGCAGCGATTTTGACCCGGCAGGCCGCTGATCCATACTGTCAGCGGCCTTTTCAATTTTTCGTACTGCCGCAGAGCGTGGTTATCGCGATGGCTGGCGGCGGGCTTCTTCCGCGCGCCGTTCATGGCGGCTTGGCCAGCCGAAACGGCAGCGGGGCGGCGGCCTACTCTTCCAGTTCGACATCGGGCGCCCGCAGCGAGGGGCTCGGCCGCTTGTCCGCATCGATCTGCGCCTTGAGTCTCGCGGCGCGCTCGATCAGGGACGCCGCAAGTTCCGGATTGGAAGTGGACTTGGCGAATTGCAGGAGCGTTTTCGCCTGACGCGCAAAATACAATCTACCCAGCACGGTGATGCACCCTTGTCGGTTCTTGTCGGTTGCCGGCATCTGCATCACGCGGGAGCAGCGATTTTGTTCCGGTGTGGAACATTAAAAATTCGCGGGTGCGGTTCCCTAGAAAGATCCGGAGCGCCGCTGCTCCCGCCGCAGCGCGGAACTTGTGGCGCACGGTTCGGCTCAGCGCAGGAACAGCACAAAGATGCCCGCGTAGAGCAGGATGCAGAGCCAGGCGATCGATATCGCGAACAACCAGCCATCGCGCGTCATTGGCAATCCAGTCCCGGGTCAAAAGCTTTGGGCCAAGGGGGATCAAGGGGGGATGATGGCGCGGTGGTTACGGAAGAACTGTGCGGTCCGGCACGTTGCCCCGGCCGCCGGAGCATGATCCGGAAAAGTGTGTAGCGGTTTTCCGAAAAGATCATGCTCAAATAAAAAGATAGAGCGGGATGACGATTCGAAGAAAAGTCATCGCGCTCTAGCGGGCGTGAGGCGGCTCGCTAGCGCGCGGACATGAAGGCGAGGCCGAGAAAGACGAGCCAGCCGACAATGACCAGCGCCGTCACCGCGCCGGCGGTGATGCGGGCGATTTCCTTCGCCGTGGGGGCCTGTCCATTTTCGCCGGTGACGATACCAAAATGAAGACCGCCACCTCGGCGCCCTTACTTTTCCTTGTTGAGGCGGCTGCCCTCGGCCTTGTTTTGCCGGTCAATGCTGGCACGGATGAAGTCGTGGATATCCCCGCCCAGTACCGCCTCTATCTGTTGCTTTGCGAAGCCCTCGGCTTCCGCCGCGCGCACCAGGTTGTCAGCCAATTGCTGGACCTCGGGGCGGCCACGACGCGCCCCCAACGGCTCGTCGGCGTGAACGCTGTTCTCAAGCCAGAATTCAACGAATTCTTTCGCCGTCGCCACGAACTGCGCTCCATCCTGGCCGCGACAGTACGCCGGCGCGGCGCCGTTCCCCAAGTGCCAATTGGGACACGGCGGACTTCCGACCGGGGCATCGGGGGGCAAACGCGGACAATGCCGATCGTGCATTTTTGAAACTTCGTTCACGACCGGAGAACTACGGACTGGCAAAAGGGAGCAACCCGAAAATCAAAAAGGACCATCAACTTAAGGCGGCAACTTAAGCTGGGGATGGGGCGAAGGACGCAACCATCCTGAAAAGAACATATTGCGAACTTGGAACAAATGGGGTACGTTAGTTCCTAACTGACGGACCGCTGCGTTAACCGTTTGTCGCCCAGGCGAATCCCCGCCATAAGGAGCACCACCCAATGGCCACCACTGCCCTGCGTATCGTCGAAGGTTCCTCCATGGATAAGAGTAAGGCGCTGTCCGCCGCGCTTTCCCAGATCGAGCGCCAGTTCGGCAAGGGCTCGGTGATGAAGCTCGGCAAGAACGACCGCTCCATGGATGTGGAGACGATCTCCACCGGCTCGCTCGGGCTCGATATCGCGCTCGGTGTCGGCGGCCTGCCGAGGGGGCGGGTGGTCGAGATTTACGGGCCGGAATCCTCGGGCAAAACCACGCTGGCGCTGCATTGCGTGGCCGAGGCGCAAAAGAAGGGCGGCATCTGCGCCTTCATTGACGCCGAGCATGCGCTCGACCCGGTCTATGCGCGCAAGCTGGGCGTCAATATCGACGAGCTCCTGATCTCGCAGCCCGATACCGGCGAGCAGGCGCTGGAGATCTGCGACACGCTGGTGCGTTCGGGTGCGATCGACGTGCTGGTGGTCGATTCGGTCGCCGCCCTGGTGCCGCGCGCCGAGCTCGAGGGCGAAATGGGTGACTCGCTGCCGGGGTTGCAGGCGCGGCTGATGAGCCAGGCGCTGCGGAAACTCACCGCCTCGATCAACAAGTCCAACACCATGGTGATCTTCATCAACCAGATCCGCATGAAGATCGGCGTGATGTACGGTTCGCCCGAGACCACCACCGGCGGCAATGCGCTGAAATTCTATGCTTCCGTCCGGCTCGACATCCGCCGTATCGGCTCGATCAAGGACCGCGACGAGGTGACCGGCAACGCCACCCGCGTCAAGGTGGTGAAGAACAAGCTGGCGCCGCCGTTCAAGGCGGTCGAATTCGACATCATGTATGGCGAGGGCGTCTCCAAGATGGGCGAGATCCTCGACCTCGGCGTCAAGGCCGGCATTGTCGAGAAGTCCGGCGCCTGGTTCTCCTATGACAGCCAGCGTCTGGGCCAGGGCCGCGAAAACGCCAAAGCGTTCCTGAAGGCCAATCCGGACCTCACTGCGAAGATCGAGGCGTCGATCCGCCAGAACTCAGGCCTGATCGCCGAACAAATTCTTGCAAGCAGCTCCGAGCACGACGCCGAGGGCGAAGAGCCGGTAGAGCAGTAAGCTGCGAAGCCAAACCGGTTTTCAAAGGAGCGGGCGCTGAGGACGTTGAGTTGCCGACGTCTTCGGCGCCTGTTTCGTTTGCGTAGGCGGTGGTGAGAGCATGAAGCGGCTGATCCTGACCGGCTGGTTGATCCCGCATTTCATCGATTCCAATTTCGCCGATCTTGCAGTCCATTTTCCTTTTCGTTTCGTCTGGGGTCAGTTGCCATCTCCGGATGAGCTTGCGGCCTACCTTGGCCCTCGCACTGATCACCGGCCTGGGCGCCATTCGTCCGACTTCACATTAGGTTGGGAACAGAGCGAAAACCGGGATGATCGGGATCTCCGCTTGATCGAATTCTGCCGGCAATATGAAATTGTCGAACTGTGGTTCGACACACGTCCCAATGCTCAATTGCTGCTCGTCTGGCTGCTCGATCACTTCCAATCGTATCCCGAGGTCGTGGACAGGTTGGAGCTGCGTTTGCTTGACCTTGATCTGATCTATGTCGCTCCTGGTGAATTTTCGAAGCTGCGCCAGCCAGTGACCGAGGTCACGGAAGCCGAGCTTGAGACCGCTCGCATGGCGTGGCTCGCTTATCGAGAGCCGACTCCAGAAGCCTGTTTCGGTCTGCTGAGGGAGGATCTGGGCGCTTTGCCGTTGCTCAAGCCTGTCTTACGCGACCTACTCGAAGAGCTTCCCTCAGGCTCGACGGGACTTGGCGCCACAGAAATGCGGATGCTGGAACTGATCAAAAGAGGCTACGAGCGTACAAGCGCACTGTTTCGCTTAACAGAGCTTCGCCAGACCCGCATCTTCGGCGAGTGGGAGCATGGCTACCTGCTTGGCGGACTCGCCTTTGGCCCGACGCCCGCGGTAGCAGGTCTCGATGACGAGTTGCGTACCATCCCGCGAAAACCTGGGGGCTCGTCATCCCGCCTATCTCCGGAGCCGGCTCTCGCTGACCGAATTCGGCAAGGCGGTCGTCGCCCACGAGGCCGATTTCAGCCGCCACAATCCGATCGATCGCTGGTGGGGCGGCACACACCTGACCAATGACCGCCTGTGGCGCTACGACCCGATGCTGACCAGATCGTAGGTGGAAGCTGGACATGACGCGTCTGATCCTGATGAACGGCTTTTCGGGCGCCAGTCGATTCATAAAGGCTGGTCTTGCCGACGTCGCACTGACACTCGATCGGCAGCTTGTGTGGGGAGCGCTGCCGTCCGCGGCCGAACTCGCGGCATTTTTCGAACGGTCGACAAACCAGAAGCGGAGACTTCACTGGCTCGATTATTCGCCGGCATGGCGCGTCGAAGAAGCGGGCGCAAAAGGTCTTGGACTGGTCGAATACTGCGAAAAATACGAGTCGGTTGCGTTGTGGGTCAATCCAGACCCGAACGCGCAGTTGACGCTGATCTGGCTTCTCGACTATCTGCGTGCTCACAAGGAACTCGTATCCCGGCTCACTTTGGTCCAGGGAGATTTGCCCGTAACCAGCCAGTCAGCGGAAAATCTCGCAAAACTGCCAACGCTTGCTGTCAGGCTTCGCGACGAGCATTTCGCTGTGGCTAGCACGGCTTGGCGAGCCTACCGAGCCTCAATGCCCCAGGCTTGGCGAAATCTGCTTGATCAAGATTTGACCCTCCTGCCGCAGCTTCGCCACACAGTGGTAGAGATGCTGCAGGAGCTTCCTTCGAGAATCACCGGTCTCGGTGCGACCGAAATGCGGATACTCGAACTCATCGCCGAAGGCGGCAAGGCCCCCTCCGATGTCTTTCCCGGTCATGAAAGTCGCAACGAGAGGCGTGTGTTCGACTATTGGGAGTTTGGAGAGGTTTTGGACGGACTAGCGCGCTGCCCCAAACCAGCAGTGTCTGGGCTCGATGAAGGGCCGTTTTCCGTGGAAATGCAACAAGACCGAGAGCGCTCCGAGCGTTACGAGCAGAGCAAGCTTTCACTCACGGCGCTCGGCAAGGCGATTCTCGCCGGGACGGAAGATTTCACTCGTCACAATCCGATCGATCGCTGGTGGGGCGGCACGCACCTTACCAACGACAACCTGTGGCGGTGGGACGCGGCCAGCAAGACGCTGATCGCGCCGTGACGATTCACTCCGCCGCCTGCGCGTAATCCTCCACCGGCGGGCACGAGCACACCAGATTGCGGTCGCCATAGACGTTGTCGACGCGGCCGACCGGGCACCAGTATTTGTCGGTGCGCGAGCTGCCGTCGGGGAAGCAGCCTTCGGCGCGGCCATAGGCGCGCTGCCAACCGTCATCGGCGATGTCGTGCACGGTGTGGGGCGCGTGCCGGAGCGGCGAGGCTTCGACCTTGAACCGGCCGCCCTCGATCTCGGCGATCTCCTGCCGGATCGCGATCATGGCGTCGCAGAAGCGATCGAGCTCGGCCTTCGATTCCGATTCGGTCGGCTCGATCATCAGCGTGCCCGGCACCGGAAAGCTCATGGTCGGTGCGTGGAAGCCGTAATCGATCAGGCGTTTTGCAATGTCATCGACGGTAACGCCGCATTTTGCCTTCAGCGGCCGCGGATCGACGATGCATTCATGCGCGACGCGGCCCTTGGCGTTGCGATAGAGCACCGGGAAATGCGCATCCAGCCGTGCAGCAATATAGTTCGCATTCAGGATCGCGATCTCGGTGGCGCGCTTCAAACCTTCGCCGCCCATCATCAGGATGTAGATGTAGGAGATGGTCAGGATCGACGCCGACCCGAATGGCGCGGCCGACACCGGCCCGACCGCATGGGTCGTGGCGCCATTGGTCGCGGGATGACCGGGGAGGAATGGCGCGAGATGCGCCTTCACGCCGATCGGTCCCATGCCCGGGCCGCCGCCGCCGTGGGGAATGCAGAAGGTCTTGTGCAGGTTGAGATGGCTGACATCGGCGCCGTAGTCGCCGGGGCGCGACAGCCCGACCTGCGCGTTGAGATTGGCGCCGTCGAGATAAACCTGGCCGCCATGGGCATGCACGAGGTCGCAGATCTCGCGGATCTGCTCCTCGAACACGCCGTGGGTCGAGGGATAGGTGATCATGATCGCCGCCAGCGTTTTCGAATGCGCTTCGGCCTTGGCACGCAAGTCACTGACGTCGACATTGCCGCCGGCGTCGCAGGCGACCACCACGACGTCCATGCCGACCATCGCGGCCGAGGCGGGGTTAGTGCCATGGGCAGAGGAGGGGATCAGGCAGACCTTGCGGTGGCTTTCGCCGCGCGCAGCATGATAGCCGCGGATCGCAAGCAGCCCGGCATATTCGCCCTGCGCGCCCGAGTTCGGCTGCAGCGAGATCGCGTCATAGCCGGTGATGTCGCACAGCCACTTTTCCAGCCGCGCAAACAGCGCGTGATAGCCCGCGGCCTGCTCGCGCGGCGCAAACGGATGCAGCGTGGCGAACTCCGGCCAGGTCAGCGGGATCATCTCGGTCGTCGCATTCAGTTTCATGGTGCAGGAGCCGAGCGGGATCATGGCGCGGTCGAGCGCGAGGTCGCGGTCGCTCAGTTTGCGCATATAGCGCAACATCTCGGTCTCGGAGCGATGCGCGTGGAACACTGGGTGGGTCAGGAAACGGCCGGTGCGCTTCAATTCCGCCGGCAGCATTTCGCGCGCGCTGGCTTCGACCTCGGCGTAGGCAAGATTGCCGCCGAAGGCGCGCCATACCGCCTCGACCGTCGCAGGCGTGGTGGTCTCGTCCAGGGAGATGCCGAGCGTGCGCCCACTGACACGGAAATTGATCCGCCCGGAAGTCGCGCGCGCCACGATCTCGTTGCGCTTGGCGCCGGCATCGACCGTCACCGTGTCGAAAAACGCTTCGCTTGCAAGCCCAAAGCCCAGCTTGCGCAGTCCCGCCGCCAGCACGGCGGCGCGGCGATGCACATTGCGTGCAATGTGCGTCAGCCCTTCGGGGCCGTGATAGACCGCGTACATCGAGGCGATCACGGCCAGCAGCACCTGCGCGGTGCAGATGTTGGAGGTCGCCTTCTCGCGGCGGATATGCTGCTCGCGGGTTTGCAGCGCCAGCCGATAAGCGGGCGCCCCGCGCGAATCCACGCTCAATCCGACAATGCGGCCGGGCAGCGAGCGCTTCAGCGCATCGCGCACCGCCATATAGGCCGCATGCGGTCCGCCATACCCCATCGGCACGCCAAAGCGCTGCGCCGATCCGATCGCGATGTCGGCGCCGAGCTCGCCGGGCGAAGCCAGCAGCGTCAGCGCCAGCAGATCGGCGGCGATGATCGCGAGCGCGCTCTTTTCATGCAGCAGAGCGATGGCCGGCCGGAGATCGCGCACCGCGCCCGAAGAGCCCGGATACTGCAGCAGCGCGCCGAACACGTCGGCCTTCGCGAGATCAGTGGCGGGATCGCCGACGATCAGATTCCAGCCCAGCGGTTCTGTGCGGGTGCGCAGCACCGCGAGCGTCTGCGGGTGCACGTCGCGATCGACAAAGAACGACTTTGACCTGGCCTGCGCCGCGCGCTCGGCAAGCGCCATCGCTTCGGCCGCCGCCGTCGCCTCATCGAGCAGCGAGGCGTTGGCGACATCGAGCCCGGTGAGATCGCAGATCATGGTCTGGAAGTTGAACAGCGCCTCCAGCCGGCCCTGGCTGATCTCCGGCTGGTAGGGCGTATAGGCCGTGTACCATGCCGGATTTTCCAGAATGTTGCGCTGGATCACCGCCGGCAGGATGGTGCCGGAATAGCCTTGGCCGATCAGCGAGGTGAATGCCTGGTTCTGCGTGGCGAGCTCGCTCATATGTGCGAGTGCCTCGGTTTCGCTCAGCGCTACGCCGAGGTCGAGCGGCGCCTGCTGCCGGATCGAGCCTGGCAGCGTCTCGTTCATCAGGTCGCCGAGCGACTTCGCGCCCACGGTCTCCAGCATCGCGGCGACATCGCGCGGCGAGGGGCCGATATGGCGGCGAACGAAACTGGTGGCGGCATCGTCGACCGCTTTGAACGGTGCGTTCATCAATCTCTCCTCTTCATCGTCGTCATACCCCGCGAAAGCGGGGTATCCAGTACGCCGGGAAACCAGCGATTGAGCCGAAAGCCCGCGGCGTACTGGGTCGCCCGGTCGAGCCGGGCGACGACAGTGAGTGTCTGGTCGCAAACTGGTTCATTCTCACACCGTATGCGCCGCGTAGGCGGCTTCATCCATCAGCCCGCCGAGCTCGCTCTTGTCCGATATCTTCATCTTGAAGAACCACGCCTTGCCGGCCGCATCGGAATTGACCAGCGCAGGCTCGGCGGTGATCGCGTCGTTGACTTCGAGCACCTCGCCGGAGATCGGTGCGAAGACGTCGGACGCGGCCTTTACCGATTCGACCACTGCCGCGGCGTCGGCCTTCTTCAGGCTGCGCCCGACCTTGGGCAGCTCGACGAACACGACATCGCCGAGTTGCGACTGCGCATAGTCGGTGATCCCGATGGTGGCGACATCGCCCTCGATGCGGAGCCATTCATGGTCTGACGTGAACAAGATGGTCATGAGCTTCCTTCAGCGCTTGTAGGTGTTGGGGACGAAAGGCGTAGGCGCAACCGTGAGCGGCAGGCGCTGGCCGCGTACCTCGGCAAAGACGCGCGAGCCGTTGGCGGTCAACGCAGTCGGCACATAGCCCATCGCGAGCGGCGCGTTCAGCGTGGGGCCGAAGCCGCCTGAAGTGACCGTGCCGATCTGCTGCAGCGACGCATTGTCTGCGAACAGCGGCGCGCCCTCGCGCACCGGAGCGCGGCCTTGCGGCTTCAAGCCGACGCGGCGCCGCGGCGCGCCGCTTGCAAATTGTTCGAGGATTTTTTCGGCGCCGAGAAAGCCGCCGACCCGCTGTCCCCCGGCGCGGCGGCTCTTCTGCACCGACCATTCCAGCCCAGCTTCGACCGGCGTCGTCGTGGTGTCGATGTCGTGGCCATAGAGACAAAGCCCGGCCTCGAGCCGCAAGCTGTCGCGCGCACCAAGCCCGATCGGCAGCACGTCGTCATCTTCCAGCAGCAGCTTTGCCAGCCGCTCCGCCTGTTCGGCCGGCACCGAAATCTCAAAACCGTCCTCGCCGGTATAGCCCGAGCGCGAGACAAAGCAGGCGATGCCGGCTGCCTGGCGCGGGCCCGCATCCATGAACCGCATCGAGGACGCCTCTGCACAAAATTTCGCCAGCACTGATTCGGCCTTCGGCCCCTGCAGCGCCAGCAGCGCGCGATTCGGCAACGGCTCGATGGTGCAGACATCGGACAGCTCGTTGCGCAGATGCGCCTCGTCGGCGTCCTTGCAGGCGGCGTTGACGACCAGGAACAGATGGTCGCCGAAATTCGCGACCATCAGATCGTCGAGAATGCCGCCGTCCTTGTTGGTGAATTGGGCGTAGCGCTGCCGGCCCTTCGGCACGGCCAGAATGTCCTGCGGGACCGCGCGCTCCAGCGCGAGGGCTGTGTCTTCCGGGGCGCCGGAGTTTGCTCGCAGAAAAAGCTGCCCCATATGGGAAACATCGAACAGGCCGGCTTTGTTGCGCGTATGGAGGTGCTCCTTCAACACCCCGGCCGCATATTGCACGGGCATTTCATAGCCCGCGAACGCCACCATTTTGGCGCCCAGCGTCACATGCAGGTCATGGAGAGGAGTGCGTTTCAGCGGGGACTGATCATCACGCGCAAGCATCACGGGGCCCTCGCGGGTTCCCGGGACCATTCCCGAAAAACCCATCGAAGCCCCATCTGTCGCTGTGCCTGAGAGTATTATCCCGTCGGCGGACGCCCTTAGGCCCTCAAAGCCCTAGCGCCTCTTTCCAGATGCTGTCCTCACCACGCGGTCCTTTTGCCTGAGAGTTTCCGGGGCGGTTGCTCCTTCGGCGCCGGCAAATCTGCCGATCTCTCCCGACGTGGCTGTCTTGAACAGATAGGAGAGAAACACGACGTTACCAAGACTGTCAACGCAGCTGCAGCATCTATCAACGCCTCTTAAGCGACTGCGGCAACCCTATGATCCGCCTGCACAGTTTCTGGACAGTGCGGCGGGCCTCCTCTAAAAGCGTTCCGCCGGAGAAACGCGCCAAATGCGGCCTGTCCCGGCCAGCTTTCCGATTGGATGAACATGAGCGGCGTCAACGAGATCAGGTCGACTTTTCTGAATTTTTTCGCCGAGAACGGCCACGAGATCGTGCCGTCCTCGCCGCTGGTGCCGCGCAACGACCCGACCTTGATGTTCACCAATGCCGGCATGGTGCAGTTCAAGAACGTCTTCACCGGCGTCGAGAAGCGCACCTACCAGCGCGCCACCACCTCGCAGAAATGCGTGCGCGCCGGCGGCAAGCATAACGACCTCGACAATGTCGGCTACACCGCGCGGCACCACACCTTCTTCGAGATGCTCGGCAACTTCTCGTTCGGCGATTACTTCAAGGAGCGCGCGATCGAGCTCGCCTGGAAGCTGGTGACGAAGGAGTTCGGGCTGCCGAAGGACAAGCTGACGGCGACCGTCTATATCGATGATGACGAGGCGTTTGACCTCTGGAAGAAGATCGCAGGCCTCCCGGAGTCGCGCATCATCCGCATCGCCGGCTCCGACAATTTCTGGCAGATGGGCGACACCGGCCCGTGCGGGCCGTGCTCGGAAATCTTCTACGACCATGGCGACAAGATCTGGGGCGGACCGCCCGGTTCGCCGGAATCCGAAGGCGATCGCTTCATCGAGATCTGGAATCTCGTGTTCATGCAGTACGAGCAGCTCGAGGGCGGCCAGCGCAATCCCTTGCCAAAGCCCTCGATCGACACCGGCGCGGGGCTGGAGCGCGTCGCGGCCGTGCTGCAGGGCAAGCACGACAATTACGACATCGATCTCTTTGTCGCGCTGATCCGCGCGATCTCCGAACTCACCGGCGCCGATCCGCAAGGACCGCAGAAAGCATCGCTGCGCGTCATCGCCGACCATCTGCGCGCCTCGTCTTTCCTGATCGCCGACGGCGTGCTGCCCTCGAACGAAGGCCGCGGCTATGTGCTGCGCCGGATCATGCGCCGCGCCATGCGCCATGCGCAGCTGCTCGGCGCGCGCGATCCCTTGATGTATCGGCTGGTGTGGGCGCTGGTGCGCGAAATGGGGCAGGCTTATCCCGAATTGGTGCGCGCGGAAGCCCTGATCGAGGAAACGCTCAAGCTGGAAGAAACGCGTTTCCGTAAGACGCTGGAGCGGGGACTGACGATCCTGGATGAGAAGAGCGCGACCCTGAAAAAGGGCGACATGTTCGACGGCGACACCGCGTTCACGCTCTACGACACCTATGGCTTTCCGCTCGATCTGACCCAGGACGCGCTGAAGTCGCGCGGCATCGGCGTCGACATCGCCTCCTTCACCGACGCCATGGACCGCCAGCGCGAGAAGGCGCGCGCGGCCTGGGCGGGAAGTGGCGATACCGCGACCGAGAACGTCTGGTTTCCGCTCCGCGAGAAGCTCGGCGCCACCGAATTTCTGGGTTACGAGACCGAGACCGCCGAGGGTGCGGTCACCGCGCTCGTGAAGGACGGCAAGGAGGTTGACAGCCTCAAGGCTGGTGAGGCCGGCGCGATCGTGCTGAACCAGACGCCGTTCTATGCGGAGTCCGGCGGCCAGGTCGGTGACACCGGCGTGCTCTCGGGCGACGGCGTCAAGTTCCGCGTCACCGATACGCAGAAGAAGGCCGGCGATCTCTGGGTGCATCTGGGGACGATGGAGCAGGGTGTGCTGAAAGTCGGCGCCGCGCTGCAGCTCGAGGTCGATCACACACGCCGCTCGTCGATCCGCGCCCATCACTCGGCGACCCATCTGTTGCACGAGGCGCTGCGCCAGGTGCTGGGCGACCACATCGCCCAGCGCGGCTCGCTCGTGGCGCCCGATCGTCTGCGCTTCGACTTCGTGCATCCGAAGCCGATCACGCCCGAAGAACTCGCCCGCGTCGAGGACATCGCCAACGACGTCGTGCTCGAGAATGACGAGGTCACGACCCGCCTGATGGCGGTCGATGATGCCCGCGAGGCCGGCGCCCGTGCGCTGTTCGGCGAGAAATATGGCGACGAGGTCCGCGTGGTTTCCATGGGCAAGAGCGCGCGCGAGCACGGCCAGAACGCGATGGGCTGGTCGGTCGAACTGTGCGGCGGCACCCATGTCAGGCGTACCGGCGATATCGGCCTGATCTCGGTCACCGGCGAAAGCGCGGTCGCCTCGGGCGTCCGCCGTATCGAGGCGCTGACCGGACGCCACGCGCGCAAGCATGCCAATGAAGTAATGGCGCTGGCGAAGTCAGCCGCGGCCGAGCTGCGCACCACGCCGGAAGACGTGCCGGCGCGCATCACGGCGCTGATGGAGGAGCGCAAGAGGCTCGAGCGCGAGCTGTCGGATGCGAAGAAGAAGCTCGCCATGGGTGGCGGCGCGTCCGCCGCCAATGGCGCCTCGGCTGCCGGCGTGCGTGAGGTCGGCAACGTGAAATTGATGGCGCGCTCGGTCGAGGGTATCGAGATGAAGGACCTCAAGAGCCTTGCCGACGACGGCAAGAAGCAGCTCGGAAGCGGCGTCGTCGCCATCGTCGGCGTCACCGAGGACGGCAAGGCCGGCGTGGTCGTCGGCGTGACGCCGGATCTCACCGCGCGCTTCAACGCGGTCAATCTGGTGCGCGTCGCCTCCGAGGCGCTCGGCGGCAAGGGCGGCGGCGGCCGGCCCGACATGGCCCAGGCCGGCGGGCCCGACGGCGCCAAGGCCGATGCCGCGCTGTCGGCGATCGAAAAGGCGATGGCGGAAGCCTGATCGCCTCAGGGCTTGCGCAGGAAGACGTAATCGGCGGCATAGGGCATGCCGAGGCCGGCCTTTTCACGGTCGCAGGCACCCTTCAGCACGCCGCCAACGGTGTTGATCCGCTGCACCGTCGTGACGTCGGCCAACTGGCCGCTGCCTTTGTGCGAGGCGACGTCGAGCTTCAGCCAGGCGATATCGTTGGCGCTGGCGCCCGGTGCGTTGGCGACCACCTTGCCGGTGATGCCGCTGCTGTCCTCCAGCTCCCAACTCGGGCCCGCGCCATGATGACCTACCACCTTGTTATTCGCCGTCAGCGTGGCCTGCGGGGCGGTGAAGGTCCAGACCAGCTTGCCCTCCGCGTCGGGCTTGCATTCATAGAGCTGCAGGCCGACGGCATGCGCGGTGAGCACCATGGTTTCGCCGGGTGCGGCGATCGCGGCGGGCAGGGGCGTTTCCGCCGCTGCCGCGCTGACGAGCGATGCCGAGAGCATCAGGAGTGCGAAACCAGTCGTCCGGAAAAGCTGCATGGTCATACTCTCTTGGTCGTTGCAAACTTCGCGAAACAAGCCGGGCATTTGCAGCTTTATTAGGTCCGGATGGTTACGGCTGTAACGAACGCCCTTACGCCATTGCTCCCTTAAGTCATGGCCTTGGTCAGATTGTCCGCGACCTTGTCGAGGAAGCCCGTCGTCGACAGCCAGCGCTGGTCGGCGCCGACCAGCAACGCAAGGTCCTTGGTCATGTAGCCGGCCTCGACCGTATCGACGCACACCTTCTCCAGCGTGTTGGCGAACTTCGCGAGAGGCTCGTCGTTGTCGAGCTTGGCGCGATGGGCGAGGCCGCGGGTCCAGGCGAAGATCGAGGCGATGGAATTGGTCGAGGTCTCCTTGCCCTTCTGGTGCTCGCGATAGTGCCGCGTCACCGTGCCGTGCGCGGCTTCGGCTTCCACCGTCTTGCCGTCGGGCGTGAGCAGCACCGAGGTCATCAGGCCGAGCGAGCCATAGCCCTGCGCCACCGTGTCGGACTGCACGTCGCCGTCATAGTTCTTGCAGGCCCAGACATAGCCGCCCGACCATTTCAACGCGGAAGCTACCATGTCGTCGATCAGGCGATGTTCGTAGGTCAGCCGCTTGGCTTCGAATTCCTTCTTGAACTCGCGGTCGTAGACGTCCTGGAAGATGTCCTTGAAGCGGCCGTCATAGACTTTCAGGATGGTGTTCTTGGTCGAGAGATAGACCGGGTAGTTGCGCATCAAGCCGTAGTTCAGCGAGGCGCGGGCGAAATCGATGATGGAGTCGTCGAGATTGTACATCTCCATCGCGACGCCGGCGCCGGGCGCCTTGAACACTTCGCGCTCGATCACGGTGCCGTCCTCGCCGACGAATTTCATCGACAGCGTGCCCTTGCCGGGGAATTTGATGTCGGTGGCGCGGTACTGGTCGCCATAGGCATGACGGCCGATGATGATCGGCTTGGTCCAGCCCGGCACCAGCCGCGGCACGTTCTTGCAGATGATCGGCTCGCGGAAGATGCAGCCGCCCAGGATGTTGCGGATGGTGCCGTTCGGCGACTTCCACATCTGCTTCAGGTTGAACTCCTTCACCCGGGCCTCGTCGGGGGTGATGGTGGCGCATTTGACGCCGACGCCGACCTTCTTGATCGCCTCCGCCGCATCGATGGTGACCTGGTCGTTGGTCTGGTCGCGGTATTCCATCCCGAGGTCGAAATAGAGCAGCTCGACATCCAGGAACGGGGTGATCAGCTTGTCCTTGATGTACTGCCAGATGATCCGGGTCATCTCGTCGCCATCGAGTTCGACGACGGGGTTGGTCACCTTGATTTTTGCCATGATCGGGAAGGCCTCTCGGGAACGCTTCTTGTGAGGGAGCGGGTGGGCGGGGAAAACGGGTCATAGCACTGCGGAACGGCGGGCGGAAGCCAAGGGGGTATGCGGTCCGGGCTGATCTTTGGGCGGAGGACGCAGGGACCGGGCGGCCGCACAGACGGCGCTCCGCTGGCGGTTCAAAAGCCGAATCTAAGCTCATTATTTTGCTTGAGAAATCCAGTCCGCACGGGCAATCGGAGGGCAGCGCGAATGCGCGCCCTGAATCTGAATCGGAAGGACGATGTCGGGCACCGACAAGACCAAGACCGGCTTCGACCTCGAAGGCCCCGCGATCATTCTGGTCGAGCCGCAGCTGGGCGAGAATATCGGCATGGCCGCGCGCGCCATGGGCAACTTTGCGCTCTCCCGGTTGCGGATCGTCAACCCGCGCGACGGCTGGCCCAACGTCGCCGCGAGCCGCGCGGCGGCCGGCGCCGATCACATCCTGGAGCAGGCAAAACTGTTCGACACGGTCGAAGCGGCGGTCGCCGACCTCGACCTGCTGTTTGCCACCACCGCGCGTGCGCATGATCAGGCAAAGCCGGTGATGGCGCCCGAGGCTGCCGCGCGGGAGATCGTCGGCCATGCTACCGGCGGCGGGCGAACCGGCATCCTGTTCGGCCGCGAGCGCGCGGGGCTCACCAACGAAGAGGTCGCGCTCGCCAACCGCATCATCACCTTTCCGGTCAATCCGGGCTTTGCCTCCCTCAACCTCGCGCAGGCGGTGCTGCTGATGGGCTATGAATGGTTCAAGCTCTCGACCGCGGGCGAACTGCCGTTCGCGATGCCCGAACGCTCCGAGCGCGCCTCGCAGCACCAGATGGACGCCTTTTTCGAGAACCTCGTGCGCGAGCTCGACCGGGTCGAGTTTTTGCGGCCGGCCGAGAAGCGCGACACCATGCTGGTGAACCTGCGCAACATCTTCCTGCGGATGGAGCCGACCAAACAGGACATGCACACCCTGCACGGCGTGATCATGGCGATCGCGGAAGGGCGCAAGGGTCCGGCCAAGGGCGGCGTGCTCGACGGCGCGCAGGCGACGAGGCTGCGCGCGCTGCTCGCCGAGCACGGGCAGGGCGCGCAACCGGCCGACAGCAGCGGCACGGTGCGCGGGCTGGCGCGGCTGCTGCGGCGAAACCCGACCGATGCCGAGCGCATCCTGTGGCAGGCGCTGACCCGCGACCGTCGCTTTGCGGGCCAGTTCAAGCGGCAGACTCCGGTGGGGCGGCAGATTCCGGATTTCGTCTCCTTCGTGCATCGCCTTGCGATCGAGCTGGTGAATGCGGGCGAGTCGGAAGCCATCGCCACCGACCGCGCCGCGCGGCAGGCCTGGCTGGAAAGCCGCGGCTATCGCGTGATCGCGATGAAGGTTGGCGATGTCGAGGCCGATCTGGATACCGAGCTCGCGCGGCTGGAAGCCATGCTCGCGGAAGCAAAGTAGGGGACGCCCGCGTCATGAGCTATGACTTCATGATGATGAAACCCAGGCCTGACATCATGGCCGAGATCGAGTCGCTGGAGGATCTCGGCGAGCGCACGCTGCTTCGGCAGGATCCTGCTGCTCTGGTCGAAGCGTTGTCGTCGCTGTTTCCCGGACTGGTCTGGAACAAGGAAGGCGATGGCGCCTGGTTCGGCTCGCTGCAGGGAGACGACACCTGGTATGAATTCTGGATCCATCCGGAGCCCGATTATAGCTGGTCGGTGTGCACGTCGCGTCTCAGCACTACGCGCTCTCTGGTCCCGGTCATCTGCGATACGCTCGGCCTTCTCGCCTTTGACGGCCAGGCCAACGTGCTGATCTGGCCGGCCGGCTATGCGTCCGGCGGCTGACAAAGCGTCACGGCCTTTACAATTTGCGGTCATTGGCCTGTCATCGCCTCCCTATGCTATTTGCTGTGGCCAGTGGAGGTGAGCGCATGACCCTGATCGAACACGCCGGGACCTGGGTCGGCATCGCGCTGTGCATCCTGCAATCCGCTTTGTTCTCCGGCCTCAATCTCGCGGTCTTCAGCATGAGCCCGCTGCGGCTTCAGATCGCAGCCGATGGCGGCAACAAGGACGCCGCGCGGATGCTGGAGCTGCGCAAGGACGCCAACCAGGTTCTCGCGACCATCATCTGGGGCAACGTCACCACCAACGTGGCGCTGACGCTGCTGTCGGACTCGGTGCTCGCCGGCGTCGCCGCTTTCGTGTTCTCGGCGTTCGCCATCACACTGCTCGGTGAGATCTTTCCGCAGGCTTATTTCTCGCGCAATGCACTCGCCATGACCTCGCGCTTCCTCCCCTTCCTGAACTTCTACCGCTTCCTGCTGTATCCCCTGACCAAGCCGACCGCGATGGTGCTCGACTGGTGGCTGGGGACCGAGACCATCGCTTACATGCGCGAGCGGGAAATCCGCCACATGATCGCCCGCCATGTCGTCGCGGGCGGCGAGATCAGCAAGCTGGAGGCGACCGGCGCGCAGAATTTCCTTGACCTCGACGACATCTCGGTCTGCGACGAGGGCGAGGAGATCCACGCCCAGAGCATTCTGAGCCTGCCGCTCGCAAACCATCGCTGCGTGCTGCCGAAATTCGACCGCGTCCCCGACGATCCTTTTCTTCGCCAGGTCGATGCGTCGGGCATGCGATGGGTGATCGTGACCGACCCGTCGGGCGAGCCGGCCTTCGTGCTCGACGCCCATCACTTCCTGCGCGATGCGCTGTTCAACGAGCTCGACCACGATCCGACCGCCTATTGGCACCGGCCGATCGTGATCCGCGATCCCAAGGCGCGGCTGGGAGACGTGATCGGGCTGTTGAAGGTCGTGCCGGAAGCCCCCGGCGACGATGTGATCGAGCATGATCTGATCCTGGTCTGGCACAAGCAGAGGCGGATCATCACCGGCTCCGATCTGCTCGGGCGTCTGCTGCGCGGGATCGCGACGGTGGAGACGGCGAGGCCGGTGGCCTTAAGCGCAACGGGCTCCGCCGTCGCGCAATAATTCAGAGAGTAGGGTGGGCAAAGCGAAGCGTGCCCACCATTCTCGACGCCTATATCGAGACGGTGGGCACGGCGCATTCGCGCCTTTGCCCACCCTACGACTCCGAACCGATTTTCAAACTGCCTCGTCGTCATTGCGAGCGAACGGGTCGCGCGAATGCGCGCCCGATGACAGGCTCCGCGAAGCAATCCAGAATGTCGCCGCAGAGCGAGTTTGGATTGCTTCGTCGCTTACGCTCCTCGCAATGCCGAGCAGCAGCGATCTCGCGGCATGAAATGCCCGAGTGCTGCATCGTTCATGTCCCTCGATGAGAAGAGGGCGCAGGGAATGCCGGGTGTTTGTCGCACCCGCGCAGCCTCGTGTGCAGGAGAGTACTCGCTCTAGCGCTGCGTCGCGAGTTCCGCGGCGCGGCCAGGTGTGCCAAGCACCTTGGCCTGGTCCGTGCCGCATTTGAAATCGCGCGCGATCTGGTCGGCTGCCTGGCGAGCCAGTTCGTCCGCGTTGGGGTTGGCCTCCGCGTCTACATAGGCGACGGGACAAACCCCGCCTGGCGGTAGCCTTGACACGACCAGCAACGGCTTGGCGGCCGGACCGCCGCCGTTGCTCATGGTTTGATCGACAACGTCCGCGATCCGCCACCGCTGGATCATGGCAAGCGGATTGTTTCCCGCGATCCGCCATTCGATCGCAGGCAGCGCCGAGTTGAATGGCCCGAAGAAGGTTTGCGCGGCCGGCTCTTTTGCCGCCTCGACGCGATTGTGGCCTACCGAGACGGTCTCGCGCTTATCGTCCTTGCTGACGAGCACCACGAGCGTCGCCTTGCCGCGACAGACGCGGGTGGGGCTATCCTCAACCCGGAGAGGAGGAGGACCCTCGATCCAGCAATTTGCGGCCGCCAGGGAGCTGTAGGAGCTGACCACGATCGATTGGGGGGCGGCGTGCGAGGCAAACGTCGCGACGGCCAGTCCGGACAACGCCAGTGCAACTCCGACGCCGGTCCCTGAAGTGTAAGGAGCTTCTCTCATTCCGGCGTTTTGATCCGGAACTTGGTCCTTTTTTCGTGGAATGTGAGGAAGATTTGGGGAAGAAGACCGTCGAAACCCGAGGATTGAGGCGAGCGAGCTGAGATACCTCAACGGATTCTATCCCCTCATTACTTCCGATCATGGCGACGCGGTGGGCACCGCGTTTTCGCGCCTTTGCCTACCCTTACGAATCCGGAAAAGAATCAAACCGCGACGAGTTGGGCCGGCGCGCCGCTGGCGCGTTTGGCCTTCTTCGCTTTCGCCGGCGCGAACAGCGAGCAGGCCGCCAGCCCCGCGGTGTCGGCAACACCGGGATTGCGCGACACCATCGCGGCGACGATGGCGCCGTCGATCAACAGCGCCAGTTGATGTGCCAGCACTTCGGGCTCGGTGGCGCCCATTTCCCCGGCGAGCTTCTCGATATGCGCCAGCACGACTTTCTTGTGCTTCATTGCGATGGCGCGGAACTGTTTTGTGTCCTTGTCGTGCTCGCCAACGGCATTGATGAAGGGGCAGCCGTAGAAGCGCTCCTCGCCGAACCAGCTTTTCAGCGCCGGAAAGATCCGCGTGAGTTTCGTTTCGGCATCGCCGCCGCCTTCCTCGATCGCGGCGATGAACCATTCGCGCCACTGCTTGCCTTCGCTCTCCAGCACGGCATGCACGAGATTGGTTTTCGAGCCGAACAATTTGTAGAGCGTGGTTTTCGCGGTGCCGGCTTCGTCGATGATGGCGTCGATGCCGGTGGCGTTGATGCCGTTCTTGCAGAACAGGTGCGTTGCCGCGGAAAGGAGGCGGCCGCGCGCCAATTCTTCGTCGCCGGCCGCAATGGGTTTCTTCTTCGAAACTGATTTGCCCGCTTTGCCCATGGCAACAGGTTAAGCGCAGGTTCGCGTTTTCAGCAAGTCGCTTCTTCGTTGCGCTCAAAATAATCGCTGCATGACGCCAATTGCATCGCGTTTGAGCAAAGCTCCGCTGGTCAATCCGCAGGCAGCCCGGCTTAAGCCGCTCCAGCGCTTCGCTTTTTGAAAAACGCGGCCTCTGGCACGCTTCGTGCAGGAAACAGACCGTTCGGTATCCTACCCCCTAGGGAGAAAACCTGATGACCGCGGTCGCTCAGAAAACAGTACTTACCGGCTGCCTCGCCCCCATCGACAAGAACGGGCTCGAGCAGCTGATCATCAACGGCAAGGCCAATCCGAAGGTGATCAAGACCCTGAAGTGCAAGACGGTGGCCGAGGGCAAGTTCCGTCACGCCAACTACATCCGCAGCCTGCCGCCTTATATTGTCGACGAGCCGCCGGGGCTTTTGGGCGACGACACCGCGCCCAATCCGTCGGAAGCCTCGCTCGCCGCGCTCGGCTCCTGCCTGGCGGTCGGCCTGCACGCCAACGCCGTGCACCGCGGCTGGACCGTCAACAAGCTCGAGCTCGAGCTCGAAGGCGACCTCAACATAACAGCGGTCTGGGGTACCGGCGACACCAGCGAGAAGCCGGTCGGTTTCACCGACGTGCGGGTCAAGGTCGATATGGAATGCGAGGGCATTTCGGCCGACGAGGTCAGCGCGCTGGTCGCCCATGTGAAGAAGTGGTCGCCGGTCGCCAACACCTTCACCCGGCCGGTCAATCTCGAGGTCGGCATCTAACAGCAAGCGGCAACAGGCATCGGCGAGGAGGGCGTCATGGGTTCATTGGCTGTATCGCGGATCGAAACGGTCGATCGAGGTGGGCCTTCTCTCGCTGATGAAGTAGCCGGCGTTGCACGAAAAGAGCTGGCGCCGCTGGCGCCCGCCATCGACCACGGCGAGGTCTATCCGGCCGACGTGCTGCGGCGGTTCGGCGAAGTCGGCGCCTGGCGCAGTCACCTTCCGCATGAAGGGCCGGCTGATCTGCGCTGTGCCATCGAGGCGATGGCGGCGATCGGCGAAGTCTGCGGCGCGACCGCGTTCATGGCGTGGTGCCAGAACACGCTGGTCTGGTACGCCGGCAACTCCTGCAACGTGAGCCTCGCCCGGCGATTCGGCGACGGCTTTGCCAGCGGCAAAATTCTCGGCGGCACCGGGCTGTCGAACCCGATGAAGAGCTTCTTCGGCATCGAGAAGCTTAAACTGAAGGGCCGCAAGACCGACGGCGGCTATGTCGTGCGCGGCGCGCTGCCCTGGGTCTCCAATCTCGGGCCCGACCATTTCTTCGGCACCATCTTCGAGCGCGAGGATGCGCCGGGCGAGACCGTGATGTTCCTCGCCGATTGCGCCGATCCCGCCATCACGCTGACGCCGTGCAAGCCGTTCCTCGCGATGGACGGCACCGGCACCTATGGCGTGCAGTTCCGCGACGTCTTCGTGCCGGACGAATTGATCCTGGCCGAGCAGGCAGCGCCCTTCGTGAAGAAGATCCGCGCCGGCTTCATCCTGCTGCAGCTCGGCATGGCGCTCGGCCTGATCAAGGATTGCATCAACATCATGGACGAGGTCGATGGCGCGCTCGGCCATGTCAACCGCTACCTGCCGCAGCAGCCCGTGCACTTCAAGGAGCTGTTCGGCGAACTGGAGCGCGAGACCATGGCGCTCGCGCGCGACCCCTATAACGCGGACGACAGCTACTGGCGCAAGGTCATCGCGCTGCGCCTGCGCGCGGGCGAGGCCAGCGTCGCGGCCGCGCATGCGGCGATGCTCCACTGCGGCGCGCGCGGCTACCTGAAAAGCCATCGCGTGCAGCGGCGGCTGCGCGAGGCCTATTTCGTCGCCATCGTCACGCCCGCCACCAAGCAGCTTCGCAAGATGCTCGCGGATGCCTGAAATTCCTGAGTCCACCCAAGACCACCCACCACCTCAACGGAGAGGCTGCCAATGACCGAAGTACTGATTTCTGCCAGCGAACTCGCCGAATTCATCAAGAAGGAGCCGAGTGTCATCATCGACACCCGCAATCCCGATGCCTACGCCGCCGGGCATCTGCCCGGTGCGGTCAACGTGCATGAGATCTTCACCTATCTGGCGACGTCGACGCCCGAGGGCATGGCCGAGCTCAAGACAAAATTCGCCGACGCGTTCGGCGGCGCCGGCCTGTCGGGCAAGGAAACGGCTGTGATCTACGAGCAGTCGATGAACTCCGGCTTCGGCCAGTCCTGCCGCGGCTATTACCTGCTCACCATGCTCGGCTATCCCAAGATCAAGGTGCTGCATGGCGGCATCGATGCCTGGGCGGGGGCCGGTCTTCCCGTCACCAAGGACGTGCCGAAGCCGGCGAAGGCTTCGTTCTCGATCGTGCCGGAAGCCGGCGAGATCCTGATCGATGCCAAGACGATGCTGGCCGCGCTCGATAAGCCCGGCATCGCCATTCTCGACACGCGCGACGTCGACGAATGGATCGGCGAGAGCTCTTCGCCGTACGGGAAGGATTTCTGCCCGCGCAAGGGCCGCATTCCCGGCGCGGTCTGGCTCGAATGGTACCGCATGATGAAGCCGACCGCGGAAGGTCCGCGCTTCAAGTCAAGGGACGAGATCCTGGCGGAATGCGCCACAGTCGGCATCTCGCCGAGCACGCCGGTCTATCTCTATTGCTTCAAGGGCGCGCGGGCGTCGAACACGTTCCTGGCTTTGAAGAACGCCGGCGTAAAAGACGTGCGGATGTATTTTGGCTCCTGGAACGAATGGTCGCGCGACCCATCGCTCCCGATCGACGAAGGTCTGCCCATCGCTGCCGTTGAAACAAGCAAAGCGGCATAGAACCTGCATGTTTTGTTGCTGCCCGGCGCCGAGAAGCCGGGCAGCAACTGACTTTTCCGGGCAGGGGGCGGGCTTCCGCTGCGCCGGTGCGACAAAGGGGCGCAAGCGATGTCCACATTCGATGATGCCTTCGATTCCGGGCGCGAGCTCACACGAAATGGCTGCGTCTGCGGCCAGCATCGCACCGCGGCCGAACATGAATATGCCGAGCGCACGCTGCGCTGCGAGCCGGTGGCTCCTGCGGCGAGCCAAGACAAGCGCTATGAGGGCGTGGTCGCTTCCGCCGTGATGCGCGCGGTGTTTCCGAAAGATGCGGCGCGGCGCGCCTTCCTGAAATCCGTCGGCGCCTCGACCGCGCTGGCTGCGCTGTCGCAATTTTTCCCGCTGAAAACCGCAACCGAAGCGTTTGCCGACACCGGCACGCCGGAGAAGAAGGACCTCAAGGTCGGCTTCATTCCGATCACCTGCGCGACGCCGATCATCATGGGAGCGCCGCTGGGCTTCTATGCCAAGCACGGCCTCAATGTCGAAGTGGTGAAGACCGCGGGCTGGGCCGTGGTGCGCGACAAGACCATCAATAAGGAATACGACGCTGCCCACATGCTGGCGCCGATGCCGATCGCGATCTCGCTGGGGCTCGGCTCGAACGCGATCCCCTTCGCGGTGCCCGCGATCGAGAACATCAACGGGCAGGGCATCACGCTCGCCACAAAACACAAGGACAAGCGCGACCCGAAGGACTGGAAGGGCATGAAGTTTGCCATCCCCTTCGACTATTCCATGCACAATTATCTCCTGCGCTATTATCTCGCCGAGCACGGGCTCGATCCCGATACCGACGTGCAGCTCCGCTCGGTGCCGCCGCCGGAAATGGTGGCGAATTTGCGCGCCGACAACATCGACGGTTTCCTCGCGCCCGACAACATCTGCCAGCGCGCGATCTATGACGGCGTCGGCTTCATGCACATTCTCTCCAAGGAGATCTGGGACGGCCATCCCTGCTGCAGCTTTGCCGCCAGCAAGGAGTTCATCACCACCTCGCCGAATTCGTTCGCGGCGCTGACGCGCGCAATCGTGGATGCCACCGCCTATGCCTCCAAGGCCGAGAACCGCAAGCAGATCGCGGAGGCCATTGCGCCCGCGAACTATCTCAATGCGCCGACCACGGTGCTGGAGCAGGTCCTGACCGGCACCTATGCCGACGGCCTCGGCAACGTGAAGACCGACGCCAAGCGCGTCGATTTCGACCCGTTCCCCTGGCAGTCGTTCGCGGTATGGATGCTGACGCAGATGAAGCGCTGGGGCCAGATCAAGGGCGACGTCGACTACAAGGCGGTCGCCGAGCAGGTCTATCTCGCCACCGACACGGGCAAGCTGATGGCCGAGATGGGTCTGTCGCCGCCGCAAACCGCGTACAAATCGTTCTCGGTGATGGGCAAAACCTTCGATCCCGAAAAGCCCGACGATTATCTCGCGGGCTTCAAGATCAGGAAGGCGTCGTGAGGGAAATGACGCGGATACATCGGCCCGCGTCGTCCCGGCGAAGGCCGGGACCCATATGCCGGGAACTTTCGTTTGGCACCTGTGGCAGATACCTTTCGTATCAAGCAACGCCGGTGATTACGGGTCCCGGCCTTCGCCGGGACGACGGGCGAAGAGGCGCTCTCGCATGACCGCCTCCCTCCGCTTCCGCGCCGCGATCCTTTCCGTCGCGCTGTTCGTGGTCTTCCTGGCGGTGTGGCAGCTTGCCACCCGCTCGACCTCGGCTGTTGCGAACATGAATCCGGAATACGCCAAGCTGATGGGCGCGACCGCGACCCAGGGCAAGTCGGCGTTGCCGGGTCCCTCGGATGTCGGCGCGAAACTGTGGGAGCATCTGAGGCGGCCGTTCTATGACAACGGGCCGAACGACAAGGGGCTCGGCATCCAGCTCGGCTATTCCATCGCCCGCGTCGGCGTCGGCTATCTCATCGCCGTGCTGGTCGCGATACCCCTCGGCTTTCTGATCGGCATGTCGCCGCTGATCAGCCGCGCGCTCGATCCGTTCATCCAGATCCTCAAACCGATCTCGCCGCTCGCCTGGATGCCGCTTGCGCTCTACACCATCAAGGACTCCTCGCTGTCGGCGATCTTCGTGATCTTCATCTGCTCGGTGTGGCCGATGCTGATCAACACGGCGTTCGGTGTGGCGGGTGTGCGCAAGGAATGGATCAATGTGGCGCGCACGCTGGAGGTCGGCACCTTCAGGCGCGCCTTCACCGTGATTTTGCCGGCGGCGGCGCCGACGATCCTGACCGGCATGCGGATCTCGATCGGGATCGCCTGGCTCGTGATCGTCGCGGCCGAGATGCTGGTCGGCGGCACCGGCATCGGCTACTTCGTCTGGAACGAGTGGAACAATCTCTCGATCACCAATGTCATCATCGCGATCCTCATGATCGGCCTGGTCGGCATGCTGCTCGACCAGGTGCTGGCCCGCGTCACGCGGCTGGTCACGTTTCCGGAGTGAGTATGAGCAGAAGCGTCACTCTCGTGTCCCGGGCGCACTGCAGCGCGGAGCGGTGCAGTGCTGAACCGGGACCTATTGCGGCCACGTGGGTCCCGCATCTGCGGAGCACCACGGAGCCTGCACTCGGGCCGCGCGAGGCGCGGACCCGGATGCGCTGCGCCGCGTGCGGGACACGAGCGTCATGACCGAAAAGTTCATCTCCATCGAGGGCATCGCCAGGCGCTATCCCGGCGCGGGCGGCGGCACGACCACGGTGTTCGAAAATCTCTGGCTGTCGATGGAACGCGGCGAGTTTGCTTGCGTGATCGGCCATTCCGGCTGCGGCAAGACCACGGTGCTCAACATCCTCGCCGGCCTCGATGAGCCGAGCGAGGGCGCGGTCATCGTCGACGGGCAGGCGATCGAGGGCACGAGCCTCGACCGCGCCGTGATCTTCCAGAGCCATGCGCTGCTGCCGTGGCGCACCGTGCTCGGCAATGTTGCCTACGCCGTCACCTCGAAATGGCGAAGCTGGGACCGCGCCAGGGTCAAGGCGCATGCGCAAACATTCGTCGATCTCGTTGGTCTCACCGGTTCGGAGCACAAGCGGCCGTCGGAACTGTCCGGCGGCATGAAGCAGCGCGTCGGCATTGCGCGCGCGCTCTCGATCACACCAAAAATCATGCTGATGGACGAGCCGTTCTCGGCGCTGGACGCGCTGACCCGCGGCACGCTGCAGGACGAGGTGCGCCGGATCTGCCTTGAGACCGGCCAGACCGCGTTCATGATCACCCATGACGTCGATGAAGCGATCTTTCTCGCCGACAAGATTTTCCTGATGACCAACGGTCCCGGCGCGGTGCTGGCGGAGGTCGTCGAGAATCCGCTGCCGAAGGATCGCGGCCGCATCGATCTGCACCGCCATCCGCTCTATTATGGCCTGCGCAACCACATCATCGATTTCCTGGTCAGCCGCAGCAAGACCTTTGCGGCGGAGATGCCGAACCACGATCCGCGCCACGTGCCCATGGTGCGGATCGGCCGGACCGAGCCCACCATCGTAGCTGCGCCGAAAGTGGTGGACACCACCGCGGCGCAGGCGATCGCGCGTTAAACTCAAGACGGGGAGACGACCCATGAAACGAGAAGACCTCACCGAAAAGCTGCTCGACATCAAGCGCGAGAAGGGTTTTAGCTGGAAACATATCTGCGAGAAGATCGGCGGCTATTCAGAGGTGCTGATCGTGGGCGCCATCCTCGGCCAGCAGAAACTGACCAAGCCGCAGGCGGCCAATGCTGCCGAACTGTTCGGGCTGTCGAAATCCGAGACTGCGATGCTGAACGAGACGCCGATGCGCGGCATGCCGATGCCGCCGACCGATCCCCTGATCTACCGCTTCTACGAGCTGGTGATGGTCAACGGCCCGGCCTGGAAGGCGCTGATCGAGGAGGAATACGGCGATGGCATCATGTCGGCGATCGACTTCGACATGGTGATGGAGCGCCTGCCCAACCCGAAGGGCGACCGCGTCAAGATCACGATGAGCGGCAAATTCCTGCCGTACAAATATTACGGCGCCAGCGGCAACGTGCCGGAATACGGGTTCAAGGAGGGCTGACGCCCGCGCCGAAGGCTATCCGCCCAGGCCGGCGAAGGCCTGCCTGACCTCCCTCATGGGAGCCATCTCGCGCACGTAGGTGAAGGAGCCCTGTTCCTTCATCTCGCGGGCGCACCGCAGGAACGTGGCCAGCGCGCAGCGCGACAACGCTCCGCCGACGCTGATCCGCTTCACGCCTGCGGCAGACAATTGTTCGACGGTGAGGGTGGGGTCGGCAAATCCCATCACCAGGTTGAACGGCTTCTTGAGCGCCGAGACGACGGTCTTGATGGTGGCAAGGTCGTGGATGCCGGGCGCATAGAGTACGTCGGCGCCCGCGGCCTCGAACGCCTGCAGTCTCCGGATGGTTTCGTCGAGATCGGTACGGCCGTACAGGAAATTCTCCGCGCGCGCCGTCAGCATGAACGGCGCCGGCAACGAGCGGGCGACCTCGACGGCGGCGTGGATGCGCTCGACGGCGAGCGCGAAATCGTAGATCGGCGCTTGCCTGTCTCCACTCGAGTCCTCGATCGAGCCGCCGACGGCGCCTGCCTCCGCGGCGAGGCGGACGGCAACGGCAGACTCCTTTGGATCACGCGCGCCGCCGTTCTCGAGATCGGCGTTGACCGGAAGCTCGGTTGCTTCGACGATGGTACGGCAATTCTCGATGATGGCGTCGCGGCTCGCGCCCACGCGGCCGAGCATGTTGGCCACGCCGAGGCTCGTGGTGGCGAGGGCTTCGAAACCCATCGCCGCCAGCAGCCTTGCCGTCCCGGCATCCCAGGGGTTCGGGATGATGAAGGCGCCGGGACGCTCATGCAGCGCGCGAAACAGTTTTGCCTTTTCCGTCTGGGTACGCATGTCGGCTCCTGCCGTGCTGGTTCGAAGGCAGCGGCATAGAGCCGTTTTCGATATTCAACAAATTTGTTATTCTTCTCCATATCATCAGCTTTTTGCATGAGGCCCGGCATGGACAGCGACGCGCTCAACACCTTCCTCGTGGTTCATCGCAGTGGCGGCATTTCCAGCGCCGCCAGGGCGTTGCACCGATCGCAGCCGGCGATCTCGCGGCGCATTGCACTGCTGGAGCAGGAGCTCGGCGTGCCGCTGTTTGAGCGGGTGGCGGGGCACACGCGGCTCAGCGACGCGGGCCGGGTGATGGTGCCCTATGCCGAGCGCGCCGTGGCGGCGGCGCAGGATGCGGAGAATGCGGTGCGCGCGCTGCTGCGGCAGAACTCGGGGCCGGTGTCGCTCGCGGTAGTCGGCACGCTGGCCGGCGGCCGGCTGTCGAAAATCCTGAAGGGATTTGCGGCGAAACATCCCGACGTCAGATTGACGCTGCGCACGGCCACCAGCGGCGAGGTCAGCGATCTGATCCGGCGGGGCGAGGCGACCATCGGTCTTCGCTACAATCGGGATAGATCAGGCGATCTCGAATGCGAACGGCTGTTTGCCGAGCCGCTGCAGGTGGTCTGCGCGCTCGATCATCCGCTTGCGGGACGCCGTGTTGCGACGCTGGCGGATTTGCGCGGTGAGCGCTGGATCGCCTTTCCCGAAACGCCGGGCCGCCCGGAGCTTTCGGCCTCGCATGTGTTCGCGCTGTTTCTGACGCAGGGGCTGGGCGAGATCGACTGGACGCCGGTCGACAGTCTCACCGCGCAGAAGCGCCTGGTTCAGGCCGGGCTCGGCATCGCGCTGCTGTCGCAGAGCCATGCGGCCGAGGAACTGAACGCTGCCGCGATCGCGACGATTCGCGTCGGCAACCTCACGGCAAGCCACGACATCGTCGTCGTGACGAGGCACGGCGGCTTCCTGAGCGCGGCATCGCGGCGGCTACTGGACATCATACGGGCCGATTATGCCAAGGCAGAATCCGCCGGCCGCGGTGCGGTATCCAGAACGCCGCGCGGCGGTCGGGCACGCCGGCGCGGCCGCTAGGTCCCCGCCTTCACCTGCGCGGCAGCCAGCGCCAGCAGCTCGTCCATCTTGGCGCGAATGTCGGCCTCGGTGACTGCGCTGCCCTTGGCGGCAAGGTCGGTCATCAGCTTGCGCACGACGCTTTCGTCACCGGCGCCCTCGAACTCGGCCGAGACCACGTCTTTGGCATAGGCGTCGGCTTCGCCGCCGCTCTTGCCGAGCTTCTCCGCAGCCCACTGGCCGAGCATCCGGTTGCGGCGGGCCACGGCCTTGAATTTCTCCTCCTCGTCGAGGGCGAACCTCTTCTCGAAGGCCTCTTCACGCTTGTCGAAGGTGGTCATGGTGATGGGTTCCGAATTCGGTGCCCGTATAAGCCCGGGGCGGCCTCGTTGCGATAGCCCAGTTTAGGCCTACATATCCCTCGAAAAATGACGAAAACCGTCGCTGCGACAACATAACTGAAACGGTAAAACTCTCTTCGCGGCAGGCGGGATCGATTGTGCTGGAGGGCCCAATCAGATAGCGTGCCGAAAGGTTGGGTTCTCGTTCTGTTTCTGGGAGTTCCCGGCCTTCACGGCAGCTCCGTCGTGGGTTCAGTCCTTGTCATCCGGAGCACACCAAATTCATGGATTTCAACAACACACGGTACATCCCAATGAGCCGTCGACGCCGCATTTATGAAGGCAAGGCCAAGGTTCTTTATGAAGGACCGGAGCCGGGCACCCTGATCCAGCACTTCAAGGACGATGCGACCGCGTTCAATGCCAAGAAACATCAGGTGATCGAGGGCAAGGGCGTCCTCAACAACCGGATTTCGGAGTACCTGTTTCAGCACCTCAACGACATCGGGGTGCCGACCCACTTCATCCGCCGTCTCAACATGCGCGAGCAACTGATTCGGGAAGTTGAGATCGTGCCGCTGGAGGTTGTGGTCCGTAACGTCGCGGCGGGCTCGCTGTCGCAGCGCCTCGGCATCGAGGAGGGCACCCAGCTGCCGCGCTCGATCATCGAGTTCTACTACAAGAACGACCAGCTCAACGACCCCATGGTGTCGGAAGAGCACATCACCGCCTTCGGCTGGGCCACGCCGCAGGAGATCGACGACATCATGGCGCTCGCCATCCGCGTCAACGATTTCCTGACCGGGCTCTTCCTCGGCATCGGCATCCGCCTCGTCGACTTCAAGATGGAGTGCGGGCGGCTGTTCGAGAACGAGATGATGCGGATCATCGTCGCCGACGAGATCTCGCCGGATTCGTGCCGGCTGTGGGATATCAAGTCGAACGAGAAGCTCGACAAGGACCGTTTCCGCAGGGACTTGGGCGGCTTGCTTGAAGCTTATACCGAAGTGGCAAAACGCCTCGGCATCCTCATGGAAAACGAGCGGCCCGCGGGTTCGGGTCCGGTGCTGGTCAAGAGCTGAGGGCAGCAGAAGTGAAGGCACGCGTCACCGTCACGTTGAAGACCGGCATCCTCGATCCGCAGGGCAAGGCCATCGAAGGCGCGCTGAAGTCGCTCGGCGTCGAAGGCGTCGCCAGCGTGCGCCAGGGCAAGGTGTTCGACATCGAGTTGGCCGACACCGACAAGGCCAAAGCGGAAGCCGCGCTGAAGGCGGCTGCCGACAAGCTGCTCGCCAATACCGTGATCGAGAATTATGCTATCGAAGTGAAGGGATAGAAAGTTCTAGCGATGGCCGAGATCAGTAGCGAGCTGATATATGAAATACTGAAGTCTCTGCAGCGAGACGCTGGGGAAACAAAAATGACTATGGGGGAAATCAAAGCGGAATTGAGCGCAATTCGAGGCCACTTGGTTTCGCTGCAACAGGACGTTCACAATATCTATGGAATTTTGGGACGACACGATTTGAGTCTCGAGAAGATTGAGAATCGCCTCGAGCTCAGCGGTGCTCCCACGCTATGAAGCTTCGTAGCCTGGGTGAGCGAGGCGATACCCGGGAAATGCGCATATCGCTGCGCTCGTGCGGGCTACGACGAAGCTGAAATCATCACGCCTCAGGCCGCTCGCGCACCAGCTTGCGCGGCCATCCTCTGCGGGACCGGCGCCAGCAGGGACGGCAGGCTCGGATCGGCGAGGCGCAGATAGATGTGGCCGATCCCGGCATTGCCGAGCATCAAGCCGCTGATCTCCTCCTGCGAGGCGAGGCCGGAGGGCCAGGGCTTTTCGCCGTGATGAAAGCGCTCGGTCGCGTGGGTGACGACCTGCTGCAGCAGGGTGGCATGGGCCTGGCGGCCTGATCTGATGCCATCGAGCAAAGTATCGACCAGGCCGAACACGCCGTGGCACGCGGTGAAATCCATGCCGGGCATGGAATGACAATGCTGTGCGAAGCGCGCCGTGGTGCCGAGGCCGGCGTCGATCTCGGGGCCGACATCAAATCCACCACAAGTCTCGGCAAACAGCCGACTGCGCGCGATGCCGGCCGCGCCGTGGCACCAGGCCACGAGATAAGGAGCCGGGCCGGGCGCCTGTCCCGGAAACAGCCGGTAGTCGGGCCAGTTCGCCTGGGCGGGATCATAGGTCATCGCCTCATAGGCAAAGGCGGCGCGGGCGGCCTCGCGCAGCGCGGGCTGCGGTGCAAGCCGATCGAGCAGCAACAGCGCATGCGCGATGCCGGCGGTGCCGTGGGCAAAACCGGTGAGATTGGCGCGGCGGTCGCCGAGCGTCGCCCACGATAAGGTGCCGCGCGCGTCGCGCTCGCCGCGCGCCAGCAGGCGTTGGGCAAAGTCGCCGGCGCGTGCGAGCAGGGCGGTGTCGCGGCCAAGTGAATCGCCAAGTGCGTCCGCGGCGAGCGTAAGCGCGGCCACCGTGCCGGCGATGCCGCCGATGATATCGGTGACATCGGGCGTGGGCGCATCCAGCGGCAGGCTCAGGAGCAGGCTGCGGCCGGCTGCGACCAGTTCTTCGCCGCCGAGATCCTTGCCGGCACAGACCAGTGCGGCGCCGGCCCCGGCAGCTCCACCGTAAAAGCCGTGCGGGCTGAAAGCCGCATGTTCGCCGGCGCGCGCCGCCGCCTGCTTCAGCGCACCGCGCGCGGTCCGCCGCAGCAAGGCGTCGCCAGTGCGCCGGGCGGCCTGCGCCAGGAACCAGCCGATGCCCGAGGTGCCGCCATAGACGTCGCAGCCTGCGACCGCGCTCGCCGCCGGATTTTGCCCCGGTAAGGTCGGAACGGCCTCGAACCAGGTGCAGCGATCGTCCGCCCATAACGCGCGGCGGGCGATGCCGAAGCCGATCACGGCCGCCGCCTCGGTCGCCTCATTCGGCGCGATCGCGAGCGTCATGCGGCCTGCTCCTGCGTGAGCGTCTCCAGAGAATAGGGATAGCGCGAGGAGGGGTTGCGCTCGAGGCGGTCGAGATCGAGCCCGTAGGCGATGAGGTGTGCACGCAGGATCGCAAGCCGCGTTTCCATATCCTGCGCACCGCGCTTCAGCGCTGCGATCAGGCCTTCGGCGATCAGGCCGCAGCGGTGCATCCCAAAGCTCTCCCGCGTCGGCGGGCTCTCGGCGAAGGCCAGTCCGGCCGCGATCTCGCGCGCGAACAGCGGCACCTGAGGCCGCACATGGTCCCGCAGCAGGCGATAGGTTGCTGCGATCGCGTCGCGCGCGGCTTCAAAATCCTCGTCATTGAGATAGAGCACGCCGCAATCGGTGCGCGCGTAGCTGTTGGGATCGACCGGCACCTTGGCCTGGAACGGAATTCGCCTTCGCTCCAGCCGCGTGCCGATCTCGTGCAGGAAGGTCGCGGCTCCCTCGGCTTTCAGATTCCAGTAGAAGCGGATCTGGCGGCCGGTCACGGGATCGAACGCGGGGCGCCCGGCAATCACGAAATGGCCGTTGGGCGCGGTGACGAAATCGCGCTGCGGCACCAGCCGCACCGGATAACCCGGCGCCATCGCGCCTGCGAGCGGCACGATCTCGTTCAGGTGCGCAAAGCGCTGCTGTTGCGCGGCATCCACGATCCACACGCCCGCGGCATCGACGCGCGAAATGGTGAAGCCGTCCTGATGGCGCAGCGCAACGGGATTGGCGGCCTGCAGTTTTGCCAGAAATGCAGCCTTGTCGATGGATGGTGCCGGTGGGCTCGCGGACAGCCAGCAATAATGATCGGCATAGAGCGCCGCGGCCAGGCCGCTGAACGCATCGCCCGGGCCGGCTGTCGCGACGTCGCGCGGCGCGCCGCTCGCGTTGGTGACGCGCGCCCACTCCGGCGAAACGAACGTCACCGCCGCCACGATTGTGCGCAATTGCTGGTCGAACGCCATCATGCCGCGCGCCCCCATCGCTCGCGCGAAGCCTGCGGCTGGGTCAGCAATTCCAATCCCATCTGCAGCATCGGCGGCACATGCGAGAAAATCTGGTTGATGAACTGGGTGTTCTCCAGACAGGTCTGCACGATCCGCGCGCCCGCGAGCCGCAGCAGCGCCACGCGCGGATCGGCGAGATGTGGCGGCGGCGCGGTCACCGCGACATAGCCGGCCCACAATGCATCGATCTGCGCCTGCATGCGCAACTGCGCCGAGGCAAGCGGCTCGGGTGGTCCGAGCGGATTGGGCACCAGCAGCGAGTGGACCATGCCTGCGATGTCCCAGAGGCCATCGCCCAGTGCCGCGATCTCCCAGTCGATCACGCGCACCGTGCCGTCATCGAGGATGAGAACATTGGCCGCCTTGGCATCGCCGTGCACGATATGGGCGTCGCGCCAGTCGGCGCGCGCCTGCGCCAGCGCGGCCACCGCATCGCTCCGTTGCACCACCGCGGCGAGGATCGACTGCGCCGCCGCCGTTCCCGGCTGGTACGGCGAGCCCGGTTGGCCGAGCGTAAGCACCCAGGCGATCCCGGTGCGAAACAGGCGGCGCACGCGCTCCTCGCGCAATATCTGCGAGGCCGGCCCATGCAGCGTGCCGAAGGCGCGGCCGACATCGTACAGCAGCCGCGGCGCGACGGCGGTCCCAGTCATCTGCTTCGCCAGCAGCGAATCCGATGCGGCGACCAGCTCGATCGTGAGCAGCTTGTTGGGCTCGTCGTAATGATAATATTTCGGGATCCACGGCGCGAGCACGGCGAAGGCGCCATCGTGCGCCGACAGCCAGAAGATCGTCGCTTCCATCCACATCGTCACCGCGTCCGGCGTATTCGCATCGCGCGGCTGCTTGACGATGTAGCAGGGCGCGCCGCTTCGCTCGATCCGCACCAGATGATTGCGTCCGACATATTCGGTGGCCCGGATGTCCTGCGCCACCAGCTCCGCCGGCGACAGCAGGCCGAGCCGTAGCAGATGTTGCAAGGCGTCGCGGCGTGTCAGCATGACTGCCTAAGTAGTGTTGTTACCCAAAGTTGCTTTGTTAGCTGGCTCACAAATTGAGAGAAATGTATTTTTATGGAACTAAAACCTGAAGTTGTTGGTGTCATTCTGACGTTGTAGATTGACGGCATTTATAGCCGCGGTTGCAAGCATTTTCAGCAACGATCCCTCAAGCCAACATTCAGGTGATGTCATGGCCGACAACGATCAATCGAAAGTTCGTTACGACGATTTCGTCAGCAAGGTTCAGTCCGATCCGGCGAACCCGCAAGCGACCATCATGCTTGCCGGCTACAGCGGCAGGGGGCCTGATGGACATGTCCGCATCTATCCGGATCCCACGCTCGGAAAATGGTACGACGTTCCGGAAGCGGATGTCGTGCACAGCCAGCCGATCCCCAATTCCGAGCTCGGCGGTTCCTATGTCTGGATCAAGAGCAGCGCGGCGATCAAGCCCGGCAGCTCGGCGCCCGCTCCCCAGCCGCAGGCGATGGCCGCGGTCGCCCCGAATTTGCAGCCGACACCGACGGCGGTGACGCTGTGCCCGGACTGTGTGCCGCACAATACGCTGGCTACCGTCTGCACCCAGCAGCTGTGCCAGCCGACGCCGGCGACGCACTGCTTCATCTGTCCGCCGCTGACGCAAGCTCCGGGTTGTGCGCAGCCGTATACGCAGCAGGTGCTCTGCCCGACGCAACCCGTGGTGTGCGACACGAGGACCATCCTCACGCAGATCGGCTGCCCGCCGCAGAGCCTGCACTGCCCGTCGGCGCCCGTGGTCTGCGACACCCTCCCGCAAACCATCGCTACCGTGTGCACGCAAGCCGGATGCCCCACGCATCCGCCGGCCTGTCCCGTTGTCACGAACCCGCCCGTCTGCGGAATCGTGCCGCCCACCCTGGTGTGCGGCGCCCAGCAGCAGGCCGCGCCGCAGGCGCATATGCAAGCGTTCGCCGCGGCGCCCCAGGCGTTTCAGCCGACGCCAAGCGCGGTGCATCAGTGCGGCGGGCAACCGCAGGCATTCACGCAGCACATCTGCCCAACGCCGAGCCCCGTGCATCAGTGCGGCCAGCCGCAATTCACACAGCACATCTGCCCGACGCCGAGTGCCGTGCATCAGTGCGGCCAGCCGCAATTCACGCAGCACATCTGCCCGACACCGAGCGCCGCGCATCAGTGCGGCCAGCCGCAATTCACACAGCATATCTGCCCGACACCCAGCGCTGTGCATCAATGTGGCGGCGTCACAATGAACCTGACGCATTGCATCTGCCCGACGCCGACGCTGACCGCCAATATCGCGTGCCTGCAGACGGCGAATACCCCGTGCTTCCCGGTCACGCTCGCCGGCTGCACGCCGCAATCGATCGCCTGCACGCCTGCGACCATTCAAAACGGCGTGTTCACCCCGTTCGGCCGCTAGCCGGCGGGAGACGATCGGCCAGGAGGGGCGGCCCGTTGGGGCCGCCCTTTCGCTTTTTCCCGGCTCGTCCACAGCATCCGCAGCCCGTGGCGGGAAAGCCATCCGCCGGCTATTGACGCCGGCGCATTCGGCGGCGTATCGCGTTGATGCACCTTTAATTTCCCGTGTCTCCGCTTAGCTCTGGGACGGACGCAAGAAAGGGCGTGCCGGACATGAAATCCGCAATTCTGGTCTTTCCCGGAATCAACCGCGAGCGCGACATGGCGCGCGCGCTGAAGCTCGCCTCGGGGCAGGAGGCCGCGATGGTCTGGCATGCCGAGACCTCGCTGCCTGATGGAACCGATCTCGTGGTGGTGCCCGGCGGCTTTTCCTATGGCGATTATCTGCGCTGCGGCGCGATTGCGGCGCGCGCGCCTGTGATGGATGCGGTGCGGGCCTTTGCGCGCGACGGCGGGCTCGTGCTCGGTGTCTGCAACGGCTTTCAGATCCTCTGCGAGGCCGAACTCTTGCCAGGCGTTCTCATGCGCAACGCGCGGCTGAAATTCGTCTGCCGGGACGTGCATATGCGCGTCGAGCGCTCCGACACGCCGTTCACGCGCGGCTACAACGCCGGCCAGGTGATCCGCGTGCCGGTGGCGCATGGCGAGGGCAACTACGAGGCGGATGAAGAGACGTTGAAACGCCTCGAAGGCGAGGGGCGCGTGCTCTATCGCTACTGCTCGCCGGAAGGCGTGGTCGACGAGGCCTCCAATTTCAACGGTGCCGCGCATTCGATCGGCGGCATCGTCAACGAACGGGGCAACGTGCTCGGCATGATGCCGCACCCGGAAAACCACGTCGAAGACATCATGGGCTGCACCGACGGCCGCGGCCTGTTCGCAGGCCTCGTCGCGCATCTGGAAAAAGCGGCGTAGCCGTCCGCGGGGCCTGCGCGACCTCCAAAGATCGATCATCGTACCGTTACTATCTCGAGACCCGATTCCTGGACCTTCCGGTCCGGGAGTTCTGAGTTTTGACGCGAAGCGCAACGCGTTTCGCGCGGAGACGATGCACGAACAACAAGCGAGCGCGATGAACCTTCGGCCTCGATGCACGGCGCCTTCCGGACTCATACGACAGAAATACTGCTTATTGCGACTACGTGACTGCTGTCACGGCGATCACGCGTCGGCAGCGACATCCTGCACACGGTTGCGGAATGATCCGCACCATCACCAGGAGATACGAGGATGAATCTTTCCACCAACGACTTTGAGAACCGCGAGCTTTCCATCGAAGAACTCGATGCGATTGCTGCGGGCGGCCTCTTCGGCAGCATCTGGCACGGGATCGAGCACGCGGCAAGTTCGGTCGCGCACTTCGTCGAGAACCCGACCACACTTAAGGTGCTTGGCGTGGCGCTTACCGTAGGCGGCAACATCTTCGGCGGCTGGGTTAACAGCAAGAACGTGCTCTGACCGGCGATCTTTTCACCTTTCACCGCCAGTATGACGTCGCCGGCCGTTGAAGACAGGGCAAACTGCCTGTCCAAACCAGGCCAAGGAGTTTTCTACCCCAGCGACATCCTGCTTGTTGGTGCGGAACACAACACATCAAACGAGGAGTAATGACGATGACACTTCCTACGAACGACTTTGAGAACCGCGAGCTGTCCACCGAAGAACTCGAAGCGATTGCTGCGGGCGGCTTCTTCGGCAGCATCTGGCATGGGATCGAGCACGCAGCAAGTTCGGTCGCACACTTCGTCGAGAGTCCGAAGGGACTTTACACCATCGCTACAGTGGCCGGCGCCGTCATCTTCGGCGCCTATAGCGGCAAGTGGACCCAATAAAGACGGGCAAACTGCCTGTCCAAAACGCCGATCCTGGGCCTTCGGGCCCGGGATTTTCCACCCTGACCAGATCAGGATCGTGCCTTTGAGGCTCGCAAGGCTTGCATCACAAGCCTGACCGCCCCGACCAGGGCGATAACGCCGCCGGCAAAGCTGACAGCAAACGTAAGTAGACCCAGCCCGACCGGCATCGCGTAGGGATCGGGCGCCTCAACAATCCAGAGTGGCACCCATGCCACAACCGCGATGAACGCGCCCGCAAAGGCCGTAATCAGTTTTCCCTTCATTTCTGTCGCCACTGTCGTTGCGCCGCCACGATAGCACAGGCACCCGGGCGATCACGAGAAACAGCGCCTCTGACCGCACCGATGACGGCGGTCTGCTCGCAGCCCTCGTCACGCATCTGTAACGAGCGGCGCAGGGTGTGGCACTTCGATCACACGGGCGCACTATTCAACCGCCATCGTCAGGCTGGTATCTTCGCACACCCACTCAAAGATGATCATTATCATCAGATTCCTCATGGGAGGATTCCTGATGAAAGTGCTGCGAACTTTGGTTCTTCTCGCTTCGGCTGCCAGCCTCGCCGCCATGACCGGTGCACGGGCGGCCGACCTGCCGGTCAAGGCCAAGGCGGTCGAGTATGTCAGGATCTGCTCGCTCTATGGCGCGGGCTTCTGGTACATCCCGGGCACCGACACCTGCATCAAGATCGGCGGCTACCTGCGGACCGACGTCACCTTCGATGGCAGTTCCGCCCATGGCGCGCCGGCGTGGAGCGGCGATTCCGGCCAGCGCAACCGTTACTTCGACGACTATGTCGCACGCTCGCGCATGGCGCTCCAGATCGATACCCGCACCGCGACCGAATATGGCGTGGTGCGCACCTACGTTCAGGGTAATTTTCAGTTCAACAATTACGGTACCGCCAACAACGCCGTGATCGGCGCGGCCCCGGCGGCGCCCGGTGGCCTCAACAGCAGCTTCCTCAACAGCGCCGGCGGCGGCTATGTCGCGGTCGAATACACCTTCATCCAGTTCGCGGGCTTCACCTTCGGCAAATCGGCTTCCGCCTATGCCACGCCCTGGCAGGGCTTCCCGGCCAACATCAGCTCGTTCCTGATGGGCGGCCAGAACACCGACACCGGCGTCAACAACATCCAGTACACCGCGCAGTTCGGCAACGGTGTTTCGGGCTCCATCGGCCTCGACGATCCTTCCGTGTGGGATCGCACCTCGATCTACAACCTGTCGGTCGGCCTCAACGCCGTCGGCACCTCCGGCTATGCCTATGGCGGAACCCACGCGCCCGACGTCGTCGGCAGCCTCAAGGTCGAACAGGCCTGGGGCTTGTTCCAGGTTTCAGCCGCGGCGCACGAAGTGGATGCCTCTTACAACATCCTTGGCGCAGGCGGTGTGCCGACCAACCTGTCGGAAATCTCCGGTCACCCCGACACCAAGTGGGGCGGTTCGGTGATGGCGGCGTTGAATATCAAGAACCTCCCGACCGGCGCCGGCGACGATTTCAAGATCGAAGGCAGCTATGCCATGGGTGACACCAAGAACGTGTTCTCGACGGCTTCGAGCACGCCGAACTTCGCCATGTTCGGCGGCAGCAACCGCGCCTATCAGAGCGTCGGCTTCGGTGCGACCACGGACGCGATCTTCCTGCCGGTCGCGAACGGGGGCACTAGCGACCTGAAGCTGACTGAAGCCTGGGGTACCCGCGGCTCCTTCACCCACAACTGGGATCCGCACTGGAACTCCAGCATCTTCGGCGCGGCTTCGTGGCTACACTACAACGGCTCGTCCGCCGACATCACCTCGGCCAAGGGCCAATACTGCTTCCAGTACATGGCCAGTAACAAGCTGACGGCCGCGACCACCTCGGCGGACTTCAGCTGCAACCCCGACTTCGCGGTCTATCAGATCGGCTTCAACACCCGCTGGACCCCGGTCAAGGGCCTGACGTTTACGGGCGAAGTGCAGTATGTTCGCCTCGACCAGAATTTCACGGGCACCGCGATGCTGACGCCGTCGGCTCCGAAGCCGACCGCGGCGTACGAGTTCAAGGATCAGAACACCGTACTGCTGCAAATTCGCGCGCAGCGTAATTTCTGACGGCGAAGGTCTTCTCGAACCGGCACCGGGCGCCGCGCGACAACAGGATCGAGCGCCGAAATGGCGCCGCTCGGTCGTCATCATCTGTTCATACTAAACGGGCTGATACGGCAACCGGGGATTGTTCGGCGGCATTGGCTGCGCTATTTCAATCGCCGCGGCCGATGCCAACCAATCATTTGACGGAAGTTCGTCATGCCCGTTGCCTTGGTTATTTTGCTGCTCGATATCACGCTGATCTATCATGCCTCGCGCACCGGGCGCCTGCAGCCCTGGGCCTTCATCATCCTGATGGTGCCGTTCGTCGGCGCGCTCGCCTATATCTGCGTGGAGCTGGTGCCGGAATGGTTTTCCAGCCCCGGCGCGCGGCAGGCGCGCCAGCGCGTCGCCAACCGGCTCGATCCGGACAAGCGCTATCGCGAATTGAGTGACCGGCTCGCCGACACCGACACCATCGCCAACCGCGCCGCGCTCGCCGCCGAGTGCCAGAAGGTCGCGCGCTTCGACGAAGCCGAGCGCCATTACGACCACATTCTGACCTTGCCTTTGGGCGACGACCCGCAATATGCGCTCGGCAAGGCGCAGGCCCAATTCGCGGCCAAGCGTGCGGCCGATGCGCTGACGACACTCGACGAGCTGCAAAAGCGCTGGCCGGATTTCCAGTCGCCCGAGGCCCATCTGCTCTATGCCCGCGCGCTCGCCGAAGTCGGGCGCGTCGACGAGGCGCTCGAGGAATACCATGCGGTGTCGGCCTATTTTCCCGGCGCCGAGGCGCGGGTCCGCTACGGCCTGCTGCTGCGCATGGTCGGCCGCACGCCTGAAGCGCGGGTGGTGTTCAACGAGCTTCTGCTGCAGATGAAACGCGCGCCAAAGTATCTGCGTGACGCCCAGGCGGAATGGCTCGCGATCGCCGAGAAGCAGCTGTCGGCCTGAGTTCGCGGGCTCCGGGAAAGCGGCGCTCGCCAGAGACAACAGCGTGTGAGCGACGCCCTGCCGCAGCTTCGCTGGCCTGATATTTGCTCGTCTCTCCCTTGCACCGATGGCGGTCCACCGGATGGGAGAGATCATGCTTATTCGCAAGGCTGTTTGCACGTTCGCGCTCACTGCCGCTTTATTGAGCGGCCGATCCGCGATGGCGGAAACCACGCTGCGCATCGCCATGACCGCGGCCGATATCCCCACCGCAACCGGATTGCCCAACAACGGTTTCGAGGGCATGCGCTTCCTCGGCTACCCGATCTTCGAAGGGCTGGTGCTGTGGGATCTGACCCGCACCGACAAGCTCGCTGGCTTGCGTCCCGGGCTTGCCGAGAAATGGGAGCAGGACGGCGAGGACAGCAAGACCTGGATCTTCCATCTGCGCCACGGTGTGAAATTCCACGACGGCACTGATTTCAACGCCGATGCCGTGATCTGGAATCTCGACCGCTACTTCAACAAGGAGAGCCCGCAATTCGAGCCGCCGAGCTCGGCGATGTCGCGCGCCCGCGTGCCGGTGATGGGCGGCTACAAGAAGATCGACGATTTCACGGTTGCGATCACGACGATACGCCCCGCATCCTACTTGCCCTATATGGCCGTGTATCTGTTGTTCACATCACCGGCTTCGTTCGAGAAGGCCGGCCATGACTGGGCGAAGGTGGCGACCTTGCCGGCGGCCGGCACGGGTCCGTTCCGCATCACCAGGATCGTGCCGCGGCAGGAAGCCGATCTGGCGCGCTGGGATCAATATTGGGATGCCGCCCGGAAGGCGAAGGTCGATAACGTCGTGCTGATGCCGATTCCGGAAGCGAACACGCGGCTGGCCGCGCTGCGATCGGGGCAGGTCGACTGGATCGAGGTGCCGCCGGCCGACGGCATCGAGTCGTTGAAGGCGGCGGGGTTCGCCATCACCACCGGCTCCTATCCGCATGTCTGGCCCTGGTTCTACAACATCGGCGCGACCAACTCTCCGTTCAAGGACGTGCGCGTGCGCCAGGCGCTGAACTATTGCATCGACCGCGACGGGCTGGTCGGCCTGCTCAACGGCACGGCGGAGCCGTCGGTGGGCTGGCTCAAGAGCAGCGACCCCGACTTCGGCAATCCGGTCAATCACTACAAATTCGATGCGGCGAAAGGCAAGGCGCTGCTGGCGGAAGCCGGATACACACCCGCAAAACCGCTGTCGTTCAAAGTAATGATCTCCAATTCCGGCTCGGGACAAATGCTGCCGCTGCCGATGAACGAGTTCTTGCAGCAGAACCTGAAGGAGGCCTGCGGCGTCGAGGTGACGTTCGACGTCATCGAGTGGCAGGTGCTGCTGACGGCGGCGCGCGCCACGCCCGACAGCCCGAGCCTGCAGGGCAACATGGCGCTCAACATCTCCTCGCCATCTTCCGACCCCGGCGTCATGGCGCGCTATTTCTCATCGGCGAATTTCTCGCCGAACGGATTCAATTTCGAGCAATGGAAGGACGAGGAGTTCGACGGCGCGCTGAAGACCATCGAGACCTCGACCGATCCGAAAGCGGTCGACGAAGCCTATCGCAAGGCGCATGAGCGCCTCGTCGACAATCCGCCGTGGCTCTACATCGTCCACGATCTCAACCCGCGCGCCATGAGCCCGAAGGTCAAGGGTTTCGTCTCACCGCAATCCTGGTTCGTGGATCTGACGCTGGTGAGCATGCAATAACGCATCATCGGCGAAAGTGGCTCCGGTTTTCCCATGAGATCATGCGCAAAAAGAAGAGGGCGCGCTATCGCGCCCGCCGTAGCCACCGCCTGATGCGCTCGCTCGGGATGGTCATGGCGGCAACTCCGGCCATGACCAGCACGAGGCCGGCCGCGAGATGCGGCGGCACGGCTTCGCCGAGCAGCAGCACGGAGAGGCCGACGCCGATCGGAATGCGCAGGTACGCCTGCGAGTTGGTGGTGAGCGTGCCGAGCCGGATCAGGCACATGTAGAACAGCATCAGTCCGAGCGCGCTCGAGAATATCGCCATGGTGAGAGCGGCCACGGCCGACGGCATGGTCGGATGCAAGGTCCAGGGATGCTCGAAGATCAGGGCTGCCGGCAGGAGCAAGAGGCCGCCGAACAAGAGCGAGCCCGCCGCCACGACCGTCGGATTGTAGCCGGACATGCGCAGGCCGAAGATCGTCGCACAGGCAAAGGAGAGGGTGGCGAGCAGGATCGCGATCTCGGCAAAGATCTCGCGACCGAAGCCCGTCAGCGCATCGAGGCCGATGATGACGGCAGTGCCGGCCAGGCCAAGAATGGCGCCGGCGAGTTTCAGCAACGTCGCCGGCTCGTGCCGCGTGATGCCCCAGGTGATCAGGAACGCAAAGATCGGCGTGGTCGCGGCCAGCACCACGGTGTTGGCCGCCGGTACATATTGCTGCGCCCAGGTGATGATCAGGAACGGAATGGTCGAGTTGATGACCTGCTGGAAGGCAAACAGCTTCCAGGCCTTCAACTCCGTCGGCAAAGAGAGGCCGCGCAGTCGCAGCACGGCCAGCAGGAAGACCGCCGCGATCAGCGAACGCGAGACGATGAAGGTGATCGGCGGGATCGACTCCAGCCCGATCTTGGTCAAAGGATAGGTCGAGCTCCAGGCGCAGGCCAGCGCCAGCAGCAGCAGATAATCGCGCAGGCCGGGGTGAGGCCGCGCCGCGGATGCTGGCAGGGCGGCCGGTTCATCGATCGCTGTCGTGCTCTTCTGCAAACGGCACGTTCCCCGGATTCTTGAACGTCAGGTGCCGACGGTCGCGGGCGGCGGGACCTTGCGGGCCACGCGCTTGATCGAGCCGGAAAACGAGAACACCGGCCGCTCACCTGACGTGAGCATGCCGCGCAGGAAGATGATGGAGTTGCCGGCACGGGTGATCTCGCAGCGTCCTTCGATCAGCTCGCCCTCGCGTGCGGCATCGAGGAATTCGCAGGCAAACGACAAGGTCACGCCAGGGCCCTGAAGGATCGGTGAGGCGGTCGCAAACAGGCAATAATCAGCGAACGACATGAAGCAGCCGCCATGCACGTTCCTGGCGCCATTGAGATGCTTGTTCTCGACCCGGAAGGCGCAGCGGATGCGGCCGTCATCCTCCATCCGGTGCCAGAACGGCCCGTTATTGGTTTCAAAGGCGTCGCGGGCCCAGGTACGCCAGCCCGCGAATTCGCCTTCGGTGCCGACGTGCAGGTCGGGGCGGTGGAGGAATGCAGATTTGGCAAGCTCGTTCACGGAAAATGGCCTTCAAGTAAGGGGCAAACCCCTTAAATCCGATCCGCGGGCGTTGTGCAAACCTGCAAGCCCCGTGGGCTATTGCAAAGCTCTGGACATGTGGGAAATGGGCCATAAAAGGCCTTTTCCGGCCCCTCCGATCTCCCTAATAAACGGCCTATGCAGACCAACGAACCCAAGATCACCCCCGAACTCGTCGCCAGCCACGGCCTCAAGCCGGACGAGTATGAGCGCATCCTGAAGCTGATCGGGCGGGTGCCGAGCTTCACCGAGCTCGGTATCTTTTCCGCGATGTGGAATGAGCACTGCTCGTACAAGTCCTCGCGCATCCATCTGCGGGGCTTGCCGACCAAGGCGCCCTGGGTGATCCAGGGGCCGGGCGAGAATGCCGGCGTGATCGATATCGGGGATGGCCAGGCGGTGGTCTTCAAGATGGAGAGCCACAACCATCCGAGCTACATCGAGCCTTATCAGGGCGCGACCACCGGCGTCGGCGGCATTCTGCGCGACGTATTCACCATGGGCGCGCGCCCCATTGCCTGCCTCAATGCGCTCTCCTTTGGCGCGCCGGAGCATCCGAAGACGCGGCATCTCGTCAGTGGTGTCGTCGCCGGCGTCGGCGGCTATGGCAATTCGTTCGGCGTGCCGACGGTGGGTGGCCAGGTGCGTTTTCACACCCGCTATGACGGCAACATCCTCGTCAATGCGATGGCGGTGGGCCTGGCCGATGCCGACAAGATATTCTACGCGGCGGCCTCCGGCGTGAACATGCCGATCGTCTATCTCGGCTCCAAGACCGGCCGCGACGGCATTCACGGCGCCTCGATGGCGTCGGCCGAATTCGACGATGCGTCGGAGGAGAAGCGCCCGACCGTGCAGGTCGGCGATCCCTTTGCCGAAAAGCTTTTGCTGGAAGCTTGTCTGGAAATCATGGCCGCCGATTGCGTGATCGCAATCCAGGACATGGGCGCGGCGGGGCTCACGTGTTCGGCGGTCGAGATGGGCGCCAAGGGCGATCTCGGCGTCGATCTCGATCTCGACGCGGTGCCGACGCGCGAAACCGGCATGAGCGCCTATGAGATGATGCTCTCGGAAAGCCAGGAGCGCATGCTCATGGTGCTGAAACCCGAGAAGGAAAAAGAGGCCGAAGCGATCTTCAGGAAATGGGGGCTCGACTTCGCCGTCGTCGGCTACACCACGCCGAGCAAACGCTTTCGCGTGAAGCATGGCGGCGACGTCATGGCCGACTTGCCGATCAAGGAATTGGGCGACGAGGCGCCGCTCTATGACCGGCCGCATGTCCCTTCTCCCGCGCTGCCGGTGATCCATGCGCGCGACGTCGCCACGCCGATGACCGTCTCGGCGGCGCTGGAAGAACTGATCGCCACGCCCGAACTGTGCTCGAAGCGCTGGGTGTGGGAGCAATACGATCACGTCATCCTCGGCAATACCGTGCAGCGGCCGGGCGGCGATGCCGCGGTCGTGCGCGTGCAGGACGGGCCGAAGGGGCTCGCGCTCACCGTCGATGTCACGCCGCGCTATTGCGACGCCGATCCGGTCGAGGGCGGCAAGCAGGCGGTGGCGGAGGCCTGGCGCAACATCACCGCCGTCGGCGGCCGGCCGCTTGCGATCACCGACAATCTCAATTTCGGCAATCCCGAGCGCCCGGAAATCATGGGCCAGTTCGTCGGCTGCCTGAAGGGCATCTCGGAAGCCTGCCGCGCGCTCGATTTTCCGGTCGTGTCCGGCAACGTCTCGCTCTACAACGAGACCCGAGTCCCTGGAGAAGAATTGGGCCGCGGCATCCTGCCGACGCCCTCGATCGGCGGCGTGGGCCTGCTCGACGATTTCGCCAAGTCGGCGACGCTGGCGTTCAAGGCCGCGGGCGAGGCAATCCTCCTGATTGGCGATACCCAGGGCTGGCTCGGGCAGTCGGTGTATCTGCGCGACATCTGCGGACGCGAAGAGGGCGCGCCGCCGCCGGTCGATCTCGCCGCCGAGAAGCGCAATGGTGACGTGGTGCGCGGCATGATCCACGCGGGCACCGCGACCGCGGCGCATGACATTTCCGACGGCGGTTTGCTGGTTGCGCTGGCCGAGATGGCGATGGCGAGTGGCATCGGTGGGCAGTTCTTGCCGGCCTCGAGCGCGATCGTGCCGCATGCGTATTGGTTCGGCGAAGACCAGGCGCGCTACATTGTCACGGTGCCGGCTGCGGAAGCGGGTCTCGTGCTTGCCAAGATGAAGGGCGCCGGCGTCCCTTGCACGCGCATCGGCACGACCGGCGGCGATTCGATCGCGATTTCCGGCGAGACGCCCGTTTCCATTACGACGCTGAAAACGGGCTTTGAGAGCTGGTTCCCGGCCTACATGAGTGGCGCGAATTAGCGCACGGAAGACGCGAACTTAGTCCGTCGGCAGATCCGACACGGCGACCAGCATGGTCAGGCTGAGCGCGGTAGCAATCAAAATCGCTGATAATCCCATAAGGTGTCCTTTCAAGCTGGTTTCGGACGCCTCCCTATTGTGAGATTTGAATGCAGGTTTGATGCCAGAAACGGCCGCGACTCACAGCACGTGAGTCGCACCCGGTATCTTGCGGAGCGCGACGGTTGCGGCCCAGCTCAAGGCCAGCGTCAGCACGAACACGATCACGGCCTTGATGATCGCGGTGAGTTGATCGACCGGGCCGAACGTCATGCCGAACAGCCAGTATTGCAGCCACAACACCGGCACGTAGTGCAGGAGATAGATGCCGTAGGCGCTGTCGCGCAGCGGATCGAATATGCTCGCGCCTTCGTTGTCGAAGCGCAGGAACAGCGCGAGGATGTTGAAGGTCTGCGCGGCGCTGTAGGACACGAAGGCCAGCGCATAGGCGAGGTCCCACCAGAGCGGCAAATTGTTCGGGTCTGGCAGCACCGAGTGCTTGATGTAGATCAGCGCCACGATACAGCCATAGGTGAAGATCGTGGCGGCGAGCCAGACCGGCCAGCGCCGCGCCATCTCGCCGTCCGGCGCAAGCAGGCCGCGATCGAAGCTCGCCGCACCCACGCCGCAGCCGGCCAGGAAATAGAACAGGTAGAGCAGGACGCGGCTCGACTGGATCGCGAACGGCCCGAGCGCGAGCCAGTGTGACGCGGTGAAATACATCACCACCGGCACGTAGACGACGGTTGTTGCGATCAGCAGCGCCCAGAAGAACAGCCCGGGCCGGCCGAAACTTTCCAGCGACAATCTTCCGATCACCTCGACCCAGCCGGACAGCGCGTAATAGACGAATGCCGCGATCACATCGAACGCCAGCAGCACCCAGACGAACCACGCCGGCCCGCTGTTCCAGGGGCCCTCGGTCACTGTCTGCCACCAGAACGCGGCGAAAGTCATGTTGGGATCGTGCAGCTCGAGCTCGACCGCCCAATAGGCGAACGGCATCACCAGAAGCGCGCAGACGATGAAGGGCAGGCCCAGGCGCCACCAGCGGTCGCGCAGGAACCAGCTGATGCCCTTGCGCTGCAAGCTCGGCCAGACGAACAGGCCGGACAGGAAGAACATCGCCGACATGAAGAAGCTGTCGTTGAACATCACGACGAGATCGAAGCCGAGGAAGCTCTGTTTGTCGGTATGGCCAAAATGGGTGTAGGCGGTCACCGAATGGTGGATCAGCACCAGCATGGTGATGAAGGTGCGGGCGCGGTCGATCGCGGCATTGCGCGCTTTGGTCTTCGGCACGGCCCGCGCTTGCGCGGGCGCAGCCGTTTGCGAAATCGATGTCATTACGCGCCCCGGCAAGCTGTTTTGCGGGTGCAATGTTGCCGCCCCCAAGGGGATTGGGCAAGGGGCGTCGTGCCGGCCACGGATAGCGTACGCAGTTTTGATGCCAAACTCAGGCTTGACCTAGAGCACCTGCTTCGCACCCGGGATCTTGCGCAGCGCTGCCGTCGCAGCCCAGCTCAAGACGACGGTCAGCAAGAACGCGACAAGTGCTTTGGCGATGGCGGGGATGTCGAAGTCGAACAGCCAGTATTGCAGCCAGAGCACGATCGGGTAGTGAACCAGAAACATGCCATAGGCTTCCGGCTGCATCGGATCGAGAATGCTCCAGCCCGAGTGCTTGAACCTCAGAAAATAAGCCAGGATCAAGAACAGGATGGCCACGCTGAAGGCAGCGAAGCAGAAGCCATAGATTCCCTCATACCAGTGCGGCAACACTACCGGATTCCCGAGTACTTCGCGCTTGATGTAGATCAGCACCCACATGAGGCAATACGGAACGAGCGCCAGGATCATCCATTCCCAGGTGACCTTCGCCATCCGGCCGTCTGCCGCCAACAGCCCGCGATCCAGAAACTGAACGCCTATGCCGGCCCCGAAAAAGAAGTAGGTGGCATAGAGCAACACGCGGCCGTGCTGGACCGAGAACGGCCCGAACGCGAACCAACTGCCCGGTCCGAAGTAAATTCGCCCGGGAATGTAGAACGCAGCGGTGGCAGCAAACATGACCGCGAAGAACTCTGCGGGCCAAAGGCGACCGCGCAGCGAGAGGCGATTGATCGGATCGAGGAGTTTGTGCGACAGCCGATACAAAAGGCAAGCAATCAGGTCGAAACCGAACAAGACCCAAAGGAACCAGACCGGTCCGCTCTCCCAAGGCCCGACGGTAATGGTTTTCCACCAGAATTCCGAAAAGCCAACCTCGGGATGCTGTCGCAGGGAGATGGCGTAATAGGCGAACGGGATCACCGTGAACGCGCAGATGACGAATGGCAGGCCAAGCCGAAGCAGGCGATCCGACAAATAGTTCAGCGGTCCCTTCCGGACAATGCCGGGCCAGACGAAAAGGCCCGACAGAAAAAAGAACATCGCCATGAAGAAGCTGTCGGTGGCGAGAACGATCATGTCAAAGCCGATCCACGACTTGGGATCGGTGTGACCGAAATAGGTATAGGGAATGACGGCGTGATGCAGCAGCACCACGAGCGTCAGGAATGTGCGGGTGCGGTCGAGCGCGGCGTTGCGCGTTTTCGCCTTTGGCGCGGCCTCGACGCCCGCGTCCGTCGCCGTCTGGCTGATGGTCGTCATGTCATGCCCCGGCAAGCCGCTTTAGTCGGAATGTTGCCGCCGGAAGGCGCATTGAGCAAGGGGCGAAATGGCGCCATCGCGGTCAAATCTCCGAAAGTTCTACCGGGGCGAGCGGGCAAGAGCCAGCTGGGAACCCGTGCCATTTCCGGAAGTTAGATGGGTGGATGTCGAAGACGCGCCGGCGGCGTGCAGGCTGGAGGAATTGACTGTGACACTTCTAAAATGGGCTCTGATCTTCCTGGTGGTGTCGATCATTGCCGGCATCCTGGGATTCACCGGCATCTCGGCCGCTTCCGCCGATATCGCCCGCTTCCTGTTCTACGTCTTTGTCGTGATCTTCCTGGTGCTGCTGATACTGGGGCTCACGATATTCCGGGCGTAGGCAGAACACCTCGTTATGCCCGGGCTTGTCCCGGGCATCCACGTCTTGGCTTCGAGCGGATGGCAAAAGACGTGGATGGCCGAGACAAGCCCGGCCATGACGACGACTGAATTACGCAGCCACTTCCTCGATCTTGACCTTGTCTGGATAGAACGCCAGATGGCCGGAGATTTCGGTCATGGCGGGAAACGGCGTCTCGTAGGTCCAGATCGCGTTGTCAAGCGTCTTGCCGTTGGCGACGATCGAGAAATAACTCGCATCTCCCTTGTAGGGGCAATGCGTCACCCGCTCGGTCTTCTTCAGAAGGTCCATCTTGGCGTCGGCCCGCGGCAGATATTGCACGGCGGGATAGCTCGCTTCCTTCAGCGTGAGCGCATGCGTCGTGTCGGCGATGACGACGCCGTCGGCCAGGACGCGAATCCGCTTCGGATTCGCAGTGATCGTAATGGGATGGTCGGGACCCGGGAGTTTCATGCGTTTGCCCTCTGCTTGAGGCCGTTGTGACCGCAGTGCGGCGATCCGGCCGATTTTTAATGAACCTAATGCCGAATATAGTGTCACAATAGGTGACCTTCAAAGCGTCCGGCGCTAGATTTGCATGTCACGGTCGGGTGAGCTGGCCGGGATTCGAGCGGCCGGGGTTGCAGGAAAAAGACCGAACAGGAGAGCGACTGGGATGCCGATGGATGCCCACGATATCGAATCGATGATCAAGGCAGCGATCCCCGACGCCGAAGTGACGATCCGCGACCTTGCCGGCGATGGCGACCACTACGCCGCCACCGTGATCTCGGAATCCTTCCGCGGCAAGTCCCGCGTGCAGCAGCACCAGATCGTCTATCAGTCGCTGCGCGGCCAGATGGGCGGCGTGCTGCATGCGCTGGCGCTGCAGACCGGGGTGCCTGGGGGCTAGCGCATGATCCGGAAAAGTGTGCAGCGGTTTTCCGGAAAGATCATGCGCAAAAAAGTAAGCTAAAGCCATGGCGGACAACCCGCGCGGGGCGATGTTTCGTGTCATCGCGCCCGACCGACAGAGCCGCGTCACCAACGCCGAGCTGTTCTTCGATCTCGTCTTCGTATTTGCGGTCACGCAGCTCTCCCACATGCTGCTCGGCCGCTTCACCGCGCTCGGCGCGGTGCAGGTGACGCTGCTGTTTCTCGCGGTGTGGTGGGTGTGGGTCTACACCGCCTGGGTCACCAACTGGCTCGATCCCGACCGGACGCCGGTCCGCATCCTGCTGTTCCTGCTGATGCTGGGCGGCCTCGTACTGTCGACCTCGATCCCGACCGCGTTCGAGGGACGCGGCCTGTGGTTTGCCATAGCTTACGCGGCGATGCAGGTCGGCCGCACCCTGTTCTGGCTGCTCGCGACGCCGGCGCATCGAACGCCGGTGCGGCACAACGCGATCCGCATCCTGGTCTGGCTGTGCGGCTCCGCCGTGTTCTGGATTCTCGGTGGCTTTGCCGAAGGGCAAACGCGCCTGTGGCTGTGGATCGTCGCGTTATCGATCGAATATATCGCGCCGCTCGTCCGGTTCTGGACGCCGGTCCTGGGCTTTTCCTCGATGGAAGCCTGGTCCGTCGAAGGCGGCCACATGGCCGAGCGCTGCGCCGGCTTCATCATCATTGCGCTGGGCGAGGCCGTCGTCGTCGACGGCGCGACCTTTGCCGAGCTGACCTGGACGCCGGAGAATGTCATGGCGTTTCTGGCCGCGCTGGCCGGCAGCATCGCGATGTGGTGGATCTATTTCCACAAGGGTGCGGAAGCGGGCTCGGAGATGATTTCGAAGTCATCCGAGTCGGGGCGGGTGGCGCGGCTCGCCTATACCTACCTGCACATGCCGATCGTGGCCGGGATCATCCTGTCCGCCGTGGCGGATGAACTGGTGCTGAAACATCCCGGCGGTCACTCCGATTTCAGGACCGTGGTGAGTGCCGTCGGCGGACCGCTGCTGTTCCTGGTCGGCACCATCCTGTTCAAGCACGTGATCCGCAATTTCCTGCAGCTCTCCCACGGGGTGGGTATCATCGCGCTCGCGGTGCTGGCCTGGTTTGGACGCGACCTATCGCCGCTGCTGCTCTCAGTGCTGACGACGGCCATTCTCGTCGTCGTCGCGGCGTGGGAGTCGATGTCGCTGCGGTCGCCGGCGAAGGAATAACGGGTGCCGTGAACCGGTCGGCCCCTGTCGCGACTGATATCAACGGCCCTCTTTCCGGCATTGTATCCAACACGATGGATTTCCCCGTCTTCCGCTACCATGCCGACCCCATCGCCAGCGGCAGCATCGTCGCTTCCGACGCCGAGTGCCTCTGCTGCAATCGACGACGCGGTTTCATCTATACCGGCCCGGCCTATTGCGAAGCCGAACTCGAGGAGGCGCTCTGCCCGTGGTGCATCGCCGATGGCGCGGCCCACCGGAAGTTCGGCGCGAGTTTCACCGATGACGCGCTGTTCCCGGATGGTATTGCCGAAGACGTCATCGAGGAGGTCGCCTTCCGTACACCCGGCTTCAGCGGCTGGCAGCAGGAGCGATGGCTAACCTGTTGCGGCGATGCGGCGGCGTTTCTGGAGCCGGCCGGCTACGCCGAAATCAGCGCGCGCTATCCGAAGCTCGAAGGTCCACTGCTCACCTACCTCCTGCGTGAGTTTGGCATTGCCAGCAGCGAGGCGAGAGGTTTCATGGCGGCGCTCGACCGCGAGCAGGGGCCGACGGCCTATATCTTCTCGTGCCGGCACTGCGACAACAAGCCGATCTATATCGATTGCGTCTGACAGGGCTCGTCAGTGCCCTGTCGGTTCTGCGACTGCAGGCTCCGGCGCACTGCCGCGCCCCTCGAACGTCTGCGCGATCTTGCCGTCGACGATATGGACGCGGCGGTCGGCGCGGGCGGCAAGCGCGGGGTCGTGGGTGACGACGACGACAGTGCGGCCCTGGTCCGCTATGTCCCGCAGGATGGAAAACACCTGTTCGGTCGAGGTGGTGTCGAGCGCGCCGGTCGGCTCGTCGGCGACAATGATTTCAGGACGGTTGGACAGAGCGCGCGAGATTGCCACGCGCTGACGCTGACCGCCGGAGAGCTGGTTCGGCCGCTTCTGGGCGTGGTCCTTCAAACCGAGCGAGGTCAACAGCTCGAGTCCGCGCGCCTGCATCTCCTTCTCGCTCATCTTGCCGGCCGCGCGCATCGGCAGCAGCACGTTTTCCAGCGAGGTGAATTCCGGCAGCAGGAAGTGGAATTGAAAGACGAAGCCGCATTTGGTGAGCCGTACATTGGCGCGGTCGTCCTCCGACAGTTTCGAGGTCGGCTGGCCGCAGATGATCACCTCGCCATCGCTCGGCGCGTCGAGCAAGCCCAGCAGATAGAGCAGGGAGGATTTGCCCGAGCCGGACGGGCCGGTGATCGCGAGAAATTCGCCCTTGTTCACGGAAAGATCGATGCCGTTGACCAGCGTGTGCGAGACCGCGCCCTCGATCCGCCGCACCAGTCCGACCGCCTGCAATGCCACTTCGCTCATGACGCGCCCCGGATGATTTCGACGGGATGAACCCGCGTTGCCTTGCGCGCCGGGAAGAACGCGGCACCCGTGCAGCAGACCAGCGAGATGCCGCCGGCAACGAGATAGTGCACCGGCGAATAGTAGATGGAAATCGGGACGGTGGTTCCCGTCAGCGTGTTGTAGATCGTGATCTGCGACCAGCCGAAACAAAGCAGATAGCCGATGATCCAGCCGAACAGAGTGCCGACCACGCCGATGATGGCGGCTTCGATGATGAAGATGCGCCGCACGGAAACCTCGCGCATGCCAAGCGACTTCATGATGGCAATATCCTGGCGCTTCTCGTTGGTGATGGTCGAGATGATGTTGTAGGTGGCGAACGATGAGGTCAGCAGCATCGCGCCCATCACCGTCAGCACGATGAAATCGCGCACCGCGAAGCTCGACAGCAGGTCCGAATTGGCTTCCTGCCACGACACCGACTTATAGCCGGTCTGTGCCTCGACCCGTTTTGCGATGGCGTCTGCGCTCACGGGATCACTCAGCCGCAGCCGCAATTCGTTGATGACGCCGCTCTGTCCCATCATCAGCTGGGCGGTGCCGATCATCACATAGATCTGGCCCTCATCGACGCGCTTCAGGCCGGAGCGGAAGATGCCGACCACGGCGGAGTTCACCTGGGTGCCCTGGCCGCCGATCAGGTTTACGGTGTCGCCGGTCTTGACCGCGAGTTTCTCAGCCAGCGCGAGGCCGATGATGACCGCGTTCGGGGCGCGCTGCAGGTCGCTGATCTGGCCCTCGCGCATCTGCGTGACGAGTTTTGAAACCTTGACCTCCTGCCGGGGATCGATGCCGACCACCGTGACGCCGATGCGCCCGCCATGGTCGATAATCGCCGTGGTCTTGACCTGCGGCGCGACATCGCCGGGAATCCACGATCGCAGCGAGGCCATTACCGATTCCGGATATTTGATGCCGGGACGGTTGTTGACGTTGGCCACGCTCGACATCTGCACCGCGCCATATTCCCGGTCGGCAGGCTGCTCGGGCGCGGTGCGCCGCTCATCCTGCACGGTCACATGCGGCATGGTGTCGACGAGCTGGCGCAGGAAGTCGATCTGCGAACCCTCCATCAGGCCCGCCATCATGATGGTGAAGCCGACGCCCATGGAGACGCCGGCCATGCCGACCAGCGTTTGCCGGACGCGGGTCGTGACATGGGTCCAGGCGATGTTTAAGACGAGATTTGCGGCCATTTTGATTGCGACCGATCAGCGGTTGGCGCCAAGTCGTGAAACATTGCGCCGCGCGTCGTTCACGACGGAGTCGATGTGCGCAGAAATCGCCTGCGAGATCACGGCATTGTCCGGGTCGGCGCTGGCGATCGTCGGAGCCGCGGCAGCGGAAGTGGAAGCAGGCGACGAGTTCGCCTGCGGCTGATCTGGCGGGGCGTCGACAGGGATGTCCTGCGGCGCGACCGCGGTCTTGTTCGGCTCGGCGCGAACCCGCGTGCCCTCGGCGAGATCGGACCGGGCCGGGGAGAGCACCGCCATGCCGCGCGACACGTCGCCGATGACCTCGACACTGCGGCTGCCGCGGATACCGACGCGGACCGGCACGCGCTCGAGTTTGCCGTTGTTCACGGTCTGCACGGCATCGCCCGAGACCGCCTCCGCCGGCACGACGATCGCAGACGGCTTCTCGCGGAAGATGATGTTGGCTTCGACCGACATGCCGATGCGCAGCGGCGTGTCGTTGGGCAGCAGCAGATAGACGCGGAAGGTCTTGCGGGTGGGGTCACCCTTCGGCGTGATCTGCGAGACGTTGGCGCGCAGCGCCATGCCCGGAAACGCCTCGCTGCGCAGGAAAGCCTTCTGGCCGACCGCGATGCGGTTGATCTCTTCTTCATTGACTTCGGCGACCACCTGCATCGGCAGGGGCGGGCCGACCCAGAACAGCACGTCGGTCGGTCCGACGACATCGCCGACCCCGCCGTCGCGCCGCAGCACCATGCCGTCGAGCGGGGCGCGCAGCACGAGCTGGTCGATCCGAACCTGCTGGGCTGCGATCCGCGACTTGTATTCCTCGGCCTGGGTCCAGCGCTGCTCATATTCCTTCTGCGTGGCGTCGTTCTTGGTGCGGTCCTTTTCGGCCCGATCGAGGTCGCGCTGCGCCTGCTGGCTCGAAATCTGCAGCTCGTTGAGCGCGCTGCGCTCCTCGGCGTCGTCCTGGCGGCCAAGCACCTGGCCGGCCTTCACCGTCTGCCCCTCGCAGGTGCAGAGATCGACCAGCCGGCGCCGTTGCAGCGGCACCACCTTGGCCCAGCGTGCGGGCTCGACCGTGCCGGTGCCGTAGATGGCTTCGGAGACGGGGGCCATCGTGGCGACGCTGGTCGTCACCGTCGTAACGTGAAGATAGTTGGTGTAGGCGTAATATCCGCCGCCGGCAGCGATAGCGAGGATCACAATTCCCAGAAGGCGCAGCATGGTCGCGATCCTCTATCTTGGCTAAAAGCCGAATTTCTTGCGCAGTCCCGGCATTTCCTTCAGGAAGTCGTCGACATCCCCCTTGTTCAAATTCTTGCTGAACGCGTCGAGCGGATTGTCGTCGCTCGTGGTTTTGGCCGGCGGGGGCGGATTGGGGGCGGCAGGTGTCGGGGCGGGCGCGGCGGCTGGTGCCGCCGGCGCGGGATTGGTCGTCGCAACCGCCGGGGCGCTGCGCGAGAAATCGGAGGGAGCCGTGGTGTCGGTCCGTCGGCCGCTCACTGCCGGGCGCCACCTTGAGGCCTCGGACTTGGCGGAACTGAGTTCTGCGGGGCTCATCCGACCCTCGAGCACGCCGATCAGCTGGCGCGAGCCATTGCGGAATTCCTCCACCTTGGAGGCGCCGTTGACGATGTAGGCCCACTTATAGGCCTGGACGTTGTCCTTCCGCACGCCGCGGCCGACGGTATAAAAGCCGCTCAGGATCAGCATGGCGTGGGCGTGGCCCTGATCGGCGGCGCGGGAGAACCACCGGAACGCTTCCTCATCGGAGCGCGGCACGCCGATACCGGCCGAATAGAGGGCGCCAGTATAGAATTGCGCCTCGTCGTCGCCGGATTGCGCCGCCCGCAGATAGCGGCTCGCCATATCCTGGTCGAACACCGCGTCCGCCCTTGCGGGATGCGGATTTGCCAGGAGAAAGGCGCTGCAGAAGATCGCAAGTACGGCCCGCTTCATGGGAATGCCCTAAAAAGCTTCGACGCTTCAAATTTCGGGGTCAATCGCCGGCTTCCACCCACCGGCTGCTTACAAATTAGGTCGACTATACCTGCGCCGAGGTTCAGCGTTCAAGGAATAGGGTGTGATCAGGCCGCGACAGCGTGACCTATCGCACGCTGCCGTCTGCTATACCTTCAAGTTCCCGATGAAAGTGTGAAATGTTCACTGACGCCTAAAGAAACGTCAGCAAACCCTGGGAAATCGCGCGCGTTTTCACTCCGCGACCAGCGCGTGGACCGAGAACATGCGGTTCGGATCGGTCCAGGATTCCCGCACCTGCCAGCCGGAACCGCGCGCGAGTGCGGTGAAGCGCTCGATGCTGTATTTATAGCTGCTCTCGGTGTGAATGCTTTCGCCGGGACGGAACGAGAAGCTGGTGCCGAGCATGCGCACGGCTTGCTGCTTCTTGCTGATCAGATGCATCTCGATGCGGTGGCGTTCGCGGTTATAGATCGCGCGGTGGGTGAAGGCGGAGAGGTCGAAATTCCCGCCGAGCTCGCGGTTGATGCGCACCAGTACGTTGAGATTGAAGCGCGCGGTGACGCCCGCCGCGTCATTGTAGGCGTCAAACAGCACGCGCTCGTCTTTTTCGAGATCGGCGCCGATGATCATCTGCGCGCCCTGGCCCAAAATCTCCCGCGCGCTGCGCAGGAAGCGGCTCGCTTCATGCGGCTCGAAATTGCCTATTGTAGAGCCCGGGAAGAAGCCGACCTTCGGCATACCGGCGATCGCCGCGGGCAACGCGAACGGCGCGGTGAAGTCGGCGGCCACCGGATAGACCGCGAGATCGGGAAAATCCCGGCGCAAGACATCGGCCTGCGCCTTGATGAAGTCGCCGGAAATGTCGACCGGCACGTAGGCGGCGAACGCGCATTTCTCCAGCAGCAGCCGGACCTTGGTGGTGGCACCGGCGCCGAATTCGATCAGCGCCGCGCCTCTCGGGATGATGGCGGCGATGTCGTTGCCGCGGTCGCGCAGGATGCCGAGCTCGGTGCGGGTCGGGTAATATTCCGGCAGCCGCGTGATCGCCTCGAACAGCTCCGAGCCGGCCTGGTCGTAGAAATATTTCGGCGACAGTCGCTTGGGTTGCTGCGACAGATCGCCGATCGCGTCGCGTGCGAAGACGGAAGTCTGCTCGTCGGGAAGATGCGCGTCGGCCAAAGCGGGAGCGTGCACATTCATGATACTCTCCTGAACGCGCTTACCGGCGCGCTTTTGATCCGTTGTGTAAGCACGAACCGGTTTCCACTCGCCGGCGCGTGCTCCTTGGGAAAAGTCAGGCGTAGTCGGCTAGCCGTAGTCCCGTGAATTGCCAGCGGTGGTGTGGATAGAAGAAGTTGCGATAGGTGATACGGCTGTGGCCGTCCGGCGTTGCAAGCGAGGAGCCGCGCAACACCAGCTGGTTGACCATGAACTTGCCGTTGTATTCGCCGAGCGCGCCCTCGATGGCGCGGTAGCCGGGATAGGGCGCGTAGGCACTGCGGGTCCACTGCCAGACGATGCCGAAGGCGTCGTTGAGGTGGTTGCCGCGCGCGGCAACTTCCCATTCCATCTCGGTCGGCAGATGCTTGCCGGCCCAGCGCGCGAACGCATCCGCCTCGTAATAGCTGACATGGCTGACCGGGCCGGCGGGGTCGACGGGCTGCAGGCCGCCGAGCGTCATGATGTGCCAGGCGCCGTCGATTTCGCGCCAATGGCCGGGCGCCTGCCAGCCTTCATTTGTGACAGTTGCAAAACCGTCCATCAGCCAGAGCGTGGTGGTCGAATAGCCGCCGTCCTGCATGAAGGCGAGCCATTCGGCATTGGTGACGAGGTTGCGGTTCAGCTTGACCGGCCCGACCAGGGCGCGATGCGCCGGCTTCTCATTGTCGAAATGAAAGCTGTCGTCGGCGTGGCCGACGCTGTGAATGCCTTCGTTAAGCGTGACCCATTCTTCAGCCCCGCGGCTCAAGGCCGGGAAGCGCCATTCCGTCTCATAGGCCGGCGGAATGGGATTCTGCGCGAAGGCATGCAGGATGTCGGTCAGCATCAATTCCTGATGCTGCTGCTCGTGATTGAGGCCGACCTCGACAAGCGGCGCGAGCTGTTTGAGTTTGGCCTCATCAGTGGTCTGGAAGAATTTCACCACGGCCGCGTCGACATGGCGGCGATAGGCGGCGATGTCCTCGGCGCCGGGGCGGGTGAGAAGGCCGCGCGCGTGCCGGGCATGCCGCGGGCCGGCGCTGACATAATAGGAATTGAACAGGAAGGCGTAATCGGGATGGAAGGGCTTGTAGCCGTCGCAATGCTCCCCCAGCAGGAATTGCTCGAAGAACCAGGTAGTATGCGCGCGGTGCCATTTTGCGGGGCTCGCGTCCGGCATCGACTGCACGACTTGATCTTCCGCGCTCAAGGGCGTGGCCCGCCGCTCGGTCTCGCCGCGGACTGAAAGAAAGGCCTCCACCAGATTCTGGGCCAGTGTGCCCGAATCGGAGAAGAGTGACGGATAGGGGCCTGAAAACGCGGCGGCAACGGAAGCTGGTTTCGTCACAGATGTCTCCGGTCGAGGGAGAGAACGCCGATGCGGAAAACAGGTTCCCCGAACCTAGCCCGTCCTAAATAGGGGCTTCTATTCGGGAAAAAAGCCTCCCCCCGCTATGATATTAGTGACGTCAGGCTATGGACGGCTCTTGTGGACCGTGCGGCCGGCCCCGGGCAGCGCATATCAAATCCGCGCCATTTTACTTTGGATGAACAAAGGTTTGCGCTACATATAGGGCTAGTGTCGGGTTAGATGGGCCTGTTAACACCGGGCTCGGAAGGCAACGCCGAGGGGTCTTGCCGCAAAAGGAAGCAAAGATGAGCATCGATCAATTTATCGACAACGAAGTGAAGTCGAACGACGTCGTGCTGTTCATGAAGGGCACGCCGCAATTCCCGCAGTGCGGTTTTTCCGGCCAGGTGGTGCAGATCCTCGACCACATCGGCGTCGGCTACAAGGGCCTCAACGTTCTGGAATTGGCTGAGCTGCGCAACGGCATCAAGGACTATTCGAACTGGCCGACCATTCCCCAGCTCTACGTCAAGGGCGAGTTCGTCGGCGGTTGCGACATCATCCGCGAGATGTTCCAGGCCGGTGAATTGCAGCAGCTCTTCGCCGACAAGGGCGTAGCGGTCGACGCTGCGGTCTGATCTTGGCCGCGCGCGAGATCGGCTCGGCGCGGCTCGAAATCATTGTTGCCGACATCACCACGCTCGGCGTTGACGCCATCGTCAACGCGGCGAATACGTCGCTGCTCGGCGGTGGCGGCGTCGATGGTGCGATCCATCGCGGCGCGGGGCCGGAGCTGGTGGTCGAGTGCCGCATGCTCGGCGGCTGTGCCACTGGCGATGCCAAGATCACGCGAGGATATCGGCTGCCGGCGAAGCATGTGATCCACGCGGTCGGGCCGGTCTGGAACGGCGGCCATCGCGGCGAAGATGAACTGCTCGCTTCGTGTTATGCCCGTGCGATTGGGCTTTGCCGCGATCACAGCCTCACCTCGATCGCCTTTCCAGCCATTTCCACCGGCGTCTATCGTTTTCCCGGCGGCCGCGCCGCTGATATCGCGGTCAAGACGAGCGTGGATGCGCTGTCATCTGCGCCGGCGCTGGCCAGAGTCATCTTCTGCTGCTTTTCGCCCGGCAGCGCCCGCCTGCATGAAGAGGCCCGCGCGCGGCTTTAGCAGGCCTTGTTTAGCCCCCGTGCGCCGCTAAACTCCCGCCATTGTTTTTAGATGCGTTTTCTTCACGCGAAGCGGTACCCACTTCGCTTGAAAACGCTATGGTCAAATGTAGGGAGGGAAAATGACGCAATTTCACGGGTTGCGGCCGCTGATGGTCGGCCTGCTGCTGGCGGCGGCCACGCTGCCGGCGCGTGCCGAGGGCACCTACGAGATTCCGGCGGGTGCCCATTTCAATCCGGACAAGCTCGCAAAAATCGCCGACTTCTTCAAAAATGAGGTCGCGACCGGCAAGATCTCCGGCGCGATTGTCCTGATCGAGCAGCACGGCAAGCCGGTCTATCACGAATCCTTCGGCGTGCAGGATGTGACGAGCAAGGCTCCGATTACGGACAAGACGATCTTCCGCCTGTTCTCGATGAGCAAGGCGATCACCTCGGTGGTGGCGACGCAGCTGCTCGAAGAGGGCAAGTTCAAGCTCGACGATCCCGTGTCGAAATACATCCCGTCCTTTGCCAATGTGAAGGTCGGCGTGGAGAAGAAGGGCGAGGACGGCACGCCAACGCTCGAACTAGTGCCGCCGGACCGCCCGCCGACGGTGCTCGACCTGATGCGCCAGACCTCCGGCATTACCTACGGTTTTTACGGCGATAGCCTGGTCCGCAAGGCCTACAAGGCCGCCAACATCTATGCGGGTGATTTCGATCTTGCCGAGTTCGCCGAGCGCATTGCCAAGCTGCCGCTGCAGAACCAGCCCGGCGCGCTCTGGCAATATGGCCATTCCACCGACGTGCTGGCGCGGATCATGGAGATCACGGCCGGAAAATCGTTGTATGCGATCGAAAAGGAGAAGCTGTTCGATCCGCTCGGCATGACCGACACCGGCTTCTTCATCACCGATCCGGCCAAGGTGAAGCTGATGGCGCAGCCGGTGCCTAACGACGCCGATTTCCGGGTCGGTCGCGAGAACGACCCGACCAAGGTCAAGAAAATGCTATTTGCCAGCGGTGGCATGGTCTCGACCATGGCCGACTACTCGCGCTTTGTGCAGATGCTGCTCAATGGCGGCACGTTCGACGGCAAGACCTATCTCAAGCCCGAGACGTTCAAGCTGATGACGACCGACAAGGTCGGTCCCGGTGCGGGTGTGGCGAGGGATTATTTCTATTTCCCGGGCGACGGTTTTGGCTTCGGCCTTGGGCTTGCGGTGCGCACCGATCCCGGCAATGCCAAACCGCCGCCGCCGGGTGACCTCGGCGAATTGAAGTGGGACGGCGCCAGTGGCTGCTATTTCGTGGTCGATCCCAAGCAGGACATGTTCTTCGTCCTGCTGGAACAGACGCCGAGCGAACGCCAGCGCATCCAGCGCACGCTGAAGCAGTTGATCTATGAGGCGATGGAGAACTGACGGCATAGTGCTGCGGCTCGCCGCGGCGCTTCTGTTCGGCGCGATCGTTTTCGCGCCGGGCGCGCGTGCCGAAACGCAAGCCGTCGCCGAAAGCCGCTTCTCGGCCGAGGGGCTGAAGCGCGTCGGTGACTATTTTGCGAACGAGGTTGCGACCGGCAAGATCCCCGGCGCGGTAGTGCTGATCCAGCAGCACGGCAAGCCCGTCTATTCCGAGACCTTCGGCTACCGCGATCCCGTCGCGCGCACGCCGATGACCAAGGACGCGATCTTTCGCATCTATTCGATGTCGAAGCCGATCACCTCGGTTGCCGTCATGATGCTGGTCGATGACGGCAAGATCGCGCTCGGCGATCCCCTGTCGAAATACATTCCGGCCTTCGCCGATGTGAAGGTCGCTGCCGAGAACAAGGACGAGAGCGGGGGGATCGTGCTCGAGCCGCTCAAGCGGCCGATCACCATCGAGGATCTGCTGCGCCATACGTCCGGGATCACCTATGGCTTCTATGGCGACAGCCCGGTGCGAAAGCTCTACATGAGCTCCGGCCTGTTCGACGGCGATTTCGACAACGCGCAATTCGCCGAGTGCCTCGCGAAACTGCCGCTTGCCGAGCAACCGGAAACGCTGTGGGATTACGGCCATTCGGCCGACGTGCTCGGGCGCGTGGTCGAGATCGTTTCGGGAAAGTCGCTCTATCAGTTCGAAAAGGAACGGTTGCTCGATCCCCTTGCCATGACCGACACTGGTTTTTTCGTCCCTGAGGCACGGCGGGCACGCGTCGCCGGGTTCCTGCCCAACGACCGTTTCGAGCGTCCGATCGCGGGCCTGAACGATCCCATCCTGCCGCGGCGCTGGGAATCCGGCGGCGCCGGCATGGATGGCACGGCGGCCGAGTATGCGCGGTTTGCGGAAATGCTGCTGGAGGGCGGCGCGTTCGACGGCAAGCGCTATCTCAAATCCGCGACGGTCGCATTGATGACAACAGATCACGTCGGCCCGGAAACGCATATCAAACGCGACGGCTTCTATTTCCCCGGCGACGACAGCGGCTTTGGCCTCGGCGTTGCGGTGCGGACGGTAGCGACGACGCTGTTGCCCGCAGGTGAATTCCGCTGGGACGGCGTCGGCGGCACGTTCTTCTTCGTCGATCCCAAAGACGACATGCTGGCGATCGTGATGATGCAATCGCCCTCGCAACGCGGCCGGATCGAGCGCGAGGCGAAGGAGCTGATCTACGAGGCGCTGGGGCGGTAGGGCTTAGGCAGCCCGGACGATTTCCCGCACATGGCCGACCATTTCCTCGATCATCGGCGCCGTCACGTCGAGATGGGTGCAGGCGCGGATGCGGCCGTCCATCATCGCCAGCATCACGCCGCGCCTGGCGAGCTCAGTCACCATCTTGTCGCCCGGCACGCCCGAGCCGTCGGGCTTGAAGAACACGAGATTGGTCTCGGGCTCCTGTACCTCCAGCCCAGCGATCTGTGACAGGCTGCGGGCGAGCGCGCGGGCATTGGCGTGATCGTCCGCGAGGCGGTCGACATGATGGTCGAGCGCGTAGACGCAGGCTGCCGCGCAAATGCCGGACTGGCGCATCGAGCCGCCGAGCCGCTGCTTCCAGCGCCAGACCTCGTCGATGAAGGCGCGCGTGCCCGCGATCGCGCCGCCGATCGGTGCGCCGAGGCCTTTGGAGAAATCGATCCAGGCGGAATCCCAGCCCGCGGCCATGTCGCGGGCGGAAATGCCGGTGGCGACCGTCGCATTGAGCAGCCGCGCGCCGTCCATATGCGTCGCCATGCCGGCTGATTTTGCGATCGCGACCACCTCGTCGAGCGCCCTTTTCTTCCAGATCGTGCCGCCGCCGATATTGGCGGTCTGCTCGACGCTGACCAGCACCTGCGGCGGCTGGTAGCGGGTGCGTGGGTGCAACGCCCCACGCAGCGTATCCGGCGAAAACTGGCCGTCATCGCCCCGGAGCGGCGTGATCTGGAAGCCGCCGAGGGCTGCATGTGCGCCGCCCTCGCGCGCGACGATGTGGGCGGTCTCATGCGCCAGGATTTCGTCACCGGGGCGGCAATGCACCAGCGTCGCGGTCACGTTGCACATGGTGCCCGAGGGCATGAACACCGCGGCTTCCTTGCCGAGCAAATCGGCGACGCGCTCGCAGAGGAGATTGACAGTCGGATCGTCGCCGACCTGCTCGTCGCCGACCTCCGCGCGCGCCATCGCCTCGCGCATCGCCGGCGTAGGCCTGGTCTGGGTGTCGGACAACAGATTGATCCGCACCGGCGGCGCCTTGGGATCGCGCGGGGGAGGGGTATAGTGCATGGCGGGGCTCAATCGTTTCGGCGTGTCGCGACCCGGTGTCGGGCGGCAGCGAGTATCTCGTCGGGGGTGTTGTTGCAATCAGGATGCCCGAGCACTTCCCGATATCGACGTATTTGCTCGTCGCGGGAAAGCGACGCCCACGCGGCCAACTCGGCTTCCGTTGGCGTGGCTGAAGGAATTATGCGCGGCGGCTTATCGGTCGTTTGCGACATGGACGCAATCATAGCCCAACAAAAAGGCCCCGGCAAAACCGGGGCCTTTGAAAATCATTGGGAGCAAAACCGATCAGCGCGAATAGAATTCGACGATCAGATGCGGCTCCATCTGCACCGCGAACGGCACGTCGGTCAAAGCCGGGACGCGGACGAACCTCGCGGTCATCTTGCCGTGATCGACTTCGAGGAAATCCGGCACGTCGCGCTCGGGGAGCTGGACCGCTTCCAGCACATGCGTGAGCTGCTTGGAGGCTTCCTTGACCTCGACGAGGTCGCCGACCTTGAGCTGGTAGCTGCCGATATTGACCTTGCGGCCGTTCACCTTGACGTGGCCGTGGTTGATGAACTGGCGCGCGGCAAACATCGTCGCGACGAACTTGGCGCGGTACACCACGGTGTCGAGACGGCGCTCCAGGATGCCGATCAGGTTCTCGCCGGTGTCGCCCTTGATCCGGCTGGCCTCGACATAGATGCCGTGGAACTGGCGTTCGCTGATGTTGGCGTAGTAACCCTTCAGCTTCTGCTTGGCGCGCAGCTGCACGCCGAAGTCGGAGAGTTTTCCTTTGCGGCGCTGGCCGTGCTGGCCGGGGCCGTATTCGCGGCGGTTGACGGGGCTCTTCGGGCGGCCCCAGATATTCTGGCCCATACGGCGATCGATCTTGTACTTCGCCTCACTGCGCTTGGTCATCGCGTCCTCTTCAGGTCTAAGGTTTGAGGAAACGCGCCCTCCTGTGCATCCGGCATGGCCGGCGCTGACAGGTCCAGCCCCCAAAGCTTGAAGGGATGGACCACGGGTCGCGAAACGCTTCGCGGGCCGAAGACGGCCCGCGAGCAGGTCGGCTTTTAGGGGAAAGGGCGCTGTTCTGTCAAGGCTCTATCGACGCCGACGGATTACCCTCATCCTATAAATATCCAATAATTTCAATATCTTAATGTCGCAACTTGCCGCAGGACCCTGCGTTTTACCGTTTGATCCCCTGAAACGCCGCGGCGATACCGCGCTGGAACAGCGACCAGTCGAAGCCGAGCGCGAGCGCCAGATAGCCGCGATCGATCATCGCATTGGCCTGCTCGGCGGTGCGCGCCACGCCGCCGATCGGCACGCCACTTTTCAAAATGCCTTCCTCGGCACGCTTCATCAGCGCCTGCACCTCGGGATCGTCGATCAGGCCGCGCTTGTTGATGGAGGTGGCGAGATCGCCGGGGCCGATCACGGCGACATCGATGCCGGGGGTAGCCATGATCTCGTCGATGCGCTCCACGGCGTCGGCGTGCTCGATGGTGATCATGCAGATCATGTCTTCATCGGCGGCGGCCATGTATTCGGGCATCGATACGCCCCAGCGGAACGGGGCATGGAACGGGCCCCAGAAGCGGTCGCCCTTTGGCGGATAGCGCAGGCTGCGCACCGCTTTCTCGGCGTCCGCGCGGTTGCAGATCATCGGAAAATTGATGCCGAGCGCGCCGATATCCATCGGCGCCTTGGCAAGCCACGGCTCGTTGGCGGCGACCCGCGCAAAGGGCACGCAGGGCGTGCCTGATGTGGCCGTGATCATCGCATGCGCGGAGGTGAGATCGATCGGACCATGCTCGAGATCGACGATGATCCAGTCGAGCCCGGAGCGGGCCATGATCTGCACGGTCGGGATGCTCGGAATGGTGGCGATGGCGCCGAAGGTCGGGCGTTTCTCGCGCCATTCCTTGCGCAGGCGGTTGAGCGGGGTGGGCGCGGCTGACATCAAGGCTGGCTCCGTCGCATGAGGCGCCGCGAAACTAGCAGCGCCGGATGACGCCGGGAAGGACGGGTTACGCCAGCACGCGGCCCCCGAAAAACGGCATCAGCGCGCGGCTGAGCGTATGCGGCTTGTTCGAGGTGAAGAACATCTCGGCGCCGGCGTGATCGTCCCGGTCGCCGGAAGGGCCGAGCAAATCCGAAACCCGCCGGGCGATCGCCGGCGCCGGATCGATCCAGTCGACCGGCCACGGCGCCAGTTTCACCAAACGGTCCAGCAGCAGCGGAAAATGCGTGCAGGCAAGCACGATGGTGTCGGTACGCGATGTCTCGTCCTCGCCGGCGCCGGCAAAGCAGGGCGCAAGCTCGGCAAAGATGTCGCGGTCGCTGACTTCGTGGCCGTTCAGGGCGCGTTCGGCAAGCGAGGCGAGTTCCGGCGAGCCGACCAGCGTCACCTCGCAGCCTTGCGCGAAATCGCGGATCAACCCTCGCGTATATTCGCGCTGCACCGTGCCCCTGGTGCCGAGCACCGAGACGCGCCGCGTCTTCGATTGCGCGCAGGCTGGCTTTATGGCGGGAACCGTGCCGACGAAGGGAATTTTGTACGCGTTGCGCAGATAGGACATCACGAGCGTGGAGGCGGTGTTGCAGGCGATCACGGCGATGTCAGGCGTATGACGATCGATCAATTCGCCGATCAGCGGCACCACGCGCGCGATGATCTCTTCCTCGCTGTGATGGCCGTAGGGAAAGAAGGCGTCGTCGGCGACATAGACGTAATGCGCCTCGGGCCGCGCGGCGACGATCTCGCGCAGCACCGTGAGCCCGCCAAGGCCGGAATCGAATACCAGAATCGTCGGAGATTGCGGCACGGTGTGATCCTACCCGATCGCATCTTGGCAATCAGTTGTTTTCGATGGGCCACAAACATCCGCAATGTGGCGATTTTGGAATGATTCAAATCGCCTCACGTCGGCCAGCCCGCTATCAGAATGCCGAGAAAAACAGGGGACTTATCGGGACATGCTGAGAAATACGACGACGAGCTGGGGCAGCCTTTCCCGCCTGTTTCACTGGGTCCTGGGCTTGGCTATCATCGGTATGATCGCCTATGGCTGGTGGATGAACCATTTTCCGGCGCGCGCCGACCGGTTCTTCTATCGCTCCATCCACGCTGACATCGGCTATGTCGTCCTGCTGCTCACAGTGATCCGGCTGATCTGGCGCGGCGTCAGCCCGACGCCGGCGCTGCCGGACGAAACGCCGCCCTGGCAGCGCATGGTCGCGCGGATCAGCCATTTGCTGCTCTATCTCCTCACCATCCTGGTCGCGATGCTGGGCTGGGCGATGTCGGGCGCGCGCCCGCCGGATCGGAATTACGCGATCTTCTTCGGCTGGTTCAACGTGCCGCAATTCACGTCGCCCGATAAGGTCGCAGCCGGGTCTTACGAGGATAATCACATCCTGTTTGCCTATGTGCTGTTGGGGCTGATCGTGCTGCACGCCGCGGCCGCCGCCTGGCATCACTTCATCCGGCGCGATCGCGTGGCGATGCGGATGGTGAGAAGCGAAGCGAGCTAAATCGCAATGATTTCATCATCGCGCTTTAGCTTGTTGTTTGCGCATGATCTCCGCGCAAACGCTTTGCGTTTGTCGCGAGGGAAACCGCTGCACACTTTTCCGGATATGCGCTAGCGCGGCGATTTAGAACTTATCCAGCAAAACCGCGTCTTTTTGTCTCTTTTCGGTAGCGTGATTGAGCGCTTATGGGTTCGCGCGCTATTCACAGCCATCACCGAAAAGAGCAGCCCATGTCATTCTCGCGTTTCGTTTCGAATGCCTCTCTCGTCGCAATTGCCGCGTTCGCGTCGTTCGCCATGGTCGGCGGCGCGCATGCGGAAAACAGCGTCGAGATTGCGCTCAGCTACAAGGACAAGAAATTCGATCCGGCGGAGATCAGCGCACCCGCCAATACGCCGATCGTCATAAAATTCCGCAATCTCGATCATGACGCGATGGAGCTGGAAAGCGACTTGCTCCGCATCGAGAAGGTGGTCGCCGCCGGCAAGGACGCCACCATCAAGGTCAAGGCCCAGAAGCCCGGCCGCTACGAGTTCTTCGACGAATACAATGAGAAGACCGCGCGGGGGGCGCTGGTCGTGAAATAGGGCGAGTGGATCGATCTACTCCGCGGGCATCGTCTTCTCGACCAGACGCACCCAGTACGATGCACCATGGCCCAGAATGGAGTCGTTGAAGCGATACGCCGGATGATGGCAATCCTGGCCGTCGCCCATCCCGAGGAAGACGAACGCGCCCGGGCGCGCCTCCAGCATGAAAGCAAAGTCCTCGCCGCCCATCAGCGGCAGGGCGCGGTCGTCCACGCGTTCGGGGCCGACGATGTCGCGCGCCACGTCTGCCACCACCGCGGCCTCGCGTGCGTGATTCATCGTAACGGGATACATGCGCGTATATTTCGTTTCCGCTGATCCGCCATAGGCGCGGGCGACGCTGTCGGCGATCTCGCCGATCCGGCGCTCGACGAGATCGCGCACGCCGGGGTCCAGCGTGCGCACGGTCCCTGTCAGTTCCGCGGTTGCGGGAATGACGTTGAAGGTGGTGCCGGCATGAAACGTGGTGATCGAGATTACCGCCGATTTCAGCGGGTCGACATTGCGCGCGACGATCGACTGCAGGGCATTGACGATTTGCGATCCGATCAGAACGCTGTCGATCGACTTGTGCGGACTCATTCCGCCATGGCCGCCTTTGCCCGTGACCTTGATCTCAATCGCGTCAGCCGACGCGAGCATCGCACCGGGATTGGTGGCGAAGTGGCCCTCGGGGATGCCAGGCATGTTGTGCAGGCCATAGACCTCCTGGATTCCCCAGCGGGTCATGAGCCCGTCGTCGATCATAGCCTTGCCACCGGCTCCGCCTTCCTCGGCCGGCTGGAAGATCACCACCGCCGTTCCGTCGAAATTGCGCGTTTCAGCGAGATATTTCGCCGCCCCCAGCAGCATGGCCGTGTGGCCGTCATGGCCGCAGGCATGCATCAGGCCCGGCGTCTTGGATGCGAAAGGGACGCCAGACGTCTCCTCGATCGGCAGCGCGTCCATGTCCGCGCGCAGCCCGACGGTCTTGCCGGAGGTGCTCTTGCGGCCGCGGATCACGCCGACGACGCCGGTGCGCCCAATGCCGGTCACGACCTCGTCGCATCCGAATTCGCGCAGCCTGTCGGCGACGATGCCGGCCGTGCGATGCACTTCGTACAGCAGCTCGGGATGCTCATGGAAATCATGCCGCCAGGCGGCCATGTCGTCTGCGAGGGCGGCGATGCGGTTAACGATGGGCATGTGTCAATTCGTTTCCCGAAATTGATTGGTTTTGCGGTCTCACGCTTCCCCGAACACGCGCTTGAAGATCGTGTCGACGTGCTTGAAGTGATAGCCGAGGTCGAACTGCTCGTCGATCTCGGCATCGCTTAGATATTTCTTCACGTCGGGGTCTTTCTTGAGCAGCGCCTGGAAGTCGCCTTCGCCGCGCCAGACCGGCATGGCGTTGCGCTGCACCAGCTTGTAGGAGTCCTCGCGGCTCGCGCCCTTCTGCGTCAGCGCGATCAGAAGCCGCTGCGAATGGATCAGGCCGCCGAGCCGGTCGAGATTCTTCTGCATGTTGGCGGGATAGATCAGGAGCTTGTCGATCAGGCCGGCCAGGCGATTGAGCGCAAAGTCGAGCGTCACGGTGGCATCGGGAGCGATCATGCGCTCGGCGGAGGAGTGCGAGATGTCGCGCTCATGCCAGAGCACGACGTTCTCCAGCGCCGGCATCACATAGGCGCGCACCATGCGCGCGAGGCCGGTGAGGTTTTCCGACAGCACCGGATTGCGCTTGTGCGGCATGGAGGACGAACCCTTCTGGCCCTCCGAGAAGAATTCTTCCGCCTCCAGCACTTCGGTGCGCTGCAGGTGGCGGATTTCGGTCGCAAGCCGCTCCACGGACGACGCGATCACGCCGAGCGTGGCAAAATACATGGCATGGCGGTCGCGCGGGATCACCTGGGTCGAGATCGGCTCCGGCGTCAGGCCCATGGCCTTGGCCACATGCTCCTCCACGCGCGGATCGATCTGCGCGAAGGTGCCGACGGCGCCTGATATCGCGCAGGTCGCGACTTCCTTGCGCGCGAGCTTCAGCCGCTCGCGGGCGCGGGTGAACTCGGCATAGGCATAAGCGAGCTTCAGCCCGAAGGTGACGGGTTCGGCATGGATGCCGTGGGAGCGGCCGACGGTCGGCGTCATCTTGTGCTCGAAGGCGCGCTTCTTCAGCGCCGCCAGCACGCGGTCGATGTCCTCGATCAGGATGTCGGCCGCCTTCACAAGCTGGACGTTGAGGCAGGTGTCGAGCACGTCGGAAGAGGTCATGCCCTGGTGCACGAAGCGTGCGTCGGGGCCGACGATTTCAGCGAGGTGGGTGAGGAAGGCGATGACGTCGTGCTTGGTCTCGCGCTCGATCTCGTCGATGCGGGCGACGTCGAAGGTGGCGTTCTTGCCCTTGGCCCAGATGGTTTTGGCGGCTTCCTTCGGGATCACGCCGAGTTCCGCCAGCGCGTCGGCCGCATGCGCCTCGATCTCGAACCAGATCTTGAAGCGCGTCTGCGCCTCCCAGATCGCGGCCATTTCCGGGCGGGTATAGCGGGGGATCATCGAGAGCTCCGAGCCAAGTGGGGCTGGTCGCGCGGGCGATTCCAGCCGGATGTTTTTTACGCCGCGCTTTAGCAGATCGCCTTGCGGGAGGCCACCCGAAAGGGTTCCCGCAGTGGAAAACCACGGAGAGAAGTGCTGGTTTCTGCCGGCAAAATTCCGGCTCATTACGAGCATATCTCTTTGGACTGGAGCCGCCCTGTCTGCTTAACTGGTGGTTGTTGGCTTGTTCTCAGACGTTCTTCGAGGGAACGCCGTTCTTAGCCGGGAGCGGAGGCGACATGAGTGCGATAAGCCGCGCCGATCTTGCGCTCTCGGGACCGGATACGCCGGAGCGCGGACCTTTGCTGCTCTGGATGATCTTCACCGGGCTCTCCATCTTCGCCGGCGTGCTGCTGTGGCGGTATGGCTTCATCCGGCTGCTGGTGGTCTCCGATCGCACTTATATTTCGAGCCTGATTGCGGTCCTCTACATCGTCACTTGCGGCCATTGCTTCTGGCGGACCCGGGCGATCGCGCGCGAGGCCGAGGTCGGGCGGCGCTGCCGCGCGATCCTGTCGGCTCCTGATGGTGCGAGGGCGCTCAGTCCCGAGGCGCCCGCATTGCCGGCCGGGCTGGTGACCGATCATATCAGGAGCCTCGTCACCAAGGCCGACGCGCAGGGGGCAGGGCGGATCGACCAGACGCTGCTGTTGCGCTCGCTCGCCGATCGCCTGCGCGGCTCCAACGGCTTCGGCGCCTTCGTGTCGGATACGCTTATGAAACTCGGCCTGCTCGGGACCATCATCGGCTTCATCATCATGCTGGCGCCGATCGCGGGCCTCGACGCCGCCGACAAGGTCGCCATGAAATCCTCGATGGGGCTGATGAGCGACGGCATGGCGGTCGCCATGTACACGACGCTCGCGGGCCTGGTCGGGTCGATCCTCGTCCGTATCCAGTACTACATGCTCGATGCCGCGACGCAGCGCGTATTCTCGGACGCGGTAATGCTGACCGAGACGCGGGTCACGCCCGTCCTGGAGCGGCATCATGATGGATGATTTCACGCTCTATCCGCGCGAGGAGCCGTTCGATCCGTTCAGCGTGATGCTGTTCAAGGCGCTGCAGGTGGTCGCCTTCCTTTTCTTCATCGCGTTGCTTTCGATGGCGCCCGACGCCAAGGAAGGCAAGGTCAACTCCAAGGCCGAGTTCATCATCACCATGGATTGGCCCGACAACCACCCTGACGATCTCGACCTCTTCGTGCAGGACCCCATCGGCAATATCGCCTGGTATCGCCATCGCGAGGCCGGGTTCCTCACGCTCGACCGCGACGATCGCGGCGGCGCCAACGATTTCATCGTCGTCAACGGCCGAAAACTGCCGTCGCCGATTCGCGAGGAGATCGTGACGCTGCGGGGCGTGGTCGCGGGCGAATATACCGTCAACGTCTCGCATTTTCAGGCCATCGCCGGCCAGCCCGTGGCGGCAACGGTGAAGGTCCAGAAGCTCAATCCGACCGCCCAGGTCATCTTCGACGACAAGGTGATGGTCGATCACACCGGCGACGAGAAGACCGCGTTGCGCTTCAAGCTCGACGCCGACGGCAAGGTGATCGACGTGCATCGGCGGCCGAAATCGCTGCTGGAAACCTTCCGTAATTTCCGTGCCAATGGGGCGGACATCGATCCGAAAACCGGCGTCCGGATGTTGCGGCCGTGAGTGGCCTGCAGTCGGTCATCCTCCTGCTCGCCGTCAGCTACGCCCTGATCGGGGCGCTGCTGCTTCTTGTCCTGGTCTACGCCCGCTTGCCCTGGTCGGCGAAGGCCTTCGCCGTCATCGTGACAAGCGCGTTTTACATCGTCAGCTTCATCGGCGCCCGCGGATTGCTCGGCTGGGCGAGCGAGGACAGGCTGCCCGCTCGTTTCAAATTGCTGCATGCGCGGATCGTCGATCCGCACACGGTCGAGGGCGATCCGGGATCGGTCTATCTCTGGGTCGAGGCGCTCGACGACGACAACCGGCCGAGCGGCGTGCCGCGGGCCTATCGTCTTCCCTACAGCGATGCGCTCGCCGACAAGACCCACACGGCCGAGAGCCAGATCGCCGCCGGACACCCCCAGGGTGGTCGCGCCGCGGACTTCGGCACCGGCGAAGGCGGCCTGATCGAGTCCGTCCGCGAATACATCCTGCCAAAGGTCGTCCTGCAGACCTCAGGGGGAGATCCCTCGACCGGCGAGTTCAAAGCGGGTCCCAAGGCGGGCGAGGGCGTATCGTTCACGCCGCTGCTTCCGCCGCGCATGCCGCCCAAGGACGAGCAATAGCGCATGATCCGGAAAAGTGTGTAGCGGTTTTCCCTCGCGACAAACGCGTAGCGTTTGCGCGGAGATGATGCGCAAACAAGAATCCGGAGCGCGATGACGATTCATCCTGATCTCATCGCGCTCCAGTCCGCATCCCCGCAGGCTGGAAAACCGCATCCCGATGGCGCATCCTTGATATCCCTCAATCCGTACGGCTTTAGCCGGTGATAATTTGAGGCTGGAGGAACGCGTGCTGCTGGCCATCTTTGCCGACGTCCATGCCAACCGGCAAGCCTTTGCTGCGTGCCTCGAAGCAGCCCGTTCGCGCGGGGTGGAACGGCTGATCCTGCTCGGCGATTTCGTCGGCTATGGCGGCGATCCCGAATGGACCGTCGACACGGCGATGGGCCTGGTCGAGCAGGGCGCGATCGCGGTGCGCGGCAACCACGATAACGCCATCGAAAGCCCCAGCGAAAGCATGAATCCGGTGGCTCAAGCCGCGATCGACTGGACGCGCGGGCGTCTCGATGCGCAGCAGCGGCGCTTCCTCGCCGCCCTGCCGCTGACGCACGAGGAGGAGGACCGCCTCTATGTGCATTCCGAGGCGTCGAACCCGCCACGCTGGCGCTATGTGCAGTCGGCTACGGATGCCGCGCGCAGCATGATCGCGACACCGGCGCAGATCACCTTCTGCGGCCACATCCATCAGCCCGCGCTCTATTCCATGTCGGTCACCGCCAAGATGACCAGCTTTGTGCCGATCTCGGGCATCGCCGTGCAACTCCTGAAAGGGCGGCAGTGGCTCGCGGTAGCAGGCTCGGTCGGCCAGCCGCGCGACCATAACCCGGCCGCCTGCTTCCTCACCTTCGACACGCAGTCGCGCGAGATCACCTATTGTCGCGTCGGCTATGATGTCGAGGCGGCGGCAAAGCGCATCCGCGACGCCGGCCTGCCGGTCTGGCTCGCCGACCGCCTGTCGCAGGGAAGGTGAGCGAATGGCGAACTCCGTGATCCAGCCCGGCGCGGTGCTCGACGGTTTCATCATCGGCGAATGCGTGCATCATGGCGGCATGGCGACGCTGTGGACCGTCAGCCATCCCGATATCGCCGTGCCGCTGCTGATGAAGATTCCGCGCGTCGCCGAAGGCGAGGACCCGGCGGCGATCGTCTCCTTCGAGATGGAGCAGATGATCCTGCCTCGGCTTTCGGGCCCGCATGTGCCGGCCTGGTTTGCGACCGGCGATTTTGCCAGTCAAGCCTATGTCGTGATCGAGCGCATCCCGGGACAGACGCTCTACAAGCGCCTGCCGGATCTGCCGCTGTCTTACGAGGAGGCGAGGGTACTGGTCGGCAAGATCGCGACCGCGCTTGCCGATCTCCACCGGCAGAACGTGGTGCATCACGATATCAAGCCGTCCAGCATCATGTTCCGCGAGAGCGGCGAGGCGGTGCTGATCGATTATGGCCTGTCGCATCACAACCATCTCCCCGACCTCCTGCAGGAGGAGTTCCGCGTGCCCTTCGGCACCGCGCCCTATATGGCACCGGAGCGACTGCTGGGCGTGCGCGACGATCCGCGCAGCGACCTGTTTTCGCTCGGCGTGCTGCTGTATTTCTTCACCACCGGCGTGCGGCCGTTCGGCGAGACCGAAACGCTGCGCGGCATGCGGCGCAGGCTGTGGCGCGACCCGCATCCGCCGCGCTGGCTCAAGAGCGACTATCCGCCCTGGCTGCAGGAGATCGTGCTGCGCTGTCTGGAGATCGATCCGGCGCGGCGCTATCCGACCGCCTCGCAGCTCGCCTTCGACCTGGGTCATCCCAACCCGGTCAAGCTCACCGCGCGCGCCGAACGGCAAAAACGCGATCCGCTCACCATGGTCTGGCATCGCCGCTTCAACCAGGGCGTGGCGATACCGAAGCCCAAAGCCGACATTTCGGCGCAACTCGCTTCGAGCCCCATCGTCGCGGTCGCGCTCGATACCGCCGCGGGCTCCGACGAAATCAATGACGCCTTGCGCCGGACCGCCGAGCGGATTCTCGCGACCTTGCCGTCGGCACGGCTTGCCTGCGTGAACGTCTTGAGGATCGGCCGCATCACCATCGACCGCACGCTCGACGAACAGGGACACAACAAGCATGTCGACCGCCTGGTGGCGCTGAAGCATTGGGCCCAGCCCTTGAGACTCGACGAGAACCGCCTCACGGTGCACGTGCTCGAGGCGATCGATCTGGCCGCCGCGATCCTGGAGTTCGCCGACGTCAACCATGTCGACCACATCATCATCGGCGCGCGCGAGCGTTTCGGTGTGCTGGCGCGGCTCGGCAGCGTTTCCAGCAAGGTCGCGTTCGAAGCACCCTGCACCGTGACCGTGGTGCGGCCGCCACGGCTGGCGGCGCAGCCGGAGCGGGAGGGCGGCGCGGAAGACCGGAATATGCCGCCGGTGTTTTGAACGAAAACCGCAACTGGCGACTCTAAGCCCCGGATACTGTCTCATTTTCCCGAGCTGCCCATGCCGGCCATCGATGATGTCCTCGCCGTCGCCGCCGCGGCGGTCGCTGTCGCGGCCTGGGTCGTTCCTCCGGTCCGCTATGTGCTGTCGTTCAGGAGGAGGAAGCCGCGCGACTCGCTGGCCGTCGTCGGCCGGGTGATCGGACTCATTTTGCTGACAGCCGTCCTCTCGGCGGTCGCTCTGGTGCTCGCGCTTCTGACGCTGGCGCTCTCGGAGCGCAGCGGTTGGGGTTGGTTCGCCCTCGCCGCGATCGGGGTGTACTGGCTCGCGTTCGTGGCGTCCTTCCTGGTTTCAGACCATCTCGCGCGCCGCCGTCGGCAGGAAACCGGCCGGCGCTAAAGCGCAATGATTTCAGGATCATCGCGCTTTAGCTTTTGTTTGCGCATGATCTTTTCGGAAAACCGCTACACACTTTTCCGAATCATGCGCTAGATCGCTTCGCCGCGTGCCTGCGCGGCCGCGTCGCGGATTGCGGAGATATTCTTCTTGTAGGCTTCCATGGTGCCGCCCTTGAACACAGCGGAGCCAGCCACGAAGGCGTTGGCACCGGCGGCGGCCAACTGGCCCGAGACGTCAGGACCGACGCCGCCATCGACCTCGATGTCGATCGGCCGGCCCGCGGTCATGGCGCGCAGATCGCTGATCTTGCCGAGCGCTGCGGGGATGAAGGCCTGGCCGCCGAAGCCGGGATTGACCGACATGATCAGCACGAGGTCGATCATGTCGATCACATACTCGATCGCTGATATCGGCGTGCCCGGATTGAGCGAGACGCCGGCCTTCTTGCCGAGCGCCCTGATCGCCTGCAGCGAGCGATGCAAATGAGGGCCCGCCTCCGCATGCACCGTGATGTGATCGCAGCCGGCCTTAGCGAATGCCTCGAGATAGGGATCGCAGGGCGAGATCATCAGATGCGCGTCGAAGATCTTCCTGGTGTGCGGACGCAGCGCCTTGATGACGTCGGGGCCGTAGGAGATGTTCGGCACGAAATGTCCGTCCATCACGTCGAGATGGATCCAGTCGGCGCCGGCCGCATCGACCGCGCGGACCTCATCGCCGAGTTTTGAAAAATCCGAGGCGAGGATCGACGGCGCGATGACGAGGGGGCGTGGGGCGAGGGGCATGGGCAGCTTCCAGCGTTTGCGCGAGCGGATTGTCGGGTAACATGCGCGCGGAGGAGGGGCAACCGAGGGCGGAAAAATCTGCCGCCGCGGCAGCTATTGCCGGGAGAGTTTCCCCCTTGCCGATGCAGGAAGTCCTTATTTTATCGGCATTTCCGATCGTGGCACGGTGCTTGCTCACCTTTCGGGGCTGATGGTGTGGGGCCGCCTCGGGCGGCGTATGTTGGAGTAGTGCCATGATGTTTGCACTGGGGGCGGCCGGGTCCGTGTTGGACGGCCTGCAATCACTGATCTCGTCGAAATCCTCGTCGTCCACGGCTTCCGCGAACCCGAGCCAGGGCTCGACCGACCCGTTCGCTATCGGCGCCGGCACGCAGACCGCGGGCACGGCCACGACTGGCTTCTCGGCGGGAACCAGCGCCTGGTCGCAGATCTCGCCGCAGACCATGAGCGCACTGATCGATGCGCAGAGCCAGTCGGGGGCGACGAGCACCGCGCCGACCAATCCGCAGGACGCGCTGCAGGATTTGTTCTCGCAGATCGACGCTAATGGCGACAAGTCCATCACCAAGAGCGAATTCGAGAGCGCGCTGGGAGCCGGCGGCACCAACCTCGCAGCCGCCGACGATGTTTTCAGCAAGCTTGATAGCAACGGCGACGGTTCGGTCAGCCTCGATGAGCTGAAGAACGCGCTGCAGGGGGCAGGCGGCCACCACCATGTCCATGCCGGCGGCGACGCCAGTGGATCGCGCAATGCGAGCAGCGCCGACGGTAGCACCGATCCCAATGCCGACCCGCTGCTGCAGGCGCTGGCCGGCGCGTCCTCCACGTCGGTGAGCAACAGCGACGGTTCGACCACGACCTCCATCACCTATGCCGACGGATCGAAGGTCTCGTTGACGACGCCGGCGGCTTCAACGACCTCCACGTCTTCGAGCAACGCGACCTCGTCCTACAACTGGATCGAGCAGATGATCCAGCGCCAGGCGCAGTCGCTGTCGGCTTCGCTCGCTTCGTCGTTCTCGGTCAGCGCCTAGCTCTAAGTTCCTCATCCTGAGGAGCGGCGTCAGCCGCGTCTCGCAGGATGAGGCCACCGCTCGGGCCTCATGGTTCGAGACGGCGCTACGCGCCTCCTCGCCATGAGGGGATGGAACTAGCCGAAACGATCCTTCCAGGCCGGCAATGCGCCGGGGAAGGGCAGCGCGGTCGCCATGAAGACGCCGCGGGCGATGGCGCGCGACAGCGCATTGGCGGCAGCAGCACCAAGCTCGGTCAGGCCGTAGAGGGGATCGATCGGCTTCTCGCAGGTCGCCGCGGCAAACACCGCGTCGCCGTCGAGCGGCGCATGCACCGGATAGATCGCGCGCGCCATGCCGGTCTGCGCGATCATCGCGAAGCGCTTGGCCTGCGCCTTGGTCAAAATCGCGTCGGTCACCACCACGGCGATGGTCGTGTTCTCCGCCGGGCTTGCGACGGGGCCGCCCTTGAGCCGCATCGCGAGCATGTCGGGTGTGAACGCGGCCGGTTGGCCGCGTCCGCCGAATTCACCGGCCACCTCGAATGGCGCGGCCCAGAACCACGGGCCGTCGCCGACCGTCACGCTGCCGACGGCGTTGACCACCACGAGGGCTGCGACCATCGCGCCGCTGCCGGTCCGTGCCGAAGCCGAGCCCAGTCCGCCCTTGAAATTCGCGGTGGTGGCGCCAAGGCCGGCGCCGACGCTGCCGAGGGCGAAATCGCTTGCCGCAGCCGATGCCGCGGCGTAGCCGAGATCGCGATAGGGCGGGAAGCGTCCCCAGGCCTTGTTGCCGCCATTCAAGAGATCGAAGCAGATCGCGCCCGGCACGATCGGAATCACGGCGTCGCGGATTTTGAAGCCGCGGCCCTGCTCGGCGAGCCAGGCCTGCACACCGCCGGCCGCATCGAGCCCCAGCGCGGAGCCCCCGGATAGCGCAAAACCATCGACGGCCTCGACCGTGCTCTCCGGCCGCAGCGCCGCTTCCTCGCGCGTGCCGGGCCCGCCGCCGCGCACGTCGATCGCAGCGACCGCCGGCTTGTCGAAGACGATCGCGGTGACGCCGGAAGCAAGGCGGGCGTCATCGGCATGGCCGACACGAACGCCCGCAATATCGGTGAGGAGGTTTTTCAAGACGCTTTCCGTTTTTCGCGAGACCGTCTGATGACACCGGGTATAGCGCAACTTCCCGTTGGAATGTCAAACGCGCGATCTCGGTGTGCATGAGGCCGGTAAAACTAAAATCCTGGGATCGCAGGTGCGATCCGCTGATACCGCATCCTCAGATGGCAAATCGGCCGGAAACCAAAGTGTGACGCCTGCGGCCGCTTTCAGGTATGGATTTTGCAGCGAACGATCGAGCTAGGAATAGTTGGGAGTCATTCATGTTTTTTCGTTCGATTTCGGCACGCTTGCTGGGTTTTCTCACTACGGCGTCAATCGCGGCCGTTCTTGGCGGGGCTTCGGTTTCCGGAGCCCTGGCCGAAGACGTCATCCGCTTCGGCGCTCCCTTGCCGCTGACGGGCCCGCTGGCGCCGGAAGGTGTCAAGCAGCAGCAGGGATACGACCTCTGGGCCGAGCAGGCCAACAAGGCCGGCGGCATTTCCGTCGATGGAAAGAAGTACAAGGTCGAGATCGTCTATGTTGATTATCAGTCCAACACGCCGCGCGCGGTCCAGGCGACCGAGCAGCTGATCACGCAAGACAACATCAACTTCATGTTCGCCGCGTTCGGTTCGGGCGCGGCAAAGGCCGCGAGCACGGTGTCGGAGAAATACAAGGTGCCGACCATGGCCGCTGCCGCGTCCTCGGTGCAGGTCTATGACCAGGGCTACAAATATCTGTTCGGCACCTTCACGCCGAACGACACCCTGACCACGCCGTTGACGCAGATCATCAAGAGCAAGGCCCCGGACGTCAAGAAAATCGCGATCCTGGCGCGCAATGATCTTTTCCCGCTGGCGATCGCGCAAGAAATGGAGAAGTCCGCCAAGGCGAACGGCATGGAGGTGGTCTATTTCGAGAAATATGCCATCGGCACGCTCGACCATTCGGCGGCGCTGTCGCAGATCAAATCGCTGTCGCCGCAATGGATCTTCATCACCGGCTATATCAACGACCTCCTGCTGGCCCGCAAGCAGATGGTCGATCAGCAGATCAAGGCACCGGTCGTCACCATGATCGCAGGTCCGGCCTACAAGGACTTCATCGAGCAAGCCGGCCAGACCGCGGAGAACATCACCAGCGCCTCCTGGTGGCATCCGGCGGAGGAATATGACGGCAAGGACATTTTTGGGAAGACCAGCAATTTCGTGAAACTGTTCCACGACAAGTATGGTGCCGATCCCGACTACGGGCAGGCTTCGGCCGCCGCCTGCGGCGCGCTGTTTCAGCTCGCAATCGAGAAGGCCGGCTCGCTGGACCGAGACAAGGTGCGTGACGAACTGGCCAAGCTCGACATCGTGACGTTCTGGGGGCCGGTCAAGTTCGGAACAACCGGGCAGATCAATTCGCTCGACCCGCCGGTGTTTCAAATTCAGAACGCAAAGCCGATCGTGTTGTTTCCCGCCGCGATCAAGCAAGGCGATCTCAAGCTCGGCGTGGACTGACGCGGGCTTGTTTTCCTTTCCCTCCGGCGGATATCGAACGTGCTGGCAGCCCAGGTCCTGATCAACGCGCTGGTGCTGGGCTGCCTCTATGCCTGCATCGCGATCGGCTTCTCGCTGGTCTGGGGCGTGCTCAACGTGATCAACCTGATCCACGGCTCGTTCATCGTGCTGGGATCCTACCTCGCATGGGGGCTGTATCAGGGGCTCGGCATCTCGCCCTGGTACGCGCTTCTTGTAGCCGCACCGCTGTTCTTCCTGCTCGGCTATCTCGTGCAATGGCTGTTGCTCAACCGCGTCATCCTCGCGCCGGTGCTGGTGACATTGACGCTGACCTTCGGGCTCGACCTGATCCTCAACAACGCGATGATCTATTTCTTCAAGGCGGATTATCGCAAGCTGACGCTGACACCGTCGATGGGATCGGTATCGCTGTTCAAGGTCGTGGTCCCCGTCGACCGGCTGCTGGCGACCGTCCTCGCGCTGGCATTGACCGGCGTGCTCTATCTGATCCTGCGGCGGTTCAAGGTCGGACGGGCCATCGTCGCCGTCCGGCTTGACCGCGACGCGGCGATCCTGATGGGCGTCGACGTCAAGAAGATCTACGCCACGGCCTTCGGCCTTGGCGCCGCATTGGCCGGCTGCGCTGGGGTGTTGATGGCGCTGATCTTTCCGATCTCGCCGCTGAGTTCCTCGGCCTTCCTGGGCAAGGCGTTTGTGGTCTGCGTGCTCGGCGGTCTCGGCAGTGTCTCCGGCGCGCTGGCCGGCGGATTGTTGCTGGCGCTGGTCGAAGGCGTCGGTGCCGCCTCGATCGGGCCTTCCCATGCCACGACGCTGTCGTTTGTCCTCCTGATCGTCTTTCTGATCTTCAGGCCGCAGGGGCTTCTGGGGCGGAAGGGTTTTGAATGAACCGTTCCCACCTTACGCTCCTGGTGTTGATTGCCTGCTTCGCGGCGCTGCCACTGGTCGGCGGCCCCTATGCGCTGCGGCTCGGCACCATCGCCTGCATGTATTCGATCCTGGCGCTGTCCTGGAACGTCGTCGGCGGGTTTGCGGGCTATCCCTCGTTTGCGACGGCAGCGTTTTTCGGTTTCGGCGCCTATACCGTCGGGGTATTGCTCAACGACGGCCTGCCGCTGTCGCTATCGATCCTGATCGCGTTTGCCGCCTCGTTTCTGTTGGCCGCGGCGCTCGGTGTGGTGCTGCTGCGCCTGCGCGGACACTATTTCGCGATCGCCAGCCTGTCGCTGGCGGAAGTGCTGCGCGAGCTCACCAACAACGCTACCGACCTGACCGGTGGCGGCATGGGACTGAACATCCCGCTCGCCGCGGGCTCCGGTGTCATGGCCGATGCCACGCTTTTCTTCTTTGCGATGTGGGCGGTGCTGCTTGCGACCACGCTGATGGTGATCGCGGTCTCGGCATCAAAACTCGGCTTCGGCCTGAATTGCATCCGGCAGAATGAATCCGCCGCCAACATGATCGGCCTGAACGCGACGCTGTACAAAGCCATCGCTTTCGGACTGTCGGCCTGCTTCGTCAGCGCGGCCGGCGGCATCTACGCCGCCTGGGTCCACTACATCGATCCCTCCGACGTGTTCGACGTGCTCTATTCGGTCAAGCCCATCGTCATGGCGCTGATGGGTGGATTGGGATCGCCGCTCGGCGTCGTCAGCGGCGCATTCCTCTACCTCGGCCTCGAGGAGGTGGTCTGGCGCAACTACATCCAGATTCATTCCGGCGTGCTCGGTGTGCTGATCGTCATGCTGCTGTTGTTCCTGCCGCACGGCCTGATCTCACTGCGACCGGGCGTGTTCCGGCGAAAGGCCAAGCATGCCTGAGACAAGCACGCCTGAGACCAATACCGAGATATTGCGGCTCGATGCGGTTTCGCGCCGCTTCAGCGGCCTGCAGGCGCTGGCCGATGTCTCGTTCACCATCAGCAAGGGCGAGGTGCTTGGACTGATCGGCCCGAACGGCGCCGGCAAAACCACCCTGATCAACACCATCTGCGGCGTGACGCCGGCCAATTCCGGCCGCATCATCTTTGCAGGGCAGGATATCACGCGCATCAAGACCTACCGGGCCGCGAGGCTGGGCCTGTCACGCACGTTCCAGATCGTGCAGCCATTCGCCGAGTTCAACGCGCTCGACAACGTCGCCGCGGCCGCGCTGTATTCCCAGCCGGGCCAGACCATCCGTTCGGCGCGCGAACAGGCACGGGCCCATCTCGCCTTTGTCGGCCTGGACGCGCAGGCGGCCCAATCGGCCGCGACATTGACGCTCGCCATGCGCAAGCGGCTCGAACTGGCCAAGGCGCTGGCCATGAAGCCGAAGCTGTTGTTCCTCGACGAGGTGAACGCCGGATTGAACAGCGCCGAAGTCGAGCGCGCAACCTCGCTGATCCATCAGCTCGCCGCCGACGGCATCACCATCGTTCTGGTCGAGCATCTAATGAAGGTGGTGCTGAATGTGTCCACGCGCATCGTCGTGCTTCATAACGGCCGGCTGATCGCGGACGGCGAGCCGCGCGACGTGATCAACAACCCCGCTGTGGTCGAGGCCTATCTCGGCCAGCAATATGCGCAGAGGCATGCCGCCCGTGGCTAGCTCGCTGATCCTTGAATTGCAGGGGCTCTGCGCCGGCTATGGCGAGATCCAGGTCTTGTGGGGCGTCGATCTTGCCGTCCGCCGCGGCGAGATCACCGCGCTGATCGGCTCCAACGGCGCCGGCAAGACCACGCTGATGCACGCACTTTCGGGCCTGATCGGGACCTCCGGCGGCTATTATTTCTCGGAAGGCCGGGATCTCACCGGCGATACCGCGCTCGAAATCCTTCACCACGGCATCGTTCATGTCCCGGAAGGCCGGCGGTTGTTCGGCGCCATGGGCGTGGAGGACAATCTCTTGATGGGAGCCTATTCGCGCAGGGCGAACCGCCGTGAGCTTGCCCGCGACCTCGACCGCGTCTACGCGACATTCCCGAAACTCCGGGAGCGGCGCAACCAGGCCGCGGCAACGCTTTCGGGCGGCGAGCAACAGATGTGCGCCATCGGCCGCGGGCTGATGAGCGCGCCAAAGCTTTTGATGATCGACGAGTTGTCGCTGGGATTGTCGCCGCTTCTGGTCGAGCAGCTCGTGAGCGCATTGCGGGCCCTGAACGCCGAGGGCATGTCGATCCTTCTGGTCGAGCAGGACGTCACCACCGCGCTCGATCTCTGCCATTCGGCCTATGTGATGGACATGGGCCGTATCGTGCGCCATGGCCAGGGGACGGAACTGCTCGCCGATCCGGTGATCCGCGAGGCGTATCTTGGTGTATTGCAGGATTAGAGAATCAACATGATCGAAACAGTCGAAGTTCCCGCCGCCGGCTATCACTACATGCCCGGCGTCAGCCAGTATTCCTGCGGCATCGGCGCCTTGCCCGGCTTCGCCATCGAGCGCGTGCGCTTTTCGAAGGTGGTCCCGCTCAAGGAAGGTTTTGAACGGATTGCCCGGCACATCAAGGCCGCCGGCTGTGGGCTCACGTCGTTCGGCGCCTGCGAACTGCGCTCGCCGGCGCCCTTCACCGAACAGGGGTTTAGGGATTTCAACGAAATCTACATCAAGACCCTGATCGAATGGGGCATCATGAAGGACCGCGTCAATCCGGTGGCGCGCAGCAATGTCTGTCCGGAAATCGATCCGCCGTCGGAGCCCGGCTTCTATGCCTTTTCCTTTGCGGTGCCGGCGCCGAACGCGGCGCCATCCTTTGTCGTCGCCGGCAGCGGCGAATCCGTCGAAGGGCAGGGCGATTACCGCGACCACGCGGTCCGTCTTGGCGATGTCAGTCCCGACGCCATGCTGGAAAAGGCCAGGTTCGTGCTCGCCGAAATGGAGCGCCGCATGAGCGCCTTCTCCGGCGACTGGACGCAGACCACCGCTGTTCAGCTCTACACCGTCCGCGACGTCTTTCCTTTCCTGCAGAGCGAGCTCGGCAAGCGCGGTGTTTTGAAATCGGGCCTGACCTGGCACTTCAACCGGCCGCCGGTGGTCGATCTCGAATATGAAATGGACTGTCGCCGCGTTCATATCGAACGGGTGATCGACGTCTGAAGCCGGCGCGCCGTCTCGCCAAGACGTCTCGCCAAGACGTTTCGACGAGACCCCGTCGCGCATGCGCGACGGGGTGAGGCGCAACAAGACCACGAACCCTCAATCGTTGGCGGCGCTGTGGTCGTGATCATGGTCGGGCGGCAGGGTGCGGCCCGACAGCGTGTCCCAGAAATCGCACTGGTGGGCCGTCGCAAAGTTCGTCTCCGTGGTCGGATTGGGCGGGACGAGCGACTGGATCACCTGGCGGTCGCGATGGAAGCGCGGCCAGAGCGGTTGGCCGTGCCCGTTGGGGTCGCCGTTGCGGGCGAACTCCGTCCAATAGCCTACCATGCGGTCCGACAGCTTCTGCTGATTGGCATCGAGCGGCAGCTGGGGAAGATTCAAGCCAAGTCCCGACGGGTTGGCGGTCGGGAAGATGTACTGAATCTCCGCGGCGTGTGATGCGGCGTAGGGGAAGCTCACGGGAGGCAGGAAGTTCTGCGGCGCCTTCTCGTCGTTGAATTCGTAGGCGAAGGTCGGGACGAATGCCGACGCGAGTTCGTCGGCGAACCGTCCCGGGCAGGCGAAGATCGCATCCGTTCCCACTCCGCCGACCCCCTGGTCGTAGCTCGGGAACAGAGCGGGGACCGGATAGTGGGTCGCAACCAGTGGCGCAGCCGCGGGGCTGCCGATGGTCGCGCCGATCGCCGCCACATAGGTGGAGGCGGTGACCGGGCCGCCGGCGAGGTCGAAGTCCTGGGCCACGAACAGGTTCCATTCGTCGTGGTTGGTGCCGTTCATCAGCGGCACGCGGTTAAACTGCCCGGAAGCGAGCGCGGGCCCGATCGACTGGGTCAGCACCTTGCCGTCGATGTTGGGTGCCGCGCCGGCCTGGTGGGCGAGAATCGTCGAAACCGGGAGGCCGCGCAGGCAGGCAAGTACATCTGCCGGGTTCGGCTGATTGCAGCCGACGGCGTTGGCGAAATTGGTACCAGTCGTCTCGGTTTGCGCCAGCGTCGGCAGCGTCAGCATATAGGCGCCGCTCTCGACGATCGCGCGATCGAACAGCCCGTGCGCCGTCGGCGACACCAGGTTGGTGAAGGTGCTCAGTCCGCCCGCCGATTCACCGAACACGGTCACCTTGTCCGGATTGCCGCCGAACGCCCGGATGTTCCGCCGCACCCATTTCAGTGCGGCCTGCTGGTCCTCGATCCCGTAATTGCCCGAGATGTGATCGGGAGACTCGCCCGTCAGGGCTGGATGGGCGAGGAAGCCGAGCGCCCCGAGCCGATAGTTGATGGTGACCACGACCGCGCCGCGCTGCACGAGCTTGCTCGCATTGTACTCGTTGCTCTCGCCGACAACGAGCGCGCCACCGTGAATCCACACCATCACCGGCGCGTCGTCGCTGTCAAAACCATGGTCGCCGCGCTGGTTGGGGGCGAAGACGTTGAGGAACAGGCAGTCTTCGGTCGACGTCGCATTGCCATACGGCGTCGGCGCCTGCGGACAATGGTTGCCGAATTGAGTGGCGTCCTGCGTGACGAACGAGGGCGTCACCGGCTGCGGCGCCCTCCAGCGCAGGTTTCCGGTCACCGGCTGGGCGTAGCGGACGCCGAGAAATTCCCGCATCGCGCCGGTCGTGTCGAATTTGCCCTGGAACGTGCCGTCCGGCGCGGTCACCCGTACGGGTGTGGCGAGCGCAGGCGCGGCCCACGCCGTGGCGATGCCGAGCAGCAGCGCCGAGCAAAGCGTGTTCCGTAGCGGCGGCCGCGGGCGCGCCGATTCCTGCAGCCGTTGAAGGGAAACGAGTTTCTCTCCGAGCATGACTTTCCTCCTGCTGATGTTTTTGTTTTGCTTCGATCGCGCGCGGCGCGACCTGAAACGCCACGCGACCCAGCATGTCCTGTGGGATTTTTGTTTGCGCGAACCTCCGGCGAGCAAGACGGGCGGGCCGGGGGCACGAATGTCAATTCAACCAGAGATTGAAGACACGAAGACAACGAAGGTGCGACGAACGTGTGACGGCCCGGCCAGGGAACCTCGTCCGCTGACGAGGTGCGTGGGCTGACTGCGCGTCGATTGCCGCTCTCAATCTGTGCGCAACGCCGGCTTCAACTATTGAGCGCGATGCGGATCATCCGCGCGAGTTCCGGCTTGCGGTAGGGCTTGGCGAGCAGCAGCACGCCTTCATCGAGGCGGCCGTGATGCAGGATCGCATTCTCGGTATAGCCTGAGGTGAACAGGATTTTCAGCAGCGGCCGGCGCCGCAGTGCCTCGTCGACCAGCTGGCGGCCGTTCATGGCGCCGGGCATGATCACATCGGTGAACAGGAGATCGACCTCGGCGCCGTTCTCGATGATCTTCAACGCCTCGGCCGCGTTGGCGGCCTCCAGCGTCTCGTAGCCGAGGCTTGCGACCTGCGCCATCACATATTTGCGCACCAGCGTGTCGTCCTCGACGACGAGGATGGTCTCGTCGCCGCCCACGACTTGCGTAACGAGCGGCGCCGTGGCGGCGTGACCCTGTCCGGTCGAGCGCGGCAGATAGAGCTTCACCGTCGTGCCGTGGCCTTCCTCGCTGTAGATCTTGATGTGGCCGCCGGATTGCTTGACGAAGCCGAACACCATGGAAAGCCCGAGCCCGGTGCCCTTGCCGACTTCCTTGGTGGTGAAGAAGGGATCGAATACCTTCTCCAGCAGATCGGCCGGGATTCCGGTGCCGGTATCGCTGACGGCGACCATCACGTAGTCGCCGGGCGCCACGTCGGTGTTGATCCGCGCATAGTCCTCGTCGAGATGGATGTTGCTGGTCTCGAGCGTCAGCTTGCCGCCGCGCGGCATCGCGTCGCGCGCGTTCAGGGAGAGATTGAGCACCGCGGTCGTAAGCTGGCTCGGGTCGACCATGGCCGGCCAGGTGTCGTGGGCGAGTTTGGGCGAAATCTCGATCTGCTCGCCCAGCGTCGGATGCAGCAGCTTGCCGGCTTCGAGGATCAGCGAATTGACGTCGATCTCAACCGGCTGCAGCGGCTGTTTGCGGGCGAATGCCAGCAGGTGCTTGGTCAGTTGCGCGCCACGCTCGGCGGCGTCGTCGATCAGCTTGGCGATCGAGACCAACTCCGGATGGTCGGTGACCGCCTCGGCGAGGATGCCGATGGTGCCGGTGATGACGGTCAGGATGTTGTTGAAGTCGTGGGCGACGCCGCCGGTGAGCTGACCGATCGCATCCATCTTCTGCGCCTGGCGCATCTGGGCCTCGGCGGCGTGCTTGTCGGTGAGATCGCGGCCGATGAAGAAATGGCGCCGCACCGGCTCGGACCAGCTTCCCAGCCAGTTCAGCATCACGATATGGCCGTCCTTGTGCGGATAGCGCGCCTCGAAATTGCGCACCTGCAGGCCGCGGCGGGCCGAGCGCATTTCCTGTCGGGTGCTCTCGAGATCGTCGGGGTGGATGAAATCGACCGCGCTGTGTCCGATCATCTCTTCGGGCCGGTAACCCAGGATGTTCTCCACGCTGGGGCTGACCTGGACGAAATGGCCGAAACTGTCGGTGACCAGGATGAGGTCCTGCGAGGTCTCGAAGATGCGCTGCCGCTCCTCGCTCTCGCGGGTGAGGGCGGTCTGGGTCCGCTTGCTCTCGGTGATGTCGTGCGCGATCTTGGAGACGCCGATGATGTCGCCGGCGGCCGAATGCAGCGGAGAAATGCTCACGGAGACGTCGACATTGCGACCATCCTCGTGCACCCGCACGGTCTCGAAATTGTCGATCAACTCTCCGCGGCGGACGCGCTCGAGAATGGTCTCGGTTTCATCGCGCCGGTGCGGCGGCACGATCAGCGAGATGTGCTCGCCAACCGCTTCGTCCGCGGCGTAGCCGAACAGCCGTTCGGCGGCGCGGTTCCATCCGGTGATGGTACCGTCGAGCGCCTGCGTGATGATGGCGTCATTGGAAGACTCCACCACCGCGCTGAACAGCCGCTCCCGCACCTTGTACTGGTCGCGGGTGAAGGCGGCTTCGCGCCGCATCGACCGTACCAGGCGCGACATCTGCGCCTGCAGCGCGACATTGTCGATCAGCAGCACCGCCAGCACGAAGCTCGCCGCGAACAGCCCATAGATCCGCCCGGCATAGAAGCCGAGATCGAACCGCTCCACGTTGACGATCGCCGACAGCGCGATGTCGAACAGCCACGCGCAGAGCACCACCATCAGCCAGATGTCGATCACCGAATGCGGCCGGCGGTACCAGAGCACGAACAGCGCGGCGAGGCTGAGGCCCCAGACCGCCGACACCACGCTGATCATGGTCGGCGTGTAGCGGCCCTGGCTCAGCAGCGTCGGCAGCAAATCGTGGGCGGCGGTGGCGAGCCAGGTGAAGGCTGTTATCGCGACGATGACGGCGGCGATGCTGGCGAGGATCGCGGTCGAGGTCGGCCATTTCACCTTGGGGCCGCCGTCCCGCGCCTTGCTGAGGCCGTAGCCCAGCACGAACAGCGGGAAGCCGCCGTGCCAGATCATGTAGAGCCAGACCGTGGTCTGCGGCCCCGCGCCAAACAATCCCGTGGGACTAAAAAGTCCGGGAAAGGTGAGGGCGTGGACGATCGCGGCGGCGGCGGTGAAGAGATAGCCGCTGGCGAGCAGCAGCAGCCCGCGCGAGCGCAGGATCGTAAATTGCGACAGCAGCAGCACCGCGGTGATGATGTCGTTGATCACAAGCGCGGACTGGTAGGCGGCAACGAAGGCCGGGACCGGCGTGAGCGGGACGCCGGCATAGGGAACCGCGATGGCGAACAGGACGGCGGAGACGGCGACAATGATCGATGCTGCGGTGCGGTCAGCCCGGCTGGCCGGCAGCGTCGACAGAAAGATATTACGATCACCGACCGTCTGCATTCACGCGCCTCCCGCGAACTCCGATCGAGCGCGGTATCTCTATGGCAGCATTATTGATTTTGGGGAATCAACCCGGAGTTACGTATAACTTTAAATCTTTAGACGGCCAAACGGCAGCCTGTTCCGGGTAACCGGGCCTTTACTGAGCGGCTTAAATTTGCGCGCCGAGCGCGCCGGAACACGAACATTCCATTGTAGGTTCAGCCTGCTAAAGCGCGATGAGATTGGGTTGAATCGTCATCGCGCTTTAGGTTTCTGATTGAGCATGATCTTTCGGAAAACCGCTACACACTTTTCCGGATCATGCTCCAGGCGATGTTTGGAGTGAACGATGCCCCGTATTCTCGTTGTCGACGATCAGCAGGACGTGCGCGCGATGCTCTCCATGGTGTTGCGTCTCAACCGTTTCGAAGTCACCGAAGCCGAAAGCGCCAAGGCCGGGTTGAAGGCGTTTGCCGGCGATAGCTTTGACGCCGCGGTCGTCGATATCTTCCTGGAGGACACCTGCGGTTTCGACCTGATCGCCGCCATGCGCGAGCGGGTTCCGGACCTGCCGGTCGTCGCCGTATCGGGGATGGCGACGCTCGATGCGGTGGCGCGGTCCGCCGATCTGTCGAACGTGGTTTGCCTGCAGAAGCCGTTCCGTCCCATCGAGCTCATCCGCGCCATTGAAAAGGCGCACGCCTCGGTCGGGCGGGGTGCGGGTACGCGCATTGCCGTGTGATCGGATCGAAAACAAAACGCCCCGGCGAACCGGGGCGCTGGATGATGAACAGGCCTTGCGGCTTCAGGAACCCTTCGGATTGATTTCGGCGTAGCCGCCCTTGTCATCCCATCTGTAGACGACGTAGTCGAGCTGCTTGATGTCACCCTTGGAATCGTACTCCAACTTGCCGATCACCGTGTCCCACGAGCCTGCCTTGATGGCGTCCATGACCTTCTTCGGATCCGTCGTGCCGGCCTTGGCCGCCGCCTGCGACCACACCTGGAAGGCGGCGTAGGTGTAGAGCGTGTAGCCCTCGGGGTCGATGTTCTTGGCCTTGAACTTCTCGACGACCGCCTTGGCGGTCGGCTTGTTGCGCGGATCGGGGCCGAAGGTGAACAGCGTGCCTGCGCCGGCGGGGCCGGTGATGGAGGCATATTCCTTGTCCGCGAGCGCGTCGCCGGCCATCAGAATGGTCTTCAAACCCTGATCGCGCATCTGACGCAAGATCAGACCGGACTCCTGATGGTAGCCGCCGACATAGACGAGATCGATGTTCTCGAGCTTCAGCCGCGAGACGATGGCGTTAAAGTCCTTGTCGCCCTTGTTGTAGGACTCGAACAGCTTCTCGGTGACCCCGGCCTTGTTGAGGGCCTTCTTGGTCTCGTCGGCGAGACCTTTGCCATAGGTCGTCTTGTCGTTGAGGATGGCGATGTTCTTGCCCTTGAAATTTTTCGCGATGTATTCTCCGGCGACCGAGCCCTGCTGGTCGTCGCGGCCGCAGACGCGCGCCACGTTCCAGAGCTTGCGCTCGGTGAACAGCGGATTGGTCGAGGCCGGCGTAATCTGCAGCACATTGCCGTCGGCATAGGCCTCTGAAGCCGGGATCGACGACGACGAGCAATAATGGCCGGCGACGAACGGCATCTTGGCGCTGCCGATCTTTTCGGCGACCGAACGCGCCTGCTTGGGATCGCAGGCGTCGTCCTCGACGTCCAGCGTCAGTTTCTTGCCGAGCACGCCGCCGGCGGCGTTGAGATCGGCTACGGCCATCTCGGCGCCGTTCTTCATCTGCCGGCCGAACGCGGATTCGCCGCCCGTCATCGGGCCTGCGACGGCAACGGGTATGTCTTGCGCAAGTGCTGCCGTCGACAGCGCGAGCGTTGCGCCGAATGCCAGGCTGATGAGTTTTACTGATTTCATGAGGGGTCCTCGCGATCACCTTGGGGGTCTGTCCCCGGACACGCCGGGTAATCGACCCTATTGTCGGCCGATTTTACCGCGAAGTCATCGGCAATTTTCAGGCAATTCGGGGGTGGCTTCGCCACATCTTGCCGCATAGCGGGCAGGGCCGTGGTGCTAGACCCGCCGGCCGCCCTCCAGGTAGGCGGCGCGGATTTCCGGGCGCGCCAGGAGCTCGCTGCCCGTTCCTTTCATCGCAATCAGGCCGTTGACCATGACATAGCCGCGATGGGCGAGTTTCAGCGCATGGTTGGCATTCTGCTCGACGATCAGCACGGTGAGCCCGTCCTGGCGGTTCAGGGTGCGGATCGCATCGAAGATCTGGCGGGCGATCAGGGGGGCCAGGCCCAGCGACGGCTCGTCGAGCAGCAGCAGGCGAGGGCGGCTCATCAGCGCGCGGCCGATCGCGAGCATCTGCTGCTCGCCGCCGGACAGCGTGCCGCCGCGCTGGGCCAGCCGCTCCTTCAGCCGCGGGAACAGCGTGAATACGCGCGCCAGGCCGTTCTCGCGCTCCGTTTCGCTAGTGTCGGTCGCATCCGCGCCCATCTGCAGGTTTTCGGCGACGCTCATGCGCGGGAAAATCCGCCGTCCCTCCGGCGATTGCGCGATCCGCAGCCGCGCGATCTCGTGGGTGGCGACCTCGGTGATGTCGCGGCCGTCGAACAGGATATTTCCGGCGCGGGCGCGCGGGCGGCCGAAGATGGTCATCATCAGCGTCGACTTGCCGGCACCATTGGCGCCGATCAGGGCAACAATCTCGCCGGCATTGATGTCGAGATCGACGCCCTTCAGCGCCTCGATCTTGCCATAGGCCGCGCGCAGGCCGCGGATCGCAAGCAGGGGCGTAGCCGGCGCCATCACGTGCCGCTCTCCATCACGGCGATGGCTTCTTCCTCGTCGGCGCCGAGATAGGCCGCGATCACCTTCGGATCGTCGCGGACCTGCTGCGGCGCGCCCTCGGCGATCTTGACGCCATAATCCATCACCACGACATGGTCGGATATTTCCATCACCACGCTCATGTCGTGCTCGATCAGGAGAATCGAGGTGCCCTGGTCGTTGCGGATCGACAACAGCAGCTCGCTCAGCGCCGCGCTTTCCCGCGCGTTCAGGCCGGCCGCGGGCTCGTCGAGGCAGAGCAGCGCCGGCTCGGTGCACATCGCGCGCGCGATCTCGAGCCGCCGCTGGTCGCCATAGGGCAGATTGCCGGCGGCGTCGTCGGCGCGGTCGATCAGGCCGATGCGATCGAGCCAGAATTTTGCGAGATCGATGGCGCGCTTCTCCGCCGTCCGATAGACCGGCGCGCCGATCAGGCCGAGGAAGGTCAAGCCCGACGCCCGCATCAGCGCGTTGTGCTGCGCCACCATCAGGTTTTCGAGCGCGGTCATGCCGGGAAACAGCCGGATGTTCTGGAAGGTGCGGGCGACCTTGGCCTGCTTGGAGATGCGGAAATCGTTCAGCCGCTCCAGCGCGATCTCGGCGGCATCGTCGCGGGCGAGCCGTAGGCTGCCGCTGGTCGGCTTGTAAAAGCCGGTGATGCAGTTGAACACTGTGGTCTTGCCGGCGCCGTTCGGGCCGATCAGGGCGGTGATCTTCTTCCGGCCGGCTGCGAAGGAGAGATCGTTGACGGCGACGATGCCGCCGAAGCGCATGGTCAAATGCCCGACGGTGAGAATGGTCTCGCCGCTCATCCGTGCCCCTCCTTGACGAGGTCGGAGGAGATCGCCTGCGCCCGCTTCAGATACACCGTCGGCGCGCGATGGCCGATCAGCCCGCGCGGCCGCCAGATCATGATCAGCACCATGGCGATGCCGAACACCAGCATGCGGTATTGCTCGAGGCCGCGGAACAGCTCGAAGCCGCCGATCATGGCGAGTGCGGCCAGCGCCACGCCGAGCTGCGAGCCCATCCCGCCGAGCACGACGATGGCAAGCACCAGCGCCGATTCCTGGAAGGTGAAGGATTCCGGGCTGATGAAACCCTGCCGGGTCGCGAAGAACGCACCGGCAAAGCCGCCGAACATGGCGCCGGTCGCAAACGCGGTGAGCTTGGTCGTGGTGGTGTTGATGCCGAGCGCGCGGCAGGCGACTTCGTCCTCGCGCAGCGCTTCCCAGGCGCGCCCGATCGGCAGCCGCCGCAGGCGGATCGTGACCCAGTTGGTGAGCAGCGCGAGCGCCAGGATCAGATAGAACAGGAACACGATGCGATGGGTCGGCGAGAACTCGATGCCGAGTTTGGCCGCGAGCCCGTCTTCGGTGTTGGTCAGCGGAATGCCGAACAAGGTCGGGCGCGGAATGGTGGAGATGCCATTCGGGCCGCCGGTGAGACTCTGCCAGTTGATGATGACGAGGCGGATGATCTCGCCGAAGGCCAGCGTCACGATGGCGAGATAGTCGCCGCGCAGCCGCAAGACCGGAAAGCCGAGCATCACGCCCCAGAGCGAAGCGAGGATGCCCGCGAGCGGCAGGCAGATCCAGAACGACAGGCCGAAATTGGTGGCCAACAGTGCGTAGGAATAGGCGCCGACCGCGTAGAAGGCGACATAGCCGAGATCGAGCAGGCCGGCGAGGCCGACCACGACATTCAGTCCCCAGCCCAGCATCACATAGGTCAGCACGAGAATGCCGAGGTCGAGAATGTAGCGCTGGTCATAGAAAATCACCGGCACCAGCAGCGTGAAGATCAGCAGCGCCGGCGCCACCAGCCGGCCGGCGATCGATAGCCCATGCTGCACCGACGGCGGAATGAGCTGGCGCGAGTCGGCCGGGCCCAGCCATTGCCGCAACAGCTCGATCACGATGCTGCCGCCGAACACGGCGCCGACGAGGGCCGCGAGATCGCCGAACCGCGTCCAGTAGATCAATTGGCCCGTCGGTCCGGCCTCGGTGCGGATGCCGACCATCAGCGAGAACAAGACCAGCGCGAGTCCTGCGCTGATCAAGGCCTTCTTCAGGATGAACGGGATCCCCAGGGCCCGCGCGGCCGGGGCGGAGTCGGGCGCGGATGCCGCCACGCGCTCAGACTTTCTCGATTTCGGGCCGGCCGAGCAGGCCGGTCGGCATGAAGATCAGCACCACGATCAGGATCGAGAACGCGGCGACGTCCTTGTACTCGACCGAGAAATAGGCCGACCACAGCGTCTCGATCAGGCCGATCGCAAGCCCGCCCAGCATGGCGCCGGGCAGCGAGCCGATGCCGCCGAGCACGGCCGCGGTGAACGCCTTGATGCCCGCGACAAAGCCCATGTAGAAATCGACCAGGCCGTAATACAGCAGGTACATCATGCCGGCGACGGCGGCCAGCGCCGCACCGATCACGAAGGTCATGGAGATGGTGCGGTCGACATCCACGCCAAGCAGCGCGGCCATGGTCTGGTCCTGCTCGCAGGCGCGCATGTCGCGCCCGAGCCGCGTGCGCGCCACGAGCCAGGTGAAAATCGCAAGCAGCACGATGGTGGTGAGCACCACGACGATCTGGATGTTGGAGAGCTGTACGGCAAAGCCGCCGGCCCTTTCATGCAGCGTGTAGCCGCCGGTGATGATCGGCGGTACCGGTTTCACGCGCGCGCCTTGCGCGACCTGCGAGTAATTCGATAGCACGAAGGACATGCCGATCGCCGACAGCATCGGCGCGAGACGGAAGGAATGGCGCAGCGGCCGGTAGGCGATGCGCTCCACGGTCCAGCCATAGAGCGCGGTGATCGCCATCGAGACCAGCAGGACGATCAAGAGGATCACGGGTACCGTGGTCATCCCGAACGACACCAGCACCAGGAACGAGATCAGCGCGATGAATCCGCCGATCATGAAAATATCGCCATGGGCGAAATTGATCATGCCGACGATGCCGTAGACCATGGTGTAGCCGATCGCGATCAGCCCGTAGATCGAGCCGAGCACGAGGCCGTTGATGAGCTGCTGGGCGAAATATTCCATGCTGCCGCTTTGTGACGACGACGCGGCGCGGGCCCCCGGGCAGCCTGGAACGCTCACGTCGTGCCGTTTTCTAACAGGTGGGAACCGGGTGCGGCAACAGCGCGGGGCATAGTCCAAAGGGCTTGTACAGGGTTGTTTCTACAGCCGGTTCCGCCGCCCCCGCCGTGACATTCCATCGACACATTAAAAACGCCGGGGAACCCCCGTTCCCGCGCAACCAATTGGTCGGGCAGGGGTTGATCCCAACTTGTGTTCAACAAGGGAGACCCCGAATGAGCAATCCGAATGAGAAACCTGGCCAGCAGACCCAGAATCCGGGTCAGCAGAACCCGGGACAGAAGCCCGGTCAGCAGCAGCAGGGCGGCGGCCAGCAGAAGCCGGGCCAGCAGCAACAGGACCCCGGCAAGGGCCGGTAGTTCGGGCGAGGCGAGTTAACGAGGAAGGTCCCGCCGCAAGGCGGGACTTTTCTTTTGCGCTGTCTCTTTTGGCCCGTCATAAGGCCCTTCGGGCCGCATATCGCAGTCAAAGAATCTCGGCGAGCGAGTGGCCGTGCAGATCGATGTTCAGGCCCTGCATGCCGAGCTCAGTGATCTCGCCGCCCATGGCTTTGAGGCTTTCCTCGCGGATCAGCGACATCAGCCCGCGCTTGAGCGCCAGGAATTCCGACGACATCATCATCGATTGCTGGCGGGGCCGCTCCAGCGGTATGGGAATTTCCGCCTTGATCGAGCCTGGACGGGCCGTCATGCAATAGACCCGGTCCGACAGAAAGATCGCCTCGTCGATGTCGTGGGTCACGAACAGCACCGAGATCTTCAGCCGCTGCCAGAGATTGGTGAGGATCTGCTGCATGATGACACGGGTCTGCGCATCCAGCGCGCCAAAGGGCTCGTCGAGCAGCAACACCTTCGGACCCGTCGCCAGCGCGCGCACGATGCCGACACGCTGCTTCATGCCGCCGGAGAGGCGCTCGGGATAATGTTTCTCGAATGCCTCGAGCCCGGCGAGCCCAAGCAGCGTACGCGCCGCGCGCTCGCGCTGGGCGCGCGGCATGCCGCGCATCTTCAACCCGAACTCGACATTCTCCCGCACCGTCTTCCACGGAAACAGCGAATATTGCTGGAACACCATGCCGCGCTCGGCACTCGGCCCGTTGACCACTTCGCCGTCGACGGTCACCGAACCCGTAGTCGGCTTCAGAAAGCCAGCTACGGCGTTCAACAGGGTGGACTTCCCGCAACCCGAGGGACCCACGATCGAGACGAACTCGCCCGGCTTCACGTGGATCTGGGTGTTGCCGACCGCTTCGACCGAACCCTCGATGGTTTCGTAGCTCAGCGCGAAATTTTTCACCTCGATATGGCCCTGGGGCGGGCGCGTATCGATCTGGCGCTCGACCCGGCTCATGTCGACCTCCATGGCATGACAAGATGCCCCGCGCCGCGGATCAGCAGGCTCGAGCCTAATCCCAACACGCCGATTGCGATCATGCCGAGCGCGATGTCGGCATACTGGACCAGCGAATAGGCTTCCCAGGTGAAGTAGCCGATGCCGTATTGGCCCGAGATCATTTCGGCAGCGATCAGCGACACCCAGGCAACCCCCATGCCGACCGTGAGCCCCGTGAAGATGTGGGGTAGCGATGCCGGGAAATAGACTTCGCGGAAGATCGAGCTTTCGCGCGCCCCCAGGCATTGCGCGGCCCGCACCAGCACGGGGTCGACCAGCGACATGCCGTGCAGGGTGTTCACCAGGATCGGAAAGAACGAGCCGAGGAAGGTGATGAAGACGATGCTCTGCTCGTTGGTCGGCCACAGCATGATCGCCATCGGCACCCAGGCAATCGCCGGGATCGGTCGCAGCACTTCCGCCACCGGGAAGATGATTTCGTGGATCAGCTTGAAGCGGCCCATCACCAGGCCGAGAGGAACGCCGACGATGGCCGCGAGCGAGAAACCGATCAGGATGCGGCGGCAGCTCAAGAGCAGATGCATCAGGAATTTGGGATCGTGGATCGCGCGGGTGAAGCTCGCATAGACCTCGATCGGAGAGGGTACGTTGGTGAAGCGTACGAAGAACACCACGCGATACTTCGTGAGCAGATGCCAGACGATCAGGAAGACGATCAGCGAGACTGCGGCCAGCGCGACGGCGCGCAGCCTGGCTCTGTTGAGCCGGTACCAGCGCGCGGCCAGCTCACCGAGCGAAGAGGACCTGGGAGCCGGCACGACGGCGGGCGCCGGTTCCGATTCGGCAGCGACGGCTGTCGTCACGGCTTCCTCCCGGCGGCGCAGGATGGCGGAGCTGCTCACGTCTTGCCTCCACCGACGGCCGCCTTGACCGCGTCGTCAAAGCCCAGAACCTTGCCATTGATCTTGGCGGCATAGGCTTCTGCATCCTTCTTCAGCAGGAACGGCGCGATCTCGCCGGGCGCGACCGCGAAGAAAGCCTGGTCGGCGAACAGCTTGATGCCGCGCGAGGTATCGAAGACGTAGGCGACGTTGATCTTCTTGCCCTTGGCCTTGAAATCCGCGTAGGCGCCGAGCGTGCAGGCCGCGCTCGAGAACGGAAGAATGCCCTGGTCATCGACCCAGACTTCGCCGGATTTCCTGGGATCGGTGATCGGCTTCTTGCAGAACTTGTCCTCGCCGGAGATTTCGTAGTTCTTGGTGCTGGCAAGCTGCGCGTCGTAGTCGAGCTTCATTTCGGCATAAGCCTTGCGGATGTAGGAATCGTCGACCCACTTCCTGGGATCGAACTCCTTCATCCGTCCGAGGTTCTGCAACACCTTGACGTCGGCTGCGGCAGCATCGATCAGCGCCGGCTTGATGGTCGGATCGGTCGTCATGTTGCCGCTGGGGCCCAGGAAGATGTAGACGACTTCCTTGTTGGTGCCGGTCCATTCCTGGATTTTCTCCGCCGCGAGCTTCGGATCGGCGCGCAGCCATTGGTTGGCGGCGATGATGGCCTTTTCATAGGCGACGACGACTTCCGGATATTTCTCCGCGAAATCGGTACGCACCACGACGCCGTGCCATGTCGGCAGGTTGGTTTCCACGCCGTCAAAAATCTTGCGCGCGAAGCCGCGGAACGGCAGCAGCTCCGCGAACGGCACGAAGTCCGCATGCGCGTCGATCTTCTTCTCCTGCAGATTGGTCGAGCCGACTTCGGGGCTCTGGCTGACGAGCTGGAAGAAATCTGCGGGATAGCCGCGGTCCTGCATCGCCTTCAGCACCATGCCGTGCGCGGCGGAGCCGAACGGAACGCTGACGAGCTTGCCCTTGAGATCGGCGAGTTCGTAATAGGGCGAATCCTTGTGGACGACGATGCCGTTGCCCGAACCGGCGAGGCTGTAGGCGGCCACCGCGATCAGGCGGCTCTTGCTTTCAGGATTATTCTCGAAGGTGAAGCCGTTCACGATCAGGGGATAGTCGCCCATCATGCCGAACTGCAGCTTGTTTGCCATCATCGCATTGGTGACGGGCGGGCCCGAGGTGAAGTTCTGCCATTCCAGCTCGAACTTGATGTTGGCGTATTTGCCGTCGGTCGGCAGATATTTCTCCAGGAGGTGTAGCTGCCTGATCACCGTTCCGGCCGTGGCCGTGTTGGTCGTGGTGTCCTGCGTACCGATACCGATCGTGATGGTCTCTGCGGCTGCGGGCCGCGCCAGCATCAACGCTGTCACCGATATCGCGATCGAGAGTGTTGCAAGATGGCGGGCCATTCTCATCCTCTTCCGGTTGGAGGTGCTGCGTCGCCATGATTGGTTGGCGTCGTGCAGAGGGCAAATCCGGACTTGCCATCAGGGTGGATTAGTTGCCGCCAAAGCCCGGTTGCATAGTCGTTGGGCATTTTCGACCCCGAACGCCGATCAGATGTGCATCAATTTTAGTCCGCGGCCTGACCCCGCATTTCCTCGAGGAGGTCCGGCCGACAGACCACTATCTGCGAGCGTTTGCTCAGCACGATCTGCTTCTCCTGCATCCGCTTCAGACTGATCGTGACCCATTGCCTTGTCGCGCCGACCATGTGGGCGATGTCGGCATGGGTGAAGGCGGCAGCGATGACGGTGCCGTCGGGGTCCTCGACCCCGTAGAGTTCCACCAGTTGCAGCAAGAGATGCGCGAGCCGCTGCGTGATCGAGCGCGTCCCCAGCATCTGCGCCATCGCCGAATAGCATTTGCCCTTGAAGCTCAGACCCTCGATCAGCCCGATCGCGAGATTCGGGATTTCGGCGACCAGCGCGCGCAGCTCCTTGCCCGGCAGTTGCACGACGCTGGAGTTGCTGGATGCGACGCCTGACCATTGATGAACGCCGGTGTCGAACACTTCCGGTCCGCCGACGAAGTTGCCGACCTGCCAATAGGCGAGCGTGATCTCGCGGCCGAGCGGAGAAGTGTAGAAAACGCGGATGCGACCGCTCTCGATCAGAAAAATGCCGTCATGTTTGGCGCCCTGGCTGAACAGGGTCTGGCCGCGATTGAGCACCTTGCGGCGTCCCTGCTTCAGGACCATTTCCCGCTCGCGCAAGGTGAGCTTTTCCATCAACAGGGGTGGACCGCCGATCGACTGCTGATTCTCGGTAAGAAGCAGGGAGGAGCTGGCAGCGGACTTCTGCGTCGAGGGAACGCTTCCGCGTCCCGAATTTACCGCCTGCAGCAACATCATCCGCCTCTGGATTGTCCAAGCTGATCCCAAAAGCAGCAATGTTCATGCCAGACGGGCCGGCCTTGCAGACTGCCGAAAATCACGGAAATCCCAGCCGAATCAACGGGCAGCGAGGTCCATCAGGTAGGACTTGGGATAGATGCCGCGCCAGTGACCGTCGGAAAAGGCGATGTTCACCCCGTAGCCGAGATCCGTGACGCCGACGATGGCAATTCCGGGGAAGCGCTCGGGAAAGCGCTCATCGATTCGCGCGCGCGTACAGTGTGCGCATTTGCAGGCGGAGCGAAGCCGCTCCGCCGTGAACGAGACCTCATGATCGCCCGGCGAGCGCACGACCAGCTCCGAAAGATCGGCGCTCAATTCGTATTCCGTCACGGTCGGCGCAACCCCAGCCGTCATGGTCGTGATCTCCTCAACCCACTGCATAAAGGGGCGGACGCTGCATCGATAGCAACTAATTGCCTCAGCGAGGTGCGTCTCGTCGAAGCAGCAGCGGAAACGTCTCCCGCTGCGTCATGTCAGACGATCGATCGGCAAAGTTAGAAACTAATCGACCGGGAAACGCGCTTCTTCATTGCCTGAGATTCGGTTCTCGCCAAAACGTTCGTCGCTCGAACAACGGAGAGAATGACGATGAGCGCCTTTCAGAGGGAAATGGTTTTGTCGGTCAAGCACTGGACCAACTCCCTGTTCAGCTTCACCGCGACACGCGATCCCGGCTTTCGTTTTGAGAACGGCCAGTTCGCCATGATCGGCCTGGAGGTCGACGGCCGGCCGCTGCTGCGTGCCTACAGCATGGCAAGCGCCAACCACGAAGAGGCGCTGGAATTCTTCTCGATCAAGGTACCGGACGGACCGCTGACGTCGCGCCTGCAGAAGATCAGGGAAGGCGACATCATCCTGGTCGGGCGCAAGGCGACCGGCACCCTGATCGCCGGCAATCTCATTCCGGGCAAGCGGCTGTTGCTGCTCTCGACCGGAACGGGGCTTGCGCCCTTCGCCAGCCTGATCAAGGACCCCGAGATCTATGAATCCTATGAGACCGTCGTGCTGGCCCATGGCTGCCGGCAGGTCTCGGAGCTCGCTTATGGCGAACGCCTCGTCGATAGTCTTCGCGAGCACGAGCTGTTCGGTCCCATGATCGAGGACAAGCTCATCTACTATCCGACCGTGACGCGTGAGCCCTTCCGCAATCATGGCCGGATCACCGACCTGATCGAGCAGGGGCAGCTCTTCTCCGACATCGGCCTCTCCGGGCTCGACCTGGAAACCGATCGCATCATGCTGTGCGGCAGTCCCTCGATGCTAGAGGAACTGCGCATGATGTTGACGGCGCGGGGATTTATCGAGGGCAGCCACAGCGAACCCGGACACTTCGTGATCGAGAAGGCTTTTGCCGAGCGGTGAAGACGGCGCATGCCCGTTTGTTGGTCAAATTGCGGCGCTGCGTTGGGCAAACGGACCAAAGATTGGCTTTCTGCGTCGCCCCGACAACTAATTGCTATCGCCGGAAAGCCGCTTGAACAAGTCTGATGTCATGATGGCTGGGCGCCGTCGATTGAGGAGCGAATGATGGCGATGGATGAGATAGTCGACGGCCTTTCGGAGGTGTCCTGCGATGTGCTGGTGATCGGAGGCGGCACTGCCGGGCCGATGGCGGCGCTGAAGGCCAAGCTGAAAAATCCCAAGGCCAATGTCGTTCTGCTCGAAAAGGCCAACGTCAAGCGCTCGGGCGCGATCTCGATGGGCATGGACGGGCTGAACAACGCCGTCATTCCCGGCTATGCGACGCCGGAGCAGTACACCAAGGAGATCACGATCGCCAATGACGGCATCGTCGATCAGAAGGCCGTCTATAAATACGCCCAGAACTGCTACAAAATCGTCGAGGAGCTCGACAGCTTTGGCATCCGCTTCCTGAAAAACGAGAATGGCGATTATGCCGTCAAGAAGGTGCATCATATCGGCACCTATGTGCTGCCGATGCCGAACGGCGAAACCGTAAAGAAGGCGCTGTATCGCCAGCTTCGCCGCGCCCGTATTCTGATCTCCAACCGCTACATGGCGACGCGGCTCCTGAAGTCCGCCGATGGCCGCATCGCGGGCGCAATCAGCGTCAACACGCGCACCGCCGAAATGCTCGTCATCAAGGCCAAGGCGGTGATTTTGTGCATGGGCGCCGCTGGCCGGCTGGGTCTGCCCACTTCAGGCTACATGTTCGGCACCTACGAGAATGCCGCCAATTCCGGCGATGGCTACGCCATGGCCTATCACGCGGGCGCCGCGCTCGCGAACCTCGAATGCTTCCAGATCAATCCCTTGATCAAGGACTATAACGGCCCGGCCTGCGCCTATGTCGCCGGTCCCTTCGGCGCCTACACCGCCAACAACGAGGGCTCGCGCTTCATCGAATGCGATTATTGGTCGGGCCAGATGATGCTCGAGTTCTACAACGAGTTGCTGTCTGGCAAGGGTCCGGTGTTCCTCCAGCTCAAGCATCTGCATCCGAACACCATCGAGGAGATCGAATCGACGCTGCACAAGGTCGAGCGTCCGACGCGCGGCCTGTTCCAGCAGGGACGCGGCGTCGACTACCGCAACGAATCGATCGAGATGCATATCTCCGAGATCGGCTTCTGCTCCGGCCACAGCGCCTCGGGCGTATTCGTCGACGACAATGCGCGCACCACCGTGCCCGGCCTTTATGCCGCGGGTGATATGGCGAGCGTGCCGCACAACTACATGCTCGGTGCGTTCACCAACGGATCGGTCGCGGGCATCGACGCGATGGAATTCGCCGACAGCCATGATTTCGCGGAGTTCAATGCGGGCGAGGTCGCGCTGGAACGCGAGCGCGTGCTGGCGCCGACCAGGCGCGAGGATGGAATCCCCCCGAACCAGATCGAATACAAGACCCGCCGCCTGGTGAACGACTATTTGCAGCCGCCGAAGGTCACGCGCAAATACGAGCTTGGCATGCGCCGCCTTGCCGAGGCGCGGCAGGACATGCAGGAGCGCATGATCGCGCGCAATGCGCACGAGCTGTTGCGGGCGCTCGAGGTGCAGTCGATCATGGATTGCGCCGACATGGCCGCCCACGCCTCGCTCTATCGCGAGGAGAGCCGCTGGGGCCTCTATCACCTGCGCACGGACTTCCCCGAGAAGGACAACGAGAACTGGTTCTGCCACACGCTGTTGAGCAAGCAGGACGGCAGGATGACGAGCGTGAAGCGAGCCGTGCAGCCCTATGTGGTGCCGATCGCTGACGACGAGAAGGACCTTTACGACAAGCAGCGCATCCGGGTCAGCGCGTAAAACGCCGCAACGCAAAGCAACAGGAGATTTGAGGATGCCTCTCGCTACCTATCAAACCTCGGTGCCGGTGGTCGTCGACGACGCCAAATGCATCGCGGACAAGGGCTGCACCGTCTGTGTCGATGTCTGCCCGCTCGATGTCCTGCGCATCAGCGACATGACCGGCAAGGCCTACATGGCCTATGACGAATGCTGGTACTGCATGCCCTGCGAGGCCGATTGCCCGACCGGCGCCGTCACCGTCAACATTCCCTATCTGTTGAGGTGAACATGGCAAGCCCGTTCGAGTCCTACGACGATCTCGACGATGCCGACGAGCGGCTGCAGGCCGCCGATCCGGGCGAGCGTCGCGTCGCCATCATCGCGCTCGGTCATTCCGGCGATCCCGCCGCGGTCGGGCACCTTGCCAAGATGGTCGCCGATCCCGACTCCGGCGTGCGCCAGCAGGTCGCGATGGCGCTCGGCGAATTCGACGGGCCGGGAGCGGCCACGGCACTTGTGAAGCTATTGGTCGACCCCGAGCGGATCGTGGCGACGGCGGCGGCCGACAGCATGGCCGAGTTCAAGGACCCGGCCTGCGCCGACGTCATCCTGCCGCTGGTCAAGCATGCCCACGCTTTCGTCCGCATGGGTGCCTTGCGGGCACTGAAGGAGCTGCGCCGCAAGGATACGCTGAAACCCGCGCTCGAAGCGCTGCAGGACCCGGATGCGGCGGTTCGCGTCCAGGCCATCAGCGTCATCGGATTCCTGAAGCTGGAAGAGTCGATCCCGGCCCTGACGGCGCTGATCCATGATCCCGACGCGCATGTCAGACGCGCCGCCGTCAGCGCACTGGCGTTTTCGCAGCTGAAGACGGCCGCAGAGACCATCATGCGCGCGCTGAAAGACGAGGACTGGATGGTCCGCGAGATGGCCGCGGAGACGCTGGGACTGAACAGCAACGGCGCGCTGGCGGCCGATCAACTGGTCTCGTGCCTCAATGACGAGTTCTGGCAGGTGCGGCTGAAGGCGATCCGCAGCCTCGGCAAGATGAAGATCGAACGCGCCGTGCGCCCGATCGGCGGCTGTATCACCCATGAACAGGCCAATTTGCGCAAGGAAGCAGCTGCGGCACTGGGAGAAATCGCCGTCGCCGAAGGCGAGGCCTATCTTGCGCTGGTAGCCAGCGACGGCGATCCGGATGTCAGGAAGAATGCACGCTGGGCGCTGCAACAGATCGCGGCAAGAAAGGCGAGGGCGGGGTCGTAAGGTTCCCGCCCAGACAAAGGTATGGGACCGGCCAAGGGCGTGGATCCGACCGTATTAAGGTAAACAAAGGGTTTACATTGCTGCTCTCACTTTAAGGGAGTTACTTCGCCGCAAAGGGTGTGTCGCCTCACAGCACGCCCGGCGACTGCGGGAAGCGACATGTCCACGAACTGGCGGATCAGCTCATTCAACGGCGCGCTGCTGGCGGCCTATTTCATCCCGACCTGGGCCATCCTCGCCTACAGGATCATGGAGGCGCCGATCCATTCCTTCTATGAGCGGCCGAACGTCGCGGTCGCGTTCTTCGGCAGCGACTATCTGCAGTTCGCCGCGGCCGGCATGGTGCGCACCGCCTGGCTGCTGGCGCTCGCCCGAATGACGGTGGTGGCGTTCTTCGCCATCTTCCTCGTGCTGCTTTGCCGGCCTTCGATTCGGAAAGCGGGGGGCTGCAACGAGGCGCTCGCGATCGCGCTCGGCCTCGGCAGCCTGATCTGCTTTGCCATGATGCTGATGGCCTCCTACGTGCACGAGGCGGAAGCCATGCGGCTGCACGCGACCGAGCTGTTGATGCTGCTCGGCACGGCGATCGTGCTGCTGGTGGAGCGCCCGGCGGAGGCAAGGACGGTGGAAGCTGCGCAACAGCCTGCTGAAGAGCTACCGCTTCAACAGCCCCAGATCCTCAATAATGGCTGACGCCTCCTTCACGGCGTGATTGGCGGCCGGTACGCCGCAATAGATCGCCTGCTGCAGCAGAATCTCCTTGATGTCGTCGGGCGAAAAACCGCCTTCGGCAAGCGCTGCCCGCACATGCAGGCGAAACTCGTCCCAACTGCCGAGCGCGACCAGGGTGCCGATCACGAGCACGCGGCGGGTGCGCTCGTCGAAATGCGGCCGGGTCCAGATCTCGCCCCAGGCATAGCGCGTGATCAGGTCCTGGAAGTCGGTATTGAAGGCGTTGCGGTTGGTGATCGATTTGTCGACCCAGGCACCGCCCAGGACTTTGCGGCGCTGGCCCATGCCGCCGTCGCGGCGCTGTTGGTCGTCCATTTTTTTTCCTCCGTCATTCCGGGATGGTCCGACCAGACTACAGATGCGCAATTGCGCATCGGGGAATCTCGAGATTCTCCGGTGCGCAATTGCGCACCATAGTTCGACGCTGCGCATCGCCCCGGAATAACGAATTACACTACCGTTGCGTCAAGAAGCCGACCACCGCGTCGGTGAAGGCGTGCGATTGCTCGACATTGGAAATGTGGGCGGCGTCGAGAATGGTCAGGCTCGCGCCGGGAATCTTGCTGCGGATGAACTCGCCCGCGGCAATGGGCGTGGCCATGTCGTGGCGGCCGGCGATCACAAGCGTCGGGCTCTTGATCTGGGGCAGCAGCTCGCGCTGGTCGAGCGTCGACAGCGCCTCGCAGCAGGCGAGGTAGCCGGGCACGGGCGACGCCAGCAGCATCGCCTTCAGGTTCGCGGTGATCTGCGGCTCGTGCTCGCGGAAATCCGCGGTGAGCCAGCTCGCGATCACGGTGTCTGCGACGGCGGCGATGCCACCTTCCTTCACCGCCTTGATGCGGTTCAACCAGTTGGCCGGATCGGGATAATAGCAGGCGGTGTTGGACAGGATGATCTTGCCCATCCGCTCGGGCGCGTTGGCGCCAAGCCATTGCCCGACCATGCCGCCCATCGAGAGCCCGCACCAATGCACCTTCTCGATGTTGAGATCATCGAGGATCGCGAGCACGTCGCGGCCGAAACGCTCCATCGAATAGGGGCCGGGCGGGACCTGCGACTTGCCGTGGCCGCGGCGGTCGTAGCGGATGACGCGGAACACCTGCGTCAGTGCCTTGATCTGCGGCTCCCACATGCCGAGGTTGGTGCCGAGCGAGTTCGACAGCATCAATGTCGGCCCGCCGTCGCGGCCCTCGACGGACACATTGAGCAGGCAACCGTCGGCATCGATCATGGGCATCGAAATAAGTCTCCGTCTATTTCGTTTCGAGCGAGGCGAGCAGCCGGTCGATCAGGGCCTGCGAGACGCCCTGATAGGCCATCGGCTCGAACAGCCCGGCAATCTTCTTCGCATCGAGATGATCAGTCACTTTCGAATTGCTTGTTAGCACATCGCGCAGATGCTTTTTATCGGCGACCGCCTTCTTGCTGGCGGCTTCGATCAGATGATGCGCGTCGCTCTTGCCGATCTTTTCGGCGAGCGCGAAGGTGACGGCCTCCGCCATGATCAGCCCGTGCGTCGCATCGAGATTGGCGCGCATCCGTACCGCATCGACTTCCAGTCCCTCGGCGAGATCGACGACCGCCGCAAGCGCGCCCGAGGTGACCAGCATCAGCGCCGGCAAGGTCGGCCATTCCGCATGCCAGGGGCCGGCGCTGCGCTCGTGATCCTGCACCTGCGCGGCAAAGATCGTGGCGGCGAGGTTGGGCGCCATGGTCGCGGCGCCCAGCGCGCTCGCGGCCGCGACGGGATTGCGCTTGTGCGGCATGGTGGAGGAGCCGCCGCGGCCTTCGCCCGCAGGCTCAAAAGCTTCGGCGACATCGGTCTGCATCATCAGCGAAACGTCGCGCGCGATCTTGCCGCAACTGCCGGCGAGGATCGCGAATACGGAAGCGGCTTCGGCGATGCGGTCGCGGTGGGTGTGCCAGGGCGCCTCGGGCAGCGGCAATTTCAGCTCTCGCGCCAGCGCTTCGCTGACCGCAAGCCCTTTGTCGCCGAGGGCGGCGAGCGTGCCGGCGGCGCCGCCAAATTGCAGCGCCAGCGTCTCTTGGCGCAGCCGCTGCAGCCGCAGCTTCGAGCGATGCAGCGCCGCGGCGTACTCCGCGAGCTTCAATCCGAACGGCATCGGCAGCGCATGCTGCAGCCAGGTGCGCGCCACCACCGCCGTGTGGCGGTGTTTTCGCGCCAACGCCGCAAAGCCCGCGATGGCGCGATCGAGATCAGCCAGCAGCACATCGATGCCGGCACGAAGGGTCAGCATTGCCGCCGTATCGATCACGTCCTGGCTGGTTGCACCCCAATGCACATAACGCGCGGCCTCCGCGTCTGACTTGGCGACCGCGGACGTCAGCGCCTTGACCAGCGGAATGGCGAGATTGCCGGAGCGGGTGGCGGCTTCCGCGAGTGCTGCAATGTCTAATGATTCGGCCTTGCAGGCTTTCGCAATCGCCTCGACGGCCCCCTCGGGAATTACGCCCGTCGCGGCTTCGGCGCGCGCCAGGGCTGCTTCGAAATCGAGCATGTGCTGCAGCATCGTCGCGTCATCGCAGACGACGCGCATGGCGGCGCTCGACAGCATCGGCGCGAGCAAGGGGGAAAGGGCGGTGCTCATGGTGCGCGCGACCTAACCATTTCTCACCGGCCCCTGCCAATCCCAAAGCGCCGCGGCCGGGCATCTCGCGTGTGCGAATATGCATCCCACATGGTCCTAAGGTGGCCTTCCTTTTCGCCCCCGTGTGTTCTAACTGGGGTCAGAGAACAGGGTATTCCGGGAGGCCCCCATGGCGATGACGATGACCGGCGAGGTCCAGCTTCCGGCAAGCCGCGAAGCGGTGTGGGCCAAGCTGAACGACCCAGCGGTGTTGAAGGCCTGCATCCCCGGCTGCGAGGAGCTGGAGGCGACCGACGACCATGGTTTTCGCGCGGTGGCGAAGATGAAGGTCGGGCCGGTGTCGGCGCGCTTCAAGGGCAAGGTCACCTTGAGCGATCTCGACCCGCCCAATGGCTACAAGATTTCGGGCGAGGGCGAGGGCGGCGTCGCCGGCTTTGCCAAGGGCGGCGCGACCGTGGCGCTCGCCGACAAGGATGGCGGCACGCTCTTGAGCTACAATGTCGAGGCGCAGATCGGCGGCAAGCTGGCCCAGCTCGGCCAGCGCCTGATCAATGGCACGGCCAAGAAACTGGCCGACGAGTTCTTCGCCAATTTCGCCAAAGCTGTAGAGGGCTAAGGCGGTTGAGGGCTAAAGTCATGTCCGGCCCGGTCCCGGCAAGGTTGCCCCTTGCCGGAAGGGCCCATATTATGGCTCTGGAATGATTTCAACGCTGCGTCGCCGATATGCGGCACGCAGATCAAGAGAGTGCTGATGGCCAAGGTTTCCCTGATCGTTAACGGCAATCCCGTCTCCGCGAATATCGATCCCCGCACCCTGCTGGTGCAGTTCCTGCGCGAGCATCTGCGGCTGACCGGTACCCATGTCGGCTGCGACACCTCGCAATGCGGCGCCTGCGTCGTGCATCTCGACGGCAAGGCGGTGAAGTCCTGCACCACGCTCACGGTGATGGCCGATGGGCACGAGGTGAAGACCATCGAGGGGCTGGCTGCCGACGGCGCGCCGCTGCATCCGATGCAGGAGGCCTTCCGCGAGCATCATGGCCTGCAGTGCGGCTTCTGCACCCCCGGCATGATCATGACCGCGGTCGACCTCGTTCACCGCAGGGGCCATGAGCTCTCCGAGCAGGTGATCCGCGAGGAGCTCGAGGGCAATCTCTGCCGCTGCACCGGCTACCAGAACATCGTCCAGTCGATCGCCGCCGGCGCCAAGGCGATGGCGAAGTCCGATCTCGCATAACCGACAACGCCGCCCCGCTGGGCGCGAGGAATCCTCTCATGTACGAATTCAAATATCATCGTCCGGGCACCGTGCGGCAGGCCGCCAATCTGCTCGCCAAGAACGAAGACGCCAAGCTGATCGCAGGTGGCCACACGCTGGTGCCCGTGATGAAGCAGCGGCTCGCGAGCCCGCCGCATCTGGTCGACCTCTCCCATGTCGAAGGCCTCGACACCATCGAGATGAAGGGCCGCGCGCTCGTGATCGGCGCCACCGCCAAGCACGCCGACGTCGCCAATTCAGCCATCGTGGGCGAGGCGATCCCGGCGCTGGCGGAGTTGGCCAGCCAGATCGGCGATCCCGCAGTGCGTCATAAAGGCACCCTCGGCGGCTCGCTCGCCAACAACGATCCGACCGCGGACTATCCCGCGGCCGTGCTCGCGCTCGGTGCCACCATCGTCACCAACAAGCGCCGCCTGAAGCCGGAGGAATTCTTCCAGGGCCTGTTCACCACCGCGCTCGAGGCCGACGAGATCATCACCAAGGTGATGTTTCCGCTGCCGAAGAAGGCGGCCTACATCAAATTCCGCAACCAGGCCTCGCGCTACGCGCTGGTCGGCGTGTTCGTGGCCAAGCGGCCGTCGGATGTCCGCGTGGCCGTCACCGGCGCCGGTTCCAACGGCGTGTTCCGCGTCGCTTCGTTCGAGGAAGCGTTGAAGAAGCGCTTCTCGCACAAGGTGCTCGACGGCATGACCGTGCCGGCGGAAGGCTTGAACAGCGACCTGCATGGCAGCGCCGAATATCGCGCGCATCTGATCGCGGTGCTGGCGCGACGCGCCGTCGAAGCGGCGACGGCCAAGTGAGGGTGTCAGCCCGCGGCGTAACAAGAGTTCTTCCATGACCGCATCGGCCCTGCCTGCATCCGTCGATGCGCTGCTCGAACTGCTGACCTCGCGCGGCTATCTCGCCGAGCGGTCGCTGGCGACCGTGACCTATCTCTCGCTGCGCATGGGCCGGCCGCTGTTCCTGGAAGGCGAGGCCGGCGTCGGCAAGACCGAGATCGCAAAAGTGCTGTCGGCGGCGCTGGGGCGGAAGCTGATCCGCCTGCAATGCTATGAGGGTCTCGACGTCGCCTCCGCCGTCTATGAATGGAACGGCGCGGCGCAGATGATCGCCATCCGGCTGGCGGAAGCCGCCGGCGAGCATGACCGCGACCAGATCTCCTCGGATATCTTCGGCGAGCGCTACCTGATCAAGCGGCCGCTGTTGCAGGCGCTGGAGCCGGATGTGGCGGGAGCCCCCGTGCTCCTGATCGACGAGCTCGACCGCGCCGACGAAGCCTTCGAGGCCTATCTCCTGGAAATCCTCTCCGACTTCCAGATCACGATTCCCGAGTTCGGCACGGTGAAGGCGCCGCAGCCGCCGATCGTCATCATCACCTCGAACCGTACCCGCGAAATCCACGACGCGCTGAAGCGCCGCTGTCTCTATCACTGGGTCGATTATCCCTCGGCCGAGCGCGAGCTTGCGATCGTCAAGGGCCGCGTGCCCGGCATCTCCGCAAAGCTGTCGCAGCAGGTGGTGCGCTTCGTGCAGGCGCTGCGCGACCAGGACTTTTACAAGTCGCCGGGCGTGGCCGAGACCATCGACTGGGCGACCGCGCTGTCCGAGCTCGACGCGCGCTCGCTGACGGCGCAAATGGTCGGCGACACGCTGGGCGCGCTGTTGAAGTATCAGGACGACATCGCGCGGATGCAGGGCGATGCGCTGAACAAGGTTTTGAAGGAAGCGACGAGCGAGACTTAGTTCGCGCGTCGTAGCGATGTTCGTCATTCCGGGGCGACGCGTCAGCGTCGAACCCGGAATCTCGAGATTCTCAGGTGTGCAATTGCGCACCATAGCTCGCCTCTGCGAGGCGCCCCGGAATGACGGAAGGGATTCGATGGCCATCAATCATCTGGCACCTCCGACCGGCAACATCGCCGACAATGTCATTGGCTTTGCCCGTGCGTTGCGCGCGGCCGGGCTTCCGGTCGGCCCCGGCGCGGTCATCGATGCCATGCACGCGCTGCAGCTGATCGAGATCGGCAACCGCAGCGACGTCTTCACTACCCTGGAATTGATCTTCGTCAAGCGCCATGAGCATGCCCTGATCTTCAGGCAGGCGTTCAACCTGTTCTTCCGCGCCGCGGAGGAGTGGAAGAGCATGCTGGACTCGGTGCCGCTGCCGGCCCATGCCAAAAAGAAGCCGCCGCCGGCCTCGCGCCGGGTGCAGGAGGCGATGGCACAGCCCTCGATGCATGAGGAGCCGCAGGCCCAGGAGCAGGATCTGCGGCTTGCGGTCTCCGACAAGGAGATCCTGCAGAAGAAGGATTTTGCACAGATGAGCGCGGCCGAGATTGCCGAGGTCACGCGCGCCATCGAAAAGATGCGATTGCCGCAGGCCGAGCTGGAAACCCGCCGCTATCAGCCGGACGCGCGCGGCCTTCGGCTCGACATGCGCCGCACCCTGCGCGCCTCTTTGCGCACCGGCGGCGAGATCATCGATATCCGAAAACTCGGGCGGATCGAGAAACCGGCGCCGATCGTGGCGCTGCTCGATATCTCGGGATCGATGAGCGAATATACCCGCCTGTTCCTGCATTTCCTGCATGCCATCACCGACGCCCGCAAGCGGGTCTCGGTATTCTTGTTCGGCACCCGGCTGACCAATGTGACACGGGCATTACGCCAGCGCGATCCCGACGAGGCGCTGGCGAGCTGCTCGGCCAGCGTGCAGGACTGGGCCGGGGGTACCCGCATTGCCACCTCGCTCCACAGCTTCAACAAGCTGTGGGCGCGGCGGGTGCTGGGGCAGGGCGCCATCGTGCTCCTGATCTCGGACGGGCTCGAGCGGGAGGCGGACGACAAGCTTGCCTTCGAGATGGATCGGCTGCACCGTTCCTGCCGCCGGCTGATCTGGCTCAACCCGCTGTTGCGGTATGGCGGCTTTGAACCGAAGGCTCAGGGCATCAAAATGATGCTGCCGCACGTTGACGAATTCCGCCCGGTGCATAATTTGAGTTCGATCCAGGGGCTGATCAAGGCGCTATCCTCCCCATTGCCGGTGCACCACCGCAGCCTGATCCGCTCCGCAGCTTGAGAGAGGCGCCCATGCTCAATCGCGACGAGGATATCCTGAAAGCCGCCGAGGACTGGCAGAAGGCCGGCCATGGCGTGGCACTGGCGACCGTAGTGGAGACTTGGGGCTCGGCGCCGCGCCCGGCGGGCTCGAGCCTGGTGATCAACGATGACGGCACCTTCTTAGGGTCGGTTTCCGGCGGCTGCGTCGAGGGCGCGGTGGTGACCGAGGCGCTGGACGTGATCGAAACCGGCAAGCCGAAGATGCTGGAGTTCGGCGTCGCCGACGAGACCGCCTGGAATGTCGGGCTGTCCTGCGGCGGCACTATCCGCGTGTTCGTCGAAAAGGTAGGCTGACCGTGAAGCTGCAAACCCTCGCAGAGCTCAATGCCGAGCGCGCCGCGCGGCGTCCGGCCATTGTGGTCACCGATACCGCCAGCGGTGAGCAGCGGCTGGTGAAGGCGAAAGACTTTGCCGCCGATCCCCTGCGTGCCGAGCTCGACAAGGCGCTGCGCATGGGCAAGAGCGGCAACATCGAGGTATCAGGCAAGAAGCTGTTCCTGAATGTCTACGCGCCGACGGCAAAACTCGTCATCATCGGCGCGGTCCATATCAGCCAGGCGCTGGCGCCGATGGCGCAGTCGCTTGGCTATGACGTCACCGTCGTCGATCCGCGCACGGCCTTTGCCAGCCCCGAGCGCTTTCCGGACGTGCCGCTGGTCGCTGAATGGCCCGACGTCGCGCTGCCGCCGCTCAATGTCGACCACTACACGGCGTTCGTCGCGGTGACACACGATCCCAAGATCGATGATCCCGCATTGCTGCATGCGTTCCAGCGCGACTGCTTCTACATCGGCGCGCTCGGCTCGCGCAAAACCCACGCCAAGCGCGGCGAGCGCTTGCGGGCGCAGGGCGCCAGGGAAACCGACATCGCCCGCATTCATGCGCCGATTGGCCTGCCGATCGGCGCGGTGTCGCCGTCGGAGATAGCGGTCTCGATCATGGCGGAAATCACCGCGCAATTGCGTTTGCCGGCAAAAGAAAAAGAAGAAGCGGCATGAAGTTTGGTCCTGCCAGTCCGGATGAAGCGATTGGCGGGGTGACCGTGCACACCCTGCGCCAGGGATCTCTGGTCCTGAAAAAGGGTACCACCGTGGGCGCTGCCGAGGTCGACGCGCTGAAGAAAGCCGGTGTAAAGGAAATCGTCGTGGTGCGGCTGGAGCAGGGCGATGTCTCCGAGGACGTTGCCGCGGCCTCGATCGCACAGGCCGTCACCGGCGAAGGCATCATGGTCGAGCGGGCCTTCACCGGCCGCGCCAATCTGTTCGCCGCGCGCGCCGGCATTTTGGTGATCGACCGCACCGCGGTCGACCGCATCAACGGCGTCGACGAGGCGATCACGCTCGCCACACTTTCGGCCTACAAGCCGGTGGTCGAAGGCGAGATGATCGCAACCGTAAAACTCATTCCGTTCGGCGTTGACGGAAAGCTGCGCGACGCCGCGGTGAAGGCGGCGGGCCACGGCGCGCTGCGGATTGCGCCCTATGTCATCAAGCGCGTCGGTATCGTCTCGACCCTGCTGCCGGGGCTGGCGCCAAAGGTCATCGACAAGACGCTGCGCGTCACCGCCGAGCGGCTCGCGCCCGCAGGCGCCACCATCATCGCCGAGCGCCGCGTGACGCATGACGAGAAGGTGCTGGCCAATTCCATCAAGGAATTGCTCGCGCTCGGCGCCGAGCTCGTGATCGTGTTCGGGGCGTCGGCGATCGCCGACCGCCGCGACGTGATCCCGGCCTCGCTCACCAGCATTGGCGGCGCGATCGAGCATTTCGGCATGCCCGTTGATCCCGGCAATCTCCTCCTCATCGGCAGCGCCCGCGGCGTGCCGGTACTGGGCGCGCCCGGCTGCGCGCGCTCGCCGGTGGAGAACGGCTTTGACTGGGTGCTGATGCGGCTTCTGGCCGGGCTGAAAGTGACCCGCGCCGAGCTGATGGGCATGGGTGTCGGCGGGCTCTTGATGGAGATCGTCACGCGGCCGCAGCCGCGCGAGAAGCCCGAACCCGAAGACAACCGCAACATATCCGCGATCATTCTCGCGGCCGGGCGCTCGACCCGGATGGGCGGGCCCAACAAGCTGCTCGCCGAGCTCGTGGGCAAAAAGCTGGTGCGGATCGCGACCGAACAGGCGCTGGCCTCAAAAGCCTCCGACGTCATCGTCGTCACCGGCCATCAGGCCGATCTGGTCGAGCAGGCGCTGGCCGGGTTGAAGGTGAGGTTCGTGCGCAATCCCGATTTCGCCGGCGGGCTCGCAAGCTCGGTGAAGGCGGGCATATCGGCCGTGTCGCCCACGGCCGACGGCGCGGTGATCTGTCTGGGCGACATGCCGCTGATCGATGCGCATCTGATCGACCGGCTGATCGAATCCTTTGCACCCGATCGCGGCAACCTGATCGTGGTGCCCGTCGCCGACGGGCGGCGCGGTAATCCGGTACTGTGGTCGCGGCGCTTCTTCAACGAGTTGATGACGCTCGACGGCGATATCGGCGCGCGGCATCTGATCGCCCGCCACGGCGAGGCGGTTGCCGAAGTCCCGGTCGAGGGCAACGGCGCCTTTCTCGACATCGATACGCCGCAGGCGCTGGAAGCGGCGCGGCGGGGTTAGCGACGTGCGCGTCCGCTTTTCGCGTCACAGTCCCCCTTCCAGCTTAAAGACAAGCCTCGGTTTCTTTCCCGAAAGCTCGTGGACCAGGGTCGCTGAGTAGGCGTCGCTTTCACAACGAAGCGCGTGGCTCAGGATGTAAGTGCGGCCAGAAACCGCGAACGCAAGGTCGATGCCGCCGCAGATGCTCTCAACATTAACTTTGGTGGAGCGAGCAGGCTTGAAGAGATCCTCCACATCTTTCCCGACCAGCAACGGGACGTTTTCACAACCACCGCATCCGGTAGGCAATTCTTTCTCCAGGGCGTCCGCGTCGTCAGGCGAGGCCAGGAATGACTCCGATAGCAAGAGGGTTGACGACAGCCTGAGCAGGCGCGTCTTCAGCAACCGAATATTTGGGTCGAGATTCAGTGCATTCGCACTCTTGATATGTCGGCCTATTCTTTCGACGACGGCTTCATCCTGAACCTCTTTGAGAGAAATTTCATTGATCTCTTTGGCGTCCGCCAAAACGGCAATCATCAAGGCGTCCTTTGCCGGTGGCGTGGCGACCTGCAGCCGTGTGCTGGTTTTGACGCCATTTTTGAAATCCTCACCCTCGTTTGAGAAGGTTTGTTTCGGCAGGGCGGAGCTCTTCCAGCCCTTGGCGAGCACCGTTACCTGCTTTCCTGCCGGAATTTTTCCATAGACACACACCGAAGACGGTCCTCGCTCCGGGCATGCGTAGGCATCACGAAAGAGGCTGCCTGGTCCGTCGGCGCGGCAAGGAGCAGTGGTCAGCAAGATGGCGAGCGCGATCAGCGACAAATATCTCATGGCAATCAAGGCTCATATTTTGCAAGTTGCCTCGGCGTTGGGGAAACCTGCGCGGTGGCGGTAACGATTGCGAGGCTTCCAGGTGAACCGCTACTTACTATCGGCATGAGCGGTATGGCGACAAGAGTGACTTCGCCCGATATTTCAATCTCCCGTTCACCAAGTCTCAACGGCCTGTCGGATAAATTCCGGCCGCTGGACCGGGGAGGGGCTCTTGATCATTTCAACCATTGCCGCGCAACGCCGCGCGCTGTTTGTGTTTGCCTTGACTTTGGCTATTGGCGGGACCCGTCTCGTCACCGAATCCTGGGCTGCGGGCGCGTTTGCGATCGGCAAATGCGGCGCCTTTGGTCAGGCCTATGACTATTCCGCCGAGGATGCCGCACGCGTCGCGGCGCTGAAGCAGTGCAAGGGCGAATGCACCGCGGTCACGATGAAGCGCGCTTGTGCTGCGCTCGCCATCGACATGAAAAATCCCTGTGGCGCCCACGGCTATGCGGTGCGGCCGCGTATTTCGAACTCGCTGAACGAGGCAACCCGCGAATGCTACAAGTTCGGCGGCAAGGAATGCGTGATCCGCGCCTGGGCCTGCGACGCCAAGGGTTGATTTTCCTGTAACCGATTGTCATTCCGGGATGCGCGAAGCGCAGACCGCAGATGCGCAATTGCGCATCGGGGAATCTCGAGATTCCGGGTTCGATGCTGCGCACCGCCCCGGAATGACAATGAGACACACATGCAGTTCGACACCAAGATCGCGGTCGTGGTCCGGACCGACCTCGAGCCGTGGCAGAAGCTGAATGTCACCGCCTTCCTCGCCGGCGGCATTGCCGCGGCATTTCCGGCCTGCATCGGCGATGCTTATGAGGACGGCTCCGGCACCAGATATCTCTCCCTGATCGGCCAGCCGATCCTGATCTATGGCGCCGACCGCGCAGCGCTGTCGCGCGCGCTGGAGAGGGCGCTCGCGCGCAACGTCACGCCCGCGCTCTACACCGAGGACATGTTCAAGACCACCCATGACGCCGCCAACCGCGAGGTGGTCAAGGCCGTCGCCCGCGCCGACCTCAACCTGGTCGGCCTCGCCATGTGCGCCGAGCGCAAGGTGATCGACAAGATCGTCGATGGGCTGAAGTTTCACGGCTAACTCCGTCCCTCCCGGCAGATCCGCCAAATCCCGCCATCACGCCGTCGTGAGGCGGGTTCCGTAATTGCTCTCTTGATAATGACTGACTAGTCAGTCATTATTAGATACATGTCAAAGACACCCGACCCATCAGCCCCTATCAAGCCAGCTCGTGGCCGGGCCGGCGGCAAAACCCCTCCAGCTCCCCAAAACCGCGCCGAGCGGGCGGCGGAGCGGCGTGCAGCCATCGTGGAGGCGGCGATGCAGGAGTTCATCGCCCGCGGTTTTGCCGCGACCCGGCTCGACGACATTGCGAAGCGCGCGGGCGTCGCCAAGGGCACGATCTACCTGCACTTCAAGGACAAGGAATCGATGTTCGAGGAGCTGATCCGCACCGCGATCGTGCCGCTGGTCGGCCGGCTGGCCGGACCGCCGCCGGCGAGCGGATCGATCCGCGACATGATCGAGGCGATAGCGCTGAACTTCATCCGGGAAATCGTGTCCACGCCGCGCGCCGACATCGTGCGGCTGATCATCGCCGAGGGGCCGCGCTTTCCCGCGATCGCCGATTTCTACTACCGCGAAGTGATCTCGCGGGGACTGGCCGGCATGCGCGCGCTGATCGAGCTTGCGATCGCGCGCGGCGAGATCCGCCAGAAGGAGCTCGTGAACTTCCCGCAAGTCCTGGTCGCGCCGGCGATTGTCGCGGTGATCTGGAAAGGCCTGTTCGAGCGGCACTCGCCGCTGGATGCGATCGAGATGTTTCGCGTCCATCTAGATTTGATTTTTGGTGAACGGAGCAATCCATGACCCCGTCGCGGATTTCCCTGCTTGCGGTCGCGATGCTGGCCGCCACGCTCGCCGGCTGCAACGACAAGCGCGATCCGGGCTTCCAGGGCTGGGTCGAGGCCGACATGATCTTCGTCAGCCCGGACGAGTCCGGGCGGGTGACGAAGCTCAAAGTACGCGAGGGCGACGAGGTCAAGCAGGGCGACCAGATCTATTCCGTGGACGACGATCTGCAGAAGGCGGACCTCAACCAGAACAAGGCGACGCTCGCCAACGCGCAGCAGACCTACGACCGCGCCGCGTCGCTGAGCAAGACCGGCTCCGGCACCCAGGCCACGCTCGACTCGGCGGTCTCCTCGCTGCGGGTGGCGGAGGCGCGCGTCGTCACCTCGGAGACGCGGCTGGCGCGGCGCCGGGGTTTTGCGCCGGTCGCGGGCACCATCCAGCAGATCTATTTCCGCGAAGGCGAGATGGTGCCGGAAAAGCGGCCGGTGCTGTCGATCATGCCGCCGGGCAATATGAAGCTGCGCTTCTTCGTGCCCGAGACCGAATTGCCGAAGCTGGCGATCGGCGATGAGGTGCGCGTCACCTGCGACAATTGCAGCGCCGATCTCACCGCAAAAATCTATTTCATCGCGACCAATGCCGAATATACCCCGCCCGTGATCTACAGCCTCGATGAGCGCAACAAGCTCGTCTACCTGATCCAGGCGCGGCCGGCGCGGCCCGATAGCTTGCGTGTTGGCCAGCCGGTCTCGGTCTATCTCAATGCCAAGACGCCGGTGGCGGCCAGGCAATGAGCGGCGCACCCAGCATCGCCATCGACGTCAAGGGCCTGTCGAAATCCTTCGACGGCCGCGAGGTCGTGCATGAACTGTCGATGCAGGTGAAGCGCGGCACCATCTACGGCTTCCTCGGCCCCAATGGCAGCGGCAAGACCACGACCATCCGCATGCTCTGCGGACTGCTCACGCCCGACAGCGGCGAGGGCACCTGCCTCGGCTACGACATCCGCCGCGACGCCGACAAGATCAAGCGCCTGGTCGGCTACATGACGCAGCGCTTTTCCCTGTATCAGGACCTCTCGGTGCGGGAGAATCTGGAATTCGTCGCGCGGCTCTATGGCGTCAACGACGCGCGCGGCACCGCGCGCGAGATGATCAAGCGGCTGGGCCTTTCCGGCCGTGAGGAGCAACTCGCCGGCGATCTCTCCGGCGGCTGGAAGCAGCGGCTGGCGCTGGGCGCCTGCACGCTGCCCAATCCGCAACTGCTGCTGCTGGACGAGCCGACCGCCGGCGTCGATCCCAAGGCGCGGCGCGACTTCTGGAACGAGATCCATGCGCTCGCGGGCCAGGGCCTGACCGTGCTGGTCTCGACCCATTACATGGACGAGGCCGAGCGCTGTCACGAGATCGCCTACATCGCCTATGGCCATCTGCTCGCCCATGGCACGGTCGACGAGGTCATCGCGAAATCGGCGCTTACCACCTACACCGTCACCGGCGACGAACTGCAGTCGCTGTCGGAACAACTCACCGGCAAGCCCGGCATCGACATGGTGGCGCCGTTCGGCACCTCGCTGCATGTCTCCGGCCGCGACCAGGCCGCGCTCGAAGCGACGGTAGCGCCATGGCGCGATCGGCCCGGCCTGCACTGGCAGAAGGCCGCGCCGTCGCTGGAAGACGTGTTCATCGAGCTGATGGGGCGCTCCAAGGACAATTTCCAATGAGCATGGCATTGGCGGCCAGCGAACGGCGCGAAGAAGCCCGGGAATCCCGCTTCGGCTTCTGGCGGCGCTCTTATGCGATGGTGGTGAAGGAGTTCATCCAGCTCCGGCGCGACCGCGTGTCGTTTGCCATGATCGTGATGATCCCGGTGATGCAACTCCTGCTGTTCGGCTACGCCATCAACACCACGCCGCACAATCTGCCGACCGCGGTGCTGCTGCAGGAGGACACCGATCTCGGCCGCTCGATCCTGAAGGCGCTGGAAAACACCGACTATTTCCGCTTCACGCGCAAGGTGCACGATGTCGGGGAATTCGACGATCTCCTCAAATCCGGCAAGGTGCTGTTCGGCGTCGAAATCCCGCGCGGCTTCGAGCGCGCGGTGCGCCGCGGCGACCATCCGGCGCTGCTGGTCGCCGCCGACGCCACCGACCCGATCGCCGCATCCGCCGCACTGGGCTCGCTCTCCATCGTGGTGCAGACCGCACTGGAGCACGACCTCTTCACCGGCGATCCGCCGTCGCTGCCGTTCGAGATCCGGGCGCACGCGCGCTACAATCCCGCGGCGTCCTCGCGGCTCAACATCGTGCCGGGCCTGGTCGGCACCATCCTCACCATGACCATGCTGATCTTCACGGCGCTGTCGGTGACGCGCGAGATCGAGCGCGGCACCATGGAGAACCTGCTCTCCATGCCGATCAGGCCGGTCGAGGTGATGTTCGGCAAGATCATCCCCTATGTGCTGGTCGGCTTCATCCAGGCCGTGCTGATTCTGGGCATCGGCGTGCTGCTGTTCGGCGTGCCCGTACTCGGCAGCGTGACGCTGCTGGCGCTGCTGTCGACACTGTTCATCACCACCAATCTTTCGATCGGCTATACTTTCTCGACCATCGTGCAGAACCAGCTGCAGGCGATGCAGATGTCGATGATGTTCTTCCTGCCCAGCATCCTGCTGTCCGGCTTCATGTTCCCGTTCGCGGGCATGCCGGTCTGGGCGCAATATATCGGCGAGGGCCTGCCGCTCACGCACTATGTCCGCATCGTGCGCGCCATCATGCTGAAGGGCGCGACGGTGCAAAACCTGCAATATGACACTTTTGCGCTGATTGGCCTCATGCTGCTCGCGATGACCATAGCCGTGACGCGCTTCCGCCGCACGCTCGATTGAGGCTATATATTCCCCGAGGGAAGGGACCATGGCAGCAATCACGGAATTCTGGCGCGAGATAGTCGGGCCGCACGAGCAGGTGTCGAAGGAATTCGAGCACATGCTGATGCGCGAGGTGATGCGCGAGGAGTTGGTGCGTGTGCGCGCGCTGATCGTCGTCGCCCTCATCATCATGTTCATTCTGGCGCTGGTTCACATCCTCCTTCCCGACGTGACGCAGCGGGTATGGCGCGGCGTCAATCCGAACCTGATCTATCTGATCCTGACCGGCTTCGTTCTGTTCGAAATGTTCGTCTATCGGACGATCCGTCATCATCTGGAGCTCGATCGTGATCTGCCGGTCTATCGGCGCTACATCGGCGCGCTGATCGAAACCAGCGTGCCGACGCTGCTTCTTTCGCTTCAGATCGAGAGTATGGGGCCGGTCCGGGCGCTCGGATTCGTAATGCCGCTGGTCTATTTCATTTTCATCATTCTTTCGACGCTGCGCCTCGATTTCTGGCTGTCGGCCTTCACCGGTTTCGTCGCCGCCACTGAGCTGTTCGTGATGGCGATGCTCTACAAGCCGCTGGTCAATCCCGACGCCGATCCGGAAATCTACTATCACTTTTCGCGCAGCCTGGTTCTCTTCTCCTGCGGACTGCTCGCCGGCGCGGTCGGCGTACAATTGCGCCGCGGCTTTGCCGCCAGCATCCGCGCCGCCACCGCCCGCGACCGCGTTACAAACCTGTTCGGCCAGCACGTTTCGCCGCAGGTGGTGGAGCGGCTGCTGCTCGAGGGCACCAGCACCCAAAGCGACCTCCGCCAGGTCGCTGTGATGTTCGTCGATTTCCGCAGCTTCACCGCCGGTGCGCGCTCGCGCCCGCCGCAGGACGTGGTCGACCGGCTCGACGGCGCGTTCGCGGTGCTGGTCGAAATCCTCGACCGCCATGGCGGCATCGTGAACAAGTTTCTGGGCGACGGATTCCTCGCGCTGTTCGGCGCACCGTTCGAGGCCGAAGATCCCGCGCACCGCGCGGTCGCCGCCGCGCGCGAAATGCTTGATGCGATGGAGCGCATCAACGAGGGGTCGAGCTGGCCGCTCCGCATCGGCATCGGCATCCATTTCGGCGAAGTGGTCGCTGGCAATATCGGCTCGCCGCGGCGCAAGGAATACACCGTTATCGGCGACACCGTGAACTTCGCCTCGCGGCTGGAGGCGCTCAACAAGGAGTTCGGCTCGCAGCTCCTGATCTCCTCCGCCGTGCGCGACGTGCTGGGCAAGGATTGCCCCGACGCGGTTTCGCTTGGTGAAGTCCCGATCAGGGGCTACGAGCGGCCGATGGCGATCTGGCAGCTTGGGTAGCGCAATGACCGTGGTTAGACCTGCGGCGCTTCCAAATTCTCGATCTTCACCCCGTCGCGCTCCTCGATGATCTCGGCGATCCAGCGACGGTGGCAGTGTTCGTGGTTGCGCTCGTAGCAGAGCAGGCAGATCGGGCCTGCCTTCTTCACCAGCGCGGAGAGCTCGTCGAGCTCTTCCTTTGCCTGCGGGGTCTTGAGGTGCTTGGCAAAGATCTTCTGCAGCACGTCGTATTGGCCGGCGCGCGCGGCGAGGCGGCCTTCCTTCGGCGTGCCGAGGCCCTTGAGATGCACATAGGCGATGCCGCGCTCGTCCAGGCCTGCGGCCAACTGGTTCTTGGAAAAGCCCGGCCGGCGCGACGAGGTGACCGCGCGCACATCGACCAGCAGTTTCACGCCGGCGCTTTCCAATTCATCCAGCACCGCCTTCGACGGCGTCTGCTCATAACCGATGGTGAACAGACGATTGGACTTGCGTGCCATCTCGGCGTCTCAGGTTCGCGCTGCCAGCCGCTTGAGGCTATGGCACTATCGGACGGATTTCCATACCGGCATTGCTGTGACTTCGCGTATGGCGCATAGTCGGCTCCGGGGAGAACGACCATGAAGGGATTTTGCCGCGTAGCCGCGCTGATCGGTGCAATGCTCGCCGGCATCGCGACGGCCGGGGCGCAGGCCGGCTATCCCGATCGTCCCGTCAAGATCATTGTCCCGATCGGTCCTGGTGGCAGCTATGACCTCGTCGGGCGCCTCCTCGCCGATGGGCTGTCGAAGCGAACGGGTCAAACGTTCTTCGTCGAGAACAGGCCCGGCGCCGGAACGGTGGTTGGCACGCAGGCCGCGGCCCAGAGCGAGCCCGACGGTTACACCCTGATGGTCGGCGGGCTCTCGAACATGGCCTTCAATTCGGCGCTGTATTCGAAGCTGTCCTATGATCCACTGAAGGATTTCGTGGCGGTCGCGCTGGTGTACCGGTTCGGCTATGTCATGGTCGCCCGCAAGGATCTGCCGCAGACGAAACTTTCCGACATCGTCGCAGCCGCTGGCGCGAAGCCCGGATCGATCACGGTCGCGACCGCCGGTGCCGGAACCGGCCAGCAACTGGTCGCCGCCGCCTTCATGAAGGCCGCTGACGTCAGGCTTCTGGAAGTGCCCTACAAGGGGTCGCCGCCGGCCTTCACCGATCTGCTCGCAGGCCGCGTCGATCTGTTCATCGATTCGATTGCGGCTGGGCTGCCCTACATCCAGTCGGGGCAGGCCAGGGGCATTGCCGTGCTGTCATCGAAGCGCAGTGCGCTTGCACCTGATGTGCCCACCATGGCGGAGGCGGGCGTTACAGGCCTCGACGTCGATTCCTGGCTCGGCATCTTTGCACCTGGGAAAACGCCGCCGGAGATCATAGCGAAGCTGCGCGCCGATATCCGCGCCTCGCTGCCCGGCTTGAAGGAGCGGTTCGAGACAAGCGGCGGAGAAGTATGGGACCTGCCGGGCGACAAGCTCGACGGCTTTGTCGCTTCCGAACATGCCCACTGGACCAAGGTGATCCGCGAGGCCGGCATCAAGCTGGATTGAGTCGTGCCGATCCGACGGTGGCGACGCGCCTGTCGGCTTGACCCGATCACTTCACACGCTCGATCAGCTCCATCGCGCCTGCGGGCGCGCGGATCTTGCCCTCGTGGATGACATAGGCGAACACGTCGCGCGGCGCCTTCTTCGGTTTGTCCCTGTCCACCTTTGGCAGGTCGTCAGGTTCGCCGCCGTCGGCCCAGAGCTGCAGCCGCCTGGCCCAGGCATCGAGCTGTTTTGGCGGGTAGCAGGTCTTGATGCTGTCGTCGCCTTTTTGCAGGCGGGCATAGACGAAGTCGGCAGCGACATCCGATATCGCCGGATATTGGCCGTGCTCGGCGAACACCACCGGCGTCTCGAATTGCCGCAGCAGCGCGACAAAGGCCGGCGTGCAGAAACTGTCGTGCCGGACCTCGACGACATGGCGCAGCTTGCGTCCGTCGATCTCGCGCGGCAGCAGCTCCAGGAACTTGCCGAAATCGGCCTCGTCGAATTTTTTCGTTGGCGCGAACTGCCAGAGCACGGGGCCAAGCCGGTCGCCGAGCTCGAGCACGCCGGTGTTGTAGAAGTGCTTGATGGAGTCGCCGGCTTCCGCCAGCACGCGGCGGTTGGTGGTGAAGCGCGGTCCCTTCAGCGAGAACACAAAACCGTCGGGCACCTCACGCGCCCATTTGCGAAAGCTCTCCGGCTTCTGCGAGCCGTAATAGGTGCCGTTGATCTCGATCGAGGTCAGCTTCGAGGCGGCATAGGAGAGCTCCTTCGCCTGCGTGAGCTTCTCCGGGTAAAACACCCCGCGCCAGGGCGCAAAGGTCCAGCCGCCGACACCGATATAGATGTGGCCCGATTTCTTCGAAGCGGAGGAGGGGGATTTGGTCACGCGACAGTCTCTTTCCGAAAGCAGAACGCTTGTCGGAAGCAAGACTAGTCAAATCGGGCGCGGTTAGCCAGTTCGCCCCAGGCGGCGATCAGCCGTCACCGATAGACGTGATGCCGGCGGTGATGGCGCACCACGTAAGGGCCGGGCACGGCGGCGTAGGGACCGCGATAGGCCCCGGCCGGACCGGACGGAACAAAGCTGCCGGGATACATCGGGTTGCCGGGGCCGTAGTTGGTGCAATTGGAATTGGGATAGTACTGGGCGCAATAGCCGGGGTCCTCGACGACTGCCTGAGCGTGCGCCTGTCCCGCGAACGCTGCGGCCAGCAAGGCCACGGTCGCCACCGCATATCTGGTCATGACTGGTTCTCCTGGATATTTCCCCAAAGGTAGAACACCACATTTTCGGCTCTGTTCCCCTCACATGTTAGCCAAAACCTGTGATGGACTTAACCCGTTGTCGTGTTCGGGCTAGGATACCAAAAAAGGGAGAACGCGATGCGGATGATTCTGGCTTTGCCGCTGGCACTTGTTGCCACGGGCGCATGGGCCGACGAGATCGAGGACGCCCACCGGCTGGCGCTGCAGGGGCGCGACTCCTACTGGAATTGCCTGGCGCGCGAGTATTCCCAGCCCGGCGCCAAGGGCATGACGGCCAAGGATTTCACGGCCGATATCGAGTTTGTTTGCCCCTCCGAGCGGCAGAATTTCCGGGTGACGCTGATCGACTATCTCTCGATGCAATATCCCGATGCCGAATCCGGCTCCCATCTCTCCACCGCCAACCGGGCGATCGAGCTGGCGCAAAAGGACATCATCACGGCCTTCGTCAAGCACAAGGCGACGAATTAGCTCGCCGATGCCGAGGCAGCCTGCGCGCGCCCATTGCACCACCGACGCACTGAGCCGCCTTTCTGGGAACAGCTAGCCTATTTCCGCTATCCGGCCTTCCGTGATATCCATCGGTGGCAGACAAGCAGGAAAGTACCGGCATGACATCGCACTCGCTCGCCAATGTCCTGGGCTGGATCGTGCTGTTGGTCGTATTGGGGGCCTCGGTGTTCTATGGCCCGCTTGGGCAGTTCGGCAAGCCGAAGTCGGCGGTCGTGCAACCCGCGCAGCCCGTCCCAGCGGCCCCGGCCGTCAAGGGACCCGTGATCAAGGAAGTACCGAACTAGTTCGGCCAAACCTTGCGGAACGGGGTGGGCGTTCCTATGTAAGTTGGAGCGGCGATGTCGATGCCCTAAGGCTCCGTCGCTGGAGACGACCACGCAATAGCAAGGCAGCGCCGGATGTACGCGCGCCTGTTGTTCGTGGTCGTTGACATTTTCAGTCCCTTTTGCAGAGTTTTCCGCTGGGTTCGGCAACCTTTTCCCGAACTCCGCCTTGGCACGGCCGGAGGGCGCGGATATACGCTCCCCCATGAACGAAGCGATTCAACCCGGTCTTGAGAATGTTCAGCAAGCCATTGGTTTGCCTGATCTTTCCGTCGTCGTCCCGACCTTTAACGAGCGCGACAATGTCGCCAAGCTCTACCGCAAGCTGGAAGCGGCGTTGAGGGGCATCGTCTGGGAAGTCATTTTCGTCGACGACAATTCCCCTGACAAGACCTGGGAGGTCGTGCGCGATCTCGCGCAGCACGACGGCCGCGTCCGCTGCGTCAGGAGGATCGGACGGCGTGGCCTGTCGGGCGCCTGCATCGAAGGCATTCTCGCTTCGAGTGCGCCCTTTGCCGCGGTGATGGACGCCGACCTGCAGCACGACGAGACGCAGCTGCCGAAAATGCTTTCGCTGCTGCAAAGCGGGCAGGCGGAGCTCGTGGTCGGCAGCCGCTATGTCGAGGGCGGCAGCGCCGATAGTTTTGACAGCAAGCGCGCCGGCTTCAGCGCCTTTGCGACCTCGATCGCAAAACGCATGCTTGGCGTCGCCATCGCCGATCCCATGAGCGGCTTCTTCATGGTCCGCCGCGACAAGTTCGAGCAGCTGGCGCCAAAGCTTTCCACGCAGGGCTTCAAGATACTGCTCGACGTCGTCGCGACCGCGCATGGCGAGCTGAAGACCGTCGAAGTGCCCTTCACCTTCGGCTCGCGGCTGCATGGGGAGAGCAAGCTCGATTCCATGGTGGCGCTGGATTTCCTCGGGCTGGTGCTGGCGAAATTCACCAACGACGTGATCTCGCTGCGCTTCCTTCTGTTCGCGATGGTCGGCGGCACCGGCCTCTTCGTGCATCTCGGCACGCTGTTCGTCGCGCTGACGGTGCTCAACTGGCCGTTCGCGGAAGCCCAGGCGGCCGGCGCCCTCACTGCCATGACCACCAACTTCATTCTCAACAATTTCCTGACCTATCGCGATCAGCGGCTGAAGGGCTTTGCGATCCTGCGCGGCCTCCTGGCCTTCTATCTCGTCTGCAGCGTCGGACTGCTTGCCAATGTCGGCGTTGCGTTCTCGGTCTATGACCAGGAGCCGATCTGGTGGCTCGCCGGCGCGGCTGGCGCCATGATGGGCGTGGTGTGGAACTACGCGATGTCCGGACTGTTCGTCTGGCGCAAGCGATGAAGTAGCGATGAGCTCGGCCGATAACAGGCTCGTCCGCAATACCTCTTTCATTATCCTGGCGCTGGTGGCGTTGCGGCTGGTTGCGGCCGCCTGGACGCCGCTGACTTTCGACGAAGCCTATTACTGGATGTGGTCGAAACATCTGGCGGGCGGTTATTACGACCATCCGCCCATGGTGGCGCTGGTGATCCGCGCCGGCACACTGATCGCCGGCGACACCGAGCTCGGCGTGCGGCTGGTGTCGATCCTGCTCGCATTGCCGATGAGCTTTGCGGTCTATCGCACGGCTGCGATCCTGTTCGGAGGCGAGTGGGTCGCTGCGACTGCGGCCATCCTGCTCAACGTCACGCTGATGACGGCGGTCGGCACGCTGATCGTGACGCCGGATGCGCCGTCGCTGGTAGCCGCAAGCTTTGTGCTGTTCTTTCTCGCCAAAGTGCTGGAGACCGGGCAAGGGGCGTGGTGGCTTGCGGTCGGCGCCGCGGTCGGCGTCTCCCTGCTGTCGAAATACACCGCGCTGTTCTTCGGCGTCGCGATCCTGATCTGGCTAATCGCGGTGCCGAAACAGCGGCGCTGGCTGGCTTCGCCCTGGCCCTATCTCGGCGCGATCGCGGCGTTCGCGATTTTCGCGCCGGTCATTGTCTGGAACGCCGAACATCAATGGGTGTCGTTCCTGAAGCAGATCAGCGGCCGCGCAGCGATCCAGGACTTTCGGCCCGCCTTCATCGGCGAATTGATTCCGACTCAGGTCGCATTCGCGACGCCCTTTGTCTTCATCCTCGGCGCGATGGGGCTGCATGCGCTTGCGCACCGCAAGGCCGGCGCGATGCCGGCACGCGTGCTGATCGACGTGATGTTCTGGACCATCGCCGCCTATTTCGTCTGGCATTCGCTGCATGCCCGGGTCGAAGCCAACTGGTTCGCGCCGGTCTATCCGGCTTTTGCGATCGCAGCCGCCGTCGCCGCCCATCTCGTGCAGTGGGGGCCGCGTTCGCAACGTCTGGCCGATTTCTGTCGACGCTGGGCCGCCCCTGTCGGTGTCGTCATGTTCGTACTGTTGATCGTGCAGGCCGACACCGGCGTGCTTTCCGGCTATCGTCGCGACGCCACCGTGCGCAGCGTCGGCGTCGGCTGGCGCGAACTCGCGGGTCAAATCGAAGCGGTGAGGAAGCGCGTCGGTGCGACCTGCGTGCTCGCGCCGGATTACGGCACCACCGGCTGGCTGGCCTTCTATCTGCCGCCCGGCACTTGCGTCGCGCAGCAGACCCAGCGCATTCGCTGGGTCAATATGCCCGAGCCGGATGCGGCGCAACTCAAGGGGCCGCTGCTTTATGTCGACGAGGTCAAGCCGCGCGCGCAAGCGTTCCTGAAAGACCGTTTTGCGCGGATCGAGGAAGTAGCCGAACTGACGCGCAAGCGCGGACCGCTGGTGATCGAGACCTACACGCTCACCTTGCTCGCCGATCCCACAGGCGACGTGTTCGACCGCACGCCGCCGCCGGAATTGCTCAAGTAGCGCATGATCCGGAAAAGTGGACACCGGTTTTCCGAAGAGATCATGCGCAAAAGAATAGATTTCAGGCGGTGGCGCGGCCGGCCGGCTGGGTCGCGGGCATGATCTCGGGCAGCGTCTTGTCGGTGGAATGGATGACGAGCAGGTTGATCCCGGCCTCGATCAGCACATAGCCGCGCTGCTCCAGCCATTGCCGTAATTGCGCGGCGTCGGCCTTGATCTTCTCGATCAGCATGATCGGGCGGCAGCGCTCGATGGTCTTGGCCGCGCCTGCCAGCGCCTCGATCTCCATGCCCTCGACGTCGATCTTGATCAGGTCGACGCGCGGCAGGTTGAACTCGTCCAGCATCAGTTTGCGGACGTTGACCATGTTCTGATAGTCGATCTGCTGGCCGATGAACTCGTTGCCGGCGCTCTGGCGGAGCTCGAGGCTGCCGAAGCTCGAGGGCACCAGATAATTCGGGTTCGGGATCTGCATCACGCCGCTCTCGGACGAGATTGCGGCGTTGACCGCGACCGCGTTGAAGCAGTTGTTGATCGCGATGTTGCCGGCCAGCGCATAATAGATCCGCTCCTGGGCTTCGATCGAGAGCACCGATCCCCAGTTCGTCATCATCTTTGCCCACTCGATGGTGTGCACGCCGATATTGGCGCCGCAGTCGATGCCGAGCACGCCGTCGCCGTAATGCTTGCGGCGAAGCGAGAGCATATCGAGCGCGAGCTGCACCTCGCGCGGATCGAAGGACGAGGTCTCCAGGATCTGGAAGCCAACACCATAGCCTCTGGTCTGATCGACCATCCGGTAATCGAACCGGTTGAGGATCATGGTGCCGTGATTGGATGAAGCAAGGACAAAAGCGAGTTTGCGCCCCACGCTCTGCATCGAGGTCTCCTGAAGGCTTGAGATAGCGAGGGACTGACTACGAATCGCTTGCGGCGAGCTTACTGTGAGTTGGGGACAGGAACCATGCCGCTCGTCCGATTCGGCCTCGGAAAGCCTCTCTCCGGGCGGACATATAAGTGTTTTCGCTGCGGTATTGGATTGGCATTGTTGACTGACGCGCTCATCGGCGGAACTGCGAATGACGCGGCTGGCTGCCACGACAATTCACGCGTCCGGCGTGCAGGCCCCATTTACAAATCCTGGAATTGATGTATGTCATCGCGTACTTCTGCCGAATACTGCTTGTGACCATGCGACATCTGGACACCATTTCCGCACTGTATTCAGGCCTGCCGGCCCATCGGCCAGGTCTGTATTCGGCATGCGCGATTGAAGTGCGTCCGGTCGTCATGCCCTCCCTAGGACGCAAAGCAGCAAGATAAACGGCAGCGGGTTTTCCCTCTGCCGTCGAGGCAGAGAGAAACCGGCAAGATGCCCCAAACGGGCGAGTTGCACCTCTCAAATCATCTCCCTGCCTCAAGAAAACCAACCCGGCATGCGTTTCGGCGACGCAGTGTCACGGTTCCGCTAGTGTAGTTTGCGCTATCCGGAACGCATTTCGAGGCAAGGAGGATCTCGTGCGATCCGATCCATACCAGCAACGCGCCCGGGCTTTGGCGATCGAAGCCGGGCTCGACCCCGATGCGAAGATCGATCGGCCGGGCCAGCGTCCGATGCCGCTTTGGTGCACGTTTCGCGACGCCGCGCGCAAGGAGCGTCTTGCCCGGGAGGCGAAGGCTGTCGCCGCCGATATCGCGATCGCGCCGCAGGCTGCGCAATACCAGAACAGCCCGCTGAAGGTGTTCGGCAATCACGATGAGGCCACCATTGCACAGATGCGCAATTGCATGGCGGTCGGCAACGCGGTCGCGGGCGTGATCTGCGCCGACGGGCATCTCGGCTATGCGCAGCCGGTCGGCGGCGTGATCGCCTATGAGAAGCAGATCAGCATCTCCGGGGTCGGCTTCGACATCGGCTGCGGCAACATGGCCGTGCGTCTCGACACGACGTTCGACCAGATCGAAGCCAATGTAGGCACCATCAACAGGGATGTGCATAAGGCGATCTCGTTCGGCATCGGCCGAAACAACGAGGAGCGGGTCGAGCATGAGCTGTTCGACGATGCCGACGCCTGGCGCGAATCCGACATGGGCGCGTACCGGCAGAAGGCGGTTGGGCAGCTCGGCACCGTCGGGTCCGGCAACCATTATGTCGACCTCATGCGCGACGAGAGCGGCTTCGTCTGGATAGGTGTTCACTTCGGCAGCCGAGGCCTCGGCCACACCAGCGCGACGCGCTACCTCAAGGCCGCCGGCGGCAAGGACGGCATGAACGTGCCGCCCGCGGTCATCGACGAGGACAGCGAGATCGGGCGGCGCTATATCGCGGCGATGCAGCTCGCCGGCCGCTACTCCTATGCCGGTCGTGAGTGGGTGATCGAGCGCGTGCGCAAGATCATCGGCGGCAACGTCGTCGATATGGTGCACAATCACCACAATTATGCCTGGCGTGAAACCCACGGCGGCAAGGATCTGTGGGTGGTGCGCAAGGGCGCGACGCCGGCGTTTCCCGGCCAGCGCGGCTTTGTCGGCGGTTCGATGGGCGATGATGCCGTGATCATCGAGGGCATCGACAGTGCGGAGGCGAAGGCGTCGCTGTATTCGACCGTGCATGGCGCGGGCCGGCTGTTCGGCCGCAAGGAGGCCAAGCGGCGCTTTGCGCGCGCCGAGATGGATGCGTGGCTGCAGTCGCGCGGCGTCACGCTGATCGGCGCCGATCTCGACGAGAGCCCGATGGCCTATCGGCGCTTGCCGGAAGTGCTCGCCGAGCACGCGGGCTCGGTCAAGGTGCTGCACACCTTGCGGCCGTTCGCCGTCGTGATGGCGGGCGAGAACGAATTCGATCCGTTCAAGGATTGAATTCGCTTGGCGAAAGCGGGGCATTCGGCGTTGGTTCGCCGAATGTCCCGCTTTCCCCGGAACACTACGGGCGACTTGTGCCGAAATGAGACCACATTTTCAGGCCATTTCCGCCTGCCTTACATCCGCCCGAACTTAATTCGCATTTAACGAAAAGTCGCCTTAATGACGCTCCGCCCTTCTGCGAGATGCAGCGCCGTGAATCCTGTTTGGCGTGGCATCGAGAGGAAAAATTGGGGTCGTCCTGGGCGCGAGTGGATGAGTAGTGTTGAGTAAGCGTAGCGTTGCGTCAGCGGGGCGGGTCCGCAGGAAATCCGGGAAGGCAGCATCCAACCGTTTGGTTGGTGGCGCCATGATTGCGTGTATCGTGATCGGCTGTGGCTGGACCGTCTACAGGAACATCATCTCCGCGAGCGTCTATCCGACGCTGGGAACCTCGGGCTATGACGAGCCCGTGGTGAGACAGCCGAGACTCGCCTCGCGCACGACCGAGCAGGCCGTTGGTGACGCCTTCGCCGCACTGCCGGAACCGCCGCCGGTGATCGCAAAGCCGGCCACCGTCGCCGCGATCTCTCCCGATATGTTTAACGAACGGTTTTCAGCGTCCGCGCCGCAGAGCGTGGCGTCGAATGCCAGCGCCGCACCGGCGGCCGAGGCCCCGAAGCTTGCGGAGGCGCCGAAGCCCGTCGCCGCGCCGAAGCTCGCCGAGGCGAAGCCGGTGGAGACGCTGAAGCCGGCGGATGCGAAGGCGAAGCCGGCTGCGGCCCCCCAGCAGGTCGCGCTGAACGTGCCGCCGCCTGCGCCGTCGAAGTCGGGCCTTTCGGTTCGCGACATGGCCGACCGCGCCAAGGCTGCGGTGATGTCGATCACCTCGAGCGACCGGAAGAGCATGGTCGACAAGCTGTGGGGCAAGCCCGCCTCGCAGGGCTCGTTGCTCGCCTACGCCTCGGCTGACGCCAGCGTCACCGGCAGCATCGGCCGCGCCGAACAAAATCCGATGATGGGCGGGCAGGCGCCTTACGACAAGGACACCGCGGTTTACGATATCACCGCGCACACCGTGTATCTGCCCGACGGCACCAAGCTCGAGGCGCATTCAGGGCTGGGCTCCAATCTCGACGATCCACGCTCGGCGCGCGTCCGCATGCGCGGCGTGACGCCGCCACATATCTACGAACTGAAGCCGCGCGAGGCGCTGTTCCACGGCGTGCCGGCGCTGCGGCTGACGCCAATCGGCGGCGAGGACGCGATCTATGGCCGCGACGGCCTGCTCGCGCACACCTTCATGCTCGGCGCCAACGGCGATTCCAACGGCTGCGTGTCGTTCCGCGACTACTCTGCCTTCCTCGACGCCTACCGCAACAAGGGCATCAGGAAGCTCGCGGTGCTGGCGAAGATCGACTGAGCTAGGCGCGCACCTTCTTCCACAACTCCATCTCCTGATCGATCGCGGCCTTCACCTGCGGCCGCGCCTGCATGCGCGCGAGATAGTCGACCAGGGACGGCCAGCCCGCGACATCGACGCCGCCGCGCCGGAGCAGCAGCAGCGACCAGGCGAGATAGGCGTCGGCAACGGTGAAACTGTCGCCGACGAGATACTGCCTGCCGGCGAGATGCGTGGCCGCGACCGATACGCTCTTGCCGATGCGCTCGCGCGCGGCGGCCTTCGCGGCATCGTCCTTGTACCAGAAGGTCGGAAACAGAAACGCCTTGTGGATCTCGGTGCCGACAAAGGAGAGCCACTCCTGCAGGCGGTAGCGGTCGGCATCATCAGGCGGCGGTGCAAGCCGAAGCTCCGGCTTGAGATCGGCGATATATTGCAGCACCGCGACGTTCTCCGTCAGCCGCTCGCCGTCCTCCTGCACCAGCACCGGCACGGCACCCTTGGCCGAGACCGCCCAGAAGTCGCTGCCGTCCTCGACGACCTTCTTGTCCCAGATATTGACCAGCGTGTAGCGCGTCTCGATGCCGGCTTCCATCAGCGCGATACGGCTGGCGAGCGAGCAGGCCATCGGCGAGAAATAGAGCTGCAACATCGTCCTCTCCCTGTTGTGGCGAGCTGAGGATAGGCGAGGGCGGGCCTGCTTTCGCGCAGGAATATCGCAGCCACCGGCTGCAACATTGCAGGCCCCCCGCACGGCATGATAATCCCGGGCATGAACTGGGATGACCTGCGCATCGTCGCCGCCATCCGCGACGAGGGCACCTTTGCCGGCGCCGGCACGCGGCTGCGCATCGACGAGACCACGGTCGGGCGGCGGCTCAAGCGAATTGAGAAGACGCTGGGCGTGCGCCTGTTCGAGGCCGCCGATGGGCTGCGCAAACCGACCGCGCAATGCGAGCGCGTGCTGGCGCATGTCACGGCGATGGCGGGACATGTCGCCGACATCGCGCGCGTCGGCGAGAGCCTGCCGGGATTGGCCGGCCGCTTCCGCATCGCTGCCACCAACGCGGTGGCGGAAGAGATCCTGTCGCCGCGCGTGGCCGGCCTGCTTGCGAAGCATCCCGGGCTGTCGCTGCAATTCCTTACCTCCAGCGAGAACGTCAAGTTCTCGCGCTGGCAGGCCGATTTCGCGGTGCGCCTGAAGAAGCCGGACAAGGGGGATTTCACGATTTCAAAGCTCGGCGAGCTGCGCCTCTATCTCATTGAGCCCACAGCGGGCGGCGAGACCGAGCCCGTGGTGTGCGCCTATCCCGACGACCTCGGGCCCATCCCCGAGACGCAGTTCCTCAAGGCGAGAGGCCTGGAGGAGCGTTCGCGTTTCATTGCCGGCAATATCCGCGTGATCCGCACCCTGGTCGCAAGCCGTCAGGCGATCGGCGTGCTGCCCGAATTTCTCTGCGGCGGATTGCTCGCCGATCGCCGCTTGCGCGCCACGCTGCTGCCGCGCCACCGCGACGTCTGGCTGTTGGTGCAAAATCATCTCAAGCGCGACGCCGCCGCGCGCGTGGTTATCGACTGGTTGCGCGACTGCTTCCAGGAATTTGCCAAGGGGTAGGCGCGGGCGCGTCCGCACGCTAGATTGCGCCCATGTCCCAGCCCGATTTCCAGCCGACATTGACAGGTCCTACCGTGATCGTCCGCCCGATCGCCGCCGATGACTGGGCGGAGATGTTCGCGGCCGCCTCCGATCCGAAGATCTGGGAGGTGCATCCCGTCCCCGACCGCTACACCGAGCCGAAATTCCGCACCTTCTTCGACGATGCGGTCAAATCGAAAATGGCCTTTGCTTTTGTCGATCGCGCCAGCGGCAAGTTGATCGGCTCGAGCCGCTATTACGGCTATGAGCCGGACAAGAGCGAGGTCGAGATCGGCTGGACCTTTCTCGCCCGCAGCCATTGGGGCGGCGGCACCAACCGCGAGGTCAAGCGGTTGATGCTGGATCACGCCTTCACCTTCGTCGACACCGTGATCTTCTGGGTCGGCGATACCAACTGGCGCTCGCAGGGCGCGATGACCAAGATCGGCGGCGTCAAGCGCGAAGCGCTTTTCACGCGCGAACTTTCCGGCGACCGTCCCTACTTTATTTTTGACATCACAAAAGCCCGCTATGAAGCAGGCGGCCGCGCGCGCGTGGCCTGACCGTTTTCTCTCCATCCGGAGCTTGTCATGACACAAACGGAAGACGGCGGCGCCGCCGCGCCCTTCGCCACGATCTGGCTGAGCCCGCGGCGAACGATCGAGCGGATCGTGGCATAGCGGCCGGCCTATCTCGTTCTGCCGCTGGCGGCGCTTGGCGCGATCGCCGGTTTCTATATGCAGCTGCTTACCGTCGGGTTCTCCGACCAATTCGCCGATTGGCGGCTCTGGCTCGGCTTTGTGATCGTTGCCGCCGTCTTCGGCATGGTCTGGCTTTATCCGTCGGCACTGATCCTGAACTGGATCGGCAGACTGCTGGGAGGCAACGCCTCCACGCTGCAATTGCGCGCGGTGCTGGCCTGGAGCACGGTGCCGGCCATTCTCGGCTTCATTGTCGCGCTCGCCATCGGCCTTGCGCTGGAAGCCTCCGGCCGCGCAGATGTCTGGGGCGGCCGCGTGCTGGTCGCGTTCGCTTTCGAGCTCTGGTCGATCGTCGTGTTCCTGCTGATGCTGGCGCGGGTCCAGCATTTCGGTTTCTGGCGGACGATCGCGGTCTATGTGCTGAACCTGATAGCCGCGCTGGTGCTGGCGATATTCGTGCGCAGCTTCCTGTATCAGCCGTTCAACGTGCCGGCTTCCTCGATGGTGCCGACCGTGCTCGTGGGCGACTATGTCTTTGCTTCCAAACTCGCCTATGGCTACAGCCGCTTCTCGCTGCCGTTCTCGCTCGAATTGTTCTCGGGACGGATTCTCGCCTCCGAGCCGAAGCGCGGCGACGTCGTGGTGTTCCGCCTGCCCAGGGACGTGCGGACCGACTACATCAAGCGCGTGGTGGGATTGCCCGGCGAGCGCATCCAGATGAAGGACGGCCAGCTCATCATCGATGACAAGCCGGTGGCGCGCGAGCGGCTGCCCGATTATCGCGGCAATGCCCGCGGAACGGAATCGACCGGCAGCGTCAAACGCTGGCGCGAGACGCTGCCGAACGGGGCGAGCTACGAGACGCTCGACTGCGTCGATAACGGCTTTCTCGACAACACCCAGATCTACACCGTGCCGGCAGGTCACTACTTCATGCTCGGCGACAACCGCGACAATTCGGTCGACAGCCGCACGCTGTCGCAGGTCGGCTATGTCCCCCTGGAAAACCTGATCGGCCGCGTCGACGTCATCTTTTTCTCTCGCGCACCGGGAGAGAGCGGCGAGCCGGCGACAGTGCGAACGGAGAGAATCGGGACAGTGGTGCGATAAAAAGGGCAGGGAGCGCTGCCGCACCGAGGGCCTCAGTGCCCCATGCCCGGCATCACCTTGCCGTTGTAGATTTCGGGATTGGGCGGACCTTCGACGCTCAAAATGCCCGACAGCCCGCGCTCGGCTCGCGCCAGCGCATGATCGACCAGCGTGTAGTTGCCAGGCACGTGGGTTTTGAATTCGGTAATGACGGCGCCGCCCGGCGCCACGCTGACCGTCTGAATTCCTTCAAGCGGCGGGGTTTGAAGTCCGCCAAGCGTGTAGACCTTGTCGAAGATCTCTCCGATGACATGGAATGACGAGGTGTAGTTCGGCCCACCGACACCAAAGAAAATCCGCACCGTTTCGCCGACCTTGGCATGCAGCGGATGGAGCCGTGACAGCGCTCCGACGGAGCCGTTGAAGACGAAGTATTCCGGGCGTTCGTTCAGGAGCTTTTCCACGCTGAACTCCGCACTTCCGCGCTGGCCGTAGGGAATATCGGAATAGATTTCGCCCTGCATCACGTAGAATTCGCGATCCACCGGCGACATGCCCCCCTCGGGTTCCTCGAGGATCATGCCGTACATGCCGTTCGCAATGTGCTCCGCCACCATCGGAGTTGCGCAGTGATAGACAAAGAGGCCCGGCACCAGCGCCTTCCATGTCATCGATTTTTCCTGGCCGGGATCGACCTGAAGTGCAGCCGCGCCGCCGCCCGGGCCGGTCGTGGCGTGAAAATCGACCGAGTGGATCATCGAGCTGTCGGCGGAATTCTTGAGATGAATGTCGACGGTGTCGCCGACACGCACCCGGATGAGGGGGCCCGGCACCTTGCCGTTGAAGGTCCAGTAGCCGAACGTCGTTCCCTCCGCGAGCCCGGCCTTCGAGCTCGACGCTGAACAGATCGACACGAACGGTTTGCGGGTCGCGCTTGCCGATCGGCGGCGGCACGTCCGTGGGCTCTCGCGAGATATCGGCTTCCACAACCGTCTGAGGCGGCGGACGCGGGGTGACGAGGAATTGACCCTGCATGCCGGCGAGCCGATGGCCGGGCACGCTGCAGAAATAAACGAAGTCTCCGGACTTGTCGGCACGGAATGCGATCGTCGTGCTGGCGCCTTTTCCGGTAACGCGTGGCGACGTGGAGTTCTGGTCGGGGAAGACGATATCGTGCTCCGCCCCTTCACCATTGATCAGAGTGAGCTGAACCACCTGTCCCTCAACGGCGGCCAGCACCGGATTGACCTTGCCGTCGATCTCGCCACCCTGGCCGATGTAAGCCATGCGCCCTTCCGCGATCCCCGAACGCAGGGTGTATCGCGCGTCGGGAATGTAGGTGCTGTCGGGGCCGGGTGCGGCTTGCGCCGCCTGGGACGGAGCCGGCTGTGGCGGGGGTGCGGCCGCAGTCGCGGGCTGTGTGCCGCCTGCGCCTGCTGCGAGATAGGCGATCACGTCGGCTCTGTCATCAGCGGTCTTGAGGCCCGGAAACGGCATCTTGTTGCCCGGCACGACCTTCGCCGGTTCGGTCAGGTATTGGTCGAGCGTCTGAGCGTTCCAGACGATGTCAGCCGATTTCATCGCAGGCGAATAATTGTAACCGGCCTCCGTTCCCGCCTTGCGGCCGATAATTCCGGCCAGCGACGGGCCGAGCATGTTCTTGCCGGATTCGATCGAATGGCAAGCCTGGCATTTCCTGAAGACCAGACGGCCCGAGGCGGCATCGCCCGTGGTCGGCATTGCATTGGAGGCGGCCGGCGCCGCATTGGAGGCAGGTGGCGCCGGCGATTGCCCTGTCGTGGCGCCCGGGGACGCGGCGCTATTCGCAGCCATGTGGTCATGAGCGGGCGGTGATGGTGTTGCAGGCGGCGATGCAACTGCGTTCGCGGACGGCTTTGGGGCCGGCGCGGGATTTTCCTGAAGGGTCGGCGGCCGCGAAGGCGTCGGCGTCGATTGCGCGGCTTGCTGACCGGGTTGCTTCGCACTGGCCTTTGGGGAGGGCGGGGTCGTCACGGTCGCAGCCGCGAATGGCTTGCCCCGATCTCGGCCTTGATCCGCGGAGGTGGCTTGATCCGAGGAGGTGGCAGGCACCGCATTCGTCGATGACGACAAGCGGCCACCCAGATAAATCCCACCGAAGATCACGGCCAGCCCGACGATGAGAATGGACCATGCTCGCCAGACTGCGCGGATGCTTTCCCACATTTTCAACACTCGCTTTTTTCCGTGCGGCCGGACGTCACGCTGCAGCGTATGCGCATCTCGGTCGCTCTCGTTGATCTGGGTCAGCGGATGTCCGGCCAGGGAAATCTCGTTCTGCGATACTTCCGTCCATGCGGTCGGATTGCTTCGCGGAGCCTCCCGCCCGTTCGCTCGAAATGACGTAGGAGGACGAGACTCAGCCTTCCCGCGGCGCGTTTCCGCCCGAGTCGTGCTTCGTTCGTGTCCCTCGAAATCAAGAGGGCGCAGGGAATGCCGGATGCCGAACGCACCCGCAGGCTTGCCTGCAAAACGGTAGAAAGCACGCACGCAAGTCGTGACAGGTACGCCGAACATGCCGGCATTCCCTGCGCAAAGGAAAATAAATACCCGTATGGATTTGTAGAGAGGCGAGTGGACTCTCTAACCCATTGATCCCCTGAGAATTAATCCCATAACATGCCATACGCCTCTTTAGGCGTTCGCAGACACCATCGCGACACTTCACGGGAACGGTGAAACAAATCATGGCACGCAAAGTCAGCTTCAGCGCACTGGAAAGCCGCAGCGCGCGGCTGCGGCTGAAAATCCGGCGCAGGCCGTACAGCGGCCCGTCGCTCGCGCGCGGCATCTCTCTCATGTACCGCCGCAATGCGACGAATGGATCGTGGGTGCTCAAGGCCAGCGATGGCCGCGGCGCATACTGGACCAAGGGCTTTGCGCTGGCCGACGACTTCGAGGACGCCGACGCCAAGAATATTCTGACATTCTATCAGGCGCAGGATCAGGCGAAGAAGCTGGCGCGTGCGGCGATGATTGCGCCGACACCGCACCCATAACCGTCGATGGCGCGTTGATCGACTACAAGACCGACCTGATGGCGCGTGGTGCCAACCCCTACAACGCCGAATCCCCCCGCGTGCATCTGACCAATGTGCTGATCGCCAAGCCGGTACAATTGCTCACCGCGCAGGAGTTGAAGAAATGGCGCGATGGTCTTTTGAGCAAGATCGCGCCTGCCACGGTCAACCGGGTCTGCCGATGCCTCGGCGCCGCCTTAGAATTGGCTCGACAACACGACGAGCGCATTCAGAACAGACAGGCGTGGGAAATTGGGCTTGCCGGTTTGCCGGATGCGCAGGTGGCGCGCAACGTCATCCTCTCCGACGACAATGTGCGCGAGTTCGTCGCGACCGCCTATGGGCTCGATCATCCATTCGGGTTGCTGACCGATACGCTTGCCGTAACCGGCGCACGGCCAAGCCAAGCCGTTCGTTTGCGCGTCGAGGATCTGCACGATCATCCGGTGCGGCCCAAGCTGATGATGCCCAAGTCGGCAAAGGGCGGCGGCCGAAACCGTAGCCAAAAAAAGCACGAGCGATATTCGGTGCCGATCACCGTGCAACTAGCAGCCAAGCTGAAGGAAGCGGCGAAGGGTCGTGCCGACAATGCGCCGCTGTTGCTGCAAAGCGACGGCAGCGCCTGGGACAACAACCCTGGTCCGCAATATCGTCGTGAGGTCCATATAGATGTTACGGAGCGAGCATGCCGACAACAATCATCCCCTATATCCGTGTTTCTACGGACAAGCAGGGCAAAAGCGGTCTCGGCCTTGAAGCGCAGCGCGAGGCCATTGCCCGCTTTGCCGCTGCAGAGGCTCTAGAGGTTGTTGGTGAGTTTATTGAAGTCGAGACCGGCAAAAGGTGCCGACGCGTTGGACAAGCGCCCACAACTCGCCGCAGCGCTGCGCAAGGCCAAACAGATCGGGGCGCCCATCGTTGTCTCAAAACTCGACCGACTGAGCCGCGATGTTCATTTCATTTCGGGCCTTATGAGTAAGCGAGTGCCGTTCATTGTAACGCAGCTCGGCCGTAACGTGGATCCCTTCATGCTGCACATCTATGCCGCCCTTGCCGAGAAAGAGCGCGCGATGATCAGCGAACGCACGAAAGATGCGCTTAGGAAAGCGAGGGATCGCGGTGTTGTCCTAGGCAACCCCAATGCGGGCAAGATGAGTACCGACGCAGCGGCGGCTCGTGATGCAATCCTGCGGCCAATCCTGCAAGAGATGTGGGAGATGCCATATCGCGACATCGCGCAGGAACTGACCAACCGCAACATTCCGACGCCACGCGGCGGTGATGTGTGGAATGCGATGACCGTGATGAGCGTGATGAAGCGATTGGGCATCGCCGGCCAGTGAGGGAAGGCCAAACGCTCGTGAGGGCAAGACGTTAGCGCCCCCCGGGGGAGGGAAAAAGCCGAGAGAAAGCATGCTTTTCGATTGGGAGAACCTTCGTCCACTATTGCGGTGCTGTTAGGCCGACCTACACCGCTTGAGCGCGGGTTTTTTGGTCGTTTCCTTGGCTTCTTGCTCTTTGGCTTGGTGCCGGATTCAAGATGACCCAATTGGCTTGGTTCGATTCCGTAGGATTTTCCCTACGGATCAATATTTGCGGCTCTCACCCAAATTCAACCCGACCGGGCGGGTTCTTCGGCGACCTTGCTCCAGCTTAGCTGGCAGCCGTCCCATCACCAAGGTTGCGATCACAACAGGAATCACCGACCGTCGTTTGTTCCGGCAATGCATGGACGCCCAAGGTGCAGACGGCAACCGCCTACCTCGAAACCCTCAATCCCGAGCAACGCCGTGCGGTCGAGCACGGAGCTGCGGGAGGATTGGCGGCGGCGTCGCTGCTGGTCATTGCGGGAGCGGGTTCGGGAAAGACCAACACCCTCGCCCATCGGGTCGCCCCTCTGATCGTCCATGGGCGCCGATCCCCGCCGGATACTGTTGATGACGTTTTCACGGCGCGCCGCGTCCGAGATGACCAAGCGGGTCGAGCGCATCGCGCGCAAGGCCGGCACACGTCTCTCGACGAGGACTACCTAATCCTGTCCACGATGCCTTTGCTGCTGCAACGACTGGCGCACATCAATTTGACTTTTGCCTAACGTACCGGCCGGGCGCAGGCTCGATCACAGGGAAAGTAGCGTTGCCCAATTGCCTTGGAGCCTGAACGGTGCCGCTGGAATGAGCCTTCATCCAGCCATCCCAGTCCGGCCACCAGCTACCCGGCTTCTCCTCGGCGCTTTCCAGCCAATTCTCCGCGTCGCAATTCAGATTGTCATTGACCCAATGACTCCGCCTGTTGCGCGCCGGCGGGTTGATCACGCCAGCAACGTGACCGCTGGCGGCGAGCACAAAGCGCTGATCTCTTCCCATGAGGTCCTTTGAGCGAAACGCGCTCTGCCAAGGCACGATATGGTCCTCGCGCGATGCCAGTATGAACATCGGCACCTTCGTCTTTGAGAGGTCAATCCGTTCACCACATTGGGTGGTCGCTCCGGGATCCTTGATCTTGTTTTCAACGTAGGCATTGCGCGTGTACCAGCAGTACATCGGCCCCGGCAAGCTGACGCTGTCGGAATCCCAGTAGAGCAGGTCGAAAGCGTCTGCCGTCGCGCCCTTTAGATAACTCTCGACGACATAGCGCCAGATCAGATCGTTGGCGCGCAGGGTTCCGAAGGTAAAGGCCAGTTCCTTGCCAGGCAAAATACCGCCCCTTCCGATCGTCGCTTCACGCACGGCGGTGGAATTCTGGTCAATCAGAAGACCGATTTCCCCGGTATCTGCGAAATCGAGCATCGTGGTGAGAAGAGTTATGGTCGCGAGCTTGTTTTCTCCGCGCGCGGCGAGAACCCCCGCGGCGCAGCTCAAAATGGTGCCCCCGACGCAAAAGCCCAGCGCATGAATCTGATCGGCATTTGCAATGTCTCGCACAACCCCGATGCTCTTGAGCACCCCGAGGTTCAGGTAGTCGTCCCAGGTTAGACGCTCGATCTCGGGAACGGCGCTTCGCCAGGAAATCAGGAAAACCTGATGACCCTGAGCGACCGCATATTCAACAAACGAATTTCCCACGCCAAGATCGAGCAAATAGTATTTGTTGATGCAGGGCGGCACCATCAGGAGCGGTGTTTTCTCGACCTCCGCCGTTTGCGGCGTATATTGGATGAGCTGAATCAGCTCGTTCTCGAAGACGACAGATCCCGGCGTTACTGCCAGATTGCGACCCACCTCAAAAGCGGATTCGTCGACCCGGGTGATCCGTCCTTTTTGGAGATCTTCAATCAGATTCTGCATCCCGGTCACCAGGCTTGCTGAACGCGTCTGGATTGCCGTTCGAATGACTTCCGGGTTTGTCGCAGGGAAATTCGACGGACTCATCGCATCAATGAATTGACGCGCGTAGAAGCGAAGCTGCAGTTTTGATTTTTCGTCGACCTGGGCCTGATCGACGAGCTCGGCCAGTTGCTTTGAGGTCATCAAGTAGGACTTCTTGATGAGTTGGTAGTAAGGCGAGTGCTGCCAGGCCTCGTCCTGGAAGCGCCTATCGCGGCGCGACGGCGGGGAACCCGCTGCAGATCCGCTCCCGAGGGCGCCTTTCCAGAAGTCCACGATCGGAGACCAAAACTGCCGTTGCAAGTTTGCCGCGACGGCAAACGGCGACGAGGCATCACCCGTGGCAGGCTTGCCCTCGACGCCCATCGCGCTCGTGAGCGCATCGTCAAATTGCTTCATCGATTGCTGGCCGGCTCGCATCAGGCGTTCAAGAGATGCCGAGGAACCACTTGGGGATGACGGGCTATCCATGTGAGCCTCCCAGAACGGCTCTGTATGCTGGCCGCTGTGGTGCCAGCGAACCATCGGGTCACGTTTTCGCGCCAAGCTATAGCGCTCGCCTAAATAAGATTCATACAGCTTGACATAGATCAACGGAGGTCCGCGTCTGCCGCCACACATTGCTCAAGCAGGGGCACGCTCGATGCACGTTTTTTACGGAAGCGGGAGCAAGGCTCCAAGCTTGACGAGTGGTGCGTGCTGTATTCACCAAGACGGGAATATCAGCCCACTCCAAGCCATTCGCCCCCGGGGAGTGAAGGCATCGTGGATCATCCGCTCAGACGTCCGGAAGAAATTCTGGCCTATCGTTCATTGAAACAGATCCTTGCCGCAAAGCCGAGAGCCCTATGGACCGTCGGCCCCAAGGATAACGCGCTCACGGCGATGCGTCTCATGGCAGAAAAGAACATCGGACTTGTCCTGGTTACGGAGCATCGGGCGATCGCAGGCATTCTTTCGGAACGTGATTGCGTGCGGCGGCTTGTGCTTGCCGGAAAGTCTCCAGAACTTACCCCGGTAGCGGACATCATGGTCCGAGATGTTATCAAAATTGATCTTGCGAAGACGTTCGCAGACTGTCTGAAGCTGATGCACATGCACGGCATTCGTCACCTGCCGGTGGTCGAGAACGATACGCCCATAACCGTTATCTCGATCCGTGACTTGTTGGCCGAGGCAGTCGAACACCACGCCAAGGTCATCAGCGAACTCGAGCGCGAACGCATGACCATGCTCACGTCAACAGCTTGAGCATGCCTGGATCCATTGGCCTGCCATTGGAAAGGGAGTGTCGTTATGAGTCTCTTGATCGTGCTGGGCGCTCTCGTCTTTCTGATGTTTGTGGCCTATCGCGGCTACAGTGTCATTCTGTTTGCACCGATCGCTGCGCTTGGCGCGGTGTTGCTGACCGATCCCTCGCTCGTTCCACCACTATTTTCCAGCGTCTTCATGGAGAAGATGGTTGGCTTTGTGAAGAATTATTTTCCCGTTTTCATGCTGGGCGCTGTCTTCGGCAAGGTCATCGAGCTGTCGGGTTTTTCCAAGTCGATCGTCGCCGCCGTCATCGGCGTGCTCGGCCAGGAGCGCGCTATACTATCCATCATCGTGGTCTGCGCAATCCTGACCTATGGCGGCGTGTCGTTATTCGTTGTTGTGTTCGCGGTCTATCCGTTCGCGGCCGAAATGTTCCGCCAGGGCGATATTCCAAAGCGGCTCATCCCCTGCACGATCGCGCTCGGCGCGTTCAGCTTCACGATGGATGCCTTGCCTGGAACGCCGCAAATTCAGAACATCATTCCGACGACGTTCTTCAATACGACGACGTGGGCCGCCCCGGTGCTGGGGCTCATCGGCAGCGTTTTCGTTTTCGGCGTTGGTCTTGCCTATATCGAGAACCGCCGACGCGCGGCACAGAAGCGCGGGGAAGGCTACGGCACGGAGCTTCTCAACGAGCCGGAGCCGTTCGAAGAGGAGGCATTGCCCAACCCGTGGATAGCCATCGCGCCGCTGGTCGTGGTGGGCGTCACGAACTTTATGTTCACTTATCTGGTGCCTCGGGCTTACGGCGCGAAGCACGAAGTTACACTCGGCGGCCATGCGATCGTTACGCAGATTGGTCCGGTGGCAGCCATATGGGCAGTCGAGGGCGCGCTGATCCTTGGCATATTGACGGTATTCATCTTTGCCTGGCGCCCCGTGCTTGCAAAATTCGCGGATGGCAGCAAGGCGGCGGTTGCCGGGGCTTTGCTTGCGTCGCTCAATACAGCGTCCGAGTATGGGTTCGGTGGGGTGATTGCGCTGTTGCCGGGCTTTGCGGCGGTTTCCGCTGCACTCAGGGCGATCCCCAATCCGCTTGTCAATGAAGCCGTCACCGTGACGGTGCTCGCCGGCATCACCGGCTCGGCTTCTGGCGGCATGAGCATTGCCCTTGCCGCGATGTCCGATGAATTCATTGCCGCCGCCCAGGCTGCAAACATCCCGCTCGAAGTCTTTCATCGCGTCGCGGCCATGGCGAGCGGCGGCATGGATACATTGCCTCATAATGGAGCCGTGATTACGTTGCTTGCTGTTACAGGCCTCACCCACAAGCAGGCCTACAAAGACGTGTTCGTGATCACGTTGACGAAAACTGCAGCGGTGTTCTTTGTCATCGCGTTTTACTATTTGACCGGGATCTACTGACACCCCTGACTTACGGTGCTGTTGCACGACAATGGATCTCAGCAATCAAGGAGGCGAAAGCCTGTGGAGGACTCATGTCAGCCAATGCGGTTCAACTGACGCTTGCGCCGGTCAAGGCCCTGGATAGCGGAAAGATTGTCAGCGCGGAGGAGGCAGCCAGCCTCATACGAGACGGGGACACGGTTGCAACAGGCGGCTTTGTCGGCATCGGCTTCGCCGAAGAAGTCGCTTTGGCGATAGAGACGCTCTATCTCGCGAAGGGGGAGCAGACGGTTCCCGGCACCGACAAGCCGCGCAATCTCACGCTGGTCTACGCCGCAGGACAAGGGGACGGCAACGAACGGGGGCTCAATCACCTTGGCCACGCAGGTCTGGTGCGGCGCGTGATCGGCGGTCATTGGGGGCTGGTGCCGAAACTGCAGCAATTGGCGATTGCCAATCAGATCGAGGCGTACAACCTTCCTCAGGGCGTGATTTCGCACCTTTTTCGCGACATCGCGGCAAAGCGCCCCGGTCATCTCACACGGGTGGGTCTTGGCACTTTTGTCGATCCGCGCCACGGCGGCGGCAAGATCAGCGAACGCACCAAGGATGATCTTGTCCGCCTCATGGACGTTGGAGGCGAGGAGTTTCTTTTCTATCGCGCATTCCCGATCGACGTCGGAATTATCCGCGGCACGACGGCCGATCCTGACGGAAATATCACCATGGAAAAGGAGGCGCTTACCCTGGAAGCGCTGGCCATCGCCATGGCGGTACGCAATTCCGACGGGCTGGTCATTGTACAGGTGGAACGAATAGCCGAGCGCGGTTCGCTCAATCCGAGGCAGGTCAAAATTCCCGGAATCTTCGTCGATTGCGTCGTGTTGGCCAAGCCAGAAAATCACTGGCAGACCTTTTCAGTTCAGTACGACCCGGCGTTCAGCGGTGAAATTCGCGCTCCCGCGGGCTCGGTGACGTCAATGGAAATGAGCGAGCGAAAGATCATCGCACGTCGTGCTGCGCTCGAACTCGATGCAAACAGCGTTGTTAATCTCGGCATTGGCATGCCTGAGGGTATCGCAAGCGTCGCCAACGAAGAAAAAATTGCCGATCTGCTCACGCTCACGGCTGAACCCGGCGTCATTGGCGGCGTGCCGGCAGGAGGACTCAATTTTGGAGCGGCGGTCAACGCACAAACCGTTATCGATCAGCCCTATCAATTCGACTTTTACGACGGCGGAGGGCTTGACGCAACCTTTCTTGGGCTCGCGCAGGCTGACCGCGAAGGCAATCTGAATGTGAGCAAATTTGGTCCGCGCCTGGCGGGCGCCGGCGGCTTTATCAATATCAGTCAGAATGCCAAGAAGGTGGTGTTCGTTGGTACCTTTACGGCCGGTCGCCTCCGCGTAGCGGTCGAGAACGGGAGCTTGCATGTGGTCAAGGACGGTGATGTGGCGAAATTTGTCGGAGAAGTTGAGCATCGCACGTTCTCCGGCCCCTACTCGGTGCAGCGTGGGCAACCCGTGCTTTATGTGACGGAGCGCTGTGTGTTCAAATTGACGCCGGATGGTCTCGAGCTGGTCGAAGTCGCGCCCGGCATCGACGTCGAGCGTGACATCCTCGCCCGAATGGAATTTCGTCCAATCATCCGCAATCCCGCCATCATGGATCAGCGCATTTTCGCGAGTGGTCCAATGGGCTTGCGCGACCAGCTGCTGCGAATGCCGATTGAGCGACGCTTCACCTACCATCCCGGTGAAAACCGGTTCTTCGTCAATCTCGAAGGTCATCGTGTTCACAGCCACGAAGACGTGGAAGAGATTCGCCAGATCGTCGAAAACAAGCTGTCTCCCTTGGGTCGAAAGGTCTATGCGATTGTCAATTACGACAACTTCGAAATATTTCCTGACGTAATCGATGAGTATTCGGTCATGGTTCGCGATCTAGTTTATCGCTTCTACTCCGGTGTTACACGCTACACGACGAGTAGTTTTCTTCGCGCCAAACTCGGCGATGCCCTGAAGCAGCGCGCGCTGGCTCCGCACATCTACGAACACGCAGAAGAGGCAGCCACCCACCTGCGCGATCTGGAAAAGAGGAAAACAGGGTGAAAATGGGAGCACATCAATCAACGACGTGGTATCCGCCGTCGATATAAATGGTATCGCCAGTGATGAGCCGCGCCGCGTCATGGGCGAGGAACGCCGTTGCGACGCCAACGTCTTCGATGCTGACTAAGCTCCGCAACGGAATGACGATTCCTACAGTCCCGAACCAGTCACTTCTCACCCCGGGACGTCGCGCCGAACGCCGCTCGGTAGATCGCCCAATATACAGCGCCGACCATGCCGGCGCCGCCCACGACGTTGCCGAGCGTGACCGGAACGAGGTTGTGGACCATCCCAGCGAGCGTGATGGACGAGGCATCGAAACCGGCCGGAACGTGTCCTGTCTCGACCAGCAACCAGGCCAATGGCAGGAAGTACATGTTGGCGACGCAGTGCTCGAAGCCGGCCGCGATGAATGCGGAGACCGGCAATATCACCGCGACGATCTTGTCGGTCACCGACCTCCCCGCGTAGGCTAGCCAGACTGCCGCGCACACGAGCACGTTGCACAGGAGCCCCTTGACAAACAGCGTCGTCACATCGGGGCGGATCTTCCCTGCGGCCGTGTTCAGCACCGACAGTCCGACGCGCCCGTCATTCATGTCGAGGTGGTGGGAGAGGAAGACCAGGACAACGAGGCCGAGCGCCCCGAGCAGATTACCGACGTAGACGACGGTCCAGTTGCGCAGCATCGTCGTCGTGGAGACCTTTCCGCTCGCCCAGGCCATCACGATCAGGTTGTTGCCGGTGAACAGTTCGGCACCGCCGACCAGGACGAGCACCAGTCCGAGTGTGAACGCCAGTCCTCCACCCACGCGTGCGGCGGCGAAACCGAGTCCGGGATCCGAAGCCACGATGGTGTAGAAGAGCGCGCCGAAGCCGACGCCGCCGCCCGCGACGACCGCGAGCATCAGTGAGGCCGTAAACGGCAGATTGGCCTTCTTGACGCCGACCTTCTCGACGGCTTCCTTGATCTCGGCGGGGCTATAGGCCTGCAGATTGAAGATCGGCGGCTGCGGCGCGGGCGCTGGATCGGACATTTGCTCCCCCGCCCGTTGCCCGCTACCCCGTCGCGCCGCCCGTCGCCAGCAGACCGACGATCTGCGCGGCAATAACCTTCACCAGTGTCATCGAAGGAAAGATCATGGCGTACCCGATGTCGGGCCGCTCGGTCGGGGCCATCTTCGTCGAATAAACGAGAATCGCTGGATTTCCAGTTGCACCGGATGCGACGCCGACGAGGTCGTCGTATGGAATCCTCATCACATAATGGCCCACGACCAGGACGATGAACACGGTCGTCAAGAGAATTGCCACACCGATGAATAACATCGTCAGCCCAGAACTCCGCGACGGTCCTGACGAAGGGCTGTCCGGCGTTGACGCCGACAGTGGCGAGAAACATGGCAAGACCGAAGTTCCGAAGTACGATGTTGGCCGGCAACGGCATGGTCCAGAGCATCGGCCCGGTGCGGCGCAGTCTGCCGAGGATCAGAGCGACGATAAGCGGTCCGCCGCCAATGCCGAGCGTCACGGTGCCCACACCCGGAATGGGGATCGGAATGAGGCCAAGAAGAACGCCCAGAACCATGCCAATCCCAAGCGAGACGTAGCTGAATTCCGCCGCGGCCTTGACCGTATCGCCGAAGTGACGACGGATTTCCTCTTTCCGCTCCGGAGGTGTCAGCACTCCGACCCGGTCGCCAAATTCCAGCATCAGGTCGGGCGCCGGGACCAGGTCGGCGTCATATCGCCGAACGTGCAGCAGATGAGTCGGATAGCCGGCGGGCATCGGAAGGCGAGCAAGCGGGATACCTACCGCGCTTGCCTTGCCGACGAAAACCCGGATGTAGTCGAGGTCCGCGCGGTCGCTGGCCAACCGGCCCGGTTCGAGTTTTCCGAGCTGAGCCGCGGCGGTTGCAATCGCCTCATTGTCTTCGGCCACCACCAGAACGGCGTCTCCTGCCGCCAGAATGGTATCGTCGGTCGGAACGAAATTGCGCCCGTCCTTGCGAACCATGGTTACCTGCAGGCCGTTCAGCGCGTTCGGCATCAGTTCGCCGAGAGGTCGACCGGCGAACGCTTCGCCAATCGAGATCTCTCCCATGTGGAAGCGCTGCGTCTTCACGGGGAATTTTGGCCTCACGATCTGTGTCATGAAATAGATACAGAGGATGGGACCGATGACGCCAAAAGGATAGGCGATGGAGTAGCCGATAGAAGGATCCTTGCTCTTGACGACGTCAAGCGCGGCCTGCAGCGTTGCGGTGCTCGTCATCGACCCGGCGTAGAGGCCAAGCGTATGTCCGATCTTGATGCCGAAGATGTGCCCCAAGCCGAGTGCAACCAGCAAACCTGCCAGACACGCAACCAAGGCCAACAGATTGTATTTCTGCCCGGCGCCGACCATCCCCTCGAAGAATTGGCGACCATAGAGGATGCCGATCCCGTAGAGAAACATGATCAGACCCGTCAGGCCGATCGGCCCGGTGATCTGAGCCTTTGGCGCGAACGCGCCGATGGCGAGGCCGACAAAGAGAACCGCGCCGACGCCAAGCGAGAAACCGAAGATGCTGATCTGGCCCACAAGGTAGCCCAATCCAATGGCTAGGAAGGCCGTCAGAATTGGCTGGCTTTCGATGATCCCGCGAGCAAGGTCCAACATGTCAGATCTCCTCAGTTCGAACGCCCGTCGCTAGCGTGCGTGACAGCCCGCGGCTTGGAATTGTCCGATAACCCGATTGACCAGTTCCCTGCTCGGTGCCTGAGTGTCGATATGCTTGTAGTCGAGGCCCATCGCCGTCCACTTGAACGCGCCCATTTGATGGAACGGCTGCACTTCGACCCATTCCACGTTCTTCATGGGCGCGACAAAGCGGGCAATGCCGTCGACATTCGCCGGATCGTCGGTAGCGCCGGGAACGAGCGTGAACCGAACCCATACCGGCTTTGATATCAAAGCAAGGCGTTCCGCGAAGCGCAGGGTGGGCGCCAAGTCCCGGCCCGTCACGCGCCGATAAGTGGCGGGATCCGAGCTCTTGATATCGAGTAGAACGTGGTCGATCACCGACAAGTAGGAATCGTCGGCGCGATCGGCCAGAAACCCCGACGTCTGGATAGCCGTGTGCAGTCCCATTTGCTTTGCACCGGCGAATATTTTTCGGGTGAATGCCAGCTGCACCATGGGCTCGCCGCCGGAGATCGTCAGGCCGCCACCCAAGCTGCGGATCGTGGGGGCAAAGTCGCCCAGGCGGCGCAGCACATGATCGACCGACACGTAAGTGCCGTCCTTTAGATGCCAGGTATCCGGATTATGGCAGTACGTACAGCGCAGCAGGCATCCGGATGTGAAGATGACGATTCGGAGGCCCGGCCCGTCATAGCGCGACGAGGTTTCGTAGGAATGGCAATAGCCGAATGAGCCCTCTTCGTCCTTGATTTTGTCTTCATCAGGGGCGTCGGGCGAAATCCCAGTCCGGAGGTCATAACGGCTTCCGGGTTCAAGCGGCTGCACGGTCGACATCACGCGACTCGCTTCTAGATTTGGCCGTGGAAGGTCCGGCTGATTACATCCCTTTGTTGCTCCGGCGTGAGACGAACGAAGTTTACGGCATAGCCCGATACGCGGATGGTGAGTTGCGGGTACTTGTCCGGATTATTTATCGCGTCCTCGAGCGTCTCCCGGTCGATCACGTTCAGGTTCATGTGGAACCCGCCCCGCTCGAAATAGACATCGAAGGCCTTCACTGCTTCGTCCAAGAGCTGGCCTTCGCTCAAGTGCGCCTTCTGGGGCGCGATAGATACCGTGTAGCTGATGCCGTCTTGTGCGTCCTTGTAGGGAAGCTTTGCGACGGAAAGGCAAGACGCGAGCCAGCCGTGGCTATCCCGGCCGTGCATCGGATTTGCGCCCGGCCCGAAAGGCTCGCCCTTTCGGCGTCCGTCAGGGGTGTTTCCGGTGGCCTTGCCGTACACGACATTGGAGGTGATCGTGAGCACGCTTTGCGTGTGTGTCGCGTTTCGATAAGTGGGATGCTTGCGTATCTTCTCCATGAAACTGGTGACGATGCCAGACGCGATCTGGTCCACGCGATCGTCGTTGTTACCGAACTGGGGCGTCGCGGTGTTGTCGACGTTTTGGTAGTCCACGACCAATCCGGTCTGATCGCGCATGACGCGGATCTTGCCGTATTTCATCGCGCTCAAGCTGTCCGCGACCACCGAAAGGCCGGCGATTCCGAAGGCCATCGTTCTCAGAATGTCGCGGTCGTGGAGTGCCATCTCCAGGCGTTCGTAGAAATACTTGTCGTGCATGTAGTGGATGCAGTTCATGGCATGCACGTAGGTCTTTGCGAGCCATTCCATAGTGGTGTCGAACTTGACCATGACGTCGTCGTAGTCGAGGACATCGCCGGTCACGGGCAGGCTCTGGGGGGCGACCTGGTCGCCGGACACCTCGTCGCGGCCGCCATTGATGGCGTAGAGCAGCGCCTTGGCGAGGTTGACGCGCGCGCCGAAGAACTGCATCTGCTTGCCGAGCCGCATGGCCGAAACACAGCAGGCGATGCCGTAGTCGTCGCCCCAGAACGGCCGCATCAGATCGTCGTTCTCGTATTGCAGCGAGGACGTGTCTTTGCTGACCTTGACGCAGTAGCGCTTGAAGGGGGCCGGCATGTGGTTCGACCAGAGAACCGTGATGTTCGGTTCGGGCGCCGGACCGAGATTGTAGAGCGTGTGCAGCATTCGATAGCTGCTCTTCGTCACCAGCGCGCGGCCATCCAGATCCATCCCACCGACACACTCGGTGGCCCAGTAGGGATCGCCGCTGAACAGCGCATCGTAGTCGGGCGTGCGGAGGAAGCGGACGATGCGGAGCTTTTGCACGAGCTGGTCCCAAAGTTCCTGCGCCCGCGCCTCATCGAGAAGGCCGTCCTTGAGGTCGCGCTCGATGTAGATGTCCAGGAAGCTCGAGATGCGTCCGATCGACATCGCCGCGCCGTTGGCTTCCTTGATCGCGCCGAGATAGGCAAAGTAAGTCCATTGGAACGCTTCCTGGGCATTCGTGGCCGGCTTCGATATGTCGTGATCGTAGAGCTTTGCCATCGAGGCCAAATCCTTGAGCGCGCGCGTCTGCTCGGAGAGTTCCTCGCGCAGCCGAATGATTTCGTCGGTCGGCCACATGTCATCGATCTGGGCGCGTTCCTCGCGTTTGACATCGAGCAGCCGATCCACCCCGTAAAGCGCCACCCGCCGGTAATCACCGATGATACGACCTCGCCCGTAGGCATCCGGAAGGCCGGTAATGATCCCGGACCTTCGGCAATTCATGATTTCGGGAGTATAGGCGTCGAACACGCCGTCATTGTGCGATTTGCGATATTTCGTGAACGTCTCATGCACAGCCGGATCGGGATCGAACCCAGCGGCCTTCAGGCCTGCCTCGACCATACGCAGGCCTCCGTACGGGAAGATCGCCCGCTTGAACGGCTGGTCGGTCTGAAGACCAACGATGACTTCGTTATCGCGATCGATATAGCCCGGCTTGTGCGCCAATAGCGTCGAGGGAGCTGCTGCATCGACGGCAAGGACCCCTTTTTTCCGTTCGTCGGCGAAATACGGCTGCAGTTTGGCCCAGACTGCTTTTGTGCGCTGCGATGGCCCTACGAGAAAGTCCTCGTTCCCGTTGTAAGGCGTGACGTTCCGGACGATGAAATCGCGAACGTTGATGGAAGTAGCCCAATCCCCGGGCCGAAAGCCGTTCCAGCAATCTCCGCCACCAACTTCCTTCCGTAGAGCTGCGCTTGCCTTCATGGTGCGTCTCCCAGCGGTATACGATTGGTTGCCGCGGCGCGCCGGCGATCGACCATAACCGCCGCGCCTCGAGGCACCTCAACCATGAGAGCGCCGGGTCTATCGCGCTTGACCTATGTCAAGCCAACCAGGGCATCAGAGCGGGCGCGTAGGATTTTCGGGTCAAACCCAAATCACCAGACTTCCTTCTTCAAGCAATCGAACGGGCTGTAGCGCGCCATGAATTGTCGCGTGACTAGAAGGTCAGGCTGGGCACGGTTCGCGCTCGCATCGCCAGATTGACACCGCGCGAGCGGGAAGTCTTCGAACTCGTTCGCCAGATCGCTGGGTTACACGGAGCGCACGATCAAGGCCAACCGACGCCGGGTGATGGAACACGAGCGGGTGGCGCGCGTTGAGCAGTTGACCGACGCAGAATTAATGCGGATCATCAGGAACGCACAAGCGGCAGAAGCAGCGCCCGCTCGGCCAACGCAGCGACTTCTAGTCCTCAAACAGCGCTGAGGATCGCGTCGTCCGCCCAAACGAAAAAGGACCACCGAAAAGCCCGGTGGCCCTTTTCCTTGCCAGCTAACTGCGGACAGACTGGCGGCTGCCGCAGGGTTGATACTCGTCTACACTGGCCCGTCTAGACCCTGACCTTTGGACCGTTAGCCGTTTGGACGTTGGTCCCGTCGGACACCTGTCACCCTCGGCACTGGTCGTTATCGGCACTCGTCGCTGTTGGCGCGGGATGGTGCGAGAAACCGCTCGATCAACCGAACGATCCAACGCTCGACGAAACCGCCAGTTCCAGTATGAAATTTAGGGCAAGTTGGTTGTCAAACCGCACCTCACGGTTCTACGGCGACGTGAGGTATTGTACTGAGGTACATAGCACCTTGGAGCAATTGAACCAACGGCGGCATTTTCGTTCAATGTGAACGCGCAGGCGTCCACCCAAGACCCCACGCAACTCTCATGAGGGTGGCAGCCCCGGTCCCCCAGCCGGGGCTGCCCGTGTTGGTGAGTGGGGTGCGGGTTGGCGCTATTGGCAACGCAAAGCAACGTTTTGGCGCACTTCGACAAGCCGCTCGCTCGTCCACATGATATGCGTGCCACGCAACCCACTTATAGGGAACGCTTTAATTAGCTCGATTGTTTTCGCAGTGAACGACGACGGCGGAGGAACGCGAATTGTGAATGCGCGCGTAGGAGGGCGTTGCGGCGGCCATTGCCGGACGATGTATCGCGATGCGCGGGGCAGAAGGAAGATCGGAGTGCGGCGTAGACGGCTTCACGCAGTCTCAGTCGCTCGTTATGTGTTTCAGCATCGCGTCGCAAGCGGCTTCGGCCTCGTCGAAAATTTTAAATGGCGAGCCGGTGATCCTGATCGCGCCACGGCCTCCATAAACCGGACGCCACGACGCCATATAACCGGCGCGTCCGTGAAAGCCGGGACCGGCGGGGCTTTCATAGCTGATCACGAACGAATAGCCCTCGCTCGCTGCGCTCCATATTTCCATGTCCTCGACGGGACGATGGAATTGCAGGGGCATTGCCAATCGATCTGGGGTCATTCAATCGATCAACAGGCTAAGCGTTTCATCGGCAACGCCCCATCGGCGCACACCCGGCGATTGTGGCGCGCGGGGAAATAAGGAAGACATCCCAAGCGCGGCGTGATCGCAGGAGACGGGAGCTTGCGATAGCCGCGCTCATGTTCTCGCGGGTCAAGACGGGATGGCTCACATGCCACCGCCACCGCCACCACCGCCGCCGCCAGCGTTTCTGGAATTATCGTATGAATAATCTTTGAGTGCGCTGGGCGTGTGTCTGGAGGCTCCCAGATAACCCGTCTTCACGCCCTTGGCGTGCGCCACATGCCACGGAGCGTAGACCTGAGGCCGCTTCTTGAAAACTATGTGCTGCTGGCTCAGTGTTTTGCTTGATACGTTTTTGGCGAACACGGCTGGAGCGGCGGCGATCAGGGCTGCGGCAGAAAGTGCGATTATCGTTCTCGTCACTTTTCGGGCCTCCTTCTTTGGACAGCATCGAGGTGGCTCATCGCACGTTCCAGCGAGATGGCCGATCCATCAGGCCCCTTCAGAGTTCAACACCGAATAAGCCGAATTCCTCCTTCGTAATCTCAAAAGTGTCACCCTGCGGTCGCCCTGCCAAAGTTCAACATCATGGCCGCTCGACAGATTTGCCGCTTGCCGCTTCGCGTCGTCGTCATTCACACACGTGAGATCGATGGCCGTCAAAACGTGACCGTTCTCCATCCAGTACGCGCGATAGAGACGTGACAGTTCCCCGTGTGGAACATCCTCCTCTTAACGAAAGTCGGTGGCGACGGGTTCCGGTCCGCCGGCGCATGAGACGCGGAAGTCGTCTCAATAGGGTTTACTAAGCAATTCTGAGACGGCATTGTCTCAGGGTCTAGACCTTAACGAGACAAGGACCCATATGCCCGTCATTGGCTACGCCCGCGTGAGCACGACCGACCAGAACCTAGAACTGCAGGAGCGTGCTCTCCGCGCAGCCGGGTGCGAGATCATCAGATCGGAAAAGCGCAGTGGCACCACCACAGCGGGGCGCGATCAACTGCAGAATGTTCTCGATTTCCTGCGTGAGGATGACGTCCTGATGGTCACGCGCATTGACCGGCTGGCGCGGAGCATCGGGGACCTGCAGGACATCGTCCGCGCTGTGAAGGCACGTGGCGCGTCCCTGAAGGCCACCGAGCAGCCAATCGATACCAGCACGGCTGCGGGCAAATGCTTCTTGGACATGCTCGGCGTGTTCGCGGAGTTCGAGACCAATTTGCGCCGCGAGCGCCAGCTTGAGGGGATCGCCGATGCCAAAGCGCGCGGCGTCTACAAGGGGCGGAAGGCGAGCATCGATCCTGCGAAGATCATACAAATGAAGGCCGAAGGCATAGGACCGTCTGCGATCGCCAAGGCGCTCAAGATTGGCAGGGCATCAGTTTACCGCGCGCTAGCGGAGTGACTAAACCAAATCGAGAAACGCCAAACGCTAGTAGCGACACTCGGCGGCACTCCTCCGGGGAGGAAAAAATTCGATTTGGGACCCACTATTCGGATCGACGCCTCGGCGCCGTCCTTCACCTGCTCTTCACTTCCCGATTTGGCCTTTTTCTTATTTTAGGATGATGCAGTCGTTCCTCCGCTCCGCGCGGCGGCCTAACCCCGGCAGACGCTCCACTTATCGACGCGGAATTATTGTTCAGACAACCGGAACCGGCTCTATGTTCGCGATAGCTGCCCTCTTGAGCGCAGTTGACTTGGATCATTGTCGATCAGTTCATGCGTGACATTCTTTGCGTGTCCTAAGCCGCCACAGCGGCCATCATGGTCAGATATAATTCGATCACTAACCTCTGGTTCGTTTCGGTTGAAACGCCGAAACACTTGCGTTTGCGCTTTTTTTCTTCTGCGGTTACTCGTGGGAGAGAGACAAAATCATTTCCGACTGAAATCGAGGCCAAGCGATTTGCGAAGGCGATGTTGTCAGATGGACGAAAGGTCACTGCGGGCACCTTGAGCCCTCATCAGCCGATACGACGTACTGTTACAGCCTCGCAAATCTATCAATGGATTACGGAAGACGAATAACGGGAGGGCGACCCGATCGTTAGCAGACGGATTTTTGAAACATTTTCGCTCAACAAAAAGGCCGACATTTCTGTCGGCCTTTGTTCTGCTGGAAAATGTAAATCGAGGTCAGTAATGCGCGGTCAGCGGTGCGCCATAACCGCCGAAGCGGTAGTTGACGCGCAAGGTAACCATGTCCACGTCCTGACTGATCCGATCGTTGAGTATGCCTACGAGGCGCGGGTCGGCCACGGAGAAGGAGTTGTTTGCATTTCCCATCCACAGATGGTCGTATTCGACACCGAAGGACCAGTTCGGCGCAAAGCCGTACTCAAATCCGACACCCAAGGTGCCGCCCCAGCGCGTCGCACTTGCCGTGACCAGACCGATGCCGGTGAGGTTGTCGCTTACGGTAAAGCGATTGTCCGTCACCGCCGCGCCGCCCTTGATGTAGAACAGCGCCGCATTCCACGCCGCCCAACCGATTTGGCCCGTGAAAAGGCCGATGGCATCAGTCTTCACGTTGGTTGAGAGCGCGGGGTTGAACACGCTGACGCGACTGCTGCTGAGATCGGCCCAATCGCCTTGTGCTTCCAGTCCGAACACAAACTGATTGGTTTGCCAGCGATACCCGATTTGGCCGCCGAAGAGGCCTCCAGAACGGTCACCGCAACCGCCGATGAAATCTGTCCCGGCTGCATTAAACAAATCCACGCAACTATGGCTCTGGCCCCAGCCGCCATTGGCGCCGATGTAGAAGCCGCTCCAGTCGTAGATCGGAGCCATCACAGGGGGTGGCGCCTTGGTATAAGGACGTGCCGCCAGATCAGCAGCGGACGCCGGGGCGGCCATGCCTAACAAAGCGACTGATCCGACGGTAGCCAGCAGAATTTTCTTCATCGTCTTTATTCTCCATCCCGTCGCCTTGTCGCGACCCCAAGCGGTTGTAAGTGGCACCCGAACTGCAACTCTAAATCTGCATGATTTTCCCGGAAGGGGCGTAACTCGCGGGCAACAGCCCCTTTTTTAAATGTGGCGGACCTGTGACGAGTGCAGCGCGGCGGAGCATCGGACGATACACGGAGATCAGTTCCCAAGCCACGATCGGGCGTTAGCCATAAACGCTCAGCCTGATCGCACTGGTTCGGGCACACATTTGCAATACCAACACCGTCACGCACTGATCCCGCGACCTCGCGGCGGCGTATGACATCCTACCGCCGTGGAGCGTCTTCTCAACGTCTGCCGCGAAACGCGTGAGCATCAGTGCTCGCATTTCGATGCGCATTCGCCTCTCGGTAGGCTGAAGCATTCTTTCGCGCCACCCTGGTGCAGTCACGCTCTCGCTCCCAGAAGAACCATCCAAGCTCCGGGGAGGGAAAAATTCGTCGGAAAGCATGCTTATTTCTGGCAAGCAATCACCAGATCGTCGGTCCAAACCAGCCGAATGGTGAGCGCCGCGCCGCCAGCCACACAGGTTTCGCCGCGTGCTTCTTTGCAAACTTATGCTGCGGCTTTTTCGGATTGGCAGACTGCGGCGGGCTGGCATCCGTTGTCTGCAGTTCAGCCAATGCTTCGCGCAACTTGGGCGAGGCAACAGCAATCGTCGGCGGCGCTGAACCGGCAGCCTCGGAATTTGCGGGTGGCGCAGATCCGACCATCGTGACGCTGGTATCGTAGACAATGCGTTCCGGCCATTTCTGATCGGAATAAATACGAACGCCAGGTGGGAGCGCGGCGGTTTTCCCGGCAGTTGGCAATTTTGGCAAACAGGCATCGGCGATGAAGAGCAGCGCGAGCAATACGCTGCTTACGAAAACAAAATAGCGCATTAGGGGCATTCGTTGCTCCACGCCCCCCAATTGATTTACGTCCAATTACCGGCGGCCAATGCAGCGCGACGCGCTGACATCGACCATGATGCTAGCCAGCACTCAGGTCGAACGACCATCGTGTGAAGGTCATCCCCTCGGAGAGCCTCTCCAACACAGTGCGCAACATGAGATCAAAGATTTCCACAGGGCGATATTGTCCTCACGGCCAATTGGGACAAGAACCTGGGGAAGGGGAAAATCTCGGCCTTGGGACCCACTAATTCAACACCCGGTACTGGCCTGCTTCCGACCTCATCTGCCTAAGTTGAAATACGGAGTGGCCTAACCTCGCCTTGCCGTACCAGACCGCGTAGCTCAGCTCAGGATGGTATCCCGTCCCGGCGGAATTTCCCATCAATTAGCAAGTTCGGAAGACTGCAACTCGGCGGCTAACTGATCGAATTCATCGGAGCCATATTGATGCCCCGCGGCATTAGTGATGTGAACCTGCCATCCTTCTCGCAAGAGCGTCTTTGCTTTCTCAATACAGACCGTTGGTCTGTTCCGGACTGTTGTGATCGTTTGTCCATTTTTGGACGCTTGGATCGTGAAAGCTGTCATCTCGCACCGCTCTTGTACCACGATCATGGGGACGAAAAAACTTTAGCACCACCGTGTTCGGGCCGGTTGCTCGCTCGCACCTCGACGAGACTGCTCCGCAGGGGTGTGGGGGCGTAGCGAAGCAGCCTCATCGAAGGCCCGCGCTGTCCTATGCTCGAAGAACCTCTCCAGCACAGTGCCCGACATGAGACCAAAGATTGTCACGGGGCACTATTGTCCTCACGGCCAATAAGGGGCGCATCGGCGTGAAGTTGTAGGCCGCAAGTCAATTGCTGAGGAAAAACCCGAGACTGTCGAACTGGCCCGCGAGCTCGCCAGGGCACGGCCCAAGGGCGGGCAGGCGCTCGCTACGTGAAATCTCGGCGGCGCTCGCGCAAGCGGGTCATATGACGAAGACCGGCAATCCATACGCTGCGACTGCGATCAAGCTCACGCTCGATGCGAAGTAGACAGGAAACTGCGCAAGTATGCTTTCAGCCGCGCCCCCAGGGGAGGGGGGAAATTTCGAATTGGGACCTACTATTTTCATTCATGCGGGTGCGGCGCATTGACGGCTGCGCCCGTGGTGTTCATCATCCTTGGCCGGGCGGTCCCTTACTACGTAGTGTGTTAACCTGTGGAGTGGCAGCCATGATCAAGAACATCGTGACCGGATGTGTCTTCGTGGCTTTGATTTTCATGATCTTCCTTGCTTACGCCCAGAAACATGAAGGGTGCGTGCGCGGGCACACGATCATTACCCATGAGCCCTGCGGATCAGTCACGCATTCAATCTAGCGCCGCAGTTGTTGCCAGGATATTGCGATGCTGCATCGGATTTCCATGCTGGTAGCTGCGGCAATGGTGGTGCTTTCGATATTCTTTGTCTTTCGACCACATCAACCCCTCAGCGGGATACAGCCGCCCCTGGCGCGCACTGTCTGTGCTGATCCTCCTGACAATAGCGTGATGGTCCGGGAATATAGTTGCGAGAAACCATAACCCAGCTTGGCGCTAATCAGTCCCGGTCCTTGATGCTTCTCCATTTGTCGACGACGAAATCTTCGACGGTCTGCCGTCCGGACAGCTGCCGCATTTCGGCTGACCTCGCCAACCCGATCGCGCATCCTCCGGCCTCCGCCACACCGGCAAGCGGTAACAATTTCGAGATGCACGCTTCGCGTTGCGGCTCATGCAGAAGTTGAGCGCGGTGGTTATCAGAGTGCTGACATCACCGACGTCTCATCATCGCCGTTTTTCATTTCGGAGCGTGAGCGGCGCCAACGTCGAGCGCGATGGTCGGTCCGAACTACGACCGCCGTGAGCGCCCGGCGGAGGCATGCAGCGTGCGTTTTGCGGACCTCGCCGCTGTCCTGGGCACGAGGTCGAACGCACCCGCGCCCTTCTCAGCCCGCCGAGATGCCAACAATTTCAAGGTGCACGCTTCGCGTTGCAGCTCGTGTGGAAGTTGCGCGACACTGTTTAGGATGGCACCGCTTCGCGGGTTCGGTTTTGTGATCCTGCTCACAATCGCAGACGGACGACTGTGCTATCGCGAAGCCGAACCGACATTGGAGTCGCTCATGGCCGCTATTTCTAAAGCCCTGTCCCGCATTTCGGGAACTGACGTCGATATCGAGACGTTAAAGACCATCATCATGTTCTGCGTCGTCGGCCTTACGGTTTTGCTGATGTGCATGTCCTATGGCCTCGATCTGAGCGCCGGATTTTTCTGAACGGTTGCCGCAATGTCCGTTGATCGGGTGCCAGGGAAGACCGGAAGTCACCGGCCGGGGCCCAAACTGACGCGCATTTGACCCTACCCGGTCATGACGGTGTCGACAAGGTTGGTCAAGAGTACGTCCTTGTCAAAGATGATCCGGAACGCATCTTCGACCACGCTTCGCGTTCCACCATCGACCGGGTCTGCTCGCGCCCAGGAGCACTTGGCGAACGTCAATTCTACTTCTGCCGTGGGCAGCAAATGGATGTGTCGCGACCAAACGACGCCGTAGGTCGCGCTCTCGCTTGAGCGAGGGCGATAACCCGCATCCCTGAAGTCAATCTCGGCCGACCACTTCTGACGCCGCCGATATTCATGGGCCCGAACCGAGAGCAACAACAAGTCAATATCCGAGGCTTGATGTGGATTACCCCGCGCCCACGATCCCACGAGAGCCATGGCGCGAATGTCCTCACGTTCAATGGCCCAATCACTCACGGCGTTGACTATGGCATCGGCTTCGGCGCTCTTCATCAATCCAAAGCTTAGCACCGACTCACGACTTCGGCTCCTGGCACTTTTCGGACCAACGGGCACGTCCGCTTTTTCGCTGCTATTCGGAGGCAAGCAGACATATCGCTTCCGATCTACAACACGCGCTTAGCGGGCCGCCTTCGCCAGTCAGAGTGCCAGGGCCTCTTTGGGCACAGCTGCCCCGAGGTCTATTGAGCGGGCCGTCATGCATGACTGGCACTTGAAGATGTGGACGGCTGTGTGGAGGCCAATGGCCGGCAGCTTTCCTAAGCAATGCATATCCCTGCCGCACGAGCGGCACGCGACCACGGGGGCCACTATCTTAGCCATGACTTAAACTCTATCCGGCTCGAATCGACGTTGATCGTGGTGAGATGAGAGCGTCGAACGATGGCAAATCATTGAAGATTGGAGACCGTAATATTACGGCTCCAAATCCGAACTCCACACGTCATGTCAGCCTTCCGGCGGTCAAGGCCGGGACGCCTGCTAGTGGCGCGAAACCGACTTGGCGAATCAGCACCGCGGTGTCCGAGAGATCAACAGACCTAACTCGGACGCGGTTCACGGTGGCCGGTTCAGCTCTGTTGGCCTGATTTATCCTTAAAGCGAGCTACCGCCCAGCAGCCCCAAATCGGTGGCCGCGTCACAAGAAAACCCGGACGAGGTGCGGATTAAGCGATGCTTCTGTCCTCCATCATCCTACGTTTGACAGTTTCGCAGGTCTTGCGAACGTCCTCAGTGAACAGCGCACACTCCTCGATACGCTTGAAGATCTTTTTAGCTTCCTCACGATATGCCGCAGCAGTATCACGCATAAAGGCAATCGCATTGTGCACGTCGGCGGTCATTGCCTCGCATTTCTTCGCCGCGCTAACCAACTCGGCCCCCATCGCTTCGATCTCTTTGGCTGCGGCTTCATAGTCGCGCACCACTGCCTCAGCAGTGAGCGCGCCTACGCGCGTAACCCCCTCTCGATGCTCGACGTAGTCCGGCAACGGCTCAGAATGAACCGAGGGTGCCGCCCTGATGGGCAATGCGGGTAAAGCCGCTTTAACGTCTGCTTCAAGTCTGGCCAAATCTAGTGCCTTGGCTCTCGGAAATGTCTCGATGTTTGCCATAAATCAATCCTCCTACTCAGCTGGACTCTACCCGTGAGCAAATGGGGCCAATGCACGATGAGTCCGGACACCAGCCCTCGGCCCTGAACCACCCGACGGACTCGCCCTTCGGAATGGCAAGCTGATTGTGAATCCTAATTCGTGGCGAAAGATTCGCAAAACTACGGCGAACGTCTATCTTGGCAGCATGATAAGTTATTCGAGTTTGGCCTAGCCAGCACGGAGGGCCCTAACCGGCGCATCGAAATTGACGTGAATGTCGGGACCGGCCGCGGATGGATCGTTGTCGCTCCCTTCACCTTCAGATCTGTACTGCATTTCTCGGCGCTGCGATGATTTTTGCGTTCTGAAGAAGGACGCTCAAAAGAGGGAGCCGGTCCCGGCGCAAGCCACCGGGGGCTCGTCAACTGCGGTGAAACCCTTCGATCATCGGAATCTTCGCCCATCTCCCCTTCGCCTCGGTCTCTCTCGATAAGGGTATTCATTGATCAAGTGCTTGATGACCTTCGTTGGTGAGCATAGGCGCTTCGTCACGCATTTCGACCAGACCCATTTCAATCAATGTCTTCAAATCACTTGGGCTGACGGTTGTTATTTTGGTCCGCTTGGCTTTGATATCGCGCAGCGTCCAGCGGAGACTGATCGCCGTGTCTAAATCTAGACCGGTCAGTGGCGAGAGTGCTTGATTTGCTGTCGTCGCTTTGTTTTCGCGTTCAGCGTCAGGGGCAGGCGGAGCCTCAAGCCTTACCGAGGCACTGTCGATGGTAGTATTTTCTGTGGCAATTGGATTGGTTTGCGAAGGTCCGGCCACGATCAAAGCAGCTTGCGAGCGGGGTCTAGACGGCGCCCCTAACATTTTTACGAATTCCTGAAGTTTGCCCGCTGCGCTCATTTTCTCTTCGCCCCTTACAAGCCGGCGGCGGGTGGCTTCCGCAACGCCTCGCGCCCCTGTGGAGTGAGTTTGATAGCCGTGTGTTGCTTTTCACCTCGGATCTCGATCCAACCAAAATTGCGTATGCGGCTCAGCATCAATTCACCCGCTGGAATGGGAAGGCGGGCGGCGATCTTCCAATCGTCGAGACTTAGATATTGCATGACCGCCCGCTGGGCCATGTTTGGGAATTCAGCTGAGTGTCTGCCAGTCATCTCCCAATTGCCCTCTTGGCAGGCTTCCGGCCGGTCTATCGAGAGGGAGTCGCACCGTGCTCAGCAAATATCGCTGAACGGCGCGCCCCAGCCGTTGCTACCCGCCGCGAATGCGTTGCTCAATATTGGCCGCCGGTCCGCCCGCGCGGACGTTGCGCGTGCCGGATGAGCCTGCGATGCTTTTCCACGGACCAATAGTTTCGACGATGATATTAATTCCGGCCACCGCGCTGTCGATTTGGCGCTGCACATTGTCGACCTCGGACTTCAAGAATTCTTGCATTTTTTGGAGTTCGGAAACTAACTTGTGAAGTTCGTCTATCGAATTTGAGCTTAACCGGGCGACGGCGGCGCTGATTTCCGGCGGCGCGGAGGGACTCTTCTCTTTGCTGAGTTGTGTCGCCAAAGCCAACTCCGGTGAGGGCGCTTTCTCGTCGGGTGCGGCAGACGTTGGGCTATCCATCAGCTCCTCCCTTGGTGCCCCGGCGCGCCGTAACAAGCGTCGTTGAGTCGTTAGGCGATTTGGTGGCGCGGCGGCGGCGTTTGCAGGCCTTCGCGGGATCACGCCGCGACCGAAAAACTCGCTTTATCGTTTCCAGTCCGGGCGATCCACCTTGGTGAAGGCGCGAAGTTGGCCCCAATACTCGCGGCGCATGCGCTGGATCACCGACGCACCGGCTTCCATCACCTTGGCCAATGTGCCGTCAGCCTCCCAACGCTGGCGCCGGGTCCGCAGCGTCTGCGAGTTGGCATAGCCCGGCAAGCTTTCCAGGGAACAGCGGCACGCCTCGGCGTAGAAAAACGCACTGCAATAGCGCCGGTGGCGCGGTTTGCCTCGGCCACCGCTCGGCGGCAGGAGCGGCGCGATTAGCTTCCATTCAGCGTTGGTTATTCGAGGAAGGCGCATAGTTAGCCCCGAATCGATGTCGGGTTGCTGAGGGATTGTCCGGGCCGGTTTACGGCAAAAACTCGAATGAGTGCGGAGTTATGCACGGAACTTGCACGCCGTATTCATTGCAGCTCGCAGCGACATTACTGTCATCGCCATGTTGTCTTCGTTTAGAGCGGCCAATCCTGGTAGAGCAGGATCGAGATCATGATCATCGAGCCGGCCGCAACCATCACCGAGCAGATCACCGGCAACTCTTCGAGAACAGCGAGAGCGGCTGCCCGCCCCTTACGGTTTCGCGCGAAGCGCCAGCCTGCCACACCCATTCGGAAACTCCGTTTCCACGGTAGTGGGTTTCTAACAACGCGAAGTGCTTGCCAGCAATCTGCCAATTCGGGTGCCACCCGCGACCACACCGGCACCCGGCGTGCTGGGTTGCCGGCCCGAACAGCTCGGTGGTAACGTCAGCCGATACTGCCTGATGCCCACACAAACCCGCTGGCCATAAGCGTCGCGGCTACGATGAAGAGCGCCGTTTCCAACCGCGTCAGTGTCCAATCGTTACGCATGGTGCGCCTCAATTGTTGGACTGCCTCGGAGCAGGATGTCTTCGATCAATTAACGAATAGTTAAGGACGCCCTCGGCCCTTTGTGGGCGACCTTTGGGCGACAAGTGGGCAGCAACTTCCAGCGTCAAGCCGGGGTTCCGAAGCACCAAAGAAATTTCGGTTTTTGGGGGCTCGCCGGCCGCCTATCATCTCCCGGACGATCGCCAGGATGACAAGCATCGTTCGCGGATAGCGTTCACACTGCCAGAACAGGCCGCGGAAGAATCCGATCAGTGCTGCGATAATCAGCACCGGCCATTTGGCGTAGTACAGCACGATCGCGGTGACGATCAGGAACGCGAAGGCGACGGCCATTCCGGCAGGCTGCGAGCGTCGCGACAGAGGCGGGGTGGCTCTTTTATCGGGCCACCTCGCTTCGCTCGAAGATCGAGGACCGCGCGCCCATAGCACTTCAAGTCGCTGATGTTGCGCCGGTAAAGGCCATTCTGTCCCGACCTTCATGATGTCGCCAGAATGGAGCGTCAACAAGGCCGGCGCGTTGGATTGGAGGCGGGACATGAGAAACATCGTGGACGAAGCCGGCGAGATCATCGCGAAAGCAGCGGATGACCATACGCTGATCGGCGGCCACCACCGCCTCGCGGTGGCGGCCAGTCTCGGTAAAAAACTGTTCTGGAAACATACCGGCGAACCTGTGAAGCTTGATCCCTTCTTCAAGGGAAGTTCTCATCGAGATACAGCCTGATGCGCAGGCAACGTGACGCGGCTGGCCGAGCGTCTGGTCGAGGCGCATCACGTCGATGTTGCCGAGTTCATGCATCTGATGACCATGGCGGGTCTAGCGCCACTCCGCCTCAAGAAGCGGATACGTCCGTTGTTCGGGCAAGAACGTGTTGCGAGGAACGCAGGCCTGTTTCTGGAGGGTCTGCTCGGCGATGAGCAACGCAAGACCGGTTGGATGCGCGCGGAGGCAGCTGGCGATCCTGGTCCATGGCGGCAGCAGGCGATCCTGGGTCGCAGGGATTGGGATGCTGATGCCTTGCGCGACATCGTGCGCGACTATGTCATTGAGCATTTGGCAGATGACGATGCTGTTCTCGTCATCGACGAGACCGGTTTTCTCAAGCAGGGCAAAGCTTCGTGCGGCGTAGCGCGGCAATACACCGGTTCCGCAGGCAAGATTACGAACTGCCAGATCGGCGTGTTCGCCGCCTATGTTTCGCGTCATGGCCATGCGTTCATCGATCGCGGGTTGTATCTTCCGAAGGAATGGACCGACGATCCAGATCGTCTGGAAGCCACGTACGTGCCCGCCGACACGGGCTTTGCGACCAAACCAAAGCTTGCGACGAGAATGATCGCACGCGCGATAGCCGCGTCTGTACCATTCAAGTGGGTTGCTGCCGATACGGTCTACGGTGTCGGAGATATCGAACAGCAACTACGCCAGGCAGGCAAAGGCTATGTGCTCGGAGTCAGCAGCGCTCATGTGTTCAATTCCTGGGGCAAGCGGCGATCAGTCTCTGGCACCGCCGCGGAAATCGCCTCGACGCGACGTTCATCCGATTGGAAACGCCTGTCGGCAGGGGACGGAACCAAAGGACCGAGGCTGCACGATTGGTGCTATCTCGAGCTTGCCGATCTCGATGCCGCGCAGTTTAACAGCGCAAATGACGGTTTGTGGACACGCGGTCTATTGATCCGTCGGCGCATCGCCGATGATGACCTCGCCTTCTTCACCACCTGGTGCCCAGCAGGAACAGCTATCGAAACGCTGGTCGCGGTCGAAGGCCACCGCTGGGCGATCGAGGACAGTTTTGAGACTGCCAAAAACGAGTTCGGCCTCGATCACAACGAGAGCCGATCCTGGCATGGCTGGCATCGCCACGTGTCTATGGTGATGCTCGCCTTTGGCATGATGGCGGTGATCCGCCATCATGCCAATCCGCCGCAGCCAAAAAAAACGCAACGCCGAACCAGGGCGAAAACAAAACCATCGCAGCGTCGTCGTTGATCCGATGGTCAATCCAGGAAGTTCGGCGCATCGCCATCAGGCTCGCTCGAGAGCGGATCCAACCCGCACACATCATCGCATGGTCACTATGGCGCAGAGCTCACCAGGCGATCGCTCAGCGTGCGCATCTCAAAGCAAAACGACAACTGTAATGCTAAGACGGTAGGGGCGCGTCGCCAGGCGCTCCAACGCGAACAGGGTCCGTTTTTGGACCTACCCTCCCCATAAACCCGGTCAACGGCCTGACTGAACTCATGAATTAGTCTCGCCATGGTTGCAATTGCTCGATATGCTGCAACTATTATCTCGGGAGAGTTCGATCTGTGCATGGGGTCGTTCACATTGTCGACGACGACGCGTCCTTCCGGACAGCGATGGAACGTCGTTTGAAACATGCCGGCTACGAGGTCGCGACATATGCTTCGGCTAAGCATCTGTTGGACCGCTTGCCCTGCGACAGCGTACTCGGCTGCATCCTCCTCGACGTGCGGATACCGGGGCTGAGCGGTCCGGAGCTGCAAGAGCGCCTGAGCGAACTCGGTTCCACGCTGCCTATTATATTCCTCACTGGTTATCCCGATATTCCGACCACGGTGCGGGGCATGAAGGCGGGTGCGGAGGATTTTCTCACCAAGCCTGTATCGTCGGATAGACTTCTTCAGGCAGTTGAGCGAGCGATTGCGCATCACAGCGCGAAGTATCGCTTGACGAACTCGCTGGACGTCGTTCGCTCTCATATCGCAGCGTTGACACCACGCCAGCGGCAGGTCTTCCAACTTGTCATTCGCGGCAACACCAACAAGGAGGTCGCGCGCGCGATAGGCGGGACCGAGCGCACGATCAAGGCTCATCGCCACATGGTGATGGAGAAAATGCAGGTCCAATCCTTGGCTGAACTTGTATCGCTTGCCGAGCGGGTCGGCGTTCTGTCGGCTACCGGACAGACAGCCTAGCCAATCAATCAAAAGCTTTCGACTTTCTATTGTCCCATGGGACAATAGCGAATCCACCGTAGCGAGGCTTATCAAGTGATAACCTACGTGACAGCGGAGGGGTGATCTTTGCCGGATCGGAACCACGTTCTAGTCGTCGAAGACGATCCGAGTATGCTGAAAGCAGTCCAGCGACTGCTCCGTCAGCACGACTACAAAGCCATCCCATTTTCATCTGCAGAGGCTTTTAAGAAGCACACCGATTTTGGAACTGCAGTCTGCATCGTTCTCGACATCAACCTGAACGACGGATCGGGCATCGAGCTAAGGCATCAGCTCAAAGCCGCAGGCGTTTCGGTGCCGGTTATTTACATGACCGGCAAGGAGGACCCTTCCGTCCGCGAGGCTGCGCTGGCCTCTGGATGCATCGCTTTTCTAACCAAGCCATTCTCCTTTCAGGAGCTGATAGAGCAGCTACATAGTGCGGCGGCGGGGTTTGCGTAGCCCGGCCACGATCAAGCCGGTGAGTGCGCCCTCATTCCTCTTCCGCCGAAATGGCCTGCTCCACTTGGTCCGCGAGCATGTTTAGATGTTCTGCGAGCCTAGCAAACAATTCTTGCTTTTCTTTCGTCTCGGCAAGACCGGCAATCACCGCACATTCGGCTGCGTCATCGCGAAGCCTTTCCAGCTGCCGCTGCATGTCCTTCATGATGCGTTCCCCAACGAGAACAGTGTGCTAAGCCGCGCTCGCGATGTCTTCCTTATTCTCTCCGCGCATGACGATGCTGACCGCCTCGTCCGGCAATGGCCGCTGCAACGCCTTGGCTTCATCCCACGTTGCGCGCATCCACACATCGCGCTCCTGGTCGGTCGTCAGGATCACCGGCATGGTCTTCAGGAAAAGCGCGGTCAATTCGTCTGTGCGAACTTTATTGTTGAGACCGGCCACTTGCCGTCGTGACCTCCGATAGAAATTCGCAATCCATGGAATTCATCAAGCCAAACATCGTCTACAGTTCCAGCCTTTCCGTCGGTCAGAATGACGGCTTTGCCCATAAGGTCGGTTTGGGCCTTGTTGAATTCGGCAAGGATGGCGCATGCTCTCGTTTTGGCGATTGGCACGATGTAGCTCGTATAGGTTGCGGGAAGTGCGGCGTCGCATATGAAAGCGTGCAACTCGTGGCAAACGCACGGCAACAGGATGTCCCATGGAACCTCACGCCGGAACCTGTCTTGCCTTCATTACAGATCACCGAAGTTGATCGTTGAGAAACACGCCCGGCATCGGTGCGAGGCTTCCGACATAGCGGTTGAGGACGCGGAACAGCGCGATGATCGCCGCCGGCTTGGTTCGTCGTGATGCTATAGAGGTTGCACATCCCTTCTATCGCATTGCCTTGTGCCAACCAGCTGCATCGGCTTCTGCTTCGGTGCAGAACCAACGCTCGCCAAGCCTTTTCGTCATGTTGGTCTGAGCATAGTTAAGCTGCCCCGGCAGGTGATAGATGCGTTCGCCCTTGCGGTTTACGTTACCCTTAATCACGCATTCGGGAGATGGTGCTTCCGATGCCGAGACTGCCCCGAGCAAAATAGTTTGAGCGTTCACCGGCACGGAGGTCCTGCCGAGAATAACCGTCGTCTTGTTCCTGTGCCGCCAGTCCCCCGGCGCGATAAACGAACCGGACCACAGGCCAGCACCGACGTCCCTTGCTGCGGTTTCGTCCGCGTCATAGACATGGGAATAGCGTACAAACGATAAGGCCCAGCCGGATCGTGCCATCCACGCGCTCACGTCTTCCCCTTCGATGAAGCATTTAGCGAGCGATCTTTTGTATCGGTCGATGCCGGTCGTCGTGCATTCCCAAGCCTGCCCGTTAGAATGATTGATTAGCTCGTCACGGGCGGCGATCCCGCAGGCCCATTTTTCGCCCTTCGCGTTGAGGCAAATTTGATCATTTTCCGGGGCGTCAATCCCTGAGAGACGAATTTTCGCCTGACCGATCTTGACGGTATCGCCATCATGAATGCTTGGGATGCCACTTATTTCGCCTGCAAACGCTGGCAAAGCCGTCAAAACAATGCCGACAAGGCCAGCGATCCATCTGCTTTGGGTCGTGCTGATTATTTTTAGAGACATGTCATCGCTCCCCCGGCCACCGCGTTGACGGCGGATCGCTCGCCGAAATCTTGGTCGCGCGCAGCGCCACCAGATGACTCCGCTTGTAGGGATAGCCGCGAACCTGCGAGCAGTTCTTGCATCGCATGTATCGTTCTAGCTCATGGATCGGCGTTGCCTTTGGTCGGCGCGCGATGTCCAGGGCAACGATTTGGTTCGTGTCGCAGCCGAGACAGCGGACCTCACGATAGGCGTAACCGGCGTTGATCGCCTCGCCCAAGGTGGGTGACGGCTGCGCCGGTCCCTTGATGAAGACGAGCATGCGCTTGTTCCACGCCTCGACGGCGAGCCGGTCGGCGTCCTTGCGGGCCTCGGCGGCCCGCTCTGCCGCCGCCCGAACAGATGCGCCGTAAATGGTCTCGCGTGACTTGCTGCCCATGCGAGAGAGGATGCGCCCGGCCACGATGGACAGGCAAGCCGCTACAGATTGCGGTGATATCGCGCCGGGCACAACGGAGGCGACGACGCGGCCAAGGTCTCACCCCAAGGGCCTGTGATGTCCGCGTTGCGCCCAGAAGAAGCGGACATCTGGGCCGACCTTCAGCACGTCTGCTTGTTTTGCTAACACGCCGCAATCACCGTACAGTCGCAGGAAGCCCTGCGAACCGCGAACGCGCGGGCGAGACTGACAGGCTGGTACGAAGGTTTCGTGGCAAGCGGAAGGACAGCATGACCGGCACGCAAACGCCCAGCGCCCAAGAGCAGTCTCAGCAAACCATTGAGCAACTGAAATTGCGCCTCGAGCGCGCCGAAGCTCAATTGAAAGCGTTCCGATTTGTTGTTCCGGGGTTCGCAGTCTTGGCCCTCCTCGCGCTTTTCATTCAGTGGGACAAACCCATCATGCAGTTGGACAAACCCACGGTGATCACCGCGAAATCCGTCATTGCAGAAAGCTTCACGGTACGAAACGCCAAGGGCGACATCGTTGCCCAAATGAGCGCCGATAGCGACGGCTCTCCCAGCATCGCCTTCCGCGATGCTAACAAGAAGATCCGCTTGATGGCGTCTGTCGGCGCCAACGGCCCCTCCGTGTCGCTGTTTGATCCGCAGCAAGTGCCCCGCGCAATGCTATCGCTGAACGACAAGTCCGACCCATCGCTCACCATGTCGAACGCCGACAAGCTTCCGCGCAGTGTGTTCGCTATCGACAAAGGCGGCTCCGGCCAGCTTGTCCTTTACGGCACCGCAGGCGGTCTTGACCTTGCTGCCAACGATGGCCGGGTGCGCTGGAACCCATTGAGCGGCGCACCGGTCGACGCCTTCCCGGTTACGAAATGAATTGGCGCTAGATGACGTGATGCGCGAAGGTTGGCGGGGACCGTCCAAGGATGGGCGGCCCTCCAACGATGGGGCCTGCGATCCGGTCGCCGGGTCCCTTGAAGCTCAGGACCCTCCGCCGGGTCCGCGCGACCGCGCCCCTTCCGCATATTTGCAATTTTCGTTTTTGTAGTTTCTTTTGCCCGATCCGCTTTTCCATAGGGAACGCGAAATGCGGCGCGTTGATCTGGTTGAGGCCACGATGCAGGGCTGGGCGCGGCCTTGACGCGGAGCAGCGCGACAAGTTTTTCGAGGCGTTCGTCGCGGCGGCGCTGAGGCTCGACCGGCTTCAGTTCCGGGATTGGCTTCGCAAGCGGCTCAGAAATCGACCGCTCTGCGGCCCGGTCGATCTGTCTCGCTTGCTTGCGGAAGATGCAGACATCAGCCTCGCCATCAGGGCGGCGCGCGAAGCTCCGGGACCGGCATCGCGGGGCGATCATACCGGCGCTCGCCCGCCTCGCCTTGATGCGATGCCATAGGGTCGGCATCGGAGCGGACATCCGTGTTTCGTTTCACGAAAACGCGAGTTAGGGACGGACATGATCTAAATCAAAGGTTGCTGCGCTATCCTACCGCTCGCTTGTTATTCCACCGACGACCAATTGGCTCCTCCCACTACGAGCGGTCGTCGATGTGGACGGCTCCGACGCTCGCCCCCATTACCCAGCGTCGGAGCCGTTCTCGCCCCAGCAGACCGCCAACGCGAAGGTCTACCCGAGAATAGTTCCCACGAATTGCATCCTTTTCCCGCTGAGGGGAGGAACGGTGGTCTTTATAATCTCGTTGTACGATCGAAGCATTGCGGAGGCGCTGTCACAAATGGAGGATCTGTTTCAAATAGCGCTGGTTGTTGTCTTTGCAGCGGTGATGCTTGTCACCGGCCTGCTTTTCATCGAACACAGATCGTCAAAACCTCTCGACGCGCGTGCCGTTGCCGCAGTCATCTCGCAAGGGCCAAGGTAGGCGGACCCTCCGTTGATCTAGGTCAACGTCAGCGATCCTTTGGCGCTCACGCTATGTTCAGCCGCACCAGAGGCGGCTCCCGTCACCTTTGAGTTCCGCGAAGAGGAGGTCCGCCATGCATCCGATCAAGTCAGCGACAGTTGCCGGGATTGCGGCTAGCGTCCTGTTGGGGCTTGCAGGTCTCACACTTAATCCAACGCCAGCCAAGGCGGTCGTGTACTGCGAATACGTCGGTTATCCCGCCCATTGCGTCGCAAGGGCTGGCGTCGTGCTACGGCCTCGTCCGGTGGCGCGCGCTGCGGTCCGTCACAACGCCGGTGGCAATGCAAATGGTGGCGTCAATCGCGTTGGGGTGCGGCGGTAAGGCACTTATTTGCGCGTCACGACCGAGAAACGATCGTCACCGTTTCCCGGCGTAGGCTTTTGGTCCCGGACAGGCGGCCGAGCCGGGCGGTGGCATCGCGGTATGAAGCACACGTGGTATGTCGCTTTTGAAGTTCCGCCACATGGCACGTTGCTAAGACGGCGACATCCGCGCTTAACCAACACGTTTGCAACCGAAGCAGAAGCTCGGGATTTTGCGCGAAACAAGTTCAACGAAGGATTGATCGTCACTGCAGGGACCATCATTCCCCACCTGCCGAGAATGTCGATCCCGTCAGTGAATACTCCAGCTTGGCTCGAAGCGCGGGGCCAAGTTGATCCAGATCAATAACTCGGCTCTCAACGAAAGTGACATGCTCTGACAGGGCAGCGAACCGGAGTATGAAAATGGGTGAACGTTTGGAGCCGAAACAGGTCTGTCGCCGCAGCGCACTCGCTTTCCTAGGATACGCGGCTGCATTTGGACTTGTGGCCTCTACCGCAGTTCTGACGGTGTCACAGGCAGAAGCCCAAACCACCGCTGCACCCGCCGCGCCCACAACGCCGCCCGCAGATACGGCGAAGTCTGGTACCGAGCGGCGTCAGGAACGGCGAGCGGGGCGCGCTGAACGGCGTCAGGAACGGCGGACCGGACGCGCAGAGCGGCGTCAGGAGCGGCGCACAGGACGCGATGAGCGACGGAACGCGCGCCACGGCACCACCACTACCGAGCCAACAAAGTAAGCCGTTCCGTTTCGGCTGCGGCTCGGCGCTGCTGATGGTGCAGATGATGGATAAAGTCCAACGCGCCATTCTCGAAAATCAGATCATCCTTGCCGAAGCCTTGTGGATGCTCCTGCATTCGCAAGGTACCAGTTCGGAAGCGATGCTTCAGAACGTGTCCGCCCGCATCAAGCGCACGAGGGAGCTGCTCGAAGAACACGACGAAGGGAAACCTTAGCGCGGCAGCGAGCGTCACCGCGACATCGAAGGCGCATCCCTCACCACGACGACACAGGAACAGGCGTCAGGGCGAGGCCAGTACAAGGTCGTACAGCGCGCCGCCAGCGCCGGGCTATAGGACACCCCGGGCCAGCCCGCGCCAGCGCACAGGCGGGCGTGGTGAAGCGTCCGACTTTGCGACCAAGCGCATCGTAGATCGTTGTCTGATTGCCGGTCGTCGTCTCGCGGCTGAGCACCCGACCACGGCTATCGTACCTCAGGACACTGTGCTTCAGGACAACTATCCCTAACTTGGTTCTTGAGTTTAGATCGCAAGGTACTGAGGTTCCCCTTCAGGTACATTCGACAGCCCCCCACGGCCCCAGTCCCCCAACTGGGGCCGCACTTTTTTTTTGACAAACCGTGCTGTCAGACTAGGGCAGTCACGCTGAAGCACCTTGAACGCACGAGCAGGCGAAGCGCGGCCCCGTCTCACCAAGTGGGGGAGGTAAGCCAGGGGCCGCGCCCCGGGCCACGGAATAAGACGGCGGTGTGGCCCATAATACAAACAAAGGTTGTAGTTTTTTTATTCCCACACGGCGGTAGTGTCACCCACGTTCCTGTGTTCACTTTTTGCAACTCGTGGGAACTTTTGCCCCATTCTTGCGTAGCGTCGATGGCGCGCTGGGATACCACGGGGAAATCCATGTGATTGGTAAAGCGTACTTCGTGCGTCAGGCGGCTATTTTGTTTAGGTTTGCCAAGGCAACCACAGACCCCAAAATTTCCGCTGCGTTAATGGAGAAAGCGGCTGAACTAAAACTGCAAGTGGACGATCCGTCGGCGTCACGTGACTTGACGCCAAGACCACCGGATATCGAGCCGCCGTCCGCGACATGAACGGATAAAGGCCGCCTCGGTTGGCGGCCTCTTTCATTTCGCGAGTATCACTGTTTTTTATCGAGCCGTCCGGCGGTCCTGGCACCATCCAAAGCCGGAAGAACCTCTTTCCGGTGCCACCATCGTTTGAGGGTCGCCATCGCCGGAGGGGCGCCATCGTCGAAGGGTCACCGCCAGCGCTCGCGCCCCGGCCATTGAACAATGATGGCCTTTGCCTTGGCGCTGTTCGTTCCTACGAAATTGCATTTTTTCCCGCTGATTGGAGGAACGGAGATGTCACTGATCTCGTTGCACGATCGGACTTTGCGGAGGGACGAAATGGACGAACTGGAGGGAATATTTCAAACGGCCTTGGTTGTTGTATTTGCGGCGGTGTTGTTGGTCACCGGTCGGCTTTTCTTGGAATACCGATCGTCAAAAATCTTCGACGGGCCTGCCGTTGCCACAGTCACTCGCGTGCAGTGAATATTCGATATGATTAAAGAGGCCGCGCGGTCACCGTCTCGACACCCGAGACGAGACGGCGGCTCTCGGTGCTGTGCATCATTGCCCCTCGGCACCGGGAGCCGTAACCGCCGTTTATTCCAGAACCCATATCGGGATCATTTTCCTCGAACCATTTCTCTGCTGCATCCGCGCGGTCGCGAACACCGCCAGCGTCGAGGCCATTAGAAGGCCGTACAGCGCGCCGTCAGCGCCGGGCTAAAAACACCGGGCAAGCCGCGCCAGCTCGCCACGGCCTTGATGCGACGCGACCGGGGTTGTCCGTCGCGCTTTTGGCGTCAGCAGCGCGCCGATCTTTGCACAGCAATTTATAGCTCCAGCGGATCGCGACACAAACGTGAACACATCAACCACATCGCATTGAATTATATAGACTTTTTGTGTCTAAACATTCCCTGCGCAATGGCTTACGGCTTATACGCGCTCTCCCCGGTGTCCGGGCCTTTTAGCCACCGTCGCTTCCCGCGAAAAGTCCTCGCGAGAAACTTGATCCCAGCGTCGGGAGATCAGGAGCACACGATTTCGCCGTCCGCATCGGCCGCGCACGTCTTGCGCAGCCTGTGCGTCCATCGCATCCCGCGCCACGTTTCGTGACGATCTAGAAGCGCCCCTCGAGGGCACGGGACGGCGCACCCTATAGCGCGATTTGTATTTCTGTAAAAGCGAAATATTTTTCGCGGGGCCACTTGACACGAATTCGGAAAATCAGCGCGTCGGGCAAATCAGTTGGCGCATCGGATAGGGAAGGGGGAAGCCTACAACTACAACTGTGCCTGCTTCGCAACCGCCTCACGGACGCAGTCCAGCAGATGGCTTCCCAGCCCTGGTTTCTCGAGGACCAGCACCGCGATTGCCGCAGCTCGGTCGCGCAGATATTCGGTTGGATTGCCTGTGATGAGAATAGCCGGGATCGAAACTCCGCGGCCGCGCAGCGCGCTGATCAGTTCCAGTCCATTCATTCCGGGCATGTGGTAATCAACGACCAGGCACCCAATCGTAGGCAGGCTCACTTCGTCGAGCAAGTCGCGGCCATTGGAAAAGGCGCAAACTGCGAAGCCCTCACTCTCCATCAGGCTCCTGAGGGAACGCCGTACGCCCTCATCATCATCAACGACGAGGATGACTTCCTTGGCAATCTCCGGCGCAGGCTGCATTTTCACCAAATTGCTTTCGCTGTTGGGTGAGAATAGGACTGTGAGTTCTTTAAATCACAAAGTCCGGCAGCCGATTTGATCTATGACAAACCGGCCCACGCAAGCCGTGATAGCAGACGTGTGACGGGCGGCCAGTCTGCTCGTTCGGGCTTCGCGGATGTCCGCTTTGGTGCGCATTTCCGGACTCAAGTCGGACATTACGGCGCTTCCGGAAAGTGCATTACCGGAAGCGGTCGGCCGTTACTCGATTACCTCTTCGGCTGTGGTGAACAGGGTTAGCGTAACGGTGAGGCGAAGAGCCTTGGCGGTCTTGAGATTGATCACCATTTCGAACTTGGTCGGCTGCGCCGGCTTCGTCCCGCGCAGGATTTTGTCGACAATGTCGCCGGCGCGCCGGAACATCTGGAAAGTTTTGGTCCATAGGACATTAGCCCCCCGATTCGACGTTCCTCCTCGTGGCGAAATTTTCGGGAGCCGCGCGGCCTGGTCGTGGTCCAAGCGCTGACTCAAGCGCGTCTGGCCGCTAGAAGCCGCTGCCCCTGAGCAATATTGAACAGCGGCGGTGAACCGGATGTGCTCCGTTTACCGTTGGACGCTTCCGGGCCGCCCTGGGGCATCCGATGAAATGGCGGCCCTCAATTCACCCCCGGGAGCTGCGGCCGCTCACGGCATCCGCATGCCGCTCGCGTTGATCAGGAACTTGCTAAGGAACGCGCTCTTGAGAAATGTCGGCGAGAGATCAGCTCTGACCAATGGTCCAATCGTCCGGATAGGCGATAGCGTTTTGATGCAAGCGCGCCTTCTATCCAGGTTGGTTACAGAAAAGTTTGACGATACGCTTCGACCTTTGGGAATCGGTTCGGCGCAATTCGTCCTGCTTTCAGTGATCAGTCAAACGGGACCGACAACGCGTGCGCAAATTGCCCGTCTACAGCATTTGGACAGGTCGACCTTAACGCGGAACCTGAAGAAGATATTGTCTGAAGGGTGGGCGGAAGAAGTGCGCGACAATGCCGATGGTCGAAGCAGACCGATCGCGTTAGCTGCCGCGGGCAAAGAGTTGCTGCTGAATGGGCAACCAGCTTGGGTTGCGGCCCAAGCCCAGATTGAAGAACTGCTCGGCAAAGACGGTGCGATGGCGCTTGTAACCATCGCAGACCGCTTGGTGAATGCAATGGAAGGCTCTTCCATGCCAGCACGAGATCATGATCTGGCGTTGATTGACAAACATTCTCCTCCTGGCTTTTCGGCCGTGCGACGCTCTGCAACCCGCCCAGTTGTTCCAGATCAACGCGCCTTGGACGAGGCGATCCATACTGATTCTTGACTAGCTCACACGCGAAGGGACAAACGGAGAATGACTGGATCAAACCGAATTTCTCGGCGACGGGTGCTGACCCTGGCGGCTGGCGCTACCGGGGCATCGATTGCAGGCGCAGCAGCCGTCATTGGCTCGTCGACGCCGGCGCTGGCAGCGAAGGCACCACAGAAGGCGGTGAAATATCAGGACACCCCGAAGGGTGAGCAACGTTGCGAAAATTGTGCGTTGTTTGAAGCCCCGTCGTCCTGCAAGACTGTTGATGGCACTATTTCTCCGCAGGGCTGGTGCATTGTCTACGCCAAGAAGCCGACATAGGTTTTCGCGGCCAGCGTGCTCGTGGCAAGGCGATCACGTGTTTACTTCGAATCCGCCGCCTAACCAGACATTCTGGGATGCAGTCGGTACTTCGCATTGGTGCCAAACCCCGAAGTCGTTGGTTTGGCGTAGCAACGCTTGTTCACGATGTCGGGACGTCGCCACGGCCGATATCGGCGGGTCCGAAAAGTGAGATGGCCGCACCTTATTCCGTCCCGATTTGATTTGCCGCAAGGGCTTGTGCCGCGTCAGGGATAATCTGGCGTGGTTCACCATGTGGAGCGCTGCCATGATCATTGAGCGCTTGTCCGAAGAGCATCGCAATATTGAGAGGCTGCTTGCCGTCCTCGAGCGGGAGCTCGAGGTTTTCGACCGCGGAGACCGCCCCGACTACGAGGTTATTCGCGCGGTTATCAGCTATTTCGAAGTCTACCCGGAAGTGTATCACCATCCCCAGGAAGACCTCGTCTTTGCCAAGTTGAGATCGCGCGATCCGGTTGCGGCCGAGAAGGTCGGCGATCTCGCTGGCGAACACCAAAAAGGGGCCGAGCGCTTGCACCGGGTTGTTCACGCGGTTGAGAACGTGCTTGCGGATGGTGAATTGCTGCGAGAAGCCGTCGTTACCATTGTTCGCGACTTCATCGCGCAGGAGCGGCACCACATGATGATGGAAGGTCGGGATTTCTTTCCTGCCGCGCTTAAGGCTCTTGAGCCTCAAGATTGGACGGAAATCGCTTCGGCTGTGACCGGTCATAAGGATCCGCTGTTCAGCGATGTCACCGAAGAGCGCTTCGATGCGCTACGCGCGCATATTTTGCGGCTGGAACAAGAGGCTGAAGCCGAGCGAAAGTAGGCGCGAATTTGGCGTCAAGGCCCAGCCGAAAAGCCTCGACAAAGGACAACCTCGCCGCCCGCGACGGTGCAACTGATGTCGAACGGCAGGGGCAAGTTGCGAAACAATTACATCTACGATGCACGAAAAGAGAGCAGATCATCTTGATCTGTCGCAATTGTCGTCTGGCGCGAGCGGCGTAAGCTGAAAGTGTCAAGGGGCAACGCTGGTGCGTAAGATCGGCGGAAATTTAGATTTGACCAATGGCCTGATCAGCCGGCTCGGCGATAGCGTGCTGATGACGGCCCGCTTTCTGTCGAGGTCGGTCACGGAGATCTTCGACGAAGCGCTTCGACCGTTCGGAATCAGTTCAGCGCAGTTCGTCCTGCTCTCGATGATCGGTCAAGCAGGGTCGATCACGCGGGCAGAGATTGCTCGCCTGCAGCATCTGGACAGGTCGACATTGACCCGAAACCTCAAGTCGATCCTTTGCGAAGGATGGGTTGAGGAAGTCCGCGACAACGCGAATGGCCGAAGCAAACCCCTTGCGTTGACCGCAGCCGGCAAGGACCTGCTCCTCAACGCCCAACCCGCGTGGCTGGCGGCTCAAGCGCGGGCCAGGGCGCGGCTCGGGAAGGACGGCACGATGGCGCTCATATCCATCGCGGACCGCATTACACACCCGGCAGAGGAATGTTCGGAAGAGCCTTGCGCGGCGCTGGTCAATCCAGCTGACTGACATAGGCGGCAACCGCCTTGATCTGGGCGTCGGTCAGATCGTGGGCGATCGGCTGCATGATCGACGAGTTGTCGGGCTCTTCCTTCTTCTGTCCTCTTTCCTTGTCCCAGTTGGCCAGCTTTCGCTGGATGTAATCAGGGAGCTGACCCGCCAGCCGCGGAAATGCATCGGCGCCCTTGGCGTCAGCGCCATGGCAGGACGCGCAAGGCGGGACATTGGCGCTCGGCACGCCTTCCTCGTAAATCTTCTTGCCCTCGGGCGCGCTCGATTTCGGTCCGCCTCCGAGCGGCTTCGGATTGAGACTCTTGAAATAAGCGGCAAGAGCCTTGACCATTTCCGGGTCGAGGACGTGCGCGACGTTGAACATCACGGGATTGGTTCGCCTGCGATCGATGAACGCCTGGAGCTGATTGGCGAGATATTCCGGCTGCTGGCCGGCAAGCCGCGGCATCGGAAACGATCCGCGAAAACCTTGCCCCTCAATGCCGTGACAGGTCTTGCAATAGTCCGTCTTGGCCTTGAGAGCCTGTGCGGGGACATTCGGTGACGCTCCGGTTTGCGAATGGACGGGCAGGGACACCGCCGCCAGCGCAAAGACGAGAGCGGACGTTTGCCATCCCGATCGCAAATTCATGAGCGCCCCCTGCCTTCAACACGCGCGCGCAAGCTACGCTTCGTCACGCGTTTCGGTCCAGTTCTAATTTTTGAAGCGATCGTCGATGCGCGCGACATCGTTGCATATACAACGTTCGTTGCCGAAACGCCGCGGCCGTCAGGAAACGAACCTGCGAGCAACGACGCCGCTTGTTAGCACACGCGATCGTTGCATTATCGCAAGCGCGTCGTGTTGTTCGTTTGCACCCAGCCGCGCCGCGAGACGGAATGATACGCGATGCGGGATAGATTTTCCGATCGACTGTGGAGCGGAAGCGGCATTTCAGCCGCACTCGCGCTCGTTGCCGCTGTCGCGCTTCTGATGATCGACGCCGCTTCGCCGGCGAGGGCGTTGCCGAGCTTCGCGCGTCAGACCGGTCAGCCTTGCGGCACCTGCCACACCAGCTTTCCCGGGCTCACGCCGTTCGGCCGCCGCTTCAAGCTTCTCGGCTACACCACCGGTGGCGGCCTCTACAGGACGACGCCGTTCTCGAACAATAACGGCCCGCAAGAGGCCTATGCCGCACTGCGCGCCTACAACAGCCGCATCGACGGCAATGGCGACGCCCCAACCGCAGCACCTGCCGGCGAGCGAGGATGGGTGCCTCCGGTCTCGATGATGGCGATTGCCGGCTTCACCCATACGCAAGCTGACATCCCCGCGCCGACGGATCCCTATCATCCCAACGACAATACCGTGCTGTCGCCGTTCAGTGGCTTCTGGGGCGGGGCGATCACCAGCAATATCGGCGCCTTTGCGCAGGTCACCTATAATGCGCCGGATCCGGTATCCGGCCTCAGCGGCACGCCGGCGGATCAATTCCTGCACAACTGGACCTGGGACAACACCGACGTGCGCTTTGCGAGCACAGCCAGGGTCGGCTCGCTCGATGTCATCTACGGGCTCACCGCCAACAACAATCCGACCGTCCAGGATCTCTGGAATACGACGCCAGCGTGGACGTTTCCCTATGCGGCCTCGAACCTTGGTTCGACGCCCGGCGCGAGCACGATGATCGAGGGCGCATTCGCGGCCCATGTCGTGGGGCTCGGCGCCTACACCATGATCAACGACATGCTCTATCTCGAAGCGACCGGCTATCGGACGCTCCGGTTCGATCAGCAGAATTCACTGGGCGTCGATCCGTTCCAGTCTCCGGGCCTGTTCAGCGGTGTGGCGCCCTATTGGCGCGTGGCACTCGAGCCGCATTGGGGTCCTCACACCTTCATGCTCGGCACCTACGGCATGATCTTCAACGTCAATCCATGGATCGACAGTAGCTTCGTGCAGGGCACGACCGGCACGCTCACGATGGCGGACAGGTTCACCGACATCGGCTTCAACTCGCAATACCAGTATCAGGGGACGAATTATTGGGTCACGCTGCGCGCGAACTATCTTCGGGAGTTTCAGCAGCTCGACGCGAGCTTTCCCACGGGCACCTCCGCCAACCCGACCAATCTGCTCAACACGCTTCGCCTGACCGGAGAGGTGACCTTCGGCGGCGACAACCGCTTCGCGCTTACCGGTCAATATTTCAAAATCTGGGGCACGCCCGACGCCAATCTCTATTCGGACGGTGCCGGCTTTGCCAACAACAGCCCCAACAGCAATGGCTGGATGGCTGAGCTCGACTACATCCCGTTCGGCATGAGCAAGGCGCCGGGCTGGCCGTGGTTCAATGCCAAGATCGGCCTGCAATACATCTACTACAGCAAGTTCAACGGCACCACGCTCGCCGCGCAGGACAACAACACCCTGTTCCTCCACGCATGGTTTGCGATGTAGCGGCGCAACGGAGATTGACCATGAGCAAACTCTCTCTTGTCGGAATCGCAGGGCTTGCCCTTGTCGTCACGGAGCCGGCGCTCGCCGCCGATTTTCCGGTCGAGATGCCCGTCAAGGCGACGTTCGTCCAGCGCTTCACCTGGACGAGCTGCTATATCGGCATGCATGGCGGCGGAGCCTGGATGGGCAACACGGTCACCGACCCGGTGCTGCTGGTGCAGGACAATGTCAACCTGGGCGGGCCGGGCTTCACGACGGTCGGACCCACGACCGTCAGTGTCGACCAGCATGGCGGGGTGGTCGGCGGCCAGCTCGGCTGCGACTACCAGGCGCCGTCGAATTTCGTGATCGGTATCGAAGGCGCGGCCTCCGGCTCCACGTTGAAGGGAGAAAGGCTGCTGGCCTTGCCGGACAGTCCGCCTGACACAGCGCTCCTGACCATCAAGACCGATTTCATTCCGACAGTGACCGGCCGGGTCGGCTATGCGGCCGATCACTGGCTGTTCTATGCGAAGGGCGGCGTCGCCTGGGCCAACACCAAATACAGCCTCACGGGGACCTTCACCGCGGCAGGCGCGGTCGTGCCCGGCATACCGTTCGACTTCGAGGGACTGAGCGATCGCTTCGGCTGGACCGCGGGCGCCGGCGTCGAATGGGCCTTCTGCGAAGATTGGTCGGCGAGGCTCGAATACGACTATTACGATTTCGGCACGCATACCGCGACGATGAATGACGTCGCCAACGGTCCAGGGCCGCTCAGCTTCAAGACCACACTGCAGACGGTCAAGCTCGGCATCAATTTCCACGTATGGGGCTGGCAGTAGATCGATCGCAGCAACGCACCGGCGCAGCGATGAAAGCAGGACGATGAATAGCTTGGGCTCAGATTCAGTGCTGCGAACCGCGATCCTGGCAGTCACCCTGTCGGTGGGTCTCTCGGTCGCGAGCCAGGCGGATGAGTTTCAGGCCAAGCTCGACTATTGCAAGACCTGCCATGGCCTGTCGGGCCAGGGCTATCGCGGCTATTTTCCGATGCCGCGGCTTGCCGGCCAGCAGCCGGAATATCTCGAGAACCAGCTGCGCGCCTTTGTCGAACGCCGCCGCGTCAATCCGATCATGGCCAATGTCGCTCATGCGCTGCACCCGTCGATGGTCTCGGCGCTGGCGGCGCATTTCAGGCACCTCGATCCCCGGCCGATCGGAGGCGCACCGGGGCGTTCGCTCGCGACGGGCAAACAAATCTTCGACGACGGACTTCCCGAATCCAACGTACCGGCGTGTTCGGCCTGTCATGGCAGCGACGGTCACGGCCAGAACGAGATCCCCCGGCTTGCAGGACAGCTCTACGAGTACACGGTCGGCCAGCTCTCGGGCTGGTCCAAGGCGCGCGGCCAGGGGACGAGCGTCGACACCTCCGCGATCATGGCGCCGACCGCGCATAATATGTCGAGACCGCAGATCGAAGCCGTCGCCGCCTATGTGAGCACGCTGCCATGAGCATCATGACGCGCCATGCCTGGAAGGCCGCGTTGCTGGTGACGCTCTCGGCGCTCGCCGCCTCGATCGTTCCGGTTGTCGCGGGCGAACAGGGCGCATCAGTCCGCAATTGCACCTGGTGTCACGGCACATCGGCGCAGGGATATGCGATCGCTCCACGACTGGCGGGCCAGCGGCCGGCCTATCTGGAAACCCAGCTCGGAAGCTTTCACGAGCACTTCCGCGACAATCCGCTGTCGAAGCAATATATGTGGAGCGCCGTGGCGGTGCTTGGACCGCAAGCCGCGCATGATCTCGCCGCCTATTTTGCTTCGATCCCGCCGAGGCCAGCAAATGACGGTGACAGGAATCTCGCGGTGGCGGGCCGCGCCATCTATCTCGAAGGAATTCCGGAAGCCAACATCGCGGCCTGTTACGCCTGTCACGGCCCGAATGCCGAAGGCGTGCGGGACATTCCGCGCCTCGGCGGTCTTGCTCATTCCTATCTGAAGGCCCGGCTTCAGCAGTGGGGCCAGGGCTATCATTCCGTACCGGGGTCACCGATGCCGCTGGTGGCCCGGCCGTTGGGGCCTGGCGAAATCGAGGCGCTGGCCTCCTATCTCAGCTTTGTCAGATAGGCGAGGCGCCTTGCCACCGACGGGACATCCTGGCTTGCGCTTGCGCGCTTCCCGGAATGACGAGGGGGACAGTGTTTGCCCCAAACAAAAACCCCGGCATCGCTGCCGGGGTTTTGCATTTGGTAAAGTCGCTTTCGGGCGAGGCGTGGACCTTAGAAGTCCATGCCGCCCATGCCGCCGCCGGGGGGCATGCCGCCACCGCCGCCGCCCTGGTTCTTCTTCGGCAGCTCGGCGATCATGGCCTCGGTGGTGATCAGGAGCGCGGCCACGGAGGCTGCGTTCTGGATCGCCGCACGCACGACCTTGGTCGGGTCGATGATGCCCTTGGTGATCAGGTTGCCGTACTCGCCGGTCTGGCTGTCGAAGCCGTAGCCGTACTGGTCCTTCTCGAGGATCTTGCCGACGATGACGGAGCCGTCCTCGCCTGCGTTGATCGCGATCTGGCGAGCGGGCCAGGACAGCGCCTTGCGCACGATCTCGACGCCGGTCTTCTGGTCGTCGTTCTTGGTGCGGATGCCCTTGAGCTGCTCGGAAGCACGGAGCAGGGCGACGCCGCCGCCCGGAACGATGCCTTCTTCCACGGCCGCGCGGGTCGCATGCATCGCGTCATCAACGCGATCCTTGCGCTCCTTCACCTCGACTTCGGTCGCGCCGCCGACGCGGATCACCGCGACGCCGCCCGCGAGCTTGGCCAGACGCTCCTGCAGCTTCTCACGGTCGTAGTCCGAGGTGGTCTCCTCGATCTGCGCCTTGATCTGCTGCACGCGCGCCTCGATGTCGGCCTTCTTGCCGGCGCCGTTGACGATGGTGGTGTTCTCCTTGTCGATCATCACCTTCTTGGCGCGACCGAGCATCTGCAGCGTGACATTTTCCAGCTTGATGCCGAGATCTTCCGAGATCGCCTGGCCGCCGGTCAGGATCGCGATGTCCTGCAGCATGGCCTTGCGGCGATCGCCGAAGCCCGGCGCCTTGACGGCGGCGACCTTCAGGCCACCACGCAGACGGTTGACGACCAGGGTGGCCAGAGCCTCGCCTTCGACGTCTTCCGCGACGATGACCAGCGGCTTGCCGGTCTGCACCACGGCTTCGAGCAGCGGCAGCAGTTCGTTCAGCGAGGAGAGCTTCTTCTCGTTGATCAGGATGTAGGCGTCATCCATCTCGACGCGCATCTTGTCGGCGTTGGTGACGAAGTAGGGCGAGATGTAGCCGCGGTCGAACTGCATGCCCTCGACGACGTCGAGTTCGGTTTCCAGCGACTTGGCTTCCTCGACCGTGATCACGCCCTCATTGCCGACCTTCTTCATGGCGTCGGCGAGGAACTTGCCGATCTCGGCGTCACCGTTGGCGGAGATGGTGCCGACCTGGGCGATCTCCTCGTTGGAAGTGACCTTCTTGGAGTTCTTGACGAGGTCCGCAACCACGGCTTCGACCGCGAGGTCGATACCGCGCTTGAGATCCATCGGGTTCATGCCGGCGGCAACCGACTTGGCGCCTTCACGGACGATCGCGGCCGCGAGCACGGTCGCGGTGGTGGTGCCGTCGCCGGCAGCATCCGCGGACTTGGAGGCGACTTCGCGCACCATCTGCGCGCCCATGTTCTCGAACTTGTCTTCGAGCTCGATCTCCTTGGCGACGGTGACGCCGTCCTTGGTGATGCGGGGAGCGCCGAACGACTTGTCGAGCACCACGTTGCGGCCCTTGGGACCGAGCGTGACCTTCACGGCGTTGGCGAGAATGTCGACACCGCGCAGCATGCGATCGCGGGCGTCGACGCCGAATTTGACTTCTTTGGCTGACATTTATGGTTTCCCTGAGTTGATCTTGGTTTCACCGGAGGGGCACCCTTCAGGCGCTCCTCAGGGGTGAGCGGATGGGGTTCGCGCTTAGGCGGCCTTCTTCTTGGAGGCGGGGACGTCGGTGAGCACGCCCATGATGTCGCTCTCCTTCATGATCAGCAGCTCCTGGCCGTCGATCTTGACCTCGGTGCCCGACCACTTGCCGAACAGCACGCGGTCGCCGACCGCGATGTCGATCGGGATCAGCTTGCCGGCCTCGTCGCGGCCACCGGGGCCCACGGCGATGACTTCGCCCTGGGAAGGCTTTTCCTTGGCGGTGTCGGGAATGATAATGCCGCCTGCGGTCTTCTCTTCGGCGTCGATGCGCTTAACCACGACGCGGTCGTGAAGCGGACGGAATTTCATGCAGTCCTCCTAAGATCTTGCAACTGTTTGAGAGTTTTGGAGTGTTAGCAGTCTCTGCCGGCGAGTGCCAGCCCGAGTAATCCTGAGATAAGGCAGAGTTTGAATGCGGGCAAGGGCTTCTAGCAGAATATTTGGCAGTCCGATGGAGGCCCTGCCAGAAGTTAGCAGGGATCGTTAACGCGCCGAATGAAGCCCGGACCCCGTATTAGCACGTGCGGTAAGCTGCTGCTAAAGCGTGTTTTTTCAACAACTCGTTAACCATTTGAGCTTGTGATGCGTTGGTCGCGTGCGTCACAATTCTCTCATGTGAGCGCATTTTTAGCCGGGGTGGCTCCGGCAGGCAGCCACGTTCGCGGGTGCGCTCCTTAAATGGAGGTTCGCATGGTTTCGCGGGTTGGGGTTTCCGAAGACTTCCGGAAACTCGCGCTGGGATACGGGTTGACGACGGCAGAAATCCTTTACCGGCTGCCGGATCATCCTTCACTGCTGCAGACCTATGTCTGGCAGAACTACGATCTGTTTCCGAAATTCCCGGCGCTGCAGGACTTCCTGCAGTTCTGGCAGGAGAAGCTGGAGGGGCCGCTGTATTCGGTCCGCGTCGCGCACTCCAAGCTGATCAAGCCCGCGGAACTGCGCGCCGTCGACGGCGTGTTCCGGCTGCATTGATTCGCGAGTCGTAACGGTCCGTAGGGTGGGCAAAGGCGCTCTCGCGCCGTGCCCACCACGACGCTGCGATCTTGTTTGTCGATGGTGGGCACGCTTCGCTTTGCCCACCCTACAGAGCGCCATTTGTGCTAATCTCTCGTTCGAGAAACGAAAGGGAGAGCACCATGGCCAAGAAGAAAGCGAAGAAGACGGCCGCGCGCGCCGCTGCGAAATCAGCCGCGCAGAAGAAGTCGCCGGCACGCAAACCTGCCGCCGCCAAGCCGAGCGCGCGCAAGAAGCTGAAGAGCAAGGCGCCGGCCCCGGTGAAGTCCGCACGGCCGAAGCAGCGCGTCGCCATCAGCCATCACCGCGAAGAGGATTTCAAGGCCGATGGGCTGCGCGCCTACGCGCAATACCGCGACCTCGGCATTGCCGATGCGACCCACGGTCTCGCCCGCGCGCATGTGATCCGGCTGATCGGGCCGTGCAATCCGGACGAGGTGTCGAAGCTGCATCTCCACCACGTCGATTTCCAGATGGTCTATGTGCTCAAGGGCTGGGTGAAGACCTACATGGATGGTGTCGGCGAGACGACGTTCCAGATCGGCAGCTCCTGGACCCAGCCGCCGAAGATCAAGCACCTGATCATGGATTATTCCGACGACGTGGAGTTGCTGGAGGTGATTCTGCCGGCGGACTTCGAGACGAAGGAGCTGACGGCGTAGGACTCCGTCGGCGCCACATTTTCACTCGTCATGGCCGGGCTTGACCAGGTCAAGCCCGGGCATGACGAGCTAGGTCAGCACCCCCACGATCGCCCCCATCAGGCATGTCGTCAGCGTGCCCGACACGATCGACTTCACGCCCAGCGCATTGATCTCGTCGCGCCGTGTCGGCGCCATGGTGCCGAGTCCGCCGATCATGATGCCGAGACTCGCAAAGTTAGCGAAGCCGCACATCGCATAGAGCATGATCAGTTTCGAGCGCGGATCGAGCGCGTCGGGGCTGAGCTTCGACAGATCGACATAGGCGATCAGCTCGTTGAGCACGGTCTTGGTGCCCATCAGGCCGCCCGCGGTGACGGCTTGCGACCACGGCAGGCCCATCAGCCAGCACACCGGCGCCATCACATAACCCAGCATCCGCTGCAGCGTGATCTTTGCGCCGCCGATCTCGGGCAACAGGCCAATGATCGAATTGGCGAGATAGACCAGCGCCACCAGCACGATCAGCAACGCGATGATGTTGAGCAGCAGCTCGACGCCGGACGTCGTGCCTTTCACGATCGCATCCATCGTGCTGGACACCTGCATGTCGGGATCATCGAGCATGCCGCCGGTTCGTTGCTCCTTCGTCTCCGGCACCATGATCAGGCTGATCAGGATCGCGGCCGGCGCGCCGAGCACCGAGGCAATGACGAAATGCGCGGCGGCGTCGGGAATCAGCGGCGCAAGCAGCGTCGCGTAGAGCACCAGCACCGTGCCGGCGATCCCCGCCATGCCGCCGGTCATCACCAGAAACAATTCGCTGCGCGTCATCTGCGCCAGATAAGGCCGCACGAACAGCGGCGCCTCGACCATGCCGAGAAAGATGTTGGCGGCGGTGGAAAGTCCGACCGCGCCGCCGACGCCGAGCGTGCGTTCCAGCAGCCACGCCATGCCGCGCACGATCGGCGGCAGCACGCGCCAGTAGAACAGCAGCGTGGTCAGCACGCTCATGACCAGCACGATCGGCAGCGCCTGGAACGCCAGGATGAAATCGGCCCCGGGCGCCTTGAGATCGAACGGCAGCGCGCCGCCGCCGACATAGCCGAACACGAAGGAGGTGCCGGCGCGCGAGGCCGCCGCAATCGCGCCGACGGCGTCGTTGATGGCGCCGAACGCATGCGCGACGAACGGCAATTTGATCAGGATCACGGCGGTGAGAAGTGTCACCACCAGCCCGATCATCGCTTGCTTGAGCGAGACCGCGTGGCGGTTCTCGCCAAAGGCCCAGGCGATCGCGAGCAGCGCGACGATGCCGAATGCCGATTGCAGCTGCAGCATGATTCCCCCAACGGTCCCGCCAATATGGCAGCCGTATCGCTGCAAGCGCAATGCCATGATGTTGGGATGGACGTTGACAACGATCCTTGCCTCCGTCACCGATCACGCATGTCTTCCCTCGCACCCACAGGTGCCGGCACGCTGCTCAGGCAGCCTTCCTTTATCTTCTTCCTGCTGTCGCGGAGCCTTTCGCGCTTCTCGAGCCAGATCGGCGCGGTTGCGATCGGCTGGCAGATCTATGATCTCACCGGCAGCGCGATCGACCTCGGCATGGTCGGGCTGGTGCAGTTTCTCCCGACCGCGCTGCTGGTGTTTGTGGCCGGGCAGGCCGCCGACCGCTTCGAGCGCAAGCGCGTGGTGCAGCTCTGCCAGGTCGCGGAAGCCGCCACGGCGCTGTTCCTGGCCTGGGGCTCGTTTGGCGGCTGGCTCAACGAAGTCCACATCTTCATCGCGACCTTCGTGCTGGGCACGGCCGGCGCCTTCGAAAGCCCGGCGACTGCGGCGCTGCTGCCGCTGATCGCCCCGCAGGGATCGCTGCAGCGCGCGACCGCGCTGTCGAGCGGCGCCGCGCAGGTCGCGACCATCACCGGTCCAGCGCTGGGCGGGCTCGCTTATGTGATCGCGCCGGGCTGGCCCTATGCGATCATGCTCGCGTTCTGGCTCGCCGGCATGCTGCTCACCGGCGCGATCGAAGTCGCGCAGACCGTGCCGCCAAAGGGCGCTGCGTCAGCCGACGACGTCTATGCCGGCGTCCGCTTCATCCGCAGCAATCCTGCCATCCTCGGCACCATCTCGCTCGACCTGTTCGCGGTGCTGTTCGGCGGCGTAGTCGCGCTGCTGCCGATCTATGCGCGCGATATCCTGCAGGCGGGGCCTCTGGGCCTCGGCGTGCTGCGCGCCGCGCCCGCGGTCGGTGCGCTGTTGATGACCATGCTGCTGGCGCGTCACAGCATCAGCCGCCGCGTGGGATTGCGGATGTTCCAGGCGGTGATCGTGTTCGGCGTGGCGACCGTGGTATTTGCGGTCTCGCACTGGATGTGGCTGTCGGCGATTGCGCTCGCCGTGCTCGGCGCGGCCGACACCGTGAGCGTGGTGATCCGCTTTTCGCTGGTGCAACTCGCGACGCCCGACGCGATGCGCGGCCGCGTCGGCGCGGTGAACTTTCTCTTCATCAACGCCTCCAACCAGCTCGGCCAGTTCGAGAGCGGCGTCACCGCCGCTCTGTTCGGCACCATGCCGGCCGCCGTGCTCGGCGGCGTCGCCACGGTCGCGATTGCGCTGCTCTGGATGAAGCTGTTCCCGACGCTGCGCGACGTCGAGCGGCTGGAGTAGGGGGCCTTGCGTGTCCCGGACGCGGTGCAGCGTGAAACGCTGCTCCGCAGAGCCGGGACCCATCTTGCCACACGTGAGAGATTGGGCCCCGGGTCAGCAGCGCATCACGTTGTGCCGCGCTGCGCCCGGGGCACGAGAGCGTCAGCCGCGTCCCACGAACGGCATCTTGCTCGCCATCACCGTCATGAACAGCACGTTGGCATCGAGCGGCAGCGTCGCCATGTAGGCCACGGCATCGCCGACCGCCTTCGCGTCCATGCGCGGCTCCTGCTTCATCGTGCCGTCGGGCTGCATCACGCCGGGGCCGGCGACCATGCGGTCCGTCATCGGGGTAGCGGCATTGCCGATATCGACCTGGCCGACCGCGATGTCATACATGCGGCCGTCGAGATTGGATGCCTTGGTGAGACCCGTGATGGCGTGCTTGGTCGAGGTGTAGGCCGCCGAGAACGGCCGCGGCGCATGCGCGGAGATCGAGCCGTTATTGATGATGCGGCCGCCGCGCGGCTTCTGGTCCTTCATGATGCGGAAGGCGTGCTGCGTGCACAGGAAGGGGCCGGTGAGATTGGTGTTCACCACCGCCTGCCATTGCGGGAGCGTCAGGTCCTCGAAATTCACGGGAGGCGCACCCATGCCGGCATTGTTGAAGAGCACGTCGAGCCGGCCGTAGGTGTTCTGCACCTTCCTGAACAGCGCGGCGATCGAATCCGGGCTGGTCATGTCGGCGACGACAGGCAGGCTCTTGCCGACATTGTCGCCGAGCTTCTGGGTCTCCTCCAGCATCTCCTTGCGGCGGCCGGCGAGCACGACCGTAAAGCCGGCCCGCATCAACGCGAGCGACGCCGCGCGTCCGACACCGGTGCCCGCGCCGGTCACCACGGCGATCTTGTTGGCTTCCTCAGTCATGTTTCCTCACCTTCTTTGCTTACTTTTTTGCTTCTGCTTCGGATTTGTAGGGCGGACGTGGAATGTTCTGGTGCGCCGCGCGCAGCGCCGCCGACCAGCGCGAGCGCAAATCGTGGAAATAGGGCTCGCCCGCCTCGATGCGGTGATTGAGATCGGCGTCGCAGGTGTTGGCGCGCACCACCAGCACGTCGATCGGAAGTCCGACGCCGAGGTTGGAACGCATGGTCGAATCCATCGAGATCAGGCCGGTCTTCAGCGCCTCATAGAGCTCGACATCGAAGTGCATGGCGCGGTCGAGCACCGGCTTGCCGTATTTGTGCTCGCCGATCTGCAAATAGGGCGTGTCGGTCGTGCATTCGATGAAGTTGCCAGCGGTATAGACCATGAACAGCCGCATCCGCGAGCCCTTGATCTGGCCGCCGAACAGGAACGAGACATCGAAGCTGACGTCCTCGGATTTCAGCGCCGGGCCCTCGGTCGCGTGCACCGCGCGGATGGCGCGGCCGATGCGCTGCGCCGCCTGGAACATGGTCGGTGCGTTCATCAGCGTCTCGATGTCGCCGGTGGTGGGGTCCTCGAGGCCCTCGGTCAGGGTAGACAGCACCGACTGGCTGATGGCGAGATTGCCGGCGCTCGCGATCGCCATGATGCGCTCGCCGGGCTTGGAGAAGATGTGGAGCTTGCGGAAGGTCGAGACATTGTCGAGGCCGGCATTGGTGCGGGTGTCGGCGATCATCACCAGACCGTCCCGTACCAGAATCCCGCAACAATAGGTCATTTCCGCTTACCCCAACGCTTCTTCAAGCCGCGCGGAAAATTACTAGCCAATTTCGGTGCGGGGTCCAACCCCAATTCCCGTATGGGGTTACCCTATGATTCCCGGTTCGGAGTCCCACCGACGAGGAATGCGTCGTCGACCGGCACGCCAAGGGCGGTAACCAGCCGGTTGGTCTCGGCGGCCATGCCGACGATGGCAAGCATCTCGCGGTATTCAGCCTCCGTCATGCCCTTCGCGCGGGCGCTCGCGGTGTGCGAATGGATGCAGTAGCTGCATCCGTGCGCAACCGACACCGCAACGTAGAGCATTTCCTTGATCTTCGGATCGAGCGCGCCCGGCGCCATCACTTCCTTCACGCTCTCCCAGGTCCGGCGCAGGGTTTTTGGATCATGCGCCAGCGCCCGCCAGAAATTGTTGACGAAGTCCGATTGCCGCGTCTTGCGAATGTCGGCGAATACGGTGCGCGCTTCGGGCGAGAGTTCTTCATCGGAGAGCAGATTTACCGTCGCCATGGCCTTACCCCGGGTTGTTGCTAGGCCCTGGGTTATAGCACGGCCGGCCGGCGGCCATGATTGCGCGAGGAACGGTCTTATGCTCGAATGTCGGCCATAAAGAACAAAAATTCCGGGAGTTGAAATGCCAGGGAAACTTGTCGCATCCGCCGTTCTGTTGGCGGCGATCTTGTCGGCCGCAACTCCCGCGCTGGCACAAAAGCGCGGCGGCACGCTTCGGCTCTATCACAACGACACGCCGCCCTCGACCTCGCTGCTCGAAGAATCGACCATCGCCTCGGTGACGCCGTTTGCGGCGATCTTCAACAATCTGGTGGTGTTCGATCCGGCCAAGCCGCACGAAAGTCTCGATACGGTAATTGGCGACCTCGCCGAGAGCTGGTCGTGGGACGCGACCAACACCAAATTGACCTTCAAGCTGCACCAGGGCGTGAAATGGCACGACGGCCAGCCGTTCACGGCGAAGGACGTGCAATGCACCTGGCGGATGCTGATCGGCAAGGGCGACAACGCCGACTTCCACCGCAACCCGCGAAAGGTCTGGTACTCGAAGCTGCAGGACGTCTCGATCAACGGCGAGTACGAGGCGACCTTCGAACTGTCCGAGCCGCAGCCGAGCCTGCCGGTGCTGCTGGCGAGCGCCTTTTCTCCTGTTTATCCCTGTCATGTGCCGCAGCAGGTGATGCGCACCAAGCCGGTCGGCACCGGTCCCTTCAAGCTGGTGGAGTTCAGGCGCGGCGACACGTTCCGCCTGGCGCGCAATCCCGACTACTTCAAGAAGGACCGGCCTTATCTCGACGAAATCGTGTTCCGCGTCGTCGACAACCGCGCCACGCGCATACTGGCTTTTTCGACCGGAGAATTCGACATCACCTTTCCCTCCGATGTGACGGTCGCGCTGATGAAGGACGTCAAGGCGCGTGCGCCGAATGCGATCTGCGAGATGGTGCCGTCGGGCACGCAGGTCAACATGATGGTGAACCGCGCCAATCCGCCATTCGACAATCCCGACATCCGCCACGCCATGTCGCTCGCGCTCGACCGCAAGCCGTTCAACACCATCCTGATGGAGGGGCAGGGGTTGATCGGCGGCGCCATGCTGCCGCAGCCGGTCGGCGAATGGGGCATGCCGCCGGAGATGGTGTCGAAGCTGACAGGCTATAACCCGGAGACCGACAAGAACATCGCGGAGGCGCAAGCGATCATGCAGAAGCTCGGCTACAGCGAAGGAAACCCGCTGCCGATCAAGATCCAGACGCGGAATCTCCCGACCTATCGCGATCCTGCGGTGATCGTCACCGACCAGCTCAAGAAGATCTACATCAACGCCGAGCTCGATATCCTCGACACGCCGCGCTGGTACACCCGGCTTGCCAAGAAGGACTACACCATCGGGCTCAACGTCACCGGCGTTTCCGTCGACGATCCCGACGGCAACATTGTCGAGAACTATTCCTGCAAGTCCGAACGCAACTACACGCAATATTGCAATGCCGACGTCGACAAGCTGCTCGCGGCGCAATCGCGCGAGCTCGACAAGGAGAAGCGCAAGGACCTGGTCTGGCAGATCGAGCGCCTGCTCGCCGAAGACGCCGCGCGTCCGAGCATCGTGTGGTCGACCGCGGCCAATTGCTGGCAGCCCTATGTGAAGGGCTTCAAGCCGCACGACAACAGCCAGTATAACAACCTGCGCTGGGAGGATGTGTGGCTGGACAAGTGACGGCGAAGCGGTCATCCCGGGGCTCGCGAAGCGAGAACCCGGGGTCTCGAAGATTGCGTAGGGTGGGCAAAGCGAAGCGTGCCCACCGTCCGTATCGGCGATCATTGATGGATGGTGGGCACGGCGCGAAGATGCGCCTTTGCCCACCCTACGCGTTGCCGCTCGCAATGACGGCTGGAGTCGTCGTTAGGACTGCGACTGCCACTGCGATTGCCCGGGCCGGCCGGCCTGATCGACCTTGACCGACACAGTCAGCGTCTCGGTGCCGCCGCCATAGCGGGTGCCGCGCACGGGGGCGGCGCCGAGATAGTCGAGGCCGATGGCGACGCGGGCATGCGCCTCGGTGATGCAGATGCAGTTGGCGGGGTCGAAACCGACCCAGCCGAGATTGGGGACAAAGGCTTCCGCCCAGGCGTGGCCGGCCTGCTGGTTGACCGTGCCGTCGGAACGCAGGAAGTGTCCGGAGACGAAGCGCGCCGGCACGCCGCCGGAGCGGGCGCAGGCGATGAAGACATGGGCGTAGTCCTGGCACACGCCGCGCTTGCCGCCGAAGGCTTCGATCGCTGACGTGCCGCTGTTGGTCGGGTCCTCGTCGAAGGTCATGTGCTCGTTGACCTGGGTCATCAGCGCATGCAGGAAGCCGAGCGCATCGGCTTCCGATTCCACGCGCAGCTCGCGGGCGAAATTTTCCATCGCCGGATTGACCGAGGTCAGCGCGGTCTGGCGCAGGAACAGGCTCGGCGGAAAGCGCTCGTCGGTGCCGCGGAGCACGCCGCCGGTGTCGTGGGTCTCGATCAGGCCGCCGACGGTGATGGTGAGGTCCTCGATCGCGCCGTGCGTCATCACATGGGTGACGTTGCCGAAGGCGTCCTCATGCATGTCGAGGCGGGAGTCGGTCGAGACATCGATCTGCCATTCGGCGACATACTGGCCGTCATGGCTGCCGGGCGTCAGCCGCAGGATTTGGATCACGCCGGTCGCCGGCGGCTCGTAGCGATAGGTCGTGGTGTGTGAAATTCGGAGGCGCATGGCGGACCGACGCGGAGCTAGAGTTAAGCGAGAGCTTTTTAGGTCGTCATGGCCGGGCTTGACCCGGCCATCCATCCCAACATTGAAGATTCAATCGAAGATCGATGGATGCCCGGGTCAAGCCCGGGCATGACGACCTTTTTACGAGGGTCGGCACCTTCCCATCAAATCAAATACTGTTTTGTGATGATTTCGCCGAGCCGCGAATTATCCGAGATGAACTCCTGGATGAATTCGTGCACGCCGTGCTGGAAGATGTCGTTCATGTTCGAGTGCTCCAGCCGGTTGCGGATGCCGCGGGCATGGCGCTGCGAGGGACCCTGGCGGCCATAGGCGACGCCGATCTGGTCGAGGTTGCGCACGAGGTTGCCGTAGCAGCTCGCCAGCGAACGCGGCAGCGAGTCGTTGAGGATGAGCAGATCGGCGATCAGCCAGGGTTTCAGCGTTTCGCGATAGACCCAGTGATAGGCGGTCGTGGCCGAGACCGAGCGCAGGATCGAGGTCCATTGGTAGAAATCGAGCGGACCGCCGACATGCTCCTCTTCCGGCAGCAGCACGTGATATTTGACGTCGAGAATGCGCGCGGTGTTGTCGGCGCGCTCCAGATGCAGGCCGAGCCGCGAGAACCAGTAGGCGTCGTTGCGCAGCATGGTGCGGTAGGCCGAGCCGTCGAAACGGAGCGAAGCCTCCTGCACGAAGCGCAAGAACTTGGCGAGTTCCTCGCGGCTCGACGTGCCCTTGCTCCAGACTTCCTGCAATTCCAGCCAGGCGCCGTTGATGGTGTCCCACATCTCCGAGGTCAGCGCGGTGCGCACCGAGCGCGAATTGAGCCTTGCGGCTTCGATGCAATTCCTGATCGAGGACGAGTTTTCCGGCGCGAACGACAGATATTCGACGACGTTCTGCTCGTTGGCCTCCTTGTAGGCCTGGAAGAAACTGTCGCTGACGCCGGCGGTGAGCAGCGCCGATTCCCATTCATTGGTCTTGCCGATATAGGCCGCCGGCAGCGCGGTGACGCGCAAGGTCGCATCGATCGTGCGCGCGATATATTCGGCCCGCTCGACATAGCGGGCCAGCCAGTAAAGGTTTTCGGCGGTGCGCGACAGCATGCGGCGGTCTACTCGTCCAGGATCCAGGTATCTTTTGTGCCGCCGCCCTGGCTCGAATTGACCACGAGCGAGCCTTCCTTCAGCGCCACGCGGGTAAGCCCGCCCGGCACGATGGTAGTGCGTTTGCTGCCGGTGAGCACGAAGGGCCGCAGATCGACATGGCGCGGCGCGAGGCCGGCGGCGGTGCAGGTCGGGCAGGTCGAGAGCGCCAGCGTCGGCTGGGCGATGAAACCTTCCGGCTCGCGCTTGAGCTTGTCGCGGAAGGCCTCGATGGTGGCCTTGGTCGCGGCGGGGCCGATCAGCATGCCGTAGCCGCCCGAGCCGTGCACTTCCTTGACGACGAGGTCGGCGAGATTGTCGAGCACATAGGAAAGGTCCTTCGGCTCGCGGCAGCGCCAGGTCTGCACGTTCTTCAGGATCGGCTCCTCGCCGAGATAGAATTTCACGACATCGGGCATGTAGGAATAGATCGCCTTGTCGTCGGCAATCCCGGTGCCGACCGCATTCGCCAGCGTGATGTTGCCGGCGGCGTAGGCCGACATCAGCCCGGGCACGCCAAGCGCGGAATCCGGGCGGAAGGTGAGGGGGTCGAGGAAGTCGTCGTCGACGCGGCGGTAGATCACATCGACCCGCTTCAGCCCTTCGGTGGTGCGCATGAACACCTCGTCGTTCTTGACGACGAGGTCGCGGCCTTCGACCAGCTCGATGCCGAGCTTGTCGGCGAGGAAGGAGTGCTCGTAATAGGCGGAGTTGTAGACGCCCGGCGTCATCAGCGCGACCGTCGGCTCGGCGGAAGCCGAATGCGGCGCCACCGAGCGGAGCGCCGAGAGCAGCTCGTCCGGATAGCGCTCCACCGGCGCCACGCGGTGGCGGGCGAACAGGTCCGGAAACAGCCGCATCATGATCTCGCGGTTTTCCAGCATGTAGGACACGCCGGACGGCGTACGCGCATTGTCCTCCAGGACGATGAAATCCTTGTCGTCGACCCGGATGATGTCGATGCCGGCGATGTGGACATAGACGTCGTGGGGGACGTCCTGGCCGTTCATCTCGGGGCGGAATACCGGGTTCTGGAAGATCAGGTCTTCCGGCACGATCCCGGCGCGGAGGATGTCGCGGCCGTGGTAGATGTCCTTCAGGAACATGTTCAGCGCCTTGACGCGCTGGCGCAGCCCCTTTTCCAGCAGCGTCCATTCCTTCCCCGACAGGATGCGGGGGATGACGTCGAACGGGATCAGCCGTTCCTGGGCGTCGGCCTCGCCATAGACGGCGAAGGTGATGCCGATCCGGCGGAACAGGAGTTCGGCTTCCTGACGGCGATATTCGAGGGCGTCCGGTGGCGTCTCCTTGAGCCAGCGGGAGAGCTCGGAATAGGCCGCGCGGAGGTCGCCCCCGGGACCGTTCATCTCATCAAACGCGACTGCCATAGAACCCTGTTCGTTGGGGCCATGCGCAACAGTGCATGACTTGACGGGATGGTAGCAAGGCCCGGGCCAGCGCGATATGCAGGGGGAAGCGGCATTTGGTATGGACGGCGGCGCCTCTGCCTGAAAAAATAGCTTTCGGGTGCTTATTTCGGCAGCAAAACCCCGTGACTTCAAGATGTTGCCCCGGCAAGTTCAAAACGGGCCGCAGGGGAAAGCGGGGAAGGTTTTTGGGGAGTTGGCATGAGCGAGATCGTCACCGCGGGGATATTGGTGATCGGCGACGAGATCCTGTCCGGGCGGACCAAGGACAAGAACATCGGCTTTATCGCGGAATACCTCACCAATATCGGGATCGACCTGAAGGAGGTGCGGGTCGTCGCCGACGACGAGCCCGACATCATCGTGGCGCTGGACGCGCTCCGCTCCCGCTATACCTACGTCTTTACCACCGGCGGCATCGGGCCGACCCATGACGATATCACCGCCGACAGCGTCGCCAAGGCGTTCGGCGTCGGCATCGACCACCACCCGGAAGTGGTGGCCCGCTTCAAGGAACGCTTCAAGAATCCCGGCGAGCTCAACGAGGCGCGGTTGCGGATGGCGCGCATTCCCGACGGCGCCGAGCTGATCCAGAGCGCCACCATCATGGCGCCCGGCTTCAAGATCGGCAATGTCATCGTCATGGCTGGCGTCCCCTCGATCATGCAGGCGATGATGGACATCGTCTCGCCCAAGCTGAAGTCCGGCGTGAAGATGCTTTCCGACACCGTGCGCGCCAACTCGCGCGAAGGCGATATCGGCGGACCCCTGCGCGAGATCGCCAACGCGCATCCCGACACCATCATCGGCAGCTACCCCTTCCTCGACGAGAACGGCAAGCCGAACACCAATCTGGTGGTGCGCTCGCGCGATCCGGACAAGCTCAATGCGGCCATGAGCGCGGTGAAGGAGATGCTGGCGGGATTGAACGTGACGCGCTAACGGTTTGATCGGCGAACGAGCGGGAGCGATATGGAAAAAAGTGCAGACCTGACAGCGCAGGAGCGGGCCGGAAAGGCGTTTCCGGTGTCCTGGGACCAGTTTCACCGGGATTGCCGGGCGCTGACCTGGCGGCTCAACGAGGTCGGGCCGTTCCATGCGGTGGTCGCCATCACCCGCGGCGGGCTGGTGCCGGCCGCGATCGTGGCGCGCGAGCTCGGCGTGCGCATCATCGATACCGTGTGCATCGCAAGCTACGACCACGACAAGCAGGGCGACCTGAAGGTGTTGAAAAGCATTTCCGCCGATACGGCGGCGCTCGGCAGCGGCACCGGCAAGGGGCTTTTGATCGTCGACGACCTCGTCGATACCGGCAAGACCGGCCGGCTGGTGCGCGCTATGATGCCGGACGCGCATTTCGCCACCGTCTATGCCAAGCCGAAGGGAAGGCCGCTGGTCGATACCTTCATCACCGAGGTTTCGCAGGACACCTGGATCTTCTTCCCCTGGGACACCGCGCTGTCCTTTGCCCCGCCGCTACGAGATGGGGCGGCTTAAACACACCGTCATTCCGGGGCGATGCGCAGCATCGAACCCGGAATGACGGCGGTGAGATAGTGGACTCACCATGCCCCTGCAAAACCGTGTCACGCCAACAGGCGAGATCATCACCACCCCGCATCGCGGGCTGTTGGTTGGCAACCGCGGCATCATTCATGACCCCGCCACGAAAACGCTTCGGAGAAAGCGTTGGTCGACGTCGGCTTGGCTCGCCTGCGTGCTCGAATTCCGCGGGCGGCGGCGCAAGGTGATGGCGAGGCGAAGCTGGACCGAGCTGTTCTTCCTCGATGAGGCCACCGCCTTCGCTGCCGGCCATCGTCCCTGCTTCTACTGCCGGCGCGACGACGCCAACCGTTTTCGCGCGGGGTGGGAGGCGGGCAATGGCATCAAGGATGTGCTCGCGCCCGACATGGATGCGGTGTTGCACCGGGAACGTTTCGCCAGCGGCGGGAAGCTACATCCGTTGCCGACGAGGATCGAAAAGCTGCCTGACGGCGCGATGGTACAGGACGGCGACGACAGTTTTCTGATCGCAGGGGGCAGGGCGCTGAAGTGGTCGCCGGCCGGTTACACGCGGGCGCAGCGTTCGCTCGAAAACGCCAGGCTGCTGACGCCGCCTTCGACTGTGCGCGCCTTCGCGGCCGGTTATCGCCCGGCGTTGCATCCGAGCGTCGGTTCCTAGCCGGCATAAGCCAACGGGTCCGCGCAAACTGCGGCCCGATGATAAACTCCACCATGCGGGACCGTCCCGCGTGTCGCTTCGCTCACGCGGGCTACGAGAAGTCACTTCATCGGGTGGCCGTTCTCGTCGACGCTCATCCGGGAGTCGCGCAAGGTCCACTCCTTGATCATCTGTCGGCATTTTTGCAGCTCGGCGGTTTCAGGCGCCGCCTGCGCTGCTCCAGCGCGCTCGACCATGGCCTTGCAGGCATTGAGCCGGTCGCGCTCGCCCGGGACCGCTTGCGCGGCGTTTGCCGCCAGCGCCACCGCCATCAACGCAAGCAACAACCTCATGCCAGCTTCTGCCGCGCGAGTTTGGCGCCGGCACCGAGCGCCATCAGTTTCGCTTCCGCGATCTCACGCCGCATCGGCGCCATGCCGCAATTGGTCGTGGCGACGATGTTGGCCTTGGGCACGAATTTGGCGACGGCCTCGATCACCTTGACCACGTCTTCGGCGGTCTCGACCTCGTCGCTGGCGACATCGATCACGCCGGCCTGCACCACTTTGTTCGGCAGCAGGGCGAGCAATTCCAGCGGCACGTGAGAATTGCGGCATTCGATCGCGACCTGCTGGATCGCGCTCTTGTCGATCGACGGAAAGGTCTCTTCATATTGCCGCCATTCGCCGCCGAGCGTCTGCTTCCAGTCGGTGTTGGCCTTGATGCCGTAGCCGTAGCAGATGTGCACGGCGGTGGTGCAGAACAGCCCTTCGGCGGCGCGCTCGAGCGCCTTGATACCCCAGTCGCGGACCTGGTCCATATAGACATTGAAGGCGGGCTCGTCGAACTGGATCACGTCGACGCCGTCGGCCTGCAGCGCCTTGGCTTCCTCGTTCAGCAGCTCGGCGAAGGCGAAGGCCATCTTGACGCGATCGCCGTAATATTGGTCCGCGATGGTGTCGATGATGGTCATCGGGCCGGGAAGCGTGAATTTCACTTTCTTGGCCGTATGGGTGCGCGCAACGCGGGCCTCGTCGGCATGGACGCGGCCTTTCAGCTTCAGCGGCGCGACGACCTGCGGCACCATCGCCTTGTAGCGGTCGTTGCGGATTCCCATCTCGACCTTGTGGGCGAAATCGATGCCCTCGATCTTCTCCAGAAAACCGTGCACGAAATGCTGGCGCGCCTGCTCGCCCTCGGTGACGATATCGATGCCGGAATCCTCCTGCAGCTTCACGGCCAGCAGGGTGGCGTCGCGCTTGGCGCGGGAGAGCTCGGCTCCTTGGGATTTCCAGGGCGCCCACAGCACATTGGGCTCGGCCAGCCATTCCGGCTTGGGCAGCGAGCCTGCGATGGTGGTTGGAAACAGCATCAGGGCCTCCCGGGTGGTGCTAATTGATTGAGCGCCTGTCTGCCATGTCTTATGCTGGAGGTACAAGACAACAAAAGTCGCCGGCGCAACAAAAAAGGAAACGCCATGATCGAATTTTTCTTCGACTGCTCCAGCCCCTGGACCTATCTCGCCTTCCACAACGTCCAGCCGCTGGCCAAGGAGTTCGGCGAGGAGATCGTCTGGCGGCCGATCCTGGTCGGCGGCATCTTCAACTCCATCAATCCCAGCGTCTACGCGACGCGCGAAAATCCGGTGCCGGCGAAACTCGCCTACCAGAAAAAGGACATGGCTGACTGGGCGCGCTCGGCGGGGCTGACCATCAAGATGCGTCCGACCGTGTTTCCGGTGAACAGCGTGAAGGCGATGCGCGGCTGCATCTTCCTGGGGAAGGACATGGTGCCGTTCGCGCGCGCGGTGTTCGAGATCTACTGGGGTGAAGACAAGGACATCTCGCAGGATGCGGTGCTGACGGAAGTGTGCCAGCGCGTCGGCGTCGATGCGCAGAAATTCCTTGCCGGGATCGGCCAGCAGGCGATCAAGGACCAGCTCAAGGCCAATACCGATGAGGTGATGGCGCGCGGCGGGTTCGGCTCGCCGACCATCTTCATCGACAAGACCGACATGTATTTTGGCAATGACCGGCTGCCGCTGGTGCGCGAGGCCTTGGCACGGCGCAAGGAGCAGGCGGCCTGATGCCGACGGCCGTCGTCTGCCGCGAGCTCGGCCCGCCCGGGCGGCTGCGGCTGGAAAGCTTTGCGTCAAAGCCGCTGGCGGCGGGGCAGGTGCGCATCGCGATCCGCGCGGCCGGGATCAATTTCCCCGACATATTGATGGCGGCGGGCGAATATCAACTCAAGCCGGAGCTGCCGTTCACGCCGGGCATGGAGGCTGCCGGCGATGTCATCGAGGTGAACGGCGCGGAGGGCGTTGCGGTCGGCGACCGCGTGATCGTCAAGCTGCGGCATGGCGGATACTCAGACGAGGCCGTGGTTGCGCCGTCGCAGCTCACGCCGCTGCCTTCGACCTTCGACTATGCGGAAGGTGCGACCTTTCTCGCCGCGCATGGCACGGCCTATCACGGGCTGATCGACCGCGGGCAGCTGCTGCCCGGTGAAGTGCTGCTGGTGCATGGCGCCGGCGGCGGTGTCGGTCTCGCCGCGGTCGAGGTCGGCAAGCTCTTGGGCGCGACCGTGATCGCGGCGGCGTCGTCGGAAGAAAAGCTGGAGGTGGCGAAGGCGAGGGGCGCCGACCATCTCGTGCTCTATTCCCGCGAGCCGTTCCGCGATGCGGTGAAACGCATCACCGACGGCCGCGGCGCGGATGTGGTCTACGATCCCGTCGGCGGGCAGATCTTTGAAGACAGCGTCCGCTGCATCGCCTGGGGCGCGCGGCTGCTCGTCATCGGCTTCACCGGCGGCATTGGGGTGGCGCGCACCAATCTGCTCTTGATCAAAGGCGCCAGCGTGCTCGGCGTCCGCGCCGGCGAAGCGGTGCGGAAGAATCCGGCGCTGGGCAAAGTGCGGATGGCGAAACTGCTGGAATGGGCGGAGCAGGGCAAAATCCGTCCCAACGTCTCGCACCGCCTGCCGCTCGAAGACTACGCGGCAGCGATGCAGCTGCTCGTTGATCGCAAGGCGATCGGCCGGGTGGCGCTGATGATGAAGTGATCCTGTAGGGTGGGCAAAGGCGCGGCAGCGCCGTGCCCACCATCTATCGCTAGCGGGATCGCGATGGTGGGCACGCTTCGCTTTGCCCACCCTACGATTCACTATTTATAGTCCCTTTCCTCCCACCACGGAAAATAGTCGGGCATGTCGCTCGACACCTTGTCCCTGAATTGCGCCGGGCGCTTTTCCAGGAACGAGACCACGCCCTCCTTCACGTCATCCGATCTCCCGCGCGCGTAAATACCGCGGCTGTCGACCTTGTGCGCTTCCATCGGATCGTCGGCGCCCATCATGCGCCACATCATCTGGCGGATCAGGGCTACCGACACCGGCGCGGTTTTCGCGGTGATCTCCTTCGCCAGCGCACGCGCCGTCGGCAGCAGTTGATCCGGCGGCACCACCTTGCTGACGAGCCGGCCGGCGAGCGCCTCGGACGCCGGGAAGACGCGGCCCGTAAAACACCATTCCAGCGCTTGCGAAATGCCGACAAGGCGCGGCAGGAACCAGCTCGAGGCCGCTTCCGGCACGATGCCGCGCTGGGAGAACACGAAGCCGAAGCGCGCGGCCTCGCTCGCGATGCGGATGTCCATCGCGAGCTGCATGGTGACGCCGATGCCGACCGCGGGACCGTTCACCGCGGCGATCACCGGTTTCAGGCATTTGAAGATGCGCAGCGTCACCTGGCCGCCGCCGTCGCGCACCTGCGGATCGCTGTAATCGACCTTGCCGTTGGCCAGCCGCTTCACCGGCCCGCGCCGCGCGTCGCGGTCAAAAGTGTCGGCGCCGGAAGAAAGGTCGGCGCCGGCGCAGAAGCCGCGGCCGGCGCCGGTGACGATGATGGCGCGGATGTTGTCGTCCTTGTCGGCGGCATCGAAGGCCTCGATCATCTCCCGCTGCATGGTGCCGGTGAAGGCGTTGAGCTTGTCGGGCCGGTTCAGCGTGAGGGTGAGGATCTGGTCCTCGACCTCGTATTTGATGGTCTCGTAGGCCATGGGGGATTCCTTCCCGTGATTTTTGTTTTTCTCGTCATGGCCGGGCTTGACCCGCCTGCGGGGCCGAAGCCCCTTCGGCGCGGCGGAGGCCCGGCCATCCATCTTTTTGAGCAAGATGGATGCGCGGGTCGAGCCCGCGCATGACGATTGTGGGTGTTGCGCGAGCGTTACTTCTTCGGCGGACTCGGCCACGGCTTCTGCGCACCGCGCAGGCCTTCAAACGTCTTGGCCATCGCGAGCACGCCGAGATCGTCAAAGCGGCGGCCGATGATCTGCACGCCGATCGGGAATCCCTGCGCGTCATAACCGCCATTGATCGAGAGGGCCGGATTTTCCGCCATGTTCCACGGCACGGTGTAGCCGATGTGCTCGAACGGTTTTTCGGGATCGTGCAGCGGCGCGGCCAGCTCGGCGTTGAATTTCACCACCGGCGACACCGGCGAGATGAGATAATCGAGGTCGCAGAACAATTTTGCCGCGGCGGCGCGGATCGCCATGGTGACGTTGAAGCCGCGCACGACCTCGACGCCTGACAGTTTTGCGCCTTTCTCGGCCCATTGAACGATATAGGGCAGCGCCTTGCCGCGCTCGGCCGGCGGCAGCGCGGAAAGATCGTTCCACATCCGCGCCCGCCAGAAATCGTCGAGCCCGTCGAGCATTTCTCGGGTGAGGATGCCGTCGACCTCGGTGACGACGGCGCCGGCGGATTCGAAAGCTTTCGCCGCTCTGACTACGGTCTCGCGCACCGGCTTTTCCAGCGCTTGTCCGACGCCGAGATCGAGCATCAGGCCAAGCCGCAGCTTGCGCGGGGATTTTTCCAGGGTCTTCCAGTGGATGTCGCTCGGCGGCAGGCTCATGCCGTCGCGGCGATCCGGTTTCGACAGCACGCTCATCATCAGCGCGGCGTCGTCGACCGTGCGGGTCATGGGACCCGCGACGCGGCCGACATAGGGCGGATCGATCGGGATGCGCCCCAGACTCGGCTTCAGCGCGACCAGCCCGCACCAGCACGCCGGCAGCCGCACCGAGCCGCCGATATCGGTGCCGAGATGCAAGGGGCCATAGCCCGCCGCGCCCGCGGCGCCGGCGCCGGCGCTCGAGCCGCCCGGGTTCTTGCTCAGATCCCAGGGATTGCGGGTGAGGGGATGGAAGCTCGAAAGCCCCGATGACAGCATGCCGTAATCCGGCATGGTGGTTTTGGAGAAGATCACCGCACCGGCCTCGCGCAGCCGCGCGGCTGGCGGCGCATCCTTTGCCGCGGGCACTAGCGGCATGCTGGCCGCGCCCAGCGGCACCGGCTGGTCTTTTGTGGCCACATTGTCCTTGATCGTGACCGGCACGCCGTCGAGCGCGCCTGATGGTTCACCGTTCTGCCAGCGGTCGGTAGACAGCCTCGCCACCTTCCGCGCGCCGTCGGGATCGTAAAGGTACAGCGCCTTGATGTGCGGCTCCCAGGCCGCGACATGGGTGATCACATCCTCCAGCACTTCGGAGGGCGAGAATTGCTTGGCCTTGTAGCCCGCGATCAGATCGGTGGCGGAAAGGTCATGCAGCGAGGTGACCGCCTCTTTCGACGCTGTTTTATGCATGGAAACCTGCCGGCATGCGGGTTTCGATGATGCGTGCGAACATGCTGGCGCCGATCGGCAGGATCTTGTCGTCCAGCACATAGCCCGGATTATGTACGGGCACCGAGCCTTCATGGCCGACCCAGAAATAGGCGCCGGGAATGGTCTGCATCATGTCGGCAAAATCCTCGCTGCCCATCTTGGGCTGCGAACGGGTCAGCACCTTGTCCGGATCGACCACCGTGCGCGCGACCGCTTCGACCACGCGCGACTGCTCCTCCTGATTGACCAGCACACTGAATGTGTCGCGGATGTCGCATTCGATCTCGACCTGATAGGCCGCGGCCATGCCGGCGCAGATGGTGCGGAAGCGCTCGCGGATCAGCGCGCGCACCTCGTCGGAGAAGGCGCGCACCGTGCCGCACAGCCAGGCATCGCCCGGAATGACGTTATAGGCGGAGCCCGCGTGGATCTGCGTGATCGAGACCACCGCAGCCTGCAGCGGATCGACGTTGCGGCTGACGATGGTCTGTAGTGCCTGTCCGAGCGTCATCGCGATCACGACGGCGTCCTTGGAGCGCTCCGGCATCGCGCCATGCGCGCCATAGCCATGGATCTTGATGTCGAAGAAATCGGCGCCGGCCATCGCCGGTCCCGGCAGGATCGCGACCTCGCCGTGGTTGAGGTCGGGCGCATTATGCAGGCCGTAAACCTCGTCGCAGGGGAATTTCTGGAACAGCCCGTCCTTGATCATGGCGCGGGCGCCGCCGAGGCCTTCCTCAGCCGGCTGGAAGATGAAATGCACGGTGCCGTCGAAATTGCGGGTCTCCGCGAGATAGCGCGCGGTGCCGAGCAGCATGGTGGTGTGGCCGTCATGGCCGCAGCCATGGAAGCGGCCGGGAATGGTCGAGCGCCATTTCAGGTTGGTGTTTTCCTCCATCGGCAGCGCGTCCATGTCGGCGCGCAGCCCGATGCGCTTGGGACCCGAGCCCTTGCCCTTGAGCACGCCGATGACGCCGGTGCCGCCGAGCCCGCGATGCACCTCGATGCCCCATTGCGTCAGCTTGTCGGCGACGATGCCTGACGTGCGCACCTCCTCGAAGCCGATCTCGGGATGGGCGTGCAGGTCGCGCCTGATCGCGGTGAGTTCGTCGGCAAAGGCCTCGATGCGGTCAATGGTGGGCATGTCTCTCTCTATCCCGTTGAGCGTGATTTGGTTTGAGGAGCGAAGGCGGGGCCGTTCGGCTTGATGCGAATGCCCGGGCGCAGCCGCTTCCAGGGCAGGCTTGCGGTATCGGCCGGCATCGCGCCGGGCGCGGCGCAGATCAGGAGCTTTTCCGCGATCGGCTCGAAATCGGCGCGGAAATGCACCGAGCTCTTGTTGACCAGAATGGCCTGCTCGGTCGGCTCGATGCCGACATAGCGGTACATCGCCTGGTCGGCGAGCTGCGCCTTGTGCGAGGCGACCACGACGCTGATATCGCCGATGCGCAGACACGTCGATGGGCCCATCGTCATTTGCCGGCCGCCATAATAAGGACCGGGCGCGATGAAATTGCCGTCGGACAGTTTCTCGACGACGAACGTCTCCTTGTAGGGCGCATCGCCTGATATGCCGGACTTGCCGCCGAGCGCGAGCGTCACGGTCGCGCCAACGCCAGCCTCATGCGCGGCCTTCGCCGACTGCGGATCATAAATCACGCCGGTGGCGGCGCGCTTCGCGCCGTTGCGCACCAATGCGCGCAGCATGCCGGTGGTGTCGGAATCGCCGCCGGCGCCGGGATTGTCCTGGGTGTCGGCGATGACGATCGGCTTCTTCGCGGATTTGGCGAGCTCCATCGCGTAAAGCACACCCTCATCGGGCGAATAGATCTTGCCGTCGAAATCGTCCTCGTGGCCTTCGATGATGGCCGTGATCTTTTCCGCCGCCGCTTCGGCATCGCCCTGCGTCTTGCCATAGGCGAACACGCTCGCCCCGCAATCGGGAAAATCCGCGGCCGGGAATCCCGGTGCAAAGGACAGCGTCGGCACCGCGTCGCTCTGCAGCGCCGCGAGCTTCTCGTAAATGCCTTTGGTCGGTTGATCGTTGGTGCACTGCCAGCTGATCGGGATCAGGAACGGCAATTGCCGGAAGGCCTTTGCGAAACGCTGCTTCGTTTTCAGCAGCAGCGCGAGATGGTGAGCGCTGGCGCGTCCCGTATCGGCCATGTCGACATGAGGATAGGTGCGATAGGCGATCAGCGCATCGGCATGCTCGACCATTTCCGGCGTGACGTTGGCATGCAGGTCGAGGCTCACGACCAGCGGTACATCCTTGCCGACGATACGGCGCACACGTGCCAGCAGCTCGCCTTCGCCGTCGTCGAAATGTTCAGTGACCATCGCCCCGTGAAGATCGAGATAGATGCCATCGAGGTGGCCCGCGGCGGCGATGCCGTCGAGCATCACCTTGGTGATGCGCTCATAGGCGTCGCGCGTCACATGCGCCGATGGCGTTGCGGCCGCGAAAATGGTCGGCACTAGCTCCCAGCCCTCGGGCTCGGCTGCGTCGATGAAGCCGGCGAGGCCAACATTCACCTTTCGAATGAGTTTCGGGATATCCGCGCCCAGCACCATCCGCGGCCAGCCGCCGCCATGCACAAAGGCGTCGTAGGTCGCCTTGGTCGGCGCGAAAGTGTTGGTCTCGTGCAGGAAGCCGCCGACGGCGATGCGGGTCATCGATGAGCTCTCGACAAGTCGTAAGGCGCGACGTTAGCCCTGCGTCAACGCAAAGCGCAAGCTGTCAAGCAATGCGGCTTTGCATGGGCGCTTCACTCGGCTGCAGTCGCGGCAACCGGGCGGAAATTCGCAAAATCCCAGCCGCGGCCGGGGGCGGCGTCGAGCAGGGAGCGGGTATAGGCCTGTTGCGGATGGGTCAGCACTTCTGCCGCCGGTCCCTGTTCGACAATGCGGCCATGCTGCATCACGGCAACATCGTCGCAGATCTGCGCGGCGACGCGTAAGTCGTGTGTAATAAACAGCAGCGCGATACCGAGCCGCTTCTGGATTTCGTCGAGCAGTTCCAGCACCTGCGCCTGCACGGAGACGTCGAGCGCCGAGACCGCTTCGTCCGCCACCAATACGTCGGGATCGAGCGCGAGTGCGCGGGCAATCGCGATGCGCTGGCGCTGGCCGCCGGAGAATTGATGCGGATAGCGCGAGATCGCATCAGACGGCAGATCGACGAGTTCCAGCAGCTCACGCGCCTTCTTGAGCGCCTCCGCGCGCGGCATGCCGTAATTGATCGGGCCCTCGGCGATGCTCTCGCCGACGGTGACGCGCGGATTGAGCGAGCGATAGGGGTCCTGGAAGATGATCTGGATGCGCTTGCGATGCGGCTGCAGCAGCCGGCGCGAGAGATGTGAGATTTCGCGCCCCACCAGGCGGACGCCGCCGGAGGTCGGATCGATCAGCCGCACGATGCAGCGCGCGACGGTAGATTTGCCCGAGCCGCTCTCGCCGACAATGCCGAGGGTGCGGCCCTTGCGCAGGGTAAGCGTAACGTTCTCGGCGGCGGCGACCTCGCGCGCTGTGCCAAACAGCGAGCGCTCGCGATAGACCTTGCCGAGTTCGTTGGCTTCCAGCACGACCGGCTCGGTAGTGTCTGGCCGCGGCGCGCGAGGCACCAGACTAGGCACCGACGAAAGCAGGTTGCGCGTGTATTCCATGGCGGGCTGACGCAGGATGGTGTCGAGCGCGCCGGTCTCGACCAGCCTTCCGTTGCGCATGACGGCGACGCGGTCGGCAATCTCGGCGACCACGCCCATATCGTGAGTGATGAACAGCACCGCGGTGCCGTGATCGCGCTGCAGGTCGCGGATCAAGGTCAAGATCTGCTTCTGCGTGGTGACGTCTAGCGCCGTGGTGGGCTCGTCCGCGATCAGCAGTTTCGGCTCCAGCACCAGCGCCATCGCGATCATGATGCGCTGGCGCTGGCCGCCGGAGAGGCGATGGGGGTAGGAGGCGAAGATGCGCTCGACCTCGGGCAGGCGCACCTGCTCCATCATGTCGAGGATGCGCTTCTTCCGCGCCCGCGCATCGAGCGAGGTATGGGCGCGCAAGACCTCATCGATCTGGCGGCCGACCGGCACCACCGGATTGAGCGCGGTCATCGGCTCCTGGAAGATCATCGCCATGCGCGTGGCGCGCAATTGCCGCAAGCGGCGGTCGCTCGCGGTCAAGAGCTCCTCGCCGACGAGTTTCACGCTGCCGTTCGATGGCATCAGCGCGTTCTTCTGCAACAGGCCCATCACGGTGAGCGAGGTCACCGATTTGCCCGAGCCGCTTTCGCCGACGAGGCACAGCGTCTCGCGTTCGCGGACCTGCAGCGAGATGCCGTCGATGATGCGCGGGGCGTCGGGGTCCTTGCCGAGGTTGACGACGAGATCGCTGATGTCGAGGACGGGCGCGGTCACTTGCCGCCCTCGCGCTGCTTCATGCGGGGATCGAGCGCGTCGCGGGCGGCGTCGCCGATCAAATTGACGCTGAGAATTGCGATCGACAGCAACAGCCCCGGCCAGAAGATCAGCGACGGCTTGACCTGGAAGAAGGCGCGTCCCTCCGCCATGATGTTGCCCCAGGTTGGCGTCTCCGGCGAGATGCCGGCGCCGAGGAAGGACAGGATCGCTTCGGTCAGAATCGCGGAGGCGCAGAAATTCGTGCCCTGCACGATCAGGGGCGCAATCGTGTTCGGCAGCAGATGCCGCCACATGATCTTCGGCAGGCCGGAGCCGACGGAAATCGCGGCTTCGACATAGGGCTCTTCGCGCGCCGACAGCACGACCGAACGCACCAGCCGCGCCACGCGCGGAATTTCGGGAATGGTGATCGCGATCATCACGGTGAACACGCTGGCCCCCGACAGCGACACCACGGCAATCGCGAGCAGGATCGCAGGGATTGCCATCACGCCATCCATGATCCGCATCAGGATGGCGTCGACCCATCTGAAGAAGCCGGAGAACAGGCCGATCAGGAGGCCGACGGCGACCGAGACCACGGTGGCGCCAAAACCGATCAACAGCGAGATGCGTCCGCCATAGAGGATACGGGACAGCACGTCGCGGCCATAGGCGTCGGTGCCGAGCGGGAATTGCTCGCTGGAAGGTTTGAGCCGCAGTGCCGGCAACAGCTGCATCGGATCGTGCGGCGCGATCCAGGGCGCCAGGATCGAGAGCACGACGATGAGGAGGAGGCAGAGACTCGCAACCGCAATGATGGGACTCGATGTGAAGAAGCCGAACCGCGGCCGCAGCGGCGAGGCGATTGGGATTGACGGTTCGGGGAGGGTCTCGATCGCCATCAGTGCCGGCCTCAATAACGAATTCTGGGATCAAGCAGCGTGTAGGCGACGTCGATCAGGAGATTGACGGCGACATAGAGCAGCGACGTCAACAGGATCATGGCCTGGATCACCGGATAATCCCGCGCCAGCACGGCATCGACGGTCAGCCGCCCGATGCCGGGGATATTGAACACGCTCTCGGTGACGACCACGCCCGAAATCAGCAGCGCAAAGCCGGTGCCGATCACGGTGATGACGGGCACCGCGGCGTTGCGCAGGGCATGGCGGAACAGCACCGCGATCTCACCAAGGCCCTTGGCGCGCGCGGTGCGGACATAGTCCTCGCCGAGCACGTCCAGCATCGAGGCCCGCGTCATGCGCGCGATCAGCGCGACATAGATGAAGGACAACGAGACCGTCGGCAGCACCAGCCGTTCGAAGAACGGCCCAAAACCTCCCGCGAGGCTCTTGTAGCCCTGCACCGGCAGCCAGCGCACGTCGATCGCAAACAGCTGGATCAGGACATAGCCGATCACGAACACCGGAACCGAGAAGCCGAGCACCGACAACCCCATCACAAAACGGTCGATCCAGGTGCCTTGCTTCCAGGCCGCGATCACGCCGAGCGGCACCGCGATAATGACCGAGAGAATGATGGTCGCGATCGCGATCGCGATCGAGGGCTCGACGCGCTGGCCGATCATCTGAACGACCGGCACGTTGGAGATCAGGGAGACGCCGAGATCGCCATGCAGCAGCTTGCCGATCCAGGTGAAAAACTGGATGTAGAGCGGCTCGTTGAGGCCGAGCGAGGCGCGGATGCGCTCGAGTTGCGCGGGCGTGGCATTGTCGCCGGCGAGGATAGCCGCGGGATCGCCGGGCGTGAGCCGCAGCAAGAGGAACACGACCAGCGCGACCACGCCCATGACGGGAATGGCAGCCAGCACGCGGCGAAGCAGATATCCGAGCATTTACGCCTCTACACCGCTCTCAGAACGACCCACGCGAGTGTGAATGCCTTTGCATGTCCTTCGCAATCCGCCATTTTGCGGATTTCCACCTGTTCATGACGCTGCGTTAGCTGCAATCCCCGTGCCATTGGGGGGCGCTAACGCGGCGCGTAACTTTCGCCGATCGACATTGCGCAGATGCGCGACAGGTGCACATAGGGCAGGCCGGTTTCCTCGGCCCAGGCGTTGAACTGCGCCTGCACCTTGGCGAGGTCGCCCTTGGATTTGACCTCGGCCGCGATGTCGAGCCCGGCGTCGCGCAGGCAGGCCACCACCTCCTGTGAGGTCACGAACCCGTCCCAGCCGATGAAGCGCAGGAACATCTGGCCCGTATTGCCGCCGAGCCGGCTGCCGCGCTTGGTCAACAAATTCAAAAGCCCGATCTCGTCCGAGGAGGGCCACTTCGCCAGGAATTTTCCGAAGCTGCCGTGCTCCTTGGCGATCTCCTGCACGAAGACGGCATTCTCGCGCACCGAATTGATCTTGGCACCGTTACGCACGATGGCGGTGTCGGACAGCTTCTCGTGCCAGAAATCGTCGGGCTGGAACCTCAGTTTCGCAGGCTTGAAGCCGAGGAAGGCTTTTTCAAAACCCGGCCATTTTGATTCGATCACGCTCCAGGCAAAGCCTGCGGAAAACACCCGCTTGCTCATCTCCGCAAGGATGCGATCATCGGGGATTTTCTCCAGCGCCTTCGTGCTGGGCTTGGCCGGCAGCAATTTCTTCAGGCCGCCGGGCCCACCCTTGCGCTTCTCGGCGCGGGCCAGAATGGTCTTGAACGGGATGGTCTTTGCGTTCGCCATCGCAAGCCTTATTTCCAAGCCTTATTCCAATGTCGCCAAAAGTCCGGCCATCAGCCGGCCGCGCTCGGCCAGGCTCTCGACAATGATGTGCTCATTGAGCGTATGCGGGTCGGCGCCGCGCGCGCCCAAACCGTCCAGCGTCGGAACGCCCATCGCCCCAGTGAAATTCGCGTCCGACCCGCCTCCGGCCGAGGCATGCGGCAATTCCATGCCGAGCTGTTTTGCGAGATCCTTCGCCTTCTCATACAGCGCCATGGTGCCGGTATTCGGCTCCCACACCGGGCGCGTGACGCCGCGTGTCACGGTGAAGGTGACGTCATTGGAAGTGCCCGACAGCGCCAGCATGCGCTCGACGCCGCGGTCGAGATCGGCCTGGCGCTTGGCCATACTCAGCGCCTCGCCTGCGCAGGTGGTGGCGACGCAATTGACCCACAGGCCGCCATGCACGATGCCGACCGAGTAGGTGCAATCGTCCGTGGTCATGCCGTCGATCTCGATTATACGCCGCGCCATCTCGCGGATCGCCGAACGGCCCGAAGAGAGGTTGGCGCCGGCATGGCTCGGCTTGCCGGTGGCTTCGAGGTTGAAGCGCGCGATCGCATAGCGACCGGTGACGACGCCGTTATTGGCGCGGCCGGGCTCGGGCACCAGCACGTATTTGTTGCGGGCGGCTTCCGCCTCGATGAGGTCGCGGACTGAGGGCGTGCCGACCTCTTCGTCGGGAGTGAACAGCACCGTGATCGGCAGCGGCGTGGTGAAGGACGCGTGCGCCAGCTGCCGGATCGCTTCCAGGGTCAGATAGCTGCCGCCCTTCATGTCGTAGATGCCGGGGCCGAAGCATTTCTCGCCCTCGCGGCGGAACGGCAGTTTTGCAAGCGTGCCGACCGGATGCACGGTGTCGAAATGCCCCGCGATCAGGATGCCGGGCTCGCCCTGTTTCGGATGCGGGAAGCGCGCGCGGACGCAACCGGCAAAACCCTGCCGCCCTGCGATGCGCTCGATGCTTGCACCCATGATCGCCATGTCGCGCGCGGCGATGTCGAGCATGCGCTCGACCGCGGCCGCATCCCAGGTCGGGCTCTCGCATTCCACCCAGGTGCGCAGGCCGGCCAGCATGGCATCGGAATCGAAGGGAAGGTTGGCGGGGTTCATGGGAATTTCTCTCGCACTTTCAAACGGACGGTTGGCAGGTGCTTGACGCGAATGATCAACGAGGCATTTGAAAAAAGCAACTTGGCCCCCGTGACGACGCATGCGCCAAATCGCGATTGACGCGCCATGCGCTTGGTGCAAGTCTCGAATATCAAGAGTTTACAGCGAGTTAGTCCGCCTAAAGAACGGACGTTCTGCACAACTCGTCATCGGGGTTTGACCAGTTTCGTATCAGGAGACACAGGAATGTCCCACATCTCTCGCCGGAAACTTACCGGGATTGCGTTAAGTCTCACGCTTTCGGCGCTCGCGTTGTCGACCGGCTGGTCGACGCAGGCTGTTGCCGCGGGCAAAACCATCACCGCGGTGATGCACGCCGATCTCCGCACGCCGGGCATGATGACAACCGCGTATATCGTGCGCGATTTCGGCTACATGATCTATGACACGCTGCTCGCGGAGGACTCCAACTTCAAGATCCAGCCGCAGATGGCGGAATGGAAAGTCAGCGACGACAAGCTCACCTATACTTTCACGTTGCGCGACGGGCTGAAGTGGCATGACGGCACCCCGGTGACGGCGGAAGACTGCGTCGCCTCGCTCAAGCGCTGGGGCAAGGCCGACGGCATGGGCCAGAAGCTGATGGACTTCACCGCGAGCATTGAAGCCACCGACCCGAAGACCGTCACGCTGAAACTGAAAGAGCCCTACGGGCTGGTGCTTGAATTGATCGGTAAGCCATCGTCGCTGGTGCCGTTCATGATGCCGAAGCGGCTGGCCGAAACCCCACCGGCCACCCCGATTCCAGAACTGATCGGCTCCGGTCCCTTCAAATTCGTGCAGGCGGAATTCCAGCCCGGTGTGAAGGCGGTGTTCGAGAAGAACACCGACTACGTGCCGCGCAAGGAGCCGCCAAGCTGGACCTCCGGCGGCAAGGTGGTGAAGGTCGACCGCGTCGAGTGGATCACCATGCCGGACGCACAGACCGCGGTGAACGCGCTGCAGTCGGGCGACATCGATTTCATGGAAGTGCCGTCTTACGACATTCTGCCGGTCCTGGAAGCCAACCCGGACATTAAGCTCGAGACCCTGAACAAGCTCGGCAGCCAGACAGTCGGGCGGATGAACTTCCTCCTCCCGCCGTTCGATAACGTCAAGGTGCGTCGTGCGGCCCTGCTCGCGATGAACCAGAAGGACATTCTGGACGCGCTGGTCGGCAATCCCAAATATTATGAGATCTGCGGCGCGTTTTTCGTATGCGGCACGCCGCTGGCGACCGATGTCGGTTCGGAATCGGTGGTGAAGGGCAACGGCATGGCGGAAGCGAAAAAGCTGCTCGCCGAGTCCGGTTATGACGGCACGCCGGTCGTGATCATGGCGCCCGGCGATGTGGTGACGCTGAAGGCCCAGCCGATCGTGGCGGCGCAGCTGATGAAGGAGGCCGGCTTCAAGATCGATCTGCAGGCGACCGACTGGGGAACCGTGGTCAGCCGGCGCACCAGCCAGAAGCCGATCAAGGAGGGCGGCTGGAACATGTTCTTCACCAACTGGGTCGGCGCCGACCTGATGAACCCCATCGTCAACTTCTCGATCGGCGGCAAAGGCAAGAACGGCGGCTGGTTCGGCTGGGCGGAAGACGCCAAGATCGAGAAGCTCAAGGACGACTTCGCGCGCGCCACCTCGCTTGAGGAGCAGAAGAAGATCGCCGCCGAGATCCAGCAGGAAGCCTATGATCAGGTGATCTACATCCCGCTCGGGCAGTATTTCGGACCAAGCGCGTGGCGCAAATCGCTCACCGGCGTACTCGACGGCCCGGCGACGCCGATCTTCTGGAACATCGACAAGAGCGAGTAGGGGGCGAGCTGCGCTTCGTAGGGTGGGTTGAGCGCAAGCGAAACCCACCATCGCGGTACGCGGCCTGATGGGTTTCGCTGACGCTCAACCCATCCTACGATTCTCCGCTTCATTCGGAGACCCTCATGCCCATCGATCTGATCCTGCGCGGCGGACGGGTGATCGATCCGTCCCAGAAACTCGACGCGGTGAAGGACGTCGCTTTCGTCGCCGGCAAGGTCGCGCAGATCGGCAACGATCTGAAGGCGGACGCCGGCACCGATGTGCGCGACGTGTCCGGCCACATCGTCACGCCGGGGCTGATCGATCTCCACACCCACGTCTACTGGGGCGGCACGTCGCTCGGCATCGATGCGGAAGAATTTTGCCGCACCTCCGGCGTCACCACGGCGATCGACACCGGCAGCGCCGGCCCCGGCAATTTCTTGGGCTTCCGCAAGCATGTGATCGAGCCGAGCCAGGTCCGCATCCTCGCCTACCTGCATGTCTCGCATGCCGGCATCTTCGGCTTCTCGAACCGCGTCATGGTCGGAGAGAGCGAGGAATTGCGGCTGATGGACCCGATCAGCGCCGCCGAAGTGGCGGACGCCAACCGCGATCTCATCGTCGGCATCAAGGTGCGCGTGGGCCTGCACGCGTCAGGCACGTCGGGGATCGTGCCGCTCGAGATCGGGCTCGAAGTCGCCGAACAGGTCGGCATGCCCCTGATGTGCCATATCGACCATCCGCCGCCGAGCTATGAGGAGGTGGTCGCACGGCTCCGTCCGGGCGACGTGCTCACACACGCCTTCCGGCCGTTTCCCAATTCGGCCGCGACGGCGCAGGGCACGGTGAAGAAGGTGGTGCTCGAAGCGCGCGAACGCGGCGTGCTGTTCGACATCGGCCACGGCAAGGGCTCGTTTGCGTTCAGGACCGCCCGCGCGCTGCTCGCCAACGGCTTTTATCCGGACACGATCTCCTCGGACGTTCATGCGCTCTGCATCAACGGCCCGGCTTTCGACCAGGTGACCACCATGTCCAAATTTCTCTGCATGGGCATGCCGCTCCCTGACGTGGTCGCGCGATCCACGGTCAACGCCGCGATGGCGCTGCGGCGTCCCGAGCTCGGCAGCCTGAAGCCGGGCAGTGTCGGGGACGCCACCATCATCCAGGTCAGGGAAGGCCAATTCGATTATGTCGACGTGGTCGGCGAACACCTGATCGGCGATCGCAAGGTCGCTTCCGAAGGCGTCGTCATCGCCGGCCGCTGGTGGCATCCGAAATAGCCCTCACAGTTCTTCCAGTGGTCGAAAGCGGCGCCATCCGGCGCCGTTTTTGTTTCTGCGCCAGGTCCTGCTTGACACGATGTAAGCCCTGACTTACCGTTAGCTATGGCTTACGGAACGGCATTGGCGGTCCTCGCGGACCCGACGCGGCGCAAGGTATTCGAGCGGCTGCGCGGCGGGCCGCGGCCGGTGAACCTGCTCGCGCAGGGCTTGCCGGTGTCGCGGCCGGCGGTGTCGCAGCATCTGAAGGTGCTGAAGGATGCGGGTCTGGTCGAAGAGCGCAGCGAGGGCGTGCGGCGGATCTATTCGTTGCGGCGCGAGGGGTTGATGGAGCTGCGCGAATGGCTGGATAGTTTCTGGGGCGACGCGCTCGACGCGTTCAAGCTGGAGGCCGAGCGATCCTACCGACTGAAGAAGAGGGACAAATGAACGAACGAGTAGCGATTGCGCCCGTGCGCAAGACCGTTCACGTCAAGGCGCCGATCGAGCACGCCTTCGAGACCTTCACCTCCGGGCTCACGCGCTGGTGGCCGCACAATCATGGCGTCGGCAAGAAGCCGATCCAGAAAGTCCTGATGGAGCCGCGGCTCGGCGGCCGCTGGCTCGAGATCGCCGAGGACAGCACCGAAACCAGTGCCGCCACCATCATCCTGTGGGAGCCGCCGCATCGCTTTGTGATGGTCTGGCAGGTCAATGCGCAGTGGAAGCCTGATCCGGCCATGAAATCCGAAGTCGACGTGCGTTTTACGGCCGACGGGCCGGAGGCGACGAATGTCGAGCTCGTGCACCACAAGTTCGAGACCATGGGAGAGGAGGCAGGCGCGTCGATGCGGAAGGATGTCGACGGCGGCTGGCCGGGCCTGATGCAGCGCTTTGTCGAGGAAGCCGAGCGCGCATGATCCGGAAAAGTGTGCAGCGGTTTTCCGAAAAGATCATGCGCAAACAAAAGAGTTTCAGTGGAGAGTGAGGGGAGACCATCATGTCGGAATTTACAGTTCATTCCATTCCGGGCAGCCCGTTCGGCCGTTCGGTGCTGGCCATGCTGGAAGAGAAGCAGGCGCCGTACCGGCTGGCGCCGGTTGCGCCCGGCTCGATGAAGACGCCGGAACATCTGGCGCTGCATCCGTTCGGCCGCGTGCCGGTGCTGGTGCACAACGGCTTCAAGCTTTACGAGACCCAGGCGATCCTGCGCTATCTCGATCGCCTGCTGCCGCAACCGTCACTCACGCCCACCGACGTGAAACGTGCTGCGCGCATGGACCAGGCGATGAATGTCAACGACTGGTACCTGTTTCACGGTGTCGGCAATGTCATTATCTTCCATCGCGTGATCGGGCCGCAGGTGCTGGGGCTCGCGCCGGACGAGGAGGCGATCAAAGCGGCGATGCCGAAGGCGCATGCCGTGTTCGATGAGCTCGCAAACCTGCTCGGCGAGCAGCCTTATTTCGCCGGCGATACGCTGTCGCTCGCCGACCTCTTGCTCGCGCCGGCGGTCGACTTCTTCACCATGATCCCGGAATGGACCGTGCTCGGCGCGCCGCATGCCAATCTGGTGGCCTGGATGAAGCGTATGCAGGAGCGGCCGAGCCTGAAGTCGACCACTTGGGAGCGCGTCTCCGAGCTGGCGAAGGCCGCGTAAAAGCGCGGCTCAGCTGTGAGGCGCGCGCACCGGCTCCAGCCCATCGACCATGAGCGGCGGCAGGATCGGTTCGAGCTGCGGTTTTGACGAGCCGGCATCGCGGCGCGGTTCCCGCTTGTCCGTCTCGCGCCGGTTTTCGGCTGATAGCTTGGTCATGTTGTCATGCTCCGTTTTGCTGCATGACAACATTTTTTGGGCGCTGAAGTTCCGGCATCACACCGGATGCGCGCGGATGTGTTCCAGCATCAATTCGCTGACACGCGCAGGTGACTGGTCGGCGGCAAAATGGCCGACGCCGGGCAGCACCTCGAAGCGGTAGGGCGCGGCGATGAAGTCGACCGTGCCCTCGGCGGCGACGCGGCCGACGGTGTCGTCGGCATCGCCCCAGATGAACAGCGTCGGCACGCGGATCGGGCCGAGCGGACCGCGGATCGCGCCACGGGCGCGGTACCAGGCGAGGGCGGCTTCCATTGCTTGCCTGTTGCCGAGCACGGAGAGATGCATCTCCATCGCCGCTGGCGGCATGCCGTTGGCCGCCCAGCGATCCCTGAGCCATTTCGCGTCATCCGATAGCACGATTTCGGCGGCATCGGGTTCGAGGAAGGCCTTGTGATGGCGCGAGCGATGCGCCTGGTCGCCGTCGGTCATCGCCAGCGCGCGGTTGAAGGAATTGGGATGCGGCCGCGACAGGATCGTCAGCGAGGCGATCCGCTCCGGATGGCGATCGGCCAGCGCCCAGGCGATGCTGCCGCCCCAGTCGTGGCCCGCGAGATGGAAGCGCTTCTCGCCATAACCCGACGCCGTCACGATCGCCATCGCATCGTCCATCAGGCGCTCGATGTGATAGCTCGGGTGATCGGCAGGATCGGGCCGCGCCGCGGGCGAATAGCCGCGCTGGCTCGGCGCGACCGCGCGATAGCCCATGTCCGCTAGTGCTGCGACCTGCGCGCGCCAGCAATGCATCGATTCCGCAAAGCCGTGCAGCAGCAGCGCCAGCGGCGCGCCTTCTTCGCCGTCGGCCCGCGCATCGAAGGTGAGGTGAGGGGCGACGGTGATTTGCGTGAGGGGCATGGGCGATTTGGAACTTGCGGAGGCGCGCAAAGTACCATGCGTCTTCACATCCGTCGATGTCGACGGCCGCGATGAAACGGATGAACGCCTTCGCCAATCCGGCTTACGCCATCGCATTGACCTCCTCGATCCGCCGCGCGATGTGCGGCTCTCGCAGCAGGGTTCGGGGCTGCAGCAACTGGGCGACCTCGACCATCGCCTTTTGCACGACCGGATCGACGACGGCGGCGCGGTACGTCGCTGCCCCGCGGCGCATGTTTTCCTCAAAGCCCTCGGGGCGGACGCCGCTTGTGTCGGGAAAGGCCAGGTCCGCATTCGCCGACATGCCCCAGGGCGTTTCGAGCAGGGGGCCTACTTCCTCGAGGAAATCTTCCTGCAGCAGGCGGATCGGATCGGTCGACATCGATGCGCGCTCGAGCACATGGCGCAAAAGCGCGCCTGCAGCGCAGCCGACGACATGCCCTGGCCATGGATCGGATTGAACCGGCGCAGGCTGTCGGCGATCGGCAGCAGCCCGCGCGGCAGGTGGGCCGATTTCTCGAAATGCCGCCAGGTGCTGGCGGGAAATCCGTGATGCCGGAGCTCTCCGGCGGGCTTCGTGGTCCGCACCGCCTCGTAGATCGTCGGCGTGATCAGGTCGCGACAGGCGCGCAGAAATTTCTCCCAGCTGTCGAGACGTTCGACGTCGCCATGCCGGCAGATCGTCACCATCCAGCGGCCGGACTCGACCGGTATCAGCACGCCGTAACGCGCCGGGTTCGGCGGATCGGGGTCGGTCCGCACGATTTTCCAGGCATGGGCTGCCTGCGTGGGGATATCGACCAGGGCGGTGGTGTAATTGATGTCGATGCCGATCTCGGTGACGGCTGGCGTTGCGATGCCGAGCGCCTCGAGCAGCGCCACCGTCAGCGACGGCCGGCCGGAAGCGTCCACGATCAGGTCGGCGTGAAGCAGCTCGGCTTCGCCCGATTTCATGTCGAAGCGCACGCCGTGCACGGCGCGGGCAGGCTTCGCCGACAATATCTCCGTCACCTTGCACTCGGGCCAGATTTCGACGTTGGCGAGAGACTGGAGCTGACGCCGCAGCACCAGCTCGATCAGGGGTCTCGATGCGCAGAGAAACGAAATCCCGAGATCGCGCTGCGGCAGCGCGCCGACATCCGCGCGCTCGTAGCGCACATCCTGCGCCACGTGGATCGGGATCGCGCCGGCTTCGACGAGCGCCTGCCTGTATCCGGGAAATATCTCGTTCAACGCCTTCAGGCCGCCCGCCAGCAGGCCGTGGGTGTGCCGGCCCTGCGCAACGCCGGCCCGCGCCTCCGCGACATCGGGCAGGCGGTCGCGCTCCAGAATGACCACCCGCTGGAAATACGGCGCGAGCGCACCGCCCGCCGCCAGCCCGCCGATGCCGGCTCCAATGACAACGGCGCGCCCACCAATCTGCTTGCTCATGTCCGTCTGCTCCAAAAAGGGAGCGGACAGTCAAGGAGGTGCGTGTTGCGCGCGGATTTCAGCGGGCGGGAGATTGGTTACGGATATAACAATGGGGTGGCATGGGCACCGGTCGCCAGCCCGCGCCCGTCAAGCCGACCGGCGCTGGCGTTTCTTGCTAGTTCGCTTGCCCGCGCGCGATTTCTTGTTCGCGGTCTTTTCTTTTTCGCCGATACTTTCTTCTTTGGCGCTTTCTTTTTTGCGGCTCCCTTGGATGCGGGCTTTCTGGCGCTCTTGGCTTTGGCCTTCTTTGCCTTCTTTACCTTTTTTGCCTTTGCCTTCTTGCTTCCCTTGGCGGCCGTTTTGCTCTTGGCAGCTTTTGCGGTCTTTTTCGCCTTTGGCTTCCCGGGCGTGGTTCCGTCGCCCTTGATCTTGACGGGCTGCGTCGGCACGGCGGGAGCGGGCGCGTTGGGTAGCTCGGGCAATTGTCCGGTCCAGAACAATGCCTCGCGTCGTGCGTCGCTGTCCGGCTTGAAGTAACCGTCCTGCCATTTCGGCGTCGGATCGAGGCCCGAAAACGCATCCTTCACCGAAGTCGTTTTCAGCGTGAAACGCCAGCGGTAGTGGTCGTAGACGTCCATCACATGGGTCGCGTAGGCCGCGGCCAGCGGCTGGTGGCCGCGAACGACGATGAAGTTCTCGTCATTGGCGTAGGAGGCCCGGTAACCCTGGTTATGGCTGCCGAAGATGACGACGCAATCCGGAGTCATGGGATCGATCACGACGATCTTGTCATGAATGATCGCGTGGGCGCTGGGAAGTTTCAGCAGCTCCTTGTGCCAATAGGCGAACTCCGTGTTGATGCCGCTTGCCGATACCACGCTGGTGTCTTCGTGGACAACTTCGGTGTTCTTGGTCGAGCGGTGGATCAGTAGGGTCGTGTAGTCGTTGTTGGCCCTGGGATCGGTTGCGGCGCCGTAAATCAAGAGGCCGGGCTTGGCGTTCTCGCAAGCGGCGGCATATTCGACGATGCTGGGGGAGCCCGGCTGAAATACTAAAAAAATGATGGCTCGCTTGGCCTTCGCCATCGCCGCGAACACGTCCTTCAAGTCGAGCGGCGTGGCCGAGCCCTTGGAGGTTTGATTGGTATTCGGCGAGAACCAGACGGTGGCTGCCGCGCCGTCGATCGTGGCCGAGTGAGAAGTCTGGTTTGCCGTTCGAAGCGTCTGTCCTTGCGCGCTGCCATCCGCTTTGAGGCGTTTCCAGTAGTCAAGATAGGCCGCCGCGACGTCGTCGTTTTCGATGACGGTCGAGTTGTTCGATTGGGTGCACACCCCGGTGGACGTCCAGTTCGTGCTGCCGGTCAGGACGGCGCGCGGCTTTCCCGAGGCATCGCAATAGAGGCAGAATTTGTTGTGCGCGATGTGATTGCGGGCGACCATGCGGTCGGTGATATCGACGCCTGCGGCATGGAGCTTCTGGCGCGCGGGTGCGTTTTCCGAGTCGTCGACACCGGTGTTGCCGAGAATCAGGTGGAGGTAGCCCTTGGCCTGCAGCAGGCGGTCCACCAGTTGCTCGTCTTCGAGCTCGTAAAGGGCGGCATAACAGCTGCCACCCTGCGTCTGGGCGCGGTCGAGCAGCATGGTCATGCCTTCCAGCACCTGGCCCGCCAATTTCATCCGGATCGGGTCGTTGGTTTGGCCAATATGATCACGCAAAAACGTGGAACTTGGCGCGCCGCCTGATCCCGGCGGGACGACATGTGTGAGGGCCTGCGTCGCCAGGATTCCGTTCGTGAAATAGACAGAGAAGGATCCGCGTTTTGGGCTGAGTGTGACTGCACCGGTCGTCAATGTTTTGCCGGTCACCGGTTGCAGGCTGTTCGGCGATCCCGTCATCGGCACGATTTCGTAGGTGTAGGTTTGGCCGCGCGTGGCTGCGAAATCCCGCCAGTTGAATTTCTGCACCGGCCAGATCGTCGTGTCCTTGTGTACCCAATCCGGATTGCTGCCGCCCTTGAATCCCACCCAGGCCGGCAACGCCTCACGTGCCCCGAAGCATTCTTTCTATAGACGGCGAAGCCGAGGCAGCCTTCGATTTTCTGGTCAAAAGTCCACGACAGGAAGACGGTATCGTTATTGGCAATCGCAATGGCTTTATCCATGACAACATCCTTAAATATGGTGGTGACGTCACGTTTTAGTCGCGACGTACTATCGCCGGGGACAGTTTGGTATTCAAGCAATAGTTGTGTTGTTGCTCGATAGTGGTGTGTGCCGCCGCAGGCCAACCCATCGTCTGCAACCCAAAGATGCGATGTCTAGTCTAGATGGGCCGTATCTTCGGCCGCGCAATCAGGGGTTCCTCAGATTGCAATCTAAGATTACAATAGACTACGTGGGAATTGTACCCGGCCTGACCACAAAATGAGCCACGAGCCATATCAGCCGAGAGCCTTGGCGGAGTTTTTGACGCGCACCAGGATCGGTCGGCTCGACGCCGAACAGGGGCGGCTTCTCGACGACCAGGGCTATCTGCTGTTGCGCGGCGCTATTCCCGCGGCCTGGATCGGGTGGCTTCGCGAGGCCTTCGAGGCCGGTGCGCTGCCATCGGAGATGTGGCCGGGTGCTCCCCGTGGGATCGATTGGCGGCATTCCCTGCTGGACCTCGATGCGACGGTGCAACAAGTTTGCCGCTTGCCGACCATGCTGGCTGCCGCGCATCATATTCTGCGACAACCATTCTTCCTGGGGCAGGTCGAGGGCCGTGAGCCGCGTGCGGGCGGCGGCGCGCAAAAACTGCATCGAGACGGCCCCGACCGCCGGGTCACCGAAGCGGTTTCCGCGCTGGCATTCCTCGATACATTTGGGCCCGACAATGGCGCCACGCAGGTCGTGCCGGGCTCGCATCGCGGCGAGGCGGAGGATGCTTTGGCATATCCGCAGGCAAAAATTGTGGAAGGCCAGGCCGGCGACATCCTGCTGTTCGATGTCAATCTGTTGCACGGCGCGACGCGTAATGGCAGCGGGGCGCCGCGCAGGTCGCTGCTGATCACCTATGCCAACGCGTCGGAGCAACAGGATTGGCGAAACACGCGTGCGTTGCGGGCCGTGCGCATGGATCAGGACGAAGTGTTCGACGTTTGACTGGGGGGAGAGAGCTCAGTTCGCCTTGAAAATCGTGGGCATTCGCTCAGCCATGGATGGATACGTCTACGCCGGAAGATGGACCAACGCGAACAGTCCGTCTTCGCCTTCGCTAACGCTCGAGCTACGCCGGACACGCTTCGCCCTGGGGCCCGGCGTGACTGCGCCACGCGTAGCCCCAGGGCGAAGCGTGGTGCGGGCGGTGGGACTCGAACCCACACGACGTTGCCATCGAGGGATTTTAAGTCCCTTGCGTCTACCTGTTCCGCCACGTCCGCATCGTTGATTTCCATAGCTTTTTAGCCTTCAAGACGCAATTGTTAGACACTTGATCCTTTGCGTTAGACAATTTGCCCACAGACCTGTTCACGTTCCGTCTTTCAGGCGGTTGAAGGCGCGGGTGATATTGACCTCTGACTCGACGTGCCGGGTGTAATGCTCGCCCATTCGGGGCGAGATGTCCCCGATCAGATCCGTGACCTCTTCCTTCGTGGCGCCGTTGCGACGCCACCAAGATGCGTAGGAGACGCGGAGGCCGTGCAGGGTGGTGCCGGCGCCGATATGCCCGGCCCGCTCCTGATCACGCAGCCAGTGGCTCACGCGGGTCTGCATTTCTTTTTCGCTTTCCCATGCCGAGCCGTCGTGGCGAACCGCGATGAGACCGTCGGCGCGTTGGACCTTCAGCTCGGCCATAAACGCTTGAAGTTCGGGGAGAACCGGCAGCAACACGATCTTTTTGTTCTTGCGCGCATAGTAGCGCACGGCCTGTCCCGTAAGCGGGTGAGGCTCGAACTGCTTCCGGTTGACTTTCACAATGGTTTGACCGCGGAGGCCGGCATAGCGGGCCTGCATCATCGGGATCAGCACTTCCAGCGGCGCTTTCTCGCGGGCGAATTGCCACTCGGGTGTGAACCATTCCCGGTTGGCGTTCGGGTCTGCTTGGTGGGCGTCGTCCATGCCTGTGCAAGGATTGAAGGGCATCTTGCCGCGCTTCACAGCCTGCCGGAACATCGAGGATAGCGCCGAAATCATCTGGTCGGCGAACCGCGGCCACTTCTTGACGGCGCATTTGTCGCGCGTGTCATAAAGGTCCGGCTGGGTGATCCCTGCGAGCGGCATATCGAATTCAGGCCGCAGGTAATCGAAGGCCTCAAGGTAGTCCTGGCGAGTTGACTTTGCGAGCTTGGACCATTTCGGATAGCTGCCTTCAATGTTGCCGGGATTGTCAGTCCACTGCTTGAGTGGACGATCGATGTCGCCGTTTGTGTACCAGTGGATGAAGCCGCCCAAGGTTTCGATCGAGAAGTCGGCAGCACGCCGCATCTGTAGTCGTGGCCGATTGTAGGTCTGGATGAAATCCGGATCGACCAGCTTCTTGTCCAGATCCTCGCGGGACCCCTTGAAGCCCTTGATCAACGGCTCTCCGGTTGATCTCCGGTAGACATACCAGAGCCCACGGGCCTCATAGACTTTTAGCCCTTCGAGCTTCACCTTTACCACCATTGAGCTTTTCCCCGAACCGTCGGACCGGCCGGGATGGTTGCGCATTTTGTTCTGCCAAGGCAAGACTTTGATCAGATCGGTGCCGGCTCCTTCTCCAAAAGTCGATGGCGTCAAGATCGAACATGCCCGTGTCGGGGTCCGGCTCAGGGAATCCGCGTTTGATCAGTTTCGGCAGCAACTCGTTGAACCGAGCGAGGGTGAGGTGTAGCCGCCGCGCCGCCTTCTTGGGCGGCACGTCGCGTGGATCGATGCGGTAGCGGATCTCTGCTTGTCGAGGGACGGTCATCCGCCCATCATGTTGCTATTGATGCCGCATCGAAAAGAGTCGCCAAGTGTGCGTCGTACGATTGGATGCCAAAGCGAAGTAAAAGAAAAATCACCGACATGTTTGTGCTTGGCTCGGTGAGTTGGGTAGTTTTAACCCATAGCCTTGCTTAGGGCTACTTCTTGAATGCTGGGGCGAAAGTTCCTCGGGGCCACAAAAAAACTGCTGCAAACTATTGAATTCGTCGATTGTCTGCAACGATCCTATCTGCAACCAGACCGTTATGAGCGGCGGGATATCGAACAGCTTCGTTGATTTTGCTGCGCTTTCGTTTGATTTCGATCGCGTTCGTTGCAGTTCGATCGGGTTCATTCTGGCGCGAAACTGGTGCGGTTGTCACCTTGGTTGTTCGGCAAGGTCGTGCCGGCGGATGCCGCAGTCAACTACGCGAAGGAGCGCAAGCAGTTCGGCAAGGCAATAGCGGAGTTTCAGGGCCTGCAGTTCATGCTGGCTGACATGGCAATACAGGTTGAGGCGGCGCGGGCGCTGGTCTACGACTGCGCCAGTACGGCGGATGCCGGTTTCGAGTCGGATGCGGCTTTCCGTGCCTTTTCGGCCAAGGCGTCAATGGCAAAGTGCTTTGCCAGCGACATGGCGATGAAGGTGACCACCGATGCCGTACAGATTTTTGGCGGCGCCGGCTACACCATGGACTATCCGGTCGAGCGCTACATGCGCGACGCCAAGATAAATCAGATCTTCGAGGGAACCAATCAAATTCATCGCCTCATTGTGGCGAGGCAGCTATTGGCCTGATACTTCGGAGGCTATTCAGCAGATACCGGATCGCCGGACAAGGACCAGCTGGTACCGTCGAAGGTCGCTATCCGCAGTGACTTGAAGGGCGTGTAGTCATCGGGCTGGGTGCTGATTGAAATGCCCGGCAGCATCATCGGCATGCGTTCGCCATGCAGGGATGTCGCCTGACGAAGGAGGTTTTCCCGGGTCAACTGATCGCCGCATTTCGTCAGGACGGTCGTCAGCGCGTTCACGTTCATATAGGCGACCAGCACCGAATAGTCGTCCGGATTCGCGGTGGGCGCGTATTTCGCAAGGAAGGCATTGTAGGCCCTGACCTCGTCGTCATTGACCCAGGCAGGGTCGCCCGGTTGCTTGAGAAATTGCGTCGTCACCAGTCCTTTGGATGCATCAAGGCCGGCGGGCTTCAGCACCGTTTCGACCGACGCCGCCGAGGCGCCGATGATGTGGAGCGGGTGCCAGTCGAGCTCGTGCAGCTTGCGGATCGATTGCGCTGCGGCCTTGGCATTGGACTGCTCGATCATGGTGTCGATGCCGGCGGCCTTGAGCTGCACGATCTGGGAGTCGATCGTGGGATCGGAGAGCTCGTAGGAGGCCTCGATCAGGATCTGCTTGGCCTTGTCGCCGAGCCCGGCGCGCAGGCCCTTCACATAGTCCTTGCCGAAATCGTCATTCTGGTAGAGCACGCCGATCTTGGCGTCAGGCTTCGCTGCCAGGATGTATTTCGCAATGACGCGGCCTTCCGTCTCGAAGTCGGGATAGAGTGGGACGGTCCATGGGAAATTCTTCGGATCGTTGAAGCGCCGTCCGCCGGCGGTGATCAGGAGCTGCGGGACCTGTTTCGAGTTCAGATATTTCTGGATGGCGATATTGGGCACCGTGCCGATGGTGCCGACCTCGGCCAGCACGCCGATATCTTCGACCAGCTTGCGCGATTGCTCGACCGCCTTCGGCGCGCTGTAGGCGTTGTCGAGCTGGGTGAAGCTGATCTTGCGCCCGTTGATGCCGCCTTGCGCGTTGAGCCATTCGAAATAGCCGACGACGGCGCGACCGGCGCCTGCGCCAAATGCAGACGCGGGGCCGCTCAGCGGCGTCGACTGGCCGAGCTTGATCTCGGTGTCGCTGGCGCCCGGTCCATAGGCCTTCTGCGCGTGGACGGGCGCGGCGGCGAGCAGCGCGGCTATCGCGAGCGGCCCCCACATGTGCTTGATGGCCTGGATCACTGTTTCCTCCGTATTTTGCTTTGGTCTCAGCGCAGCAGCTCGCGGGCGATAACCACGCGCTGGATCTGATTGGTTCCCTCGAAAATCTGGGTCAGCTTGGCGTCGCGCATCATGCGCTCGACCGGATAGTCCATGGTGTAGCCGTAGCCACCGAAGATCTGGACGGCGTCGGTGGTGACCTTCATCGCCATGTCGCTGCCGAAGCATTTCGCCATGCTGGCAAGCAGGTTCAGCCGCTTCCAGTCGCCTTCGTCGCCGGCGCGCGCGCATTCGTAGACCAGGGCGCGCGCGGCCTCGATCTGGATCGCCATGTCGGCGAGCATGAACTGCACGCCCTGGAATTCCGAGATCGATTTCTTGAACTGCTTGCGCTCCTTGGCATAAGCAAGACAGGCCTCGAATGCCCCTTGCGCCAGCCCGACCGATTGCGCCCCGATGGTCGGCCGGTTGAGGTCGAGCGCACGCATCGAGGCGCGAAAGCCCTTGCCCTCCTCGCCGACCAGGTTTTCGGCGGGAACGCGGACGTTATCCAGGAAGATCGGCGTGTTCGGCGCGCCGCGAAAACCCATCTTGCGTTCGTGGCGTCCAAACGAGATACCCGGCATCTTCTTCGGCTCGAGGATGAAGGCGCTGATGCCGTCGGCGCCCGGCCCATCGCCGGTCCGGGCCATCAGCACGATGAAGTCGGCGGCGACGCCATAGCTGCACCATTGCTTGCGGCCGTTGATGACGTAGCTGTCGCCGTCCTTCCGCGCGCGGGTATTGATCGCAGTGACATCGGAGCCGGCCTGCGGCTCGGAGATCGCAATCGCGGTGACGACGCCGCCTTTGGCGATGACCGGCAGAAATTTCTTGCGCTGCTCCTCCGAACCGAAATGCAGGAGCGGCATGATGAACATGGTGTTCAGGCCGGCGATCGAGGCGCAGGCCGGCGAGACCTTCGAAATCTCCTCGCGCGCGATGCACATCATGGTCAGGTTGCCGTTCGGGCCGCCATACTGCTCGGGCACCCAGAGCTGCATCAACCCCATCTCGCCGAACAGCTTCACGAGTTCGGTCGGGAAGCGGTCGGTCTCGTCGATTTCCGCAGCGATCGGCGCCACGTGCCTGGCGACCATCCTGCGGATGTTGTCGCGGAAAGCGGTCTGTTCTTCGGTGAAACTCATGGACGGAGACCGGGTCCGTAGTCGGAAGCCAAAAAAGGGCTTCCATTTAATGGGTGATCCATTTAATAATCACCGGCATGACGACCAAGTCAAGCCCCCGGAAGCCCGGCCGCCCGCGATCCGCTCCCTTCAACCGGCGCGATCGCGCCGCGGACCACCGCAGCGCCGCTACGCCGGCGCCGCCGAGTTTCCGCCCCATTCACACCCGCCGTGCCTTCGAGGAGATCTGCGAACGTATCCGCGAGCAGCTCGCGCTCGGCGTGCTCAGGCCGGGGGACAAGCTGCCGCCGGAACGCGATCTCGCCCAGCAGCTCGGCGTCAGCCGCAACGTGTTGAGGGAGGCGCTGCGCAGCCTCGAGATGGCCGGGGTGCTTCGGCTGCAGAAGGGCGTCAAGGGCGGCGCTTTCATTCGCGAGGGCGATACCGGTCGCATGAATGTCGTCATGCGCGACATGCTGAGCCTTGGGACGATCTCGGTACGGGAATTGTCGGAAGCGCGGATCAACGTGCTCGATCTCGTGGTCCGGCTCGCCTGCACCAACGCGCGGCAGCCTGATTTCGAGGCGTTGGAGGCGAATATCGAGCGCACGGAACTTGCGACCCGCGAGGGCCGGCTGCTCGACCGGGTCGAATGCTCGCGCGAGTTCTACAAATTCCTGGCGGCGTCGACCGGCAACAAGGTGATCGCCATGATCATGGACTCGGTCACCGAGATTCACATGCGTTTCGTCTACGCGAAGGTGGTGTCGAGCGGCGTCGCCATGCCGCGGCTGGCGGAGAAGCGTCGGCAATTCCTGTCGGCGCTGCGCGCGCGAAGCGTCGCGACCGCGACGCGCTTGATGCGGACCCATCTGGATTCGGTGCAGCGCATGCTGGAGCAGGATCCCGGGGCGATGTCGCTTCATGTCGCGCTGGCGGAAATACAGCCGGGTATGCTCCGCTGAGCGGGCGGCCTGCCTCACGAACAAAAGGGAGGAAGAATTGTCGAACTACGCCAAGTATGAATGCTTAAAGGTCGAGGTCGCGGACAAGGTGGCGACCGTTACTCTGAATCGGCCAGAGGCGCGCAATGCCATCAACCAGAAGCTGATCCGCGAGCTGCGGACCATCTGGGACGATCTCGGTGATGATCATGCGGTCAATGTGGTCGTGCTGACGGGCGCGGGCGAGTTCTTCAGCGTCGGCGGCGATGTCAAGGCGATGTCGGAACGGCCGGGCGGCGATGTCCTCGAAGAGGGCGAGGTGCATGATCCCATGATCAGTCGGCGCGCCGTCACCCGTCAGCTCGAGCTCGACAAGCCGATCATCGCCGCCATCAATGGCGACGCGATCGGGCTTGCGGCCACGCATGCGCTGCTGAGCGACATCACGGTCATGGCCGAAGATGCCCGCATCGGCGATACCCATGTATCCCGCGTCGGTCTGGTGGCGGGCGACGGCGGCACCGTGATCTGGCCGTTGTTAATAGGTGTCAACAAGGCCAAGGAATATCTGATGCGCGGCACGCTGCTCAAGGGCAAGGAGGCCGAGCGGATCGGGCTGGTCAATCATGTCGTGCCGCGCGCCGAGGTGCTGGCGAAGGCGCGCGAGATCGCAATCGAGCTCGCCAATGGTCCGACCTGGGCGATCCGCTGGACCAAGCTGTCGATCAACCAGATCGTCAAGGATCGCGTCAACATGCTGCTCGAAGCCTCGATGGCGCTGGAGCAGGTGACGTTCGCCACCGCCGACCACAAAGAGGCGACCATGTCGTTCAAGGAGAAGCGCAAGCCGAAATTCGGCCAGGCGTAGTTGCGGCCATGGATCTCGCCCGGCTCCCGAACGAGGAGGTGCGGACGATGCTCCGCGATTCCCTGCGCGGGTTTCTCGGCGAGCATTGGAGTGCGGACAAGGCGGCGTCGCGCTCGGCTGCGCCCGGGGAGATCTCGGGGATCTGGACCAGGTTGGTCGGGCAGGGCATCGCCTCGCTCGGCTGCGACCCCGGCGAAGGCGGCCTGTCCGAGATTTTGGTGGTCATGGCCGAGCTTGGCCGCGCCGCCTGTCCTGCGCCGATGTGGTCTGCCGGGCTTACCAATCTTGCGCTGTCGGGCGGGCGCGACCACGCCGCCGCCGAGCTGCTCGAACGGCTGCATGCCGGCGCTGCGCGCGTCGCCTTTTCCTTTGGTGGGCTCGACCCTGATCGCCATGCCGGGTCGATCCGGATCGCAGGGGCGCGCGCGAGCGGCCTGCTTCGATTTGTCGAGGTGGCGGCAAGCTGCACGCATCTTCTCGTGACGATCGATCCGTCCACGCTCGCTATCGTCGAGTTGGGTGCGCCAGGCGTCGGGCTGGAAGCGACCCGTGCCATGGGCGCTTCCGGCCTCTATCAGCTTCGCCTCGACGCCGTGCCGGTGCGATTGCTGCCGTTGGCAAATGTCTCGGTGGACGATCTCCTGCTGAAGGCGAAACTAGCGCTGCTGGCGCGGGCGCATGGCGCGGCGCGGCGGGCCTTCGAGCTTGCCGTGGACTATGCCAAGGAGCGTCAGCAATTCGGACAGGCCATCGGAAAATTCCAGGCGATCCAACACAAACTCGCCAATTTGCTGATCGCGCTCGAAGGCGTGCGGCTCACGCTCGACCATGCCGGGCTGTTGCATGATCGTGACGACGCCAATTGGCCCTATTTCACGGATACCGCCATCACCTTTGGCAGCGAGGCATTGCGGCGCGTCTCGCTCGAAACCCAGCACATTTTTGGCGCGATCGGCTATGCCGAGGAGCACGAAGCGCCCTTGCATTTCAAGCGCGTACATCTGGATACGATCGCGCTCGGCGGATCGCCGCATTCGCGGCTCCGGATCGCTTCGTTCCTGCTCGACAATGGAGGGGCAGGGCTGCCGGCCCACGATCTCGGCCCGGCCGGCAACGCTCTGCGGGAGGAGGCGCGGCAGTGGCTGGCTGCGCATTGGACCGGCGCGCGCAAGGCGGCGTTCGACGCCAAGCCGTTTGCCAAGCGGGAGTTCGACCCTGAGTTCGCGCTGGATATCGGCAGGACCGGCTGGATCGGACTGGGCTGGCCGAAGGAGTTCGGTGGCCAGGCGCGCTCGCCGCTGGAGCAGATCGCCTTTATCGAAACCATGGAGCGCGCCGAAGCGCCGCGCATTGGCGCGGCGATCCAGGCCAACGCGCTGATGATGTTCGGCACGGCCGCGCAGCAGCAGAAATATTTGCCGGAAATCCTGCGTGGCGAAGCCATGCACGGCATGGGCTATAGCGAACCGCAGGCGGGTTCCGATCTCGCCGCGCTTCGAACGCGCGCGGAGCGCGATGGCGATCATTGGGTCATCAACGGCCAGAAGATCTGGACCACGACGTGGTGGGGAAAATACATGTTCCTCGCCGCGCGCACCGACAAGGATGCTAAGCCGCCGCATGCCGGCATCAGCATGTTCATCGTGCCGATGGCTGCGAAGGGCATCACCATCCGTGCGTCGACCACAATGTATGACGGCTCCTTCGCCAACATCTTCTACGACAATGTCTGCATTCCCCTCGAAAATATCGTGGGCGAGATCAATGGCGGCTGGAAAGTATTGACTGGCGCGCTCGCCTTCGAGCGCGGCCTGGTCGGCGGCGGCATTGTGCTGAAGGTTGCGCACGCCTTCGAGCAATTGCGTCGACACGTGATGGCGAAAGAGGGTGATGCGCCGCCGCTTTCGGAGGATCCGATCGTGCGTGACAGGATGGCGGTGCTCGCCTCCGAGATCGAGGTCGGCCGCCAGCTGATGATGCAATGCGCGGAGCTCGCTGCTGAGGGCATCACGCCTCCGGAATATGGCGCGATCAGCAAGGTGTTTTCCGGCGAATTGATGGAGCGCTTCGGCGAGGCTGCGCTCGATATCCTCGGCATGCGCGCCACGCTTTCGGAAGGAGTGCCGGGCGCGCTCGACAATGGACGGTTTGAGCAGAACCTGCGCCATTCGCTGATGTGGGTGATCTCCATCGGCACCAACGAGATTCAGCGGAGCCTGATCGCGCAGCGCGGTCTTGGGCTACCGAGATAGGAGTATTTGGATGCAGGCAGAGGAAACCATGACGGCGCCGCTCGAGGGCATGCGGGTGCTCGATTTTTCGATCATGCTGGCAGGCCCCTATTGCGCGCGGCTGCTCGCCGATGTCGGCGCTGAGGTGATCAAGATCGAGCCGCCGGAAGGCGACGACATGCGGCTGCGCACGCCGCTGCGTGACGGCCACAGCGCCTATTTCGGTCAGCTCAATGCGGGAAAGCGCAGCCTCGCGCTCGACCTTAAGAATGCAGAAGCGATCAAGCTGGTGCATCGCCTCGTCAAAGAGACGGACATCGTGGTCGAGAATTTCCGTCCAGGCGTCATGGACCGCCTCGGCCTTGGTTACGAGCCGCTGCGCGAGATCAACCCGCGGCTGATCTACTGCTCGATCTCGGGCTACGGCCAATTCGGCCCGGATGCGGAACGCGCGGCCTATGCGATGATCGTCCATGCCGAGAGCGGCTTCGATCGCTCGCTGATGCGCTATGCCGGCGACAGGAATCGGCCGGCGGCGGGCGCGATTTTCGTCGCCGACGTGCTGGGCGGCATTTTTGGCTATTCCGCGATCCAGACCGCGCTGGTGCAACGCTCGCGCACCGGCAAGGGCCAGCGCATCGATGTCGCGCTGATGGACTGCATGCTGAACCTGCTCGTTTACGAGCTGCAGGAAGCGCAGTTCCCGATCCGCGCGCCGCGTCCGACCTACGGTCCGGTGCGGGCCAGGGACGGCGATCTCCTGATCGCGCCGGTAACGGCCCGCAATTTCACTTCGCTTTGCGAGGTGACGGGCCAGAGCGAACTCGCCAATGACCCGCGATTTAACAGCATTCCGACCCGTGGCGCGAACTGGACCGCGATGATGCAGGTCGTCGAGAAGTGGACCGAACGCCACAGCGTCGATGAATGCATCGCAGCGCTCGATGCTGCCGGCGTTCCCTGCGCAAGGTACCGCGATCCCGGTGCGATGCTGACCGACCCGCATCTCCTGGAACGCGGCGCGTTCGCGAAACTCAGGGATGGCGCCGGCGAGCTGTTCGGAGTTAACGCGCCTTGGAAGATGTCGGGCGCCGAGACGACGGTCCGGCCCGATATTCCCGCGGTCGGGGCGCACCGCGACGAGGTGCTGTCGCGCGCACTCGGACTGTCGCCGGAGGCGATCGCGGCCCTCGCCGGCGCGGGCGCCTTTGGAAAGCACCAGGAACAGAAAAGGGCATAGCTGGAACGAGCGCACAAGGGTGAACAACAGCCCGCGGAATTCGTTCGAGAGCGTCGTGTAAATCACTCAGGGAGGGAACAAATGCTCGACATCGCATTGGACAGTGCAATCGCCGATCACAAGACTTATGGCAGCGTGGAAATGCAGCACCGGCTGTTTGCCCGACTTCGCCGTGAGGATCCGATCCATTGGACCGAACCCGCAGGTTATCGTCCGTTCTGGACGGTCTCGAAATATGCCGACATCATCGAGATCGAACGCCAGCCCGATCGCTTCATCAATTCGCCGCGAACGAAACTCCTCAGCATCGATTTCGAGAGCAAAATACGTGAGGCCATGAGTGGCAAGCCCATGCTGGTGCGGGCGCTGCCGCAGATGGACAATCCGGATCACGCCAAGTATCAGAAGCTGACGCATGCATGGTTTCAGCCGCGCCAACTCCGCACCCTGTCGGATCGCATGGAGGCGCTGGCGAGCGAAAGCATCGACCGGCTGTTTGCGATCGGCGGGGAATGCGATTTCTACAATGACATCGCGATCTATTATCCGCTGCGGTTGCTGATGGCGATCCTTGGCCTGCCGCGCGAGGACGAGCAGCGTCTGTTGAAGATCACGCAGGCCTATTTCGGCGGCGGTGATCCAGAGATGCAGAAGGGCTCCGACCTGATCGACGCGACGCTCGCCTATGTCGACTATTTCAAGAATGTTGCCAGCGAGAGACGGCAAAACCCCAAGGACGATGTCGCCACGATCATCGCGACTTCGCAAATCGACGGCAGGCCGATCGAGGATTTCGAGGCTTATTCCTATTATATCGCGCTCGCGAGCGCCGGTCACGACACCACGAGCGCCACGATCGCGGGCGGCCTGCTCGCCTTGATCGAGAACCCCGACGCGATGGCGCGCCTGCAGGGTAATAGCGATCTCATCCCTGACGCCGCCGAGGAAATGGTGCGCTGGGTATCGCCGGTCAAGCACTTCTTCCGGACCGCAGCGGTCGACTACGAAATCCGCGGCAAGACGATCAAGGCGGGGGACAGCATCCTTCTCAGCTTTCCTTCCGGCAACCGCGATGAGGAAGCCTTCGATCGCCCCTCTGAATTCATTCCGGACCGCTCACCCAACCGTCATCTCGGCTTTGGCTTTGGCATCCACGCCTGCATCGGCAGGCACCTGGCCAAGGCAGAAATCGTGGCGTTCTTCCGCGAGTTTCTCCAGCGGGTTGATCGCGTCGAACTGGCGGGCGATCCAGCCTGGACGGAGACCTCTTTCCTTGGCGGGATGAAGCGGCTGCCGGTACGATACCGCGCGCGGTAGTCTTCCGAAGCCGAAGCCGGGTCGAGGCCGTGGGAAAACTTCAATCTCCGGACTCGGATGAAGGTTTCGATGGCGACGCCTTTGCGATCGCCAGCATGCATTTGAGAAAATGTGCGCGATCGTCCTTGCCGAGAGGCGCGAGCAGGAGATCTTGCAGCCTGGTCACGGCCGGAATCACTTTCAAAAGCGCTGCCTCGCCCTTTGCTGTGATCTGAACCTGGATGGACCTGCGATCTTCCACGTTGTCCTTTTTTGAGATCAGCTTCCGCGCCGTCATCCGCTTGAGCATCTCGCTCAGCGTGTTGCGATCGGAGCTGATGCGTTCGGCAAGAATGGAAGGGGTGAGGGGCCCTTGTTGATACAGCGCCATGAGTACGCCGAACTGCCGCGGGGTGATGTCGTTCTCGCGTGTGAGATTTTGATAGAGACCGTCATAGCGCGCCTCCAGCAGCCGGAGCAGAAACCCGATCCCGCCCTCAAGCTGCCAATGGCGCGCGATATCCGCAGCCGGACCCGTTTTCATTCCCTTGCCGGCTGACATGCTCTCATCGACCCGGATTATCGCCCGTTTGCAGATCGTCGACTAGCCGTTAGCAGCTTGGCCTTTGACCCTCAACCCCGCCCCTGCGGGGCCAACAACCCTTTCCCGGTCGACGGCCAAAGTTGTGCCTTGCCAGGCGATCGGCGATATAGTACGTATACGTATCAATAAATATCGGGCGCGGCAAGACTGATGTTTCGCAGCCCGGGGAGGATCGCTTGGACCTGCGCGAGCTTCTTTCCGTTCCCTACCTTCTGGAAGCCGAGGCCGTCGAAACCGGGCCCGGCAAATGGCTGTTGCGGCTTGCCTATCCGGAGCTTCCGGGCTGCACCGCGGAAGGTTTTATTGTCGAGGACGTGCTGAGGGACCTCGAGCGGCGCCGGGTGGAGCTGATCGTGAGCCTGGTGGAAGCGGGCCAGGAACCTCCCGTTCCCCGCAAGCCGCTTGCCGCATCCGACCCGCTCTGGACCGCGAAGGATTTGGGGCTATCGGCTCGGGTTACCGCTCTCCTGGAAAACTCAATCAAATAGCTCGGCAAGAACCGCTGGATCTAACGGAGAAAGCTCATGCTCTCGCACGAAGACAATGAAAGGCTGGTGAGGGTCGGCAAGGGGACGCCGCTTGGCGAGCTGTTCCGGCTCTACTGGATTCCGTTCCTTCCTTCAGTTGACCTCGCGAAGGACGGGCAGCCGAAGCGCGTTCGGTTGCTGGGTGAAGATCTCGTCGCCTTCAGGGATAGCGAAGGCCGGGTTGGCCTTGTCGACCAGGCCTGTCCGCATCGCGGTGCGCCGCTGATCTTCGGCCGCAACGAGGATTGCGGGCTGCGCTGCGTTTATCACGGCTGGAAATTCGACGTGACCGGTGCGGTGACGGACATGCCGGCTGAACCCGCGCGCAGTCGCCTGAAGGAGCATGTCCGGATCAAGGCCTATCCCTGCCAGGAGCGGAACGGCATGATTTGGACCTACATGGGACCGGACGCCGCTAGTCCTCCGCCGCTGCCGAACCTGGAATGGAATCTGGTGCCGGCAGAGCAAGTGCACGTCTCGGTGCGGGTTCAGGAGTGCAATTGGCTGCAGGCCGTGGAAGGCGAGATCGATTCCGCGCATGCACCCTTGCTGCACGGCCGGCTCGACTTGCAGGGCACGACCAGCGCATGGATTCAGAAGCGCGACCTGCGTCCGACGTTCGAATGCATCAAGCAGGATTTCGGGATGAGCATCGCCGCCCGGCGTAACTTTGATGCCAACACGCTCTATTGGCGCGTCAACCAGTTCATCCTGCCGTTCTATACTCTCGTCCCGCCGCTATCGCCTTTCCCGGATCTCAGCGGACACGCCTGGGTGCCGATCGATGACCAGAGCACGCTCTGCATCATGTTCTCGTATCATCCCTCGCAGCCGCTGTTGCCGAAGACGCGGCAGATTTTCGAGGAAGGCCACAATGGCCGCGAGAGTGGCCATGCCAGCCGCCATTCGCTGGTTCAACATCCGGTGACGGTTCCCTATGCGGGGTACTGGACCAAGTACAATCCGCAAAACGGATTTCAGTTCGACCACAAGTCCCAGGAGACGACATGGTTTTCCGGGCTGCCGGGATTGTGGGTGCAGGATGGCGCTTGCCAGAGCGGCGTTTCGCCGATCTTCGATCGCACGAAGGAAAATCTTTGCTCCAGCGACACCGGTATCGCCATGACCCGGCGCCTGCTGCTCGAGACGTTGGGCGCCTATCGCGATCATGGCACCAAGCCAAAAGGCGTCACCGATCCCGATGTGTTCATGGTGCGCGCAGTCTCCCTGCGGTTGCCGCCCGAGGACCGCTGGGCTGATGTCGGCGCACCGTTCATGCGCGCGCAGCTCGGCGCCGATTTTGGCTACGAGGTATGACCACGCCTGAACGCATGATGCAGGTTCGCATCAAGCGGATCAGCTTTGAGGCCGAAGCCATCAATTCGTACGAATTGGTGGCTCCGGCGGGTGGCGAACTCGTTGCCTTCACCGCGGGAAGCCACATCGACCTGCATTTGCCGAACGGGATGATCCGCAGCTATTCGCTCGTCAACGATCAGAGCGAAAGGATGCGTTATGTCGTTGCGGTCAACAATGACGCGGCAAGCCGAGGCGGCTCCAGATTCGTTCACGAGAATCTGCGGGCAGGCGATGTCATCATGATCTCGCGTCCGAAGAACAATTTTGCCCTGCGCGAGGACGCAGCTCATTCCGTGCTTGTCGCGGGCGGGATCGGAATTACGCCGCTGCTCTCGATGATCCGCCGCCTTGAGGCGCTCGGGCGGTCGTGGGAACTTTTCTACGCTGCCAGAACGCGCATCGCCGCGGCATTTATCGATGAGTTGCACGCGCTTCGATGCAACGCGCATCAAAACCTGCACCTGAATTTCGACCAGGAGCCATCGGGCCGCATGCTCGACCTGCCGGCGATCGTCAAGGACGCCCGAGCGGATGCGCATCTTTATTGTTGCGGTCCCGTCCCGATGCTTGAGGCCTTTGAAGCCGCGACCCATGGTCGGCCCACTGAGCAGGTGCATGTCGAATACTTCAAGGCCAGGGAAAAGCCGGCGGTGGAAGGCGGCTTTGAGGTGAAACTTGCACGGAGCAACCGGACCATTGCGGTCGAAGCGGGCAAGACTATCCTGAGCGCTCTCCTCGATGCCGGAATAACCGCGAACTACGCCTGCACCGAAGGCGTATGCGGCACCTGCGAGACGCGCGTGATCGAAGGGATCCCCGATCATCGTGACCTGTTCCTGGGCAAGGAGGAGCAGGCGGCCAACAACACCATCATGATCTGCTGCTCGGGTTCTAAGTCACGCACGCTCGTGCTGGATCTTTGACAATGAATATCGAGAGGAAAAAATGAAAAAGCTGTTGTACATACTAGGAGCGTCGCTCCTCGCACTTTCGATGGGCTGGCCGACGTTTGCCGAGACGCCGCGATCGATCAAGATCGGCGTTCTCAACGACGCCTCGGGTCCTTACTCCGACAATGCCGGCGAGGGCTCGGTCACCGCGGCCAAAATGGTGGCGGAGGATTTCATGCAGAAGAATCCCGCCCTCAAGGTCGAGATCATTTCTGCCGATCATCAGAACAAGGCCGACGTCGGTGCCGCGATCGCGCGCCGATGGATCGATCAGGAAAAAGTGGATGCGGTCGCCGATGTCCCGAACTCGGCCGTTGGCCTCGCCGTGAACGAGGTCGTTCGCGGAACAAAGGCAGCGCTCATCGCGTCGAGTGCCGCTTCGTCGGATCTCACCGGGAAATACTGCTCCCCCAACACGATCCAGTGGACGTTCGACACCTGGGCCGCGTCCCACACCGTCGGCGACTACCTCGTCCATCACGGCGGCAAGAAGTGGTACTTCATCGCGACCGACAATGCGCTCGGCAAATCCATGGTTCGCGACGGCACGTCGGTCATCAAGGCGAGCGGCGGCACTGTTCTGGAATCGGTCAACGTTCCCATCAACACGGCCGATTATGCTTCCTTCATCCTGCAGGCGGATGGCTCCGGGGCCGATGTGATCGCGTTCGCAACCGCCGGCGGCGATACGGTGAACCTGATCAAGCAATCGTCGGAATTCGGGCTGAAGCAGAAGGGCAGCACGTTTGCAGCGCTCCTGACCACGACCAATGACATCGAGTCCAGCGGTCTCTCCGTGGCGCAAGGCCTGATTATCACCCAGCCATTCTACTGGGACATGAACGACGCCAGCCGCGCCTGGTCTGCGAAGTTCAGCGAACGGCAGCATGGACAATCACCGACGGCATTCCACGCCGGCGTATATTCCTCCGTGCGTGCCTATCTGAACGCCGCCTTGGCCGCGGGAACGAATGATGCACCAGCCGTCATCCAGAAGATGAAAGAAACGCCGATCGATGACGATCTGTTCGGGCTGGTGGTCGTTCGTCCCGACGGGCGTGCCATCCACAACATGTACATCCTGAAGGCCAAGTCCCCGGCCGCCTCGAAGAGCAAATGGGATCTCCTGGAGCAGGTGGGCGTGCTCAGCGGGCCCGAAGCGTTCCGGCACGTCGATGAGGGGGGATGCTCCCTCGTCGAGCAATCGAAGAACAACTGATAGACGGCGCAGGGCGCAAATCAAACCGGGGACATGAACATGCTGGATCAGCTTGAATCGGAATTTCCCGAGCACACGTCTCGGCCTTCAGATGCGCCAAAGGCGCTGGAAGGAATACGGGTGGTGGATTTCTCGCACTTCATTGCCGGGCCGTTTGCGACCATGATATTGGCCGACATGGGCGCCGAGGTCATCAAGATCGAGGCGCCTGGCCGGGGAGACGACCTTCGCCGCTATCCGCCGGTGCATCCCGAACTCAAGCTCGGCGCGCCGTTTCTCTGGACCAATCGCAACAAGCAGAGCGTGGCCGTCGATCTCAAGTCACCGGAAGGCCTGGAGATCGTGCGGGAGCTGATCGCGACCGCCGATGTCGTCGTGGAGAATTTCTCCACAGGCGTCATGCCGAGGCTCGGTCTTGATTACGAGACCTGCCGCAAGCTCAGGCCGGAAATCATCTATTGCTCCGTCTCGGCCTATGGACGCGAGGGCGCGTTCGCGGATCGGCTCGGGTTCGATCCGATCGCGCAAGTCGAAAGTGGATTTGTTTCCATGAACGGCTATGCCGACCGTGAGGGCGTCCGCGCGCTGTCGCCGGTGATGGACATCAGCACGGCGATGATGGCCTGCAATGCCATCCTCGGCGCGCTGGTCGCGCGCGAGCGCAGTGGCTCCGGCCAGGCGATCGAGGTGTCGCTGTTCGACAACGCCGTACTGATGACGGGTTACGCCACGCTGCAGCACCTTTTCACCGGCAATGATCCGCAACGGCAGGGCAATACCAGCCCCGACACCTGTCCGTCCGGCGTATTCCAGGCGTCAGACACTCCCTTTTATATCAACTGCGGCAACGACAAGATCTTCCAGCGTCTGATGTCTCAGGTGATTGAGCGGCCGGATCTGGCGACGGCCGAGATCTATGCGACAGGACCGCAGCGGATACGCCGTCGCGATGAGCTGTTTGCAATTCTCGGCGAGGCCTTTGCGAAGCGACCATGGTCATATTGGCAACCACGGATGCGTGCGGCAGGTGTGCCCTGCGGGCAGGTGCGTACCGTCGGCGAAGCCATTCGCTCGCCGGAAGCGCGGGAGCGTCAGCTCGTGACCCGCATCCCGCATCCGCAAACGGGCTGGATACCGAACGTAGCGCTTCCGATCCGCTATTCCCGCACGCCCGTCATGGATCCGGTGGCAGCGCCTGCGGTCGGTCAACACACCCACGAGGTGCTGCGCAGTATTCTCGGCTATGATGACGACCGCCTGGCCCGGCTCACTGAGGCCGGCGCGTTTGGCGAGCATCAGCAGAAGCCGGCCGCTTCGAAAGTGCAGGCGTGATGGCCCGAACCTCCGCCGAACGCTCGCTGAGGGGACGTGTCGCCGTTATCGGCATCGGCGAGACCGACTATTATCGTCACGGCGCCTCTCCGGACCCGGAATTCAAGCTCGCACTCAAGGCAATACTTGCGGCTTGTTCGGATGCCGGAATCGACCCGCGCGGCGTCGATGGATTCGCCTCCTACAGTGATGATCGCAGCGAGGCGTCGAGATTGGCCGCAGCACTCGGCATTCACCGCTTGCGTTCGGCGACGATGCAGTGGGGCGGCGGAGGCGGCGGCTGCTGTGCGGCAGTCGCCAATGCCGCGGCTTCCATCGTCGCGGGATTGTCGGATTGCGTGGTGGTGTTCCGCTCGCTGGTGCAGGGGCAATATGGCCGCTTCGGGCAGACGACGGGTATCGACACCATCTCGGGCGAGAAGGCGTATCTGATGCCCTATGGCGTGCTCGCGCCGCCCCAGCGCTTCGCCATGCGGGTCCAGCGCTACATGCACGAACACGACGTGCGGCAGGACGCGCTGCGCGCGATTGCGCTCGCGTCCTATCACCACGCGCAGTCAAACCCCCGCGCGGTCATGCATGGCAAACCCCTGGATGCATCGAAATATGATGCGTCGCGCTGGATCGTCGAACCTTTTCATCTCTATGACTGCTGCATGGAGAACGACGGCGCTGCCGCGCTCGTGCTCGTGAGCGAGGAGCGCGCGAAGGAGTACCGGCAAAAGCCGGTTTACGTGCTCGGGGCCGCGGTCGGATCGGGACATCGCGCGGGCGCCAGCCCCCACAACTCCCCGCTCTATGCCAGCGCAAGCTTCGACACCGTTGCGCCGGACCTTTATCGCATGGCGCGTCTTGGACCGTCCGATGTCGGCGTCGTCCAGGCCTACGAGAATTTCACCGGCGGCGTCGCCATGGCGCTGGCAGAACATGGCTTCTTCAAGCCCGAGGAGGCCAATGAGTTTCTCACCTTCGAAAACCTCATTGCGCCCTCCGCACGCCTGCCATTGAACACGAGCGGCGGCAACCTTGCCGAATGTTACATGCATGGTTTTGAGCTCGTGCTCGAGGCCGTGCGGCAAGTCCGCGGGACGTCGACAAACCAGGCAAAACGGAACGACGTGGCCATGGTCATCGGCGGCCCAATGGTCATCCCGGTCAGCAATCTCCTTCTCGGTTCAGAGGCGACGCTATGAGCGACGAGGCAAGCTCGTCATATCTCCCTCAGGGGTTGCCCATCCCGATTCCCGAGGCTGATGGCTTGTCCGCGCCATATTGGGCGGGGCTGCGCCAAAACCGGCTGCTGGTGCAGCGCTGCACCCATTGCCGCACTTGGCAATTCGGTCCCGAGTGGCTCTGTCATCACTGCCACGCATTTGATCCCGGATGGACGGACGTCGAGCCTCGCGGCCGCGTCTTCAGCTGGGAACGCGTCTGGCATCCTTCGCATGCGGTACTCAAGCAGCATGGTCCTTACCTCGCCGTGCTCGTGGAGTTGCCGCATGCCGGCGGCGTTCGCATGGTAGGCAATCTGCTGGGCGATCCCATGCAAACAGTCGCAATCGGTGACCACGTCGAGGGCGTGTTCGAGCATCATTTCGAGGCGGATCCGCAATATTCTCTCTTGCAGTGGCGGACGGGTTGATCCGACAGCCGGCGTGACTTTGTGCTGTTTCAGTTGTTTTTCATCACGAACGCGCACTTTCCGTCCGCGAGGGTCCGGTAGGCCTGGTCTCCCGGGAGAGTCCCGACCTTCTTGAAATAGTCCCACGGATATTTGCGGCGGAGGGATCACACTCGGGCGCTTATTCACAGGGATTGGAGCTGTCATCTAGAGCCTCGGTCCGCCAATGCTTGGGGAGATCACGCCGGTGCACCAGCGCGGCGCGATCCTGGGCATCAGCAACGCGGTGTACTCACTTGCCGGATTGGTCGCTCCATGGCTGACGGGGCATATCGTCGATATCGAGCTCGATCCTGCTGCGGGATTCCGGGAAGGATTTCTGTTCGCCGGCTGCTTGATCTGTGCGGGTGGCATCCTGGCGGCCGTCTTGATTCATCCGGCGAAGGACCTGGCGCGTTTCAGCGGGCTCGAAATCGACAGAAGCCGACCGCGGCGAGTTCTCTAATCCTCAGGTTTCGCTCGGCGCCCCCGTTTCAACACGGTGAACCAGATCGCATCCGGTCAGCTTTGCCCGGCGACAATCGTTTTCGATTTGGAGCGCTCCTCGAGTAGCGTCAGATAATTGCGATTGACGCGCTTCAGATGCCGCTCCATCTCCTTTACGGCAGCATCCGCATTCCCGGCTTCGAAAGACTGCATAAATCGCTTTCGCGACGCCAGGATGTAATCTTCAATCTGCTGGGAGCCGATCGTACGAATGAATTGCCGCATGATGCCGATTAGCGCTTCCATCACGACGATCAGAATCGGATTGCGGGTCGCCCGTGCGAGGATCATGTGAAATTCGAGATGAACATCGGCGCGGGCGAAGAAATCGTTGCGCCGCGTCGCTTCGGCTGCCTGCTCGACGTTTTCGCGCAGCCGCTTGATGTCACCTGCGGTATGCGCCTCGGATGCGGCGCGGATGATGGCGGACTCGATCGAGATCCGTGCTTGGGTAATCTGCTCGGCCGTGACCGCGCCCAGCGAGAACATGTCCTGGATGCTGGTGACGATGGTTTCGCCGTTGGTGTCGTTGACGAATGCGCCTCCCGCCGCCCCTTTGCGCAGGGTGATCAGGCCCGCGATTTCGAGGGATCGAAACGCTTCCCGAAGCGTGTTACGCGATACGCCGAACTGAACGGCCAGTTCGCGCTCGGCCGGCAAACGATCGCCGGCCCGCAGCCGTCCTTCCGATAGCTCCTGGCGGATCTGGCCAGCAATATCCTCGAACGCCCGCGCAACCTGCACCCGCCGAAATCCGGCGTCCAAATCGGGCCAGCGCGAAGGCGGCTTCTCCTTGGTCACTTCAGCCGCCTCCGTCTTGCCTGACTTCCTTGTCGCTGTCCGCGTCACCTTGCAGCCCTGCCACGGTCGGTTGGAGTTCTTGCTCCCTAACGAATACATGACTCGGTTTGATGGGGCAAAGGTTCAGCCACCGCCACGGCTTAAGTGGCGGTGGCCTTTTCAAGCATGGGCCGCGGCACTATGGCGAGGAGCGTCCCGGTCGGCGCTTGCGCAGCTGAGCGCGCTGTCTTCAAGGATGAAATCCGCCGCGCGCTCGCCAATCATCATCGATGGAGCGCTGGTGTTGCCGCCGATGATGTTGGGCATGATCGAAGCGTCCGCGACCCGGAGGCCCGTGATGCCGTGAACGCGCAGGCGGGAATCCACGACGGCCATCGGATCGCGCACTGGCCCCATCTTGCAGGTCCCCACGGGATGGTAGGTGGTGGCGACATTGGCGCGGATGAAAGCTTCGAGATCGGCGTCGGTGCTGACCGCGGGACCAGGGCTGAGTTCCTCGCCGGAATAGCGCGCCAGTGCCGGCTTCGAAAGGATGCGGCGTGCTTCCTTCAGGCCGTAAATCAGGGCCTGCACATCGGCCTTATCCTGGAGGAAGTTCGGATGCATCAGGGGACGCGCCGCGGGATCTGCGGATGCAAGTTCGAGCCGTCCGCGCGCCGCCGGCCGAAGCACCGCCACATGCAAAACGAAGCCGTGCCGGCGTGGAAGCGTGCGCGGGTTGTCCTTCAGGCCGACCATAAAGGTCATTTGCAGATCCGGCCGGTCCAACTCGGGGTTGCTGCAGAGGAAGCCGCCCGCCTCGGCCGCATTGGAGGCGAGCATGCCGCGGCGCGCGAACAGATAGCGGAGCGGGGCTGCGGCGACGCGCGGGGCGGTCCGCCACGACAACGCATAGGACTCGGCTCCCGGATTGCTCATGGCCGCTGAGACGGTCGGATGATCCTGCAAATTGGCCCCCACGCCGGGGAGATCCTCCATGACGGGGATGTTATGGCGACGGAGCATATCGGCCGGTCCGATGCCCGACAGCATCAGCAGTTGCGGTGAATTGACGGTTCCGGCGGCGACAACGATTTCACTCGACGCTGGGAGCGTCTGCTTGTCGCCTTCGTGCCGGATCGTCACGCCGACCGCGCGCGATCCGTTGAAGTTGATGTGCTCGACCAGTGTGTCGGCGAATACTTTGAGATTGCTGCGGCCGAGCACAGGATGCAGAAACGCCCGTGAACTGCTCAACCGGACGCCGCGGCGCTGATTGAGGTCGAAGATGCCAAAGCCGTCCTGACGCTCGCCGTTGAAATCGTCGTTGCGCGCGTGGCCGGCCTCGACGGCCGCTCCGATCAGGGCATGCGCGAGGCGATTGTTCTCGCCGGGCTTGCCGACATCGAGTTCTCCGCCGCTGCCGTGAAAGCGCGAGAGGCTGCCGACATAGTTCTCGTGCCGCTTGTAATAAGCGAGCACGTCCTGATGGCTCCAGCCGTCGTTCCCCAGCGCGGCCCATTCATCATAATCGGTCGGGTGGCCTCGCATGTACACGGTTCCGTTGATCGAGGTGCAGCCGCCGAATAGTCGGCCGCGCGGGCAGGGAATCTGGCGCCCGTTGACCTCCGGGCCGCCACGATAGACATGCTGCCAGTTGTAGCGGGCATGCGGCAGCAGGAAGACGTTTCCGACCGGAAGGGTCGTCTTCACATTGACCGGAAAATCCAGATCGGAAGGCCCGGCTTCGATCAGGGCAACCTGCACGGCGGGATCCTTAGAGAGGCGGTTGGCGATCACGCATCCGGCGGCTCCGGCGCCGATCACGATGAAGTCAAAGTCCTTCCTGTCCTTTGCAATCCTCACTGCACCGTCCTCCCTGGCTCGTTCCGGTTCATTCGGCCTGCCGCCGCTTCGCGGGTTTATTGGTCCGCTCCGGGCCGGCTTGCGTCGGTCGAACGTCAATGGTAGAACCATTGATAGAAAATGCAACCATGGTCTGCCGGGAGGAAGGAATGCGGGAGCCGACGGCCTTTCATGTGCTGGCCAAGCCGACGGACGCCACCTGCAATCTCGACTGCAAATATTGCTTCTTTCTGAGCAAGGACGCCCTCTACGGAACGGAGCGCCCGCGAATGGATGACGACGTGCTCGATGCCTACGTCAGGCAATTGCTGGCGGCGCAACCGAACGCGGAGGTCGCTATCGCGTGGCAGGGCGGGGAGCCGACCTTGATGGGCCTGCCGTTTTTCAGGCGGTCCATCGAGCTGGTCGCGAAGTACAAGAAGCCGGGCCAGAAGATCCTCCACACCATCCAGACCAACGGCGTGCTGCTGGACGACGAATGGGCGCGCTTCTTCAAGGCGCATGGCTTCCTGGTCGGATTGAGCGTCGACGGCCCGAAACCCATGCATGACGCTTACCGGGTCGCAAAGGGCGGCCGCGGCACCTTCGACCAGGTCATGCGGGCATGGGACTGTCTCGTGAGGAACCAGGTCGACGTCAATATTCTCTGCACGGTCCATGCGGCGAACGGCGACCACGGCCTCGACGTCTACCGGTTTTTCCGGGACCAGCTACAGGCGAAATACCTGCAATTCATTCCGATCGTGGAGCGGGCCACGGAGGAAACCATCGATCAGGCCAATTCCGGTTGGAGCGAGCGCCCGGGCGGCGGGCGGCCATTCTACGTCCAGCAGGAGCAATCTGGTGACTGAACGGTCGGTTCGACCTGAACAATACGGCCGCTTCCTGATGGCGATCTTCGACGAATGGGTGAAGCGTGATGTCGGGGAGATCTTTGTGCAGGCGTTCGATGCCGCGCTTGCCAACTGGATCGGACACCCGAGTGCCTGCATTTTTTCTCCCACCTGCGGCAACGCGCTGGCGATCGAGCACAATGGTGATCTCTACGCCTGCGACCATTACGTCGAGCCGGATTACCTGCTCGGCAATATCGGCGAAACTGAGCTGGCAAAGCTCGTCGCTTCCCCGAAGCAACGCCAGTTCGGCCGGGACAAGTTCGATACGCTTCCAAACTATTGTCGTGAGTGCGAGGTGCTGTTCGCCCGCTATGGCGAATGCCCGCGCAACCGCTTCATCGACGCGCCGGATGGTGAAGCCGGCCTGAACTATTTGTGTGCCGGCTACAGGATGTTCTTCAACCACATCGACCAACCGATGCGCGCCATGGCCGAGCTCCTCAGAAATGGCCGGTTCGCCGACGAGATCATGACAATGCAAGCCAGCGGATCAGCTTGAGGACCCAGTCGTCGCTCGCGCGTTAGGTTCGAGCTTTCAAAACATCAACAACAGGCAGCCGGTAAACTGCATTAGCATCAGGAAGAAAATCAAGTGGATCAGGAAAAGAGAAATCGCGGTCGCGTTTCGGACGCCGTGAACACGCCGGCGACGGACCAGCGCGGGATTCCAGCGACGATCAATCCGGACAAGCACGCCTATCACAATTTTGCGGGCAAGATCGGCCGCACGATGGTGCAATCGAAGCCGGATTGGCCGCCTCGCCCGGAGGCTCCGACTGGTGCCCCAAACGTCGTCATCATTCTCTGCGATGACGTCGGGTATTCCGATTTCGGGTGCTATGGCTCGGAGATACCCACTCCCAATATCGACCGACTGGCAGACGAAGGACTGCGCTACACCAATTTCCACGTGATGCCGATGTGCTCGCCGACGAGGGCGGCACTTCTCACCGGCAGAAACTCGCATGCCGCCGGGGTCGGCTGGGTCGCACATGCCGATCCGGGCTTTCCCGGCTATGCCATGGAACTTCCCGAGGACATCACGACGATCCCCGAAACGCTGCGAGCCAAAGGCTATGCGACTTACATGGTCGGCAAGTGGCACCTGTGCAAGGACTTCGATCATACCGAAACGGCGTCGCGCGCTTCATGGCCGGTGCAGCGCGGCTTCGACAGGTATTATGGCTTCCTCGAAGCCTTCTCCAACTATCATCATCCTCCGACGCTCATGGTCGACAATTCCGAGGTCGCACCCGAACGTTATCCGGATGGCTATTATCTGACGGATGATCTGACGGATCGCGCGGTATCGATGATCCGTTCATCGAAAGCCTCCGATTCCTCAAAGCCCGTCTTTCTCTATTTCGCGCATCCGGCGGTACATGCGCCGCTGCATGCCAGGTTCGTGGATATCGAACGGCATCGCGGCGCTTATGAGCGAGGCTGGGACGCCATCCGTGCCGCCCGATTCCAGAAGCAGATCGGGCTGGGCATCGTCGCAGCCGACACGGTGCTTCCGCCGCGAAACAGCGAACCCGGCGACGATGTGAAGCCATGGGAGGAACTGACGGCGGACGAGAAGCGGCTGTTTGCCCGCTACATGGAAGTCTATGCGGCCATGATCGGCACGATCGACGATAGTGTCGGGCGGATCCGCGCGACCTTCGAGGAGCTCGGCGAATGGGACAACACGCTCGTCATCCTGACGTCGGACAACGGCGCGTCACGCGAGGGGCAGGTAATCGGGACCACGCAGTATTTCGACGCGCTGCGCATGTTCTACGACAAGAAGACGACCGATTCGGTCGAGCGGGACCTCGCCGCGCTGGACGAGATCGGCGGGCCGACGAGCATGCCGCATTACCCTCGGGGCTGGGCGATGACCTCGAACACGCCGTTTCGGCTGTACAAGGGCAACACACACGCTGGCGGTCACAGGGTGCCGATGGTGATGTCCTGGCCCGCGCGCCTGCGCGAAATGGCGGGTGAGATGCGATCGCAGTATGTGCACGTCACCGACCTCTATCCGACGTTGCTTGATCTCATCGGATTGAATGACCTGAAGGTGCGGCATGGCGTTCCGGTCAGAGCGCTGTCCGGGGCGAGTTTTGGGCAAACCATCTTCATTCCCGAGGCTGCGCATAGCCACATCTCCCAATACTACGAGCTGTCGGGTCATCGCGGCTATTACGAAGCTGGCTGGGAGATCGTCAGCCGCCATGCGCCGATGACAGGATTTACGGACGACGAATACGAGCTCTACAATCTCACGGTCGATCCGACCGAGACGACGGATTTGGCCAGCGCGGAGCCGGACCGTGTCCATAGGCTCGCCCGCGCCTGGGAGAGGGCAGCCTGGGACAATCAGGTATTTCCGCTCGATGAAGGCAGCGGGATCAGAAAATTCCAGCGCTCCGATTATGAATTGAGATACGAACTGCCGGTTCGGCTGATGCCGGGCACGCCGACGCTGGCCCGCTACCGATCGCTCAAGCTCGTCGATCAGCGTTCCTTCGATATCGAGATCGATCTCGACTTCGCGCCGGGTGATCGCGGAACGCTGGTCGCGCACGGGCAGCAGGGCGGCGGTTACAGCGTCTACATCGACAATGACGAGGTACACTACCTCCACAATGGCTACGGCACGACGACAGACGTGAACGGAGGAGCTATATCGGCGGGTCGACGGCAGATTGTTATCTCGGCCACAGCCAAATCCGCCACCGAACTCGACGTCGCGATCTCGATCGACGGCCAGATGCGTTGCGAGAAAAATGGATTGGCCATGTTGATCGGTCAGGCGCTTTTCCAAGGCATCGATGTCGGCATCGATCGCCGGTCACCGGTTTGCTGGGAGCGCTTTTGCGCCGACGGGACCTTTGCCTTCAGCGGCAGACTGGGGTCCGTCACCTATCGGCCGGGACCTCACGCGCCCGGCGTTGGACCGGAGCGGCTCGAACAACTCAGGAAGCTTGCTGAGCGGTTCGACTGAGATCCCCATCATCGGCAGCGGTGCTGGCCGTCGTTACAAACTAAAGGAGATACGCCCATGTCGGGAGTGAGAGGCAGAGTTCGTACCTTAAGCCGCCGCACGCCGAACATCATGCGTGCGACACTGAAGAGCCTGGCGATTGGTACAGCCTTGCTTGGCGCAGTCCATGTCGCGGCCGCAGAGAAGAACTATGGTCCGGGTGTGACGGATACCGAGATCAAGCTCGGCCAGACCGCGCCGTACAGCGGCCCGGCGTCCTCATTCGGCGCAACGACGCGCGCAATCGGTAATTATTTCAGGATGATCAACGCATCCGGAGGCATCAACGGCCGCAAGATCAACCTCATTTCGCTGGATGACGCCTACACCCCGCCAAAGACCGTTGAGCAGACCCGCAAGCTCGTGGACGGCGACGAGGTGCTGGCGATCACGGGCACGCTTGGCACGCCGGGAAATCTCGCGATCGCCAAATACCTGAACGGAAGGAAGGTGCCGCAGCTTCTCGCGATGTCCGGATCGGCCAAACTGAACGATCCGGAGAAGCTGCCTTGGACAACGACCTTCTACGCCTCGCAAGCGATCGAGTCCGGAATCTACGCGCGCTATATTCTCCAGAACAAGCCGACGGCCAAGATCGCCGTGCTCTATCAGAATGACGACTATGGCAAGGGATATTTCGACGGTTTTAAAGCCGCATTGGGTGACAAGGCATCGCTCGTCATCGCCGAGGCTTCCTACGATATCACTTACCCAACGATCGAGTCGGAACTCGTAAGGCTCGCGAGTTCAGGTGCCGACACGATATTTTTTGCTTCAACCCCGAAGTTCACGGCGCAGGCCCTTCGCAAGGCGCACGAGATCAACTGGAACCCGCTGAAGATCGTCATTACGGCATCGAGCCAGATCGACGCGACGTTGAAGCCGGCGGGCCTGGAGGCGTCGACGGGTCTTTTGACGTCGCTTTGGCAGAAGGTCCCGAACGATCCGATCTGGGCGGATGACAAGAGCATGATCGAATTCTTGAAGTTCATGAAGGAATGGGCGCCTGGGGAAGCAGGAGACATTTTCCTGTCCGCGACCGGCTATTCCTGGGCGCAGACGATGACGGAAATTCTGAGGAGATGCGGAGACGATCTATCGCGCGAGAACCTGCTCAAGCAGGCGACCGACTTGAAAGGCTTTCATCCTTCGCTGTTTATTGACGGCGTCAACCTCAGCACGTCGCCGAGCGACCGGACTCCGTGGCGAAAGGCGCGAATGGCACGATTTGACGGAACCAGTTGGGTGCCATTCGGCGACGTGGTCACCATCGAAAGCGACAAGCAGAACTAGGTCGGCCGAAGTGCAGTAATACGGTCGAACCGGCAGGAGGTGGAAAGATGCAAGTGAAACTCAATCTGTTGCTGTTGCTGACCATAGGCCTCGGCACGATCAACGCCGCGATGGCCCAACAGAACACGCCACCGCCGCAACTGACCCTTTCCTCACCGACAGTGAAGGATATGGAGCCCCTGCCTCTGAAATACAGCCAGACCGGAACGCGGCCCAGCATTGTGGTTCCGCCCGGGATGAACAATGCCGCGGTCAATCCGCCGCTTGAGTGGAGCAACGTCCCCCCGGGAACAAATGCCTTCGTCCTGATTGTGTCCGACCACGTCGACACGTTGATGTGGGCCGTCGTCAATATTCCAGGAAACGTCCGGGCGTTACCTGAAGGTATCCCAAATGGAAACGACTCGTCGAAGCTGCCTCCGGGCGCGTTTCACCGGAGCTTCCGAAGCAACGGCTGGATCGGGCCAGCGGCCAGAAAGAACCCGGAGGGGCGTTGGACGTACGATTGGAAGCTGTATCCCCTGGACAAGAAGTTGAATGTTCCGGAAGACGCGAGCCGCGAAGACATCCTGGCTGCGATGGAAGGACACCTCACCGGCAACAAGGCTGTGATGATCACACCCTGTTGCGACGGATCAAATTGACGGTTTGAGATTCGAGCGCCGGTCTCGGACGACAAAGGAAGTTGGCAACAATGCGCGTGAAGCAGTGGCTTGCGGGATTCGCGATGGTTGTGGGCAGCCTTAACGCTGCCACAGCAGAGAACGCCGGGGGTACCGCTCCTGCACCCGGCCCGACGATTGTGGTGCCGAACCCGAGCTTCGTAGCCGAGCCGGTCAGCGGAGGTGGGCCTGCACCGGCCGTTGAGCCGGGCCCGGGATATCCGCGACAACCAACGATCAGGTCGTCGGCCTTTGCGGACTACGGGTGGCTACCCCTGAAGTACGCCGCCAATGCCGCCAGGATGGTGACGTTCGATCCGGCCTCTCCGCCGCTGGTCTGGACTGATCCACCGCCGGGGACGGTTGCCGTCGTCCTGACCATGACCGACATGGAAGCCAGTTCGGGCGGGAACCCCCAGGACCGTTTGCTCTGGGCGGTCATCAACCTGCCGCCAAGCACCCGGCTTCTGGCCGAAAACACCGCCCGAGGCCGGACCGCGATGTTGCCGGCCGGGGCGTTTCAAGCAAGCTATCTGACCAACGGCTACATCGGTCCACTACCCGGAGCTGACCTGCAAGCTCACCACTATCTCTTCGAACTCTATACTCTGGATAAGATGCTTGAGGTCCCCCGCGACGTAACGCTCGATCAGCTCAAGACGGCGATGAAAGGCCATCAGACCGGCCAGCGAGGCGTGATGGTCGTCAAATGTTGCACCGACTCGAAATAAATCGATCGACAATGTACCGATTGCGGGTGGAGGCGATGGCGACGAACGCTGGTGGTCTTGTCCTGCGAGGAATCCTCCATCATCGACGAGCCGACAGCGGCATTCCTCGCAGCCCACAGGCGTAAGGCGGCTGCCCCTGGGCAGATGCGTGCCGCGGTCGATGATTTCGGGCGGGTCGCAATCGTCGAGGCAGCGTCGGTCATCATCCGGATTTTCGGGTAATCCCTGACTAACCAATTGATTTCGCTGGTGGGCCCGGCAGGACCGCCGGATTCCAAGAAATACAAGCGCTTAGCTGAAACTGAGACAGCCGGAAATCCAGATGTTTCCCGATGTTTGTCTCATCGGCTTGTCTCGGCGCTTCCTGCTCTTACGCTCGGCACCGCGCTGGTGTTCCTGGCTTTGGTCGTGGTGCTCGCGCCATGACAGAACCAGAAATGAGAAGCCCCGCCGCTTTGCCGAGCGACAGGGCCAAATCTCAATACCTCAATCAGCCCCAACAAAATACGCAAGCGGATCTCGATAAGCAAGAGCAGATTTTGCGTCGACGGTTCGCTGTTGGGTTTGCCCTTGCAACTTCGCTTGCCCCTCTCGTGTGGGGGCTGCCGCGATGAATGCACACATCAAGCCCGCACAAGCTGCCCAGCCCGTACCCGATACCGAGTTTGTATTAGCCGCGCTCCGTTGCACCAGCCAGCGGCTGAAACTCATAGATCATCAAGTCATTCAGATCGGCGTTGCTCTGAAGCGAGGTTTGATCTCGGCGCATCGAGCGATCGATTGGTGCGAGGAAGTTGCGCCCGGTTGTTTGGACGTGGTGTCGCAATCAATGGAGACGACGCCATGACCGACAACGTCCTCACATTCAAGCCGCGTCCCTATCGGACCACGGAATCAACCATCGATGCCTTTTGGTACTTGGTCAGGCTGAATGAGCCTGATCGCCTCAAGGCATGGCTGGCTGATCGCCCGATGGATGCGCCCACACTCCGCGAACTCTGGAGGGCGCGCAAAAATGGCAAAACCTGAGCACGAGGTAGATCGCCTCCTCGATCTGGATCGCATCTTCGAGGAACTTAGAGTTGGAGAACAGCCGGCACCGCGGCGCACGAAAGAAATTATGAACCGAACTACCAACGATACTTTCCCGCCGGACAGGCCGAGTCCGGGGGTATTGCGTCTTGCACCTGAACAGGCTGATTCTGGGGCGTTAACGCCCAAGAAATGGGTTTGGAAGGACCCGAAAACGATTCCGCCGCGCGATTTCGTTTATGGAACGCACTATATCCGGAAGTTCGTTTCGGCGGGCTTTGGCGCGCCAGGTGGCGGCAAGTCGTCAAAGCGTCTGGTCGAGGCTATCGCAATGGCGAGTGGCCGCGCGCTGCTCGGCGTCAAACCAGTCCAAAAGCTCAAGGTCTGGTACTGGAACGGTGAGGACCCGGAGGAAGAAATCGACCGCAGGATAGCGGCCATATGCATGCACTACGGCATCAAGCCTCAGGAGGAGCCTGAAGGCTATCTGTTCGTTAACAGTGGGCGCACGACACCCATCGTTATTGCCCAGCAGGCTAAAACGGACACCCTGATTGCCAGCCCGGTAGTGGAACGGTTGAAGGATGCCATCAAGAATCTCGGGATCGATGTATTGATCCTTGATCCGTTCGTGTCATGCCATCGCGTTGCCGAAAACGACAACCCCGCCATTGATGCGGTCGTCAAGAAGTTTGCGGAAATTGCCGACGCGACCGATTGCAGCATCGATCTTGAGCATCACATCCGAAAGACCAACGGGAACGAGGCCACGGTCGACGACGGCCGAGGCGCCAGCGCGCTTGTGGGTGCCGCGCGCAGCATCGAAGTCCTCAACAAGATGACGCCGGCTGAGGCCGAAAAGCTCGGTCTGGATCAGCATTGGCGCCATTTCTTCGTCGATGACGGCAAGGCGAATATGTCTCCCCTTGGAGAGCGCAAGTGGTTCAAGCTTGCGTCGATAAGCCTTGGGAACTGCACCGATCTCTATCCCGAGGGCGACAGCGTCGGAGTGGTGACCACCTGGAAGCCGCCAAACCCGTTGGAGGGCATTACAGGGGCTGACTTTGAGCGCGCAGCAAAGGAAATCCGCTCCGGCAATTGGAAAGACAACATCCAGGCAAAGGACTGGGTTGGAAAGCCGATCGCCAAGGCCCTTGGACTGAACCTTACCATCAAGGCGGACAAGGCAAAGGTCAGAGGACTTATCGACATCTGGGTCAAGGCTGCCAACCTCGCGGTTATCGAGGAGACAGACCCTGAGAGCCGGAAGAAGAAGAAATTCGTCAGAGTGGCCGCAGATGAGTGATGATTTGCGCCACCTCAGAAACCAGGACAGACACCACAATTGCGCTGCTCCGCTCCACCCCACACCCCTAAGGGGGTGGTGGTGGCGCAAATCAGTAATGCATCAAATGCTCCACTTGCTCCACCTTGCTCCACCTCGTGGTGGCGCAGTGGCGCAAACCTGAGAACAGAATGGAAATGGCAGTGAAACAACAGACGAAGAACAGCGGATTGGGGCCGTGGAAGCCTGGAGAAAGCGGCAATCCCCTTGGAAGGCCTCTTGGCTCGAGGAACAATCTTTCGGAGTCGGTGATCCAGTGTCCAGTGCCGCCGGTGGATCATGACGGCCGAGGCGCTCGTCCCATCGTGCGGATGTCCCTGGCGGTCGACATCGTCCAGGCCGCCACTGTTGATACAGGGAAAGAACAGGCCGTATGCCGAAGAAAACACTCGTAAAGCTAAACCTCCTCGATCCCAATAAGCCGGCCGGCAATCTTAAACCTCTTGGCGGCGGAAAGACGGATGAATGGAACAAGAGGCTTAGCAATCTCACCGTCAATGCGCTGCCGATAGCTCACTCGAAAGACAAGGATAGCATCACCGAAGCCTGCCTAGCTGTCGCTTACGGCGTCATGGATATCGCACCGGCTGATCCCGTCGAGGGAATGCTGATCGCGCAATTGATGGCGGCAAACGAGGCCGCACTAGCGATGTATCAGAAGGGTTGGTCGCAGCCGCCGGAGTTCTTCGAGGCGCGGATGAAATATCTGCAGCTAGCCGATAAGTCCACCCGCACCGTCATGATGCTGACGGAACGGCTCGACCACCATCGAGGCCGAGGCCAGCAACAGATCACCGTCAAACACGTCACCACGAACAACGTCACCGCGGATCAGGCGATCATTGCCGAGAGCGTCACCACCGGCGCCGGACGGAGTGTCGCATCTCCTGCTCTGCTAGAAGCTAATTCCGAGGCGCCTATGCCGATCCTCGAACAGGCCAGGCTGCCCGATCCCGCAGGGGTGGGGGGAGTTGAGAAAAAGAAATGAGCGACGACCCCATGCACCGATGCAATTCCGCTCCCAGGTGCCGAGCCAAATCAAAGCGCACCGGCTTGCCTTGCCGATCGCCGGCGGTGAAGGGCTATCGGGTCTGTCGGATGCATGGCGCCCGCGGTGGCGCACCGGAAGGGAAGCGCAACGGGAATTTCCGGCATGGCGGTCGCACGAAAGAGGCCACCAATGCCTCGCGTTACGTCAACGACCTTGCCCGTCTCCTGCGCGATATCGAATAAATTACGGTTTCAGGCCGCACCGGCAACGTCCGCTATCGGGGGGATACTGTTGCAAAAGTCGTTTTGCCGAAGGCGTCAAAAATTCTGAGGGGCGCAGGCGCGATTTTCGTGTAGAGATCTGAGGGACCTCACCGCCCCACGCAAAACTCATAGGCGACTTCGGCAGCGCGACTGAGGTAATCCGAATCGTCGACCAGTTCGCGTTTTAAGGTTTCACCAAAAATTCGGGCTGATGCAACTTTCGACTTTTGCAACACAATCGGGTGAGCAGCGGAAAACATCTGCTCGCAGCGAGGACCCGAACCGGACCTCAGCCGGGGCGTCCAAACGTTTTCTTGGCGTGCTATCATTGAGCTGAGACTATGCCCTGTACCGACGCTCGGGGGACAGCAATGAAACGGCGCGAGTTCATCGGCCTGATCGCAGGTGCCGGGGCGTGGCCGCTCTCCGCGCGGGCGCAGCAGCAAAAGGCGATGCCTGTGATCGGCTATCTCCACTTTGGGAAGCCTAGCTCACCGCTGCAAGACGCATTCCTCCAAGGACTGAAAGACGTCGGCTATGTCGCGGGCCAAAACGTTTCAATCGAATACCGTTGGGCCGAGGGCCAATATGATCGATCGCAGGCCATGGCAGCCGATTTGGTCGGCCGAAAAGTTGATGTGATCGCCGCCTTTGGTCCCCCGCTGGCGCGCGCAGCGAAGGATGCAACCTCGACGATTCCGATCGTCTTTGAGGTCGGCAACGATGCGGTCGAGGCTGGACTGGTCACTAGCCTCGCCCGTCCTGGCGGCAACGCCACAGGCTTGAGCGTTCTCTTCACTCAGCTGACGCCAAAACTGCTCGAACTTATATCCGAAATCGTCCCCGAGGTTAGGATCGTTGGCCTGCTAGTGAACCCGAATAGCCCGACCGCCGAGCCCACCATCCGGGATGCTCAGGAAGCGGCACGCGCGAAGGGCGTTCAACTTGCTATCCTCAAGGCGAGCACCGAAAGTGAGATCGACGCCGCCTTTTCTGCATTGATCGATTTGCGTGCCGATGCTGTCATCGTCGGTGCCGATCCGTTCCTGGGTAACCAGCGTCTGCAGATCGTAGCATTAGCGGCACAACGCAAGATTCCGGCGATCTATTTTTCCGACGGATTCACCGCTTTGGGTGGCCTGATCAGCTATGGAGCCAGCCTTCCAGCCGTTTACCGGCGAATGGGCGTATACGCGGGCAAAATCCTCAAGGGTGAGAAGCCTGCCAATCTGCCGGTCGAGCAACCGACCAAATTCGATCTCTCAATCAATCTCAAGACCGCCAGGAGCCTCGGTCTCAACGTGCCGGCGTCGTTGCTCGGCCATGCCGACGAGGTGATCGAATGAGAAGACGCGATGTCTGAGTTTGGCACAACTCGGACATGCCAGCCCGCACGTCGGATTTCTGCTTCCGGGGGGTAAAGGGAAATTGGATTTCGGGGCCGTCAGGTTCCGTTGATGGACCCTAAAGCGACAATGCCGATCTGTTCCCATGGGGCGTGCGTTACTATCTTTGAATTTGCCTCCGAGCTGCTCTCGCCGTAAGTCATGATTGGATCATCCGCTTCATCGGTTCCGTATGTCGCCTGCAGTTGAACGAGCCTGCGGGACCTGCACAATGTGTTGTAAGGTCTACCGCATTCCGGCGCTGAACAAACCCGAAGGAAAATGGTGCACACATTGTGCAATCGGCTCGGGCTGCCGTATCTACGAGGATCGACCAGAGCAGTGTCGCTCGTTTGATTGTCTGTGGCTGCAGGATGTGACGATGCCGCCGGAGTGGAAGCCTGAAATCTCGAAAATGGTACTGTCCATTTACCCGGCGACAGGTTTTATCTATGCGCAAGTCGATCCCGGAACACCCTTTGCGTGGCGTAAGGAGCCGTACTTCGCCCGATTAAAGGCGATGGCGGAGCAGCTACTCAAGGATCGACGTCACGTCCTCGTTTTCGTCAATGGCAATGCTACTCTAATTATGCCGACCGGACCTGTTCCAATAGGACCAATGTCGCCGGAGGATGGCTTTGTAGTCCGCGAAACCTTCACGGCCAAAGGCAAGGATTACATTGCGGAGCGTGTCGCACGCGCGGGCTAAGATTGGTTGCCGCGCATATCAAGCCAGCCGCAGCTTAACTCTGCGACTTCCGGTATTGGCACAAACGGACAAGCCGGCTCCTCTGCTGAATGTCCGCTATCGGGTGGATAGTGTTGCAAAAGTCGTTTTGCACAGGTGGATCAAAACTTCCGCGGGCTGCAGGCGCGGTTTTCGTGTAAAGATGCTGAGGGACCTCATCGCCTCACGTTAAACTCACAGGCGACTTCGGTAACGCGACTGAGGTTACACGAATCGTCGATCGGTTCGTGCTTCAGAGTTCTCGCCAAAAATTCGTGGCGTTGCAACTTTCGACTTTTGCAACACTATCGGGTGAACAGCGGAAAACATCTGCTCGCAGCGAGTATTTCCGCCTTTGACCCACAAGCGACATCCACCAAACCAAAGTTAGGCTACGAGCGTGGACGCTTTCGCTCCAATCAGGTAGATTTCCGCGAAATCGACAACCCGCGGAGCGTCACCATGAGCGTAATCGTTCGGGACAAGGAAACCTATCATCAGCAGACCACGGAGCGCATGAACAAGCACTTCAACCTGCCCAACTGGTCCGTAAGGCAGAAGCTGGCGTTGACGTGCCGTATCCTGGCCGCCGAGGGCCACGATTCCGGACTGGCCGGTCAGGCGACCGCCCGGGGCGAGAAACCCGGGACCTATTACATGCTGCAGTTCGGTCTCGGCTTCGACGAGATCATGGCGGGCAATCTGCTGCTCGTCGACGACGACCTCAACGTGCTCGAAGGGGATGGCATGGTCAATCCCTCGAACCGCTTCCATCTCTGGATCTATCGGGCGAAGCCCGCGGTCAACGCGATCATGCACACCCACTCGCCGCACGTGTCCGCGCTCTCAATGATCGGCGTGCCGCTTGCGGTGTCGCACATGGATACGACCCTGTTTCACGAGGACTGTGCGTGGCTTCGCGAATGGCCGGGCACACCGATCGGGGATGAGGAAGGTCGCATCATCTCGGAGGCGATCGGCGACAAGCGGGCCATCTTGCTGGCCCATCACGGCCAGCTCACCGCCTGTGCAACGGTCGAGGAAGCCGCAATTCTTGCGATGTTCATCGAGCGCGCCGCGAAGATCCAGCTGATGGCGATGAGCGCTGGCACCATCCTGCCGATCGATCCCGTCCTCGCTCGGGAAGCGCACGACTACCAACTCAAGGCTCGCGCGATCGGCGCAACCTTCCACTATTATTCCCGCCGAATCCTTCGGGATGACAAGAGCGTGCTCGGTTGAGCAGCGCCGTCGGCGAGCCGGATGTCAGCCTTGGAAACGTCGTACCGACCAAGAAGGTCGTGATCGCGAGTGCCTTCGGCACTGTGGTCGAGTGGTACGATTTCTTCATCTACGGGACGGCGGCCGCTTTGGTGTTCGGCAAGCTATTCTTCCCGTCTTCCGATCCCGTGGTCAGCACGATTGCGGCGTTCAGCGTCTATGCGGTCGGATATCTCGCCCGTCCGCTCGGCGGCATCGTTTTCGGCCATTTCGGAGACCGGATCGGTCGCCGCTCGATGCTCGTGCTCACTTTGCTGCTGATGGGATTCGGCACGTTTCTTGTCGGCCTGCTTCCGACCTACGACCAGATCGGCGTGCTGGCGCCCATCCTTCTCGTTGCCCTGCGCCTGCTTCAAGCGATCGGGCTTGGCGGAGAATGGGGCGGCGCCGTCCTCATGGTCGCCGAATCGGCCCCGGCGCACCGGCGCGGTCTTTACGGCAGCTTCGTCCAGCTCGGTAACCCGATCGGGCGGCTAGTCGCGACCGGCGTCTTCGCGCTCGTCAGCCAACTGCCGACCTCGGATTTCCTAGCGTGGGGCTGGCGGCTTCCCTTTCTTGCGAGCGCGGTCCTGATCATCGTCGGTTTCGTGATCCGCTATCAGCTCAGCGAAACGCCGGCCTTCGAAACAATTCGCAAGACCCAGCAAATTTCCAAGATGCCGGTTTTGGAGGCGCTCTCCCAATTCCGGCTAGAAACCGCACTCGCCGTCGGACTCAAGGTCACCGAGGTGGCGTGGGTCGGCGTCCTGACGGTGTTCGCCGTCTCCTACCTGACGAAGCAGCTCGGAATGAACCAAGCCTTTGTTCTAGAAGCGATCACTCTCGCCACGTTCGTTGAGTTGTTAGCGATGCCGTTGGCGGGCTGGTTGTCGGATCGCGTGGGCCGAAAAACCATCTATATCGCCGGCACGCTTTTCAGCATTGTTTTCTCCTTCCCCTTGTTCTGGCTGCTCGAAACGCGAGATCCGACCGTCGTGCTACTGACCATCGTCGTCGGGGTGAGCTGCGCCCAGGGCATCATCTTTGCGCTCCACGCGAGTTTCATGCCCGAGCTGTTCGGCACGAAGGTTCGCTATAGCGGGATCTCGCTCGGCTTCCAGGTCGGCGCCGCCATCGGCGGTGGCCTGACGCCATTGGTCGCGGCGGCAACCGTAGGCTGGAGCGGCGGAGCGACTTGGCCGGTTTCGCTCATGCTCACAATCCTCGGAATCATTACGCTGGTCGCGGTTCTGCAGACCCGCGAGACCGCCGGCCGTAGCATGCGCGTCTAGCCAATCGAGTCCGGTATGGCACCTCTGAGACATCTCGACAGACCGCCGTTCTGTGGCCGTGCTTGTGGCTACAGGCGGCGCGCCTTCGGCGATCGCGGCGAAAGCTGCGACATCCACCATTCCCATTGTCTTCGTGATCGGCGGCGATCCCGTCGAATTGGGCCTGGCCACCAGCTGGTCGCGCCCCGGCGGCAATGCCACGGGATTGACGATCATTTCGTCGGACATCGCGCCGAAAAGGCTGGGATTGCTAAGCGTGGCATGGATTGCAACCCTTCAATGGTGGAACCGTAGCTTGAAGCGTGCCACACCCAACGACGGGGTCGGAGTATGCCAAACAAGGAAGCCAAGGGTCTAGACACAGACCCGCAGTGCGTAAAATGCGGCTCCAAAAAACGGTTCTCCTGTACCGAGCCGGACAAGCCGGGTTTCGTACATCACGTCTACGAGTGCACCATATGCCGGAGCACGCAGAGCTTTGTCACGCCGCTTTAGGTGCGGAATTGATCGTCGTTCGGCTCTTTTTTAGGTGAGTGGCGCCTTATGAAATTCTCAGAGCACGCCACGACCGCAATCCGCCTCGCGCTCTACAATGCCTCCATGTGACTCAGAAACGGCCACTGATGTGTTTTGGTGTCTCCGCCCTGGGACCCTACTCCCAGGCCCGGAAACGAATCCACGAACTCTCTAATGGCCGCTAATCCCACAGCCCGCGGCTGACAGTGTCGCCGCGGGTAGCGGAGCCATCCTCGAACGGCTTGGTCCGCCTGCCTATTTTCGACTGTCTTTCCGTTCGCCGAGCGAGCCAAGCGACAGATTCTTATTAACTATTGAGGCGCAAGTTCCGGTTATTTCAACACTTGCCTTTTATGTCGAGTTTTTTTGAGGCGGCTGAAATGTCATTTGGCCAGCGAAAGGCGGATCGAGTCCACTTTCAACATGAGCGCTCGTTGAATTTGATGGGCGTCGATGGCACGTGGCGGCGCGCATGTATCCTAAAAGATATTTCAGCGACCGGCGCGCGGTTGGAGGTTGAAGGTTCGACTGACGTTTTGAAGTCCCGGGAGTTCTTCATGGTCCTATCGTCAACAGGGCTTGCGTTTCGTCGGTGTGAGCTGGTTTGGATCAACGGGTCAACTGCGGGCGTTCACTTCATATCCAATACTGGAAAAAAGAAGAAGGCCGCGTCAGTTTCGTGAACGCCATGCCACCAATCAATATGCGGCTTATCTGCACGCGCAGTGTACCCACTCTTGATTCCGAAGTCTCTCGAATGTCGACAGGCGAAGGAAGCGCTTTTCCGTGATGGCGATCGCTACGTCCTCTACCTGTCTGATGGAGAAACGCAGCCTTCATGCGGTGAAGAGCGGCTAATTTCGCTCAGTTCCCGCGAAGCGTTGCTTTGGCTGAATGAAAACCAAGCGGAAGCTGGATCGTTTTGGGAGTAGCCGCCGATTGAAGGAATCCCCTATGGGCGAATTGATTGAACTCTCGTATCGGCGTTTTTCCCAGGCAGATCATCGATACCCTTATCAAGGCCCGGTACTTGCTGCACACAGACCGGCACAAGCTGGGCGCAGTGAAGCGCGCCTGGGATTGCCTGAGGCGTGACGCAAGAGCATCCGAGGAATGTCGTCCGGTTCAAGAATAGATTGCTCCGGTTAAGCGAAGCCGGCGTACGTAAAATCGAAGCGACGCTTGAGGACTACAGTGCTTTCTGACGTGACCTGTAATGGAGACTCCGATGAATGCTGAAACCAAGGTCTATTTCACGTGTCCGTGTTGCGAGCTGGTTTATCGAACCAGTCAGGTGCGCACCTCCGAGCGGCTGAGCGGCCGGATCGCCTGCGTGAAATGTTGCACGACCGTGCACTCCTGGACCGGATTGTATGACTTTAACTCCTGGAAGCCGGTGATGCGGCGTCGACAGACAGCGGCGGGAATGGACGAGCCCACTATGGAGTCGGTCCTGAGTAAGCTTCGCGAGATGCAGAAACTGGAATCGAATGACGTTCCTCGTCGAAAGCCGCCTCCTATGACGGAAGAGGTGGAACGCGCGATTAGGGAATAAATCGCCTCAGTTGGCGGCCTCTTCCCACCCCACGACGCGTTAAAGCTAGCCACCGTTCCCGCCAAGCGTCACCGACTATAAGGTGCCTGTCAGCCTCCAGTTATAGGCTATGGCCATGAAGCGCGTCCCTCTGCTCTTTGCTCTGTTGTGCGTCTCCGTCGCTGGCACGATGGCCAGCGAGATCAATCACGACGATCCCTGGAATCCTCATCACATCGCCAATCTGCCTCCCGAAATCCGACAGTACATCACGAGCATCTGCAAGAATGCGCCCAGCGCTCAGCACGACTTTGCGACCTATAACCCTCAGGAGAAACGCTGGCGCATAAACCTGGAGTACCTTCGTCGCGAGGGCCTCGCCGGGTATCGGCACGGAAACCAGTGTCTTGACGTAGACTTTGTAGCCGTCGGCTCGCACTATAGGCTCGCCAGAAAACAATTTGCCGATTGCGGCTTCTAACGCCCAGGGCGCACACCCACGCCGCGCCGTAGCGCCGCCCATGCGGCTTTCGCCCATCACTGAATTGGTTAAAAATCCATCTCTTTCGGGGCGCTCGCCCCGGCAATGGCACAAGCCGCAGACTGTCCCTTGCGCCAAAATCTCCTATGCGGAACACTGTTCCGGGCACAGGGCCCAAAAAAAATTGCATTCCATTGATGGGAGTCGAGCAATGTTTAACGTAAGCCGATCAACCGGACTATGCGCTCTCCTGTTTTGCAGCAGCCTCCTACTAACTTCACAGGCATACGCTTTCAATTTGAACGGAGCCTGGGCGACGGGTGTCGATCAGTGCAAGCAAGTCTTTGTCAAAAAAGGAGATAAAATCAGCTTCGCTCAATTTTTTCCGAAGAGTTTGGTCGTGGTTTTGTCGTAGATGGAAATGACGTCAGAAGCAAAACTGAGCGATGCACCGTCACGTCGAGGAAAGAGACCGGTGACACCATCGATTTTCAGGCCGCATGTGCCTCGGAAATCATGGCGACGAGCACAAATCTGCGTCTGAAAATCCTCGATGCCAACAGCATATCCCGCATTTTCACGGATCCGGCTATGGCAGGAATGGAGCTTACCTTCTACCGTTGCTCGATGTAATTGCTCACGCAATCCATGACGTCAGCTCGCAAGCCATCCGCCGGCTGGTCGAGATCGGGCTGAAGGCGAAGGGGAAATAACGCGGAGGATCGATGACATGGCGATGACGGTGGCGCGCGTTGGCTGGGGCAATGTGGGAGGGGTACAAGAGCCCGGGCGCTATATGTTCAGGTTCGGCTGGGTGACCGTCACCGCTGAAGACCTCAAGATCTGGAATCAATTTCCCGAGGCAACGTTTGCGCTGTACGAGGTGCCCGGCGCCGAGACCGCGGACGAATATCGATTGGGGTCAGTCGACTTGCCGGGCTCAGAAGCCGCGCCGTAGCCCATCCATGCGGAGACTCGTTTGAACTGGATTGCTGGGATCTGCATTTTGGCGACCGCTACTCTTGTTCTGGCCATCGTAACCGATCTTGAGATGACCAGATGCCAAGTCGGGTCGATTTATGCGATAGTTCGTTTGTGTACCCCCTAGTCAGTGAACTAACCGCCACACCCCGACGCGCAGTAGCCCGCCGCCGTTCCGCGGCTCGTAGCCATCAAGGTACGAGTAACAACCAGATCGCCACACCGCAGAAGGCAACAAACCAAAAAGCCGCAAGCCAGAATAGTACGTCGTCTCGGTTCATCGTCGGCTGCCGGTTGATGTTGATTTGGCCGGCGATGCGCGGCGGGGCTGATGCGCTACCTGAACTCCTGCAACCAGTCTTGTTATTGCGGGCCAATGATTTGGGTTTTGCGGCCACCAGCAAGAGTGCTGAGAAGGCAGTGAAGGCTTTTGCTCGAGCCGAGCGAGGCAAGGCGACATCGTGAAGAAAACTTCATGCGTCGGCGCCCTGTTTTCCGGCGCAAGAATGCTTTCATCAAACGCTGACCGCGCCGCCCGCGGTCGGGCAGCCGGGCGCGTCTTCCACCACCCCGGGACACGAACGGTCCCGGCTGCCTCACCCCGCCGATCTCGCAAAAAAGGGCCGCTGCTCGCTAGCGGCCCCGCCCGGGAAAAATTGATTGGAAAATATGTCCAGCCCCGGTTGATTGAACCTAGGCCGAAACGTGGCAGAAGTGGAGCGCCGAGTGGAAATATGATTTACGAAACGTGCGCGATGTTGCTGCCCTGCAACTATGGAAGTTGAGACCTACGTCCACCCATACCCCGAAAACCGATCGATATTCCGCCCGCGGCAGCGCGTAGCTTTGCCAATGACATGCGCGCATATCACGCGACCAACGACAGCACCAAGAAAGACGAGATCGCCGCCCGCCAGGCGTGGCTGCTTAGCGAGCAACTTGGTCCGCGAGAAAGGAAGCTGCGCGTGATTGATGTGAGAGAGATGTTCGCGCAGATGAAGGGACCACTCGTGAGCCGCCTGCTCAAGTTTGGCTCCTAGTCGAACGTGACTCCCATCCGATAGCCTCTCTTCCAAATGATCTGGCACCGCAGCTTCAGCCCATCATCTGGCATGAGCAAATTGAAGGCCCTTGCAATCGGAATGACTTTGACCAGATCGGGAAACTCGATGGCTGCTCCGGTGCTGGAAAGGTCGCGAAGCGTGCAAGGATAATTGTCGCCGCCGTACTCGGCGACAGCCCGCTTATCAACTTTGAAACGACGGGCAATCCTAGTTTCAACCATGAAAAGGCCCCAGCGCCGTATCTGGAGCTGAGGCCTCCACATTTACCACACAGCGGAGGCGAGGCCCCTGTGCAATCCCCTATCCGACCAGAGAATGATTACCGGCCTGCTAATGCCATAGATGCAAATGAGGGATTAAGCATGACTGTCTGAAGACCTCGTCACATTCTGTGATCACCGGCACCACGGAAGGCTGCAAGCCTCGCAGATTTCGCTCGTTCCGCGTCCCGCGTGCGCCAGCGACTGCGCGCTTGCTCAAGCTCCCAAAAACCAACGATGAAGCAAGCTCCCAGGCAAACGCAAACCAGCAAAAATAGAAACGCTTGTTCGACATCTGAAAGACCGTCCATAAAAGATTCCTTCTAAAAATGCAGCCGTCAAAAAAACCTCAAGCAAATTCGATACCAGGCTGTACCGCAGTATGAGAAGTCTACGCATCGCATTGTGATCCTTCGGTAACGCGATACTCAGCTGCACATCATTTGAACTTGTGGGAACTGCACCTAAGCGGTTCGATGTAGGTGCGGGTCCTTGGTGTGACACCTAGCGCCCTCGCAAGTCGTTAGCCTCACGCCATCCACCGCATGCCCCCGTCACTGGCCCTGGCGGGGGTTGTTTTTTTGCCGTCGCCACGAATCTGCAGCGATCTACTATCGGAATGACGGTGGCGAGTGAGGGAAAGTAATTGCCCTCGGTGGGAAAGTTCTTTCCGTGGAGAACAATTCGCTGTCGAAGTGCGAACTGCTTCACACTTGCTCGGCATCGGCCCCCGTTAGCATAAGGATGCTGGGGATTGAGGGTCAGGCAGGCGTGGGCGTGTACGACTGGCGGCGCAAGATGCGTGAGTCGGAGGACGACGGTATGGCCCGAGAAGGCATACCTGAGTGGCTCACAATTGACCTAGTGATCATCATCGTATCGATAGCGATTATCGCGGTCGGGATCTTGATCGCTTCCTAGCACCTGGTTCCGGCCAACTTCCGCCCTGAACCCGCCCCAAAAGGGCCGAGTGTACCGTTAACCATTCCTTAATTACTTCGAAGCGATCCTACTCCGAACAGTCCAACAATTGAGGCGCGCCATGCGAAACAATTGGATACTGACGCGGTTGGAGACGGCGATCTTCGTCACGGGGGTATCGCTCCTGACCGGCGGGGTTGTGTGGGCGACAGTCATCGGCTGATGCCGTAGCACCTAGCTAACAATCGAACCAGGCCGACGACTCTCGCGAGAGAAGTTTCGGGAAGCTGTGAATTGCTTCACACTACTTTAGCACCGACTCTTGCTAATGCTATTGGTACTGGGGATTGCAGGACCCAGCTGAAATAAAACGCCGCCGGGACACGTATTTCGAGTCCGGCGGCGTATTTTATTGAGACAGCGCCCTGAGACGCTGGCGATCGTTAACGATCAGGCGAACTGATCGCGCAGCCGATCGCCGGGCTCGCCGCCGATAAACTCGATCAGCAGGTTGCGGGCCATCCGCTCGGGATACTCGGTCTCCCCCTCGACCTGGGACCATTCACGAACATTCTGTCGCCAACCCTCCAGGAAGCGAGGGAGGTTGTTCGCCACCGCGGGTGCGGCGCATTCGCTGTTCGTTTAGAGGAGCTGGTCGGCTTCCCAAGTCCCGCGGGACAAATAAGTATCTCGCAGAAGGAACTTTTGATCCGCGCCTCGACTTGCCCCGTCAGATGATCCCGGTGGCCGAGGAATATCAAGATGAACTTATCAGGTGAAGGTCTGCTCGTAATTCTGATTGTTGGTATCGTTGCCGGCTGGCTTGCGGGTCAGATCGTTCGCGGGGCCGGGTTTGGGCTCATCGGAGACTTGATAGTGGGCGTGATCGGCGCGTTCTTGGCCAGCTTACTCTTCCCTCGTCTAGGATTTCATCTTGGTACAGGTATTGTTTCAGAAATCCTCTATTCGGCCATCGGCGCGATTGTGCTTTTGCTGATCCTGAGGCTGGTCTCTGGTCGAGGCCGGTTTGCCTAGCCGCGGTTGAAGCGCCTTTAAAGCAGCCGGGCGCCCGATTGTTAGCGCAGACGCGAAGCATTTTACAGCGGAGACCTACGACCGCCATCCGCCTAGCGCTCTACAATGCCCCCAGTCACTCAGAAACGGCCGCTGGTGCGTTTCGGCTGGTGCCCGCGAACCTCCCCGCCGAGGGCTGAAACGAATCCGCGGCACTGGGCGACGAACGACGCTGGGCTTCGGTCCCGCGCGATCGGGGAAGCATGGTTTACAAAATCTTAATTTCTGGACACTAAGAGCTAAGTGCCCAACCTAAAGGTGCGCGATGTATGCGAAGCTGACCGCCACCAAGTTCGCTTTCAGTGACTGGATCTGTACGGCATTCCATCAGCATTGGTGGAAAGCGGAATGGATCACTGGGGAGCCCCGGATTTCGGTCAAGTGCGAACGGTGCGGCCGGGTCTACTGAGCCGACGCGTCCGTTGATGTGGCCCGCTCGGCCGCAGCGCGATAGTTTGCCGCTAGTCTGAGAAACGCTCCCTTGCCCTCGGGGGTGAAGTTGCCGACGCAACTCGCCAGCACCGAAGACCACATCTACTCGGCGCACATGGATCTGAAATGAAATTCGTCTCCGCTCGTCCCTATGCTGATCCCGATGTCGCCGCACGCAAGCTCCTCGAGATCGCCAACGCTCACGAGCCCCATGTGGACGGCCGCATCCTGATCGAGCGTGGAATCCCAGGTAGGCCGCGACAGGCTGCCGGAGCCGTCGCGCGCGATGGGGCAATCGGAAGGGTGGGACGGACGCGCGACCGAATGACTAGGGGCGTAGTCGTCCTGGGGGGGTGAGGTTCGGCCGCCGCCCGTCCCATGAGCCAACCGCGCAGGTGGCGCGCCGTTCCTCGACGATTTTTTAAAGTGGGACGATGACGCGCTTAGGGTGCCTCGCAAATGACGTGCCGATGCGAGGCGGTTTCCTCCGGTCAAGCGCACGCTGGAGGCACTCAAAGAAGCCGAGGGGCTATAGATCCCGCTACCTCACTGGGAAGAAATTCGACCGCTCTCGGCGCACCAGATGCTAACTCTTCGAGCGGATGAAGCCCGCGAGCTTTGTCTTTTGGGTTTCACACCAAGTTTGCATGCCCAGCCGCTTCTGGTCGAGGTCGGTGGTTTGCATTGCTAACGCGACTTCGCCCATCAACGTGTCGTCGCCCTTCTCCCCCATCTTGCCGCCGGTAAGCAGCCACGCGATCGCTTTCCTGACTGACTCAGTCGTTCCGTCCGGCTGCTGCATATCCCGGGCTTTCTGCACGGGGTCTTGGTAGACGATGTCGGTACCAGGGCATTCGACCTGGGCAGCAAAGGCCTGCAGCATCATGGTGACATAGGCTGCGCGGGGCTCCGCTTGCGCCGACGGCGCAAGCGCACCAATCCTGCCGTCAACATGATGAAAGTGCCGTATCGCATTGCGAACCTCCCTGGATTTTTAGCGAAGGCTAGCTTCGCCGCCGCGCGGCATGCAAGGTCTTCGACAGCCGACAAGGCGCAACGCGGCCGCATGGGTTATCGCTGATCGTTCTTAGAAGTTCTACACTCCGACCAAATTAGATCACAAACCGGCGCCACGCTCGCTGTGTCAGGTCATTGGAGTATGTGTCATGACCGTAGAGCGATATCCCGAAGAATTTCAATTAGCCCCCCGAGCAGTCATTTGAAGACGAACTAGCGAGACAGCATCTGCTGTCGCGCGTGACGCCAACGAAATTGCCCGCTCTGCTTCTTCTATCTCTAATGGGCTCAGCGCGCAGTTGTGTATGGCGAGCTGCTTAATCGCACTTTTGGCCCGGCGATCTCTCCGCCAACCAACAGCGCAACGAGCAATGCTGCAGCCAACAGGCTACCGCCAATCATCGAGAAAAAACCAATGTTGGAATTGTGGTGAGCCATTTCCCGCTCCTGCGTGACAACTCCCGACACCTGCAGCGGTTCCTGTCCGTTGTTCGGCCGGTGCCTGCAAATGATTAGCCCTTCGCCGAGTTCTAGCCAGGCCGCCTGTAGACCGCTGAGGCGTTTTGGCCTGTTCCGCACAACGGCCTGCGATCTTGAAATAAAAAAGCGGACATCACTCGATGCGGTCGCCGTGTCTCAAACGTGCCCAAAAGCGGATATCGCGGTGCGCAAGCCCGACACTGAGATGCGGTCACAGGGAACCCCTCTGCGTCGGAGGGGTTTGAAGCAACGGGTGGGCGGAAGCCGTATCACGACCTTATCATCGTTTCGGCAAGACAGGAGAGTGCCGCGATGAAACGAATGCTCATCCTTGCGGCCCCCCTTTGGCTTGGCGTCTCCGCCACCGCTCACGCGCAGGTGAGTTCGCAGGTCAACTCGCCGACCAATGCGGCGAGCACGGTGACAGGCGCGATCGTGCCGTCCGGCCAGGGAGTGACCGGCGCAACGGGAGGAAGCTTCAGTACCGTTGCTCCCGTGCCGGTGCCCTGTCCGGTCGGCGTATCGCTGAGCGCCAATCTGACGGCGTTCGGCTGCGCGTCCGATCCGCTCGGCGCTCCCACCTATCAGATTTCGGCGGGAGCAGGGGCTGTGATAACGGGACGGGTAGGCAGCGTCAGCGCCAACAGGCAAACCGTGACGCCCAACGCTACGTCGGGCACTGGTGGTGCTGGCGGCGGTGTCTCATCGACCGCGGGCTGCTTGGGCGCGATACCGTCAACGGCCGGCAATGCCGGCGCAGGCGATCTCTTGGGCGGCGGATGCTAGGCGCGTTCTCAGAAACGGGGATACTGTAAGCAGCTCGACTGACATCAGCTTTGCACCGAAACTGAGGAGAACTCCGTGCGAGCATATGTTTTCCGGATTTACGCCGATAGCGGACATTGACGAAGCATCAGCGATGAAGCGGAGTTGGGGATGAGCGTTGGCCCGCCGCAGCGGAAGGCTCTGGCGCGGCTATTTATTGTCAGTAAATCTCAACGTTGATATTGGCCAATCGCCCTCGTGGCCCGTGATGGTAACCCGTAGCCCGTGCAGTTCATCAAGCCGAACCTTCTCCACGCTGCCCGCCTTGCCGTCTGATAGGATAACGGCTCTCCCCATAAGGTCTTTTTGAGCCTGTTCAAACTCGCGCAGGATTGCCAACGCGCGCTCTTGAGCGGTTGGCTCGTTTTGATCTGGGGCGGCTGGTGGGCTCTGCATGCCTTTAGCCCTCGCGTCGTATTCCTGCGCAAGCTGTCGAAGTTTGGCGGCTGCGACAGCATCGTTGGACTGATCGGCTAAGCGGGAACAAGTCTCAGCTCGCTTTAAAAGAAGGGTGGGGTCCATAGAAGCAAACTCATTTTGATCGGCCTGGCTTTCGGGAATGAGGCGGGGCTATTTTATTTTGCGCTGCGAAAGCCGCGTTGCAGCGCGCAAGTTGACCGCACTTGGAACGTTCAATCAACAGGGATAGTTTCCTCCAACAAGTCTAGCGGGAATACAGAATGACATTTCCCAGCATGATTTCCGACAAGCGCACTCGGTGCCCCAAGTGTCGAGGCCGCGCGACTGTGCAAAGCACGAAGAACTTCTTCCGGGTATCCGGTACCTGACCCTGCGCTGCATCTCTTGTGGAACTGTCTATGATGCTCAGGTGCCATCCAGTCCGTCCTTAGCGAAGCCCTTGCCGCCCGCATTGAATGTGAGGAGCAAGGTAGATGAGTGACGGCGCGATCCAGGTGCCGAATAGCTCCGACATCGATCTGCTCGCCGACCTGCTTCAACGAGCCCAACAGCTTCCGGAGGGACCCGAGCGGACCGCAGTGCTTCTAGAGATCAGAGACTTTCAGAGAAAGCTCGCCGCTATCTTAATTCCCCAAACCTAACATTTGTTGGTTTCACGCGCGGGAGGCTCTTTCTAGAGTTTCATCTCGGGTAACCGCAGCAAGACGGTCATCCATCACGACAATGATTAAAAGTGGATCGGAAAAGGGCTCCTTCGCGGAGCCCTTTTTTTCGCGTTCGCCCAAGTTTCACGATCGATCCGAGCTATGATTGAGAAGCGAGCTGTTCCTCGCCATCGCGTTTTGAAGGCTGGAACGATAGAGTTTGGCGGCAGCACTATCGACTGCTCAGTCCGCAACGTGTCGAAGGCCGGTGCAGCGCTAGAGGTAGCGACCCCAGTGGGTATCCCCCAAAAGTTCACCTTGCTCATACCGAGCGACAAGCTGCGGTTTGCATGCCGCGTAATCTATCGCAAGGAGAAGCGGATGGGGGTCGCTTTCGTTGAGGTGGATGAGGCGGCCAAAGATCGAGGCTCTATTTGATCGCCGGGGAACGTAAGCCAACCGGATAGCATTGTGTATTGGGCGATGTAATTCTGCGAGAAGGCAGGACAGTCCCAACGAAGGCAGTCCGGAGTTATGCCCGTGCCGCCTTTGTCATAGAGGACGACATCGGAGTGTCGCAATGGATGCTTCGTGGAACAACGGCGAACGGCGAGAACATCGAAGTGCAGCGATTTCTTCACATTTGCCGATGATGGCAAAATTCTCAAGAAGAACCCATACTGGAAAATCCGAGACCGCGCATGAAGTCGCCGGTTAGAACGAGAGCGGGACCCTCGCGAAGTTTACGCAGGCGCGAGCGGACCTGTTCGCAAAAAAAACCCCGCCTTGATAGCGGGGGTTTTGATTTAACGGCGGGTGGCCGGAGCCGTGCTTGGCGTGTTTGGCGAGACCGTTGATCCGCTCGTGGACGGGTTCAAGTTGGTGTTGCCGGACGGATTGGCAAGACTGTTCGCTCCACCTGACGCGCTGCCAGCGCCATTGCTCATGCCGCTGGTAGATGATGAGCTGCCCGTTGCGCCCGTAGATGAACCACCGCCCGCCGCGCCGGCTCCAGCTGCGCCACCACCACCACCACCACCAGCGCCGCCACCGCCCGCCTGAGCATAGGCTTGGACTGAGGTCGCGGCCATAAGGCCCGCGACCAGCGCTGTTATTATTGCCTTCCGCATCTTGATCTCCTTGGTTGGTTTTTATGGGAGACCAATTCATCGGCACGATCGATGTTCCTACCACTCAATTGGGTAGCCCGGGACAATGCGAGAACCATTCGGAGAGGCCGTGGGGAGGCGCGCTCAGCGAAACCATCCGAGCGCTCGGCCGCGAAGAGTGACGAACCAATTCCACAGGCGAGCAAACCACGGTAGCGTCAGCAGCTTAGGTTTGACGATCCTAAACAGCCGATCAACGACGAGCAAACTAGCAGCATAGGCGCAAACGATAACGATAGTGCCAGTGATCCAGTGCCCGTCGCCCGCGATTACCACTGCGGCGAGCTTTAGCGGCTCAACAAGGCTGACCGGAATGGCGAGTAGCACCAAGGACTGGTAAGGCCCTAATCCCTCAATGGAGCGTCGTAACCTCGACTGCTGACCTTGCGGGCGGGACGAATGGTCTGCCATCGATCGGCCTATCGTCCAAGCCGCTTCTCGACCCGCTTGCGGCTGTTGCCGACTTTCTTGACCGCCTTCTTCACGGCCGCTTTGGACCTGTGGGTCTTCTTCGCCTCATATCGGACTTCGTAATCCTGTCCGCCCGCAACGCGTGCACGATCCTGATTGCGTCCTCGGCTGGTCCGCTTCTTCGCCTTTGCCATTTGCACTCTCCCTTTCAGTTGCCAACGCATGCAGAGATGCGGGAGTTCCCGGCGCGTGCTTGGGCCTTGCTTTTGCGGATGCGCTCGCAATGAAAAGGCCCCTGGAAACGGATTGAGCCACCTTCCCCGGTCGTGCGCCACGTGCGATCCGGTGTCGGAACCGATAAAACGAGTGCGCGTTGATCCCACGACGGGGCGGGACGAGGACCACGGAATGAGCCGCACCGTACTGGTTGTTGATGATGATCCCAGTGTGCTCGAAGTAATCGCCGGCATGCTAGAGGAGCTTGGTTGTGACGTGATCACTGCCGGGAACGGCCTAGAAGCTCTCGATCAACTGGGGCGAAATCCGCGGATATCGGTATTGATTACCGATATCAACATGCCCGGCATGGACGGACACGAGTTGGCCGAACTCGCGACGAATATCAGCCCTGAGTTGCGCGTCCTCCAGCTCTCCGGTCGGGAGCGCCGACGCGATGGCTTCCCCATGATCAGGAAACCCTTCTCTCAGGAGGAGTTGGCCATCATCATGCAAAGAACGACCGGCGTTTGCTGAACCTTCTTGCCGCATGGGGTCCTGCGCTCGGGCCGGTGGAAAGCCCGCCCGGCGCGCGCTTCTTTGGGCGCGGTTCGTACAGGCTTTTCTGGAACCCGGAACCTGGCTTAGACTTTTATTCCACGCCGGGTTTTTGTTGCGTCGGAGATGCGTATGAGCTGGACGCCGGGGGTAGTGCCCTACGGGGCTGATGAGACCGCTTATTTGGTCGTTGATAGCTTTGGAGCGCTCGGCAGCGTCTACCGCGAGACCGAGATCGAGCGGGCTGACCTTGAAACCGTGATCTCCGATTTGATGACCGGTCAATTCAGCAACCCGGTTCGCGTGGTCGCCTTCAATACATTAGAGCACTGGGCCAAGGACGTTTCGGCGGACATCGCCGAGGAAATCCAGACCCGCTGCGACATCGAAGGCGTCGAAGTGCCAGAGCACATCCGCGATTTTGTCGAGAGCTATACCAAGCGGGCGAAGCAGCTCAGCCTCCGCCTCGCCTGATGCCGCGTGCGCGAAAACAAGCACGAGCACTCGGCACCAAAGCGAAGTTTCCCGACTTCATCGAGCCCGCGTTAGCAACAACGATCGAGAAGCCTCCGAGCGGAGAGCGTTGGGTTCACGAGATCAAGTTCGATGCTACCGGGTCCAGGTTCACATCATCAACACCGAAGTAAAGGTGTTTACCCGGCGTGGCAACGACTGGACCAAAAGGTTCAAGAAGATTGCTGCTGACGCGTGGCGCATTAATGCGGCGTCCGCGATTATCGATGGTGAGGTCGTGGTGCCGTCGTCGTTGCCGCCATCTCGACGCTGACGCCAGGATTGCTTGCCAGGCAAAGAAATCTTCCGCCTCCATCGCCGGGCCGACAATGTCGCTCCTGGTCAGGGGTGGACCGGCTTTTCAGGGAGATACGGTCGGGTGTCCTCAGGGAGCTACGACGAGCGATGGATCACCTGCCCACAGGGCGGTACGCTCGGGCGTCTCATGGTCAGGCCAGGCGTAGTCGGGCGGGATGTACTTTGAGACGTCGATCGCCGCTGCGCGTTTTTGAGCCTCGGCGAGATGAAGACGCGAAAAGCAGGCGAGCTGGGCAAACAGCCTCGCCACTTCATGGTTGCCGCAATCTTCCATGGCTGCGGACAGCTTGTCGAAATGGATCGCGGCATCCTGTTCAACCTTGACAGCAAAACCGTGAAATTCTTCGAGAGACGCAATATGCACGCCGCCCTTATAGATCTTTGCGGCTGGCGTCAGAGATGGCGCCTGGGCCGGCAGTGTCTGATCACCCTCGAAGGCGACGATGATGTCCTCGTTTCGCACAAAACACTGACATGCGAGCCGGTAGCGAGGTGGCATATCGTTGACCTCGGCATTGTAGATTTCCTCCTTCGTGATCTTGCCGAGCTGGCGAAGCATCTCCTTTTCTTTCTCCGTCAACGCGATCGCGTATTTGCGATTGCCGGAAGCGAGATGCTTGACCTCGACGAGGCACGACCCGCATTCGCCGTCCTGACAGTCGAACGGAATTGGAATTTTGTGGGCCTTGGCGACAGCCAGGATGGTTCCGCGGTCGCCGGCGACCGCATAGACGGTTACGTCCCGTGCCATCACCGGGGATGAGAATGTGACGTTGCTCATTGCGTGCTCCTTGGTGACGCTTAGCTCAGATGCCGTTGTGAAGCCTGACGGGAATTGTGGCGAGGTGCGCCGTAGTGTTCGGCTTGAAGAAACACCAATGGGGCCGCCATCAGGTAGCCAACGAGCCTAAGAGCAACCCGCGTGCCAAAATACGAAACGCAGGTTATTTGAAAGGGTTAGCGCGTTGAACCCGCGGCGGCGAACGGCGCGCCGTCGCCGCCCCCGCATCATTCTGTCCGCTTTGCCACATTGGATGGCTAGTTGCAGACATTCCTCAAAGGCAAGCGATGTTCTGCACCACGATATCATCGTCAACATGCACGGCGCTTATGCTGACAACGCTCGCTTTTCATGATCACCGGTCGGCAAACCGATCATTTTGGCGCTGATTTCCTTAATGGTGTTGATTTAACGCAAAGGGGCCTGACGTAGTCGTGCAGCTAGATCAAACCCATAATTGATCCAAGACAAAACGGCGATCGGCGCGTTGATCTACTAGTGATTCAGTTTCTCAGCGAAGAAGAAGGAAATTCCTTGCTGACTGCGGCAGGGGCTCGACACATGAGCGTGAACTCCAACAGGGGCGGTGGCGGCGAGGTGTCGCCACGAGAACAGGCGTACTGCGCCACAGCCAGACAAATTCAGTCTGGTCCTCGCTCGCGCGGGCATTCTGCCGAAGGTGATCGCGTGCAGCCCGGACGAAGTCATCTATCAAGATGGCGAGCGCGCTGAGCACATTTATCAAGTCGTTCGCGGTGCCGTACGAAACTCTAAGCACTATCTTGATGGACACCGGCGGATTCTTGCATTTCATTTCCCCGGCCAAGTTTTCGGGTTTGAAAATGGCTCAACTTATTGTTCGGCAGCGAAAGCGACCACCCATTCAACTGTACGCTTGGTAAAACGTAGCAGCATCGAACGCGCAGCCAATCTGGATGCACAGGTCGCTTGCGCACTCTGGTCAATGACTGCTGACAATCTCCGGCGCACCATGGCCTTCGTCGAGCTGCTTGGTCAAAAAGCTGCGTCGAAGCGGCTATTGAACTTCTTGCTGGAGATGGAAACGAGCCTTTCGGCGATGGGTGAGGTGGAGCTGCCCATGGGCCGCCAAGACATTGCCGACTATTTGGCCTTGAGACTTGAGACGGTCTCGAGGATTTTTACAAGATTGGAAAAACAACGTATTCTCGCCTTTTCAGGCGAGAGGTCGCGAAGAACCATAATCTTCAACCCGACGCGGCTACGCAGCATGAACGTCTGACATTTTGGTCATAGTATTGCCCTGCTCAACCGATGGAGTACGGATATGACGAAGTCACGCAAGAAGTTCGATGCCGCCTTTAAGGCCAAGATCGCCCTGGAGGCCCTGCGCGAGGTCGCGACGGTGCCGGAGCTGGCGAAGCGGCACGGCGTTCACCCGAACCAAATCTATGGCTGGAAGAAGCAGGTTCTCGACAACCTGGCGAGCCTGTTCGCGCCTGGCGCGAGCGCTCTGGGGGACGGCGAGGAGGAGCACGAGCGCGAGACGGCGAAGCTTTATACCAAGATTGGCCAGTTGACGGTCGAAAGGGATTTCTTGGCCAAGAGGCCCGGGCGATGAGCGTCCCCGACCGCAGGGCGATGGTCGAACGGCCCGGCGAGATCTTGTCGGTTCGCCGGCAATGTAAGCTGCTGAAATCTGGCGCGTTCGGGCGTCTATCGCCCCGGGCCGGTGACCGGTGCCGACGATCTGGCCTTGATGCGGCGGATCGACGAATTGCATCTGAAGTGGCCGTTCTACGGCTCGCGGCGAATGGTGTTCGAACTCAACCAGGCCGGCCACGGCGTCAACCGCAAGCGCGTGCAAAGGCTGATGCAGGTGATGGGGATCGAGGCGCTGGTTCCGCGCCCCGGTACCAGCAAGGCAGCGCCCGGCCACAAGATTTATCCCTACCTGCTGCGCGGCGTCAGCATCACCGAGACCAACCAGGTCTGGGCCAGCGACATCACCTATATTCCGATGGCGCTTGGCTTTCTGTATCTGGTGGCGATCATCGACTGGGCCAGCCGGGCGGTTCTGGCGTGGCGCCTGTCGAACACGATGGATACCGGCTTTTGCATCGCGGCGCTCGACGAAGCACTGGCGCGGCACGGCACGCCGAAAATCTTCAACACCGATCAGGGCGCGCAGTTCACCAGCGCCGCCTTCACCGGCAGGCTCGAGGCCGCGGGCATCACGATTTCGATGGACGGACGCGGTCGCTTCATGGACAATATTTTCATCGAACGCTTGTGGCGCTCGATCAAATATGAAGAGGTCCATCTGAAAGCCTATGCCGACGGACGCGAAGCGCGCGACGGCATCGGATCATGGATGAACTTTTACAATCACCGCCGCCCGCATCAGGCGATGAACAACCAGTTTCCCATGGCGGCATGGCGTGCCGGCACGGACAGGATCAAGGCGGCGAAGACTGTGGATATGCCGCTTCGCTTGGACAACGCAAACGCGTTGCCCACATACCCACAGCAGACGCAAACGCAGCAGAAGCAAGCTGCTTGATCTTTTGATCTGAAGGAAAAGGCAGGCGCGATCACACCTTAACTCCGGCGATCCATGGTCCCACGTCCGGGGTCCACTTCACTGCGTGCTAAGCCGGATTTCGCGATATCTCATCCAAAACGATGCGCAGCGATAAATCCGATGCAGGGCCGGTCGGCGTGGGAAGATATTTCGACCGCTCCGTTCGACCGCGATCTTGAGTTCGCCGTGAGGACTTTTGGAGGCATTGATTGGCCGCTTTCATAGAATCGCATCGCGATCGAACAACTGCGTTGTACTCGATCCGCCGTCATGACCTTCAATAATGCGAAGTTGCATCCCACCCTCGACAACTTCGAAGAAGAGTTTTTCGTCTGTCGGATCGTCGCGCCATCGTCCGGGCTCGGCGGCCCACACGACGCGATTGCCCTCTATCCGACATCTATAGGTCCAAACGAAATTGTCTATTGGCCGGACGTAAGTTAGGAACAGCACGTCGCCGGCGGTTAGAGTTACCTGCATCATCTTCGGATCGCGCCCCGTGATGGATGCAATCGCCGTTCGGCAAATCGCCTCGACCTCGAAGGCTGGTTCTGCTGATGCCGGCGACATGCTCGCGAACAATATCGTGAATGTAATGATCCGAAAAACGGAAAGTATAGGAAAATCTCGACTATCTCCGTCCCATACTGACCGATCATGCATCGTACGGAACTCGCGAACATCGGACTACGTGCAAATCCCAGCCTTGGAAGCGGACGTCGGGGCGAGCCTAAATTGATCTCTGCCGGTCGCCTCTATCCCGGTCTAAAGCTAAAGCAAATACGGTATGCTCTAATGCCCACCAGATGTTGACGTATGTCAAGACAGGCAAATCCCGGCGGATGGTCCGACCGAACGCGGTCGTAGGCATAGCCCCGTTCACGCATTTCCATGCACTGAGCGCCGTTACAACGATGCCGTCACTGGGGCGGGGGCTGATGGCTGATGGCCCAAACATAGGCTGACACCGCGTCAACATCGGCTGGCGTTAAGTCGCCATCCATTCCAGGGGCGACCGCCATGTTGTGCAAGATCGTCCGCTTCAGCTCCCTAACGCTGCCATCGCTCCAGACGAACATACCGGTGGTCAGGTCGTTCCCGTTTGGTGTTCCCTTGCCGTCGTTGCCGTGACAGACGCTGCATTGCCCGTTCGCGGCTTCGCCATGGAAAACGCGATCGCCATGCAGGATCTGTTCCCTGCTAGATCCGGTTGGTACCGGCAGGGCGTTGGCAGAGGGCCGCATCTGTTCTCTGAATTGGCTGAGCGGCGGCGTAACGAGCTTGAGCTCCTGCTGATCCGATTGCGCCCTTGACGCATTAGGCGCCGCGGAAAGCATCACGCCCGCCGCCGCTGCCAAAACAATGAAACGCACAGCCATAATCGCCTCCCTGAATGTTCTTGGCCGCCAGAGCAGTCCAGCAAAGCGATCCCGGAGATGCAGCTACGGTCGGCGAGCTTCCGGGATGCTGCACTCGGGTCCTCGTCCGTCGCGAGATCGCCGAGGTGTGCTATTTCAACGATGCCAAATAGGCGATGACGTCGGCGCGATCCTTGGACTCCGGCAATCCCTTGAAGAACATTTTCGCGCCGTGAACGTCGCCGCGCGGATCTGCAAGATAGGCATCCAGCGTGGACACAGTCCATTTGGTCTTGTTCACTTTCATTGCTTCCGAATAGGCGTAGTCCGGCACACTGGCCGGTTCACGTCCCACGACGTTCCAGAGGCTCGGTCCGACCTTGTTCACGCCGATTTCCACGGAGTGGCAGTTTTGGCAGATGTGCTGATAAATGGCCCTGCCGGAAACCGGGTCACCGGCGGAATCCGCCGCAAACGCGGCAACGGAGGACGTTATCGACGCGGCGAATAGAACCATGCGACCGATCATGACAGGCATCCCTTTCATCAATTTCGTCAGCTGGCTCGACGCAGTCTGGAAGCACCTATCCGGCGGCAGCCCGTCCGCGGAGGTTCGTATTGCATAGGTGTGCAGAGCGTTCGCGCGCGGTTGGATCGCTCGCTTCGCTGCCACCCTCCAGATGGTTTGTTCTGGAGGGCGGCAGCGAAAGACAAATCACGCTTTGCTTGACGCGCACGCGTACATGTTGATTTCCATCCCGACGGCGACTTCAACGATTTTCGGAGCGTTCCAGGTCATGTTTTCCTCTTTCAAGTTGGCGGGCATCGACAGGTGTGTTTTTCCACCATTGCATGCTTTGCTTAGCGGGCGCATTTAAGCACGCCCCTCTGCGGACGGAACTGCGATCAAGGTAGTAGGCGGGAAACGGCGCCTCTGCGTGCGGCGGAGCCGATCGGTCCGAGAGTCAAATCCATCTCCAAGCGGCACGCATCTTCAGGCAAATTCATCGTTTGTCGAGCGAGCGATCGTTGGCGGAACAGACTCCTGCGGCGCCACGGAATACTCGATTTGCGCGTCGTCGCTCATGCGAAAACTCGCCGTTCGCATGAGCTACTACCTTCCGCCTATACTGGCGCGACGACGTTGCTGTCATTTTGTCGGCGATGGGCGGAATACGCCGCATCGATCGTTCCGCGCAGCCAATCCTGAATTTGCGCACGCGGTAACAAGATTTTTTCGGAGGAGACAGATGGCACTCGGAAGCAGGAGTATCTTTGCTGGCGTTTCGCTCGCTGCCCTTGCGATGGTGGTGGCAAGCAGCGTCCAAGCGAACGATTCGGTTGTGAAGGCCGTGTCCGACCCCAACGGTTGGGCGATCACCGGCCACGACTACGGCAACACGCGCTTCAGCGCACTCAAGCAAATCACGTCGGAGAACGTTGGCAAGCTTCAGCTGGCTTACTCGATGTCGCTGGCATCGCTTCGTTCCAACGAATCGTCTCCGGTCGTGATCGGGGATACGCTCTTCGTGACGACATCGTGGGGACCGAAATATGTCTACGCCATAAATGCCGCCACCGGCGCGCAGAAATGGACCTATCAGCCGGACATCCCGGATGACGTGCTGCAATACGCATGCTGCGACGTCAACAACCGGGGCGTCGCCTACGCGGACGGCAAGATCTTCATCGGCCGGCTGGATGGCAAGCTCACGGCGCTCGATGCCGCCAACGGCAAGGAGCTTTGGACGTCGACGGTCGTCGACTACAAACAGGGTGCCGTCATCACTTCACCGCCGCTCGTCGTTCGGGACAAGATCATCACCGGCTTCGGCGGTGGCGAATATGGCGTGCGTGGCGCGCTGCTGGCGTTCGATCTGAACAACGGCAAGCTGCTCTGGCAGACCTACACCGTTCCGGCACCGGGCGAGCCCGGTAGCGAAACGTGGAAGGGCGACACCGGCCTTCACGGTGGCGGCGCGGCCTGGCTGGTCGGCTCCTATGATGCCAAGACCGACACCGTCTACTGGGGAACCAGCAATCCGGGGCCGTGGAATACCGGCGTGCGGTCGACCGGAGACGGCAATTTCGGCAAGCTGACGAACCTCTATACCGCATCGACCCTCGCCATCGACCCGAACACCGGCAAGATCAAGTGGCACATCCAGGGCACGGCGGCCGATGCCTGGGACTATGACGGTGTCAACGAATTGCTGCTGACCGACCTGAAGATCGGTGGGGCCGACACGCCGGTCCTGATGAAAGCCGATCGCAACGGCTTCTTCTTCGTCGCCAACCGCGAAACCGGCAAGATGATCTCGGCTGAAAAATACGTCTACGCGAACTGGGCGAAGAAATTCGACATCAGCACGATGCGTGCCGAGGAAGATCCCGACAAGCGTCCAGGTCCCGGCCATCCTGCCAAGGACATCTGTCCGAACCTGATCGGCGGCAAGAACTGGCAGCCGATGTCGTACAATCCGCAGACGGGCCTCGTCTACATTCCGGCCAACAACGTCTGCATGGATTGGTCGGTGAGCGATGTCAGCTACAAGCGGGGCGTGTTCTATCTCGGCGCCGAATTCCCGACCAAGGAAGGGCCCGGCGGTTTCCTCGGAGAACTGGTTGCCTGGGATCCGATCGCCAACAAGAAGGTCTGGGGCATCAAGGAAGACCTGCCCTTCAACGGCGGAACGCTGAGCACCGGCGGAAACCTGGTGTTCTCCGGCAATCTACACGGCGATTTCCGCGCCATTGATGCGAAGACCGGCGAGGTGCTGTGGAGCAAGAACCTTGGAAGCGGAATCGGTGCGGGCCCTGTGACCTACTCGGTGGGCGGCAAGCAATATGTCGCCGTTGTCGTCGGACGCACCGCAGCCATTCCTGCCTTCCTCGGCGAAATAGGCAGGAAGATGGTGGACGCTGCGCCCGAGGGCGGCTCCCTGTTCGTGTTTGCCCTGCAGTAGAACAAAGTGAGTGGAGGCAGCAGTGTTTCGCACAGCTCCAAACGTAGCTCGTCTTTCATGGTACGGCGCCCGGTTGGACAAGGTCGTTCCAGCACTGCTGCTCTCCACAATCATGGCGGCGCCGGCCTTCCGAGCCGGCGCCGATGAAACAAGGCCGTTGCGTCTCTGCGCGGATCCGACGAACCTGCCGTTCTCGAGCGATGACCCGGCAAGGCCCGGCCTCTATCTCGAGATCGGCCAGTTGGTCGCTCGGAAACTGGAGCGGCCGGTGACCTACAGCTGGTACAAGTCTTACTTCGGCAAGCGAACCGTTCGTGAAACGCTGTTGAGCAAACAGTGCGACGCCATGGTCGGTTTGCCGCAGGCAGACGACTTCATGGGGCCTGCCGTCATCTTCTCGAAGCCGATCGCGAGGGAAGGCTACGCGCTGGTGAGTGCGAAGGGCCGGAACATCGCTGGCATCGACGATTTGAAGGGGGTGCGCGTCGCCGTGCAGTATCAGACCACGCCGCAAAACCTGCTCGCGCTGCGCGAGGAGATCGAGAAGGTCACCGTATTGAGTCCCGACGAAGGAATGAAGATGCTCGACCAGGGAAAGGTCGATGCCGCCTTCATCTGGGCTCCTGTCGCCGGCTGGCTTAACGCCACCGTCTACGGGGAAAAGTACCAGATCAGGACGACGGCGGGTGAAGGGCTGGTGTGGCCAACCGCGATCGGCTTTGCGAAAGCGTCGACGCCGCTTCGGGATGATGTTAACCTGATCCTGCCGTCCCTGCAGGACGACATTGACAAGCTATTCGTGAAGTACGGCGTGCCGAGCGACGCGCCCGTCAAGTTCGGTGAACTCGGCCATCCGACCGCGATCGCGGATGCCGGGCCGAGCGAACCGATAGCCGTTGGTCAATCGACGAGCGACAGCAAACCCGCCGAAGTGAAGGCGGTGGCTTCAGGGGACCTGTCGGCAGGCCACGAGCTCTTCAACGGGACGTGCGCGCACTGTCACGGGCCCGACGCCGTGCAGGCCGAGAAGCGGATCAATCTGCGCCTGCTGAAGAAGCGATATGGCGAAGAGATGGAAGCGACGTACTGGAAGACGGTTCACGATGGAAGGCCGTCCAAGGGGATGCCTGCCTGGAAAGAAGTGTTCGGCGACGATGAGCTTCGAAATGTCCTGGTATATCTGCAGACGGTGCAGGAGGCGGCCGACGGGTCGAAATAGGCCGGGCAGGATGCCGCGGGCGTCCCGAGGTGGACTCAGGCAGGGCTTCGCGTGAGGCTCTCATGATGGGATTCCTCGTTATCGATGATCATCCGTTGTTTGGCGAAGCACTCGGCAATGCGATCCGGATTTCGCATCCGGACGCCCGAATCTTCGAGGCGGCCTCGATCCGGCAGGCGCTGAATATCCTGGCGACTGAGCGCAACATCGATCTCGCGCTCCTTGATCTTCTGCTGCCCGATGCCGTGGGCTTGTCCGGCTTTCTTAAATTGCGCGACAGTCATCCGAAGCTGCCGATCCTGATTGTATCGAGCGTCGAGGACAAACAGACGATCCGCGAGGCGCTCGCGATGGGGGCTGTCGGCTATCTCTCCAAGTCGACATCCGTCAGCGAGCTGTCGGGCGCAATCGCCCAGATCTTGAGTGGGTCGGTCTCCGCACCTAAGGGGTTCGTCGCAGCAGGCGCCACGGCGCCAACCGAAGCCGCCCTGCGCGAGAGAATCAAGAAGCTGACGCCGCAACAGATCCGCGTGCTTGACTTGATCAGGAACGGCCTTCAGAACCGTGAAATTGCGTCGGAACTAAAGCTGGCGGAGTCGACCGTGAAGGCTCACGTGACCGAGATTCTGCGCAAACTCGGACTTTTTAGCCGCAACAAGGCCATTATCGAGATTGGCAAGATCGCGTTGCCATTGCCCGCCCCTTGTCAAAGCGCAAGGGGTGAACGGGAAAGGCCCTCTTGACCTGGACTATGGGCTTCGTTCCATCCTTGCGATAATGTGCTGATCGTCACGAACGAATTCCGCAGTCCCGGAGAGGGCGGCCGAATGACGCGATTGGCCGAGACCATCCCGATGCCAGGCAGGGCAAGTACGGTGAGGTTGCTTGTCGTCGAAGACCACCCGCTGTTTCGCGATGCGCTGGTCGGCGTCGTTGCCGCCGCCTTTCCCAACGCCGAGGTGTTTCAGGCAGTTTCGATCGATGGCGCACTGGATATTCTTGCCTCAAAGGGCTCTGTCGATGTCATTTTGCTCGATTTGTCGATGCCCGGCACCACCGGGCTCCTGGGAGCATTCCGCGTCCGTGTTGCAGCGCCGAAGAGCGCGCTTGTCATTGTCTCGGCGTACGACAGTGCCCGCGTCGTGAGATGCGCGATGTCGCTTGGCGTTTCCGGCTATATCCCGAAGTCGACTCCGAAGGTCGAGATGGTTCAATCGATCCGTTTAATTCTGGAGGGGGAAATCTGTGTCCCGAAGCGCTTCCACGGGAGTGGGGCAACCAGAGGCGCCGGCGCCGAGATCCGTCATTTGCTGCGTCAGCTGTCGCGTCTCACATCCCAGCAGCTTCGTGTTCTCGACATGATTTGCCGAGGTCTGCAAAACAAGCAAATCGCCTACGAACTCGATATTACCGTTACGACGGTCAAGGTTCACGTCACCGAGATACTGCGAAAGCTCGGCGTACGTAGCCGTACCAACGCAATCGTCAAGGTTTCCATACTCGATCTGAACCGATCAGAGCGGAGCGCGCCGGCCGCCGCTCGCGCTTCGGGACGCGCAATGCAATCCTGAATCGGACCGCTCGCACCGGCGGACCGGGTCCGTTCATTAGGTCTATCACGTCAACAGAAAGGAGAGTAGGGACCGCATTTCGGCCGGTTTGATCGGCTTCCTCAGGAGTTCATGCCCGAACGATGCGGCGTCCGAGGCTGCTTTTGCCGAATAGTCGGCCGTTACAATAATCGCGGGAGCGTTGGTATTGATCGCGTGGCGTATTTCCTCGACGGCCTCGATGCCGGTTTCGCCGTTGTCGAGGTGAAGGTCTGTGACGATGACATCGGGAACCTCGTCAAGCGCCCTGATGCTGTCGAGTGCGTCCGCGGCCGACTTCGCGATCGCGACGTCGCAGCCCCACTTCTCGAGCAGATTGGCTAGCCCCTCGGCACTGGCGAGATCGTTTTCAATCAGAAGGATCTTCGCATCCACCATGCCTCCAAAGGCGGCTTCGGGAAGGGCAGGTGCTCTGGACGAAACGGCCTCCTCGGGCGATGAGGTACGAGGCACCGTGACGCCAAACATGGAGCCTCGCCCCATCCGGGACTTCAGATGGATCTCATGGCCGAGCGCGGTCGCGAAACGCCGAACTATTGAAAGACCGAGGCCAATCCCCGCATTTTCGCCAATACTGGTTTCCCCGCGTTGAAATTCCATGAAGATCCCCTCGCGCTGGGATTCAGGAATGCCAGGGCCGGTGTCGTGGACCTCTATGCTGAGATCAGCACCCTTGAGCCTGCATCCCATGAGCACGCTGCCACGCTGCGTGTATCGCAGAGCGTTGGCTACAAGATTTTGCAGGATTCGCCTCAACATCATCGGATCTGACAACACCGTCTCGGCGCAGGGGCGGATATTCAGTACAAGGTGGCGTCTTGCGGCGACGGGCGTGAACTCCTGCCGCAGCACCTCGAACAGGGTCGAAATCGCAACCGGGCGAATTTCAGGTTTCAGAACACCCGCATCGAGCTTGGAAATGTCCAGAAGGGTCCGCAGCAGATCTTCCAAGGTCGCCAACGAACGATCAATCTGCTCGCTCAGTACGAGCCCTTTTGGCGAAGCGATCATTTCCCCGAGGGCGGACAGCGTCAGCCGCGCAGCATTCAGTGGTTGCAGAAGATCGTGGGTAACGGAGATCAGGACCGACGACTTCAGCGAACTGGCTGCTTCCGCCTGCTGCTTGGCCTGAGAAAGAGAACCGTTGGTCTTTTCCAGCGATTGCAAGGCCTGCTTGAGTTGCTGGGTTCTGTCGCGGACCTGCTGGTCGAGAGAGATCGCGGTTTCGAACAGCGAAAATGCATTGAGTTGCTGGTCCGTGGAGCGTTCCACGCGCGACATCAAGGCGGCGTTGATTTTCCGAAGCTTGGCAATCTCGCGTTCCAGCGACGCGGTCTGGTCCAGTTCAACGGTGATCACGGCGCTGTCCTTCGCCTTCCGATCGCGACGCCCGTCAGCGTTTGATTAACGTGCATGGATCGATATTGCTCGCCATACGTCTGAAATCCGACGACGTTGTTACGACGATACAGCTCGGACATTTCCCGCGACAATTGGTGTTGTTCGACTGCGAGCCGGCGCAGCACGCATTCGAATCCGATGAAGATGGAGACCTCACCCAAATCGTCAATCAGCTGCCTGAAAAGGTCGTTCGTGGCGTCGATGGGATTTCGCACCTGCGCGACGGTGAGAACCATCCCCTCGTCGATGGCGCAGAAGAATCGGAGCGAGCCGTCGGGATCCATTCGCTGGATCGAACGGGCATAGTACGAGCCGCCAACCCGCACCAGGACCGGGTGCGCGGCAAAGGACAGCGCATCAAGCTTGGTATCTCCAATCCCAACCGCGCGGGAATATTCGATCGCCGCCGGCTCGGCGTTGATTTCCCTCACGATCCGGCGCTCAATATCGGCTTCCGTGACCACCATCTTGACCGATGTCGGTTCGAAATGGTCGCATTTGAAAAGCCGGAACGGCAGGCGCGTCCTGATCAGGATCAGAATAGCTGCATCGGAGTGCGCTTGTCCGTCGTAGAATATCCATGACTTCTCAAACCGCAAGCCGTCGCCGGCGGAGCCACCCACGACAGGAATGTCTTCCAGCGATGTGTAGATCGCGGACATGAGCGCCTCTTCGCGCTGGCACATGCCGTCGATGAACAGCAATCCGAAAGCTTCCTCACCGCAGTCCCGTTCTTCGATGCGGCGGGTGAAGTCCTGATGCAGCTCGCTGCAGATTGACCGCCCGTGATCAACTCGAAAGGCCGATAAATCGGGAAAGGGCCGAGCCGCGATAGTGAAGTCTTCGGCGCTGAAGCCCATCGCGACCACGCTATCCTCTTCCCAGCCATTGGGTGTCAGTTCACCCGCGGTCGTGCAGCCGAAAACGGGCGTGCCAGGAATGTGGCACGTTAGCTCTTCGATGAAGATTGCGGGATCGTAGTATGGGGAAACGAACACGATAATCATCGCAAGATCCAGAGACGCCAGCTGCCGAGAAATTTCCTCGGCGGCCTCGCGTGGACCAGCGGTCTTGGCTTGCGCGACGACAATGCTGTCGGCGACGCTGCTTTGTGTGCCTCCCAACGGGGATCCCCCTCGGATGTTGCTATCGACGGTCGTAGCTTCGACCTTCCTGCACAGTCTTCGCTACATTTGACCGCTTCAGATTGATCCAACGCAAAGTCCCGTTTCGGAGGTCGAGTAAAAGAGAAGCCGCGACAGAGTAGGCGATCGAGCGATCCTCGCCGAACGTGACGTTGCGCTCCGGCCCGGATCGCTCCCGTTTTTCGTGTGGTCCGGTGGTATCTTCCAATGTGTCCATACCTCAGGCCATGCAGCGCCTTGTCGGTAGCCGGGGCGAAGGGCAGAAGTTGGCGCGACCATCGTCACCTGCGATGCTCCGGTCTGCCCATCCAAAAACAACAATGCGACAGAGAAAGCAGGTGCCGAGTTCCGATCTAACCTTCGGCCGAATTGGCCGTGAAAACTGAGTGCGATCGAATGCCGGACTTGAAAGCGGGTGAATCGGACAATCGACGAAACGGACGGCTGTGAATCAAGACATTGGGAGGGAGCGAATGCCAGCAGATGGGACTACTCGCCACGCGGATCGTATCCAGTCTGCGATCTCATCCAATGGCGCGGCAAAATCGGCGCTGATCGCGTCTTGGCAGAGGTCCGCAAGTTTCCATAAGCTTGATCCGGCCCGGAAGAGCCTTCCCGATAGACTAACGGAATCCGAGTTCAGGAAGGCTCGGCAGGAAGTGGAGCTACTGATCCATGTGGCCCAGCCGAGCCTCGACAGGCTCCATTATTCGGTCGGTGGCGCGGGTTGCTGTGTCTTGCTCACCGACGCGAACGGTGTCCCGGTCGAGCGGCGTGGCGCGCCTGGCGACGATGCGACTTTTTTTGACTGGGGACTATGGCCTGGCGCAATCTGGAGCGAGGACAGCGAGGGCACCAACGGCATCGGCACATGTCTTGTTGAGCAACGAGCACTGACGATCCACGGCGACCAGCATTTCTATGCGCGCAATGCGCTATTGAGCTGCACGACTGCTCCAATTTTTGACCATCAGGGGCGTCTCGTTGCGGCGCTCGATATTTCGTCTTGCAGGTCCGAGTTGATCGAAAATTTTGTCAATCTTCTCGCGACGGCGGTGAGTGACGCTGCAGCACGCATCGAGGCGGAGTGCTTTCGCCTGGCCTATCCTGACGCGCGTATTCTCGTCGTTCCGGTTCCTGACAAAATGGGAAAAGCCCTGATTGCCGTCGATCAGGACGATCTTGTTGTGGGGGCCAGCCGAGCGGCGCGTCAGGCGCTTGGAATCTCCCAGGCCTGCCTGCAGAAAGCGCTGCCCGCAGCCGAAGTGATGAATATGTCAAGGACGGTGACCGAAAACCTTGCCGCGGCGGAGCGGGGGGTGTTGCAACGGGCGCTTGCTCGAGCCGAGGGCAACGTCACGGCGGCGGCAGAAGCGCTCGGCATGAGCCGGGCCACGTTCTACCGAAAGCTGCGGCGACTGGATCTTCACCGCACGCATTGAAATCACCCTCTCGAGTGTCTCAGTTTTGCGACACTCCAGTCAGCGACCAGCTTTCCGGGGCTGGCAAGATGGCGCGGTTTCGACGAGCTTCTTCTCAAAGCGTCGCATCAAGCGCCGCAATCAGGAGGACGGCCATGAACAAGGTAGAATTTTCACGAACCGCTAAAGTTCCCTTCCAGAAGCGCTACGGCAACTTCATCGGCGGTAAATGGGCCGAGCCGCGGTCCGGCAAATACTTCGAGAATTGTTCGCCGGTGAACGGCCAGCTGCTTTGCGAGATCGCTCGTTCGAACGAGCAGGATGTTGAAGCCGCTCTTGATGCTGCGCATGCCGCGAAGGATGCGTGGGGACGCACCAGCGTTGCGGAGCGCGCGATCATTCTCAACAAGATCGCCGACCGCATGGAGGAAAATCTCGATCTTCTGGCGTTGGCCGAGACCTGGGATAACGGCAAGCCGATCCGCGAGACCACTGCGGCCGACCTGCCGCTCGCGATCGATCATTTCCGGTACTTCGCCGGCGCCATTCGCGGCCAGGAAGGAAGCCTCTCCGAGATCGACCACGACACCGTCGCCTATCATTTCCACGAGCCGCTCGGCGTCGTGGGCCAGATCATTCCGTGGAACTTCCCGTTGCTGATGGCCTGCTGGAAGCTGGCCCCCGCAATTGCAGCCGGAAACTGCGTGATCTTGAAGCCGGCCGAGCAAACCCCGGCTTCGATCATGGTGTGGATTGATCTGATCGGCGATCTGTTGCCGCCGGGCGTGCTCAATATCGTCAACGGCTTCGGGCTGGAGGCCGGCAAGCCGCTGGCGTCCTCGCCGCGCGTTGCCAAGATCGCCTTCACCGGTGAGACGACGACGGGCCGGTTGATCATGCAATACGCCAGTCAGAACCTGATTCCGGTGACGCTGGAACTCGGCGGAAAATCGCCCAACATCTTCTTCAAGGATGTCACGGCCGAAGACGACGACTTCTTCGACAAGGCGATCGAGGGCTTTGTGATGTTCGCGCTCAACCAGGGCGAGGTCTGTACCTGCCCCAGTCGTGCGCTCATTCACGAAGCGATCTACGACAAGTTCATGGAACGCGCCCTCAAGCGCGTCGAGGCGATCGTCCAGGGCGACCCGTTGGACCCGGCCACCATGATCGGCGCGCAGGCCTCGAGCGAACAGCTCGAAAAGATCCTGTCCTATATCGATATCGGACGGCAGGAGGGCGCCCAGGTCCTGACCGGCGGCTCCCGTAATTTGCTGCCGGGCGATCTTGCCGGCGGCTACTATGTCAAGCCGACCGTGTTCAAAGGCCACAACAAGATGCGCGTCTTCCAGGAGGAGATCTTCGGGCCGGTGGTATCGGTCACGACCTTCAAGGACGATGACGAGGCGCTGTCGATCGCCAACGACACGCTCTATGGCCTCGGCGCGGGCATCTGGAGCCGTGACGCCAACCGGCTCTATCGCTTCGGCCGCGCGATCCAGGCAGGCCGCGTCTGGACCAATTGCTACCACGCCTATCCCGCGCATGCAGCGTTCGGAGGTTACAAGCAATCGGGGATCGGCCGCGAGACCCACAAAATGATGCTCGACCATTACCAGCAGACCAAGAACATGCTGGTCAGCTACAGCCCCAAGAAGCTCGGTTTCTTCTGAGTTCTCCCCAGATTTGCCGACGCGGTCGCTCTTGTCCGCGTCGGTCATTTCTTGCGCTCCACGGAGGCTTGCCTTGGAGGAAAAAGTCTCGGCGACACCGGCAGCTCTTAAGCTCATCGAAGAGATCGTCGCAGAGCACGGCCCGGTCCTGTTTCATCAGTCCGGAGGTTGCTGCGATGGGTCGTCACCGATGTGTTATCCGAGGGGCGGGTTCATCATCGGGGACAGCGACGTTCTGCTCGGTCATATCGGCGGTGCTCCGGTCTATATCAGCGCCTCGCAGTTCGAGGCGTGGAAGCACACCGACCTCATCATCGATGTCGTTCCCGGCCGGGGTGGGATGTTCTCCCTCGATAACGGCCGCGAAGTGCGGTTCTTGACACGCTCGCAGGTATGTTCGCCGGTCCGGGCAGCGCTCCCTGATAGGAACGACGGCGACTGGATGAAAAGAAAATGAGCGCATCGCACGCGCAAAGATAGTTATGGGCCAAAGGATAGAAGGATGGGGTATCCAATGAGCATTCCAGTGAGCTTGGAGGCGCCTGACTACGAAGTGCGGGAGGGTTGGGCGGAGCGGGCTTACGTGGACGCGTCAAGGTACAAGGATATGTATGCGTTCTCCGCTTCTGCGCCGGAGAAGTTTTGGGAGTATCACGGCAGGCGAATAGACTGGATCAAGCCGTTCACGATGGTGAAGAACACCAGCTTTGATCCCGGCCGGGTGTCCATCAAATGGTTCGAGGACGGCACCACCAACGTGTCGATGAACTGCATCGACCGGCATCTTGCCAAGCGCGCCGACCAGACCGCGATTATCTGGGAAGGCGACAACCCGGATGAGTTCAAGCACATCACCTACCGAGAGCTCCACGAGCAGGTTTGCCGTCTCGCCAATGTGCTGAAGAGCCACGGTGTGGCGAAGGGCGATACGGTTACGATCTATCTGCCCATGATTCCGGAAGCCGCCTATGCCATGCTGGCCTGCACGCGTATCGGAGCCGTCCATTCGATCGTGTTCGGGGGTTTTTCGCCGGACGCGCTCGCCGGGCGGATCGAGGGGTGTGGTTCGAAAGTCGTGATCACGGCGGATCAGGGTCTGCGCGGCGGGCGCAAGGTCCCATTGAAGGCCAATGCCGACGCGGCAGCAAAGAAAGCGCCGGATACCGTGCAAACAATGATCGTGGTCAAGCGCACCGGTGGCCCGGTCGATTGGGTCGATGGGCGCGATGTCTGGTACGAAGACGAGGTGACGAAGGCGTCAGCCGAATGTGAACCTGCCGAGATGAACGCCGAAGATCCGCTGTTCATCCTCTTCACCTCGGGATCGACAGGCGCGCCCAAAGGCGTCGTCCACACGACAGGCGGATATCTCGTTTACGCGTCAATGACGCATCAATACGTCTTCGACTGCCACGACGGCGACGTCTACTGGTGCACGGCCGATGTCGGCTGGGTCACCGGCCACAGCTACATCGTCTATGGTCCGCTGGCCAATGGCGCGACCACGCTGATGTTCGAGGGGATTCCCAACTACCCATCGATGTCGCGGTTTTGGGAGGTGATCGACAAGTACAAGGTCAACATCTTCTACACTGCGCCGACCGCGATCCGTGCGCTGATGGCGGCGGGTGAGGAGCCGGTCAGGCGGACCAGCCGAGCCTCGCTGCGCCTGCTCGGCTCTGTCGGCGAACCGATCAATCCGGAAGCGTGGGAGTGGTATCACCGCGTGGTCGGGGATCAGCGTTGTCCGATCGTCGACACCTGGTGGCAAACCGAAACCGGCGGCATCATGATTACGCCGCTTCCGGGTGCCACCGCTTTGAAGCCCGGTTCGGCAACCCTTCCGTTCTTCGGGGTCATGCCGGAAGTCGTGGACGGCAGTGGCGCGGTGTTGACGGGCGCTTGCGAAGGAAACCTCGTCATTGCCGATTCCTGGCCGGGCCAGATGCGAACGGTCTATGGCGATCACGAACGCTTCATGCAGACGTATTTCTCCACCTTCCCGGGCAAGTATTTCACCGGCGATGGCTGCCGGCGCGACAGCGACGGGTATTACTGGATCACCGGCCGCGTCGATGACGTCATCAACGTCTCCGGCCACCGGATGGGGACGGCCGAGGTGGAGAGTGCGCTCGTTGCGCACAAGGATGTCTCGGAAGCGGCTGTCGTTGGCTTCCCACACGAGATCAAGGGGCAGGGCATCTACGCCTATGTGACCTTGATGACGGGTGCAGAGCCTTCGGCGGAGCTGCGCAAGGAGCTCGTCGGCTGGGTACGCAAGCAAATCGGCCCGATTGCCGCACCTGATGTCATCCAGTTTGCGCCTGGATTACCGAAGACCCGCTCCGGGAAGATCATGCGCCGCATCCTGCGTAAGATCGCGGAGAATGAATTTGGTTCGCTTGGCGATACGTCGACGCTCGCCGATCCGGCGGTGGTCGATGATTTGATCAGGAATTGGCAGGGCTGATTGCGTAGGGGAGCATGGTGATGAGACTGGTTCTGTTGGGGCCGCCAGGCGCAGGAAAAGGCACGCAGGCGACGAGAATGGCCAAACGTTTTGCCATTCCGCAACTGTCGACCGGGGACATGTTGCGCGAAGCGGTGGCTTCAGGCTCGGCCCTCGGGGTGCGCGTCAAGGATATCATGGAGCGCGGGGATCTCGTGCCTGACGATGTCGTCATTGCGGTCGTTGCCGATCGTATGGACCATTCGGACGCGGCCAAAGGCTTTATCCTCGATGGATTTCCCCGGACCGTGGCACAAGCGGAGGCGCTTGATCGGGAACTGACAGCGAGGGGAATCGGACTAGACGCCGTCCTCGAACTGGAGGTCGATCAAGACGTGCTTCTCGTCCGCATCAAAGGCCGTGCCGAGGAAGCGGGAAATAAAGGTCAGCCCGTCCGCCGCGACGATAACCCCGACGTCTTCAAAACCCGGCTGAAAGCATACCGCGCGCAAACCGCTCCCGTCACCGAATACTACCGGTCGCGAGGTTTGCTCCATGTTGTCGACGGGTTGCAGCCGATCGACGCCGTGACCGATGCGCTCGCGGCGGTACTCTCAGCGTTCGCCTGATATAGAGTAGGAGTGATAACCTAGTCTCGCTTGGTTTAGGCGGTGCCGGAATCGTGACGCAGGATCTTCGCGCCAATTTGCAGCAACAGGAGATGCCAATGTTCGGACCGTGGATCGCCGTCGTGATGCTGGCACTGGAGTCGAGTGAGGTGATTGGCCTCCGCGTCGCAAAACTTGCGCAAGGGGGTGCCGATGCAGAGAACGAAGCTCATCTCCTGGTGAATGAAAAGATTGTCGCGGTATTTGACGTCGGCATCAGGCTGGTGTGCGGTGCGACCACCAGCCACGTGATCGATGGATTCCGGGAGCAGGTCGCGGCGAACGCTCTACGTCTTTCGAGCGAACGCCAGCCTGCGCTTTGTCAAGAGTGAACTGAGAGCGGACTAATCCTGGAGCTCAGTTTCTATATCCGCGATCGGATCTTTGGTGGTGTCGTCACACACGCTGACTGCGCTCCATAGGCATGCGGCTGGCGCGTCGGGCTCGCTGATCCGGACGAGCCCGGAGTCGTCACCGAGACGATCGACCTCGTCGATCGCGCCGTCGCGACAACGGCGGGAGCCGGTTTCCGCTTCGATCCCGCCGGCCGGTTACGCACCTGTTCGATCCCGCGACGGGACGCAGTCCCGCCCGTACCGCACGGTCAGCGTCATCGCGGCGACGGAAGCGGATGCGCTGTCGACGGCATTCAGCCCGATGCCGGCATCACGCATCAGGGACATCGTGGCCGCACGATCCGGCGTGCAAGTTCGACCGAGTTGCTTATGGAGTGTGATCTCCGGATCCGCAAGCGGTCGGGAGCCTGCGTCGTTCGGATACTACAGAAAGGGAAGTCCGCGCCTGGAGTGCGGACGTGGAGAAGGAGAGAATGATGCGAGGATTTGCATTCGTGGCGCTTGGTGTGTTGGCAGTTGCGTAAGCGAGGCTCGGGCCCAGGATGCGGCGGCTGGCGAGAAGGTATTCGGAGTGTGCAAGGCCTGTCACCAGATCGGCGAGAACGCGAAGAACGCCGTCGGGCCGGTTCTGAATGGCGTGATCGGTCGCAAGGCAGGCAGCGTGCCCGGCTACGCGTATTCGGCAGCCAACAAGGATTCCGGGATTACCTGGGACGAACCGACCTTCCGCGAGTACATCAAGGATCCAAAGGCGAAGGTTCCGGGCACCAAGATGATCTATGCCGGATTGAAGGACGAGCAGAAGACCGACGATCTGCTTGCGTTCCTCAAGCAGTTCGACGCGGACGGGAAGCAGAGGTAGCCCCTCTGGCCGGCGCTGCGCCTGCATCATCGCTAGCTTCTGCTCGTCGCTGAAGCGGCGCCGGCTCGACCCGCCCGTCCACCGCTGGCGATGTGCGGATCGGTGTTCGTACGCGCACCGTAACGATAGCGTGGAGGTCTCGTGCGCCGCTTCGACAGCGCTTTTTGTCGTGCCCTTTTGGCATTTTCCGGGGCAAATTACGCAGATGTTCTGAGTGCTTGCGCAGATCTTCCGCGCTCAGCAGATGGCGCGCCCATCGCATCAAACTTGCCGTCGAAAGATCGCGTTTCCGGCAGTAGTGCTCCGCTTCCAGCGCGCTTCGATACCAGGCCGCAACATGGTTCGACCAGAACGGGTTGTCGGTCCTTTGCCCAGGAACGACGGGGTGCCACCGGAGATACTCCACAGCAGCAGAGAACCCGAAATGGAACGAGAACACATCATCGAAGAGACGTGCAGGATTCGGACGGTTACCGCGGTGAGGAAGTGACGGCAAGATAAAGCGAACTGGCGTTCGCGAACTCGCCGACCCTCAGCGGTCCAGAAACCTTTGTCTGCACATTGGTTTTAGAAGCGCGACGACTGGCGCTCGGTGACATTCGATCGAGGCCGGATGGCGCTTTTCGAGCTTCTCGAAGAATTTCAGGGAGCTAGGCGATGGCGCTCGCGATCTCAAGCTCGAATGTCTCCGCGTTTCATTCGATCGCTTACGCGTTGCTGCGCCTTTCTACGGCTAACATATAACACTCTTGCGCGGCTCTGATTTGATGAAGATCGTCAGCCTCATGACGACGGATCAAGGCGACGAATTTGACGTACGTCCTGGGCGCGTGGGCAACCGGGGGACGCGGATCAATGCCCGCGGAATCCTGCAGTCTCAACCTTTCCTCAAGCAAGTCCAGGTGGCCGTCAGGAGGGCCGGAGGAAATCCCAATAGGATCGGGCGCGGACCGAATCCGGTTGGCGGAGGCAAGGGAAACGGAAGCGGTCGGTTCAATGGACGCGGTCGCGGTTCCAAGCTCGTCCCGTCGTTTCTTCAGGCGGAGCGTAACGGTGGTTGGCAGCAGGACTCGAGCGGCCGCTTCCGCTCGCGTCGCGTCGCAGTCAAGGCCAGGATCGTCAAGCTCAATCCCCCAGGACGGAAGCGGGCATTCGGTGGTCCGGCAAAGGCCGGGGCGGCGAGCAAAGCGGTCGATGCGCACCTTCGTTGTGAATAAGCCTCCAACATTGACCCCTCTGCCGTTAGTTGAATCAATACATTAGCGTGCGAATCGGCGTTGAGACCCCACGCCGATTTACACCGCAGGGCAAACTGGAAGCGGACTCGTCCCAACCGGGCACCGTATCGTGCTACAAGCCGAGGGCGCCCAGCCGCCGGCATTTCGAAGGGACGAATACCTGCCAACCATCGCGGGGACAGAATCCGTGACGTCTCCCGTTGCGTCGACCGCTGCAACGAGACAGGAACTTCCGTACCGGTTGAGGCAACAGTCCTTGCTGGGGGAGTTCGGCCGAACCGCTCTGCAGACCCGCGACATCGGCCAGATCCTGCAACGAGCGACGGAGCTCTGCGCCCAGGGTCTCGAAACACCCTTCGCCAAGGTCCTGGAGTACATGCAGGAGGAAGAAAGGTTGCTGGTGAGCGCAGGCGTCGGATGGGGGCCGGAGACGATCGGCAAGGTATCCTTGGGTGTCGATTTGGAGTCTCCCGCCGGCTATGCGTTCCATACCGGCCAAATCATCATTTCCAACCACCTTCAGGAAGAAACCCGTTTTCGAACGCCGAAACTGTTGTCGGAGCACGGCATCAAGCGCGCTATCAACGTTCTCATCGCGCGGGGCGGCGAAGGTCACCCGTTTGGCGTTCTGGAAGTCGACAGCGCGGACTCGGGCAGTTCGATCTTGCGGATGCCGATTTCCTTGCCGGCTTTGCGGGCCTGCTCGGCATCGCCATCGAGCGGCAGCAGGCCGACGCCGAGCTCCAAAAAGCCCTCGAGCACCAGGCCATGTTGACCCGAGAGATGAGCCACCGCGTCAAGAACAGCCTGGCGTCGGTGGTAGGGCTGCTCCGCGTCCAGTCGCGCAGCGCGCAGTCCGAGGAAGTTCAAAACGCACTCAAGGACGCCGCTTCTCGCATCACCACGATCGCACAGGTTCACGATCACCTTTGGCGCAGCACACGAATTGGGTTTGTCGATATTGCCGACTTCGCGGGCGAGCTTTGCAGGAAGCTGCAGGAAACGCTCGCCTACAAGATAGACTGCGACTTCGACCACCTGATGATTCCGGCGGACAAGGCAATTCCGCTCGGCCTCCTGATCAACGAGCTTGTCACGAACGCGGCGAAGCACGCCTACTCCGACAAGTCCGGCGAAATCCAGGTGGCGGGCGAAGGGCGCGGAGCCGAGCTGCATGTCGTGGTGGCGGATCAGGGCGTGGGCCTGCCGGCGGATTTCGATATGGACCAGCCGCGAGCGAGCCTGGGCTTCAAGGTGATCAAGAGCCTGCTGGCCCAACTCAATGGACGCATCGCGATCGCATCAAACGAGCCAAAGGGCACAACAATCCAACTTGATGTACCGCTCGATTAGAGGAAGTTCCGCCCATCCTACATCCGGGACCTATCAGGGCTTCACGAACCGATAGGCGAAGCGATCGGTCTCGCCCTTGATCGAGGGATCGAACACCTTGATCGAGTGCCGATCGTCCTACCGCCTGACGGCTGCGGCGAGGAAGTCCTCGAGTTCGCGGACCAGATGGAAGCGTCGTCGCACCTGCTGGAGACGCGCGTCTTCGGGCGCGACCAGAGCGTGCGCGGACTTCTGCGGGTGACGCTGGCGCCGCCCCTCGCGACACACCTGCTCATGCCGGACTTCGCCGATTTCGCGCGTCTTCATCCGGATATCGAGATGGAAATCCTGTCGTTCGGCGAGTTGGCAAATCTGACCAACCGAGAGGCCGATGTCGCGATCCGCGTCGTCTACGACCGCAAAACCCTGCCGCTCAATCTTCACGGCATGAAGGGACCGGAGCTGTTCGGCGGCGTCTACATGTCCCGCGATCGACTGGCCGCGTGGCGTGCGGGCGCGCCTGGTCCCATCCGCTGCATCGTCATCAGCATTCATGGAATCCCGGACTGGGCCAGCGAGGGTGAGGTTCGCACCACGGGGGTTCCATTCAGGACCACCGACGCCGAGTTGCAGATCGTTGCTGTACGGCAAGGGCTCGGGTTGACGCTTGCGCAGTCCGCGGAGCTTAATCCTCGGATCCGGGAACTCGTACGGCGTTTGAGAAGCTAGGCCCTTGAGGCGCGGAACGGCGTCGAGCCACAGCGCATCGTGGGTGTGGAAATTATCCCTCGAACGCCACGCCCTCCGGATCGTGCTCGCCACCTGCCGTCGCCGATATGTCATGAAATCGAGGCCGGCGAAGCCGTGCCTTGTGTGCGTGATCCGGAGCACAGTCTCGGGCCAGTCCAACTACTACGTTGGGCCATCTCAACGAGCAGCAGGGGATGCACAATGAACTCGATGGCTTCTTCTTTGGCAGAACGGACCATTGTTGCGGTCGATGTTCTCATCAACCGTGCGATGTCTCACGCTTGGGCGTCGGTATGCCGAACTGAGTTTCAGCGGCTCCAACCGTCGTCAGAGGAGGACTACGGCGGCGGTGACGTCTGCTCACCGGAAGAGACGGCTTCCACGCAGGATGATCAGCCGCTGTCCTGAAACAGTCCCTCGATCACACTTCGTGCTTCATCTGCGCGAACATCTGCTTGACGTCGATTACCCGCAGCTTCTTCTCGCGCGGACCGAGATGCTCGCTCAGCAACCGCGCCTGGCGCGGTGCAATCTCGTCGCGTTTGATGCTGTCCTTTGTCGCGTGATAGAGGCGCATGTCTTCAACAAAGCTGCGCGCGACGGCCGGCGATAGTTCGATTGGGCTTGCGGGGCATGCGTCCAATATAGCTGCATGGCATGCGCCCGCCAGCGTCGATCATGGCGAGACGGTGACACTATTGCGAGGTGGCCTTGTTCTCCAGCGCTAAACTCGCCTAGGTTTCATCGTCAGAAGGACGAAATCATTTCTTATTTTCAGCGGTCACCAGCAGCCTTGGGAGGTCTACAAGTGACTAGACTGCTTTTGCTGTTTGGCGTGCTGGCTCTTCTTTCAGGCTGCGTGACATCTGCAAGCCCGAGTGCCGAGTTGGCCATTAGATCAACGAACAAGGGCGCCCCCGGTAACGCGACAGTCCAAGCGCGCCAGCAGTCTTCGTTGATCATCGGCACAGGATATTGACCGCCAGGCTCACGTCTTTTGAAGGGTCGCTTCGGCTCGTACGTCGCACATGCCAAGGAAGCGCCGCTTGCCCTTCACCGGTACCAAGGCGAGCCTTGTTCATGCCGCAATGAAACGCCTGCCAGCGTGGCCTGCAATATAGCTATTCCTTGCGTGTGGACGGCGGCGAGCCACAGCGTTTAGCGGCCCCGTGGAAGCGCCTTCTCGCCGGCCGCCCCTTCGGCCATCCCCAAAGCGAAATAACGCACCGCGCGCGGACGTCGCGGCAGCAAACGGCCAACAAAATAATCAGTCAGTGACCGGATACTCACGATCGGCCTGAATTCGAGCCGAACGAAATAGGTTGCAGGAGCGGCAAAATCTAAATGTCGTCCAGCGGAACCACGCAGATACCCGCACCTTGCTCATCGGTGACCGAAATGGAGCAATGCTTTCCCTTGAGATCGGGGCGGCTTTCCCGCAAAGAGCGTACTAAGTCCAGCGCGGCAATCTGCGCTTCTGTTTCACCTGCCAGATCATGTACCCCGAAATCCGAGACGATGTGCGTGTCGACCAGCTTGAAATAGTATTTGACCATGAGCCGATGCCTGCAAGTTTGGTGCCTAGCAGCGGACCCCGCTCCGAGACGAATTACTGGAATGACTCCCTCGCCAGCTCAAATGCGTGCCGCCGACGAATCGAATAAGATCGCACCTTGATTGGAGGGGGTGAGATGCAAGCAAACAAGTCGCTTTTGGAGCACATGATTGACTCGATGTCGGATTTTGCGGCGAGAAAAAAGGCCGCCAAAAAGGTCAACCGGACGATGGCTGGTCGGCCTCCCAAGAAAGCCAAATCGTCAGCCGCTCGAAAGGCAGTCGGCAAGAACAAGGGGGCCAAGAAGGCGACGAAGAAGACGACAAGGCATCGCCGCTGATGCGTCCAAGGACGCCCCGGTAGTGTGTCAGCCGAGGCCCCGCCGCCTGCGGCGCGCGGCGCCAGAAGGATCAACGGGCGTCTTGCCGCCCTTTGTCCGTAACCTCGTACAAAACATCGCTGACGTTCGGGGATCTCGCCATGAGCCACCCAAGTTCGACCAGCCGCTCGTATTTCCGCCGGTCGATATTGCCGGCGGTATATTTGCGACCACCTTGCTCAATGAGTTTGCGAAGCAGCTTGCGGTCATCGTCAGCATCGACCGTCACGCCTGATCCCTCATCTGCGGAAACATCTCTTTCACATCGATAACTCGAAGCGGCCGTTCCCGTCGGCCGAGATATTCGTTCAATGCGACGAGCTGGCGGATCGCGATCTCGTCACGCTTGATCAGGTTGGTTTCGGCAAAGTAGGCGTTCATGTCGCGGACAAAGGCGCGGGCAACTGCCGGCGGTAGTTCTATCGGCTTGCGGGGCATGGGCGCTGAATGAGCATCTTTCGACCAATTGACCTAACTACTAGAACCGATTGATACTGCAAAAAAGCGTCGGGAGGGGTCAATGAGGTGGGCTGCGATTATCGCCGTAGGTATTTCCGTGTCCTTGGCCGGTTGTGGCCGCGATCCCGGCCCTAAAGGCGACACAGGTCCTCAAGGACCGGCGGGACCGCAAGGTGCGCAGGGAATCCAAGGCATACCGGGACCACAAGGACCGGCAGGTGCCCAGGGAGCTCAAGGCGCACAAGGTCCTCAGGGGCCACAGGGCGAAAAGGGTGCAAAAGGAGAAGCGGCCGCACCCAATTTCCGCATCATGCAAACCGACGGCACAGTGAGTTGCGACGCCAGCGAGACGCTCGTATCCGTTTTCTGCCCGAGTGGCGGCACGGCCGATGGAGCTAAATGCGGGTCCTCGCCAACCGTCGGTCTCTGCCTGAAAAACCCCTGAGCCTAGTCACAACGCACGGAGGGCAGATCACGCGAAGAGGTCTGCACCGGCCTGCGTGAACTTCACGAACGTGCCGCTCTCGTGCAGCACCAGCCAGCCGTTGGCGATGGCGCGATCGAGGCCTGCCTTGTACTCCGCCGGCGTGCCTTTCAGCTCGAAAAGAAACGGCCCCTTGATCCGTAAGGCCAGCCATTAGCCATGACACTCATCCCGCGATCATCCTCTCAAGGCCAATCAGAGACGCAAACACCAATACGGTGACCCGAGGAACGTGATGGCGAGGTAGATGCGCTGCATGATCAACAACTCCGATCGACGATCTAATGCCGCTCGTGGTCTTGAGTTTGATTTGGCGCTAGAGGCAATCGCAGCTGCGTTGCGCGTTCGGCACGTTCGGTCTGCCGAAGCACCCTTTCTTCGCGTTCAAATTTCGTGAATTCATCATCGGCCGTGCGCGTGAAATGTTCGCGCGGCGTCTTTGCAATATTTCTTCGCTTAAACATGGCTCCGCTCCAAAGTAGGCACGATACGGCAACGGAGGAACAGGCGCTAGGTTCGGCGAGAACTAACGCAAAAACCCCGGTACTGCGGCCGGGGTCTCACGGAAGCCGCTGGCGTACATCCGGCCAGGAAATTCCAAGTGCGAGGCTGTACTGAGTTCTTGAACTAACTATGACCCTGGGATGCCGTCGGTGTGACAAAAAGACCCCAAGCCCATGGGGGGGCGCGAGCAACCCTACGAGCTTGAGGCCCCATCGGCAGCACGGCCGGTCGGGGTGGACCTGCACCGCGCACGGATTCAACTCCCTGGAGACTTGCGTCGTTTCCCGAAGGCGAGCCGCTTTAACGATTGGTCTCAGAGGTAACCCATGCCGCCGATCGGGCCCCGGGGCGGGGACGACACAAAACTCCGGTGGGAAGAAACCGTTTTCCGCACCGGCGAAGACATCCGGAAACCGGCGCTGGATACCAATCGACCATCAATGAAGGGCCGCAAAGGCCCATGACAGGGGACCGTCATGATCAAAGCTCTTTCAGCCGTCGCCCTTGGCGCGTTTGTCGCCGCCGGCATCACCGTTCTCCTCGGCTTCGCACCGAAGGTCGAAGCCAGTGTTACGGCGCCGCTGGGCAAAAGTGATCGGCTCGAAATTCAGGAAGTCGGCAGCGACTGTTCGGATGACCAGATTTGGCCCAATCCCTGCCTCCGCGAGGTTGGCTACGAGATTTTGAAAGATCAGCTAGTCACCGCCGAACGCGCCCGACAGGGAAGGCCGGGGTAATCCCGCCCTGTTCTCCTAAAGCCGTAGACGGCGAGCGGCATATTCGGCCATTAGCTTGCTCGTCTTCAACAACATCAAGACGCCAGTGTCGGTTTGCCGCCGATTAAAATCGTTCACTTCAATTTCACCTTCAGCCCGATTTCGACTAAGCCGGCGGATGGCTTCTTGCCGCGGGGCCTTACACCATCGGTCGACGGCAAGCCCAACAAATCGCGAAGCTGGGCGACTGAAGTCTTTCCGAAATCGGGGAGCGCAAGCAATGAAGCGTCCGACATTTCGCGCACTTCCCCAACAGTCTTCAGGCCGGCAGCGAACAGCGCGTCCTTGATACGCGTCGGAAAACGGACTTCGCGGATGGGGGTGTCATCCGGCAGTTCGGGTGTGGCCTCAAGTTCACTCATTTCCGGCGCTCCGGCGCAATCACTTCTTCGCCTTCAGCCCGATCTCGACCAGCCGGCCTGCCCGATCAACGCCGTCGAGGTCGCGGTGCTGGTCAAATGTCGGGGGCTTCCGGAAATAGGAGTTTGCGCACCATCTCAAATTGTTTCGCAACGCGCTTATGAATATCGTTTCCCTTGCGGTTCGCGCGGATCGAGTCTTCGAGCATCACGCCCGCTTCGTTCGTGTCGATTGCTCCTGACTTTACCAATCTAACGAATGTCCGTTGAGCCAATTGCGCTGCAAAAGTTGCTTTTGCCTCGATATTTGCAAGCCGTTCTTCTTCCACTGACATCGTTCTCATTCCCACCTCAGGCGACACCCCACACCTTAGGCGATTTAGCCATGATGGGGATGGATTTTTAACCAGATCAGTGATCGGTGAATGCCGGCCCGTGAGCGCTGGCCGGCTATTGCTTTTCACCGGGTGGAATTGCGTCACCGGGTTGCTCGGCCGCGGTCGGGTCGGAACCTCTAAGTCCAGCGGCGTCTACGCAGTCCCCGGCCCAAAGCTTCGTCGCCTTGACCGTTCCAACGAGTTTGCAGCCGATGGGAGCCCGTGGCTTTCCTAGCGCCGGCGCTTTGACGAATCCCTTCGGCTGCGCGCTCTGAGCGAACGCACTCGTGGCGAAGAGAAGAGCGGCTAATGCGACAAGCGCCTTCATGTTCATTTCCCCTTCAGCCCGAACTCGACCAGCCGGCGGATGGCTTCGGAATTTAATCTTTTTAGATCGGGGTTGCCTAGACAAAGACACGAACTCGAACGAGGCTGTAGCCGTTTCGTGCATCACGCAAAACGATCAAAATCCGTTTGCTCGAACCAAGGGTGGGGACATGAAATTAGTCACGGGCGTGCTCGCCGCAGTTCTCCTGCTTGCGGGCATGGGAGCAGGTCATGCGGTAGTCCGCATTGCGGATGATCGGGGCGGTCGGATCGGAACCTACGTCGACAAATATCAGGGTCTCCGCTCATCCGGCGAAACCGTGGTCATTGATGGTCTCTGTGCCTCGGCCTGCACTATCGTTCTCGGTGCAGTCCCTCACGACAAAATCTGCGTGACCTCGCGCGCGACGCTCGGCTTCCACGCCGCGTGGGATTTCGGCGCTAAGGGCCGCACCATCACCGATCGCGAAGCAACCCTGGTGCTGTATTCGATGTATCCGATGCCGGTGCAGCGCTGGATCGCCGCGCGCGGTGGCTTGACGCCTCACATGATCTTCCTGCGCGGCAAGCAGCTGATGACCATGTACCGCCCTTGCTATCTCGACGCCCAGGCTTCCTCACCGCTGAGGTGGTGAGTTCGCGCGCTTGATGTCAGCAAAGAACGCGTCCATGTCTTTCACAAAGCTGCGCACGACCGCGCCGTAGTTCGACGAGCGTTTGGGGCAAGGGGCGAATATCGCACACGTCACGGGGCTGATCCCCTGAAGTGCCCCGCCTCGCCGTGGGGTGCGGTGAGGTTGGCGAGACGGGGCAAAGCGGTACTCAACAAATCCGCCGCGACAAAGATGATCGGCGAGTTGTGGCAACTTAAGGGCGCGCTTGAATCAAAAGAGGCCGCATTCGCGCCACCCCTTGCCGGTGAAAATTGTTTGGGATGAAATCCAGCCCCGGTAAGGGCCAATCTAGCCGCGCCACAAGGGCGCCGTGCGATTTGCCGCGCGACAATAAGTCTGCGCTACCGTGCGAAGTGCGCCAGAATGTCTTCTAGCACGATGTAGCCGGTAAGGTATGCGCCGGCAGCTAAGACCATTAGCGCGAGCGCCAGCCAAACCCGATGGCCTCGCGATTTAGCCCAGTCGGTTTCATCGGAAGCCCCCCATTGGGGGGCATATACAATCCCTCGCGGGCTTGTCTGGCAACGGTGACGCAACGTCGCGGCGAAAGATCAAGCCGGCTCTTGCGCCGGAAAGTAGCTAGATGCCGCTATCCGCCTATCTAATTCGTCGTGGGTGGTCGTCAATCACGGCGCCGATCTTACCGAAAGCGTAACCGGCAGCGGCTGGCGAGCCTCGCCGACGGCTGGGGCGGTAACTGCGGCCGCCGAAACTAATTGCGACGGCGAACTTTCCTCACTCACCGAATGCTTCCGGAATTTGGTGTCCGGTTCGAAATAGCGGCCGTAGCGCGATCCAGCCCCCGCGCTGGGGCCGTTTTTTAAGGGGATAAGGAGACATCGGACCGGACCCCGTATTTTCCCTGACTCCATTTTCGGACAGGGGTGTTCTATAGGAGGAACACCGGCGAGATTTGGGAACCAAATTTTTTTTATCCGGACAGGCCGCGGAGCCGCGAATCCGCGGCCTTTTCCGTGAACCTGGATCATCTCCGCAGGCCTGCGTCAGACACTCGCCCCGCTGCGGGCGTGTCGCCGGGCGACAGGCAATGGGCGGCGGGCCGCGCGTTTCTTTCGGAGGCCGCCCATGGACGACGACCAGCAGCATCAGCAAGAGGCCGAGGCGACGGTCGAAGAGCCGAAGGGCAAGCGCAAGAAGCGAGACGTCGTTCGGGTCGTGCACGCCGAGCCGACGCTGTTTGTCGACGACGCGGAACTGATCCGACGCCTGGGTGTCGCCGAGAAGATCGCCCGTCCAGCGATCTATGTGCTGGAAAACAGACGCGACAGCGGGTTTCCACAGAAGCAGGTTTTGGGGCAATCGCCAGTACTGGCCAGCTGTAAGGGCATGGTTCGATCGGCAGTATGGCGTGCCCGGCGGACCGCGTGATCTCGATCAATAGATCCGTCCGCGCCGGAGTGAGCAGGGGCTTCGGTCGTGCGCCGCGATCGTGACGAGTGTTTTTCTCTTGGGCAAATTAATTGGCAGGCACTGCAGAGCCTGCGCTACGAACCAACCTATCCGCCTTTTTCAAAACGTAGGTATTTGCCGGCTGTTCCCTGGAGAAAAAGCTGACCACCACGAACACCGCGCAAAACAGCAAGCCTACCAGCACAACTCTCCGGTAGGTGCGTCTATCTGCGTTGTGAAAAGAACTCGACAAAAAACACCGCTACAACTTCACACTGAACCCGCAATTTGCTAGCTGGTGATCGTTTCCGGACGGTTTCGTAGCGATTGAAAAATGGTTTCGTGCGAGCATCAGCGTAAAAAAACACCGCCGGGCTCGAGAAGCGACTAGCAGTATTCGCCCCAGGAACATTGTTGAAGCGGCTCACAGTCTGGGGCCGCCCGTACCTGTCGTTGCGGGAGTTGGCGGCTATGGGGAATGACAGTGCCCCGCACTTTGCGCCACCCCGACATACAAGATGCAGCTCTTGTTTCCGAAACGGAGAGCGTTGCTCTGCCCGAGCCGCGGTCAATTCGCGAGATTGAGACAGCGGAGTGGGCTTGCCAGCAGCTCGTTTAAAGCTGGCGCGCCCGAACCGCGCTCCGATCAGAGCCGTCGGAGGTTAGCCGGAGAAAGCACAGTCGGCTTGATGTGCGCTCGTTCGCGGAATCAGACGGTCATCGTTCCACTATCGGATTGCGGACTATCGAGTCGCCGAAAGCTAAGTTGGTTGTTTGACGCAAAAGGCCCAGCAATTGCTGCCGGGCCTTTCTTATTGTCGTGTTCTGAACGGTTGGAGCTAGAAGTCCATACCTCCCATGCCGCCCATGCCGCCACCACCCGGAGGCATCCCGCCGCCGCCCTGGCTCTTCTTCGGCACTTCGGCGACCATGGCTTCCGTGGTGATCAGGAGCGCCGCCACAGAGGCCGCGTTCTGGATCGCGACGCGAACAACCTTGGTCGGGTCGATGATGCCCTTGGTGATCAGGTTGACGTATTCGCCAGTCTGCGAGTCGAAGCCGTAGGCATACTGATCCTTCTCGAGAATCTTGCCGACGATGACGGAACCGTCCTCGCCCGCGTTAATGGCGATCTGGCGAGCCGGCCAGGAGAGGGCCTTGCGCACGATCTCGACGCCGGTCTTCTGGTCATCGTTTTTGGTGCGCAGCCCCTTGAGGTGCTCGGAGGCACGCAGCAGCGCAACACCGCCGCCCGGCACGATGCCTTCCTCAACCGCCGCACGGGTCGCATGCATCGCGTCATCGACGCGATCCTTGCGCTCCTTCACCTCGGTTTCAGTCGCGCCGCCGACGCGGATCACCGCGACGCCGCCCGCGAGCTTGGCCAGACGCTCCTGCAGCTTCTCACGGTCGTATTCCGAGGTGGTCTCCTCGATCTGCGCCTTAATCTGCTGAACGCGCGCCTCGATGTCGGCCTTCTTGCCGGCGCCGCTGACGATGGTGGTGTTCTCCTTGTCGATCATCACCTTCTTGGCGCGACCGAGCATGGCGAGCGTGACGTTCTCCATCTTGATGCCGAGATCTTCCGAGATCGCCTGACCGCCGGTCAGAACTGCGATGTCCTGCAGCATGGCCTTGCGGCGATCGCCGAAGCCCGGAGCCTTCACGGCGGCGACCTTGAGGCCACCGCGCAGACGGTTCACGACCAGCGTGGCCAGAGCCTCGCCTTCGACGTCTTCGGCGATTATCACAAGCGGCTTGCCGCTTTGCACTACGGCTTCCAGCAACGGAAGCAATTCATTCAACTGAGATAGTTTCTTCTCGTTGATCAGGACGTAGGCATCTTCCATTTCAACGCGCATCTTGTCGGCGTTGGTGACGAAGTAGGGCGAGATGTAGCCGCGGTCGAACTGCATGCCCTCGACGACCTCAAGCTCGGTCTCGAGCGATTTTGCTTCTTCAACGGTGATGACGCCCTCGTTGCCGACCTTCTTCATGGCGTCGGCAAGGAACTTGCCGATTTCTGCGTCGCCATTGGACGAAATGGTGCCCACCTGGGCGATTTCCTCGTTCGAGGTGACCTTCTTGGAGTTCTTGACGAGGTCGGCGACCACGGCGTCCACCGCCAGGTCGATACCGCGCTTTAGATCCATCGGGTTCATGCCGGCGGCAACCGACTTAGCACCTTCACGGACGATCGCAGCGGCCAGCACAGTCGCGGTGGTGGTGCCGTCGCCGGCAGCGTCGGCCGCCTTGGAAGCCACTTCGCGCACCATCTGTGCGCCCATGTTCTCGAACTTGTCTTCGAGCTCGATTTCCTTGGCGACGGTGACGCCGTCCTTGGTAATGCGGGGAGCGCCGAACGATTTGTCGAGCACCACGTTGCGGCCCTTGGGGCCGAGCGTCACTTTCACCGCATTGTTAAGAATGTCGACGCCGCGCAGCATCTTGTCCCGCGCATCAACGCCGAATTTAACTTCTTTACTAGCCATGATGTGTTCCTTGAAATGTTGGGGGATTAGGCGCTTAAGCGGCCTTCTTCTTGGCCACGGGAACGTCGGTGAGAACGCCCATGATGTCGCTCTCTTTCATGATCAGCAGTTCCTGACCGTCGAGCTTGACCTCGTTGCCGGACCATTTGCCGAACAGCACGCGGTCGCCGACCTTGAGGTCGATCGGGATCAGCTTGCCGGCTTCGTCGCGGCCGCCCGGACCAACGGCGGTGATCTCGCCCTGCGAGGGCTTTTCCTTGGCAGTGTCGGGAATGATGATGCCGCCAGCGGTTTTGTCTTCGGCATCAATGCGTTTGACCACGACGCGGTCGTGGAGCGGACGGAATTTCATGCGATCCTCCTTGGCTTTTTTGATTATTTCTGGATTGGCAGTCGCAATAAGCGAGTGCTAGCCACTCTTATAAGCCCGTGCCACTGGGACACAAGGGCTTCCGCCCCGCGATGTTTCACTACAACTTGGGTTTCTCGAGGAGAAGCGCTTACGGCGATTGCTAGCAGGCGAAGTAACGTGCTGCTAGCGCTTTGATTATTATGATCTATTGAACGTTCTTCTTTCTGACGAATTGAGAATCATGCAACTATTTTGGTTTGGCTGGAGGTTGGCATGGTCGAGCAAGATGCGGTTTCCAACGATTTCAGGAAGCAGGTCTTAGGCTACGGACTGACAACGGCAGAAATTGTTTATTACCGTCCGGATCGTCGATGGTTGCTGCAAACTTACATCTGGCAGGACTACGATATGTTTCCCACATTTCCGGCACTAAAGTGTTTCCTCGCGTTCTGGCAAACAAAGCTCGAAGGCCCGCTGTTTGCAGTTACCGTCGCGCACTCCAGGCTGATCAAGCCTGCCGAGCTACGCGCTGTCGATGGCGTCTTTCGATTGCACTGATAACGCGGGAAGGTGCCCTTACGGGCTGTCGTGGTCCACAACGCGGCGCCGGTCGGCGGGGGGAGGCGAAATGAACAGCCTTCTCGCCCGGATCGTGCCTCGGCCTCCAATGCTTGCTACACTATTTCTCAAGCTTGACTCGCGTGATGCTCGACGCGCGACGTGGCGGACGGGTGAAGTCGCGCGAGGGCTTCTGCGTCTGCGTCCGTGCCACATTTATCCTCGATAGATCATTTCGATTGCTGTGGTCGTGATAGTCCTACAACCCCAATCGAAGCATCGGGCCAGTGAAGCACCTTCGATGAAACCTCAGCCTCAGCCAATGACGCAGGAAGTTCTGGCGGGCCCGGTCGAGCGCGTGACATTTCACAACGAGGAAAGCGGCTTTTGTGTCCTGCGGATTAAAGCACGTGGGCAGCGCGAACTGGTGACGGTGATCGGGCATGCGGCAGTCATCTCTGCCGGTGAATGGGTTACGGCATCTGGCGAATGGATCAACGATCGCACGCATGGCAGGCAATTTAAGGCGAAGTTTCTGAAGACTTCGGAGCCAACGTCGCTTGACGGCATCGAGAAATACCTCGGATCGGGCATGATACGGGGCATTGGACCGGTTTACGCCAAGAAGCTAGTGCGTGCCTTCGGCGAGAAGGTGTTCGACACCATCGAAGCCGAGCCCGAGCGCCTGCGTGAGGTCACGGGCATCGGCGCTGTTCGAGCCAGCCGCATTACCGCCGCCTGGGCCGAACAGAAGATCATTCGCGAAATCATGGTCTTCCTGCACAGTAACGGCGTGGGCACGGCGCGTGCGGTGCGGATTTTCAAGACCTACGGCGCCGATGCCGTGCAGGTCATGTCCGAGAACCCTTATCGTCTGGCTCGGGATATTCGGGGCATAGGATTCAAGACAGCCGACGCGATTGCCATGAAGCTCGGGATCGAGAAGATAGCCATGATCCGAGTCAGGGCTGGCATCTCGTTCGCCCTCACCGAGGCAATGGACGAGGGACACTGTGGCTTGCCGATGGTCGACCTGATGCCGCTGGCCGAGAAGCTGCTCGAGGTTCCGATAGACCTCGTTCGGACAGCGCTTGATCTCGAAACATCGGAGGGCACGGTCGTTGCCGATAGTGTCGGCGAAACACGCTGCATATTCCTGGCAGGTCTGCACCGGGCCGGAGCGGGTCATCGCAGAGCGCTTGGTTAAACTTGCCAACGGGAAGCTTCCCTGGGCGTGCATTGATACAGACAAGGCCTTGCCGTGGGTCGAGGAACGGATCGGGCTTGCTCTCGCGGAAAGCCAGGTGGCTGCCATTAAGCTCGCGCTTATATCGAAGACCCTCGTGATGACCGGGGGACCGGGCGTCGGCAAGACCACCATTGTCGAAGGTATTTTGCGCATTCTCGCAGCGAAAGGCGTGGAGCTTGTGCTCTGCGCGCCCACTGGCCGCGCCGCCAAACGCATGACCGAGGCGACCGGATTTGAAGCCAAAACCATCCATCGGCTGCTTGAAGTCGACCCAAAGACGGGCGGGTTCAAGCGCGGTGACGATAATCCGCTCGATTGCGACCTGCTGGTTATGGACGAAGCCTCCATGGTGGACGTCATGCTGATGCAGGCGCTCTTGAAGGCTGTGCCTGCCACCGCAGCTCTCTTTATTGTTGGCGATATTGACCAACTTCCTTCCGTCGGGCCGGGACAGGTGCTGGCTGACATAATCTCGTCTGGCGCCACACCGGTCGTGCGATTGACCGAGGTGTTTCGCCAGGCCGCGCAAAGCCGTATCATCACCACCGCCCATCGCATCAACCAAGGCATCATCCCCGATCTCAGCCCGCCCGGAAGAGATAGCGATTTCTATTTCGTTCAAGCGGAAGAGCCGGAAATCGCGGTGCAGCGCATTGTCGAGCTGGTGAAGACCCGGATCCCCGCGCGCTTCAGTTTCGATCCCATCCGTGACATTCAGGTCTTGTGCCCAATGAATAGAGGTGGTGTGGGGGCTCGCTCGCTCAATGTTGAGCTGCAAGCGGCGTTAAATCCAGCGGGCGAGAAAAAGGTCGAACGCTTTGGATGGACCTTCGCGCCGGGTGACAAGGTCATGCAAATCCAGAACGACTACGACAAGGAGGTCTACAATGGCGACATCGGCTATGTTGACGAGGTCGCTCTCGACGACGGTGAGCTTTTAGCTAGTTTTGACGGTCGCGTTGTTACTTACGCCTTTGGCGAACTCGATGCACTGGTGCCCGCCTACGCAGCGACGATCCATAAGAGTCAGGGCTCGGAATACCCCGCCATCGTGATTCCAGTCATGACCCAGCATTACGCCATGTTGCAACGAAATCTGCTTTATACGGGTGTCACCCGCGGCAAGAAGCTGGTTGTGCTGGTCGGTCAGAAGAAAGCCGTCGCCATCGCTGTCCGGAATGTTTCTGGGCGCAAGCGATGGTCGAAATTATGTGAGTGGCTGAACGGGAGATAATCAAGATGCCAGTCGTGGGTGCCGGCCTCGGAGGGCAGCGGTCCATTATTATTTTGCGCCGCAACTGTGACGGATTGTGATTCCGAAAGGTCCTCGAAGCAAGTCGCCTTTGAATATGAAGGGAAATTCAACGACAGAGCGATGGTCTACATTGCCGCAGTCGCTCCCGATGTCGGCGAGACCGTGCAGAGCCAGCTAAATAAGTACCCGACGGATATATTCACTCACATTGAGGTCGCAGACGGGCGCGTCTGGATGCTTCCGGAGGAAGGCATCAAGTGTTTCGCGGGAGACCTTCCCGAGCGAGAGCAGAAGGTTTTGTGGGCAACCCACTACGCGCCGCCGCCGATTTGTTCGAGAAAAAGCTCGATGGCGCCGCTTGGAAATCGAAACCGAGCTGGTTCATCGTGGCCAAGAATGACCGCACCGTGCATCCCGATCTCCAGCGTTTCGTGGCAAAGCGTATGGGGGCGACCACCGTCGAGGCAAACAGCAGCCACGTCATCATGCTCTCCCAGCCTGACCTTGTCGTTGACGTGATCCGCAAGGCTGCAAGCGGAGCGCTGCCTTAAGGCAGCGTAGCGCACCTCGGCAGTATTAAATTGCCGATCGAGACCGCCGCGAGGCGGTCTCGTAGCGCGGCGCTAGAGAGTTGGTCACCGCCGCGCAAAGAGACGAGCTCGCGATAGCGGACTGAAGTAATCTGCATCGGTCCTTCCTGCGGTTTATCGATGTCGGTAAGAAGACGTCTGCACACGCTTTCGAGGACCTGCCGGCCAGCGGAAGAGGCGGCGGCGTGTTAGACAATACGGCCGGGTCTCCAGCCGCTTCGTGCGGATTGCCTGCCCGCGTTAGATCGGAAAGATGAGTAATTTCAGTGGCGCCGGGAGA